>CAKUAI010000001.1 GCA_934636245.1 uncultured Coriobacteriales bacterium
GCCGGGCGCCACTAATCGGCCGAGCCCTTCGGGACACGTTCAACGCCCCCTCCGCTCCCGACCGTTCTCAAGGGAATCATTCCTCAAGCGCTGTGCGGCCCCCAGGGCGCCCGCGTCACCAAAAGGCCCTCCGGGGCCTTTTCGCGTTTATGGGGACGGGTTCGCCCGCCTACGGCCTTTCTCCGCGACGGCAACCGGGGCTGGGTGTGCCGTGGCTGGGCCGCTCGGCCTTTGCGCGTGCCAGGCTGCTGCCAGCCTGGATGATGGGTTAAAGACGGCAAAACGCAACGTTGACTTCCGGCTTTACGTGTTCCAGGCTGCTGCCTTTGATGGGGACTGGTGTGTCCGCGAGCCGTCGTGGCTATCACAGGCTCTTTCAGATTGCCACAGCAGGCAGACAGGCATCTCGTTTGGTGGCCCGAGTGACAGTGCCCCTCGGTTTTGCAACGTGAAGGGCACTGCCATTGCGTGCGGTATGGCCACAGCCGGCACGTTATCTAGCCGGCGTTATTTCTTTCGTCTCCTGGCTCGAGAGAGGACGTACACGCTCAATGCGAAGGCACCCAGGTATCCGAGCACGCCGAGTATGGGGACCTCGCCGAACTTCGGCTCAAGGTTTGTCATGCACAGGACACTCGAGCCGATGAAGAGACCCGCAGACAGGAGAGACAGCGAGAGGGTACCCACGATGTCGCGGAGCTGTTGCATGAACCCATCGGGCAGTTGAAGGTCGGCGTTGATCTTCACCTGTCCTCGGTTGAGCATGGTGAGGGTGTTTGAAAGTTGTCTTGGCAGTTTTGCAGCAGCGTTGGCTGAGTCCATGGTGGCGCCTGCAAATTCCTGAACTCGCTTGCGGATGGAGTCCATGCTGCCAAGCTGCGCTGCTACATGGGACGAGACGATATCGAGAATCTGAACATTGGGCGCAAGCTGGCTGAGAACGCCCTCGAGTGTGACAAAGCCGCGGGCAAGCATGGTCACCGAGGGGGTCATGACGAGGTTCTGCGAGCGCAGCAGTTCGATGATCTCCAGAAGTGCCGTGCCGATATTGAGGTCGGACATGTCGGTTGTTCCATATTGGTTGAGCAGGGTGGAGATTTGTCCCATCAGTCGGCCATGGTCAATAGGGCCTTTTGCCTTGGTAAGGCCGAGAAGCGCTTCCTTGAGGTCGAAGACGTTCTGCGTGGACAAGGCCTCCAACGCCCTGTTCACTAAGGCGCGCTCGCCGCTTGTAAGCGAGCCGGTCATGCCTAGGTCAATCCAACAAATCAGGTTGTCTTTGACGAGGATGTTGCCAGGATGTGGGTCGGCGTGGAAGAAACCGTTGTCCACGACCTGTGTGATGTAGCTCTGAGCCAAGCGTTCACCAAGCTTGGATGCTCGCTCCTCATCGGCAACGGCGGCCTTGTCAATTGACTCACCCTCAACGAATTCCATGACAAGCACGTTGTCGCAGGTAAACTGAGGATAAGGAAGCGGGCTTGTGACGCCTGCCTGGCGTTCCATGTCGTTATAGAAGCGCACGAGGTTGTTGAGCTCTACAGTAAAGTCAAGCTCGTTTGCGGTCGTTCGCTCAATTTCCGCGACGAAGCCCTCTGCGGTGAGGACCATGTTGTCGTTTGAGTCGGTCGTGAAAGCGGCAAGGGCGAGCGCATGCTTCATAAGCATGATGTCCTCAGCCATCTGGTCGACGATTCCGGGCCTTCTGACCTTGACGGCGACGCTCGACCCATCGAGAAGCGTTGCCTTATATACCTGGGCAATTGAGGCGCTACCCAGGGGCTTTTCTTCAATGAACGAAAACACGGTGTCCCAAGGTTTGCTGTAAGCGCGCTCGAGAATTTCGATGACTTCAGCAAAAGGAATAGGTGCAACATTTGCGCGAAGTTTCTCGAAAGCCTCGCAGTAGTCTTTGGGCAAAAGGTCGCTTCGGTTGGAAGCAATCTGGCCCATCTTGACATAGGTGGGCCCCAAATCCTCGAGGATGGCTACGGCCTTTTCAGGACTGATGCCATGTCCGACATCGTGTTTCTTGAGAATGGAGAGTATCTCGCCCATGCGCTTGCTCGAGGTCTTGTCCTTGACGGTGAGTTCGGCGATGCGCATCAGTTCCTGGAATGTTGCCATACGGCGTCCTCACTTTGCCTCGAAGTGCGCGAATGAAAAAGCCTGCAAAGCCGATGCGGTCGGAACCGTTCGGCCTTGCAGGCAGTATCCCCGAACATGCGCCCCATGAACGCGCGCAAGGGGGTATTCTTCTTGGATTCGCAATATGCGCAGCCGGCAACGGCCAAGGTGGCGCTTAAAGGGCGAGGAACAAATCGTGGATGCGCGGGTCGGGGTCGAGTTCGGGGTGGAATGCGCAGGCAAGCTGGTTGCCATAGCGTACGGCGGCAACCGTGCCGTCCGACAGTGTCACGAGGGGATGCGTGCCGTCGCGAATCTCGACGATGCGAGGCGCTCGGATAAACGTTGCGGGAAGAGGGGTGCTCTCTGTGACTCCATGTTCGTTCAACAGCGCACCCTCCGCATGGAAGCTGCCGAGCTGGCGACCATAGGCGTTGCGCCTCACCGTGACAGGAAGCGTGCCGAAATGGACGGTGGAATCGTTTTCGAGCTCCTCGGCTAGCAAGATGAGGCCTGCACAGGTGGCGAGTACCGGCATGCCAGCGGTGATGCGTGCGCGCAGCGTCTCGAACATTCCCAGCTCATGAAGCATTTTTGCCTGCGCGGTGCTCTCTCCGCCGGGCAAGACGAGTCGGTCAAACGGCTTTTCGAGGTCAGAGGCCTGACGCAGCTCGACGCACTGTGCCCCGAGCGCCACCAAGCGCTGCTCATGCTCAATAAACGCGCCTTGTACTGCCAAGACGCCAACAACGTGCGACATATGAATCTCCGGATTCGAGATCGGTGAGCCTGCGGGATTACTAGTGCGTGATCTGGGAGTTTAAAGCTTTGACGGGATGAATAGGTTTGCGGGGTTTCCTCCAACGTGCTGTGCCGCGAAGGCTGTTTGAACGTGGAGGAAACCCCGCAATGGTGCGCCGCTAGCGGCCGCGCTCTTCCATGATGAGCTGGATTTCCTGCTCGTTGATGCCCACCATGGCCTCACCCAGGTCGCAAGAGAGTTCGGCGATGAGCTTGGCGTCGTTGAAGTTGGCCGTGGCCTGCACGATGGCGCGGGCGCGCTTGGCGGGGTTGCCGCTCTTGAAGATGCCCGAACCCACGAACACGCCCTCGGCGCCCAGTTGCATCATGAGGGCTGCGTCGGCGGGGGTGGCCACGCCGCCGGCGGCAAAGTTCACCACAGGCAGACGGCCGTTGTCATGCACGTAGCGCACCAGCTCAACGGGTACCTGCAGCTGCTTGGCCTCCTCGAACAGCTCGTCCTCGCGCAGGGAGACGACGTGACGAATCTGGCTGTTCATCTTGCGCATGTGGCGCACGGCCTGCACGACGTCGCCCGTGCCGGGCTCGCCCTTCGTGCGGATCATGGACGCGCCTTCGGCGATGCGGCGCAGGGCCTCGCCCAAATCGCGCGCACCGCATACGAACGGCACCGAGAAGCGCGTCTTGTCGATGTGGTAGGTGTCGTCGGCAGGGGAGAGGACCTCGGACTCGTCGATGTAGTCAATCTCAATGGCCTGCAGGAGCTGGGCTTCCACGAAGTGGCCGATGCGGCACTTGGCCATGACGGGGATGGACACGGCTTCCTGGATGCCGCGGATCATCTTGGGGTCGCTCATGCGGCTGACGCCGCCAGCAGCGCGGATGTCGGCAGGGATGCGCTCGAGCGCCATGACGGCGCAGGCACCGGCTTCCTCGGCGATGCGAGCCTGCTCAGGCGTGGTGACGTCCATGATGACACCGCCCTTGAGCATTTGGGCAAGCTGCTTGTTGAGCTCGTAGCGGGTGGAACCGGGCTGGTTGGTCTGATTCGCGTCAGTCATTGTGTATCCCTTCGGTTGGGGCGCGTTTGATGGCGTGCAACTTTAGGGAAAAACTGAGCTTATCGATATATCCAATAAAGAAATAATTTATATGGTCAGTATAGGGTCAGACTGGATAGGTCCAGGTGTCCGAAGCTGTGTAGGCTCCACGTGACAGAAAAGACCCAGGGGGACTGTTCCCGGAGGAGTTCCGGAACCAGTCCCCTGTGGTGCAACCTTTTTGAGCCCGCCCAGGTTTGAGGCACAGTTCAAACACTCAGGCGGGCTGCCTCGTCGAAAACGTCCGCTGGACGCCAGAGGTGAGACCCCGGAGGCCGGGGGCGGAGTCCGGCGGGAGAGTCAGAAGCCGAAAGTCGGAAGCTAGGGAAGCGATGATTAAGTCCAATCGGCTTCATCAAACGCGGTTTTTACCTGCGGTGCTACATGGCGAAACACCGTACAGCCTACTTGTTCATCGCTTCTCTAGAAGCCAGAGGTGTCTGGCTACTTCGCGGCCTTCTCGTCGGTGTCCGAGCTGGAATTCTTGGCCGTCGAGTCACCGCTCTTGTCGGTGCCTGCGCCGGAATCCTTGGCCGCGGCGTCGTCCTTCTTGCCAGACGAGGTGTCGGAGGTCGCTTTGTCGGCGCTGGCTTCCTTGGTTGCGCTGTCGGAATCCTTCTTCTCGGCGTCGGCAACGGTGGAGTCGCTGCTCTTGTCGGCGCTGGCTTCCTCGCTTGCGGCATCGGCCGTCTTGTCGGCCGCAGCGTCAGTATCGGCCTTGTCGGCATCGGCGTTGGAGCCGTCGGCGTCGTCCGTGACAACTGCCTGGCTTACCAGGTACTCGCCGGTCTTCTGCACGAGAGCTTGAAGGGCGAGGTAACCCTTGCCGTACTTCGTCTCAAGGCTGGCGGTGTCAGAGTTGCCGCTGACCGAGGTGAGGTAGTTTGTGAGCTCGTCGGGGGTCACTTCGATGCCGGCATCCTCAGCGACTGCCTGGAACACGAGGTACACCTTGGCGGCGTCTGTCAGGCTCTCCTTGTTTTTCTCCACGAGCTCGTCGGTGGTCTCAACGCCAGCGGACATTTTGAGGAAGCTTGCGAGGTCGGTTCCATACATGTTGGCGTAATACTCGTACTGATACACCAGCTGCGCGGCCTGCTGGTCCACAATCGAAGCCGGAATCTCGCTGACCTCGGAGTTCTCCAGAACGTAGCTGCGCACGTAGTCGGCGGAGTGCTTGTACTGCAGGCTGTCCCTGATTTCTTTGTCCATCTCGGCGACGGTCGTCCAGCCGTACTTGCCCTTGAGGGTCTGTTCGACCCACTCGTCGGTGACGTCGGGCTGCTTCGTCTCCTGGATGTAGTTAATGGTGACGAAGAACACAGCGTCTTTGCCGTTGAGCTCCTCGACGCCGTAATCCTCGGGGAACGTGACGTTGACGTCGAAGGTCTCGCCGGGCTTGTGGCCCACGAGCTGGTCGAGGAAGTCGTCGATGTACTGAGTGACGCCAATGGTGACCACGGTGCCGTTGCCCTGGGTCGAGCCGCCCTCAAACTCCGTGCCGTCGACGCTTCCCACATAGTCGATGTTGACGGTGTCGCCATCGGCCACGACGCGGTCGGTCACCTGCTCGAGAGTCGCATATCCCGAGGTAATCGAAGAAATCATCGACTGGACCTCTTCGTCGGTGGGCGTCACCTCAGAGGCGGGGATGGAAATCGACTTGTAATCGCTGGGCAGCTTCACGTAGTCAAGCGCCTTGACGCCCGTCCAGTGGCCGTTCTCGTCGATGCCTGCGCTGAAGTCAAACGTCGGGGCTTCCTGCGTGTCGGTCGTTGCACTTGTGTCGGACTTGGTGACCTGCGTTGCCGTGGTCTCGGCCTGCTCGCCAGAGTTGTCGGCCGTAGAGGCGTCGGCGCTGCAGCCGGAAATCATGGGCGTCACGAGAGCGCCGGCGAGGAGCAGCGCGACGAGTCGTGCGTGGCGGCGCGAAAGGGTGAGAAATCCGTTCTTGTGCATGGGAGTCCTTTCTTGGCGGTCTCGACGTAATCGCGAGACTCGTTTTGGTCAGGCGCCATGATGGTGCCAAGCTTAAAACGCAAACTGCTCCAGCATACGCCTGCTTGTCATGGGAAGGCATAAGGCCAGCATGAAAAGTCCTACTTATTGCGATATGACAATTATTGAAATGAGATTTGGGAATTGCGCCCACCGTTGCCATCGGCGTTTTGGATTTGGCAGGTAGTCCATCTTGTCTCAGCGCAGGGGGCCAAGGCGCGCATGCAATCGCTGTGCGGCTCTATACACATGGCGTGTTCTCGTCTGCTCTCCGGCGGTGACTTTGCCTACAGTCCCTTCTGTCGTTTTGTGTCGCGCACTTTTGGGTCGCACAAATTGCGGAATTCCTTTGCGCGTCCTAAATTTGCCCCTCTGGCCTGCATGTTTACTCGTGTGATGGGTATCGTATTCCAGTCATTTTCGCCTACGAGCAATTGGAGTTGGTTCCTGTATGCCCGACCCTGCACAACCTGCGGCCCCTATCACCCCCGCTGCCCCAGTTACTGCCCCTACGTCCCAAGGCGCGCCTGAGAAGCACTCGAGCAAGACGTCGGTGCTTGCGGCCATCGCGTCGAATATCGCGGTGGGCATCGTCAAGTTCATCGCCGCGGCCATTTCTGGCTCGGCGGCAATGGTGTCAGAGGGCATCCACTCCATCGTCGACTCGGGCAACGGCTTCCTTGTGCTGTACGGTATGCGCCAGGCGAAGAAGCCGGCGACTATTGAGCACCCGTTCGGTTTTGGTAAAGAGCTGTACTTTTGGACGCTCGTCGTCGCGGTTTCGGTGTTTGCGCTGGGCGGCGGCGTCTCGCTTATGCAGGGCATCCATGCGGTGCAAGCTTCTCTTGCTGGCCCGGTTGAGCACGGCAACCTGCTCATGAGCTACATCGTGCTTATTGCGGCCATGCTTATCGAGGGCGCCTCGTTGCGTGTGGCAATCAAATCGGTGAACGCCGCGCGTGGCAGCAAGGGCGTCTTTGAGTACATCAAGGAGTGCAAGGACCCCAGCAACTATACCGTTTTGCTTGAGGACTCTGCCGCTGAGCTGGGTCTTTGCTTTGCACTTATCGGCCTTGTCCTTACACAGATCACCGGCAACTCCGTGTTCGACGGCATTGCCTCCATCATCATCGGCCTTCTGCTCATGTGCGTCTCCGTCGTGATGCTGCGCGAGTCGAAGGGCCTGCTTGTGGGCGAGGGCATGAGCCGCGCCGAGCTTATCGACGCGCGCGCCATCATCGAGGCCGACCCTGTCATCGAGAAGGCCGGCGGCGTGCTCACCATGTACTTTGGCCCCTCCAACATGCTCATGGCAGTGGATGCGACCTTCCGCAAGGATGCAGCGGGCGACGAAGTCATGGCCGCCATCGATCGTGTGGAGCGTGCGCTTAAGGCGCGATTCCCCCAGGCGGCGCGCATCTATATCGAGTCCGAGAACCTCTCCAGCGTGGAGCGCCAGCGCCAAATCCAGCGCGCAATGCCTGAAGAGTAACCGTACGAGGCTGAGGCAGGCGGGAGCGTGTCTCAGCCTCAGGTTTCCTCGCATGAAAAAGGCCGGCAACCCATCTTCAGCGACGGGTTGCCGGCCTTCGCGCTATTTCGCAAACTGCAGCGTGCCCTTACAGCACGCTTGCGTCCTCGATGAACCTTTCGAGCTGGGCCTTCGGCATGGCACCCATGGTGCGCGCAACGGGCTGGCCGCCCTTCATGATGACGAGCGTCGGAATCGACTGGATGCCGAACTGCCCGGCAAGCAGGGGCTCGGCGTCGGTGTCGCACTTGCACACCTTGAGCTTGCCGGCGTACTCATCGGCAATCTGGGCAACGATGGGGGCGATGATGCGGCACGGTCCGCACCACGTGGCCCAGAAGTCGATGAGCACGGGTACGTCGGAATCGAGGACTTCCTGTTTGAAGTTGGCTGCGGTCAGGGTAATCTCGGCCATTGGGAACTCCTTTGCTTGAGAGAACGATACTGGGCGCTATATGCCCGCTTGCCTTACATTTAAAACAGCTTCACACGGGAGCCACCTTTTCACCCGCCATTCGGTCGATATGGCGCGGGCATAGGGGCCAAGCCACATGGACATCGTGTATACTTTACTCGCCGCATTCAGCGGTTTTGGGGTGTTTTTGATGCGCCGTACGGATTGGAGACCATTATGAGTGTCACCGCTTCCCTTACCCGCCGCAACTTCGTTCTCGCTGCTGCCGCAGCGAGTCTTGCAGCACTTCCCGCGCTCGCCTTGGCAGAGGAGAAGAAGGACGAGAAGGCCGTCGAGCTCAAGGGTGCCGACGTGGAGGGCACGTGGGTCATGATCGCCGTCGACTGCGACGACGAGGAAACGCTCGAAGTTCTCGCACTTCTCACCATTCTTGCCACCACCACCTATGAGCTCAAGGCCGACGGCACGGGCACCTTCAAGGTTGCCATGGTCGACGGCGCCGATGCCGAGGCCGAGGCTGCCGCTGAGGGCGTTGCGGGCGAGTCGGTTGAGCAGGCCGAGGGCGAGGTCGACGACCAGCTTCAGAACACCGAGGCCAAGGTCATGTGGGAGCAGGTCTCCGACACCGAGCTTGTCGTTACGGCCGAGGACGGCGAGGCTGCCAACTTCACGATTGATGGCCTGAGCTTGGTCAATGTTGAGAACGCCGAGGGCATGGAGGTCACTTCCATTTTCGCTCGTGCCAAGGACGTTCTGTCTGGTGCATGGGCCTTCGCGACCTATCCCGACCAGTACGATGCCAAGCACGAGGGCATTGTTGGCTCCTGGTCGCTCGTTGCCATGGAGGGCATGGGTGAAAACGAGCTCGACGACGCCAAGTGGTCGGCCCTTCTTTCCTCGCTGGGTATCGCCGTTACGATTGACGTTGCCGAGGATGGCACCTTCGCTCTGACCGAGATCGATGACCCCGAGTCTGACCCCAGCGTCGTCGAAGGCACCTGGACTGAGAAGTCTGAGGATACGTACACCTTTGATGCCGATTCCGAGGCAATTGATGTCAAGATTATCGAAGGTGCATTGCACATCGAGGTTGAGGGCATGAAGATGGTCCTCGCTCCCCTTGCCAAGACTACGAAGTAGGAGACTCACTGGGATGGAATACGCTTTCGACAGCTTTGAGCACACGCCCGCAAATTTCCGAGCACTGCGCGATATGGTCGGGTTCAAGCAGGACGAGTTTGCCGACATTGTAGGTGCCGACCGCTCGGAGGTGCGTCGTTGGGATTCAGGCAAGGCCCCTATCCCCGAGGTTGCGTGGCGTGCGCTTCAAGGTCTTGTCGACGACCACTTTGCCGCTGTGCGCGATGTCGTGACGCTTGCAGGCAAAGTCTCCGACCCCGAGAGCGAACCGGTTCGCATTGCCTACTACCGCTCGTTTAACGATTTCACGGGCGAGGGCGACTGGGTGAGTGCCGACAATGCGGCCCGCGCCGCGGCCGAGCGTCTTATTGAGCTTGGCTACAGGGTCGAGTTCTTCTATCCGGGCCACTAGGCCATATATGCGATGGGCGGACCCCCACATAACGGGCTCCGCCACAAATACACCATCCGCCCCCCGTCTCAACATGGTTGAGGCGGGGGTTTGTATTTATGCATCTACCAGCAGTGTAAGAATAAGTGCAGAAATGCCCAAGCAAATGTGCATACCAAATCATGGTTATTCTTCTCGAGGCGCTTTAGACTCGTTGGTAAGATGCGGCCGAGTTGGTCGCATGGGGGGTGCGTCGCGTACGCCATTGCAGAGAAGCGCGGGGATGCGGTCTAAGGGCGGGGGAAAGCCTGGAGGACACGCATGTTTTGCCCGTGTCCGTATCTCCGCGCTGCGGGCGCGCTGCGCACACTGGAGACGAGAGGGAAGGATAGCTATGCAGAAGAGCATGTCGCCGAACGTCGGCATCAGCCGCAGGTCGTTCCTCGCCATGTCGGGCCTCGTGGGAGCAGGCGTCGCTTTGTCGTCTGCCCCTGTTGCCCAGGCGCAGGAAGAGGCGGTAGAGGGCGCAATCATGGCGTGCAGCGCCGCCGACGAGGCCTCGAAGCTTGATTTTGACACCGTGACCTGGGGCGCTTGCCACGTGAACTGCGGTAGCCGCTGCCCGCTGAAGGCCTACGTCAAGGACGGCACGGTCGTTCGCATCAGCACCGACTGCGAGGGTTCTGACGAGTTCGGCCCTGGCAAGATTGCCCAGCTGCGCTCCTGCGTGCGTGGCCGTACCTCGCGCCAGCGCATCTACAACGAGACCCGCGTGCAGCGCCCGCTCAAGCGCGTTGAGGGCACGAAGCGCGGCGAGGGCATCTACGAGGAGATTTCCTGGGAAGAGGCCATCAAGACGATTGCCGACTCCATGAAGGAGATCAAGGAGCAGTACGGCAACGACGCCTTCTACATCCAGTACGGCACCGGTGTCATCGGTGGCGCCGTTTCCAAGTCCTGGGGCCCCGACAGCACCGCTTTCTCCCGCCTTATGAACTGCTGGGGCGGTTACCTGCGTCATTACTGCGACTACTCTACGGGCCAGATTTGCTGGGAGCTGCCGCTGTTCAACGGTGATGCCTGGTCCAACAACGAGGTTACCGACCTCGTCAACTCCAAGAACATCGTGCTGTTCGGCAACAACCCTGCCAACACGCGTATGTCTGGTTCGGGCATGTGGTTCCTCCTCACGCAGGTCAAGCTGCAGAACCCCGACGCCAACATTGTCGTCGTCGACCCGCACCTGTCCGACACGGCCGTCGGCCTTGCCACGCAGTGGATCGCCATTCGCCCCGGCACCGACGACGCCCTGGTCGCTGGCATGATTCACTACCTCTTCACCGAGGGCAAGCTTGACGAGGGCTTCATTCGCGAGAAGTTCCTCGGCTTCTACTCCGACACCTTCGCCGAGGACGTCAAGGCCTGCGAGCCTACGAGCGACGACTACTTCGGTTACGACAAGTCCGGCTCCATTACGGTGGACGAGGACATGTCTTACGAGGCTTACCTCATGGGCACCGGTGCCTACGAGGGCACGGGCGAGAAGACCCCCGAGTGGGCTGCTGAGATCACCGGCGTGCCCGCCGACACCATCCGCGCCCTGGCCGACATGTACCTCGACGGCCCCACGGCCACCATCCAGGGCTGGGGTCCGCAGCGCAACAGCAACGGCGGCAACCTTGCTCGCGCCATCGCCATGATCGCCGCCATCACCCACAACGTCGGCATCTCCGGCGGCGGCACGGGTGCCCGCGAGAGCACGGGCGGCGCTTCGTTCAAGGTGAAGACTTCCATCCCCACCCTGGGCGACCAGAACACCGTCGAGCCCTGCATCTCCTTCTTCGACTGGTATCAGGCCATCGAGGACTACAAGTCGATGGACGACACCACGTGGGGCGTGCGCCACTACGTCGACGGCAACCTCAAGTACGCCGAGGAGCCCGGCACGCTGAAGCTGAATGCTCCCATCAAGTTCATCTGGAACTACGGTTCCAACGTCATGGTTGGCCAGCACGGCGACATCAACGACATGCTGCGCATCTACAACCTCCCCGATGAGGAGGACTCGGGCCTGCGCATGGTGGTCACGGTCGATCCGTACCTCACGCCCACCGCTCTTGCCTCCGACATCATTCTGCCTGGCACCACGCCCTTCGAGGAAGACGACATCACCGCTGGCGGTGGCGGCTGGACCGGCTTCGTGCTGTGCGAGACCGCAGCCATCGAGCCCCTCTTCGAGTCTAAGCCCGTGTACGAGATCTGCACGCTGCTCTCTGAGGAGCTCGGCGTGAAGGACGAGTTCACCGAGGGTCGCACGCAGATCGACTGGCTCGAGTGGTGCTACAACAAGGGTATCGAGAATGGCGAAGAGCTGCTGCCCGACACCTTCGAGGAGTTCAAGCGCGGCGGCCTGTACAAGCGCTGCAACGAGCATGAGCCTTATATTCCCACCGATGACGAGATGTGGACGCCTTCGGGCAAGTACGAGGTCTTCTCCAAGCAGGCCTACAACATCTCGAAGCAGTGGGACCTCACGGGTGCCGGCTACATTCCCGATGACGGCCGTGACCAGATCACCGCTCTGCCCATCCACTACGATCACTTCGAGGGCTACACCGACCCGCTGCGCGCCGAGTATCCCTTCCAGCTCATCGGCCACCATGGCAAGACCCGTACGCACTCTTCGTACGGCAACGTGCCGTGGATGAACTCCGTTGCTCCCCAGCAGTGCTGGATTAACGACCTTGACGCCGCCAACCTGGGCATCGCTCAGGATGACGAGGTCATCGTGTCCACGGAGCGCGGCCGCTCCAAGCTCACCGCCAAGGTGACCAACCGCATCATGCCCGGCGTGGTTTCGATTCCGCAGGGTGGCTGGTACGAGCCCGAGACGCGCGACCCCGAGTCCATCGGCAGCCCTGACACGCTCGATTTGGGCGGCTGCATCTCGGTGCTCACCAGCGTGCGCCCCACGCCCATCTCCAAGGGTAACGGCGTGCACTCCAACCTCTGCAAGATCGAGAAGGCCTAAGGGAGGACGACCATGGCTCAGTACGGCTTCTATGTAAACACCGACATCTGCACTGGCTGCAAGGCCTGCATGACGGCATGCTTCGATCGTAACGACCTCGAGGTCCCCGAGAAGTTCCGCAAGGTCTACGAGTTCGGCGGTGGCGAGTGGACTCAGGACGGCAACGGCGCGTTCTCTTCCACGGCCTTCACCTACTACGTCTCCATGACCTGCGGTCAATGCGACGATCCCGCATGCGTCAAGAACTGCCCCACCGGCGCTATGCAGAAGGATCCCGAGACCGGCATTGTCGACAACGACAAGGAAGTCTGCATTGGCTGCATGACCTGCGAGAAGGTGTGCCCCTTCGGCCACCCCGTGCAGCTTGCCTCCGACGGCAAGGCTCACAAGTGCACCATGTGCACGAGCGAGACCGAGAACGGCACGCCCGACCCTGTGTGCGTCAAGGCATGCCCCGTGCGCGCCATCGAGTTTGGTCCCATCGACGAGCTGCGTGCCGCTCACGACGACACCTGCGTCCTGGGCGACCTCTCCGATGCCACCGGTCCTAACGTGGTGTTCAACCCGCACCGCGACGCGGCAAAGGGCGGCGTTCTGCGCAACCCGCTCGAGGTGAGCCACATCGCGTAAGGCTATGGCCTCTGCCAGCACCATATGCTTGATTTGCCGCTGAGCGGCGATGCTAGTATGCGCGCGGGTTCGCTTTTCGCGGGCTCGCGCGCTATTCTTTTCTCTGTAACCAACCGAGGGGGTCCCTATGTCCGGTGCTCTGACCAACGACTCGATCACGACGGAGACGCTTCAGGCGTATCAGGCTCTTTGCGCGTTTTGCTCATGGGCGCTGTACGCCGACCCTGCCGAGGAGACCATGCGCGGCATGGTGCAGGACCGCGCCATGTTCAGCGAGCCCCCGTTCTCCCAGGTTGCGCCGGATGCGTCGCACGCCTTGGTTGAGCTGTTCGACGGTGCGGCCCAGAGCCCGGAGGCCTTTGCGGATTTCATACGTCGGGTGCATCTCGACCGCACGTATCTGTTCTTCATGACGGGTTCCTCGAAGGCGAGCCCCTACGAGAGCGTGTGGCGCAGCGAGGACGAGACCCTCTTCGGCCCGCGCACGCTGGAAGTTCGCGCAATGTACAAGCGCGGCGGCCTTGTGTTCGAGCGTGCGGCCAATGAGCCCGACGACCACATCGGCCTTGAGTTCTCGTTTGTCGCTCACCTGCTGCACGCTGCGACAGAAGGCGACGAGACGGCGTTGCCGCTCCTGCGTGAGTTTTTGGCAGATCATCTCCTCGCCTTCGGGCCCGACTGCCTGGCCCGCATTGCTGAACGCGATCATGGCGCCTACTTCCGTGCTGTCTGCGGCATCGCGGCGGGCGCGCTTGAGACCCTTGCCGCCGAGCTGGAAGTGACTGCGAACAAGTGATGAGAGCTGGAGGTCCCAGAGTCATAGGGAAGCACGCACGCAGGGAGCTGCGAAGTGGCGGGCCAACGCGCGTTGGCCTGCGCACGAAGATCATCGGCCTGCTCAGCGGCGTGCTGCTTCTGTTTTCCATCGCGTTCATCGCCTTCACCTACGCTGACCAGCGTTCGCGCGTCGAGGCAGAGATGCTCGAGCAGTCGCGCATGCTTGTGAGCGAGATGGACGCGGTCTGGGACTTCGTCTCTATCAACCAATACACGATCAACCATACCTCGCAGGGCGAATACGACTTCAAGAGGCTGCACTGCGCCATTGCCGGCAAGGCGGTCGCGGCGCTCTTCAGCCGAGGGTCTGATTACTCCATCAGGTTCACGAACCTCAACCCGCGCAACTTTTATAACGCACCAGATGATTACGAGCGTGCTGCCCTCGAGGGGTTCTATGCCAACGCGGGTTCTCGGCCAACCGAAATGGCCCAGGAGGAGGTCTATGGCTTTGGTCGCGAGGCGGGCGGCTCCGTGTTTCGCTATGTGCGCTCCATGGTGTACGACTCCGAGTGCATGGAGTGTCATGGCACGCCCAAAGGTGAGATAGACGTCACCGGCTACCCCAAGGAGGGCGCGCACATCGGTGACATCGCGGGCGCGGTGAGCGTCGTCGTGCCCACCGAGCTCTATTTCTCCAACATGCGTGCGGCAGTGGCGGCGAACGCGGCCCTTTTTGTCCTGCTCATGGTGGGTGTGGCCTTCGTCATCTTCCATGTGCTGAGCCGATTGATAACGACGCCCCTGACCGAGCTCAACGCGTCGCTTGCCTGGTTGGGCGACCAGGCTGAGGGCAGGCGAGATGGGGCGGCCGGCGTATCGCCAGCCGGTGCGTGGTCTTCGGGTCTTCTGTCCAGCGAGTTTTCGGATGCACAGGCTGCTGTGGATCGCACGTCTGGTGTGGATGGGCCGCGCGAATCCTCCCCCTATGCAGAATTCGTTCGCAGTGTCCCGATCAATTCCTCGCAGCGCCCTTCGAATCCTTATGCTTCACGCGAGGTCGACGCGCTCTTTACCCAGTTCGACGAGATGTCGCGCCGTCTCAGCAGCTTGTACGGCAGCCTTGAGTCGCAGGTTGTCGAGCGCACCGAGCAGTTGCGTGCGACCAATGCCGAGCTGGAGCGCCAGCGCGCGCATGTGGAGGAGGTCAACGAGCGACTCAAGCGGGAGAACCGGTACAAGTCTGACTTCCTTGCCATCGTGAGCCATGAGTTGCGCACGCCGCTCACGTCCATCCTCGCCTTTACCGAGCTTCTTGCGCAGAGCATCGATCCCAGCGAAACCGCCGCGCTGCGCCAGGTGGAAGAGGTGGAGAAGAACGGCGCCATCCTTCTCGAGATGGTGAACAACGTGCTTGAGACCGCTCGCATCCAGGCGGGATCGGAACGCCTCAACCTGGAACTTGTCGACCTCAACGACATCGTGGGCATGGTGGAGACCACCAACGAGTCGGTGGCGCTCAAGCGTGGCGTCGCGTTTTCCACGAACGTGGCCCCCGACGTGCCGCTTATCGAAAGCGACTGGGAAAAGGTGCGCCGCATTCTCGTGAACCTCGTGAGCAACGCGATCAAGTTCACGCCTGAGGGCGGCCGGGTCGAGGTGAGCGTGACGTATGAACCTGGCTGGGCGACCGATTCTGCGAGGGTATCTGCTGCGGCTTGCGACGAGTCGGGGAGTCGTGCGGGCATCGTGCGCATCGACGTCGCAGACACGGGCATCGGGATTCCTGCGGACAAGCAGCGCCTTGTTTTCGAGCGGTTCACGCAGGAGAATATGTCCACCGTTCGCCGCTATGGAGGCAGCGGGTTGGGACTGTCGCTTGTCAAGGATCTTGTTGCGATGCTCGGCGGCACGGTCGAGCTCGAAAGCGCGCCTGGGCAGGGGAGCACGTTTACCGTTCGTTTGCCCGAAGGCGGTCCTGTTTCAGATTCGCTATGATGGAGCCCACGGTTAGGTTGCAGGGCGAAAGGCGGCTTATATGGCCAAGGTGATGCTGATTGACGACGACGAGAGCATGCGCCTGCTCATCGGTCAGCTCGTGGCAAGGCAGGGCTATGAGTTTTGTTGCGCCGACAATGGCGTCGATGGCTTGGATATGCTGCGTCGCGAGCGCCCGGACCTTTTGATTCTTGACGTGATGCTGCCAGACATCAATGGGTTCGAGCTTTGTCAGACGATTCGCGATGAGGGTCGTCGCGTCCCCATCATGTTTCTCACGGCAAAGGGCGATATTGTCGACAAGTCCATCGGCTTCAAAGCGGGCGCTGATGATTACCTGGTCAAGCCGTTTCACAACGAAGAGCTTGTCCTGCGCATGAACGCCCGCTTGCGCAAGCGCGGCCGTGGCGCATCGCAGGAGCCGCGCAACGCGGCGTCGTATCGCGTGGGCGATTTGGAGATCTTCTTCGGCAAGTACGACGTTCGGCTGCGCGACAAGCAGGTCGCCCTCTCCTCGCGCGAGATTGAGCTGCTTGAGCTTCTGGCGAGTGAGCCGGGCAGTGTTTTCACGCGAGACCAGATCATGGAGCACGTCTGGGGCGATAAAGACGCCGCTGACCCGAGCAGCATTACGGTATTTGCACGAAAAATCCGCGAAAAAATTGAGGACAACCCGTCCAAACCTCGGTATCTTATTACTGTCTGGCGCGTTGGATACAAACTGGCCGACAGACTGTAAGAGATAGTGAGTGGTCGGGGGGAAAATTGAAGGGCTTTACGCAGCGGCTGTCGTGTGACACCCGTATCGTTACGGGCCTTGCAGCCATGTATCTGTGGACGTGGCTCATCTACTGGGGAGGTCCGTTCTCGCTTCGCGGCTATTCCATCGAGCTGACGAACGCTCGCTGGGGTGTCAACGTCATTATGGGTGCGCTTGCTGTGGGCGTGGTCCTTGTGCTGGCATGCCGTGCGCGCGCAAACCAGCCGCGCCTCATGACGGGCGTGCGCCTGGCGGCAATGCTATGCGGTCTGGCGGGAACAGGCACGGGTTTGCTGCTGATTGCGCATTTCCCTCTGCCTGCCGAGCTTGTCGAGCCTGTTGCGTTGGTGTCGGGCCTCTTCACGGGCCTGACGGAGGGCCTGCTCCTGTGCCAGTGGTGCTCGCAGACGGCTGCCCTGGGTGTTCGTACGGCTTTGTTTCACAATGCAATCGCCCTTTTGTTCGGCGGTGTGGCTTTTCTCGTGTGCAATGTCGTGCCGGCTGTGTTCGCCCTGGTGGTGGGCTTCGTGTGCCCCGGCGTTGGTTTCTGGGCAGGTCAGCGCGCCGCGACGCACCCTATCGGCCTGCCTTACGAGGATGAAGAGAAGAATGCCGCACCTGCAGCGGTGGCCACCGCTGTCCAGGCTTCTCAGGTCGCTCAGACCGCCGATGCCCCGATGGCCGCGTCTGCTCCCGCGGCGCCTTCCGAAGCTCCTCGCACGCCGCTTGCCACGCTCTTGCATGACCGGGCGTTTCTCATGCTCGCCGGCCTTGCCTTCGTTTTCGGCCTTTCCAACGGTTTTATCAACGCGGGCTTTGAGGTTGTGCCCGAGGAGCTGTACCGCATCTCTTGTTTTGGCGTTGTCATCGGCACGATTCTTGCCTCGGGACTCACGTTCCTGACGGCCTTTGCCCTCAAGCTCGATGCATGGCAGCTTGTGCTCTGCGTCTCCTTGCCGCTTATGGCCATGGCGTATGTGCTCTTCCCCTATGAGGTGTTCTGGTACATGGGCTGGGGTGTGCATGCGCTGGGCTACCAGTTCTTCTTCATGACGCTGTGGTCGCTGCTTGGATCGCGCCAGCTTCGCCATGACGTTGCCGTGACCGTGTCGGTCCCTACCGGTCTGTTGGCCATTCAGGTTGGCTCTGTGGTGGGCCTTATTGTGTGGGACGTCTTCTGCATCGGCATCGATTCGGCGGGGGAGCACCTTGTGTCGGGCATCGCCCTCATGCTGCTCGTGCTTGTCGCCGTCCTGTTTGAGCGTCCGCAGTTTGGTTGGGGCGACGTGCATCCTGGTGTCGCTACGCCGATGAACGCACTGGAGGTTGACGACTACCGTCAGGTCATGCAGCGAATCCGCGATGACTATGCCCTGTCGCCCCGCGAATTTGACGTCTGCATGCTGCTTGGCCGTGGTCGCAATCGCCAGTTTGTAGCCAGCGAACTCAGCATCTCGCTTGAGACGGCAAAGACTCACACCACCAATGTGTATCGCAAGCTTGGCGTGCATTCTCAGCAGGAGCTGCTCGACGTCATCGAGATGGTACGCAACATCCTGGCAGCGGAGCGCAAGCACGGGCCAAAGGCTTCATCTAAGGCTGTAATTTAGGCAGCCTTGTATGGAGGCGGTATAGGGGTTGTTCGCGGCGTCGCAGGGGGGATGGGCTTATGGCTGCCACAACATCGCGTGAAGAGCTGCTTGAAGGCGCATATCGTATTGCCGAGGCACACGGCATAGCGGCTCTCTCGGTTCGAGGGCTGGCAAATGAGTGCTCGGTTTCGGTCGGTACCGTATACAACTACTTTGGGTCAAAGAAAGACCTGGTGGTTGACACAGTCGAGCTGTTCTTTCGCCGCGCTTTCTTCGAAGAGTTTTGCCGCCTGGGGTCCGAGGTTGATTTCGGTGCATACTGCCGCAACCTTTTTTCGTGCATGGAGGCGGTGCTTGATCGCTTTCGAACCAATTGGCTCAAGGGGGTCGGGGCTCTTCCTGAAGCCGAGTTGGTAGCTGCCCGTGCGCGAGAGGCGGCTCAATTCAAGCATGCCTTGCATGGCCTGCAGAGGGTGTTTGAGAATGATCCGCGTATAGACCAGGCTGCGCTTCCTGAGGGCGTTGACTCCCTTGCTGTGTGCACTCTCGTGCTCAACAACCTTCTCAATTGCTTGCGCACTTCGAATGCAACTAGCATCCCAGCCTTTTTCTGGATGCTTGAGCAGGCGTTATATACCAAGGCATAAGGCGATTGTGCGGAGCATTTGCACAGGCGTGGCGGTTTTGTCGTGCAAATGTGTTCGCAATCTGCCTGAACAAGTTGGTATTGATGTTCACTTTGCCGCAAACGAAGATAGACGGTTACTACGCCCAGTTTCTCTGGGCGTTTTTCGGTATCGATTGTCTGTCTTTGACCAATTCAGTGCGACGGGGCTGCGATGGTTGCCGCAGGTCTCTCTTGAGCGCCTCTTGGCTTGCACTGGAAACATGGAAGCGGTGAGTCATCGTGAAAGAAACGCAGAGCGCTCTTGGCGGCAGTGCCGTCCAGAAGTCGCCCAATCTTGGCGCCATCCTCGCCATTTATCTGCTCGGCCTTCTTGTGGGCGGCCTGTACGTGGGCATGGTTTCGCCTGTGCGTACGGTGGTGCAGGCGACGTTCGGCCTCGACGACGAGGTCGGCATCTGGATGATCAACATTTACACGCTCTTCTATGCGGCTTTGATCCCCGTAATTGGCAAACTGGCTGACCGTCGCGGCCGCAGCCAGGTGTTCACCCTGTGCCTGGGCGTGTTTGCCGTCGGTTCGATTCTGTGCGGCATCTCCAAGACCATGGGCGGCTTTGCGTTGCTGCTGGTAGGACGCGTGATTCAGGCGGCCGGCGCCGGCGGAATGATTCCCGTTGCCAACGCTGCCATCGGCACGACCTTTCCTCCTGAGAAGCGCGGCATGGCGCTGGGCCTGGCAGCTGCGGTTGCGGGCCTTTCCAACGTGCTCGGCGCCGCCATGGGCAGTGCCGTTATCGGCCTGGTAGGAGTCGAGAGCTGGGACATGCTTTTCTACATCGCCGTTCCCATTTGCGCGGCGCTTATCGTGGCTTCGTTCGTGTTCCTGCGTGCTGTGTGCGAGGACGGTTCCTGCGAGCACAAGGAAGACCATCGCTTTGACACTGCGGGCTCCATCTTGCTCGTTGCTGCAATCATGCTGCTCTTGCTCGGTATCAAGGAGATCGACTTTACGAACCTGGCTGTCTCTGTGACCTCGCCTTTGCTGTGGGCAACGTTCGTTGCGGCCGCCGTGTGCACCATTGCCTTTGGCAAGGTCGAGCGCAAGGCCGAGGACCCGGTCTTCCACATGGAGTACCTGCATAGCAAGCCCATCGTCATCACGATGATCGCTTCGTTCTTCGTTGGGTGCACCATCATCTCGATGATGCTCGTGCCGCAGTATGCCGAATTCGTCATGGGTGAGCCTCTCGGCTCGGGCGGTTATTACGTGCTTGCCATCGGTGCCGCCTCGCTCGTGGGTCCGCCCCTTGGTGGCAGGTTTATCGACCGCTTCGGTGCCAAGCCCGTGCTTGCCTTTGGCCTGGCTGTCATGGCTGCGGGCTTCGTGTTCCTGGCGCTCGTTGCTTCTGCTGCTCCTAGCAGGGCTTTGCTTATCGCCGGTCTGGCCGTGGTTGGTTTTGGCATGGGCTTTGCCATGGGCGCCCCCACCAACTACATGGTGCTTGAGAATACTGACGAGAAGGACGGGGCGAGCGCCGTGGGCACCATCGCGCTCGTGCGTCAGGTCGGCACCACCCTTGCTCCCGCCATCCTTGTGAGCTTCATCGCCAACACCGGTGGCATGGAGGGTTACCAGCAGATGCTGCTGTGCGTTGCGGTGTTCTGCGCGGCTGCCCTTGTGGCCATTGCGCCCTATCGTAGCCCGAAGAAGGCTGCAAAGAAGTAGGTATAAAGGACAGCGGGGTCCGGGCGATGCGCCTGGACCCCGCGGGTGTGAGTGTCTGACTTTTTAGATGCGCCTCTAGTCCGTGGGGGCAGGAGCGTAGGTGTTGCACCTGGTAGCGGCCTGCATCGGGGCGAGCATGACGCGGCCGGTGCCGCGGTAGACGTTGACGAGGCCCTCGCCGCTCACGGCCGATCCCATGAGGGTCTTGCCCGAGCGCTCCACGGTAAACTCCAAACCCGATGTCCAGGCAAGGGCGTAGTTGCCGTCCACCTTGAGCTCGTCGCGGTCGAGGTCGATGTAGACGACCTCCTTCTCGGGACAGGGGGCCTCAAGGGCGATGGTGCCGCAGCCGTCGATGCGCAGGTTGAACAGACCTTCGTTGCCTGCCACGGCCGACGACAGGTTTGACCTGCGCTGGAGCTCATGGCGCAGAGTGCTGTCGCAGGCGAGGAACAGGCCGTCGTTGAGCACGACCGAATTGCCCCACTGGGACGAGTCGAGCAGCAGGATGTGGTTCCACGTGGGCTCGCAGACGAGCTTGCCGACGCCCGCGTATTCGGGCTTGATGGCGGAGTCCTGGCTCACGGCGCCTCGGAACATCTTGCCTACCAGGTCGCCCACGCCTTTGACGCCCGTGGTGGCATGCACACTGCCCACCGTCCACTGCATGGCTCCCGCCTGCAGCGTGACGCCGGTGGAACCGTCGAGGTCTGCCACCAGCTGGCGGCGCCTGACGTCCATTTCCGCGCAGAAGTAGGCGGTCTGGGCACTCTCGGGGGAAACCGAGAGGTCGCGGTTCCACTGGATTACCTTGAACTGGCCAGCTTGCGCGACGATTTTGACGTCGTCGTTGTTCTCGAAGTTATACACGCGAAACGCCATGGTGACCTCCTCGTTTGAGGTGTACAGGTTGCAGCGAAGTATAGAGTAATACACATGCGGACGCCTGGTGGGGCGAACTGCGAACGGTATGCGGGTGCGATGGGCGAGCGGGTTCTATCCTCTCGACTCTTCCCAGCCCTCGTCGTAGCGCTCAAGGAAATTGTGGTGCTTGCCGGCGGCGCGCCAGCCCACGATGGCATCGAGGTGAACATTTTCCACGCTGTGGAAAATTGACTTGGCGATGTCGGGGTCCTGGGCGGACAAGCTTGCGATGAGAGCCTTGACGCTTGCGCGCTTGGAGCCTTCGCCTGCGTCGCACGAGGAGACGCCGCCGCTCAAGGGACACGCGCAGTGGATGAACTCGAGGCCGTTCTCGTCGCGCCAGGTGATGATGTCGGCCTCGTGTACCAGGTAGAGGGGGCGAATGAGCTCCATGCCTTCGAAGTTCGTGCTGTGAAGCTTGGGCATCATGGTCTTGACCTGCCCGCCGTAAAGCACGCTCATGAGGATGGTCTCCACCACGTCGTCGAAGTGGTGGCCCAGCGCGATTTTGTTGCAGCCCAGCTCGCGGGCGGCGTTGTAGAGCGCTCCGCGGCGCATGCGCGCGCAGGGGTAGCAGGGCTTGCCGTCTAGGCGCCTCACGATTTCGAAAATGTTGGTGGGCACGATCTTGAGCGGCACGCCGAGAAGCTCGGCGTTGCGGGCGATGGACTCGCGGGCGTAGTCGGGATAGCCCGGGTCCATGGAGAGGAACGTGACCTCGAAGTTGCGCCGGCCGTGGCGATAGAGCTCTTGGAAGAGCTTGGCGAGCAAAAACGAGTCCTTGCCGCCCGAGACGCACACGGCGATGTGATCGCCGTCGCAAATGAGCTGGTAGTCGGTCAGCGCCTTGATGAATGGCACCCACAGCTTCTTGCGATAGCGCGTGATGATGTCGCGCTCGATCTGCGCGCAGCGAGGACGTGCGGCGGGGTTTGGACTGGTGGCACCGTGCGCGCTGTTTGTTTGGGGTGCCGGGGCCTGTTCGCTCATCTGGTTCATCTTGCGCACGTCTTTCGAAGATCCAGGGCCCGAAGGCCCGACGATGGAAAGTCCCCGCGAAGCGTGACAACGCCTCGCGGGGTGGGTACAATGCTGCTAGCCAGCAAGGCCCGCAGTTGTGGTGCGGGCGGCGCGGTTATTTGGTTAAGGCCGGAGTTGCAGCTCCGGCCTTAGTTCTTTTCGGGGGCAGTCTTGCGCGCCTCCTTCCGTGCCATCCGCTGCGCATTCACCCATCTGCAGAATCGGTATAAAAGCCTGAGGACCTCGAAGATAAAGGCCCCTACCGTTGCATACGCCGCAAGGACGTAGATGGTTTCTGGATTCATGGCGACACCCTTCTCTTGTGCTTGAAAAGCGCCGCCCGCATACGGACCGATGCTGGCCTCGCGGCACAGTATCCGAAGCGGGAGTATAGCAAACACCCAGGACGGCTCTGAGGGCGGCCCGAAGGAGCTGGGAAGATGCATGAAGCGCGAGAACCCGCACCGCCAGCAAAGCGAGTGGCCCCGCCAAGCGACGGGGCGCCGGCGGGGTGGCGCTCACTCGCTAGTCTTCCGTGCTCAGCTCGTCCCAGGGATGCAGCTCCTCGGCAGGTTCGCCGCATTGGCCGCAGTTGCAGCAGCCGTTGCAGATGAGGTGGCTGCCGCAGGTGCGGCAGCGGGTGCGAAAGCGCGGGGCGTAGAGCTCGTTGGCGCTCAACTCGAACCCCAGCGGGTCGGTCAGGTGCCAGGCAATGGGGCGTCCCTGATGCTGGACGCCTGATTTGAACGCCTGCTGGGCTTGGAGCGCCTTGGGAATCCGGTATTCGCGCCCCTCGACGACGAGCCTCGTTCCCGTCTCGATGAAGGCAAACGTGATGTCGTGCGACTGGCACTCTTCGGCGAGGCTCCGCACCCATGCGAAATCGCACGGCCGCGGGTTCTCGTAGTTCTCGCCGCCGCAAATGACCTGCTCAAGTGGGGCACCTGCTGACTTGGCCCCTTCGCCAAGATACCGCTCGATGCTCACGGGGCCGATGAAGGGCGCGCACATGATGCCCTTGTGCTTGGCGGGCGTTGCCAAAAGAAGCGGGATGCGCTCGTCGGCGCGACGCTGGTTTTCGCAGGTCACGTTGAGCATGACGTTCTCCCAGCCTTGGCCCCAGTCGACAGGCAAGCACGCGGCCATGCGCTCGGGGCGCTTGGTGAGGATGAAGAACTTCACGTTGGGTCGCGCGCGGATGATGTCCCAGACTTCTTCGCGCCAAGGATCCGCCTCCTCGATGAAGAAGTCCGAGTTCATGCAAATACGGATGAGCTCGCCGTTTTGCACCTTGTAGCAGCCCGAACGTGTGCGTTGCAGCGGATAGTCGAACGTTGTCTTATTGCGCCGCACAATCCCGCCGTCAAGGCCGCGAGAGGCATCCATCGTAAACATATAGCAATGGTCGCATCCCTCGCTGATGCGCGTGCACCCGTGCCAGGGGTTCCAAATGTCGTGCATGCTTAACTCCTGAGGGCGGAGGACGCCATTGTTAGAAGCAGAAGCTCATATAGAGGGGAAGACGTACGATATCATTCTCAACCGAAAGCTGACGGGGATGCAGGATGTATCGTTATTAAACGAGCATTTTGACAAGAAAGATGCCTGTGGTGGCTAGTTGCGTTTTGCGCTGGCGGTTCATCATACAGCCTTCGCTTGGGCGTCGTCGCTGTCTCACCATGACTGCGCTTCTAAGGTTAGACACACTGACAAATCTACACGTTTCTTAGGTTTTGTTTTGCTCTAACTTACACGATTCTAAGTTTTCATAGAGTCTTCGCCACAATTTTGACTTGCAGGCGACGGAGGAATTCTTCGCAGGCGCGGGAGCGCAAGCGGTACCTTTTCCATACGAGGAACGAAGCAATGGAGAGAGGTGGGTCGAGGGGAATAAACCGCAGGTCAGAGGCGGCGTCGATTTGCAAGAGATGCTCGATGCCCATGGCGCAGGCGGCTCCTGTGCGTACAAGGTGTAAGGCATTGCCGATGAGGTCGAAGTGGCCCACAATGTGTAGGGAACTTGCTTCGATTGTCCCTTTCGACCACGTCGTAAGGTCGATGGCCTTGTTTGTTGTGCGCGAGCTTAGCAGGAGCGGCATTTTGGCGACGTCGTCGGGCTTGGCGGCTGCAAGCGCGCCCCATGGCCCGCTTGCTGCCACGGCAAGGCCTACGCGGTCGGGTTCGGGCATGCGGAGACACTCGTGCTTTTCTAGGTTGACAGGCTCAATGAGCAGGCCGAAGTCAAGAAGTCCGCGTTCAAGGCGCTCCTCGACGGCATCGGCATTGCCCGTGTAAAGCTCAACCGTTACGCCTGGGTGGTCGAGGCGCAGCTCGGCGAAGGTGTCGAGCACAAGTCGCATGGACTGAGTCTCACCCGCCCCGATGCGAATGTTGCCCGTGATGCCCAGGTCCGAGTCGCCCATCTCGTTTTCGGTCTGTTCGACGAGTGAGAGGATCTCCTCGGCACGTTGGCGCAGGCGCATGCCGTCGCCCGTGAGCATGCAGGAGCGGTTGGTCCGCTCGAACAGCTCGACTCCCAGCTCTCGCTCTAGCTCGGCGATCTGTCGCGAGAGCGTGGGCTGCGTCACGTGCAGGGCGTTGGCGGCCTCGGTCATGTTCTCCTCGCGGGCAACGGCAAGGAAGTACCGCAGGGTTCGCAGCTCCATCGCGGTCCTTTCAAGGGGTGCATACATTCATTATGCGATAAACGTATGGCTAGTTAGTACATATAAGCATTTTACATTACAGCAGCCAACAATTAACCTCAGCAATGCAGGTGCATAGAGAACACCATGTGAGGCGAGGGCCGTGTGGTACGCGGTTCTCGCCTTTTTTAACTGGCTCGATCGTCTTGGCTTTTTGTAATCGATCGCACATGGCTGCAGGCAACGGTTGCGGCCATGCGTGCGAATCTAAGGAGTACACCATGACCGTTAAACAAACCGCGGGCCATGATGCGCTGGGCGAGTTTGCGCCCGAGTTTGCTCACCTGAACGACGACGTGCTCTTTGGGGAGGTGTGGAGCCGCGAGGCTGGGCTGCCGCTCAAGCTGCGCAGCATCGTTACTGTAAGCGCGCTGATTGGGAAAGGCATTGTCGACAGTTCGCTCAAGTACCATCTCACGAGCGCGCGCAAGAATGGCGTCACCAGGTCCGAGATGACTGAAATCCTTACCCATATCGCCTTCTATGCCGGTTGGCCCAATGCTTGGGCGGCGTTCAACATGGCCAAGGAAGTCTATGCCGACGAAGCGGCGCATGCTGAAGGGCATGGCGGGTTCTTTGGTTTGGGCGAACCCAACGATGCCTTTGCGCAGTACTTCATCGGTCGAAGCTATCTCAAACCGCTCACTGGCCCAGACGACTACCTGCCCATTCATAATGTGACCTTCGAGCCTGGATGCCGCAACAACTGGCACATTCACCGGGCAAGCAAGGGTGGCGGACAGGTGCTCATTTGCGTTGAGGGCGAAGGCTGGTATCAGGAAGAAGGTAAACCTGCGCAAAGTCTCAAGCCCGGCGACGTCGTGGAGATTCCCGCCAATGTCAAGCATTGGCATGGCGCCAAGGCCGACAGCTGGTTCAGCCACTTGGCTTTTGGTTTTCCGGGTGAGGGCTGCTCCAACGAGTGGCTTGAGCCTGTGGGCGACGAGGAATATGCCAGGCTCGGTCATTAACGAAGCGGAAAGAAGTTAGTAAGCGAGCGATGTCCGACCCCTTCTTTCACCTGGGTTGGAAGGGACTGGGTCGGCCCAATTTCATGCACAAGGAGGCGCGATGGAAAAGCGCATGCTCGTCGTGTATTACAGCTGGTCAAACGGCAATACCGAGAAGGTTGCCGAGCAGCTTGCAGAAACCTGCGGTGCAGATATCGAGCGCATCGAGACGGTAGAGCCTTATCCCGAGGACTACAATGAGACCGTCGAGCAGGGGCAGCGTGAGGTCAACGAGGGATTCGAGCCTCAGATCGAGACGCTCGGGAATGAGCTTGCAAGCTACGATGTGATCGCTGTGGGTACTCCGACCTGGTGGTACACCATGGCTCCCGCTGTCAAGACGTTTCTCTCGGAGAACGATTTCCATGGCAAGAAGATCGTTGCCTTTCAAACCAACGGTGGCTGGCCCGGCAGCGTGATTGAGGATACCGAGGAAGCGTGCGAGGGCGCTGAGTTCGGTCCAAGCTTCGAAATCCAATTCGACTCGAACGGCGGCGATGTCCAAAAGACACCGCAGCGTGAGGTCGATACTTGGGTGGAAAGCGTCCGTGCCTACGCGAACAGCCGTCAGACCTTCTCGGTGGCATAGGCGCGTGCCGCAAGCCAGAAACTTACGTTGACCTCGGGGTCGGCGATGGGGATGCATTTCAACTTGGAAAGGATAGCCATGCAGTGCATCACCCTTAACAACGGCGTCAAAATGCCCCAGGTGGGGCTCGGTACCTACCTGCTTGCCCCCGACGATGCCCAGGCGTCCGTCTCCTATGCCTTGGACAACGGCTATGGGCTCATCGACACGGCCAACGCCTATGTCAACGAGCGCGCCGTCGGCCGCTGCATGCGCGCCTCTTGCAAGACGCGCGAGGAGATTTTCCTCGAAACCAAGCTGTGGCCGTGCTTCTGCGAGTCCGACACTGCCGTTGACGAGACCCTTGAGCGCCTGGGTTGCGATTACATCGATCTCATGATTCTGCATCAGCCGGCTGGCGACTATATCGCCGGTTACCAGAAGCTTGAGGCAGCCTACAAGGCGGGCAAGCTGCGCTCTATCGGCATCTCGAGCAGCCGGATGAGTGCCCGCGGCATCGTTGCGGCAGGCAAAAAGTCGCCATTTCCCCCTTGACCCGTTTAATTTAGTCGGGTTTAAGCTGCTTTGCGTACGCAGCCGAGCGCCTAAAAAGGAAGGCGCCGGGCTGTCAGACGAAAGGGGATTGATATGTCTAGCTCGCTTTCTCGTCGTAACTTCGTTGCTGGTGCCGCCTTGGGAAGCGCCGCTCTGGCCACGACAGCCTCTGTCGCGCTGGCCGATGCGCCGGCTGATAGCGACGTCGCTTGGGACGCTTCTTACGACGTTGTCGTGCTTGGTATCGGTTTCGCTGGCATGGTGGCTGCGATGAGCGCCGCCGATGCGGGTGCCACCGTGCTGCTTGCCGAGAAGCTTCCTGACGGCGAGGCTGGCGGCAACTCGCGCGTGTGCGGCCAGATGTTCTTCTATGGCAACGGCGACGTCGACGCCACGAAGGCCTATCTTACCGACCTGTGCGGCAGCCGCACCCTGCCCGATGACGTGCTCGACCTGTATGCCGAGGGCTATGCCAACATCGCTGAGGACGTGGCGTACTTCGCCAACCTCGACCAGGCCGAGTTCCTCGATGTGGCTACGATGAGCCCGATGCTCGGCAAGATGTCGCCGGAGTATCCCGAGCTCAGCGGTGCCGTGACCTCTCAGCTCTGGTCTACGCATATGGGCGTGAGCGACTCTTATCTCTATCAGTCGGTCCGTGCCAACCTTGAGGATAACTATGCCGGCAAGGTCGAGGTTTGGTTTGAGAGCCCAGCAACCAAGCTCGTGCAAGATCCCGAGACGAAGGCCATCCTGGGCGTCGAAATCGACAGCGCCGGCACCGTGAAGAAGGTCCAGGCCAAGGGCGGCGTCGTGCTTGCCACGGGTGGTTTTGAAAACGACCGCGAGATGTGCGCCTCGTATATCAACCTGGTGAACCACGCTTGCATCGGCGCGCTGGGCAACACGGGCGACGGCCTCAAGATGGCCCAACAGATTGGCGCCAAGCTGTGGCACATGACCTCTTGGGCAGGCGGATTCGGTCTGGGCGGCGTGTCGTTCAACGTGCCCGAGGACCGCAACGCCTCGATGATTGCCACGCTTGAGCAAAATGAGCTCAACACGGGCGCCTGCATTCTTGTGGGTAAGTCGGGCAAGCGCTGGGTCAACGAGAGCGAGACGCCTCGCCATGGCAAGGTTTCCAACGGTAACGGTCAGTGGTTGAACCCGGCGTTTCCCGACGGCATTTACGGCGTGTATGACAAGACGCAGTACGATGCGGCTGTTGAGGCGAAGCTCATCCCCGATGATTTCGCCGGCGACTTCGTTGAGTGCGCAACCATTGAGGACGCTGCTGTTCAAATCGGCTGCGACGCCGACGCGCTGAGCGAGACCATCGAGGACTACAACGCGTTTGTGGATGGTGGCAAGGACTACTCGTTTGGACGCGACCCGCAGTACATGCGTGCCTTTGACGGCGCGGCGTACTACGTGGTGCCCTTCAAGTCCGCTCTGCTTAACACTCAGGGTGGCCCCGAGCGCGACGTCAACGCCCAGGTGCTCGACCTCGATGACGAGCCCATCAAGGGCCTGTACTCCGCTGGTGAGCTCGGTGGCCTGACGACCCAGATGTATGCTGGCGGCATGAACGTTGGCGAATGCTTCATCATGGGCAAGATCGCCGGTGCAAACGCGGCTGCCGCTGCGAAGTAGGATAGACCAGCGAAGTGATTGCAACGCGGGTTACTTGGCGTTGATTTGGATTTCGGGCGTGGCACTGCTTCAAGCCGAAAGGTTTGAGAGTGGTGCCGCGCCTCTTGTTTATGAGACAATCGGCGATGCCGCAAGCAAGGCGTCAAGACGGGAGACGTATGGGCGCGCATCGCTACACCATTAACGATATCGTGCGAACGTTTGGTATTTCGCGCACGACAATCATGTATTACGAGTCGCTTGGCATCGTGACTCCGCAGCGTGAGGGCGATCAGGCGCGCCGCGTATATTGCGACTCCGATGTGTATCGCCTCATGAGTGCCGTCACGCTCAAGAATGTGGGCATTCCACCGAAAGACTTGCCTTCTTACCTGGAGTGTCGACCGTTTACCACTGCGCGTTGCGACGAGTACGCGCGCCTGGTCGAGCGTGACATTGAATACCGCCAGGCCGTGCTTGAGCGGATGCGCCTGTACAAGTGGCTCTGTGCGAATGTGGGAACGATCGCCCTGGCTGATGTGCCTGCTTATTACCTGCATCCTGATGCGGCGGACACGGGCTACAAGGTGTTTCCTGAAGATGAGACGCTTGACCTGCTAATCGCGCATATGCCGATAGGTGGTCTTGGGTCTCGCTGGGGCCCGGTTACTTCTGAAACCGCTGGCGTGCTTGGGTCGGAGAACCGTTGGGGACGGACTATCCCGGTGCGCTATGCTCATCTTATCGAGGGGCTCCAGGTAGATGACCTGGAGACCATCGGAGGATGTACCTGCGTATGCGCGATAATCGAGATGGAAGATATTCGCGACGATGGCGGCGTCAGCCGCGAGGGTCGCTCCGAAATCGAGGTCTATATCGAGCAGCACGACCTTGTTGTTGCCGGTGACTCCTTTTGCCCTTTGTCGCTTCCTTCAGAGCACGGCTTCATCTATCCCGTGTGTGTGCCGGTGTCGCTTCGGGATTAAGGCTGATGACGGGCGGCTGGTTTGGTTTCTGAGCGGCGTCAGGCGTCGGAGGAAGCCCTGTGCACTCGCCCGCTCATGCTCTTTTCGGGCGGACGAGTGGGTTGGGCGGTTCCAACTAGCATGCGTGCCGTATAGTAGTCAGCACATTCGAGGCGCAAGAGGCGCCTCGGGGTTGACCCGCAAGACGGGCGCCCATATCGTGAGGCTTGCTACGTCCAGTGCCAAAGAAGCCGCGCCACCTCATCGTGAGTGGCCGCGCGCCTGGATACGTGCCGAGCGCCGCCTGTACGCCGCGCCGCTTCCTCGCGCTATCAACCATACGGCCTTGCAGCCGTGGTGTGCCTGGCACTTTGCCGCCGCCCGGTTTGGCGTTCGCAGGGCACAGATTGGACGTTTGCACGTGACTACCAACGAAATAACCCGTTTTGACCAGCTCGGACTCTCCGAGAAGGTTCTTGCTGCCGTTGCCGAGATGGGCTACGAGGAGCCCTCGCCCGTGCAGCGCGGCGCCATCCCTGCTGTGCTTGAGGGCCGCGACGTCATGGCCGCCGCCCAGACCGGCACCGGCAAGACCGCCGCTTTCCTGCTCCCCACGCTCGACCGCCTGGGCCATGCCGCCAAGGGCCAGGGCGTGCTCATGCTTGTTGTGACGCCCACCCGCGAGCTCGCCCAGCAGATTGAGGCATGCGCGCGCGTCATCTGCAAGCAGACCGGTCATCGTTGCGCCGTGGTGGTGGGCGGCGTGGGCTACGAGCCGCAGAAGGCCGCCCTTGCCCGCGGTTGTGACGTGCTCATCGCCACGCCCGGTCGTCTCATCGACCTCATCGACCAGGGCGCGGCCAAGCTCTCCGACGTCTCCGTCCTCGTACTTGACGAGGCCGACCGCATGCTCGACATGGGCTTTGCGCCCGCCATGCGCCGCATCGTGGCCAAGACACCTGCCACGCGCCAGACGCTGCTGTTCTCCGCCACTCTGGGCGACGATGTGCTTTCCACCACAAAAGAGCTGGTCAAAGATCCTATTCGCGTGGAAATCGCTCACAAGGGCACGGCTGCGCAGACCATCGACCAGTACGTTCTCGGCGTGGCTGAGAAGGAGAAGGTCCGCATCCTCACCGACGTGCTCAAGCGCGAGGGTTCCAAGCGCGTCATCGTGTTCTGCCGCGGCAAGTACCGCGCCGACATGGTGTGCCGCAAGCTCAACAAGGCCGGCATCACCGCCGCCGCCATCCATGGCAATCGCACCCAGGGCCAGCGCGAGACGGCACTGCGTCGCTTTGCCAATGGCGAGGCCGACGTGCTGGTTGCTACCGACGTGCTTGCCCGCGGCATCGACATCGCCGAGGTTTCCTACGTGGTGAACCTCGACGTGCCCAGCGACGCCGAGGACTACATTCACCGTATCGGCCGCACGGGCCGCGCCGGTCAGTTTGGCTGGGCCCTCACCTTCGTGGCCGAGGCCGAGTACTTCGACCTGCGCGACATCGAAGCGCTCATGGGCAAGCTCGTGCCTGATTTCCCTCGTGCCGATGGCATTGACTGCGGTGCGAATGCCTTTGTGCCCGACCCTGACCGCAAGCCCACCGACAAGCTGCCGAGCAAGAAGGCGCGCAAGAAGATGCTCGAGCAGAAGGCGGCCGCCGAGGCTGCAGGCGAGGCTGGTCGCAGCGTGCAGTCGGGCGTGTCGCAGGCCGGTGAGGCCCGCGCTGCTGGTCGTGGCCGCGCGAAGCAGGCGGGCGAGGGTCGCTCGAAGCGAGGCGGCGAGGCCGGTGGGGGCCGCGCAAATGGCGCTGCTAGCGCGACCCACGTTGAGCGTGAGAGCCAGGCCGGCGAGGCCCGATCCGAGAGCGAGGCTCAGAATGCTCGCGAGTCGCAGGGTGCCGGCAGCCGCAGTCGTACCCGTAGGAGCCGCGCTGCGTCCAATGGTCGCGGTCGTGCGAGCGGGGATGGCCTGACCGCCGGCGGTCGCGGTGATGCTGCTCGCGGCCTGGCTGGCGAGGGCGGCACTGCTGGAAATCGTGGGCGTCAGCAGCGCACCGCAGAGTCGATGAAGGCTGATCGTGCAATCGACGGGCGTCCCGCTTCTGGTCGCGGTCGCGCGAGCGACGGCCAGGCCTCGGCGGACAAGGGTCAGCGTCCCGGCGGTTCGGGCAGCAGGTCGCGCCGCTCTGGCTCTGCTCGTGCTGCGACGGGCCAGGTTCGCAATGCAGTCGCCCCCAAGGCTGCGTCCGTATCTGCCGATCCCGGTGCCAAGCCCCGTCGTCGCCCCGGCGACCACGGCGGCTACAAGCGCGGACTGTAAAAGGGCACTCGCCAATCGGCTGAGTTAGCAGCTAGATTCGGCAGTACCTCATGGAACGCATGACGTTCATGCGCGCCAAAGCCGCCGACCTCGAGTTTCCCGGGGTCGGCGGCTTTTTGATTGCCAGGCATCCAGCCAGGTGGGACAGCCATGACCCGGCGTTTAGCGCGCGTCTTTTCTCGCATGAGTCGGCCTGTGGCGGGAGTGCTCACGTTTACAATCTCGTACTTGTCGATATCCGTACCTCATGCCTCGGTGAAATGAGCTGCTTGTTGGCGTGTTCCCACCGAATACAATATTGGGAGCGCATTATCTTGCAGCGCGCTCGCGGCGTTGTGGCGGGCTTGAACGAAGGCAGGGATGATGGAATTTAACGAGAGACTGCAGAAGCTGAGGCACCGTGAGGGGTTGACGCAGGAGGAGCTTGCCGGGCGATTGAATGTTACGCTGTGTTTGAAGGCCATGGCGTTCGAGCGACCTATTGCACGCCGAGCTTGATGAGCGCAATTGCTGCCGTAGTCTGGAAAATGCCGACAACCAGATAAAAGACGGACAGGCCGTTGGGAATGACGACGAGCTCGACCACTGTCCAGGCGATGAGGAGCATGCCTGCCAACAGGCACCACTGCGGCCATGAGGAAGAACGACGACGGTGCGCCACGATTGCCGCGATGTTAGGCGCGCCGTTTATGAGCAAAAGTGCCAGGCCCGGCCAGAAGTGGGTCGTGAAGAACACGTCGTGCAGAGGAAAGGGGTCGTATATCGACAGGGGCATCCAATCATTCCAGCTCAAAGGCAGATCTATGAGGGCACTGAGCATCATCCAAATGCCGCAAATCAGCGCGGCGGCTCCGTTGAACCAGTTGACGAACGTGGAAAAACCTCGTGCAAGAGCGCTGACCTTACTCATGGGATGCCTCTCTTTCCTGAACGGTGCCAGTGGGTGTGGTATGTAGGCCTGCAAACAGGGCGATGTGGGCGCGGGTTCGGCGTTCGAGATCGTCCTGGGCTGCGCCACAGTCGCTCATCTCCATAAGCATGAGCAAGGGCGACCAGAACTGCAGCGCCATGCTTGCCGCGTCGCCTGGTTTGAATGCGCCGAGCTCTATAAGCTGTCCGAAGAGGCGCGTTTCATACTCAAGCGGGCCGTCGATGAAGAGCTGCCGGTACACCAGAGCCATTTCGGGGCTGCAGAGGCGCTCCGTACTTACCAGGCGGCGAAAAAGCGCTGCGTTGCCCGTGCACCAATGACGAAGCAGACCCACTGCCAGGTCTTCCATGCGGGTGCTGTCAATGCGTGCATATGTCTGGGCGGCTTGCTGTGTGGGGGCCGGCATGCCGAGTTTTTGCGCTGCCTGGGTGTGCTCGTCAAGCTCCCGTTGTACCAATGTGTCGAAGATGGCCTGCTTGCTGGAAAAATGCTTGTAGAGTGAGGATGCCTTGATGCCGACGCCGGCGGCAATCTCGCGCATGCTCGTGGCATCGTATCCCTGCTGTGCGAATAACTTGAGCGCCGTGTCAAGAATGACGGTTTTTGTTTCCTGCGGCCCGCCCATCGCTTTTCCTTTCAGAAGGCTAACGATTGTTAGCTACTCACAATAGGCTAACGGTTGTTAGCTGTCAATGGTTCGCGGCATGCAGGGTGTCCCTGCTTCCCATGGCCCTTGGAGTTCGCAATCACTTCTCCTATCCCCATGGCCTTTTGCACTTGTTACTGTCTGCCCCATATCCCATTGAGTCTTACCTAGCGTGAAGGTTTACTATGGGCGCAACCGACAAGAAGGGGGTTGCCATGGCAAACGAACCGGGTGGGGCAACGCGAGGCGTCACGCGGCGTGAGGCGGTGGCGTTGGGCCTGGCAGGTGCTACGGTGCTTGCGTTCGGCGGTATCTGCGGGCAGGCATGGGCGGCGGGCGGTGCTGAGGCGGCCGCGACTTCACAGGTGCAGGGTTCTGGCAAGGGGACAAAAGCCGCCTCTACTCAGGGCACTGCAGGCAAGGCTGCGGCTGGTAGCGCGCAGGCAGGCGACACGACTGGTGCTGGTGACATTGCGACGAAGGGCGGCTCAGCCTCCAAGGATTCGGGCGGCTCGTCAAAGGCTGCCTCGGCCGACTCATCTGCAGACAACACGAGCACGAAGTCCAACAAGTCGCGCAAGTTCAAGGAGATCCCCGAGGACGCGCTCATCTCGGTGGACGACCTGTACAAGCTGTTCGACGACGGCAAGCTCAAGAGCCGCGAGGTGTGCGTCGTCGACATTCGCAGCCATCGCGACTTCCAAAACCAGCTCATCGAAGGCTCGCGCAACATTCCCGCTGGCAGGCAGATCGAGATTCGCATGAGCGAGATTCCCCAGGACAAGGAGGTCATTCTCGTTGCGCTCAAAAACAGCAACCGCCTGGCCGAGACTTGGTTCACGCTGATTGCCAACGGCTACGACGAGACGCTCGTCAAGGTGCTCGACGGCGGTGTGAAGGCCTGGGCGGACGCCGGTTACCCCACGCTTGAGGACCAGTTCCTGGGATGTTAGGGGCAATTGCCCTGTTGACGCTAAAAAAAGAAACCGGACCTTTGACTGATTAGATGTGATGATATGCCTATATGTATATATGTATAGGCATATCCATTAGAACGAAGGCCGAACGAAAACGGACCGCAACGAGTCAAAGGTGAGGTTGACGGGCGGGCGGCAGGTAATTGCGCGCAGGTGAAGGATGCGACCGTAGGTGGGCGTGCGTGTACACATGCCAGTAAGCAGGCACAATGTGCTCATCGAGCGAAGCATGGGCATGCTGAGGGGGTCCTATGATCGACACACTACAAGAAAGCGGTGTCACGCGGGCACAGGCTTTGGGTATGGGGGCGGCTGCGCTTGGGGCGGCGGTAGCGGGTGGTTTTGCGGCGGGTGCGCCCCGTGCAGCTCGCGCCGATGAGGCCAACGACCTCGATGGCTCAGCCGAGGACGAAGGCGACTACAACCCCTATTCGGGTGTCGCGGAGGACATCGAGTACGCGCCGCGCGGCGACGGCCATGTGAGCGCCTACGCGGTGCCCCAGATGACCTATGCCGATGAGCGCACGGCCAATCCCAAGCGCGTGCTCGTTGTGGTGGACTACCAGGTAGACTTCGTGGACGGCGGCGTGTTCGGCCGCATCGAGCCTGCTGTGGCCGTGGAAGACGCCATCTGCGCGAAGATTCAGGAGTATCGCGACCGGGGCGACTTCATCATCTACACGATGGACACCCACCCGGCTGACGAGTACGCTGCGACGCGCGAGGCCACGGTGAACCCGCCGCACTGCGACCCGGCGACCGAGGGCTGGCAGCTCTACGGCAAGGTGCGCGACCTGCTCAACCCCGACAACGCCACGCTCGTGATGACGGGAACCTACGGCGCGCCCGGGCTTGTCCGCGTCATCAAAGGCTACCGTGAGCAGGGCATTCAGATTGAAAGCGTCGAGTTCGCCGGCGTGTCCACCACGTGCCGCGTGCTGCACAACGCCATCATCGTGTACAACTTCTTCCCGGAGCTGCCCATGATCATGGATGCGGCGACCACGGCGAGTTACACCGACGAGCGCACCGAGGAGCAGCTTGAGGAACTTGAAGCCTGGGGCTTCATCGTCAAGAGGTGAGTGATATGAGCATGGTTGAGCGCAAGGAGTTTGTTCAGGAAACGCTGGCGCTGGGCGTGGCTGGCATCGCGCTGGGCCTTACGACGGCTATGCCTGCCTGGGCGCAGGGTCAGGCTGAGGACATGCACGTTGCGGGTGGGGCGCCCGATTCGTCAGCTGACCAGGCCGAGGAGGATGCCCAGGTCGATCCAGCGACTGATTCGGACGAAGCGGCCCCGGCAGCTCAGCTTCCTCCCGCCGAGCCCGACCCCGAGAGCGACTTCGGGGTGGACCTCAACGTCAACATGGACACAATCGATGACTACCTGGGCATTCCCGGTGTGGCGTATCGCGACATGCGCCTGCTCAAGGACCCGGCCGACTACTCTGCCATCGGCGGCGACTCGGTGCTCTCCTTCGCCATCGAGGGGTTCAAGGTCGTGCCCTATCCGTATGTGGGCACCCTCCAGGAGCTGCCCGTTTCAGGTGCCTACGAGGGCGAACGCCTCTTCGACGTTGAATGGGACGAGGCCGGCGAGATCGTCTCAGCGACTCCTTGCTATGAACAGTCGCTGCTTGTCCTGCAGGACCTCTTCCCGCGAGATGCCCCCGTGGTGCTGTGCTGCGGCGGCGGTGGCTATGCGGCCATGATGAAGAAGCTCCTTGTCTACCTGGGATGGGACGAGTCGCTTCTCTATAACGCCGGCGGTGTGTGGGATTACACCGGGTACGAGGCCATTGAGCTCGCCCATGTCGACGAGGCGGGCGAGACGCAGTACTTCTTCTGGCGCGCCGATGTGGCGCCCTTGGACTTCTCGTTGCTGACGCCCGCGTCGGAGAAGTAACATGGCAGGCCAGCACATCTAAAAACGGACAACCACCACATTCGGGGCCTATCTAGGCCCCGAACGCGTTATAGGCGGGAACGGCATGCCATCCGATTTTAAGCCTTGGGCACGGAGTGAAAGTCACGTCTCTTCTCTCGATGAGGTAATGTCGAGGGCGTTGGCAAAGCCTGGCTTTGTATTGAGCGGCCTCTGGTCCTAGCCTGGGCCTTTACTCATCCCATGTACACCTCCTGTGTGCAAGCGCCAGTCTTTCGCCAATTGCGCTCCGCCAGCCCAATCCATCCTGAAAAATTGTTCAAAAAATTCAATAAGACCCCTTGAGCTTGCCGTTGTGTCAAGGCTTAGAACAGCACCGTACGCGTTACAAGGGACGCGACAAGGCTCGGCGCATAGGTTCGACCCGGTGCGCTGCAGCAGAAGGCAAGACGGAAAGGGGAGACTCATGGCACGAAATGACGTTTCCAGTCGCAGGTTCGCAACGGTTGCGTCCGCACTGGTGTGCACGGCGGGATTGGGCCTGGCGCTGGTCGCGGTACCCGTATTCTCGCAGGCGGAGGAAAGCGCTGACGCGAGCGCCGAGCAGGCTTCTGAAGGTCAGTACAGCCCTGCGGTGCAGGCCCTGTTCGATGCCGACGCCGACAAGTTTGAGGGCACGGCCACCAACGACAACACGTTTGCCTCCGGCACCAAGTACGCGGCTGACCAGCCCGAACCTGCTCAGTCTGCGGCAAACGCCGGTTCCGACCCGCAGTCGGTTCCCTATACGAGCGAGCAGTACATCGCCGACAACACCCCCACGGTCTACGTGGATGAGGACGGCACCCAGACCCAGCGCGTGCCCGAGGACATCGGATACGACACCTACAAGGTGAACGACTTCATGCCCTCCTACAACCTCACCTACCTCAACGGTGAGAACCGCGGCTGCAACTCCTGCCATGACGACCTGGCCGAGCTCGTGAGCACCATGCCCGATTTCGACCACCAGGACATCACGCGCTGCGCCCCCGTGCAGTACACCGTGCAGATGTGCGTCGACTGTCACACCTGGCAGCCCGGCTACATCACGCAGCAGTACTCGTTCGGCGACCTCATGCACCAGATTCACCAGGTGAAGAACGGCGAGGCGTTCACCTCGATGGGCGGCAACTGCTGGAGCTGCCACTTTGCCTATGACTCCAACACCGAGGACACCCTGTCCACCAACGACACCACCTACATGGGCCTCTACGACGTGGTGAAGCACGACATGTTCGGCGGCGTGACGGCCGTGTCCGACCAGAGCGACGTGGACGCCGAGGTCGTGTGGGATCAGGACAAGTCGTCATGGGACAGCACGTGGGATTACAACTGGCGCGGCCCGGGCTTCTACTGGGACCACGACCGTTATCACTACCAGGAGGAAGGCACCCCGCTCGACAAGGACCTCTTCGCCAACTGGACCATCACCGTGGGCGGCTGCGTAGGCCAGGAAGTCACCTACACGCTGTCTGACCTCATCGAGAACGCAGAAAACGAGCATGTCACCAAGGCCATGGTGTGCACGATGAACCCGATGGGCGGCTCCTTCTTCGGCAACTACGACATCGACGCCATCCCGCTGTCGTGGATTCTGAAGCAGGCCGGCGGCTACACCGACGAGGCCAAGTCGCTGCAGATCATGGCGGCCGACGGCTCGCACGAGGACCTCACGCGCGATGTGTTCAGCCAGCACATCGACGACATCTACATCGTGTACAAGATCAACGGCCATCTCATCAACTGGGAAGACGGTTACCCGGTATGGTGCTGGTGCTCCTTTGAGAGCGCGGGCAACAGCTGGAAGTCGGTCTCGGACTTCGTGTTCGCCGACAGCTCCGACCCGTGGCTGCCTAACCAGAACGGTTGGCACCAGCAGAGCGACGAGTGGACGCAGGACGGCAACGAGCGCTACGCCTCCAACAGCTTCTACAACAAGCCGCAGGCGGGCTTCCTCAACGTCAAGGAGGGCACGGTCATCGAGACCGGCCAGCCTTACACCATCGAGGGCTGGTCGCACGGCTACGACTGGACGGTCAAGGGCATCCAGGTGTCGCTCGACGGCGGTGCAAGCTGGACGGAGTACGACTTTGACGACGTCGACCCGCAGAAGGTCGTGAACTGGTACTACACGTTCACCCCGCAGGAGGACACCGCATATGTCGTGCGCGTGCGCACCATCTGCGACAACGGCCGCGTTTCCGAGGAGCCCGTCGAGCTCATGCTTGTTTCGCACAACGCCGACCAGATCAAGGCCGACGCTGACGCTGCCGGCGCGCCTCTGCCCACCTATCCCAGCTACGACATCGCCGATGACGCCGTCGCCGAGGAGAACGGCGTGAGCTACGAGTCTGCCGCCGAGGCCAACGCCGCGGCCAACGCCGCGCATCCCGAGTGGGACGAGCAGCTTGAGAACGGCATCAACGAGTACGACATCAACCCTGCCACCGAGCCGTACCTGGCAGAGAACCTCGCGGCTGACGGCGAGGCAGCCGATGAGGGTGCCGATGAGGGTGCCGCCGCCGATGCCGCGGACACCGCAGAGCAGAGCGCCAAGGAGGAGAAGTAACCATGAAGACCTCGAAGACTACCGTTGCCGGCATCGCGCTGACGGGAACCGCCGCCCTTCTTGCCGCAGGCGCCGCGCCTCTCATGGTGTTGGCAGCCACCGATGCCGTCCCGCAGGCCCCCGAAGCCGCAACTGCCACCCAGGAGGTGCAGACTGCGACCGTGTCCAACCAGGTGCAACTCAGCACGGTTGAGGGCACGTTCGGGTTCAGCCAGTCCACGGTGACGCCCAACGCCCAGATTAAGCACGATTTCCAGGGCGCAGACAAGTATCTGTGCGGCACGCAGGCCGGCACCGACCTCGCCTCCAAGCCGCTTGACGAGTGGACCCTTACGGTGGGCGGCGACGTGGACAACGCCTTTACCGCCACGCTCGACGAGCTTGCCGACGATTCAGCGCTTACCGTGCAGATGGGCTGCGCCTGCGCCGGCAACGGTGCCGACATGCGTGCCGCTGCAAACGCCCAGGTCACAGGCGTGAAGTTCGTGGACATCATGAACCAGGCGGGCGTTGCCGCTGACGCCAACACCGTTACGTTCACCACGACCGACGGCTACAAGGTGTCGCTGCCCCTGTCCTATGTCAAGCAGCGCTATACCCTCGTGGTGTTCGGCGTGAACGGCGAGCCGCTGGAGAACTCCATGGGCGGTACCTGCCAGCTGTGGCTGGGCTCCACCTCGGCCAAGTACTTTGCCCGCGACATCGTGGCCATCGACTTTACCCATGAGGCCACCCCGCCTGCGGCTCCCGGTGCTGCCGACGCCGCCAACACGCCCAACATCGGCGTGACCGCAAGCGTGACGGCGTAGGTGAGGCGAGGATCGCGCGGTTGAAGGCGTGGACGAGTAAGGGTTGAAGAACAAGGGGCGCGTCACTTCTCCGTTGGGAGGCGGCGTGCCCCTTTTGTTTGCGCGGAGGCGAAGCGGGGCGCATTCTTGTGGTTGTGCAGACGCGAAGTGGTGCACATTGCGTCGAGATGCCGTGGCTGAGACGCTGTGTGCCGAGGATGCAAGCGGGACGCATCCGTGTAGAATGCCGTGCCTGCTAGTTTTGCCCGAACGGACGCGCCGTGGGGCCATCTTGCCATGTCTCTAATTCAGTTTTCGTTTCTTCGCTTACGCTCGCTTGCGCACGGGTACCTGGAGTTTTATAAGCTCATCTCGACCGGAGAAGGAGAAGAGCTCGCTGTCGAGCACCACTTCGCCCACGTAGTCGCCCGTGATTTCGTATCCGGCTTCGGCGATGTGATCGAGCAAGGTGTGCAGGCAGCGCGTTTCCGCGAGTTCGCCCTCGTCGCAGCTTCGGTCCGCGCAGTACATGGTCATGTACAGGCTTGCGGGGATGGTGATCGTGGGCACGGAGACGTCGATGTCGCGGTTGTCAATGAAGATGAGCGCGCTCGTGTAGTCGATGGGACCCGACTGCAGGGCGTCGCGTTTCACGTGGCAGGCGACGTTGCCGAAGTAGCTGGGCGACACGCCCGAGTCGATGAGCTCGCGTTTTACTTGGCAAATTGCCATTTGCCAGAGTAAGAGCTGCTCGGCTGAGCTGCCTTTGCCCTCATGAACCCAGTACTTTTCAGGCAGGTCGTAGACGATGGCGCGACGCTGGGGCAATGCCTCGACGCGGCAAACACCGCACTCGATGTCGGACTGCGCGGTCATGCAACGGTCCTTGAAGCGTCGCAGCAGGTACTTGAGGCGCTTGAGCTCGCCGAGCTGTCGGTCGAGGCCTTCCTCCTTGGCGCAAAGCCGGCCGAAAAGGCCTGGCACATCGCGATTGGCGATCACGTCTTTGATTTCATCGAGGGTGAAGCCAAGGCGCTGGAGCAGCTGGATGGTGTCGAGCGTTTCGCACTGTGCGAGCGTGTAGTAGCGATACCCCGTCTCGTCGTCGCGACATGCTGGCACAAGCAGACCTTTTTCGTCGTAGATGCGCAGGGTGCGTGCCGACACGCAATTGAGCTGCGCCATCGCGCCCACCGTGAGCCTGTTTGGGTCGCGAATGGGGCTGCCCGCCGAAGGCTCCTGTTTAGGTGAGCTTGCGGGCGGCATGCATGGGTTTTCGAGCTTGACCTCGCTTAAAGAAGAAATCCTGCCGGCTGTGGTCTTTGCGTTATCCATCCTGCGCCCCCCTTGGCGGTTCGGTCAGGAAAACTATAGCGCCCTGAGGCTTCCCTGCATCGCAAAAAGAGGCGTATGTTTGCGTTTTAAATGGGCTGCCTCACCGAACTGGGAGCTGTAGAGCTCGGCGTAGTAACAGCCGCGGGCGAGCAGCTCGTTGTGTGTGCCCTTCTCCACGACGTCGCCGTCGCGCACGGCAGGTACCTGGGTGTTTGCGGCCGGGGGCTACTTGTTCATTGCTTTTCTAGACTGCCAGAGCTTCCGAAAAAAGGAAATAGCGGAAGTTAAATCGATTTCGCTTCCGCTATTGTAAGATAGCGGAAGCGAAAACCGATATCGAGATATCGCAATATCGTAGCGCGGATACCATAGGAGGGCAGGCAAGTGAACGAGAACGAGACGGCGGGGCAGCATGTCAATGAGTCCCATGAGGCATCATGGCCAGTTGTGGGCTACGAGACGCTTCCGTGGCACCGGGACCCGGATGAGCTCGTAGGTGTCTCCAAGACTCAACGGCGCAAGATTCTGTCCACCTACGAAGCTGCGGTGCCGGCCCGAATCGCAAACCTGGACGTCTCGTTGCCGATGGGGTTATGCAACCGGATGGCCGAGCTGTCCGCTTCGTTGGCGCGCTTTGACGCCCAGCAGGCAGCTCGTGGGTACGACCTGCCTTCCTTGCTGCTGCGTAGCGAGTCGGCGGCCAGTTCGCAGATCGAGAACCTGACTTCGAGCGTGCGCAACGTCGCGCTTGCCGAACTTTCAGACACCGCGCCAGCCAACGCCAAAGTGATCGTCGGCAACATCGCTGCCATGCGATGCGCCTTGAGGCTTGAGGACGACCTGTCTGTCGAGGGGATTCGCTCCATTCATCGCGAGCTTATCAACCGCGGCGGCGAGTCGTTCGGAGGCGAGGTTCGCGACGAGCAGGTCTGGGTTGGGGGCACGGCCTATAGCCCGCACGGGGCACTTTTCGTGCCGCCTGCGGCCGAGCGGGTCATGGGGTGCCTCGAGGACATCGTGGCATTTTCGCGACGCGATGACATCAATCCTATTGCCAAGGCAGCCTTGACCCATGCCCAATTCGAGACCGTCCACCCCTTCATAGACGGCAACGGCCGGACGGGTCGTACCATCCTGCACAAGATGCTTCGGCGCGATGGCGTGTTGGAACATGCGACGCTTCCTGTCTCAGCTGGTCTTTTGCATAATATTCAGTCGTATATGGCCGCGATAAGGAAGTATCAGGAGGGTAACCCCATCCCAATTGTCGCCCAGCTTGTCGAGGCACTTGAGTTGGCAGCCGCTCTGGGTGATATCGTAGCGAGGCGTTTAGATGCGATTGTGGATGAATGGCGAACTCGGATAGACGAGCGCGCGGGGTCGGCGATTCATCGTCTGCCTGACGTTTTAGTAGAACAGCCTGTCGTTGATTCTGCGTATGTCGCTCAGAGCCTTTGCGTTTCGCGACGCTCTGCAACCTCGATTATTGAGAGGGCGTGCGTTTACGGCATCCTCCGCCCAGTGGGCGGCAGGCTTCGTGGCGGCTTCTATCAGGCCGATGAGTTCCTGGAAGTGCTAGAGGAGATAGCCGACATGCATGGTATTCGCCGGGTGCTCGCTGGTAAGTAGGGCAAGCGGCCAGACATTTTTGGGTTGGCACATTAAAGGCCGACCGCACGGGCATGGTGCTCGTGCGGTCGGCCTTTTGCGTTTGCATGGGCAGGCGGGGTTATGCGCCGGGTGGGGTAAGCACGGTGAACACGCCGTTTGCTTGCCCCGACTGGGCGCCTGTCAGGGGCAACGCTAGTGCACCCCGGCCGGCCGCGCATCCGCCGCATCGTCTGATTTTGGGCACCCACGGGCGTGAAACCTGCTCATATCACGCGTCGGATGGACAACGTTTTGCCTGATAACTGGGGATGTGAGGGGGGCTGTGGCGACGGGAGGGCCGCGTACCGTGCCTTGCAGCCCGCGAAGGCGGCAGGTGCTAGGCCGGCCGTGCTCCGCACGGGTTTGCCGATGCCCTTTGAAAAGTAAGGCTTGGTGATAGGGAGGCGGAATATGGCTGATTTGACAGCTACGTCTGATATCCGCAGCCATGTTTGCTCCGCGGCTTACCTAAGCAACCAATGAACAGGTGGGCCGCGCGGGACTTCACCGTTGCAGCACCGCAGGCAGAAACCGTGTTTGATGAGGCCAATCGGGCTTAGTCATCGTTTCCCTCAGCAAGTGAGCCTTATAGAAGGTGTTTTCGACGGGGCGGCTTGATACACGATGGCCGTTTTTGCGGCCGTATCTCGCCTTTTTTGCGCGCTGGGTTTTTGGTAGATTGTCCTGAAGACGATAATCGAAGGGGCCCACGGATTAATGCGGGCCCCTTCGATTGCTATATAGGTTGTATCGAAGGCGGATGCCTTGCCGGGCGATTACTCCATCACCATGTTGTCGGCGACGGTGGCGTCGCCGGCGCGGTAGGTGTGGCAGTTGTCGCAGGCAGCGACGTTGCCGGCGAGCTGCTCGGGGCTGTAGAGGCTGCTGCCGCCGTGGACGGAGTCGTAGGGGTTCCAGCTGCCCAGCTCGACGGCCGCCTGCACGGTGGCCTCGTCGACGGCCTCGCCGGTGCCATAGGTGGTGAGGGCGGGGGCGTTGCCCTCGACGACGGGGCCACCGTCAATCGTGCCGTTGACGGCGCACTCGGCGGCCACGTAGCCAAACGTTACGGCGCGGCCGATGGAGGTGCCGGGGATGTGACGGGGGTAGTTGCCGGAGAAGAAGTTGCCCGAAGCGTTGCCGCAGGCAAACAGTCCGGGAATGGGCATGTCGTTGCAGTCGAGCACCGAGCAGTTGCCGTCGATGGTGAGGCCGCCCACCGTGGCAAGCACGCAGCTGTTGGACGTGAGGGCGAAGTAGCGCGTGCCGGTGAAGGGGATGGTGCCCATCAGGTCGCGGCCGAAGCGCTCGTCCTTGCCCGTTTCGAAGCCGGCGTTGTAGTCAGCCACGGTCTGGGCGAGTGCGGCACCGTCGATGCCGGCGGCCTCGCCGAGCTCCTCGAGGCTTGCGGCCTCGTAGAGCCAACCCTTGCCCTTGAACTCCTCGAGCGTGGCGTCGTCGAGCATGCCGTCGGCCATGGTCTCGTCAAAGACGTACCAGCAGTTCTTGCCGTAGGCGGGCTGGGCGTTCTGGGCGTTGGAGACGCTCTGGAAGGGCAGGTCCTCACGGACGAAACGCTGACCGCGGCCGTTCACCAGGATGCCGAAGTACACGGCATTCCAAGTGCGCGCGTCGTCGAAAGAGTCGGGGTTGCCCCAGCGGAAGTTCATGACGGGCTGGGGAATCGGGTCCATCTGTGCTCCTGCGGCAAGGCCCATCATGTGACCGTCGCCCGTGGTGCCCCAGCCCGGGTTCCACCAGGAGGAGCTGGCGTAGTCCTCGGGGCGCGTCCAGGCCTGCATCATCTCAGGGTTGCAGTCGTAGCCGCCCGTGGCGAGGATGACGCCCTTGGCAGCGGTTGCCTTGAAGTAGCCGTCGGCGTCCTTGGCGATGACGCCCGTGACGCGGCCCGACTCGTCCTGCGTCAGCTGCACGGCAGGCGTGGAGAAGCGCATGTCGACGTTGTCATAAGCGCTCTTGGCAACCTGCTGCATTTCCAGGCACACGTAGATACCCGACAGGCCCGAGCGCACACCGGCGTCCTCGGGAAGTGCAGGCGAGTCGTAGAAGCCCAGCTCGGTGTCGATGAGCGGGGTGAGGGCGGGCATGCCGCACGTGGAGGGACCCTGTTCGACCTTGGTGATCACAAAGCCGTTCTGACCCTTGTCAAGCATCTCCTGCCAGAAGTCGGTCGCCTCGCCGGAGCGGTCGCAGTAGGTGTGCGCCGGCTCGGGGCGGCAGCGCCAGTAGGCGGAGCGCTGAATCTCGTCGAAGAGGGCGGTCTTGTCGATCTCGGTGCCCTCCTGGCACTTGGCACCGGCGGCGCCGAAGCACTCGAAGCAGCCGCGACCCTTGGTCATCTTCTCAAGCAGCAGTACGTTGGCGCCCATGTCGGCTGCCTTGAGCGTGGCGATGAGGCCGCCGATGCCAGCGCCCACGACGACGACGTCGAAGTCCTCGGTGCGCGTGATTTCGCTGTCGGCAATGGTGCGCGACTCAAAAGCGATGGGGCCGCGCGGGCCGGGGCAGGCGGCCACGCGGGCCGGCTGGGCCACGACGCCGTCGGCGTAGATGTTGAGGTAATCAGCAGCGGTGGCCTCGGGCGCAGTGGTGCTCGCAGAATCTGCCAGGGCGCTTGCCGTGCTTGCGGCTGCGACTGCAGCCGTGGCAACGCCCGCTGCCTGCACAAACGAACGACGCGAAATGGTGCTCATTGAGTCTTCCTTCCCCTTGTCTTGTGGTCAAGCCTCACGCGCAGTCGCAATATGGGGCGAACATGCGAGACTTTAAGTCCGTACAGTGTACGAACATGGCGATACTGTACACTGTACGGTCTTAGTTTTCAAGCATGGTGTATGGAGGTTTTCGATGCCGAAGAAACCCGGCTTTGCTCCCGGTCTCGATCGCGACGAGATTCTTGCGCGTGCCCTGGAGATGGCAGACGAATGCGGCATCGAGGCCGTGAGCATGCGCAAGCTTGCGGCTGCCGTGGGATGCGCCCCCATGACGCTCTACACGTATTTTGACGGCATCCAGGAGATCCGTGCCGGCGTGGTGGCTCTGGCGTTTCGCGAGGTAGACGCCGACCCCGTGCCGGGGGAGCGCTGGGACGACACGCTCCGTCGCACGATGGGCTCCATTCGCGCGATGTACCTGCGTCATAGCCATGCCGACCTCTTCAAGGTGGAGATGGGTGGCTATGCCGCGCCTCTTGTCGAGCATACGGCGCGCATCTACGCCCTCCACGAGGCACAGGGCATTCCTGCCCCCATTCTCAAGCGCGCCTGGTGCGTCATCGACGCCTTCCTCGGAGGTTTCATTTCAGCGGAGCTTACCGAGCTCAGCGCGAATCCCGAGCATCCCGACCCCGAGGGGTGTACGTGGATGGAGACGGCCGAGGCTGCCTACACCGAAGAGTCGTTTGCGAGCGGTGTGGAGATCATCATTGCAGGTATCCGCGCCATTGCTGCTCCCGACTCCTGCGATTGGGCAACCCCGCTGGCGTAAGATTCTGGGCTCGGCATATGCCCAAAGCGCTTCCAGGAGCCGTTTTCTGCGCCCTGGGCGGGACGGGCCCAAGGTTAAGCGCGTCTTTCGAGACGACTGTATCCGCTGTCCTTTGCCTGCAGGGTGGGGCCGTTGATTTTGCGCCTCGACTGCGTGGATGGTGCTCCGGTCGATATGTTCCGCGAAGTTCGTACATCATCGCGTCCCAAACGTGCGAAGGGCCTCGAACCCAGGATGTTCAATCCGGGTTCGGGGCCCTTCGTCATGTGCGGCTTAGCGCGTCTTTCTCTTACGCAGCCTCGTCGAACTGGGAGTTGTAGAGCTCGGCGTAGTAGCCGCCGCGGGCGAGCAGCTCGGCGTGCGTGCCTTTCTCCACGATGTCGCCGTCGCGCAGCACCAAGATGACGTCGGCGTTGCGGATGGTGGAGAGGCGGTGCGCGATGACGAAGCTCGTGCGGCCGCGCATGAGCTCGTCCATGGCATGCTGGATGAGCTCCTCGGTGCGCGTGTCCACGTTGGAGGTGGCCTCGTCGAGGATGAGCGCGGGGCGGTCGGCCAAGACGGCGCGGGCGATGGTGATGAGCTGGCGCTGGCCCTGGGAGAGGTTCGTGCCCTCCTCGTTGATCACGAAGTCATAGCCGCCGGCCAGGGTGCGGATGAAATGGTCGCAGCGTGCTGCCTTCGCGGCGGCCTCGACCTCGGCGTCGGTCGCCTCGGGGCGCCCATAGCGGATGTTGTCGCGGATCGTGCCGTTGAAGAGCCACGTGTCCTGCAGCACCATCGCGAACTCGCTCCGTAGCTCCGCGCGGTTCCAGTCACGCACGTCCACGCCGTCTACGAGCAGTTTTCCTGCATCCACATCATAGAAGCGCTGAAGCAGCTTGATGAGCGTGGTCTTGCCGGCACCCGTGGGGCCCACGATGGCCACGGTCTGGCCGGGCTCTGTGGTCAGCGTGAAGTCGTGGATGATGGGCTTGGCGGGGTCGTAGCCAAACTTGACGTGCTCGAACTGCACATGACCGTCGCGCACGGCAGGTACCTGGGCGTTTGCGGCTTCTTCCTCCTCAGGTGCGGCAAGGAACTCGAAGACGCGCTCGGTGGCCGCGGCCATGGACTGCATCGTGTTGCTTACGTTTGCCAGCTGCTGCACGGGCTGGGTGAAGTTGCGCACGTACTGGATGAAGCTCTGGATGTCGCCGGGGGTGGCGCTGCCGGCAAGCGCGAGCTGGGCGCCCACCACGACGACGGCCACGTAGCCGGCGTTGCCCACAAGCGACATGAGCGGCATCATAAGGCCGGAGAGGAACTGCGAGCGCCAGCCGGAGACGAAGAGGCGGTCGTTCTCCTTGTCGAACTCGGCCACGGCATCCTCGGCGCGGTCGAAGACCTGAATGACGTTCTGACCTGCGAAGTCTTCCTCAACGATGCCGTTCACGGAGCCCAGGACCTTCTGTTGCTCGCGGAAGTAGGGCTGCGAGAAGTGCATCATCACGCCCATGATCACGCCGGCGACGGGCAGTGTGATAACGACGACGCCGGTGAGCGGCAGGCTGATGGAGAGCATCATCACGAGCACGCCCACAATCTGCGTGATGGAGGTGATGAGCTGGGTCACCGACTGGTTGAGGCTCTGGCCCAGCGTGTCGACGTCGTTGGTGATGCGGCTGAGCACGTCGCCCTTGCTGTGGCCTTTGAAGTAGCTCATGGGCACGACGGTGATCTTGTGCGCGATCTCCTTGCGCATGCGGTAGCAGATCTTCTGCGTGACGCCGGTCATGAGCCAGCCCTGCACGAGGTTGCAGGCAGAGCTTGCCAGGTAGAGGCCCAAAAGCAGCAGCAGCGTGCGGCCGATCCAGTCAAAATCGACCGAGCCCGTGCCTGAGACTTTGGCCACGAGGCCCTCGTAGAGCTTGGTGGTGACCTCGCCTAGGACCTTGGGTCCCACGATGTTGAAGATCACGGAGCACATGGCAAACGCGATTGCGAAGAACACCGCGATCTTGTGCTTGCCCACGTATCCCAGAAGCTTGCGCATGGTACCCTTGAAGTCCTTGGGCTTCTCCACGACGCGGCCAGGTCCGTGGCCGTGGCCGCCTCCTCCCATGGGGCCGGCACCGCCGGGGCGACGCTTGGGGGCGACGGACCTGCTCATATCGTGTGCCATTAGCGATCGCCTCCCTTCTGAGCTGCGCCGTTCATGACGGCGGCGATTTCCTCCTCAGTAAGCCCAAGCTCTTCGGGCGAGAGCTGGGATTGCGCGATTTCCAAGTACGCGGGGCACGTGCGCAGCAGCTCCTCGTGCGTGCCCTTGCCCACGACCGCGCCTTCGTCGAGCACGACGATCTGGGTGGCGTGCATGATCGTGGCGATGCGCTGGGCCACCACCACGATGGCCGCGTCCTTTTCGTTTTCGGTAAGAGCCTCGCGCAGCTTGGCGTCGGTCTTGTAGTCGAGCGCGCTGAAGGAGTCGTCGAACACGATGACCTCGGGGTTTTTGGCGAGGGCACGGGCGATGGAGAGACGCTGGCGCTGGCCGCCGGAGACGTTCGAGCCGCTCTGGCTGACGTCGGAAGCGAAGCCGCCCTCGCGCTCCTGGATGAACTCGCTTGCCTGGGCGATGTCGGCCGCGCGGCGCATGTCCTCGTCGGTCACGCTGTCGCCGGCGAACTTGAGGTTGCTCTCGACGGTACCGGAGAACAAAAAGCCCTGCTGGGGGATGTAGCCCACGCGGCGGCGTACGTCGCTAAGCGACATCTCGCGCACGTCCACACCGTCGAGCAAGACTGCGCCCCTCGTGGCATCGTACAGGCGCGGGATGAGCTGGACAATCGAGGTCTTGCCCGAGCCCGTGGAGCCGATGATGCCGAGCATCTCGCCGGCGCTCACCTTGAAGCTGACGCCGCTGACCACGTCTTCGCCTGCATCGGGATACTGGAAGGCCACGTCGCGGAACTCGAGCTCGCCGCGCACACCCTCAGCGGGGGCCTTGGGGCTGGCGGGCTCGCGGATGGAGCTCTCGGTGGCAAGGACCTCCTCCACGCGCTCGCAGGCAACCTCGGCGCGAGGCATCATGACCGAGACCATCGTGAGAATCATGAACGCCATGACGATCTGCATGGTGTAGGACATGAACGCCATCATGTCGCCTACCTGCATGATGCCGTCGTTCACGCCGTGAGAGCCGGCCCATACGATGAGCACCATGACGCAGTTCATCACGAGCATCATCAGCGGCATCATGAAGCTCATGGCGCGGTTCGTGAAGAGCTGCGTGTCCATGAGGTCGGTGCTTGCCTTGTCGAAGCGCTCAAGCTCGTGCTTCTGGCGGCCGAACGCGCGGATGGGCATGAGTCCGTCGAGAATCTCGCGCGCAACGAGGTTCACGCGGTCGATGTATTGCTGCATCTTCTTGAACTTGGGCATGGTGAGGCCCATGAGCACGCCCACCACGGCCGAGACCGCGATGACGGCGACGCCGATGGTCCACTCCAGGCCCGTTTTGGTGGCGAAAACACGCACGAGCGCGACCGTGCCCATGATCGGCGCCATGAGCACCATGCGGATGAGCAAGGTGCATGCCATTTGGATCTGCTGGATGTCGTTGGTGCAGCGGGTGATGAGGGAGGCCTGGCTGAACTTGCCCACCTCGGCCGCGGAGAAGCTCATGACCTTATGGAACGTCTTGCGGCGCAGGTCGCGGGCGATGGTGCAGGCGGTGCGCGAGGCCACGGCGCCGGTGAGGATGGTGGCGACGAGGCTGATGGCGCACAGGCCGAACATCTTCGCGGTCATGCCTGCCAGGTAGGAGTTCTGCACGTCGGCCAGGCTGATGCCCTGGGCCTCGTATTCCTGCTGAACATAGCCGATGGCGCGCTGCGTCACGATGGAGCCGCCCATCTCGCCCATGGAGTCGGCCATGGCCTGGGCGCCCTCAACGAGCTGGTCGCGGCTGAGCATGCCGGCGGCAAAAGCGGCGCGCACGTCGTCCATGGAGAGACTGCCCTGGCCGGAGCCGGCGTTGTTGCCCAGATGGCTGGCGTCAACGCCTTGGGCAAGAGCCAGCGCCACAGTTTCGGGCAAGCTCATGGCCTGCGTCACGGCGCCGCCGTCCTCGCGGTCGGCCTCGGTGCCCTGGTAGGTGCAAATGCCCTGCTCATCGGGGGAAGAGTAGGCAGCCTCAACAACAGCTGCGTCTTCCTCGGACATGAACATCTCCAGGTCGTCGAGGGAGCTGCGGCGGATGGTGTCGGGCACGGGGTTCTCGATGCCGCCTTGCTGGATGCCCACGTCCACGATCTCGGACATGTAGGCAGGAAGCGTCAGGTCGGCGTTGCAGGAGATGATGATGAGCACCACCGCGGTGACGAGGGCCAGGATGTGGTTCTTAAAGAGCTTGATGATTCTCATCGGCATCGCCTCCTTTCGTCGGGGTCGCGTCTTGTGTGCTGATGATCTCGTTGCAGCGTTTGAGGATGCGCAAGGCATCGCGTGCGTCTTGTTCGCCCAGCTCGCGCAGGAACTCCGCGCCGTGTGCGTCGAACTCTGCGCGGCGGCGGGCTCGCTCTGCCTCGCCCTGCTCGGTGAGGGTCACGGTCACGCGCCTGCGGTCCTCGGTGTCGTGCGAGCGCTCAATCCAGCCTTTTTCCTCGAGCGCGCGCAGCACGTTGGCCACGCGGGCGGGGGTGAGGTGTGAGCATTCGGCGATTTGGGAGGGGGTGAGGTCGGCCTCCCCGGCAACCGTGGCGAGATGCAGTGCGCGTATCACGGCCATCTCGCCGCGCATGGAGTTGCGCGTGCTGGGGTGCATGCCGCGTCTCAGGCGTGTGAGCTGCTCAAACAGCTCGTGGGAGAGCTCGATATAGGGATCGTTTGTTTCCACTAGAACAACCTTACACTAGAAACTAATTAGCGTGTAAAAGATTGCCACTAGAGACAGGCGGCTTGTACGGCGTCGTCGAGTCGCTACAGAGAGCACACAGATGGGCTGGGATGGGAGAGGACCGCCGTGCGTTTGTTGGGTTGGGAGGGACCGCTGGGTTAGGCGGGCCTGCTGAGCTGGGCAGGTCTATTGAGCTGGGCGGGCCTGCCGCGGTTTACCCGAGACCTTACTGCCGGCCTGATTCTGCCTGTTCGCAGGCGTAGACCCAGAAGCGTCGTGCCGCCGGTGTGCGGCGCGAGTCTCGGCGACGCACAGCGTAGGTGCCGAAGGCGGCCGATTCAGGTGTGTCGAGCGGGATTATTTTGGTTTCGGGGTGACGCGTCTCGCCGCCGGTGATGCGGGCCGGGAAGGCGAAGCACAGCGCATCGTTCTTGCGGGCCAGTTGCACAAGCATGTCGGGGTTCGAGGATGTGGCGGGTATTTCGATATGCATGCCCGCTGCTTCGCAGGCTTTGACGATGTAGCGGTGCAGGTGGTTGAGCCTGCCAGCGGTGACGAGGCGCTGATCGTCGAGGTCGGCAAGGGTGAGGCGCTCTTTGCTGGCCAGGGGGTTGTCCAGGGGCACGGCCAGCCAGAGTCCCGTGGCCACGACGAGGGCTCGCTCGAAATGCGCGGGGTCGAGAAGCGATGGGCACGATCCCACGAGCGCTACGTCGGCCCTGCCGCTCTCAAGCATGTCGAGGGCGCCTTCGGTGTTGCCTTCCTCGAATTCCTGTACGAGGTCTGCTTCGCGCTCGGCAAATCGAGAGAAAAAATCCGCTGGCAGCGAAAGTGCCGCGCCGGTGGCGAGCGCCAGCGTGAGCGTGCCGCCGCGTGCGTCGCGGGAGGAGGGATAGGCGCGTGCGAGCTCGTCGAACGCCTCGGTCACGGGGCGTGCCTGAGCGAGGAAAATCGCACCTTCCGGCGTGCTGACCAGGCGGTTTCCATCGGCGACCTCAAAGAGCGGCACGTCGATCTCCTCTTCGAGCCTATGCACTGCCTGGCTGAGCGCCTGTCGCGAGACGAAGAGCGCCTCGGCTGCGCGGGCAAAGCTGCCGGTGTCGTAGGCGGCAAGTGCATATTTGAGGTCGCGTATCTCCATGGCTGACCCTCGCTTTCGTATGGTGTTCCCCCGATAGGCGCAACTCCCACTTGCGCCTGCGCCTAGTTTAGCTGCTCACGCATGCTCGTGCCAGTGCCTAGAATCGGTTTTGTCAAGGCGCGCATGCCGGTGGGAGCCGGGTGCGCGTGACTGAGGAACGAATAAAGAAAAGGGGTTTTCGCATGAGCAAACTGTCTCGCCGCAACTTCCTGGCCGCTTCCGGCGCTGCCGCCGTCGCCGCAATGGGTGCCGGCACTGCCCTGGCCGCCACCTCCACCTCCGCCGACACTTCTGACGCCATGAACGAGGCCGAGGAGAAGGCTACCTCGGGTGCCCAGGAGGGCGTTGGCGTGGACGACTCCTATGTCGTGAGCCTGAAGAACGGCCTGCCCAAGTGGAGCTTCGAGATTGCCCCCGACCCCATCGCCGACGAGGACATCGCCGAGGTCGTTGAGGACGACATCATCGTCGTGGGCGCTGGCATGGCCGGCATCTGCACCGCTGCCGCTGCCGCCGAGAAGGGCGCAAGCGTCACGCTGTTTTCCGCCTCCAGCCAGCCTATTTCCCGTGGCGGCTCCAACTTCTCGGCCTACAACAAGGTCGTCGAGGAGTACGGCATCGACCGTCTCGACCCGGTCGACTTCTTCTACCATGAGGAGCGCGCCGCCAGCTTCACCATCGACCAGAAGATGTGGATGCGCGGCTACAACAACTCCGAAGAGGCCATGAACTGGTGCATCGACATCGTCCGCAGCAAGGACGTCGAAGTGTTCCTGGAGTCCGACAACCGCCTGGACAACGGCCCCGACTACGCCATCGGCTTCGGCGCCAAGGGCGACGACACTGCCAGCGCTTCCACCGGCCAGCAGAATGCCGTCGAGGCCATGGAGGCCTATGCTCTCGAGCAGGGCGCGACCATCATCTATGACACTGTGGCCAAGCAGCTCGTTCGTGACGAGGAGACCGGCCGCGTGGTCGCCGTCGTGGCCCAGAAGGCCGACGGCAGCTACGTGAAGTTCGTGGGCCACAAGGGCATCGTCCTTGCCACTGGTGACTTCTCTGCCAACAAGGAGATGATCGCCAAGTACTGCCCCCAGATTCTGCCGATCGTGGGTCTCGAGGATGCCGAGACCGACTACAACCGCGGTTTCGCTCTCACGGGCCTGTATCCCGGCGATGGCCAGAAGATGGGCCTGTGGGTGGGCGCTGCCTGGCAGCACACCTCCGTCGCCCCGATGATGCAGGGTGCCTGGGGCGGCTCCTTCGAGCCCCTCGGCTTCCACCAGGGCCTCAACGTCAACATGAACACCGAGCGTTACCAGCGTGAGGACATCTCCGCTCCTTACGCCGCCAACCACCTCATCACGCAGCCCGGTCATGTCGCCTTCGGCATCTGGACGGCCAACTTCGCCCAGGCCATCATTGACGCTGGTTACGAGTGGCGCACCTTCGGCAAGCGCTACGAGACCCCTGCCTCCACGGCCGACGAGATGATTGAGAAGTGGGAGGCCGGTATCGAGTCCGGCAGCTACTTCAAGGCCGACACCATCGCTGAGCTCGCCGAGCAGCTGGGCCTGGACGCTGAGAAGCTGCAGGCTGTGGTCGACCGCTACAACGAGCTGTGCGACAAGGGCGTCGACGAGGACTTCCACAAGGCTGCCCAGTTCCTCATCCCGATCGAGCCCGAGGGTCCCTTCTACGCCGCCCGCAACTACGCCATGATGATGACCGTCATGGGCGGCCTCAACACCAACTGCGACATGCAGGTGTGCGACGAGAACGACGCCCCGCTGCCTGGTCTCTTCAACGTGGGCCACATGACGGGCAACATGTACGCCAACAACTACAACTTTGCCATCCCCGGCAACTGCTACGGCATCAACTGCATCACTTACGGCTATCTGCTCGGCCATGACCTGGCCGACGGCAGGTTCGACGCGTAAGAGCCGATGCGAGCGGCCCCGTCGGGCTGCGACAGGGCTGTAACATAGGGTGCTTGCGAGTATTTGTGAATGGGGGCGCGTCTCGATGTGGGGCGCGCCTCCTTTGCGTGCCGGGTGTGGGGATCGTGCGGGAGGCGAGTCCATATTGAGACACCGGCTGATTGAGCGGCTCGCGATGTACGTCAAGAAGCAGGCTCGCCGCCTTTCTGTTTCATGATTAACATTCCATGAGACTGGCCTCGGAACATTTCTGGGGCCAGTTTTTTGTCTACAGGTATATCTAGCTGGACAAAACAGGCTTCCGGTTCTTTTTTGGCGCTCTTACCAGGAAAAATAAATCATTAACTATGAAACGAGTAGGAAATAGCCTATGGACGGATGCTAAGATGTCCCCTACCTGTTATGGGCAGGCGACAAAAGGGATAGGAAAGAGGGGGAAACATGATTGAACTGAGCGATGAGAAAGTTATCTACGCGTTTGCGCAAGATCTCGAGCCTGCGCTGACCGTTGAGTCGGGCGACACCGTTCGCATCCGTACCAAGGACTGCTTCGGCAACCAGCTTCAGGGTCCCGAGGACAAGCTCGACTACATCGACTGGGACCGCATCAACCCTGCCACGGGCCCCATCTACGTGAGCGGCGCCGTCAAGGGCGGCACGCTCAAGGTCAAGATCGAGTCCATCGAGTTCGACGAGCAGGCCGCTTGCTGCACGGGCAAGGACGAGGGCATCTGCGGCGACATCCTTGAGGGCTGGAGCACGGCATTCTGCAAGGTGACCAAGGACGAAGTCGTCTGGAACGACAAGCTTTCGCTGCCGCTGCGCCCCATGATCGGTGTTATCGGCGTCGCTCCCGAGGGCGAGCCTGTGAACTGCGGCACCCCCGGCAGCCACGGCGGTAACATGGACAACACCGCCATCACCGCCGGCGCCACCCTGTATTTCCCCGTCGCTTGCGACGGCGCCCTCTTCGGTTGCGGCGACATGCACGCCTGCATGGGCGACGGCGAGATTGGCGTCTCCGGTGCCGAGATTGCCGGCTACGCCACGGTCACGCTGACCTCTCTGCCCGAGCTCAAGATCTCCAACCCGATCCTCGAGAACGAGACGCACCTTGTGTGCATCGCTTCGGCAGCGACGCTCGACGAGGCGTGCGACATCGTTGTCCATGACATGCTGGAGCTGCTGCACAGCCGCACCGGTGCCCCCAAGGACGAACTCACGATGCTGCTCTCCCTCGTGGCTGACCTGCGCATTTGCCAGGTCGTTGATCCCGAGAAGACCGTTCGCTACGAGATTCCCAAGTACGTTCTGTCTGCATACGGCTTCGAGCTCTAATACATATCACTACGAGGAGCAACAATGACTGACGAGAAAGCCCCTGCGGCCTCGAGCGTCCAGGCTTCTGAGGAAGCCCTTGAAGAGATGGGCTACAAGCAGGAGCTCAAGCGAGCCCTGACCTTGCCGGACATGCTGGTGTACGGCCTCATCTTCATGGTGCCTATCGCACCCTTCGGCATCTACGGCGGTGTCTTCCAGGATTCCGGCGGCATGCCTGCCCTGGTCTACCTCATCGGCATGATTGCCATGATCTTCACCGCCATTTCCTACTCCACCCTGTCGCAGGAGTTCCCCGTGTCCGGCTCGGTCTACGGCTACGGCAGCCGTGGCGTCGGCTGTGGCTGGGGCTTCATGGGCGGCTGGGCAATGATGCTCGACTACCTGCTGGTTCCCACCCTGCTGTACGTCGTGGCTTCCGTTGCCATGCACGGCCTGGTGCCCCAGATTCCCACCATTGTGTGGGGCCTTCTGTTTGTGCTCATCAACACCTTCGTCAACATCCGCGGCATCGAGCTGACTGCCATGCTGAACCGCATCGCGCTTGTGGGCGAGCTGCTGGTTCTCGGCATCTTCCTCTTCATGGGCATCTGGTGGCTGGCCACCGATCCCATGAGCAACGGCTTCACCCTGAAGCCCTTCTACAACGCGGAGACCTTCAGCCTGCCCCTCGTCATGGGCGCTGTGTCCCTGGGCTGCCTGTCCTTCATGGGCTTCGACGCCATCTCGACCCTTTCCGAGGAGGCCAAGGACGCCAAGAAGGGCCCGGGCCGCGCCATGATTTGCTCCCTCATGCTGGTGGGCGTGCTCTTCATGGCCCAGACCTACATCGCCGGTTGCCTGTGTCCCGACGGCTCCGTCTTTGCCGATGACCCTGATAACGGCTTCTACCTGGTTGCCTCTATCGCCGGTGGCAAGTTCCTGTATGGCCTGTGCGCCCTGGCGACCGCCATTGCCTGGGGCATCTTCAACTCCCTGGCCGCCCAGACCGCCATCAGCCGCATCCTGTTCGCCATGTCTCGCGACGGCATGATGCCCAAGGCCCTGGCCAAGGTTCACCCCACCTACAAGACCCCTTACGTGGCGGCTCTGTTTGTGGGTATCCTCTCCATCATCCTCGTGACCGTCTTTGAGCAGCTCGGTGTCGACGCCATCAGCCGCCTGGTCAACTTTGGTGCACTGACTGCCTTCATGATGCTGAACCTCACCATCATTTGGCACTTCTTCTACAAGAAGAGGACCGGCAACGTGGGCAGGCACCTGATTCTGCCGCTCGTTGGCTTCCTGATCATCGCCTACGTGTGGTTCAACCTCGATAGCCTGTCCAAGACCATGGGTCTCATCTGGATCGTGTGCGGTGCCGTGTACTACCTGGTTCTCACCAAGGTCCTCAAGAAGGACGTGTCGATGGAGGTCTAAGGCCTCTGCTTGCACGTTACGCACGACTGGCCAGATAGGCCTTGCAAAAAACATGCACCCCCAGGAAGTCGCCCGGTATCGGAGTCCTTCCTGGGGGTCTTTTCGTTTGGAGAGGGCGGCCATGCTGGGCGTGGGGAAGTCGCGCGTGAGATACGGCCGGGAGACGAAGGTCAAAGTCGCGAGCGTCGTTGCGGATGGGGACGCCCAAGTCCGAGGCGATGGAAAGCATGGCGGGGTGTCGCTGGCTGTCTGCTTCGATTCGAACGTGCCGTAAGAGCCATTTTGGGCTGATGGGTGCAATGTTCCATCTGGCGCGACCGATGTGAATCATCGTCCGAGACGCCGCATGGTTGCAATTGGGTCGTGGGTGTGAGACCGGGCCGCATTGAGGCGGATGCTGGCCCTAGAGCTCGATTCCGCTGCTGCACAGACGCCAAAGGCGTGCCATGAGCTGACTTCGACGCGCCTGCCAGTCATAGCGGCTTTCGCCCGAGCGGTCTTTGATTCCCAAGTAGGTACCAATGCGTCGGAACGTGTCGTCCGACATGGCGATGGAGTCAAATTGCTTGGTTGAGAAGGGGAGTACTCGCCAGCCCATTCGTTCGAGAGCGGCGCGTTTGTCGTTGTCACGTGCCCTACGACGGGGATCAAGGTGGTAGGCGTCGCTGTCGTATTCCATGGCGAGCTGGGCTTGGGGCCATGCGATGTCAACTGAGACGTGTTGCCAACCGTGCACGGCGGCATGGCGCTTGTCAATCGTGAGGCCGTAATTGAGCACGGGTTTTGGAATTCCGCGTCCGCCCCATGACCTAGGCACACACATCCGCAGCGCACAGGCAATCTCACGGCGTGATGCCGCGCCTTCAACTGCATATACGAGTCCAGCCAGAGCTTTCTTGCAGCCATAGGGATTGGACTTGCAAGCCTCCATTATGTAGTCAGAAAGCTTTTTGAGCGTTGTAAGGGGGCGGGCGGGTGCGAGTGTGCCTGCGTCATCAGGATGCAGGGAGAAGACCGAGCATAGTTCGCTGGCGAACCATGTGAGCTCGAGTCGGTCAAGCCTTGCGGCGGCCTGCAGATACAGATGTTCTGGGGAACTGAGCATGAGGCCGTTTTCAATCCATACAAGGGACCCCGTGGCCAGGGGCACATGCGCCTGATGGATGACGCAACCTTCAATGGGTCGACGGGACGCCCCTGGGGCGACAAGGATATGGACCGGATTTGTAATACCAGGGATTTCATGAATGCCGTCAGCAAGTTTCAAAGCTCCGAACCGCTCAAATCCTCGTTGCAGTGCTGATAGTTCGGCGGCAGTGGGCGCATGCGAGGGAACAAGGGTGGCGCGCGACCGAGGCATGCTCAATGGCTTGCGTCGTGCGACAGGGTCGGCCCGTAGCTGGGGGTCGTCGGTAACGCGTGCCGCATGCCAGTATTCCCAGGCCGACCTGAGACAAAGAACGGTATCCATGGGACGGAGCCTACCACTGCGCCGCAGTCCCGCCAAGAGGATTGGGCAAAGCAGAAAAAGTGGCCGATACTGCCGCAAAAACAGGCATCGTGTATCAAATTGATGGGATGAGGATTGGCAGAAACCCGTGTTTGAAGGGGAAATCCGACGGTTTCAACTGGTTTTGGACGGAAAGTGACCCTATTTGCATGCTGATAGGGGCCTTCTTGGCCAAAAACGTGATACACGATGGGCGAAAATGCGGCAGTATCGGCCATTTTTCTTGCGCTGGCAGGCTATAGGTATGGAACAGCGGGGCCTGCAAGGTGAATGGCTACTTGAACGGACAGCTCACGAGCAGGCTATAGGTATGGAACAGTGGGACTTGCAAGGAGTGCGGTTGTCGTGCCACCTGAGAAGGCGGCATGCTGCAGGTTGTGTGCGGTCGTACGGTCTTGTTCATCGCTGCCATGCTACATGACAAGGCGACATGCCTTGATTGATACGTCGTGGGGTTCGAAGCTGATTAGAGAGTGCGATGGCGCTTCGTTTGGCAGGCTGTCCGGTGTTTTCTGCCATATCGTTTCTGTGTTTGAAGGGTAGGCTCTGTTTCAGCTCGTGGGCTACCCGGTGTTTCTTGGCTGTTGCCTGCTGCGTTGCTATTGTCATTGCGTGCTGTACATGTCGGCCTTCGTGCTGCCATGTTTGGCGGAATTGCTGCTGAAGCTGGGCGTTTGTGTCCGGTGTCGGTGGTTTCTGTCATGGGGAGAAGGAGATTGGCCGTGCCGCAACGGATGGCTTCAAAATACGCCGAGGGCATGTCTCATTTGGCCGAACAGTGGCCTTACCTGCGCTATCTGGGCCTTGGTGCTTGGTGGGCGTGGATTTGGCTGTGCTATACGGGCACGGGTCTGTATGCCTTCTGGCCTGATGACGCCCTGTTCGCACGCCAGGTGGGCTCGATGTATTTGTGTTCGACGCCTGCCATCATGTGCACATTGCTTCTTGCGGCGGCTTTCTGGCGCAAGGTCACGCCTCTTATGTCACGGCGCCACTTTGTTGTGGCGGTGAGCTGCCTGGGAGTTCTCGGCAGTCTCCTTATTGCGTTTGCCCCTATGGCTCCTGGGTTTCCCATGTTTGAGCTGGGAGCCTTGCTTACTGGTATCGGCACCTCGATTTTGGCGCTCAAGACGGGTGAGGTGTACGGTACGCTCGGCGGTCGCGAGGTGCTTACGGCAGGCTCCATCTCCCTCATGTTTACGGCGTTTCTTTTCTTCATGGGAAGCGGCATCCCGCTCACTTGGCAGCCGTTTTTCATCGCGGCGTTGCCGCTGGTGAGTGCATTGCTCTACATCATGCCCGGAGACGACCCCTTTCCCGCTGACGAGCTTCTTGTGGCTCGAGAGCACGGTGGCCGTCGCGCCCCCGGCATGCGCTCCTTCGTGCGTCTCGTGCTGGCGGCTGCGCTCGTTGCCGTCACTGCTGGTTTTGCGCGCGGTATCGCTTGCGCCTCTATGCCCGATGACGGCTTTGCCCAGACCGGTGCCGTTACGGCGTTTGCCGTCTTCATGGCCTCTCTTGCCATATGCTTCATGATCAACACGGGCGATCTTGTGCGTGCGGTGCGCCGAGTCTACGCGATGCTCGTGGTGCTCGGTGTGGCCGTCATCTTCGCTTCGGCCTTCGGGGTCAACCTCATCTGTCTGGGAATCGGCAAAGAGCTCCTTTGGATGATGTTCACCTGTCTCATGGCCTACACCGCTTTTCGCTTTGGATTCTCACCGGTGCGCGCTTTCGGCATTGGTCAGGCCGTCTACCTGGGGGCAAGCGCGGCTTCGTGGGGCCTGGGCATCTCGTGCGCGCATCTGTTCGACTCGCCTTCGGCCCACCTGGTGGTCACTGCGGCACTCATGTTTGCCATCGTGGCGCTCTTTGCCTTCGTGTTCACCGATGCCGACATCAAGTTCATCTTCACCTGGAAGCGCGACGGCTCGGTTGCGGCGCAGGGCAGGGGAGAAGACCAGATGTCTGTGGCTGGCGGGTTCGTCGCGGGCCGTGGCGGTGCATTCGCTGTGCATGGTGAGGCCGCTTGCGCCGACGTCGGCTCGATGCATGCACCCCATCAGGCTGGATATTCTGTGTCAGCCGCTGCCGGGTTGCCTTGCGATGCCCGCCTGGGCAATGCGGTTGGTGCTGTCGGGTCATCTTGCGCTGCGCGTTCGGACGGGGCGGCCGCCGGTGCCCTGCTTGACCCCGAGTCCCTTGCGTTGAATCTCGACGCCCTTGAGGCCTGCATCGCCGCGATCCCCGAGAACGTTGGCATCTCGGCTCGCGAGGCGCAGATCATGTCGCTCTTTGCCCAGGGACGTTCGGCCAACTGGATTGCTGAGGACCTCATCATTTCCAAGAACACCGTGCGCAGCCATATTCGGTCTATCTACACCAAGCTCGACGTCCATTCGCGCAAGGAGCTTCTGGAGAAGCTCGCACGGGGGTAAGGTCGGTATACCTGCTCAAACGGCGCAGCTAGGCGGCTGTGCGGCTGCCGTCCGGGCTCCAATCTTGCGAGGCGCTGTTTGTCTGTCCGGCGTCTCTTCGTGCGCTCCCTTGTCATCCGGGCTCCAATCATCCAAGTTTCAACATTGAGGGCTGCTGTGTGCCATTTATTCTGTCGACGACGCGCTTCAACAGTCATTCAAACTCCAGTATTGAGGGCTGCTGTGTGCGGGTTGTTTCGTTGCCCCTGCTGCCTGAAGCCCTGAATGCTGCGGTGCCTGCGCGGCAGGACGAGTGTTGTACAGAAGGTCTAGCCGTGAACCTGCAACGGGCTCACTGCTGCCTTGCTTCTATTGCCATAATCTTCTTGTTTGCCTGGCTGACCCCTCTCGTCAATCGCGGGAGGGATCAGCGGTTTTTGGCGCGCAAAGCCACTGCGGCGTCGTAGCGTTGCTCCGCTCCGCTTTAGCGAGGTTATGCGTGCGCTGTGGGCGAGCAAACCCCCGGTCTTTTCTAACCCACAGCAAAACAGACCCAGCTTCCTTTTCAGGTGTCTTCTCTGGGGATCGGACTAGTGCTTCTGTCTCATTTCCGCATCTTATCTTGCAACAAGGTGCGTGCAGCCGTTTATTCGGCCGGCCCTTTTTCGGACCGCGCTCCACGACCTGCCTCATGCCTTCCTTTATCCCACACCGAAATACGCTCATACATTGCAGTCAGTTGCGTGTTGACATGCAGCGAATTCTGCATGTCACGGTGCGTCTGATGGGTCTGCCATCATCTCGCTGTTTTGCACAGATGCTAAAAAATGTCATCTACCTGCTCAAATGACAATTGACTAGTCACTTTTCCTGCGAGTGATTATCGGCGGTTCACCCATGGTGAGTGTCGATTCGCCACCCCACAGACCATGCGCTCACCCTGGGGTGGGTCTGTAGTGTACGAATTGCGCCACGGAGATACGCAAGCGATGGCACGTTCCACACGGACGTGCAAGACGCAGCGCGAAACCGGCGGCGCGGGAAGGCAGGCAGGTTCTCTGCACGCATCTGTGCAGCTGAACTCACTCGCAGGGAGGCGCACGTTAGATGACAGAGCATGACCTTATCAAAGACAACCCGCACCTGAAGAAGCCGGTGATGGTTCTGCTGGGCTTTTTTGAGCAGGCGGGCGATTCCGAAAAGCGTGAGGAGCTCGAGACTGCAGCGCAGGAGAAGTGGCACACCTCTTTTGGTCGCACCCCCGCAGCTGTCGTGGACATCCTCGTGCGTCGTCGCATGCTCGCCGAGCAGGTTTTCATCAATGGCGAGGCATATGAAGGCACGCTTGAGGCCGCCCAGACCGACGAGAGCCTGCCCGATGACGTCCAGGTCGAGGTGCGTCTCGCGCTCACCGAGAAGGGCGAGGACCTGCGCGACGCCTATGCTCCCGGCGCCACGATGCACGCCCTCTATGAGGATCGCCCTGGTTACAGCGAGGTCTTCAACGCGATTCTGTGGGCCTGCAGCTCTGAGGATGGCGCTTCTCGCGAGGACATCGAGGCGCAGATCACGGAGCTTGAGCCCCTGCAGCCCAACGCCCAGGGCCACAAGACCGTCTACCCCCAGTACTTCTTCGACGCACTGGAGAGTGCCGGCGGCATCGAGTGGCGTGACGGTGCTTGGAAGATTACGGAGGCGGGGCGTCAGCTCTTGTAGGCGCCTGCTGTAGCACGGCATCTGCGGCGTTGGATTGAGGCTCACGTACCTGAGTACGCCACGCCTCAATTCGCCTTGCAGCTGACGCACTACGGCAACCGCGTTCAAAGGGCGGGCATGGTGTCGCAAACGCGGCATTTTCCTGCGCGATTAACGCGCATCTCCACTTTCATTTTGGTTCCACCCCGTGTACCTGCGGGTTTGTATATGTACGTTCAACCGTGATAGAGGGAGGAAGTTTTGGCAGAGTCGACTATCACCAGGCGTGACTTCGTCAACCTGGCCGCCTTCGGGGCTGCAGCCGTCGCAATGGCGACGAACGTCGCCCCGAACCTGCTTGCCGCCACTCCGGCGAAGGCAGAGGAAGGCGAGGTCAAGAAGCTGCGTACGATTTGCCGCGCATGTCTTAACAACTGCGGCGTGATCGCTCACGTCAAGGACGGCAAGGTCGTCAAGCTCGAGGGCGACCCCGACGACCCCATGAACAAGGGCGGCGTGTGCGCCAAGGGTCTCGCCGGCATTCAGGCGCTCTACAACCCCAACCGCATCAAGTACCCCATGAAGCGCATTGGCGAGCGCGGCTCCAACCAGTGGGAGCGCATCTCCTGGGAGCAGGCCATCGACGAGATCTGCGACGTCATGTGGGAGTACTACCAGAAGGAGGGCCCCAAGTCCCTCGTCTGCTCCACGGGTGGCGGCGGCAACCCCCAGTTCTTCTCGCCGGCACGCTTCCTGTCCGTGTGGGGCGGCGGCAACTTCTTCGAGCCCGGCTGCGCCCAGTGCTACCTGCCGCGTAACCACATGGAGTTCTGCCTCAACGGCACGGCCGACACCTCGCTTGCCGACGGCCCTGTCACTGAGGTCTACCTGCCCGGCCTGCTGCCTGAGGACAAGTGCACCCCCACGAAGTCCTATGTCATGTGGGGCGTCGGTCCTTCCTATCACGGCACCGGCTCCACCGGTCGCGCGGTCACCGACCTGCGCAACGCCGGCATGAAGACGGTCGTCATCGACCCCCGTCTTACCCCCGACGCTGCCCGCGCCGATGTGTGGCTCCCCATCCGTCCCGGCACCGACGTGGCGCTCATGCTCGCCTGGATCAACTACATCATCGAGAACGAGCTGTGGGATCACGACTTCTGCCGCGAGTGGACGAACCTGCCCTTCCTCGTGCATGAGGACACCCGCCTCACCTACCGCGCCTCCGAGCTGGGTCTGGGCACCGGGGACGAGTACGTCGTGTGGGACAAGAAGACGAACTCCGCTGTCGCCATGCCCTACCCGTTCCCCGCTGAAGGTTCCATCGACCCCGAGATGTTCGGCTCCTACGAGCTGCCCAACGGCGAGACCGCCCGCACCGCGTTCCAGATCATGAAGGAGCATGTGAGCGAGTGGACTCTCGAGAAGGCCGCCGAGGTGTGCTGGCTCGAGGCCGACAAGATTGAGGAAGCTATCAAGATTTACGTCGAGGGCTGCCCCAACGCCGGCGTGTCCCTGGGCGTCGCCACCGACCAGACCATCAACTCCGCGCAGGCCGCGCAGGGTGACGCCATCCTCGACATCCTCATGGGCTGCATTCGTCAGCCCGGCTCCATCGTCCAGGACCGTCCCTGCTACGTTGAGCCCTGCAACTACGTCGTTCAGCCATTCGGCCTGCACCACCCCGACCATCCCCTGCGCATGCCCGAGGAAGAGGCCAACGCACGTCTTGGCTACACCGAGCACAAGGGTCTGGGCCACTGGCTTGCCTCGCATATCCCCACGGTCCTCAAGGCCATCGAGACCGGCGAGCCTTACCGTCCGCGCATCTGGATCGAGCGTTCCGGCAACAAGCTGGCCATGATCGGCAACGCCCAGCGTTTCTACGATGCCATGATGACCACCGAGCTCAACGTTCACATGTACATGCACTGGACCACGACGAGCGTGTGCCTGGCCGACTACGTGCTTCCCACGGCCGAGTGGCTTGAGACCAACTACGCTCAGGACCGTCTCAACACCTACGGCATCCGTCGTGCCTGCACGCAGCTCTACGAGGCCGTCGACGAGTGCATGCACTGGTCCTGGCTGGCCGCCGGTCTCGCCAAGCGTGGCCACAAGCGCGCCATCGACTCCTTCGATCCGGAAGTTGCCGGCAAGTTCTACGGCACCTACTGGAAGACCTACGAGGAGTACATGGACTACGTGGGCTACTTCGTGGGCAGCTTCTACTACGGCACCGAGGACTGGGACTGGAAGACCTTCGAAGCTCAGGCCCCCAGCGAGTACCAGACCATCGAGGAGTATGCCGAGAAGTCCTACAACTCCCACCTCTTCACCGACGAGGAGACGGGCCTGCCTGTGGGCTTCCACACCACCTCGAAGCGCTGCGAGCCCTACTTCGACGGCAACATCCTGCTCGGCCTCACGGGTTCCATCGATGGCAAGGGCACCATGGAGCCGGCGACCGACGTGTTCCCGCTCTCCAACAACTACAACCCGCTGCCCTACTACCTGGAGCCTTACGAGTCTCCCGTCGAGGGCGACCCGGGCTACGATCCGGCCTACCCTTACACGCTTACCCAGGGCCGCATCCCGTTCTTCCACCACGGCACGGTTCGCAACGCTCCTTGGAACCGCGAGCTCTGCCCGGTGCCCGAGACGTGGATCAACCCCGAGACGGCTGCCGAGATTGGTATCGAGGACGGTGACTGGCTGTGGCTCGAGAGCAAGCGTGGCCGCACGCAGGGTCTCGCCCGCGTCACCAAGTCCGTTGCCCCCAAGGTCATCTACCAGGAGCGTTACTGGTTCCCCGGGCTTCTCGACTCCGATGACCCCAACCGCGCCTGGCAGGCCATGAACATCAACCTGCTGACGCAGAACAACGACGAGTGCCCGTTCAGCGACGTCTACGGCACCTACGTGCTGCGCGGCGTTCAGATCAACATCACCAAGGCCGACTCTGCGCCTGAGGGCGTGTGGACCGACCCGACAGACTTCACTCCGTGGCTGCCTGAGCCCTCGGAGAACACCGGAGGAGGTAATGCCGTCTATGGCGCGTAACTGCCTGGTCATCAACCTGGATCGCTGCATTGGTTGCTACAGCTGCGAGCTGGCGTGCAAGATGGAGAACGGCGTGGCCCTGGGTCATCACTGGAACAAGCTGTACCAGGTGGAGCCCTACGGCGAGTTCCCCAACGTCAAGACGTGGTGGCTCTCCAAGCAGTGCCAGCAGTGCACCGATGCCCCCTGCATCAACGTGTGCCCCACGGGTGCTTCCTACCGTGATGAGGAAGACGGCGTGGTTCTCGTGAACGAGGAAGCCTGCATTGGCTGCCGGCTCTGCATGGATGCCTGCCCCTACGGCGTCCGTGACTACAACGACGAGCTGGGCGTTGTGCAGAAGTGCAACCTCTGCAAGGACCTGCGCGCCGAGGGCGAGAAGCCCGCGTGCGTCAAGAACTGCCCCGGCAAGGCCCGCTTCTTCGGCGACCTCGACGACCCCGAGTCCGATGCGAGCAAGGCCCTGGCGGCGGCTGACCCCGAGTCCGTCCATCAGCTGCCCGACAACGGCAACGGCCCGCTCACGTGCTACATCCTTTCGCCCAAGTTCGGCGAGTGGCGCTACGAGGACCTTGTGGTGACGGTCAACAAGGAAGACAAGTACGTCACGACTGAGGGTTCGCTCGACTTCTAAGGTTTTACTTTAGGGTTATCCAGGCGTGTCAGTTGGTGATTTGACTGGCCGGCACGCCTGGAACGAGTTGGGGTGGCGCGGATTGGGTGTCCGCCCGCCCTCATGCGTCACCAGTGCAGAAAAAAGTCGAGATACTGCCGCAAAAAGGGGGTTCGTGTATCAGGTTTTCAGGCCACTGGGAGGGCCTTGGCTTCAAGAGGGCGTTTGTCGAAAATATGGCAGTCGCATCTAGCTGGGCTTTTCTTATGAGTGGAACTTTTGCTTGAAAAACAATGCATGCCTGCGAGGGTGAAATGCCCTTTGTATTGATACACGAACCCCCAAAACGCGGCAGTATCTCGGGTTGTACGTGCTTGCGCAAAGAATTTTGCTTCGACCGGCCGGCAATGCTTCGGTGCCGCACGCAGTGAAGCTCTTTGCGCAAGTTATTTGAGCAGACTAAGGGATAGGGAGAGTGCATCATGATCACCAAGCAAGAGTTCGCCGAGTACCTTGCCGCGAGCGAGCAGACCTACACGTTTCTCTCGCAGATGCTGTTCCGCGAGCTCAACGAGGAGGCCATCGCGGCGCTCAAGGGGCAGCAGTGGCCCAGCGAGACAGACAATGAAACGCTCGACCGCGGGTATGCCCAGGTGAGGCGCTTCTTCAACTTCGCTTCCACCGATATCCGCACGCAGCTCGCCGTGGAGTATGCCCGCGTGTTCTTGGCTGCCGGCGTCTTTGGTAGCGACAAGATGACCGCTGTGCCTTATGAGTCGGTCTTCACGAGCGAAGGTCACCTCATGATGCAGGCCTCGCGCGACGACGTGGTGCGCCGCTTCGCCGCCGACGGTTTCAAGGTGAACCCCGACCTGCACGAGCCGGAGGACCACCTGGCGTTTGAGCTCGAGTACGTCGCCCATATGAGCCGCAAGGCCGCCGAGCTTGTTGGGGCCGGCGATGCCGAGGCGCTGGCGGCAAACGTTGTCCGCCAGGTTGAGTTCATCGACGCGCACCTGCTCAATTGGGTGGGCAACCTGTACGAGACGGCGCGCGAGTACGCCAAGACGACGTTCTACACGGGCATGCTCCTGGTGGTTTTGGGTGCAGCCGAGCAGAGCCGCGACCTGCTTGCCGAGGTTGCCGAGCAGCTGAAGGTGGGCGCAGGACTGCCTGAGGAGGCAGACGGCGCTGAGGCCGGTGCCTGCGGTGTCCATGACGTTCCGCATGAAAAGGCGGTGGCGTAGCATGGGCTCTGCCGACCTGATTGCGCTTGTTGTCTCGCTTGTCATTGCATTGCTGCTGGCGTTTCCGCTTGCAAAGCCCCTCAAGGCGCATCCCACGCCGTTCTACCTGGCTGCTCTTGTCATCGTGGGCGTGTACGTCATCGCAGTTGGGACAGGCGTCGACCTCAACAACTGCCGTGAGATCACGTTCGTGCTGCAGAAGGGCTATCTCTCGTCCTTCCTGCTTGCCATTGTCATGTTCACGGGCTGCCTGGACAACACGAGCGCCCTCAAGCGCAAGTGGCGTCCCGTGCGCGGCGAGCTCTCGATCCTGTCGCTCATTTTCATCCTGGGCCATCTGTTTGTGTTCCTGCCCAGCTATCTGACGCGCCTGTTTGCCGGCTCGCACCTCAAGGCCAACGTGGTGGCCTCGATTTCCGTGGCGCTTGTGCTTGGCGTCATCTTCATCGTGCTTGGCGTGACGTCGTTTAAGAGTGTGCGTGCCCGCATGAACCCGAAGGTCTGGAAGAACATCCAGCGCTTCGCCTACCTCATGGTCGCCCTCTACATTGTGCATGTCGGTTTCTTCCTGGGCGGTTCTGCCTTCGGCGGATCGGGCAAGGGCGTCGCGAGCTTCGTGGTGTACGTGGTGCTCGTGGTTGCCTACGCCGTGCTGCGCGTATGGAAGGCCATCCGCGACAAGCGCGCCCATGCGCAGTCTGAGGCGCCTGCGGTTGCGGGGGTTGCGAGCGAGTAGCGGCAGTGCCCTTGGGCCCATGCGCTTTCGGGACATCCTGTTCACGTGCGCCGCTGGATGGATATGACTGCACGGCGGGTGGAGAAGGCCCTGCTCTGCGTGTGATATTGGTCGGGCGTGGCCGAGTGGTGGGTGCGACCGGCCGTGCTTGCGTATGCTGCTGGATAAAGACAGCTAAGCAGTAAGCGCGGAAAGTCCTGCTTATGCGTGGTATTGGTTGGGGGATGGTCGGATGGCGGGCGTGGGAATAGCCACGCTTGCACGCGCTTCAAGCGAGCGCGGCCGTGCTTCCGTGTCCCGTGAAAGAAATAGAACGCATTCACGCCTGATGACGGCGGCTCCCCCGAGTCCATCCACTCGCGGGGCACCGCCGTTTTTGGTGCATGTCGTGTTCAGCGCTTCGTTGTTTTGGATTGCGACTGGGCAATCAGCATGGACAAGCCCAGCAAGCCTACGATAACTAAAGTTGGGGAAAACCCATCCGAGTCTTTGTCATCGGTTTTTGATGTCCCTGAAGGGGCCTTTTTGACAGATTGTATCTCATGAACTCTGTCGAAGAAAGCCTCTGTGGGTCGCAGCGACAACGCGATGTGCTCGTCGTCAACCTCGGGCGGCTCAAACGCAATGAGGTCCTCGCAGAGCATCTGGTGTCTCATGATTTCTGCTGCCAGGGCAGTCGGTTCGTCCACATGCCAGTATTTCGGTATCCGATATTCGAAACGCGTGGCTTTCAGCTGCGCGTACTGCTCTGATGAGATTGCCAGGCCGAGTTTTTGATGCAACTGAATGAGTGCGTCCCAGACAAGCCATGAGGCCATGTCTGAAATGGTCGGTGTATCCTGGGTAACCACCCATCCATCGCACGAACCGCCGGCACCTCTATACAGAGGGCATTCGTCGGTCCGTTCGCACAGGTCTGTGGGCAGGTCGCCGTGTGTTATCTGTTGGTTGTAATCAGAAAGGCGGCCCACCCAGTGTGAGAACAGCCCATCTTGGCAGGTTCCCGGCATACATGCCCGTCCTGCCACTGCAAAACTTCGACGAAGTACGTCGTCTGGGATGTCCCACCCGCACGTTGCCGTTCGGGCGATGGAGACCCAGAGGTCTTCGGCATCGGTGAGGAGCATGTACCGTTTTCCGTTTTGTACGATGTCGGTCGCAAAGCCCATACCTGGTCCCTCCGTTTTGTCTGTGCATGCACTGAGCTGAATGCCACATCACTGAGAGACGACAAGCGTGTGCTCATGACCCCTGATGGTAGTTGGCGGCTGTGCCCAATATACTCGTTGAGCGGACAGGTATTGGGGTTTGCGGTTGCGAGTAGTAGAGCGGCGTAGGTAATTGGCCCGACGGCTGCGCCCATCGCGAAAAGCCATGAAGAGTGACGGCTGCCGCGTGTTTAGCAGGGACAGTTGGATTTGGAATGTCGCCATTAATAACCAGATGTAGAATATCCCACGAATGAAGATTATTCTTTGCGTGTTGAGCGGGCAATTGCCAGAACTCTTGGCATTGAGCGGTATTCAACAGGGAATATGGACCTGGTAATTTTCGGCGGGGGAGAGGCGACGACGTATGGAGCAGGAAAAGAAGTCTTCAGGTAAGATCGATCGACGTGTCCTCAAAACAAGGGCTGCCATCAAGGCTGCACTCGACAAGCTTGTCAAAGAGAAGGGTATGGACAAGCTGACCGTGAGTGCGCTGGCGCGCGAGGCAAACATCGACCGCAAGACGTTCTACCTGCACTACGACTCGATAGATGCCCTCATTGACAGTGCCGCGTCGGATATGGTGGAGGACATCATCTCGACCATCGATCCGAATCGGCTGGGTGCAAATCCCCGCGAACAGGTGCATCTAACGCTCGCGCACGTTAACGAGAAGATTTGCGCAGACGTGGAGCTGTACGCCTATATGGCAAACAACCTCTCAATGGACTTTGTGCTGGGGCATATCGAGAAGGCGCTGAAGCATTATGCGAAGACCGTTGGAGTGGAGCGCCTGCCGCGCGAGTTGCTGGCAGACAGCGACCCCGACTACTATCGTCCCCGGTTCTATCTGGCAGGAGCCGTGTCTGTCTACAGCGAGTGGCTGTGCTCCGACCGTACCAGGCCCATCGAGGACGTGGCCGAAGTCGTCGCCGACGCCCTCGTCAACGCCCGCTGGTCTGCCGTGCAGGGGAAAGGTGAGTAGGAGAACATGAAGGTGCGGGCATAAAGGCCGCGTGCGGGTCGCGGGTCGAGCCGTCCAAAGGGCTGCACAAATACACACTTCTTCGTCAAGAAATGAATAAGAGCCGTCCGCTTCGAACACGCTTTGAATTGTAATGGGACCAAAAAAGCTGAGTTGTTTCCGCAATATGGGGGTTCTCCAGCCGGGTTGCGAGGCGATTTGCCTGTGTGAGGCGAGGCTGGGCGGGCGCTTTGCCCTGGGCCATTCGTTCGCAACGGCAAAATGCCTGCTCAGGGACTTGTGTTTTCGGGGCTCGCCTAGCGGCTTCGGGAGACGGATCGCAGGTGCCCGATTCCAGCGGCTGGAGAACCCCGGTTTTGCGGAAGTATCGGCGACTTTTTCTACTTTGCCGTATCATCTTGGCGGGTGCCTGCGGCCGTGATAGGCTCCGCACCATGGATACTATTCTTTGTCTCGGGTCGGCCGAGGAGTATTGGCATATCGCGCGTGTTGTTGACGACCCTCAAACGAGGGCTGATCCTATCGCTCGCCAACGTTTGCTGGCGATTCCTTACTCGCGTACGACGTTGATTGACAAGCAGGTTCCTTCATATGCCAGCCTCAGTGCCATTCAGCGGGGCTTTCAGAGATTCGATGCACTGGGATTGCCTGGCGGTGTACGGGAAATTCTGGGTTTGACATGCCCGGTGCATGTGCTTGCGGCACCTGGTGGTACATGCCGACGAGCAGCGGAAAGGGTGGTGCACCAAGTTCGCATGCCACTGCCCACCGACTCCTTGGTGCGTATCGAAGATGGCCTCATGGTGAGCTCTCCCGAGCATCTGTACTTGCAGGCCGCTTCTCAACTTGATTCTCTTGAGCTGTCATGGTTTGCCAGTGAGTTGTGTTCTCTCTTTTCGATTCATCCGTCAAATGCAGGGGGCTTGCTGCCTGCTCGGCCGCTGACAACCTTGAAGAGACTCGAGAAGTATCTCGATGGGGCCATCACAATCAATGCGTATGGCGCAAAGAAGGCACTTGCTGGCTTGCGTAACGCCGTTGAGGGAGCCGCCTCGAGGCGCGAGATCGCCTGTGCGATGCGCATGTTCTTTCCTAGGGCACAGGGTGGGCGAAGCATTCCAAAGCCGAAGCTCAACTTCGGTCTTTCAGTTGATAAGAGACTGGCCTCTGTGCACGGGTGGCAAAACTTGTCCGTGGATATTGCCTGGCCCGAGGCACGGCTTGCCATGGAGTATGACAGCGATACCTATCATCTCGATCCACGCCGTCGAGCTCGCGACAACGACAAACGAGCGGTTCTCGAACAGATGGGTTGGCGTGTCGTTCCGTTTTCTACCAAGCAGTTCGATTCTCTTGCCATGTCTGACGACGCATTCCAGCGGATTGGTGCAGTCCTTGGGGTGCGAAACCGTGCGGGAGAGTCGCGCTATGATTGGCAGTCTCGCAGGAGCGAATTGACGCTGCGACTTTGGCGTCTGTGCGAGCAAGGTGTTCGGCTCTAGGTCGAGTGAAAAACAACGGAGTTGTTTCCGCAATATGGGGGTTCTCCAGCCGGAATTTGAGGCGATGTGCCTGCTTGAGGCGAGGCCGGGCGGACGCTTTGCGCCAGGCCATTCGTTCGCAACAGCAAAATGCCTGCTCAGAGGCTTGCGTTTTCGGAGTCTGCCTAGCTGGCTCGAAAGACGGATTGAAATCACCTGATTCCAGCGGCTGGAGAACCCCGGTTTTGCGGAAGTAATGGCTGGTTTTATCTCTCATGCCTTGCCAAGGCGGTGTTTTTCATGCTGGATGGCCGAAAGTTCAGGCGTGGGAGCCAAACAGGTGCTATAGGCGGTGAGTTTGCTTGTGCAAAAGGCGAGGCGACTCTACCGGCACCATCAGGGAGACAATGATTAAGCTCGATTGGCCTTATCGAACACGTTTTCTGCCTGCGGCGCTGCAATGGTGAAGTGCCGTGCGACCCAATTGTTCATTGGTTTCTTTGGATGAGCGACGCGGGCTGTCCCACTCAATGCGCTCTTCACGAATAGCGCGGCCCCCAGACGTTTGCCCAGGAGCCGCGCTGTGTGCCGCCGATTTGGTTGGGACTAGCGGGTTGCAGCCTGTTCGCCGGCGATGCGGCCGAAAATCACGCAGTCGGCAACCGACGTACCAGATGCCGGGTACTCACCGTAGATGCCGCTCGAAGTGCGCCCGGCTGCATACAGGCCCGGGATGGGGCTGCCGTCGACACTGAGGACCTCGGCGTTTGCATTGATCTTGAGGCCGCCGAGCGTGTGGTAGTTGCCCATGCGGGCCGAGCTGGCATCGTAGGCATAGAACGGGCCGGTTTTCACAGGGAGCAGGTAATCAAGAGGCTTGCCAAAGTCGCTGTCCTCACCGCGCTCGCACAGCGAGTTGTACCGTTCGACGCTGGCAAGAGAGGCGTCCTGAGGCAGGCCGATTTGCTCAATCAGTCCCTCGATGGTGTCGTCTTGGAAGTCCGGCTCAATCATCATGCCGTAGTAGGTGGGCTCGACCGTCTTTGCCGACTCGCTGTCGAGGATGATATAGCACTTGTCGGAGGAGTTCTGCGCCACGGCGCGGCCAATCCAGGCACCGTACCAGTCTTCGGCGGCAAAGCGCAGGCCGCGCTTGCTCAGCATCAGACCCGTGGCAAGGCCGCCGTAGATGTACATGAACTGGGAAATGTTGAGCCTGCTGATTGAACGAAGCTGAGCCCCGGCAGCCAGGCCCATGAGGATGCCGTCGCCGCGGTCGGAAGGAACGCCGGTCTTGCCGATGCAAAGGAGCGCCTCGGGGGCATAGTCTGCCAGCATGTCCTCGTTGTAGGTGAAGGCGCCTGCGGCGAGTACGACTCCCTTGGTTGCATGGATGCGGACCTGCTCGCCTTCGGCATCCTGGGCAATCACGCCCACAACGGCGCCCTCGTCGTCCTTGACGAGGTTCGTGGCGCGCATGCCGTAAACGATTTCGCCCAGCTCGGAGGATTCAACATGATGTGCGAGCGCGTCGACGATGGCCGCACCGCCGCCGTTGGGCGTGTGGCCGCGCGGAGCAGGTTCGGCGACGGCGGCGTATTCGGGAGCGCATTCGTTGCCCGAGTACGTGAGGACGCCGCCTTCAGGAGCAACGACATAGTGCTTGTCGAGGAACGCCTTGCCGTCGAAGGTCACGCCCATATCGAGCAGCCAGGAGTAGGTGTCCAGCGATCGATCGCAGAAAACCTTGAGAAGCTCTTGGTTGGCGCTGGGGCCCATTGCAGCGTTGAGGTAGGCGTACATGTTTTCCGGCGTGTCCTCCACGCCTGCGTCAATCTGCGTCTGGGTTCCACCGCCGAGGTAGATGAGACCGCCGCAGATGGCGGTGCTGCCGCCACCCTGCTCCTCGCTCTCAAGCACAAGCACCTTGGCGCCGCCGTCGACGGCTGCAGCTGCAGCTGCTGCACCTGCGCCTCCCAGTCCGACGACAACGACGTCGGCCTCCTTGTCCCACGAGGTCTCGTCGGCAAAGGCCACTCCGGCGCTGGCAACGGTCAGCAGCGCGCTTCCCACAGCGGCCGTGCTTAGCAGGTTCCTGCGGGTGATACCGAGCTTGTTTGTAGACATGTGTATCTCCTTTCGCGTGCACCTGTCCCTTAGCAGATGACGATTTGTATTATTCGGGGCCGTGAATAACAAAGCAATATCGCAGTTTCTGATAGTTAATCAAGCGGTCCATTTGAATGACTGACTATCAAAATGCCAGGTAGTTGGTGATATAGTAGGGGAGGTTTCGAAATGGCTCACAGAAAGCAAACAGGTATCAGAAATTGATAGATATCTGCTGCTTGCATCGTTGCTGAAAGGGGCGGTCCATGGAAGAGAGCGATAGGTCGTTCGTTTGCGCCATGAACGATTTTGCCAAGAACGACTCTTTTGCAGCGCTCATGCGCCTTTTGATGGAGAGGCCCATGCTGTATCGCGATTTCGAGCTGCTCTCCATGCCATGCGGCGCCGATCCCGCTCAGATGTGGGACCTTCTTTCCACGCTGCGCAAGCACATGGGCGTGCGTGTTCCCTATGCCGATGGGCGAGGTAGAATGGGCTGGTACTCCATTACGGCCGAGCTGCGGGAGATGTGCGCGAAGATTGACGCCCTGTGCGGCGTTGGGTCTTGGCTTGCCAGGGCCATGGAAGAGCGCAACCCGTTTTTCTTGCTGCTTGAGGAAGTCACCGGAGAGCTCATCGCGGCCATGAAGCGCGATGGCTTGGACGCGTCATATGAGACGTTGCGCTCTGTGGTCTGCGGCCAGGCTGAGGCATCCGGCACGACCATAGGCAGGCTTGCTGCCAATATGCTCGATGTTTTGCACGACAGAAACACCTATGCCGCGCAGCGCATCGACGAGGCGATGGTTATTGAAATACGCAGGCGTATAGGGGAGGGCCTCGACGACCTTCCTAAAACGCGTCCGTTGCCGCAGCCGGGGGCTCCATTTGCAGCCGTTGACGTAACGCGGGCAGACAGTCTCGCCAAAATCGCCTCCATAGCCGAGGGCGTTGATTGCGACCCGTATGAGCACCCTCTTGTCATGATGCTGGGCATTGACGGCCTGTTTGCAACGTGCTTGCCGTTTTCGCACCTCAACAATTGCACGTCCATGATTGTGACGTGCATCTATCTCATACAAAGAGGCTTGCCCGTGCTGAGCCTGGCTCCCATCCGCCGCACAATTGACGAATGGCGACGAGGGCTTCGCGTGCCCGATTCAACACGGGCGACACTTGGGGAATCCGTGCGCGAGGTGGATGGCAGCTTCGATTTTACCGTGCACATTTCTGCATCGGTTGAGATGGTGTACGGGGTCTTGCAAACGACTGCCGAGCGTGTCCTCGATGTGATCGAGAAGGAGGGCAGCTTGTTTGAGGCCCTTGAGAAGGAACCGCTCGTCAACCATCGTCAGCGTGCCATCATTTTGCAGAGCATGCGCGATGTGACGTCGACCTTTCGGATTGCGTCGCATCAGCGTGCAACCCATGTGGCATACGCTACGGCGCGTGCCGACCTGGTTGGGCTTACCGAGATGGGCCTGTTCGATTGCATGCCAGAGGGGCGTGCGTATGTGTTCGTCCCGCGTCCCGATATCGCGCAGTGCGTTCGCAGACGTTGGTTGAAGGAATAGGGTTTTGGCGCCTGCTTACCGCTGGCTTTCGAACAGGGCGATAATCTCGGCGCGGTTGTGGGTGTCGCACTTGCGGTAGATGTTGCGCAGGTGCGTCTTGACGGTGGATTCGCTGATAAAGAGCGTGTTTTGGATGTGCTTGAGCCCGTGACCCGTCACCCAGAGGGTGAAGACGTCGGTCTCGCGCTCGGAGAGCCCGTAGTGGGAGGCGAACTCGGTGATGGCGTCTTTGGTCGAGGGGGGCTCGGAAGGCTCGGACTCAGGTGAACCCTTACGGTTGGAAGTTTGCTGGTCGGCGCCGATGGGAGGGTTCATCTTGCTAACGACGACAGGGCTGCTCTCGGGCGCGGCAGAACCGGCTGCGTCATTCATGCGAGAACCGGCCTGATGACCGGCGAAAAGACCGCCGGGGTGGTTCTTGCGCGAGATTTCTTGCAGGCCGGCGATGTTCTCGAAACCCGCACGCATGCCTTCTTGGATGGAGACGCAAGCACCAGCACCTTGTGTGTCAGTGAGGCCTCCCTCATCGGTCTCATCTAGGTCGATCACGAAGAGGCCGTCGCCGAAGGCAAAGCCCACGGCCACGAGGACAAGCAGCATGACCAGCGCGAACAAGAATGAGGTGTCGCCCACGACGTAAGCCACGTTGTGGCCCAAGACGTTGCCCGCGCACTCGGCCAACCAGCCGCAGGCAAACACGGCGTGCGGGGCCACGGGGGTCTTCTTTGCTGCCAAGGCGAGTACCGACCACAGGAGCACGTCGGCCGTGATGTAGAGGAAGAACACGAGTGACAGGTTCGTGGTGCCGGCATATACCAGCAAAAATGCGATACCTGCTACGGCGATGAGCAGCAGCTTGAAGAGCGTCGAGGCGTCGAGCCTGCGCGGGCATGCCCGGGCAATGAAGATGAAGACAAGCATGAGGAATGCTGGAATCCCCAGGTAGACAGGCGACAGTTCAACTGTGACGCCGAGTCCTGGGGCAAGCGTCCCCATGGCTCCGATGACAAAGAACGAAAGGGCGATGCCCAAAAGCGTCTTCCACGATACCGCCTGTGAAAGAACGGCGCTCAGCGTTGCCTTACTGTTTTGCGTGGTGTCGCTCGTTTCAGTGGGCCTGGGAAGCAGCGTAAACGAGGCAATCGGGAGCGCCGATATGGTGATGCTCGCCGCCTCAACGGGCAGTGAAAGAATGACGAAGACACCAATGGCGGAGAGCAGGAACGAGCATCCGCCCAGCACAATGATGGTGCGCGACCCAAGGCGGGAGAACGCCTCGAACCAGGTGAGAAGCAGCAGAATCGCGAAGAAGCCAGAAAGTGCCAGGCCGACGTCGTGAACGGGAGCGATGCCTGCGAGCTCCGGAAGGGTGCACATCAGAGTGCCGACCGCCATGCCCGTGGCATACAACGATGAGGTGCCGCTGCGACCGTTGAAGAGCGATCCCTTCGAATGGAGGAACAGCGTGCTCAGGCATGCGACGACGCCGGAGAGCATCGAGATGGTGACGAGCGCCGGCGAGGGGGCGCTCGAGAAGGCCGCCGAGAACAAAAGAACGGTTGCCCACGTGCTCGTGAGCGAGTAGCCCAGCGCCCATGGCAGGTGATGCATTGAGTTTGCAAGCGTGGCGCGCCCTTGTCCTTGTCCGTTCATGATGAAAAACAAGCCCCTTACCCGTCGGTTCGCGGCCCCATTATGGCATACGCGGTTGGGGGCCATGGATGAGATTGTTGTAGGGACATTGTTTGAATTGAAACTATGGGTGAGGTAGATACCTGGTGTTTTGTATGAGATGTCAAAGCGGGCGATGCTCATCTCAACCCTTGCGGGCGATGCCTGCGAGGCCGTTCGACCGTGGCGGTCGGTGACGCGGGGAGGGGCTTGGCACACACTGGAGTCAATCCACGCGGTCCACAGGGGGCCGCCTTTAAGGAAAGGTTGCATGCCATGTCCTTTGATTCCAAGCCGTTCTCTCGTCGTGGTTTCGTTGCTGGTGCCGCCGCTCTGAGCGCCGGTGCCGCCGTCGCTTCCACGGCCGTTGCCGCTGAGAACACCCCCGCCGCATCCTCCATGGGCTACGACGGCACGGGCGCCATGCCCTGGCTTGGCGAGGCTCCCGTCATCGACGAGGCCGACGTTGAGGAGACCATCGACGCCGACGTGCTCGTCATCGGCTTGGGCGCAGCAGGCGTGCCTGCCCTGCGTGCCGCCGTTGAGGCCGGCGCCAAGGTTGTCGCCTTCGAGGCATGCGCCAACTTTAACAGCGTTGCCAGCGATATGGCCATCCTGGGCGGCGAGACCCAGTCCAAGTGGGGCCGCGGCGAGGGTTATATCAGCCGCAAACTCATCATCTCCGAGCACATGAAGGAGTGCAGCCACCGCGGCAGCTACGACATCATCAACCGCTGGGCCGACGACTCCGGCGCGGCTCTCGACTGGTTTGTGAGCGCCAGCCCCAACCTGTACTTCGTGAAGGACGACGCTTACGAGGAGATTCCCGAAGAGGGCCAGGGCAACTACATGTACCCCTATTGCTACCCCGTGCCCGAGACCTACGACTGGACCAAGGAGGATATGCCCTGCTATCCCACGAGCGTGGGCTTCTCCAACCTGCACCAGATCATGGCCGACAACCTTCAGGTCGCCGTTGACGGCGGCGCTGACGTGCGTTTCAGCACCAAGGGCATCGAGTTGATCGCCAACGAGGACGGCTCCATCGCCGGTGCCTACGGCCAGGCTCACGGCAGCGACAAGTACATCAAGGTCAACTGCCCCGCTGTCATCCTCGCTACCGGTGACTACCTGGCCAACGAGGACATGATGAAGTTCTATGCCCCCCAGAGCGTTGAGGCTGGCATCCAGATTCTGAGCCTTGACCTCGATGAGGACGGCAACCTGACCAACGTGGGCGACGGCCACAAGATGGGTGCTTGGATCGGCGGCGCCATCGAGGCCTACCACGCTCCCGTCATCCACCACATGGGCGGCGGCGCTGGCCCCGACGGCCGCGGTGTCATCGGCAACAACGGCTACCTGTGGCTCAACCTGCGCGGCAAGCGTTTCATGAACGAGGACCTGCCTGGTCAGCAGCTCGAGAACCAGGTGGAGAACCAGCCTCAGCGCAAGGCCTACCAGATCTTCGACGCCGCCTGGCCCGAGCAGCTTGCCTACTTCCCCATGGCTCACGGCGTTGCCTGCATCTACCGCGACGAGCCCCTGCCCAGCTACACCGCTTCTGGCCTGAAGATCAACGTCCGTACTCCCGAGGACATCGAGTCTGCTGTTGAGGACGGCCGTTGCCTCAAGGCCGACACGATCGAGGAGCTGCTCGAGATGATTCCCGACATGGACGTCGAGGCTGCCAAGGCTTCCATCGAGCGCTACAACGAGCTGTGCAAGAACGGCGAGGACACCGACTACTGCAAAGCCTCCCAGCGCCTGTTCGCCCTTGAGAACCCGCCGTTCTACGCTGCCGAGTGCGGCACGGCTCTCTCCCTGGGCAACCTGGGCGGCTTCGAGTCCGACGGTGACTGCCACGTGTACAACACCGACCGCGAGCTGATTCCGGGCCTGTACGTGTGCGGCGCTCCCCAGGGCGGCCGTTTCAACGTGCAGTACCCCATCAGCCTCAAGGGCCTGTCCTGCGGCATGTGCATGGTCTTCGGCAAGATTGCCGGCGAGAACGCTGCCAAGCTGGCCTAACGAGCAAGCATGTAAGACAGGTGTCACGAACGAGGACGGCCTGCCCGTGCGAAGTCAACCGCGCGGGCAGGCCGCTTTGTGGTGCTTATGCGCGCACGCGCATGTGCAGATTCGCGACATCAGGGGGATGAGGGCCCGCCAACCGATGTCTTGCGTGCGTGCTTAGTACTCGCCCCTCCAGGCGCGGTTGCGCAGGATGTACATGTGCGCGGGGCCGTTGCCCGAGTCGGGCAGGCGGTAGACCTGGTCGTCGGTGAACTCCTCGCAGGCGCCGTCGTCGAGGAACTCGCCCAGCGTGCGGTCGTAGGCGCCCATGAAGTCGCGCACGTCGCCGTCGGCGTCGCCGTAGAAGCGGGCCAGGCCGCCGCACTGGGTGACGCACTGGGGCAGGCCGCCGTCGGCAACCTGGCCGGCGCACAGGTTGCACTTCTGCGCGACGTTGTTGGCGTCGAGGTAGCGCACGCCGTAGGGGCAGGCGTCCAGGCACATGCCGCAGCCGATGCACTGCTCGGCGTCGATCTGGACGGTTCCGTCCTCGGCGATGGCGGAGGCGCCCGTCGGGCACACCGTCACGCACTCGGGGCTCGAGCAGTGCTGGCACTGCATGGGCAGGAAGTACATCTCCACGTCGGGGAACTGGCCGCTGCCGCCCTCGATGGGGTAGGGGCCCACGCGCTTGATCTTGACCCACTGCTGGCCGATGTCGACGCCGTTGACCGCCTTGCACCCGACGCTGCAGGCCATGCAGCCAACGCACTTGTTGAGGTCGGTAATGATCGCCTTGTGCATACTCTATGCTCTCCCCTCGTAATCGGGCAGCCACTCCTGCAGGCGCGGGTCGTCGGCGCTGTGAATGATCTCGGTGCCGTCGATGCCGCACGGGACGGGGTTGCCGAACGGCGAGTTGTCCGCCGTCGCCTTGTACACCTTCACCGCGTAGGCGCGCAGGTTGGAGGAGCCGATGAACGGGTCCTGGGCGTCCTTGTCGATGAGGCAGTTGCAGCAAGAAAGCTCGAAGCCCTTGTCGGCCTGCTTGAGCTCGGGGTACCACCACTGGTGCTCGAGGTTCACCACGCCGGGCGCGATGCCGTAGTACAGGTCTGCGACCTCGCGGATCTTGCCCCACTCGGTCTCGATCCAGCACCAGTCGCCGTCGGCGATGCCGAGGCGCTCGGCGTCTGCGGCGGTCCAGACGGCATGACCGTCGACATAGGGGTTGCCGAAGTAGTTGATCTTGGCCCATGAGACGGCGAGGCCGGTTGGGCGAATCCAGTATTGGTCAGACGTGGTGAGGGCGAGCGTTTTGAAGAGCATTGACGCCGAGCTGACGCAGGCCGCGCCGCGCAGGATGTCAGAAAGCCCCGCTTGCCCGGTTGGGATGTAGCGACAGGAAATCCACCAGCTTGGCTGGGGGGTGCCGACGACGCCCTCGAGGTGCTGGCCCCCCACGGCTCTACGTCTCGGGCCGCAGGACGTCCAGGTCGCAGGCGCTGCGGCGGCGCAGGTTGTAGGAGAAGGTGCACGCGGCGGTGGCTTTCTTACGGGTGGGAATCTCAGGCGAGGGTGCTTTGTGGACGAGATTTCCCATTCGCACACAACAAAGCGATGCCCGGCTGGCGCCCCGGCGTGAAAGCGACCTCGCCCGTCGCATGCCTGTAGATCCATCAGCGCGGGTGGTCCCTGGGTTTTCGGAGGTTCTTGATTGGGCTTACATGAGCGTCGACAGTGCTCGCATGACGATGTCGACGTCCTTGTTTTCGAGTTCTCGGATGACGTGCAGGTAGGTTTCCTGGGTGGTGTTCATGCTCGCATGACCGAGGCGTTTGGAGACGCTCGCGACGGACACGCCGGCAAACAGCAGCAGCGACGCATGCGTGTGCCGCAGGCCGTGCACCGAGATGACCGGCACCCCGGCGTTTTCGCAATGCCGCGTGAGTACTGCGTTGGCCGTTGAGTTGTACACCTTGCCGCAGGCGAATATCGGCTCGTTGCGCGGCAGGTCTTTGAGCAGGGCCGACAGCTGCATGATGAGCTGCCAGTCGAGCTGGACCTTACGTACGGACGAGGCGTTCTTGGTGGGGACGAAGCCGCCGCCGTTCTTGTAGTCCCACGTCTTGTTCACCGACAACGTCTGATGCACGAAGTCGAAGTCGTCGGGCGTGAGGCCCAGGGCCTCCGAGAACCGCAAACCTGTCTTGGCCACCAACAGGATCAGCCAGTCCCAGCTGGGTTTGGGGCCTAAATCGAGGTCGGAGAGCATGGCGTGCAGCTCGAACTGGTTGAGGTACTTGATCTTCTTCTGCCTGGGTTGGCGACCCTTGATGATGACCTTACGCGTGGGGTCTCGACTGATGAAGCCCTCGTCCACAGCATCGAGGATTGCGCCTTTGAGCTGGTGGTGGAAGTCCATCGTCGTTTGGCGTTCGTGATGCTCGGCGTAGCCGTTGATGAGCTTCTGGTACTCGATTCGGTCGAGGTCTGCGAGTTTGAGGGTCGGCGCCAGCTTTCGCAACCATGTCATGGTGAGCTCGTACTTCCTCATGGTGACGTTGCGAATTGCCCCGTCCTTGTACACTTTGACCCACTGTGCGTAATAGTCGCAGAACAGGTTGGTCGCGCTCATGCTAGTTTCCATGGGCGTCCTTTCGGGTAACGGGGTCGCCCGTGCTGATGGACGCTGAACATGTTGGCATGAGTGCCCGGTGGTTCAGCCTGACGCTGGTGAAGGGTGATGAGGGAGTCGAGGCGGGCGAAGAGCGAGCCGATCGCGCGCTGCTCGGGGAGGGAGGGCACAGGGAGGTCGACTTTGGCGAGGGCGTCCGAGCTGACCCTCATGACCTTGACTCCGTGTGCCGCCGACGCCTTCTGGACGTAAAAACCGTCGGTCTCAAAGAAGCTCGTGAGGAAGAGCGGGTCCTCGCGGTGAGAGAGCGCGAAGCTGTCGTCGTGGTATGCTACCTGGTCTTTTCCCATCCACGCGACCGCCTTGCAGACGTCCTCCACGTTCTCGCTCGTGGTCGCGACGATGACGTCGCCGGGCTCAGCGAACCGCAGCTCGCTCTTCATCTCCTCGCGGACATGCGAGAACGTCTCTGTCGCGACGGGGCCGTAGGAAGTGTAGATCTCGCCGTAGTGGATGCAGGGGACGCCACCGTTCTCGACGTAGTCCTCAGCGGTGAAGCGCTCGCCGCGGGTGATTTTGGCCACCTCCCCCAGCTTACGCTGTTCCCAAGCGGAATGTTTCCGCGTTAGGAGCCCGGGTTGAAAGGTGCCGCAGCGATTGCTGTTTCTAAGCATGATTGTCCTGACCGTTTATAAAGATGTGCGAAAGTTTCCTTTAGCTTCCTTTGTATATTTGAGCAACCTGCGAATGGAAAAGATATACAAGTTCTTGGAGGGTTTAACGATATGCGATGTGGAGGAATTTGCGGGGAAGGGGTCCCGCAATAAGCTCAGGCTAGAAGCCGCTTAGGGTCTAAACGAGCACCTTGGCGGACAGCCTCGAGGTCGGAGGCATGCAGAGGGCGTAGGAACCCTCGTTGTGAACGGGGAACTGACCGATGCGGAAGCCTACTGGTTTGAGGTGAGTGGGCAATTCAGGGTGGAGTTCAAGGCATAGAGGTGGTTGTAATGAAAGCCAAGTATTTGGAGAGGCGGCGTTTCTTGAATTGACCTGCGGCGTCTATTCTAAGACTTGCCAGAGATGTTTCCGCATAGCAACTTGTTCCCAAGTAGGGCCGGCGAGTTGTTTTCATCTGAGCCGGGCGAGGGCTAATTCCATTGTAGCTCCTTGGGGCTCCAGGTGAGCTCGCCGGATGGTCCCGCATTCTGAAGCGCTGGGTCGAAAAAAGATGAGGCGAGTTTACACGCTGCCTCGAATGACGTGTAGGCGGGTTCGACGCCGCTCTTCTTGGCGAATGTTGGGAAGCCGGTCTTCCAGGTCGCAGGTGCGCGGAACTGTCCAGGCACGGCCATTTCACGTCTGCCGCATTCGCATTTTATCGAGTGGGAGAGCTGTTTGAGTGAGAAAGCCTTGTTCGTTGCGTAGAAGACGACATCGACCAGGTCCTTCATTCTCGATGACGGCCAGCCACCGGGTTGCAGCTCCATGATGGCGCACAACTTGTCGGCGAGCTGGTCGGGCAGCGGGTAGACGAGATACTCGCACGTCTCAAGCCCCTCGACGAAGATCCTGCTGGCGGGTTCGACGCGTTCCGGTGGCAGCGTGGTCCCGCAGTCAAGCGAGAGGTCGATCAAGACGGGGTCCTTCTCCTCGTGGCCCATGAAGGTCGCATAGCGCAGCTTGAGCAGGCGCGAGTAACCATTGTCATCCAGGGACTCCTCGCGCTTTGTCAGCCTGAAGGTGAGGAAGTCGCCCATGTCCTTGGCGGCGAGTGCGTTGAGCGCCGTTAGCGCCGAATCTGCGGATTCCCGCGACGCCGTCGCGAAGTCGATGTCGCGGGTCGCGCGGGCGTCAGGGATGCGCGCGAGCAGTCCACTGCCGCCCTTGAGGATGAAGCGGCCCGACGGGTCGCTGAAGACCCTGCATAGGAAGCGGTCGCGCAAGGCCTGGCGATATCCGTCTCCTGGGTTTCCGCCAGCGATTCTCACGGCCTTTTTCAGGGCTCTGTCGAGCTGCCCCTCGTTCTCATAAATCGTCATGGCCTGTGCCTCCTTCTCATCAGTTCGTACAGGCTGCTGCCTTTAGACAGGCCTACCCTCGCGGCTCTGCTGTCAATCTCTTTCTTGAGGCGCGCCTCGTCTGTGACGAGCTCGCGTGCGAGTGCGTCGTTGAGCACGTTGGCTATGAGGCTCAGATCCTCTCCGTAGTCGATCAGGTCGATTACCGTCCTGCTCGGCGTTGTCGCGGGGATTCCGGAGACGACGGTGACGTCCGCGGCGTCGATCTTGCGTTTCCTCAGGACCAGATCGGGGCGCTGGGTCTGCCTCCGCTCATCCATGCAGAACTCGTAGGGCGTGGGACCGACCTCTCCGATGTGGTGCAGCCACGCGGCGGTCGCGCCCATGGCGATGGGGTCACGTTCGGCCGGCGGCGAGCCCGGACGTCTCCCTGGGTTGAGAGACAGCCAGGCAGCGAACACGTCCTCCTCGCGCTGGCCTGGGGCTCCGCCCATACGGTAGACCCCTTTGGCGAGCCTTTCGATATTGCCGAGTTTCTCGAGCCTTGAAACCGCGTACCGTTCGACGCCTGCCCCCTGTGCCTGAGCAGTGGTGAACATGCCTTTCTGGGAGGAAGCTATGTCGTTGAGGGCTCTTATGGTGTCTAGTATCTTCATGCTTGGATTGTAGCAATAGTTGCAACAATCCAAGCGTGACAATCGCAAGACAGTCAAATCTGAACAATCTGTGAAATCCGTTCATCTAACTTCCGAGACACTGTTACCTGGCATGAGTCTGAGCGCCCTTACGCTGGTGAAGGGTGATGAGGGAGTCGAGGCGGTCCAGGACAGCACCAATCAAGGCCTGCTCCGCGGCAACCGGGAACAGTTGGGGCTGCTCCATGAACTCATCGACGCCGATGCTCCGCCCGTCTCTGATTCCGTAGGTGACCACAGAGAGCGCCTCTATGAAACGCCGGGACATAAAGCGGTGCTTCCAAAAGCGATCACAGTGCAAATCTGGTCGTCTAGCAGCCAAGACGGTATATGCGGGGGAAGTAATACCCTCGATTGGGGAATGCGCGAATCCTCCCTGGAAGGACCTGAGGTGCACGACGTAGTCGCCAGGGTGCACATGTTTGTACCCTGACTCGTTGCTTGCGTCGTGACCAATGAACCTTCCCGAATCGTCACGCCTGACCATGCCCTGGTCCTGCGTTGCGGAGAGCACCGGCAGCTCAGGAAAGCCTCGTTGGTCCGCCGTCTCGAATATCTCGCCAGCCTTACGCTGTTCCCAAGCGGGTGTATCATCTGTGCATGCGTTTGTACTGCATATCTCAACACGGAATGGTGCAAGATGACATACGCGGAGCTTTTGGACAAACATGCGGGCGAAAATGAGATCCGCTCGTTTCTGGTTGACGGTGACACGGTGCCGGTGACGATGCGCATCCCGGCCAACCTGCGCGACTGCGCCAAGGAGGCGGCGGCGCTGCGGGGGATGAGCTTCTCGGCGTTCATGCGCGCCTGCATGATTGACGAGCTGGCCAAGGGTGGTCGCAAATGATCAACCTGACTACCGTGACTATGCAGCTCATCGACTCGAAGCCGGATGGGATAAAAATCTGCCGCGTGGAGGGGGAGTCCCTGGTGACCGTCGTCGTGCCGCGCGAGAAGCTCGCCGAGGCAAAGAACTTACCCGACCTGCCGGCGCGTGGGGTGTACTTCCTTCTCGACGAGGACCACGGCATGTTGAACAAGGTCTACGCCGGGCAGACGACGCAGGGTCTGACCAGGCTCGACGCCCACAAGGCCAAGAAGGACTTCTGGAACCGCGCCGTCATGTTCCTGGACATGGAATACAACATCGACCGCGACACGTTGGACATGCTCGAGGCCAAGGCCATAGGCTACGTGCGCGAGCACGGCTCCTACGCAACCGACAACGAGGCCACACCCAAGCCCAACGCCAACCCCTACAAGGCCCAGACGGTCGAGCGGCTCTTTGAGAGGATTCGCTTCCGCATGGAGGTCCTCGGCTACGACCTTGACCGCGTTTGCGAGGCCCCGAAGGCGGTGGGAGCTGTGTTCCACACGAAGAAGAACGGCATCCATGCCTCCGGCCGCTACGATGTGGGCACGGGGCGATTTATCGTCCTGGCTGGCAGCGAGATTGCGCTCAACCGCTCCGTCCTCAAGAACCAGAGAGCAATCGATGCGCGCGTGAACATGTTTGGATGCGCTGACGGGCCGGGCAAGGCAGTCACAACGGACGACCTTGAGTTTACCAGTCCGAGTACGGCTGCCGTATTTGTCTTAGGAGGCAGTCAAAACGGCCGGACCGAATGGGTCAGCGAAGACGGAAAGACGCTCAACGACGTGTATAGAACCGAGGGTCAGCGCAATGAATAAGCAGCAGCTAGCAGCCAAGATTTGGGCGTCGGCCAACGAGATGCGCTCCAAGATAGACGCCAACGAGTACAAGGACTACATCCTCGGCTTCATTTTCTACAAGTTCCTCTGCGAGAAGGAGGTGGCGTGGCTCAAATCCCAGGGATTTGAGGATGCTGACCTCAAGACGCTGAGCGAGGCCGACCCCGACACGGTGGACTTCGTCCGCAAGAACCTGGGCTACTTCATCGCCTACGAGGACCTGTATTCGATGTGGCTAGCCAAGGGCGCCGACTTCGACGTCTCCAACGTGACCGAGGCACTCTCGGCCTTTAGCCGCCTGGTTGATCCCAACCACCGCAATGTCTTCGACCACATTTTCGAGACGCTGGAGACGGGCCTGTCCAAGCTGGGTGACACCTCGGGTGCGCGTACCAAGGCCATCAGCGGGCTTTTGCGCCTTATAAAGGACATCCCGATGGACGGCCGGCAGGGTTACGACGTGCTCGGCTACATCTACGAGTACCTCATTTCCAACTTTGCCGCCAACGCGGGCAAGAAGGCAGGGGAGTTCTACACGCCGCACGAGGTGTCCGTCCTCATGTCCGAGATTGTGGCCGAGCACCTGAAGGACCGCCGCGAGATTGAGATTTACGACCCCACGAGCGGCTCTGGCTCGCTGCTCATCAACATCGGCGCCGCCGTGGCCCAGCGTACGGGCGATGCCGGCCGCATCAAGTACTACGCCCAGGAGCTTAAGGAGAACACCTACAATCTCACGCGCATGAACCTTATCATGCGAGGCATCCAGCCCGACAACATCCTCACGCGCAACGGCGACACACTTGCCGACGACTGGCCCTATTTCGAGGAGGGCCACCCCGAGACGTACAACCCGCTCTATGTGGACGCCGTCGTCTCCAACCCGCCGTACTCCCAGCGCTGGGACGCGCCCACGGGTCCCGACCCGCGCTTTGACGACTACGGCATCGCCCCCAAGAGCAAGGCCGACTATGCCTTCCTTCTGCACGATTTGTACCACCTGCGCCCCGACGGCATCATGTGCATCGTGCTTCCGCACGGCGTGCTGTTCCGCGGCGGTGAGGAGGGGCAGATTCGCCGCAATCTGGTGGAGAACGGCCAGATAGACGCCATCATCGGGCTTCCGGCCAACATCTTCTTCGGCACAGGCATCCCCACCATCGTCATGGTGCTGAAGAAGCGCCGCACGCGCGACGACATCCTCGTCATCGACGCCTCCAAGGGCTTTGTGAAGGAGGGCAAGAACAACAAGCTGCGTTCCTCGGATATCCGCCGCATCGTGGATGCCTACGAAGCGAGGGAGGATGTCGAGCGCTTCTGCCGTGTGGTGTCTAAGCAGGAGGTCCGGAACAACGACTACAACCTGAACATTCCGCGCTACGTGGACTCCTCGGAGAAGGCAGCTGGGTGGGACATCTATGCCACCATGTTCGGCGGCGTGCCCACGGGCGAGGTGGATGCCCTGGCCCCGTACTGGGATGCTTTCGATGGTCTGCGTGACACGCTTTTTGCCAGCAATAATCCTGCGAGCATGCGGCTCAAGGTGGACGATGTCGCTTCGGCGGTGCGAGCGCACGGCAGCGTGAGGGCCTACCGCGCTGCCTTCGAGGCACGCTTCGCCGACGCTGTCGCGTGGCTCTACGAGGAACTGGTTGACGAGGTGTCGCTTGTGCATCGCGAGTCTGAGGAGAACGTGCTGGCAAAGGGCCTGTTTGAGCGCCTCGCAGGCCTGTTCCTCATCGACCGCTATGACGCCTACCAGATGCTCGACGACGCTTGGCAGGGGATAAACGCCGACTTGGAGATGATTCAGACCGAGGGGTTCGGCGCGGTGCGCCAGGTGGACCCCAACATGGTGGTGAAAAAGAAGAAGGGTGCCGACGTCGAGGTGCAGGAGGGTTGGCTGGGCCACGTCCTGCCCTTCGAGCTGGTGCAGCGCGAGCTTCTGGCCGACGAACTTGCCGAGGTGGATTCCATGGACAAGCGTCTGGCGGCCATCGGCCCCGAGGTGTCGGAGCTCTTCGGCAGCCTCTCGGAGGACGACAAGCAAGACGCCGGCGAAGCCGTGAACGAGGACGGGGACGCCTTCGTCGCGGCCAAGCTCAAGGCGGCCGCTAAACAGCTGAGGCGCGACCTGGGGCCTCAAGCCAACGACCCGGAGTCGCTGCCGCGCAGGCTCGAGGCTGCCGCAAGGCTCTTTGACGAGGAGAAGGACCTGAAAAAGCGGGCCAAGGAGGCGCGTGAGGCGCTCGACGCAAAGACAAAGGCCGCCATCGAGGGCCTGACCGATGAGCGGGCCCTCGCAATGCTGAACGCTAAGTGGGTAGAGCCGCTCGTGGCCGAGTTCCACATGCTGCCCGACGCCGTAATCGACGGCCTGGTGGAAAAGGTTCAGGCGCTGCGCGACAAATACTCCGAGACGTATGCCGACATCGACGCCCAGATTCAGCAGGCCGAGTCCGAGTTCGTCGGGATGCTCGGCCAGCTCACGGGCAATGAGTACGACATGGCCGGCATCAATGAGCTCGCCAAGCTCCTGGGCGGTGAGTTGCGATGAGCCGCGTGCCTGCCGTGAGGTTCGAGGGTTTCACTGACCCTTGGGAACAGCGTAAGCTGGGGGAGGTGGTATCCCGTCGCAACGAATTTAGCAGCGATGGCGACTTCCCCCAGGTTGAATATGAGGACGTCGTTTCAGGCCAGGGTGTTCTGAACAAAGACGTGGCCGCCAAAGGGACTCATAAACCCGGTCTTCTCTTTGACCAGGGGGATATCCTCTATGGCAAGTTAAGGCCGTATCTCAACAATTGGCTTTTACCTGCCTTTTCCGGCATCGCTGTAGGTGACTGGTGGGTCCTGCAATCGAAAGAACTGGACAGCTCCTATCTGTACAGGCTAATTCAAAGCGATGCCTTTCAGCAGGTTGCCAACGTTTCCGCCGGCAGCAAAATGCCGCGCGCCGATTGGAAATTGGTGGGGAACTCGTACTTTGCGATTCCGCCCTCCCTCCCCGAGCAGCGCGCCATCGGCTCGCTCTTCGCCCGCCTCGACTCCCTCATCACCCTTCACCAGCGTAAGTACGAGAAGCTCTGCGTGGTAAAGAAGTCGTTGCTCGACAAGATGTTCCCGAAGCCCGGCGAGCTGTATCCCGAGATTCGTTTCGAGGGTTTCACTGACCCTTGGGAACAGCGTAAGCTCGGAGAACTCATTTCGGAGCTGTCATCGGGGAAGAGTGTCAACTCCGAGAAGGGCGTAGTGGGGCCTTCTGACATCGGGGTGCTGAAAACCAGCTGCGTTTCTTATGACACGTTCGACCCGAACGAATGCAAGAGGGTTGTCGAGTCGGAGGCGGGGATGGTCGCCTGTCCAGTCGAGGCGGAGACGCTGATTGTCAGCAGGATGAACACGCCGGACAGAGTCGGTGCCTGCGGCTTCGTGCCTGATGACCGGCCGAATCTGTTCTTGCCAGACCGACTGTGGAAGGTAAGGCTTACCTCGGAGGCGAACCCGTACCTTGTTTTTGTCCTGCTTGTATCGGACGCCTACAAAGCCCGTCTGAAGGGGATGGCATCGGGAACAAGCGGCTCGATGCACAACATCCCGAAGGGCTCGTTTAGAGACCTCGATATCGTGCTGCCCAAAGGTTTCAAAGAGCAGCGCGCGATCGGCACCCTCTTCGCCCGCCTCGACTCCCTCATCACCCTTCACCAGCGTAAGCTGGAACTTCTCAAGAACCTTAAGGCCGCGTGCCTGGACAAGATGTTCGTGTAGGGAGGGCGGACGGCTATGGTAGACGTATTCACTGATGAGCAGGAGTTTGAGGACGCCCTGGTTGCGGTGCTCGAGCGCGACTGCGGCTGGAAGGACGGCACGCTCAACCATCCTAGCGAGCAGGACCTGCTCGACAACTGGGCGCGCATCCTCTTCGAGAACAACAAGGGCATCGACCAGCTCAACGGCTGCCCGCTTACCCAAGGTGAGATGCAGCAGATAATCGAGCAGATCGTGCAGCTGCGCACGCCGATGAACCTCAACGGCTTTATTAACGGCAAGACCATCACCGTCAAGCGCGACAACGAGGCTGACGAGTTGCACGTGGGCCGCGAGGTGAGTCTGCACATTTACGACCGCCAGGAAATCGCAGGCGGCCGCAGCTGCTACCAGATTGCCCGCCAGCCGCACTTCTCCACCAAGTCCAAGATGCTGCCCGCCCGCCGCGGCGACGTGGCGTTGCTCATCAACGGCATGCCGCTCATCCACATCGAGCTCAAGCGCAGCGGCGTCTCGGTGAGCCAGGCGCGCGACCAGATTCGCAAGTACGCCCACGAGGGCGTGTTCACCAGGCTGTTCTCGCTCGTGCAGGTGTTCGTAGCCATGAACCCTGACGAGTCGGTGTACTTCGCCAACCCTGGCGCCGACGGCAACTTCGAGGCGTACAACTTTCATTGGGCCGACTTCGACAACGAGCCCATGAACTACTGGAAGGACGTCGCCCGCAACCTGCTCTCCATCCCCATGGCGCACCAGCTCATCGGCTTCTACACAGTGGCCGACGGCAAGGACAACACGCTCAAGGTCATGCGCAGCTACCAGTACTATGCGGCGTCGGCGATATCCGGGCGCGTGCGGCAGTCCAAGTGGAACAAGGTCAGCTCGCGCGGTGGGCACGTGTGGCACACCACCGGCTCGGGCAAGACCATGACGAGCTTCAAGAGCGCTCAGCTCATCGCTTCCTCCAAAGACGCCGACAAAGTCGTGTTCCTCGTTGACCGCATCGAGCTGGGCACGCAGTCGCTCGACGAGTACCGCAACTTCGCCGACGACTCCCAGAGCGTGCAGGCCACCGAGGACACCGAGGTGCTGCGCGCCAAGCTCAAAAGCGACGACCCGGCCGATGCCCTCATCGTCACCTCCATCCAGAAGATGAGCAACATCCAGGACGACGGTGTCACCAAGGCCGCCGACCTGGAGCGCATGCGCGCCAAGCGCATCGTCTTCATCGTGGACGAGTGCCACCGCTCCACTTTTGGCGACATGATGCAGGACATCCGGGCGACGTTTCCCTCGGCGATGTTCTTCGGCTTCACGGGCACGCCCATCCATGACGAGAACCAGAAGAAGAGCAGCACCACGGTGGACGTATTCGGTGACGAGCTGCACCGCTACAGCATCGCCGATGGCATCCGCGACCACAACGTGCTGGGCTTCGACCCCTACAAGGTGCTGACTTTCCGCGACCAGGACCTGCGCCAGGCGGTGGCGCTTGAACATGCTAAGGCTGCCAGCGTGGGAGAGGCCATGGCCGACCCGGCCAAGAAGGGCGTCTTCCTGCGGTTTATGGAGCTGCCCATGCCCCGCGTGCCCATCGACGCCGCAGGCCACGACCCGCTCGATGACAAGGGCAAGCCGGTCCACGGCATCGAGTACTACGTGCCTGCCAGCCAGTACGCCGGCACGGACGGCACGGGCAACCCCGAGCACCTGGAGAAGGTGGTGGAGGACATAGCCGATGGCTGGGCGGTGCGCTCCCAAACTGGCAGGTTCCACGCGATTCTCGCCACGGCGAGCATTGCGGAGGCCATCAGCTATTACCGCCTGTTCGGGGTGAGGCACCCCAAGCTTCGCGTGACGGCGCTCTTCGACCCCAACATAGACAACAACGGCGGCGCCGTGTACAAGGAAGATGGCCTGGTAGAGATTCTCGAGGGCTACAACCAGCTCTTCGGAAAGAACTACACGCTGGTGACCCATGCACAGTTCAAGCAGGACGTCGCGGCGCGCCTGGCCCACAAGCGCCCCTACGCGGGCATCGACAAGAAGCCCGACGAGCAACTCGATATCCTCATCGTGGTGGACCAGATGCTCACTGGCTTCGACTCAAAGTGGGTCAACACGCTTTACCTGGACAAGGAGCTGCGCTATGAGCATCTGATTCAGGCGTTCAGCCGCACGAACCGCCTGTTCGGACCTGAGAAGCCCTTCGGTACCATCCGCTACTACCGCTATCCCCACACTATGGAGGTAAACGTGGAGAAGGCGGTGCGGCTCTACTCGGGCGACAGGCCCTTCGGCCTGTTCGTGCAGAAGCTCGAGCAGAATCTTATGCACGCCAACGAGGTGTACGGCCAGGTGCGGGCGTTGTTTGAGGATGCCGGCGTGGAGAGGTTCGAGCGTCTGCCCGAGGGCGACGCGGCGCGCGCGAAGTTCGCCAAGCTCTTCAAGGAGCTGACCGATACTCTTGAGGCGGCCAAGATCCAGGGCTTCACCTGGAGTGAGCTTGCATGTGGGTTCGAGCACGAAGACGGTCCGGCAAGCGTCGAGCTCGGCTTTGACGAGCAGGGTTTCTTGACGCTGGCCCAGCGCTACAAGGAGCTGTTTGTCGGGTCTGGCGAGGGTTCTGGTGGCTTCGACGTGCCCTACGACATCCATGGCTATCTCACCGAGATAGACACCGGCCACATCGACACGAGCTACATGAACGAGAAGTTCGACAAGTGGCTGAAGCGCCTCTCTGCCGGGGAGGCCGGCGAGGGCGACGTGGAGGCGATGCTCGACGAGCTGCATGGCTCGTTTGCCTCCCTCAGCCAGGAGCAGCAGCGCTGCGCCGAGATGGTCATTCATGCCGCGCAGAGCTACGACCTGGACATTCGGCCCGGCATGAGCTTTATGGACTACATCAACGAGTTCCAGGCGCGCGGCAAGTCCGGCCAGGTGCAGGCGCTGGTGGACGCCATGGGGGTGGACCCGGGAAAGCTGCGGGCCCTCATGGCGCTGCGCGTGACCGAGGCCAACATCAACGAGTTCGGCAGGTTCGACGAGCTCAAGGCCACTGCGGACAAGCAGCGTGCCAGGGAATACTTCTCGCAGAAGGAGGGCGTGCCGGCGCCGCCGTTCAAGGTGACCATGAAGCTTGATGCACTCCTGCGCGCGTTCGTGCTCTCGGGTGGGTTTGATTTGGATTAGGCATGCGGCATGGCGGGCCACACTGCCTGCTACGCCGCTGAAAGGAGACGCGACATGATGTACCCCTACATTACCTTCGGCGACGGCACCGAGGTGGTCCATTCCCAAATCATCCATGACGGCGGGGTGGACAAGGTACTGGTGCATTTTGAGCGGCCGCGCGAGGATGGCTTCGACTCTGCACGCTGTGAGCTGCCGAGCTACACCTGGACGGACTGGGAGGGTCATTTTACGCAGCAGGAAAAGGCCTTCTTCGAGGATTTTCTTCGCAACAACGCTCACCTGCTCTATCGCTATGCGGCCAGCGGGGGCGTGCAAGTTGCCTAGCCTGTTCCTTGTCGGCGGTTACCGCGTCTTCTTCTGGTTCAACGAAAACGGCGAGCCCATTCATGTGCATGTGTGCAAGGGCGTGCCTTCACCCAATGCCACGAAACTGTGGCTGACGCGCGAGGGCGGCTGCATCGTGGCGAGCAATGGCAGCAAGATTCCCCAAGCTACCCTCAACGAGCTTGTCGACATCGTTTCGGCCCAGTTCTTCCTCATCTGCGCCAAATGGAAGGAGTTCTTCGCCGTGGACGAGATTGAGTTCTATTGCTAGTTCTGGCGAGTGGGGTTAGCAGTAGAACGTACAGTCCTGATCCGTCGCCTCGCACCAGCGCCTGCAAATCAAGTCGTGGTTCGCTGAAACAAACTGCTCGATGTTGCGCAGGTCGCGCTCGGGGATGTTGCCTTGGTTGTGGGCGAGCACACACCCGCCCGACCTGGTCAGCCAAATCTTTGTCGAGTCCTTCGACGGTCGTTTGACCGCCGCATGCACGTGGACGGGTTCGCCGTTCTCGCTTGAGAACATCGGCGACCTGCTCGCTGAGGCTGAGGAGCTGGGTTGGGCCACCAAGGCCGCCAGCGTGGACGAGCTGGCCGAAAAGGCGGGCCTGCCCGAACTCGCCGGCACCCTGGCCGAGTACAACGAGATGGCGGCTGCTGGCGAGGACACCATCTTCTACAAGAAGCCCGAGATGCTGCGTCCCATTGAGACCGATGGCGACCTGTACCTCATTGCCTACAACCCCGGCGCATTCAATACGTTCGGCGGGTGCCGCACCGACAAGTTCTGCCGCGCCTTGCGTGCGGACTACAGCGTCGTCGAGGGCCTCTACATCGCCGGCGTTGAGAACGGCAGCCTCTACAGCCGTCCTTACTATGAGGTGGGAGGTTCCTGCTCCGGCCTGGCTTTGAGCTCGGGCCGCCTCGCTGGCCAGCAGATGGCCGCCGAGGTGCTGGGGGCTTAGGAGCCGGGCGGCCGCCAGAACGTGGGTCTGTCACACATGTTCTAGACAAGGGCGGCCTGCCTGCGCGAAGTCAACCGCGCGGGCGGGCCGCTTTGCGGTGGGTGACGGGCGGGGCTTGGCCTGGTTGGTGCGCGACGGCTCTCCGAACGGCGGTTTTCCTTCGTTTGACCCTGCAAACATGCCGTCGATGGATTTCCGGGCGCCGCGCGCAGGGTCCTGCGAGCGACAGGTTGAGATATACAACGGTTTTTCACCCTGCAGGCCGGCAAAACGTCGGATTTCTCAACCTATTGCTCGCGGTGGGGCGACGTCGCCTGCGGGTCGGCGGGTTTGGGCCCTTCCGCCGCCCGCGAAGCCGCCCAATGCACAGCAAAGGCGCCGGCACCCGCGTGCCTGGGTGTCGGCGCCCGTCGTCTTATTGCGCACGCGCGCGTACGTGACGATCCGCGACATCAGGGGGATGAGGGCCCGCCAACCGATGTCTTGCGCGCGCGTTTAGTACTCGCCCCTCCAGGCGCGGTTGCGCAGGATGTACATGTGCGCGGGGCCGTTGCCCGAGTCGGGCAGGCGGTAGACCTGGTCGTCGGTGAACTCCTCGCAGGCGCCGTCGTCGAGGAACTCGCCCAGCGTGCGGTCGTAGGCGCCCATGAAGTCGCGCACGTCGCCGTCGGCGTCGCCGTAGAAGCGGGCCAGGCCGCCGCACTGGGTGACGCACTGGGGCAGGCCGCCGTCGGCAACCTGGCCGGCGCACAGGTTGCACTTCTGCGCGACGTTGTTGGCGTCGAGGTAGCGCACGCCGTAGGGGCAGGCGTCCAGGCACATGCCGCAGCCGATGCACTGCTCGGCGTCGATCTGGACGGTTCCGTCCTCGGCGATGGCGGAGGCGCCCGTCGGGCACACCGTCACGCACTCGGGGCTCGAGCAGTGCTGGCACTGCATGGGCAGGAAGTACATCTCCACGTCGGGGAACTGGCCGCTGCCGCCCTCGATGGGGTAGGGGCCCACGCGCTTGATCTTGACCCACTGCTGGCCGATGTCGACGCCGTTGACCGCCTTGCACCCGACGCTGCAGGCCATGCAGCCAACGCACTTGTTGAGGTCGGTAATGATCGCCTTGTGCATACTCTATGCTCTCCCCTCGTAATCGGGCAGCCACTCCTGCAGGCGCGGGTCGTCGGCGCTGTGAATGATCTCGGTGCCGTCGATGCCGCACGGGACGGGGTTGCCGAACGGCGAGTTGTCCGCCGTCGCCTTGTACACCTTCACCGCGTAGGCGCGCAGGTTGGAGGAGCCGATGAACGGGTCCTGGGCGTCCTTGTCGATGAGGCAGTTGCAGCAAGAAAGCTCGAAGCCCTTGTCGGCCTGCTTGAGCTCGGGGTACCACCACTGGTGCTCGAGGTTCACCACGCCGGGCGCGATGCCGTAGTACAGGTCTGCGACCTCGCGGATCTTGCCCCACTCGGTCTCGATCCAGCACCAGTCGCCGTCGGCGATGCCGAGGCGCTCGGCGTCTGCGGGGTTGATCTCCATGCGGGGCACGGGCCACAACTCGCGGCACCAGGGAAGCTGACGGTGCTCGGAGTGGAAGTACGTGGGCTGACGGCGTCCGGTCGTGGCCAGGAAGTCGTTGTCCTCCGTGAAGCGCTCAGGCTCGGCGACGGGGCCGTGCGGGGCCTCGCGGAACGTGGGCAGAGCCTGCTCGGGGCCAACGTAGGTGTCCAGGACCGTGGACCAGATCTCCTGCAGGCGCGTCGTGGTGTTCCAGCCCTGGGACTTGGGCATGTCGAGCACCATGGGCCAAGGAGAGTCGGCCTTCGTTGCCCAGCCGGTCTCGTAGCGACGGTACACGCCCCAGGCCTCGGGCTTCTCAATCTTGGAGTCGAACCAGCCGTTCTTTTGGAATTCGGCCTTGTAGTCCTGCCAGTTGTCAAAGCGGAAGCCGGCAAGGGCAATGCCGTTGCACACGTTGGCGGCGTCGTCGACGGGCCAGGGGTCGTCGCCGGCGGCATAGGGCTCGCCCATCGCGCGGAAGACGCGGATGTGGATCTCGAGGTCGCTCTTGGCCTCGCCCGGCGGCTCGATGGCTTTGCACGTGGCGCCGAAGTCGCCCGAGCAGCCCTGGGCCTTGCGGATGCAGTCGAGCTCGAGCCAGTGTGCGGCAGGCAGCACGAGGTCGGCCTGGCCCACGGTCGGGGTCTCCCACATGTCGATGGACACCCAGAAGTCGAGCTTCTTGAGCTGCTCATAGGCATAGCTGGAGTTGCACTGGTTCATGTGGTCGCCGGTCTCGCCGATGCCGCACGTCACCTTGTAGGGCTCGCCGGTCTCGATGGCGCGATAGATGCTGTTGGCGTCGGCCCAGCCGGGGCTGCACGGCTTGCCGATGCACGGGAAGTCGAGGGAGCCCAGGATGACGCTGCGATCAGTTTCAATCTCGCTCTTCGCGCTGGGGATGCACATGCCCAGGTCCATGAACGGCCAGCCGGGGGTGGAGCCGCGCATGCCGCCGGGGATGTCCATGTTGCCCGTGATGCCGCAGATGAGGTCCATGGTGCGGTTGGTCTGCAGGGCGTTGGTGGAGTGCTCCAGGGCGAGCATGTACTGGATGCCGCCGTTGCCGTAACCGGTGGAGGGGTCCACGCGGGTGGCGTAGGTCGTGGCTGCCTTGATGATGTTCTCGGCCGGCACCTCGCAGATCTGCGCGACGGTCTCGGGGTCGAAGGCGGCCACGTGGTCGATGAGGTGCTCCCACACGGTGCGGCAGCGAATCTTCTTGCCGTCCTTCAGCGTGACCTCGATGCCGCCGTCCTCGGTGTGGAGCGCGGGGTAGAGACCCTCGGGGAAGGGCGTCAGGTCAAGCACGAAGCCCTGGGACTGACCGGTGAAGGACAGACCGGGCTGGTTGGCCTCCTTGCCCTCCGTTGCCGGCTCCCACACCTCGCCCTCCCAGTGCGGGGCCACGCGCTCGCCCTTGTCGTCGACGTCGTCCTCGGCGTCGAACCAGGAGAGCTCGCCTGTGAGCTCGTTGACCACGATGAAGCGGCTGGGACGGCCGCCCTCGATGAGGTCGGACTCCTTGAGCAGGTGGTTCTTTGTGGTGCCGTGTCCCGTGGTGGACTCGTTGGGCTCGGGGTCATAGTCGGGGTCGTCCACGACGAGCATGGGGGCGTTCATCCACTTGCGGACATAGAGGTCGTCGTAGAGCTCCTTGTCGATGATGACGTTGAGCCAGGCAAGACCCATGGCGGCGTCGGTGCCGGGGCGCAGCGGCAGCCAGATGTCGGCCTCCTTGCCCAGGTTGGTCATGCGCGGGTCGACGATGATGTGGGTGTCGGCGCGCGTGGCGACGTCGACGGTGGTGCGGCACGAGTCGTCGTAGTTGGACAGCTCAGAGGCGCCGCCCCACTGCACATACACGCGCGGGCGGCCGACGGTCTCCATCCAGGAGTAGGCGTTGGAGGCGTCAACCGAGGTTGCATAGAAGCGCGGGCCCTTGCAGATCTCGTTGGCCTGAATGGCGTTGGGCGAGTGGAAGCACTGCTTGTAGGCGCTGTAGGGACCCATTGCCCAGATGCGGCTCGTGCCGCCCATGGAGAAGTAGGTCTCGTAGCCGTACTTGTCCTGAAGCTCCTTGAACTTGGCGCCAAGAATTTCCTCGGCCTCGTCCCAGCTGATGCGCTCCCAACCGGGGTCGTCGGAACCCTTGGGGTTCGTGCGCTTCATGGGGTACTTGATGCGGTCGGGGTGATAGGCGGCCTGCAGCGATGCCTGTCCCTTGGCGCAGTGGTTGCCCATGGAGCCGAAGCAGCTCGTGTCGCCCTCGGTCTTGATGACCTTGCCGTCCTTGACGTACACCCAGACGCCGCACTCCATCTTGCCGCAGCCACGGCAGGCGCTTCTGATCTTGGTGACCTCGCCGGCCTTGGCTGCGTCCTCAGGCGAGCCGTCGGCCAGGGCGGTGCCGGTAATCGCGCTCGACAACGCGGTCGCCGTGCCCGCAATCACCGCTGTCTTCATGAACGTCCGGCGTGACATGCTGAGCTTATTACCCATGTGCCCTCTCCTTTCGTTTGCTTGCAGGTATGCCAAGCCGCCGTGGCGCACGGTGGCGGCCCGCCCTTTTCGGAAGGGCGCAGGCATTTCCCATTGCTACTTTTCTCATGTGACCGCGCCGGGCGGAATCGACTGCTAGCATGAAGACGTTCGTTTTGCGACCTCGGGCCACCTTTTGCAAAATCGTGTTGCGAGCATGATGCCCCTGGTACAGGCAGGATGTACCCTGGTTGGTGGGAGAAAGGGTGTGTACATATGCAAAAGCAGGACGCTCAGCCGCTGACGGGCGGCAAAAGGGAGTCGTCCCTTGCGAGGTGGCTGCGCGCAGGCCGGTCGCTTGTTCCCACGAGGGACGAGCTGACGTTCGGCGTGGCGTTGTCGCTGTATCTCGCGTGGGTCGACAACATGTTTTATGGCGCAAAGATTATCGGGCGCAGTTGGTCGCCGTTTCAGGAGGTCGGTGCGGGCGACGTCTTGTACTACGTGTCGATTGTGACGCTGCTTGTGCTGCTGTGTTTTTTGGCGTGGCGGGGGTCGGTGGTCGACCGCGTGCTCTATTCGTCGCGCATGTGCACTGCTGGCGCAGCGGGCATGGTGCTCTCGACGCTTTTGATACTGACGACGATACCCGGCGGTATGATCGAGGCCGTCGCCATACCGTTTGCCGGCGTGTTGAGTGCGCTTGCGAGCGGTGTGTGCCTCATGCAGTGGAGCCGTCTGACCAGCGGCCTGGACTACCGGGGCATCGTGATAACGGGCGCGCTTGGGTATGTGTTCGCCAAGGTGATTGTTGTGCTCGCCCAGATGGGCGGATTGGCATTTCGCGATGAGACCATCCTTGTCATTCTGGTGATGACTGCGTTGAACTGCCTGTTTGCAGCGGGTGCGGGCTTGTTGTTCCGCAAATGCGCCATACGACAGGGCGCCTGGGGTAGCTGGTTGTCTGCGGAGGAAGGCAAGGATCCCGAGCGGGATGTTCCGCCAGACGCCTCAAACGAAACGGACACGGTCATACGCATGACTGCGGCTCTGGTTGTCATTGGGTTTATCCCCGTGTTGGCCCGCGAGATGGGCCTGGGTATGGTGCGCGAGTCTACGGGTATGCCTGCTTATTGGTTCGTGGAGATGCATACGGTCAGTCTATTTGTCATGGCGTTGGCGGCGTTGCTTATCGTGGCGGGATTCCTTTCGGAGAGGGCGCGGCTCCATGTGGGAGGGTGCTATCGGCTTATAACCCTGCTTGCCTTTGTTGGCTCCCTTTCAATGCCTCTGCCTTTTGTGCTCGATGACGCGGGCTTTGCGCTTCCCGGTATCTGGGCGTCTTCGGCGTTCGACTGCCTGCATATCATGATGTGGATTGTCATCGCCTCGTTCGGTCGAATGCATCGTGAGCTCTCTACCAGGTATTACGCCGTGGTCAGAATCGGCTGGACACTCGGCCCCCTGCTCGGTGGGCTTTTGGCGCATAGCTTGTGGCGAAGCGGGGCGTTGTCGATGTCTGGGATCCAGATAACATACCTTCTCGCTGCCGGCTGCACCTTGGCCGTGTACCTCATGTTTGCCTACATCTTCCCAGAGCGCTCGCTTGCCCATGCGCTGGACGTCATGCCGCGTCGTGTGCGCCGTCCGTTCCAGGAGCGTTGCCATGCCCTGGCACAGCGCTCGGGCCTGTCTGAGCGCGAGTTCGAAATCATGATGTACTTTGCCAAGGGGCGCGATGCCGCGTACATCCAGCAGGAGCTCGTGCTCACCCACAGCACGGTCTCGACGCACCGGCAGCACATCTACGCAAAGCTCGGCGTGCATTCGCAGCAAGAGCTCCTCGATCTGCTCAATGAGGCAGAATAACAGCCTGCGTCAGTAAAGAATTACCGTTCTACCTGCATTTTTGTATGATGTCATGTTCCCGATACGATGACGTATGCGGACTTGTGAGGCAGTATTCGTGAGCGACACACGAGTTGCATTGCAAGTTGGAGGCAAGGCTGCGGGCCGAGGGGCGTGCGGCGGAAGCTGACGGAGGGCATCATGCACGATGCGGATGGAATGAGGGCCGGGCAGGTCGGGGTGCACCCGACCGATGCCCAGGCCATGGTGGCCGATGCTGTATTGGGTGGGGCGGGTGCCGTGGCTGTCCACGGCGGCTTTGCGGCTGGCAAGACGTATGCCCTTGCCTTTGCCGCGGCCGAGCTGGTGCGCTCGGGCGTGCCTGCCGAGGAAATTCTTTTTGCGGTGCCGCGTCGCTCGCAGGCGGCCTATGCGCAGCGGGTGCTTGCGGAGCTGGGAGTCGACGACATCTCGCCTCAAAGTGTTTTGGAAGTTGCCTGTGACGTTTTGGACACCGAGCAGGCACGCGCGTTTACGGGGCGTCGGCCTCGCATCGTCTTGGATTTCGAGCAGGCCGCCCTTGAGGAGGACCTCAAGACCCTCGGCACCCAGCCGCGCCGCTTGCGCGAGTTGTCGAAGTTCCTGTTCCGCGGGTTGGTCGACCTTGAGGATCGCGATCCAAACTGGCTGATAACCGTGGAAGAGATGGACACGCTGGCGCTTGTGCGGGCCTCGATGTCCGAGCAGGGTGCCATGTTGGCCTGCGAGGCGGCCAATCTTGCATGCGGCTACCTGGAGTCTGAGTCCGGCGCGCAGGCCCCGCGAAAGCGCTATGTCCTGGCGGACGGCTATTCGTCCATGACCAAGGCCTCCCAGCGTCTGCTTGACCTGCTCGCAAACGATTGCCTGGTTGCAAGCGGGTCGGTCGACGACCCCGGCGCGGGCAATGAACGACATCCCTTCTCCCAGGGATTAGACGGCCTCGTCGACAGACGTGGCGGCGAGGTCGTCGTATTTGACCTGGGAGATGTTCCTGCGAGCACACCACGGCTGGCCAATGTAGTATGGCCGACGCCGGCCGACGAGATTTCAGGTGTGGCTGCGTGGATTGAGGCTCGTGTTAAAGAAGGCATGCTTCCGGCAGACTGTGCGGTCGTGGTGCCCAATCAGGTTTGGGGCCGACGCCTTGTACGAGCTTTGGAGGAACGCGGCATGGCGTGCTCGCGCGTGGCTGTGGGCGAGCCGTTCCGCGGCGATCCTCGCAATGCAAATCGCAATGCGGCTCAGAAGGAGCTTTGCCTCAAAGAGATAGCCGTCGACAAGACCGACATGCTTGCGTGGCGCTGCTGGTGCGGTTTTGACAACGCGCTGCTTGGAAGCCAGGCCTGGAAGGAGCTGCGTTCCTGGGTTGCCGAGCGCGGATGCGGTCTGGCAGAGGCGTTGCTTGGCCTTGCGGACCTTCGCGAGGCGTCCGGCGAGCTCCCGTTTCCTGCAGCTGCCCATCTTGCGGCTTGTGTGCGCTCGGGACTTGAGGGCGCAAAGGCGTTTGAGGGGTCGGCAAGCAGCGGGGAAGTGGCGAGGGAACGAGCGCAGGCTCTCGACCCCGCGCTTGGCCATGTGCTCGGCTCCGGTGTCATCGTTGCCACCGAGGAGCTGCTGAACGGCACGCATGTGGATAACGTGGTGGCATGCGGGCTGGTAGACGGCTTTTTCCCGGGGCACGACTGCTTCAACGACCGCCTACCCCCCGACATCAAGGCGCGCAATCTCGACCACGGGCGCGTTGTGTTCGACCGCATTTTGCATTTGGGCACCAAGACGTGCGTGCTTTCGCGCTTCGATCACGAGTGGCTGGTCGACGCCGAGCCCGCGCGTATGGAAATCAAACGTATCACGGCCCGGCCGCAGGGACGCCTCGCGGCGATTTGGCCGAGCGCCTACGTGCGTGAGCGTGCAGAGGAGCTGCCTGCGACGCACGAGGGGCGGATTGTTCTGTAGGACGGCAATGGAAGACTTCTTTTGGGAGAGGGGAAGGCAGAATGGCGAACAACGAGTGGGAAGAGCTGCTAGACGAGGAGTACGAGCGCCTCGAAGGTGTGGAAGACGAGGGTGCATTTGACGAGGAGGTCTGTGAGGCGCAGACGCCGGCAGGCCGTCATCCTGCGGGGCCGTCGTCCAACCCTGCTGAGTACTTTGCCCAGGAGCATGAGGAAGCACCTGCCAGTGCCGCCGAGCGACTTGCCAAGCTGGTAGACACGATGCCCGGCCAAACGAAGATGCTCACGCGCATCCTTGATTTCTGCCGAGAGCGCCGCACGACGCAGGAGGTTCTCGATGCCGTTGCCGCGTGGCAAAAGCTGAACTTCTCGGTGTATGAGCCCGCTGTGCTCTGCGGTTTGCTGGAGAAGGCGGGCGGCCTCGACCATGTCAACGAGGACGGGACGCCGTATGTGCAGCCTGATGAGGGGACTGCCTCATCGGCAACTTTGGAAGATGCCCAGGATGCCACCGATGAGAAGCAGGCCGACCAGGCAGAAGGGGTCCTGACGCAGGAACCGAGCCTGGAAGGGGAGGCTGGGACCGACGAGGTGTCGGAGGAGGACTTCGACGACAGCTGTGCGGAGCCCGAACCGCAGAGGCCGTCGTTCTGGGTGAGCACGCAGGCCGGTCTCGATCTCGTCGCCGAACACGACCCCCGCGCGCATGTGGCGCAGATGCTCGAGGACGAGGCGTGCTACATGCCTGTATATCGCGAGCTACTGGAGAAGTTGGCCGACGGTCCCATGACGAAAAAGGAGATAGACGTCATCGTCCGGGCCAACCCCGCCTCTGAAAGCCCCCGCCGCCTGGGAGGCTATTTCGTCGACCGTCTGGAGCGCATCGAGGCCATTGAGTGGACGGGTGCCTGGTCCATTACCGAGATAGGCCGCGAGCTGCTTGACAACGAGGCCCTTTACCAGTAGCACATCCCCTAAGGAGCAAACCATGCTGACTGAAGCAGAGAAGAACGAGGTCATCGGCACCGACGAGCTGGCCCAGATGATGGATGACCGTGCTGCTACGTACAACCTTCTGGCGCGACTCTATCGCGTGGAGGTGGACGAGCCCCTGCTGGAGAAGCTGCGCACGGCGCGCTTCCCCCTGCGCACGGGCAACAAGGAGATTAACCTGGGCTACAAGCTTATGCGCGAGTACCTGGGCAATTCTTGGGAAAACGCCAAGACCGAGCTCGCGGTGGACTACGTGCGCTCGTTCATCGGGCATGGCAACACGGCCTATTCGTGTGCCTATCCGTATGAGAGCGTCTACACGAGCGGCCGCCGTCTTCTTATGCAGGATGCTCGCGACGAGGTTGTGCTCATCTACCGCAGCGCCGGCAAGGACAAGGCTCCCGATTGGACGGACCCCGAGGACCATATTGCCCTTGAGCTGGAGTTTGAGGGTTTCCTGTGTACCAAGGCCGCCGAGGCTTTGCGCGCGGGCAACGAGGACGAGGCTGCTGCTTATGCCGTGCAGCAACGCAACTTTCTGGAAGACCACCTGCTCAGCTGGACACCCATGATGCTGGCCGACCTCGATCGTTTCTCCCGGACTGACTTCTATAAGGGCCTTGGCCACCTCACGACGGGCGTGCTCCAGGAGGAGCGCAACGTCCTGGAAGAGCTGCTTGGCTCAGAGGACGACGAGAAAGTCGAGAAGGAATAGCCCGCCGCGCTGACGTGGTGGAATGGGTGACAAGAACCCTGCTCGCTGGCCCAAGTGTGGCTGGTGGGCGGGGTTCTTTGTGGAGCGTGCGCCTCAGTCGGCTGAGTCGAGAGTGCAAGGCGATTTGCGAGCGACAGGTTGAGATTTCTAACGTTTCAACGGCATGTGTGCCTGAAAAACGTTGGATTTTTCAACCTATTGCTCGCGGTGGGGCGACGGCGGCTGGGAGCTGGTGAGTTCGGGGTGCGCATCCGCTCATAAACTTGACCCGATGGCAAAATGCCGACACCTGGATAACCGGGTGCCGGCATTTTCGTTGCTTCGATGAGGCGAGGCGCCTGCTTATTGTTTTCTATACGTTCCGCCGGCCTTTTCTACAAGTGTGGCGCGTGCGTTCTCATTGCTACAGGCCCCGCTTTTCCAAGCATAGTCCGAGCACTGGAGTTCGAGCGTAGGTGTGTTGCAGACGGGACACACTTGCGTTCCGTCGAAATAGGGCTGTTGGCATGCGTCGCAGAAACGCACCAGTTGAATATCGGCATACCTGGCGTCGGCGCTATTGCTCGCGGGGTTGTTCGCTTGCTGAGCCGCGGTGGCTTTATGGCTAGCAGTGGCGTAGTTTGACTTGGGCGCAGGGGAGGTACTGCTGCAAATAATAGGTTGCTGTGGCTGGGCTTTGAGTGCCTTTTCGATTGCCGCGAGACGCTCATTAATCTCACTTCTGTGTCTTTCATCAGGCAAAGCAATGACGAGTAACGCAGTAAAGATCGGTGTGCCGAAAATGCCCGTAAGCCAAAGGAGTGCAACGGGAGCATCGCTTGTCTTTTCTTGTGCGATTCTGACGAGGAAAGAAATACCTATGAGCCAGACTATCAGAGTGACAATCACAGTGATTATCAGCAGTAGGTCCATAACGTGAAGCCTCCTTAACTTCAGATTGAACAACAGGAGAAGTATAGTGCATAAGCCATGAGCTAAGCGATAGTATCGGACTAGCATTTCTCCTGCTATTTGGTGGTACGTGAACCTGTATGAGCCTCCGATTGATGCCCGGATGTGAGGGGCGAACATTGCGCTCGACTGTCTATTGCGGTGTTATCTGCCATTCTCTTGTTTATGCATGGGCAGAAGGAATGAAATCACCCTTCAACCACCCTGCTTGCTGTCACCACTGCATCCATTGCGATGTCGTGGGGCTCGCGGGGCAAGGTGGCGCCGGGAGGTAGGAGCTGGCAGTCGAAGCAGGCACCGATGAGGAAAGGCCGCTGGGGGGAGGACGCCTTCGAGGCGCAGCGATGAGCGCCGCCGCTTCGCTTTCCGGTTCTGTCTGCATCTCCCGGGCCATAAGCCTCTCCCAGCCAGGCATCGTAATATCCTCCGCCGTAGCCCAGGCGCGTGCCGTGCGTGTCGAAGGCAAGGCCCGGCAAGATGGCGACGTCGATGTCGGCGGGGTCGATGATGCGAGCTGCGAGTTCGACAGGCACGGCATCGAGTGCCCGCGTTGGCTCGCGCAGGCAGCGGGGGAGCGTTTCTGGATTGGCCAACTCGGCATCATTTACCTGCACGAATGCCAGCCTGGGACCGCGCAGGGTGACGGGTAGGGCAACAATGCGGTCGGAGTTTTGGGAGATGTCGGAGGTTTCGGGTGCGACAGGTACCTGCGATGCTTCCGGCTCGATTGGGCTCTCTTCGCAGCCATCAAGCAGCTCGTGCTCACCGGAGTTCTCCCGTTGCTCGTGCTCGCCAAAGCTTTCCCGTTGTTCATGCTTACCTGAGGTTATCCCACCGCCGTTGCTGTCGGCTACTCCCTCGAACCTGCCGTTGCTCGCAGCGAGGGCCCGCATGAATCCGCCCAGATCGAGTTCGTCTCCATGTGCCAGGTAGCAGGCCACAACGCGTGCGGAGCCAACTTCGGGCAGCCTAAGCAGCCTCCCGCATACAGCCTCGCTCTGCCGTATCCGTTCTGCCTCGCTCATACCAGCGCGCCTACGTTTTGCCTGTTGGCGGCCTGAAATCTTCTCCAGACCAGTTTTGGCAGGGGATTCCCATTCGACTTGCCCAACGTGGTCATCACGGCGTTGTGTTATGTCGCTCTCCATTATGTGGCCTCGCTTTCAGGCGGTCGGACGCTCCTGCTGATGGAGTCATTTTACCAGCGGGCATATACCGTCAGAGGGACTCGTGAACCTTGGTATTCGATATCCAATCGTCCAATGCTTATTGCGTCCGACCTTGCCGCCGGGTCGGTCAGCGGCGTGAGCAACGCTACGGCCATGACCTTCGGTTGGCTGGCCGGCACGATTGCCGCCACCGGTGAGCTCCCGGCTGAGAAGGCCGAGATCAAGTAAGGCAAGCTTGCAGATTGTGATTTGCGCGCTGTAGGCGTGCGATAGAAATGGGGGAGGACCCGGCTGTGATGGCTGGGTTCTCCCCCATTTGTGCATGCGGGCGCTGCCTGGCGTACTCCCTACGCCAGTCCCGCCTCGTCTACTGCCTTGACCAGGAACTTTGTGGCACCCTCGCCGCAGGGGCCGTCGTAGTAGGCGACGAAGCGCTTGTCGGCCAGGTAGCCGTGGGCGAGGCCCAGGTAGGCGTCGTGTTCGGGTTCGTTGCCCCAACTGAGGCCCACCCAGTGTCGGTGCATCCTCACGAGCTCGCGGGCCTCGGGGCCAGCCGGATCCCCCGCGGCCATCGCGCGCTTGAGCTGCTCGAGAATCGCGCCCTCAAGCTTCTTCATGTCGTTCCAGGTTGCGGGGTCCATGTCCAGGAGCCTCCCGTTCATGGCGTCGACCGCCTCGTCGCCATAGCGATCGCGCGCCTCGGCTCCGTAGCGCTCCTCGTTTTCGCGCACCGCGTGCCAGCGCTCAAGCTGGGGCAGCACGGCGCCCATGAGGGAGACCGCCTCGTCGAGGGTCATCCCCGTGTTTTCCGCAAGGCGCGGCGCACAGTCCTCGATCATGGCCTCCATGGTAGTCTCGTAGGTGTAACGCCCCTGGTCATAGCACCATTTGCAGTAGTGGTCGGTCTTGTGGCCGGCCGAGTCGGTTCCGCAATCCTCGGGCGTGAGGTACATTCCGCAGCTCTCGCAGTAGTGCTCGGGCATCTCGAGCAGATGGGGGAGCGGCTCGCCGGTCACGGCGGCGATGAGCTTGAGCATGTCGATGCCCGGTGTGACCTCGCCGCGCTCCCAGCGGCTTACGGCCTGACGGGTGACGTAGAGCTTGGCGGCCAGCTCCTCCTGGGTAAGGTTGTGTGCGCGTCGCAGCGCAACGAGCTTCTCGGCAAATGCCATGATGGCTCCTTTCGATTTCGCGTGTTTACTGCGCCCAGTATGCGCGGCGCGGTGCGACATGCCAAGCAACCGTTCGTTGCGCACAACAGCGCCCCTGCCCTCTTAAGCTTGCCAGCCGAGAAGACAGGGGCGCGCAGTCCCAATATGCAGCCGCCCGACCTTATCCTTAGAGCCCCATCGACCCCTTTATGCAGGTGATATAGGCGTTGATGCCTTCCTGGGTCAGGTGGTCGCCGTCTTCGGTGAGGTATTCGTCGTGGCCCTCGCTTGCGTCGTACCAGTCGATGAGCTGGATGTTTGTGTGCTTGTCGCAGAACTGCGCGACCAGGGCGTTATTCGTCTGGCACCAGGATCCCGCCGAGCGGCCGTTGATGATCCACAGTCTGCGCGTGGTGTCCCCGTCTGCTACGAGTGCGTCGTAGAGAGCCTCGAGGTCATCGGCCGTAAAGGGCTTGAGGTTGCCGACGTTCACCACGACGTCGGGGCCAAGCACCTTCTGGTCGCTGTACAGCTTGATGCGCTCGGCGGTTGCGGCAATGTCGCGTACGTCAGCCACGTCGATCATCCACTGCGGCATGTTCGCCGCGAGCCTCTCAGCCGCGTCCATGCAGGCAGTGCTGCCCACGAGTGTCACCGGGTACACGGTGTCCTCGTGGCGCAGGGGCTTGTAGTCGATGGTGGTGTAGATGAGGTCGGCGTAGACGTTGCGACCCTCGCCGTTCAGGTGGATGCCATCGTCGCTGACATAGTCGTCGTGGCCCTCGCTTGCGCCGAACCAATCGATGACACCCACGTTGGAATAACGCTGCGCCGCGCGCCAAATTGCCTCGTTGTAGCGCAGGTAGTTGGCTGCGGGCCCACGCACGGTGATGAACCACACATGCTTGTCGGGCGAGATCTCGGCCATTATCGCGTCGATGTCGTCGTCAAGCAGCTGGCCGTTGGTGCCCACGCCAAAGATGACCGTGTCGCCCACCACGCCTGCGTCGCGGTAGCCGATGTAGGTGTCGAGTGCCTCGAACCACTGGCGGCCACCCGCCGAGTCGATGAGACCCTGTGGGAACATCTCGTTGAGCTGGGCGTTTGCTCCCAGCGAGACCGAGTCACCGATGAGCACCACGTCGTATGTGCCCTCGGCCAGGGGCCTGCGCAGCGACGCCTGGGTAAGCACCTTGTCCTCGGGGTTGTCGCCGTTGACGGTGACAGGCGGAATGGCGACGCAGCACGCGACGCTTGCGATGACCAGGCCGCTGCACGCCGCCGTCACGAACGGGGCATGCTTCACCAAGGTGACGAAGTCCTGCAGCGGGGAGGTCTTCTCTTCTTTGTATTCCTTGCCCTCGGCCTCAAGCTGTGCGCGTTCGACCATGCTGCCGCGGCGCTTGCGCTTGGGAACGCCGTTGCGCCAGGGCATCTCGATGAAGCGATACGAGAGCTCGGCGACTACGAAGATGAGCGCGAGCTCAAGCAGGACGACCCACCAGGCCAGGGGCGTGGTGGAGTTGCGCTTGTTGAGCAGCTCCAAGATGGGGAAATGCCACAGGTAGATGGCGTAGGAGCGCTTGCCGATCCATTCGAGCGGCTTGACGGAAAGGACGCGTGCCAGCACGGTGCCCTGCGGTACGGTGGCGGCGATGGCGCCCACGGTGATGACCGAGCAGGCGAGGATGCCGCCGTAATACGAGAACGAGGTGTACCCCTCGGTGAAGAGCATCATGGCGACAAGGGCGAGGGTGCAGACCCATCCGCCTACGTTGACCAGGGCTTTCTTGCCTGTGGAAAGCGTGCGTGCATCAATGCGCACCGTCTTGTCAAACGGCAGCACAAACGCCAGCCAGCAGCCGATGGTCAGGCTCATGGCACGCGTGTCGGTGCCGTAGTAGGGGCGCGAGGGGTCCTCGCCGGGCACGTACAGATACGCCATGAGCGCGGCGGATGCCAGCGTGGCCACGATGAGACCGATGCGGATGCCGCGGCGCGGGGCCTTCAGCTTGAGGGCCGCCAGTAAAACGAGGGGCCAGATCACGTAGAACTGCGCCTCGATGGCCAGCGACCAGAAGTGTGTGAGCGGCGAGGGCGCGCCCGCGGCGGCGAAGTACGACTCGTTTGAGAAAATCTTTGCCCAGTTGATGTACATGAAGATGCCCGGCACTATGTCTGGCCGCATCTTGGTGAGCAAGGCATGGTTGAATATGGCCATGAGCAGGGACGTTATGACGACGAACGCAATGACCGTGGGCATGAGGCGCCAGATGCGGCGCACCCAGTAGCGCATGACGTTGATGGTGCCGCTCTTGGCAAACTCCTTGAGCAGGCCCGAGGTGGCCAGGTAGCCCGAGAGCACGAAGAGAATCGTGACGCCCAGAAGGCCGCCCTGGCACCAGCTCATGTTCATGTGGTAGAAGATGACGCCGATGGCGCAGATTGCACGCAGGCCGTCGAGCGCTTTGCTGTAGGGCTTTGCTGGGGCTGCCGCAGAGGAGCCGGATGTTGCCGCCGGTCCACCGTGGGTGCCGGAGCGGGAGAAGGTGAGATGGGTCTTGTGGTCGGCGACGCCTGCGCCGTCGTCTGCCGTGCTGGGCGCCGCGGTTGCCGAGGCGCTCGATTTGATCAAGGTGAGCCTGCGCCTGTTGTGGCCGCGGGCCGAAGGCCGGGAGTCGGCGACAGATACGGCAGGCATGACGGGCTCGAATTGCATCGAAGAATCCGACGGCCCCGAGATGACCCTTTGCGGCGCGCGCTCGTGGATGCCGCTCGCATAGGCGCCGCGGCTGTAGTACGAGAAGTCGTGGCCTGCCATCTCGCGTTCGTAGAGCGCGCGGAGGGCTGCGTCATCAAGCTCGTCGCCCAAGAGGGGCAACGAGGGTATGGGAACGTCATTCATGCTGCGGTCGCCTTGTCGTTTGAGTTGTGGGTAGCGACTACAGTCTAGCCCCCTACGCGCTGACTTGCACCTGAAAAGAACGTGAAGAATGATGCTGAAATTGCGATGACCCCTTGTATCGCCAGGTAGATGGCAGTGAAGCAAAAATGCTGGTACAAGGCGCACTTTTTGGACACGGGAAGGCTGGGCATTGTTGTTTGTTTGGGCTATCATGTCGGGCTGGCACAGTGGATTGTAGGGCGAGGACTGGAGAAGGACGGGGCAATGGCGACTGCTGTTCTCGGCTTGTTTGCAGTAACGCTTCTGGCATGCTCGCTTCTCGGGGTGCCAACGGTGTGGCCCTTGCTCGGGGGTGCGGTATTGTTCTTCGGGTATGGGGTGGCGCAGGGTCACAGCTGGCTGGATATGGCACGCGGCGCACTGTCGAGCGTGCATACGGTGGGCAAGATTCTCGTCACGTTTCTCTTTATCGGAGTTCTTACGGCGATGTGGCGCGCGAGCGGTACCATTGTCTACATCGTCGATATTACCTCGGGCATGTGCTCGGGGCCGGTTATTCTGCTGGCAACGTTTTTGCTGTGCTGCCTCATGTCGTTTCTTACGGGTACCTCGTTTGGCACGGCGGTCACCATGGGAACGATCTGCGCGTTCATTGCGACCAATGCCGGGGTGCCTACCCTGCTTGCGGGCGGGGCCGTTCTTTCGGGATCGTATTTTGGTGACCGATGCTCGCCTGTTTCCACCAGTTCGTTGCTGGTGGCCACGTTGACGGGCACGAGCGTCCCCAACAACATCCCCGGTATGATGCGCTCCTCGTTTGTGCCGTTTATGCTGGCATGCGTGCTGTTCCTGGGCATGGGAGTCTTGACGGACGCAGGGGCCGATGCTGGCTCGATCGCAGGGTTGTCAGGACAAAAAGCGGTTGGAGATACCCAGATTGCCGCCGGATTCAACCTCACGCCGTGGGAGCTCGTGCCTGCCATCTTGGTGTTGGGGCTCTCCCTCCTGCGCCTCGATGTGTGGATCGTCTTGGCTGCCGGCGCCGTTTCTGCCGCCGTACTTGCCTGTGTTTGCCAGGGAATGGACGTTCCGGATGTGGCTCTTGCATGCGTGACGGGCTTCAGTCCCCTGCCGGGGCAGTCCAGTCTCATGGCGGGCGGCGGCATCGTTTCGATGCTTGCTGTCGCTGTAATCGTGCTTGTGTCGTCCACCTATGCGGGCATCTTCGAGCAAACGCACATGCTCGATGGCGTGCGCGACTCCGTGGCGAAAATAGCAGCCCGGTTCGGCTCTTTTGCCGCGGTACTGCTTGCGAGTACGGCGTGTGCGGTTGTGTGCTGCAACCAGTCGCTCACCATCATGCTGGGTCATCAGCTGTCGCGAGGCTGCGAGCCCGATGCGGGCAAGTTCGCCCTGCAGCTTGAAGACACCGCCGTCGTTGTTTCGGCGCTCGTGCCGTGGTCGATTGCCTGCGCTGTGCCGCTCGCTGCGGTCGGTGCCCCGTCTGCCAGCGCGTTCTTCGCCTTTTACCTGTGGCTTGTGCCTGCTTGGAATCTTGGCGTTGAGCTGGTGCGTTTTAGGCGGGAGCAAGCGGCCGCAAGGGTGGACGCGCGGTGATTTCGAAGCGTGCGGCCTTGTGGAGGGGCTCGGCACTTGCGTTGAGCCGCTCGTGTCGAGGGGCCGCAGGAGTGGGCGGCTGTTGTGGTTTCGCGCCGTGGCTTGCGGGACGGACCTGCCCTTTGTGACCGTGGTTTTCCGTGCTGTTACCCCACCGCGTCAAACACGCTGCAGATGATGAAGGCCAGGATTGCGCCGACGCTGGCTCCGAGGGCGACCTTGAGGGCGGCTTCAATCACGCGGTTCTTGCGGGCGCTGAGACTGCGCTTGCCTGTGCGGTCAACCGGCTCGCCATTGGAGAAGGCGACGATCTCGCTGTAGGTCACGAGGTCGTGTGCCTTCTTGATGCGGTCGCACCACACGGCCAGGGCAAAGGCGATGCCGTAGAGTACCGCTGCCAGCACGAATGTCGGGGCGCTGTGCCAGCCCCAGTCGGCGCGTAGTTCTTGAAACGCTGCAAAGAATGCGGCGATGCCAAGTATCGCAAAAATCGTCATCCCGATGGCCAGGCGTTGCATGAGCGCCCAATCGTGCTTGCAGGTTTCTTCCATCTTGCTCACGTCTCCTTTGATAAGCTCGTCTACTGTTGTGTCGAACAGCGCGCTCAGCAGAAGCAGGCTTTGCACGTCGGGGTAGGTGCGGTCGGTCTCCCAGTTTGAGATGGTTTGGCGCGAGACGAAAACCGCCTCGGCGAGCGCCTCCTGCGACATGCCCAGGCGTGCCCGCTGCTCTTTGATGTGCTTCGCCAGTTCCATCTGTCCGACTTGCCTTTCCTCTTGTGCCGGCCTGCCTTGCTGTCTTGCCTTTCGACGCCTCAAAGGATGGCGTAAGGACCTTCAGGGTACCACCGAATGTGTTTGACATGGGTTCGCGATGCGTGGGATATGCCTGCCAAAATGCTTTGACATAAGTGATGAGCTGGGCTGATGGAATTGCGTGCGGGTGGCGCTGGGTAGCGAGGACCGCATGGAGGACTGGCTCGGCGTCTGTCCTGTGGCGGGTGGTTTTGTTTTGACTTTCCTGCATGGGGGGATTATGCCTTGTCGGGCGTAACGGAGAGCCATCTCGCTTCTGCATGGGAGTGTGGTCCGGCGGTGACTGTGCTTGCTGGCGGTGCTGAGGAATTGGGCTTATGTTTGGCCGTCAGGAGTCGCTGCGCGTGTTGCTCATGTCCCGCTTCGCTAACGCTTTCGTTATATTGCGTTGGCTTGATGCCGTGGGACAGCATGCTGCGCTAAGGTTTGAGCGCGTGGGGGCGTGCCGTTGAGGTACGTGCCGCTGGGTATTCGAGCGCTCATCGCGTATTGGATTGCTGGGCGCCTCGTGCAGAAGTTCGGGATCGGGTATTTGAGCGGCCGGTTTGTCGGTGCCTGAAGGGTGGCGCTGCATGTCGGCATGGTATCGGAGGTTATGAGTTGCACTTTCTTGCAGGATTCAGCCGTCAGTTTATGTTGGCGCTCGGCTTGTGGCCGCTTGCCTCGCTGGTGCTTACGCTGCCGGTGCTTGCCATTCTCTATCGCCGCGACGGCCGGCTGCGCTTCTGGTCGGCCTTGGGGGCATACTTGAGCGTGCTGTATCTGCTGGCACTTATGTGCTTCACGCTGTACCCGTTGCCTTCGGGCGATACGGGTCTGGGTATCACATATGGCGTTGCCCCGCAGCTTGATCTCTGGGTGTTTATCGACGACATTCGCCGCGATGGTAAGGTGGCGGTGCTGCAGCTTCTTGCCAATGTCGTATTCTTTGTGCCGCTTGGCATCATTGTTGGGCGCGGTCTGCGCAAGGGTTTTGGCTGGGCGCTTGTCCTGGGCTTCCTTGTGTCCCTCTTTGTGGAAACTGCCCAGCTTACGGGGCTATTCTGGATCTATCCCTTTGCGTATCGCACTTTCGATGTGGACGATCTGGCGTGCAACACACTCGGGTGCGTCATCGGTTGGTGTATGGCGGCCGTGATCAATCGACTGATGCCCGTGCGGCGCGATGATGGGTGCGGCCTGGCCGTTGAGACGCATCCAGGTATCGTGCGTCGCACGGTGGCGCTGTGCTTGGACATGACGATCGTCGTGTTCGCGACTGGCATCGTGTGTGCGGGCGCTCTCTTGTGCTTTGTGCTGGGACAGATTCTCGCCGACTCGCTTACAGACGTGAGCGCGTCTGCCGTAGGGACGTGGACAAACAGATCGGCGGAAGACTCGAACTGGATGTTCTGGATCTTCTTCGCTGTATTCTTGCTGGTAGAACTCGTTATTCCTTGGCGCCACGAGGGAAGCACGCCCGGCGGGTCCTTTGTGCGTATGACCTGCGAGGAATACTCTCGCAGGCCGTTGCGTCGAGTACTGTTCTATGCCGTGCGCTTGGTGGTGCTCGTGTGCGCGGGTATGTTTGCGCCCGTCGCGCTGCCCGTGTTGGCGATCTTCTACGCCGCGACCCGCCGGATGCCGTACGATTACGTGTGAGAGCGGTTGTTTTGCTATGGGATGGGTGTATGCAGTGAAATTAGCATACATTTCAGAATTTTTAAAATTGCGCCAACTGGGGTTTTGATGATTTAACATACATTTGAACTCCTGAAATGTATGTTAAATGAGAGCGACAGAGGGAGACGCCCATGATTCGACCTGCCACCGAAGCCGATATGCCCGCCGTGTGGGCGCTCTACAGTGACGCATGCGATGCAATGCTGGGCACGCCTTACGATTGCGAGTGGGTCATGGGCGTGCATCCCACGCGAGAGGGCCTGCTTGCATCCGTGCGGGCGGGGAACCTGTTTGTGGCATGCGAAAGTGACGGGTCGGCGACAAAGGATGGCGCAACGTCGTCGCTGCTGGGCGCCTATGTGCTCAATGGCGAGCAGACCAGCGGATATGAGAATGCCGCCTGGCCAGTGGATGCGCGCCCCGATGAAGTTGCGGTCATCCACCTGCTTGTGACTGCCACACAGGCTCGTGGCAGGGGAGTGGCGAGGTCGATGCTCGCCCATGCTGCCCAGGTCGCCCGAGCTCGTGGGGCCCGCGTCATACAGCTCGACGCGTTCACCAACAACATACCAGCTCTCACCTTGTATTCCTCTGTCGGCTTCATCGACATCGGTCCCCACGAACTCCTCCTGAGCGAAGGCCACCACCGCACCCTCAACCTGATGGAGTTGGATTTGAGGGGGTAGATTGCACTTCTAGTTGCGTGATACCAGGCATCTGTGCATCTGCGGATCAACCGCATGCCTAGACCAATGAACAAGTGGGCCGTGCGGCACTTCGCTATAGCGGCACCGCAGGCGGAAACCGTGTTCGGCGACGCCAATCGGATTAAATCATCGTTTCCCAGGCTACGTCGAATTCTGCCGCCCAAATTGAACGCGTGCCGACCATACGTGGCATAGGAGTCTGGCTCGGCGTTCCCACTGTGGTTCATAATCTACAATCCTGAAAGATAATGTCCTTGAACTTAACGAATATCGTTATAAACTAAACGTGATTCGCTAAGGATGATATTCCTCCTGGGCGAGATGCATGAGCTCCAATCAGCTGCAGCGGCTTATGGGACAACTCAGATGGGCAATGCAATCAAAGGAGGTATCTTATGGGACGGCAGGACGGTCAGAGCGGCGATTCGCGTTGGAAGATTTTTTCGGAGCTGAGCGAGCGATGTGTTACCGCTCAAGGGATTTGCATGGTGGGTTTCATTCTGTTTCTGATGTTGCTTTCGAGTACATGCTGGGCGGGATTCAACGGCAGCAAGGAGCTCTTGCCCTGCGTTAATGAGGGCTGCCGTCTCGCGCTTTGGGTGGCGCTGTGTTTTGTCGGCGCGCGATTCTTTGGACGTTCAGGTAAAGAGGGCGGTCCGTTCCGCGAGGGTAGGGTGCGCGAGCTCAAAGCCATCTCCAAGCTTGCGATTGCTTCGGCGTTTGTGCCTGGACTTGCTAGCTGGTTGCTTGGAATGGTGTTGCTCGCTTGCGGTGCCGATCCCGTGTTGACCCAGAGTGCGACCAAGTTCGAGCAGATTTTCGATTTTCCTTCCTTTTATGCAGGATTTATCATCGGTGCCTTTGCGCTCATCATCAGCTATGGTTGCGTGCTCCAGCAGCAAGACGATGGGCTGGTGTAAGCAATGATTGTCACGCGACTCGACCGTGTGCTGGCCGACCGCAAGATGTCCTCGCGCGACCTCGCTTTGGCTATGGGTCTTTCTGAGGTGAACCTTTCACGCATCAAGACAGGCAAAGTGAGTGCCATACGGTTCTCTACGCTCGAGGCGTTGTGTCGCGAATTGGGATGTCAACCTGGGGATTTGCTTGAATACGTTCCTGACGATGAAGGTTTGCCACACGATACAAATATATGAGCGTCGGGTACAATTGATGCAAGTTTCCCTTGCCGAAGCTGGGATGACCAGCTACGGTCGATGCCAGGGCAACGGCTTCCTATGATCCTACGAGAGAGGAGTGTCGATGGGGTTCTTTGAGGGGTTTAGGCGCGGGATGGAAGACAATTGGACGTACGAGGTGGCGGGTAGGCAGGTCACGTGCCCGCATTGCGGATGCAACGAGTTCGAGAAGTCCGAGGCGCAGCTCAACACGGCTTTTCTTACGTTTCTCGATTTTGATTGGGCCAACCGCAGCGCCGCGGTTTTGATTTGCCGCAACTGCGGTCATATCGAGTGGTTCCTCGACACCAACGGCGAGCTGAGGTAGAGGGACTGGTACGTCGCCAGACAGATAGATATTGGTCTGACACACGGGCGCGCGGGCGTTTTCGTGCCGGGTTATGGGTTGCCAGATGAGTAAAAATCGTCCGGCGCACGGGTGGTTGGTTGGGCCCGTGCGCCGGACGTAATGTTGCGTGCTACAGAGTTGCGGGGGTCTTTACCTCGAAGGCCCAGGCGACGTTGGCGGTCTTGTCCACAAGGACGACTGCGGCTCCGTTGTGGGCGGAAATTACCTGGTCAAAGCCTAGGTTGAAGAGGTCGAGTCCATTCGCGTCGTAAAGGTGCGTCTTGCCGTCTGCGCCCGTGGCGGTGTAGAGCAGGCCGTTCGTACCACTGAGCTCAAGAGCGCCCTGAGGGAGAGCGGTGGCTGCGGCCTCACCGGTCGTTGCGGATGTGCCATCAGCAGGCTGCTCCGAGGTGGCTGCATCCGAGGGCACGGCCACGCCTTCGGCAGGCTGCTCGGCCGTCGTTGTCTCTGCGGGAGCAGCAACGCCCTCAGCAGGCTGCGCGTCCGCCCCAGCGACGCCCTCGGCGGGAGAGGCGACGGTCGTCTCGTCCACTGCAAGCTCGGTGCCACCGAGTGCGGGAAGCACGCTCGGATCGGCTGCTGCCGCGGCACCATCGAGTGTGGCGTCCGTGCTAGTAGCGCCGGCATACGAGAAGTCGTTGATATCCGTGGGTGCGGCGCCCTCAACAGGCATGAAGCTCGCGTTGTATGCGCTCACCGCGCCGCTCGCTGCCACGATGTTGAGGTAGTCGCCGTTCGCCTGGGCGTCGCTGAGCAGGTCGGAGGTCGTTGTGCCTGCGGGCACTGTGGTGTTGCCGGGCAGGTAGTAGACGTCGACAGTGTTGTCGAACTCCATGGAACCGCGCTGGATGCCGAGGGCCCACTTTGCGCTGAGAACGCGAACCTCGTCGTAGGAGCCGCTGAGCAGCTGCTTGCCCTGCGCGTCGAGAAGGACCATCTTGCCGTCGGTTGCCTGGGTTGCCGCGACGAGGCCGTTGGTGGCCTGGAAGGTGTTGGTGTACACGGCGTCGGTGAGGTGCGCGCCGTCCACTATGTCAGCAAGGCCGTACTGGCCGTTCTCTTCAAAGACCGTGAGCGCCGTGCCGTCTACGAGGTCGGTCGCGCGTGCCGTAGCGGCGGCCACAAGGGTGACGCTGTTGCTCTGAGCAGGCACGGGAGGCTCGGGAAGTGCGGCGTCGGTCGCGACGTCGGGTGTCTGTCCGGGCTCGTTGGACGTGGGCTGGCCGGCTTCGGCGCCAGCCGCCTCGGTGCCGGTCTGACCATCTGCGGGCTGGCTGCCCGGCTGCTGCGACGTGTCGCCGCTCTCGTCCCACTTCACGCTGGCAAAGGGGTCGTTGAGGTCGGTTGCGGGCTCGCCGGTTTTAGTCGTCGTCGTGTCTGCAGCGGCACTCTGGTCGGTTGCCGTCACATGTACGTCGTCGCCCAGGGCCGCGTCGTCAGTGCCGTCGAAGATGCTGGGGGCGGGCGTCTCAGCGGGCGCGGCGGCGTCGGTCGTGCCGGCTCCGGGCGTCGCGCTCGCATCGGTGGCCGTGTCAGCAGCGGTGCCATCGGCAACGCCTGCCGTGGTGCCCGCAGCATCCGTTGCCGCTCCCGCAGTGCCCGTAGTCTCCGTCGTTGCACCCGAGGCACCCGTAGCATCCGTTGCCGTGCCAGCACCGGGCGCGGCCGCGGCGCCTGCTTCAGTGCCCGCGGCTCCCGTCGTCGTACCCGTATCACCCGCGCTACCAGCCCCGTTGTCCTCCGCAGCAGACTCGGCGGCGTCGGCGAGCTCCTTGGCCATCGGGTCGGCGATGCCCGAGGAGGCAGAGGCGTTCTGCGACACGGTGTTGAGCGTCTCGGCCATGTCGTTGTAGTTGTAGCCGGCGGACGCGTAGCTCTTCGCGAGCTCCTTCAGGGCGGCGATGTCCTCGTCGGTAAGGCCTGATGGGTTGTTGTTGACGGTGACCTCGGTGACGTTGACGGTCGAGTTGTCGATGACCGTCGTGGAATTGTCGACAACCGTGGTGGAGTTGTCCACGTTGTTGATCGTCGTGTTGTTCACGACGTTGTTCACCGTGGTCTCGACGATGGCGTCGATCTGGCTCTCGTCGGTCACGTTGTTCATGATGACGTTGGCCTTTACGTCGTTCACGATGAGCGTGGCGGCGTCGGAGCCCACCTGGTTGGAGATGGCCTGGGTCACCACGAGCTCCTGGGTGGCGACGTCCTTCTTGGTCTGGTCGAGCGGCTGGCCGGTGGCCGTCTCATAGGCGAGCAGCACGCCGGTGAGGGCACCCGTGCCCGACACCTTGAAGGGGCAGATGGCGATGACGTCGGCGTTGCGCACGCCGGCCGAGGACAGCGCCGAGGCCAGCATGTCGGCGGTGACGTAGTTCAGGTTGGCGGCGCGCACGTGGATGCCGCCCGAGGTGGTGGGGCAGATAAGCGCGCAGCTGTAGGTGGCGTTGCCGATTTGCTCGTAGGGGATGTAACCGTCGAGGTGGGCGTGCTCATCTTCGTTGGTCACGTAGATGATGTCGGCTCCGTTCATGTTCGAGCCGAAATAGTCGATGACGGTCTGTTTTTGAGCGGGTGTGAGGTCGGCTCCGATTGTTGCCACCACGCGCGAATCGGCGTAGGCGGGCGCGGCAACAAGGGAAGCCGTCATGACGGCGGCCGCGATGGCGCTAGCGATACGACCAGGACGAATAGAGGGAATGTACATAGCTACCTCCTTAGCGGGTCTTGCGCACTACGCATGAGTATACCCGCGAGATGTGGGGGTGGCTTGTACGCCGGCCTGCGGTTGGGAGGGACTGGTCCTGCAGAAGATGATCGACGCCGATGTACTCGTACTTGCAAGCCCGGCGTACTTCTACTCCATCGACACCCAGCTCAAGGCCGTCATCGACCGCACGGTGGCGCGCTGGCTTGAGGTGAAGAACAGGAGTTCTACTACATTGTGACGATGGCTGACGAGGCTGCCTCCTCTGCGGACACCACGCTTGCGTGCATGCGCGGCTACGCCGGCTGCGTGCAAGGTGCCCAGGAGAAAGGCGTCATCATCGGCAACGGCGTCTACGAGCCCGGCAAGATTGACGGCCACCCCGCCATGCAGGATGCGGGGGGCGCTTGCCCAGGCGGGCGAGTGGACCATCTCCGTGGGAGGTACCGTGGCGTATCCGTTCGACGCTTCCATCGAGGAGATGGCCGACGAGGTGGAGTGGGGCACGCGTTGTGCCCGCGCCTGGCGTGCCGCACATCCTAAAACAACTGGTGTTGCGGGAGCCTGTCTCTCGTGACCCCTTTTCTGTGCGGGACTACAGCTATTGCGCTCGTCGCAAATCTTTCTATACTTGCATCCTAAGGTCAGAGATGGTTTTTGGGCATGGCGCGAAAGGCCGGAAGAGCGCGCGTCTGCACTGTCTGGAGGTACCAGGGGCCAGGCAAACCGATTCCTTCTTGGGCGGAGTAGCGCTCCCGCCTGTCGGCTCATCCTGTAAAGCCGGCGAAGCAGATGGATACCGACTGCCGTGTCGACTCCTATAGGGTCGAAGGGGTCGGTCTGGCCGCTACACAAAGGAACGACGACAATGGAAACAAGAACGCACCAGGAGCCGAGGGGCCTCTCATTCAGTGACGACCTGATGTTCAAGCGCGTGATGGAGCGCGAGGACATTTGCCGCGGCGTGATCGAGCGCATTCTGTCAATTCCTGTTGGCAAAGTTGAGTATCACAACACCGAGCAGGAAATACGCGGCTTGCCGGGAGGTAAAACCATCCGGCTCGACAGCTATCTCGTCGAGTCGTGCGGACGGCTGTTCGATGTGGAAATGCAGGTGGGTTTGTGCCCGGCGTTTCCCAAAAGGTTGAGAGGGTACCAGTCCATCATGGACGCCGGCACGCTCAAACGCGGCGACGATTATGACATGCTCAAAGAGAGCTACTTGGTGTTTATCTGCCTGGAGGATCCGTTCGGTGTCGGGCTGCCCATGTATACTGTTGAGAGAACCTGCGCCGAGGCTCCCCAGATTGGCTTTGACTGCGGGGCGCATTGGGTCGTTCTCAACGCGTCTGCGTACGACAAAGTTGAGGGAAACGACGGACTGCGTTCGCTGCTAAGATATGTGAAGACCGGCGAGGTCCCCACAGATGACGTCTTTCTCGTCGAGATTGACGAGGAGGTGGGGCGGAACAATCGCGATAAGGCGGTGATTGGCATGATGATTGACACCATGACGATGCTCAAGCAGGAGGCGCGTGTCCAAGGAAGGGCCGAGGGTCGTGCTGAAGGCCGAGCCGAAGGCCGTGAGGAAGGCCGTGCAGAGGGAAAGGCCGAAGGTCGCGAAGAGGGCATCGAGCGATATGGGTTGCTCGTAAACTCCCTGCTCGATGCCGGAAGGGTTGACGATATACGAAAAGCCAGTGCCGACCCGGCGTTTAGAGACTCACTTTTCGCGGAGTTTGGCATCGCTTAACAGTCGGTTGGATGCACGGCTCCCCATGCGTATCCGCCAACCAAAAGGGGTGCCAGCGTTGCCGCTGGCACCCCCTTTGTCTCACCAAGTTTACCTGCAGTCTGACGCTACTTCTGAGGCCCCTTCTCCACGAACGTGGGGTCAACCGAAGGCACGGCGGCCGCGCCGTCGAGGTGAATGCCGTGGGTGCGGTCCTCCTCGCGGATGGGCAGCTCGCAGGAAAGACCCTTGCGGCGGCGCGCCCTTAGCTCGGCCGCAGCGGTAAAGACGACGTCGGAGCTGGAGTTGAGTGCTGTCTCGCAGGAGTCCTGAATCACGCCGATGATGAAGCCCACGGCCACGACCTGCGCGGAGATGGCAGGGTCGATGCTGAAAAGCGAGCAGGCCAGAGGGATGAGCATGAGCGAGCCGCCGGCAACGCCCGAAGTGCCACAGGCGCCGATGGCCGCCATGATGCACAGCATGATGGCAAGCACGGGATCGACCACGATGCCCAGCGTGTTGCACGTGGCCATGGTCATGATGGCGATGGTGATGGAAGCGCCGGCCATGTTGATGGTGGCGCCGAGCGGGATGGAGACGGAGTAGTTGTCCTCGTCGAGCCCCAGATCCTGGCAGAGCTTCATGTTCACGGGGATGTTGGCCGCGGAGCTGCGGGTGAAGAACGCCATCACGGCGGATTCCCTGAGGCAGCGAAGCACCAGCGGGTAGGGGTTGACGCGGCAGGCGAGGAACACGATGAGCGGGTTGGTGACGAGCGCCACGGTGAGGATGACGGCGACCAGCACGGCGACGAGGTGGCCGTACACGGTGAAGATCTCGACGCCCGAGGTGGAGACGCTGCTGTAGATGAGGCCGAGGATGCCGAAGGGGGCGCATTCGATGACGCCTCGCACCACGGTGGTCACGGCCTTGGCGGCGTCCTGCAGCAGGTCCTTGGTGGTGGGCTTGGCCTTGCGCAGTGCGATGCCGATGAAGACCGCCCACACGAGAACGCCCAGGTAGTTGGCACTAGCGAGGGCGTCAACGGGGTTGGAGAGCGCGTTGGTCAGAAGCGCGACGATGACGCTGCTCAGCTCTTGGGGTGCGCCGGTCGCGTCGGCGGCGTCGACGCCCGTGAGCACGAGTTCGCTGGGGAAGAGGTAGCTGGCAACCACGGCCAGGGCGCCTGCGACGAGGGTGCTCAGGATGTAGAGGCAGATGACCGTCTTCATGTTGCCTGCGGAGCGGGCGGTACACAGCGCGCCGATCACGAGGAAGAACACCAGGATGGGGGCAATCGCCTTGAGTGCGGTGGTGAAAAGCGAGCCGAGCGTGCCGATCCAAGAGAGGCCGGGTGCCGCAAGGGCCAGCGCGATACCGATGACCATGCCGATGACGATCCTCAGGATGAGGGGAACGTCGGTATATCGCTTAATGAGAGTGTTCACGTGCCTGCTTCTTCCTCATGGGGTATTCCAATTCAGCGTAACAGGCAAGAATACTCAATAATGGATTGAGGTAACCCAGTCGTCCGCTCGGAATTAACAGAGAGGACTTCTTTCGCGCACAATAGGTGTGAGTTTCAGGCGTTTGCCTACCCGTTTGCTTCCGTGGGTTCCAGGCACTCGAGCATGAATGCGGGAACGAAGCTGGTGAACAGGCGCGCCATCTGCTGGGGCGGCTCAACCATGCCACGCTCGACCCAGTGGCGGGTCATGTGCTTGGCGCCCGTGACGAAGAACTCCAGCTGCAGGGCCTCGTCGGGCGTGAAGTCGCGGCCGGTCTTGGTTGTGAAGATGTGCTCCATGTGGTCGGCCATGCGTCGCCCGCCGTGCTGGCAGATGGAGGGGTAGCCCACGATGCGCATGGCGTTGATGAAGAAGTCGCGATGCTGCTGCAGCACCTCGAATTTGCGCAGGTGAGCGTCGTAGCAGCTGAGCGTGACGCCGGCCTGGTAGAGGCTTGTCTGCATGAGGTGGTCCCACATCCAGGTGGCCACTGCGTACACGTCTTGGAAGTTCTCGTAGAAGGTGGCGCGCGAGATGCCGGCGTCGTGGCACAGCTCGGTTACCTTCACACGGTCGATCGACGTCGTGCGCATGAGAGCATCAAGCGCCTCCACCACGTTCAAGCACGTGTCTTGCTTTGACATATTTCAAACCCCTTCCTCGCCCCCACGGCTGGCCGCATTATCGCACCCCAGCCTTACAGATTGGGCGAAATGTCAGGCTTTTAACGAGGGTGAATCAGACAATCGGGCCAATTTGTCAGGTGCATTTGAGCCTGCCTGGCAGGTAGAGTGGATGTGTCGAGCCAAGGGGTGCCGACTGGCTTGCAAGGGGCTGGGGCCGCGCGTGGGCGGGCGTTTGCGTGGGCCTGTCTGCAGGTCATTGTCGAATTCAAGGAGGATTCTCGTATGAACACTTCCGTTTCCCGTCGTTCGTTTGTGACTGGTGCCGCAGCTGCCGCCGGTGCGTTTGCCGCCTCGGGCGTCGCAGCCGCGTATGCCGATGCACCCGCTGCCGACGAGGCCGTCCAGCAGCGCTGGGACGCCCAGCCTGCCTCCGTTGCCGACCAGGTCTCTAACACCGAGACGCACGACGTCGTGGTCGTGGGCGGCGGCAACGTGGGCGTTGTGGCGGCGCTGCACTTGGCACAGCTCGGGGCTGACGTTGTGCTCGTAGAGCAGTCGGGCGCTTGCTGCATGTGGGCCGGCGACATCGACGCGCTTGACTCCCAGATTCAGAAGGACATGGGCATCCAGATTGACAAGGAGTTCGTGGTCGAGGATCTTCTCCGCTACAACCAGGGCAAATGCGATCAGAATCTCATTCGCCAGTGGGCCTATAACGCCGGCGCACTTGTTGACTGGTACCAGGAGCAGATGCAGGCCAAGGGCCTTGATGTGATGGTCGACACGCGCTGCAAGAAGTTCTTCCCCGAGGGAGCCTATTATTCGCCCGCCTCGGTGCACACTGCGTACAAGCCTCCGCTTGAGCCCACTGCCAACGCGATGGGTTCCGAAATCGCAATCCCCGCCATGCTGGAGCTCTACGCCGAGGCCGGCGGCCAGCTGCTGTACAACACCCGCGCCGTTGAGCTCGTGCAGCCCGATGGCCCCGCCACGCCGGTGACGGGTGTCATCTGCCAGATGGAAGACGGCAGCTATACGCAGTTCAACACCAACAAGGCGGTGTTCCTGGCCACGGGTGGCTTCTCTGGCAACAAGGACATGATGGACCAGCTTAACGTGCAGGCGCACAAGTTCTGCTCCAACCACATGGGCGGCGACGGTCGCAACGGCGACGGCATCAAGATGGCAGTGTGGGCGGGCGCCGACATCGACCATGACATGGCTGGTAGCTGCAACATTTTCGACCGCGGCTGCATCACGGGCAACGACACGAACGGTGGCATCGGTTGGGACGGTCAGGGCGGCGAGGACAACCGTTTCTGGTGGCCCGGCTCGCAGCCGTTCATGCGCGTGAACCAGTTCGGCAAGCGTTTCTGCAACGAGGACGGCCCCTACGATGTCGTGTTCAACCTGGGCACCCAGCAGCCCGGTGGCTTCTATTGGCAGATCTTTGACGCTTCTAGCTGGGATGATGTCGTGAGCTTCGACACGACCATCTGCTCGCGCGTTGTCGCCAAGCCCGGGGCCAAGAACTGCCTGCTGCTTGGCCAGTTCTGGCCGTGCACCGACGCCGACATGTGGAACGAGGTGTATATCGAGCCCAACGTGGCAAACGGCAACCTCATCAAGTGCGACACCCTCGAGGAGCTTGCCGACGCCATGGGCTTCGACGCCGAGGCCAAAGAGGCGTTCCTGCAGCAGGTGGCGCGCTACAACGAGATGGCCACGGCGGGCTGGGACCTCGACTACGGCAAGGCCCCCTGGCGTCTGTCCAACATCGGCGAACCCCCTTATTATGCTTGCAAGCTGGCCGGATGGCTTCTCTCTACCCTCGGTGGCGTGCGCGTGGATAACACTTACGCGCCGCTCACGCCCGAGGGCAAGAGGATTGAGGGTCTCAAGGTTGTCGGCCTGGACCACGGTGGATTCTTTAACGGCATGTACGCGCAGTACTACGGCGGTCTGAACCTGTCGCACAACCTCGTCTCGGGTTGGCTGGCCGCCAAGGACGTCATGGGCGAGGAGTACCCCGTGCCCTTGTGGGGCCCCGACCATGCCTATGCGCAGGACCGCGTGCAGGGATAGGAGAAGCGCTCAGGTGGCGTGACGCGCTGCGCGGCTAGGACGGCGACGTACATGCGTTGATGCCATGCGATGTGGTTGACATGCAGCACGTGCTACGGCGGAGACGCCCGCGACGAAGCCATACGGTGCGGCTGACATGTGTTGCGACTGACATGCAGCGGTGGTTGGGACGCGGCGCATGCTCGACGAAGCCATGCGATGCGACTGTCATGCGGCGCGGGCGAAGCAGTGATGCGCGCGGCGAGGCCATGCGATGCGGCTGACATGTGTTGCGGATTGAGCTGCGACGCGTGCGATGAAGAGATGCAAGGCGGTTGACATGCAGCGCGGTTGAGGTGGCGATTTGCGTGTGCTGAAGCCGCGCGAAGCGGCAAAAACTGGACCCGCGCCCCGACTGGATTGCTCTGGTCGGGGCGCGGGCTTTTGTGTGGACGGGAAAATTGGCGCATGTTTGCGTTTTAATTCTGCCGGGATTTTAGAGTGCTGAACGCCTCTGATGTTTCCCCAGGTAGATGATGTGTGATGAATGGTCGATTTGCTCTGATACGTGGGCTATGGGAATTAAAACGCAAACATGCGGTGTTTTTGCGGCGCCTGGGGCGAAATCATGCGGGCGAAGCGCTGCGGGGTCGAAAAACCCGACCGCCTGGGTGAGAATCCAGACGGTCGGGCTTAGCGAGTTGGGTGTGGCTGGGTGTTTGAGAGCTCCTTAGCTCAGGGAAGCGCCCGTTTCTCCGAGCTTCTTGAGAACGCGCCCCTGGACCTCGAGGTAGTAAGCGTCATCGGCGGGGCTGAGCGTGCTCTCGTCGATGCCGTCTATCTTGCTTGCCCAATCGAGCTCCTGCTGGACGAGGCTGGCATAGTCGGCGGTCATGGCAAGCAGGGTTGCGGAGTCGCCCGAGTTCGTTGCGTCGACGTACTTCACCATGAAGTCGCAGTACTGGTTCATGAACGCCTCGTAGCTATCCATCATCTCTTTGAACTCGGGAGTGACCTCGCCTGAAGACTGGGCGCTGCTAGCCTCTGCTGCTAGTTGGTCTTGCGGGGCGGTGGCTTCGGTGCTCGCAGCGTCACCGAAGTCGATGGTGAAGGGGGAGAGGGCGAAGTCGCCGGTGCGCAGGCTCAATAGGTTGCCGTCGGCCAGGGATATCTTGACTGATTCGCCCCCATCGATGTAGTCCCATGAGATTTGGTTCGACTTATCTTGCGTTTCATAGACGGCAACGTCTCTTCCATAGTCGTTTCCGTCTGCAATTGCGCTTACCGTATATGTGCCAGCCGCAAAGTCAGTACCAGCGATGTAGTAGCCCTGCGGAACGATTGCGGTGTTCATCTGCCTGCGAACCTTCTCGGCGCGAAGGTTTGCCTCCAATGCGAGCAAATCTTCGTTGCTCAGCGCGGTGAGGTCGACAGGCTGGGTGCTCTGTTCGGCATTCTCATCGGCAAAGGCGCATGCGGCATCCCAGGTTCCCATTCCTGCTGCTAGGAGTCCGAAAAGTCCGGCACCGACGATGGTGCGGCGTGAGATGCATTCCTCTCGAGCGAGCCTGTTCATATCCCTTGCCTCCATATCCGAAATGGTTGGGTGGCGTGCCGCGAATGGTCGCGCCATGGCCCAGTGTAGGTCTGCGAGCAATCGATTTCCTCAGTTGCCAACTGAGGAAATCGTGCGAGTCGATGCCTAGAATCCCCGACGTCGTAATCACGTTGAGGGAGGAAATCATGCAAGAAAGTCAGGAATTGCAGCAGCATGCGGGGAAGAAGTCGATTTCGGTTATCGTTGGCATCGTTTGTGTGGCGCTGATGGTGGTCGCGCTCTTTTTGCCGTATGCAACGGCGACGTCTGAGGGGGCGGCGTATCTGGAGAATCATTCCGGCCAGTCTGTCATGCAGGGTTTTGATTTGACCGCTGACCAGATGACGAACATGTCGCTCGTCGACTTCGCGCGAGCTTATTTGGCGCTTGCTGAGCACAGCTACCAGCAGCTTTCTGGCATCTATATGGGTCTTGTCGTAGCGATGGCCGCAGCGGCCCTGCTTATGGCCCTGTGCTTTGCAAAGAAGCGTCCAATCGGTGCGCTTGTTTTCGATGCGCTGGCCTTTGGCATCTTTGGCCTGCAAAACGCCGATTATGCAAGCCGCGGTGTGGTTCCGAGCGCGAACTACGATTGGGGCATTGCGTACTATCTTGTGTTTGCAGTCCTTGCGGTTGCCGCATTGGCCGCCATCTGGTTGTTCGTGGAAAAGAGACGCGCGAAGAAGGTGCAGTAGACTGGTTCGCGTTCCTTAGTTTGCAGACAGAATCTTGCGGCCTTGGCAAGAAAGACGTTTTGCCGGGCGCTGGTTTGGGGTATCGTTGTACGCGTGTGTATCGGACCCGTGATTTAAGGAGCGTGCGCTATGGCACAGAACCCCATCGTCACCATCGAGATGGAAGACGGCGGCACCATCAAGGCCGAGCTTTACCCCGAGATTGCCCCCAACACCGTCAACAACTTCATCAGCCTCATCAACAAGGGCTACTACGACGGCGTTATTTTCCACCGCGTCATCCCCGGCTTCATGATCCAGGGTGGCGACCCCAAGGGCATGGGCACGGGCGGCCCCGGCTACAGCATCAAGGGCGAGTTCACGCGCAATGGCTTCAAGAACGACCTCAAGCATGACCGCGGCGTTCTCTCCATGGCCCGCACCATGGCGCCTAACAGCGCCGGCAGCCAGTTCTTCATCATGCACAAGAACTCGCCGCACCTCGACGGCCAGTACGCCTCTTTCGGCAAGGTGCTCGAGGGCATGGAGGTCGTGGACGCCATCGCCAACACGCGTCGTGGCCCCAACGACAAGCCCCTGACCCCCCAGGTCATGAAGAAGGTCACCGTCGAGACCTTCGGCGTGGAGTACCCCGAGCCTGAGAAGTGCTAAGGGCAACCAACAACGCCCAGCTCGCAAGCGGGCCAGCTTCCGAACATGGAGGCTGGCCCGCTTTTTGCAACCGGCGATTTTCCATGTACACTCTTGGGCATTACAATTAAGTTCACACCATGGCCGTCAAGTTGAAGGAGGCCTTATGCCAGAGTTATCGCGCTTTGCCGGCATCATCGTTTACATGCTGTTCCGAGACACGCAACAGCATAATAAGCCTCATGTTCATGTGTATTATGGCGAATACGAGGCTTCGGTCGGTGTAGATGGCGAACTTCTTGCCGGCTCGCTTCCGCGTAGGCAATTGAAGATTGTCGTCGGATGGCTCGCATTGCATGAAGAAGAGGTCTACGCCGCATGGAACCGTGCGGTGCAAGGTGAGCACTTCGATAAGATTCCCGGAATGTAGGGAGGAACATCGATGTATGAGGTAGATGGCATCTGTTACGCTGGCTCGCCCATGAGTGAGGTCCGCGTTGTGTCTGCCACGCCCTTGCGAGGCGGAATGCTGCTGGTGAAGTTTGCCTCCGGTGAAGAACGCCTATTCGACACGACGGAGCTCAAGGGGTCGGTCTTTGAGCCGCTTTGCGATGAGCGGGTTTTTTCTGATTTGAAGGTCGATCACGGATTCGTTTCCTGGGCGGATGGAGAAATCGATGTCGCTCCGGAGTATATGTATGAGCACGGTTTGCCTTACAACCGTCAGCCTGATTGGTTGCTTGCTGGATAGAACAAGCGGATGTCTCGCTGTGGGATAAGATTTGACGAAGGGCGGGCCAGCTTCCGAACATGGGGGCTGGCGCGCTTTTTTGTGGGCTGGATGGGGGGAGGGGTGTCGTGGGTGTTGTGGATTAACATACATTTCAGGATTTTGAAAATCGAGCCAACTGGGGTTTTAATGAAATAACATACATTTCAGGTGGTGAAATGTATGTTAATCCTGGCGCAGGTGGAAACATCGGACGAAATTTTGGTTGCCATGGGTGCTTGCTGGACAAGAACGGCCGGCTCATTGAAAGCAGTCCCTGCAAGCCGGCCGTAACTCGTGCTTCCGCGGTACTCACAAAGCAAAAAACAGCCAGCTCGCGGAGGTGCTCCCTGCAAGCCGGCCGTGTGAGGTGCGTCCCCTGCCCTGGCGCCTACTTCTTCTCGATGAGCTCGTGGCCCATGTGGTCGAAGTCGTCGAGGTGGTAGGCCTTGATGGTGGGGTTATCGTAGGTAGACAGGTAGTACGTCTTGCTTGCGGCGGAGTAGCAGCTCGTGTAGAGGGTCTTTTCAAAAGAGCCGTCGGTCATGCGGGCTGCACCGTCGATCATCGCGACGCCGCCGAGGGTGTGGAAGAGGCGCGAGACGTTGGCTGCCTCGGTGGATTGCTCGGGGTAGTTGGCGTTGTAGAACGCGGCGCGCACAAAGCGCGAGGTGGAGTAGGGGTCGCCTGGAAGTGCCCTGGCACCTGCGCCTGCGCCAAAGGGAACGAGCTCGGCCTTGCGCCAGCAGGCGGGTTCGGGCACGTCGGGTGAGAGCGTGATGTAGTTGCGCAGGTTCTCGCAGTGCCAGGCAAAACCGGGCTGGTTGGTGAGGACGTCCACATCGTCGTGGAACACGTGCATGCCACCGGCCGTGTACTCGACCACGATGGAACGCGTGGCATCGCCGATGAGCCAGTGCAGCATGGAGACGGGGAAGTTCTCGTTGATGGGCTTGGCTACGATGGCCGTGTTTGCCAGCACCGCCTCTACTTCGTCGACGGTCGCAAAGTTGCGGGCCACCCATAAGGGGAACTCGTAGGCGGCGACGTTAGTCTTGCCCTCGATGGGAGCGGGCTCATATTGGGCATAACCAGGGAAGTTGAGGCCGGCTACGGCGAGTCCCGCCTCGTTGGCGCAGTCAAAATAGAGCGGCAGGCCCTGGGCGACGATGCCCACGCCCATGACGCAATGGGAGCTGTATGCAGGTTCGCCGAAAGCTTGGGGAAGCGCGCAACCGCTCGGAGTCACCACGATGTGCTCTCCGTAAGAGGAGCTCCAGTCGAGGTTGCGTCCGAAATACATGCTGCCGTTGCTGCCAGTGAAGCGGATACCTGTGCACATATGTGGTGCCTCCTTTGTGCCCGAGTCGTGCAGTGCATGTGTCTCGGGCCGACGTTTGGCGATGGTAGTGCCACAGATGCTTGTACCCGTCTCATGTGAGGGGATGTCCTTTGGGGAGATGCCTGACAAAGTGGGCACAAGCCTGAGAGGAGGCGGAAAAGCATCGCGGGGTTGGGCGCGGCGGTGAATACAAGTCTGTGCAAGCGTTACGCAAGCAGCGGCGCAGGACGCCTGACGAGGAACGCCGGCGGTTGGACGGGGTGCGCGTCTGCGTATGCTTTTGGTCAGCCTGGCAACGGTGTTTGCATGCTTTGGGTTGAGGCGCGCGGACTTTAGCAGACCAACCGCCTCTTAATCCCCTTGCTCGTAAATCCTGGCGATGAGTTCGTCGTGGCAGGAGACATCGAGTTTGCGGTAGACGTTGCGAACATGGGTGTACACGGTGCTCTTGGAGATGAGCAGCGTTTCGGCCACGAAGGAGCAACCATGGCCGCGGGCAAGAATCTGCACGATTTCGGTCTCGCGTGGCGTGAGGGCGAAGCGTTCGGCAAGCAGTGCCACGCGAGCCTCGACGGGGAGTGTGCTTGCGGGGTTGTCGGCCGTCTCACCCGCATGGGCAGAATCCGCCGTGCCGCCCTGGGACACGCCCGCCGTGCCGTCGTCGCCTGAAAGGCTGAGAAGGTCTTCGTCAGACATGTCGTTGGAGCTGCCGCGCTGCGCATGGAGGCAGGCATTGGCAACGGTGAACACGCCGTAAGCCGCCGTGAGCGCCATGACGATGCCGGAATGGTAGATTGAGGTGTCCGAAAGCTGTCCTCCAAGGGCAAGACCCAGGACGGCGGTCAGGCAGTAGGTTCCGATGATAGTGGAAAACACCAGGTCGCGCGGGAATTCGCGAGCGTTGGAAATGCCGCTTCCCATTGCGAGTGCGATGGCGCCAACAATGGAGAAGAGCGTGTAGGCGGCAACAATTTGCGCGTCGGAACTGGCGCCGGGGAACATGCAAAGCGCCATGACAAGCGCGGCGGCGATGGGAATGAGCAGGCGTTGTGCGAAGGCTGCGGCAGGGATGCGCCAGTGATTGGCGACTCCGCATGCGATTGCAACAACGACGCCGGCAGCAATCGACCCCAGGACTTGGGTGTCTACCAGGCCGTCAAGAACGGTGGTGGGTGCGATGCCGATGACAAATGACGAAAGCGCGATGCCGAGAAGAGGCGTGCCCATAACCGAGAGGAAGGCCTTGGCATCCGCACGGCTTGGGGAGAGTTCGGTTTCTGCCTGCGGGGATGTGGCCTCAACCTTCTTCAGGGCAAGCGGTGCGAAGGTTCCCACGGCCAACATCACGCCATGGAACAGGTAGGAAAGAGGCACGGGCAGCGCGGACACGCCAAGGTTGAGCGCGGCCGCTGCTGCGATCCCCAAGCCGCAGGTGAGCGTGAGGTGCATGAGGCTCTCGCCAAAAAAGACTGCGGCCCAGTTTGCGCAAAGGGCAGCGAGGGGCAGGCCCGCGAAGAGCGAGCACGTAAGACCGAGTGCGTTGACCACAGGCGAGGAGACGCCGGCGCCCAATGCGACGAGGGCGATGTAGCCTGCCATTCCCATGAAGTAGAAGGCAAAGAAAAGGGGGCTGCCATGCCGTGCGGTGTGTGACTGCCCGCCGGGTGCGAAGGTCAGCACGACGGAAAGTAGGGAGAAGCCCAGGACACCCTGGGCAAACCAGGTGGTGACCTCGGGAACGCCCGCGGCGTTGATCGCGACGATGTTGGGGGAGTAGATGGGCAACGTGGCGAAGAAGCAGACGAAAGCCGCGAAGGCTGCCACTTTTCGAGCTTGTGTAGAAGAACCCACGCCATCCCCCTCGATACCCTCGCTGCGCAGATCGCGACTGTTGTCGAGCTGTGCAGAAAAAGTCACGCCGTTCCCCTCGATACCCGCCCTGTATTGGTCGGCCGTGCCGAGACCGACTCTGCCCAGATTCACGCCATCCCCCTTGATGTCTGCGCCGCCTCGGTTGCCTGGCTTGCGGGCTCGCGAGGTTTGACGTGTGAGCTTGTAGCGGGTCGCATGCCGCCCGTGTCAAAAGCCGATCGAAAGCAACTATAGCAAAACGGCCGATTGCTGAGGCCGAATTCAAGCGGTTCTTTTCGGGTGATTGTTGAGGGATGGAAGCGCGGGGAATTCTCATGCCTAGGGCATTATTCATCAAAATACCAGCTCAGGGGTGTCCATACCAAATACTTTTGAGACTCGCCACATTTGGGTAAGTGCCCCGGTGAGGTGCAAATACCAATCTTCCGCGATTCTCACGCTAGCCCTTGCCGCGTACCGTACGAGTTGTCACCAGCCGGGTGTGGCGCATGCGTCTCACGTATCGCATGGAGCCACTGTTCTCCCGGCATAAGCGCAATGCTTGGGCCAATGGACCCGGGCAATTCCAACAAAGGAGTGCGTACGTATGGATCTGAACCGCAGGAGCTTCCTCAAGGTCGCAGGTGCCGGCGCCGCTGCCGCCATGGCTGCCGCTGGTGCTACCGCTGCTCTGGCTGACGCCCCCGCGCCTGCCGCCGGCTTTGTTCCCGGCACCTACACGGGCACCGGCAAGGGCATCTCCTCCGACGTCACCGTCACCGTCACCGTCGACGAGACGAGCGTGACCGACGTGACCGTCGACGCTTCCGGCGAGACCGCCAACATCGGCGCCGCCGCTGCCGACGAGCTCGCTTCTCAGCTCCTCGCTGCCGGCTCCTCTGAGATCGACGGCGTCTCCGGCGCCACCATCACCTCTGACGCCGCCGCTTCCGCCATGGACGCCGCCCTCGCCGCCGCCACCGCTGGCGACCAGGCCGCTGCCGACGAGCACGCTGCCGCTGCTGCCGAGGCTTCTCTCGACACTGACTGGAAGACCGCTCCCGCCGAGGTCACCGACTTCGTCGCCGAGTACGACACCGAGGTCGTCGTTGTTGGTCACGGTTACGCCGGCATCACCGCCACCCGTGAGCTCGCCGAGCAGGGCCATGGCGTCATCCTGATCGAGAAGTCCGCCGAGGAGAGCTGGGCCGCTCTGGGCAACGAGTTTGCCTGCATCAACGGCGACGCCATCCTCAACTACGGTGCCGATCACATCGACCCCGTCGAGTTCTACAACAACTGGATGAAGATCTCCTCCAACCAGCCCAACCCCCAGCTCGTCATGAAGTTCGCCCAGAACTCCGCCGAGAACAGCAACTGGTACCTCAACCAGCTCACCGAGGACGACCTGGCTGTCATGACCGGCAGCTTCCTGCCCAAGTCTGAGCATCAGCTCTCCGAGGTCAACGGCGTGAAGTTCTGGGCCTCCACCTGCTCCTTCTACAGCCAGGAGTGCGGCCAGACCAAGATTCAGACCACCAACCGCGAGGCTGCCATCGCCGCCGGCGCCCAGGTGCTGTTCGGCACCGCCGGCTACTACGTCATCATGGATGACGGCAAGGTCGCTGGCCTCGTTGCCAAGAACGACGAGGGCTACGTCAAGTTCAACTGCAAGGCTGTCGTCGTCGCCACGGGTGGCTTCGGTGGCAACCAGGCCATGATGAACGACCTCATCCCCGACATGGCCAACGCCTGCGTCGAGGGCGAGAAGCTCTCCTCCATGGCCGACCGCGCTGGCGACGGCGTGAAGATGGCCTACTGGGCCGGCGCTCACCTCGAGACCACGCCCATCGCCGGCATGAACATGAAGGGCCTCTCCGTCCCCGGCAAGATGAATGTCCTTCCCCAGGCAGTGTGGGTGGACGAGAACGGCAAGCGTTTCTGCAACGAGTTCTGGCCGGTTGCCGAGCAGCGCGGTTTCCAGAACATCTTCCAGACCCGCAAGACGAAGTTCGCCATCTGCGACGACAACTTCACCGAGTACCGCCAGTACACGCTGCCCCAGCACGCTGGCTTCGACGCCACTGAGGAGAACGTCCAGGCTCTGCGCGAGTCCCTCGACGAGGCCTATGCCAAGTTCCAGGGCACCTGGGAGGAGCCCGAGCAGCAGGAGCAGGGCCCCATGGGTGGCCCCATGACCGCCAACGAGTTCATCGCTGACGACACGCTCGAGGGCCTGGCCGACCAGCTCGGCTACGAGGGCGCTGCCAAGGAGGCCTTCCTCGCTCAGATCGAGGAGTACAACCAGTACTGCGAGGACGGCGCCGACCAGCAGTTCGGCCGCGACGCCCAGGTGCTCTTCCCGGTCAAGCAGGCTCCTTTCTACGCCGTCAAGTTTGAGCCGCAGCTCGGCGAGACCATGGTCACCTGCGGCGGCATCCTGACCGACGGCGAGCAGAACGCCATTGACAAGAACTACGAGCCCATCCCCGGCCTCTACGTCTCCGGCAACGACTGCGGCCGCCGCTTCGGCTACGAGTACTTCACGCCCATCCCCGGCTGCTCGCTGGGCATGGCCATCACGCTGGGCCGCGAGTGCGGCAAGAGCGTCTGCAAGTTCCTCGACGCCCAGGCGTAAGAGGGGCGAGCGCTTCCTGGCGGCTTAGGTCGCTGCGGTTCGCGAGGTTCGCAACGCACGTACAGAGCAAGGCCCTCCCGCGCGGTTATGTTGGCGCGGGAGGGCCCATTTGCGTTTGGGGGCGGCGGACTGGGCAGGTATTCCCGCAAAAACGGGGTTCTCCAGCCGTGATTTGCCCGGTGTCTCCTGGCATGCGCTTGAGACAATGGACAGTAAATCTGCGGGTATGGATTCGAGCGCATGGGTTGCCTGCTATGCTGGGCGATAGCTTCTGTGTGCCATGCGGTGGGAGTCGGCGTACCCATGCGGATGGGGCCCGGCTGAGTGAGAGGATGGCCTGGCGATGAAAACAAGAAAGGCAAGCTTCCCGTTTTGCTTCTACCTGTCTCTTGTGTTGCTGGTGGGATTGCTGACATTTCCCATGTATGGTTTCGCCTCTTCGGGCGATGCACCCTCGGGGGATGGTTCCTCGGCAGACACATCCATCTATGATGGGTCTCTCACAGATGCCGCTGTGTATATCGAAATCCCGGCGTTAAGGCAATATGGCGGGTACACCTGCGGAGCGACGTGCGTGCAGATGCTCATGAATTGGCTTGACCCTTACAACGCCGACTTGAATCTGACGCGCTACGAGGAGCTGCTTGGCACGACGCCCGAGAAAGGAACTCCGCCTGACGCCATCATGGGGTATTTCACGGAGAATGGCGTTGCGTTTGCCGCATCCGAGCATTGGTCATGCGAAGACCTTCGTGCTGCACTTGATGCGGGCCATCCTGTCATGATGGCCCTGCAGGCGTGGTCTTCTGCGGATGATGGGAGCTACAACGTCGACGACCCCGCGAACACTGGCACATACCTGGCCGAGGGCCATTGGGTTATATGTGTGGGATATTGCGACAATCAGATTGAGCCGTACTTTATATTCAACGACCCCGCTTGTGTGGGCCACACCTTGCTGTATGCCGGCGAGCTGGATGAGCGCTGGATTGATATGGATGGGGAAGGCGTCGTCTACGATCACTTTGGGATAGAGATAGCCCAGACCGTGAAGTTCGATGCCGACGGTCTCTTTCATATGGACTAAGGAGGCGGAAACTGTGGGCGGCGTACTGGCGTTTCTGCTGCTTGCGGAATGAGACAAAGGGACGGGTGCACGTGCCATCCCCCTTCGTGTCATTCATCAGTGCAGCAGATTTTCTTGCGTTGGGGGAATGGATGGGCCGGTATTTCCGCAAAAACGGGGTTCTCCAGCCGTGATTTGTTATGCGTGGCCTCAATATGCATGCTAGATAGTGGACAGTAAGGCTTGATGTGTTGAATAAATCCTGCTTTCAGCTGTTTCAACAACCAATGTGAGCTTCATGCCGCCGCCATAGCGGCTGGAGAACCCCCAAAATGCGGCGATATCTCCCTTATATTTGGATGAGACGCTGCACCCGCCTCTTTGTGCTGGCGAGCAAGGCCCTTCCGCGTGCATCCGTTGGCGCGGGAGGGCCTTTTGAGTTTGGGGGATGGGGGAGCGCCGCGGCGATCCTGTTCGCTTGTTGGTAATCGCTTGGTTTTATTAGGGCGAGGCCGGCACGCTGCATTCATCCCATACTGATGTTAAGACTTCCGCGCGGAATGGCACATTGCACCCGTCCCTTTGCGTCGTTTAGGCAGCCTGCTTGGCCGGGTGCTTGTGCTCCTTCACGCAGAAGATGGCGAAGACGAGGGCCACGGCACCGATGCAGCCGCAGATGAAGTAGGCGCTGCCCACACCGGCGGCCGTTGCGGCGGCAACATCGGCGCCGCCGGCGATCTGGGCGGAGGTGACGCCGGTCATGGCGGTCACGATGAGGGCGGTGGCCAGGCCGCCGGCCACCTGGCGGCCGGTGTTGGCGATGGCGTTGCCGTGGGCGATGAGGTCGTCGCGCAGGGCGTTGACGCCCCAGGTGTTTACGGGCATGTTGGCCATCGACTGGCCGCAGGCCTGCATGCCGCACAGCACGGCGGCCGTCACGACCGACATGTGCTCATCGGCGCCGGAGAACATGAAGAGGGCGACCGTCATGAGTGCAAGGCCGGCAACGGAGATGGCGCGCGGCCCGAAGCGGTCGAACACCATGCCGGCCACCGGGCTCAGCACGATGCCCACGGCAGCGGCGGGCAGCATGACCATGCCCGTCTCAAAAGCGCTGGCACCCAAGGCGGTCTGGAGCAAGATGGGCAGCGTGGTGTTGGTGACGAGGCACGCGGCGTTGATGAGCGTGACGACAAGCGCGGCGGTACGGAAGCTCGGCGTTTTGAGCGTGGTGAGCTCGAGCAGGGGGTTCTCGATGCGCAGACTGCGGCGCACGAAGCACACGAGGCACACGATGCCGGCGACGATGCTGACCAGGACGATCGGGCTCGTCCAGCCCAGAGACGAGGCGCTCGAGAAGCCGTAGAGCAGGCCGCCGAAGGCGACGGTGGAGAGGATAACGGAGGTCACATCGAGTTGCGGGTTCTTGCGCTCGCCCACGTTCTTGAGGAAGACGACGCCGCAGACAAGCACGATGAGTGCGAGCGGCACGATGGCGCCGAGCATGACGCGCCAGCCGAACGAGTCGATCACCGCACCGCCCACGACGGGGCCCACGGCGGGGCCGGCGGCCATGACGATGCCAGCCAGACCCATGGCGGTGCCGCGCTTCTCAACGGGGAACACGAGCAGTGGCACGACGGCTACCAGGGGCAACAGCACACCCGAGCTCGCAGCCTGCAGTACGCGTCCCACGATGAGGGGAGCAAAGCTCGGGGCGACGGCGCACAGAAGGGTGCCTGCCGCGAACACGCCGGTAGCGCTGAAGAAGAGCGCGCGAGTGGAGAAGCGGTCGATGAGGAAGGCGGAGATGGGCACCATGATGCCGCTGACCAAAGGATAGATGGACATGATCCACTGGGCGGTGCCGGCCTCGATGCCGAAGTCGGCCATGATGACGGGCAGCGCCGGCGACATGACGGTCTGGTTGAGCAGCGCCAGGAAGGCACCGAGAACGACGACGCCCACGGTGCGGATTTGCGCTGCGGTGACGCCACCGTGCGGCGCAGTGGCAGCGGCCGTTGCGGCTGCGGCCGTCTCGGGCGCAAGGCCCTGGTTTTCAGTTGTTTGCGACATGCGATGAGCTCCTCTGATGATGCCGAGTGTGTCCGGGGTGCAAGAAGGACAGGGCCGCATGGGTGCAGCGTTTGTCTCTTCTTATATGAGATATGGGGTGGCCCGGAAAACTCAGATGAGCATCGAGGAAAGCTGGGGAGAAGCCGTCAGAAATAGGGGAGTCCTGTGGGCGCGCAGCGAGTTGATGCGGCGCAGATGGCGATACACAGCTGCGATGGACGCTGCCACAGTGGGACTCCTTTCTGAATGGCTAAAAAATAGAGCGAGCGGGCCGAGTCTGGTTCCGCTCGCGTATGCGACATCGATTGTGCCCCATCGTGCGCCCCACAATCAGGCGAAGCCATGTCTCCACATTGATTGCGGGAAGCGTGGCGAGGATGGGCTGAAGACGAGGGGAACGCAGCGTGAGTATGGCGAGGACGAGCGCTCCGGCGACGTTGGCGCGGTGCGTGGTGCGAGCGCGCTGGGCGACACGGTGTGACGCTTGGTGCGAGTGTGTTGGAAGGCGCCCCCGGTTGGCTTGTCGGCACGTCCGGGGGCGCCGCATTTCGTCGCGGCGCGCTAGTCGCTGATGCCGAACATGGGCGACCAGGGGTCCATGTGCACGACGGGGGTCGCGGGGTCGTCCCAGGCGGCGACGATGTCGGCGGGCACGTAGTCGCGGTGCACGATGGCCTGGCCCACGTAGGCGTCGAACCAGCGGTCGGTGATGACGAAGTAGCCGTCCTTGCAGGCGTCCTTGCCCCAGCTGTTCTCCACGCGCCAGGCGAGGGGCTTGCCGACGGCGTCGAGGTTCACGCCCTGGAACGTCATGGCGTGGTTGAGCTCGGTCTCGCGTGCGTCGAAGCTCGTTGCCTTGTCCATGCCAAAGGGCATGCCGAAAAGCGCCTCGTAGTCGAGCGTCTCGGTGTCGAGCAGGCCGGCGGGGTCGGAGCGGTCCATGTTCTTGAGCACGTCGCAGGCCATCCACGCAGGGTGGCCGGCCTTGAGCTGGGCGATCACGGCGCCCTTGAGCACGTCGATCGGCACGTTGAGCATGCGGATGGGTACGCCGGCGATCGATCCCTGGTGCTCAAGCTGCAGGATGGAGCCGTAAGGGCGTGTCTGACCAGGGACGTTGCCCAGGTTGATGAAGTCGGACATGCGCACGCCGGCGTAGCGGGCGAAGAACTCCTGCGGCGTCACGTCCTCGATACGCGTGAAGTTCTCGGGCTGCCCGTCCTTGGCCTTCTTGGCCATAAGGGCCTCAGGCGAGCCGGGGGCGGGGGAGTCCGGGCTGTCTGCCTCGGCCTTCTCGGTCTTGCGTGCGTCGGCCACGTACTCGAAGGTGAAGCGTGCGGGCGGCTCGCCCAGGCTCACTGCCAGGATACGGTAGACGTTGGCCAGCATGGCACCCTTCATCTGCGAGAGCTCCTCGGCCGAGGCGCCCTTGGCCACGGTGGCCCTCAGCTCCATGGCGCATTGCCTCAGCTTGCGGAAGAGAACCTCGTCCATGTCGGAGGTCGCCTGGGAGTTGGCTGTGTCGGGCATACAGGCCTTGGGCATCACGCCGTACTTGTCAATGAGCGCCGCCGCAGCGTCCCACCAGCCGCCGTCGCTTGCGGGCTCCTGCAGCCAGTACACCACCTCGCGGTCGTCGATGGGCCTGTCGGCCAGGCGGATCATCTCGTCGAGGAAGGACGCGCTCTTCTCGAGCTTGTCCCAAAACTGCAGGTAGGCCTGGGAAAGCTCAAGCTTCGTGGTTCCCAGCGTGCTCATCATGCGGTCGCGCACCACGTTGAGCGCCGAGAACAGCCAGCAGCGGCCGCTCTTGCGCTGGTTGGTGACGTCGCCGGTGGGCGTGAGGCTCACCGAGTACGTGTCGTGGTACACGCGGTAGGGCAGGGGGTTCTTGGCCGCCGCCCTCACGCCCGCCGAGGTCGCCGCGTTGCGCGCAACCGTGTAGGGCGCAAAGTCCCCAAGCGCTGCATGCCACTCCTCGACTGCGCCTTCCGTGATGCTGCTCTCATCGCTCATGGTTCGTGCCTGCCTTTCTCAATCGAAATTGACAGGCGGTATTATCGCGCAATCAGCTTGGCCCTGTTTGTCGTCGAGTGGTTATTCACAGGACGGCCTACCTAGTAGGCCGAGTGTAATTCAGCTGCAATCGGCCCTGCTCCTTCACAAATATTGTCTGGCGGCAATATTTTGCAATTGAATACAAATATGCCGTTTAAGCATGGCGCAATAGAATTGCTGATAAGAAGGAGTGAGTACTAAAGGTTGTTGGGGAAGAGAGGAGATTCTCATGGATTTAAGGAAGATGCTTACCGCTGGTGTCGTCGTGGCGGCGGCAATGGGGACCGTCTTTGCCGTTGGCGCATATGCCGATGCCGCAACAGATGGACAGGGCCAGGCGCAGGAGGTTGCTCGTGTTGCCTTGACGACTCCCAATACCAGCTGGGAAAAATGGTGGAATGACTATCCTGATGAGGTTGACTCATTCTTCAGTGGCATGGACGAAGTGGAGGCTGATGGCAAGGTTCATTCGCATGCAATGCTGTATGCGAATGTGGAGAACGCGAACGCTTCCACGACGGCAAAGTTTGGCACCGCGTGCGCAAGTTGCAAGTCGACCATGGTAACCAAGCTGTATGATGAAATGGGCCCTGAGGCATTCTCTCAGCCTTGGGATGAGTATTCCAATCAGATTGACTGGTGGGAGTGCGCCTTGTGCCATGAGGATGGCGAGCCCGGTGCCGATCTTACGTATGGCGCGGCTGTGGCGAGCGTGTTCGGAACGAGTTTGCTTGATGAAGTTGACCCCAAGATTGCTGCTTGTGGGCAGTGCCATAACTTTATGGGTGCTATTTATGGCCGCGGGGTGCTCATGGAGAAAATTCAATCCGGTGAGGTTGCGGTCGAAGACTGCGATCCATATCGGTATGGCACCGATCCAGACTCCCTTATGAAGGCTGCTCTTGAAGACGGTTACGAGATGCCTGTCGACGAGCAAACTGGCATTGCGACCTTCCAGGCGAACCATCCTGAGGTCGAGATCCTCCAGGGCAGTGTGCATGGTTCGCTTGGTCTGACCTGCCCCGATTGCCATATGCCCCAGAAGACTAATGACGAGGGCAACACGTATGTCTCGCACAATGCGTCTTCTACGCCGATTGAGAACGAGGAGGCGTTGGAGTTCTGCCTGACGTGTCATTCTGCCCAGGGCATTGAGGACACGGAGGCCATGAAGAATTTCGTGCTTGCTGCGGAGAAGGAAGTGGCCGATCTCGAAACGGTGTTTTATGACAAGCAGACCCAGGCGCACGATCTAATCGCACAAGCGACCGCAGAGGGTGGTGTTGACGAGAACGTGCTGCAAGAGGCTCGAGATACCTATACTCGCGCAACTTGGTACGTTCGCTATGCAGACGGCGGCTCGGAAATTAAGGGTCAGAAAGTTGCCCACAACCCCGACATGATTAAGGACTATATCGAGCGTGCCACTGTCATGATGGATGACATCCTCGCCATGCTTGGCTAATCGCTTGCGGCCTCTCTGCATGCTGATCGCCTGTCATTGAAAAGCACATCGGCGTCGAGCACGTATTGAAAAGGGATATTTGTATGTGGCCCGTCGCGGTCTCCCAATTCGGAGGCCACGGCGGGCTATATGCCGTTGATTGAGGGGGTGCTATGCTTCCCTGGAATATAATCGAAGTGGGTGAGAGGGGCGCGGATGTCTGACGGCAAAAAACGGTCACTTGGGCCATGGGTGATGCTTGCGGTTCTCACGGCTTGTGTGCTCGTTGTTGCCTTTGGCGTTTATATTGCCTGGTCTATTACCTCTGGCCTTATGAATGCCGAGCGTCAGGCCCTTGCTGAGGCGCGCGTGCTCAACGCGGAGGCGTCGGCGGCGTGGGAGTACGTGAGCTCCATAGAGGACCGTGTGAATTACACGCACGGTGAGTATGATTTCAAGGGTGTCTACTGCACTATTGCGGCAAAGGATATTGCCAGGCGTTTTTCCGATAGCTCAACGTATTCTATCCGTTATGTTCGTGATAACCCACGCAATGTTGCTGACGCGCCTGACGATTTTGAGCAGCGCGCGCTTGCTGCGTTTGCCCAGGGTGACGATGAGTATTACGAGAGGCCAGCTCCGCAAGAGGGGTCTGATGGCATGTTTCGCTATGCCTCTGCCTTGTTTATCGAGGGATCGTGCCTGAAGTGCCACGGTGAAGTTGCCGGTGAAAAAGATCCAGTGGGATATCTTAAAGAAGGCATGGCGTTGGGGGATTTGGCGGGGGCCGTGTCGATTGAGATTCCCATGGCCGGTCTTCTTGCCCAGATGACAGGCGATATTGTCCGTGCGGCCGTGCTCTTCGTTGCCCTAATGGTGGGTTTGGCGCTTGTCGGTTTGTGGGGCACGCGCCATTTCGTTGCCCATCCGCTTGTTGAGGAGAACGCTCGTTTAGAGGGAGAGGGCCAGGCGCAGTCGAATTTTCTTACCATCATGTCGCACGAGCTTAAGACGCCCGTTGCATCCATCATGGCGTTCACCGAATTGTGGAAACGTGCGGGCGTCCCGAGGACTGTCGAGGAGGAACGGCTGGTCGATGAGGTGCAAATGAACAGCAAGGTTCTCCTGGATATGGTTGACAATGTTCTGGACACAGCGCGCTTGGAAGCTGGCGCCCTGCGTGTGGACATGGGCCCCGTTGACATTGTTGATGTTGCATCTCTTGTGCGCTCAACCATGGGACCGATAGCGCAGAACCGTGGGGTGGAGTTTGCGGTCAAGATAGAGCCGGGAGTGCCCGTCATCATGACCGACCGCGAAGCGGTGCGACGCATTACGGTAAACCTGGTGAACAACGCCTTGCGGTATAGTCCACGCGGCGGGTCGGTGCGACTTTCCTTTGGGTATGCAGGTGGATGTCTAGACATCGGTGTCGTTGACACGGGTATTGGCATTGCGCCTGATCAGGTGGAGAATATTTTTGAGCGGTTTGTCTCCAGCGAGGGCTCGGCGGGAACATCTCAGGGGGGCAGCGGCCTAGGTTTGTACATCGTGCGTGGTTTTGCCGAACGTATGGGTGGCCATACCGAGGTGAAAAGCGAGCCAGGCAAGGGCAGCGAGTTCCATGTGTATTTGCCGGCTGTCGCTTGCCCAGATGGTGATGGGGAGGAATGAAATGAAGCTGGTTTCTCCGGTTCTGGTCGTAGATGACGAGCCGAGTCTTCGCAAAGCGATTGTGGGCATGTTGACGACAGGGGGCTTTTCGTGTGTGGAGGCTGAGAACGGGGAGGAAGCCCTGCGCATTTGCCGCGACTTGGTGCCCGATCTTGTCGTGCTGGACGTCATGATGCCAGGAATCGACGGTTTCGAAGTCATACGTAGCTTGCGGGCTACCGGTAGCTGCGTGCCTATCCTTGTTTTGAGTGCGAAAGGGGACCTCTCGGACAAAGACGTGGCTTTTGGGTGCGGTGCAGACGACTATCTTGTGAAACCGTTTGGAATCGACGAGCTTTTGATGCGCGTGCGCGCCCTACTTCGCCGGGCGGGGATGCAGCCCGTTTCTGCGGCCGGGATTGTGCGTACGGGAGGGCTTGAAATAGACCTATTGCGCGGGCTGATATCGTTGGATGGCCGCCTTTTGGATCTCAAGCCCAAGGAGTCGAAGATCCTCGCTTTTCTGGCGAGACACGCGGGGGATGTTCTCACAAAGGAGGACATCGTACGTGGCGTCTGGGGAGAGGAGTATCTTGGTACTTCGATCAACATCCCGGTGTACATCAGGCACCTGCGCGAAAAGATTGAACCCGATCCTGCGAACCCGCGATACATCCTTACGGAATGGGGAAGCGGATACCGTCTTGCGCAAGTAAAATAGGAGCCGATCCGTTTTCAATCGAGAATGTAGGCGAATCCCAGTCATGCTGCGTGACAGTTTGAGTGCGACGTTGCCTTAACGTTCCTGCTTACGGTACTGGGCGGGTGTGCAGCTGTAGGCGCGCCGGAACGCCTTGATGAAGTTTGAAGGGTGGGCATAGCCCACGCGCGCGGAGATGACTTCCACGCACACGTCGGTGGTGCGCAGCAGCAGGGCGCCCTGCGTCATTCGCAGCTGGGCGACGTAGCGCCCGGGCGTGGTGTGGTACAGGCGTTGGAAGCCTGTCTTGAGCTTTTGCGCGCTGAGGCCGAGGTCCTTTGCGAGCGCCTCTATCGTGCAGGGGTGCGTGTAGGTACGGTCGAGCGTGTCGCGCGCCCGTTCGATCGAATAGAGCTCATCGGTGGAGAACTCTGCCCTGCGTCCTGTGGAGAGTGGGTACCGGCCTCTTGCAGCCGCTGGGTGGAAGGGGTTTTCGGCTCCCGTGCGGCCCGTCGCCTCCATGATGGCGTCAAGTGCCTCGAGCGCCGCCCCCTGCACTGCGAGGGGGCCGAGCCTGCCGGAACGGTCGGCTTCGATGAGTCGCTCCATGGCGGCAACGGCGTTCATGGGCAGGAAGCGGTAGGTGCGGTTTGGCTCGAGTGCCTGGTGGAGCGGGTGCGCATAGTGCGCGGCGTATTTCTTGCGGGCTGTTTCGAAAAATGCTGGGTACAGGCTGAACTCCGCTCCACAAAGGCGCTGTCCTTGATGCCATTCCTGCTCGCCGCGCACGCCCCACTCATAGGTCACGAAGACGGAGGGAAGAAACGACGACTGCCTCTCTCCCTCCATCTGAAAGAACGTGCGGCCTTCGTGCATCGCCCCGAACCGAAGGATCTCCTGGTCGCATGAGAAGCGGGCGGAGAAGTCATGATCGATGCGATAGTCGGCCACCCCAAACTCATAGAGTCCAGGTTCGCCATAAAGGCGCAGGTAATCGCCTCGTTCGTTGGCATATGTCGTACACGCCGTGCCTTGGCTTGCCTGCATCCCAAGCTCATGCAAGACAAACAAGCGAAGCTCTTCGGCATTGTGCGCCTCAAACATGACCGCCTCCGGTTGTGAAGAGAGATAGTCCAAACGGCAAAAAAAATAGTGCAAAAAAGTAGGTCTATGGTAACTAAAACGCGGTTGTGCTTGAATGTGATGTTGTAAGCCACGTATAACCTTTAAAAAGGAGACCATGCTATGAGCATCACGAACGTCATGAACGCCATGAACCAGGGAATGACCCGCCGCGGTTTTGTGGGCGCATCCGCAATCGCCTGCCTCGCGGCAGCCGGCCTCGTATCGTTTGCGGGGGAGGCACACGCCGACGAGGCGCAGACGCGCACGGTGACCGACGCCCGCGGCGAGGTTGAGATTCCTGCCAACCCCCAGCGCATCGTGGACCTTTCGGGCAACTCCGACATGCTCAAGATCTTCGGCTTCGACGTGGTGGGCACCGCCAACTCCGACGCCTACGACTACACCAAGTTCCCCGCCTATCTCGAGGAGGACCTGGCAGGCGCCACGATTCTGGGCTACAGCTACCAGGACACCATGGACATCGAGGCGATTCTTGCCCTCGACCCCGACCTCATCATCATCTCCGGTGTGCAGGAGAAGATGTACGACCAGCTTCAGAGTGTGTGCCCCACCATCATGATCCAGCTTGCCCAGATCAACTGGAAGGAAGACGTCCAGGCTTTCGCGAAGGTGCTCGACTGCGAGGACAAGGCCACCGCGTGGCTTGAGTCCTACGAGGCCAAGGCTGCCGCCATGGGCGAGAAGATTCGCGAGGAGTATGGCGAGGACACCACGTATCTGTCGTTCCTTGCCAGCGGCGGCCAGCTCTACATCTTCGACGCTGCCGGCTTCGGCATGGTGATGTACGAGGACATGGGCCTGGCCAAGCCCGAGGGCATGCCGCAGCAGGAGAACGTCTCGCTGCCCGTCGTGGATTACGAGGGACTTGCCGCCATCGACGCCGACTTCATCTTCGCCATCGGCACCGACGAGGACCTCAAGGCGCTCAACGAGAGCAAGCTGTACCAGATGATGCGCGCCGTGCAGGACGGCAACGTCGTGGAGCTGCCTGCGAGCCCCTATTTCAACCAGGGCTACGGCTGCATCGGCAAGGACACGCTGGTGAGCGAGTTCCCCTACCTCATCGCAGGTGAGGACCCCGCCGAGGCTCGCGCGAAGGCTCGCGAGGACATGGCCGAGGAGGGCACCGAGGCGAGCGCTGCTGACGACAAGCAGGGCGAGGAGGGCGCGGCTGACGAGTCCGACGAAAAGAGCGCCTCGGAGGATGCCTCCAAGACGAAGTAGGGTTGTTTGGCCTGCAGGGGCTGAGCCGGAGTCTGGGGCGCGAGTACCTGGACTCCGGCTTTTTGGTGTCGGACGGCATGTGGGGGGTAGGTGATTCATGAACGACAAGATCAAACGCACTGCCGTGTTTGCCGCGGGTATTGCGCTTGTTGTGGCGGGCATCCTCGTGTCGGTGAGCGTGGGAGCCAAGAGCATCGCGTTGTCCGATGTGATGGATGCCATTTTCAACTACGACGAGGGCACTCTCGAGCATGTGCTTGTGCGCGACGCAAGGTTGCCGCGTGCGCTGTGCGCCGTGCTTGTCGGCGGCGTGCTGGCGCTTTCGGGCGCCATGATGCAGGGCGTGCTGCGCAACCCTGTGGCTGAGCCGTCGGTCATGGGAGTGAACCAAGGTGCGACGCTCATGGTTTCCATCGCGCTTGTGGCAGGCCTGGCGGGAGGGGCCCCGGGCGGGTTCCTCATGGCGCTCGTGGGGGCTGCCGTGAGCGGCGGGTTGCTGTTGCTCTTTACCCTCACCAACTCGGCGAACCAGTCGATGGCGCGCATCTTGCTGGCGGGCACGGCAATGAGCACGTTTTTCCTGGCGCTTGCCACCATGGTGGGCCTTCTTGGCAACCGCTCCCAGGAGCTCGCGTTTTGGGTGGCGGGCGGCCTGCGGCAGACGGGTTGGACCCAGGTCGCGGTGCTTGCCGTAATTGGCGGTGCCTTCTCGGCCCTGGCCTTTGCGTGGTCGGGCAAGGTGAACGTCCTGAGTCTGGGTGACGAGTTTGCCTGCGGCCTGGGCGTGCGTCCCGTGCGCGTGAAGCTGCAGGTCGTGGCGATGCTTGTGCCCTTGTGCGGCGTGGCGGTGGCCGTTGCGGGCAACATCGGCTACATCGGCCTGTTCATACCCCACATCCTGCGCCGTGTGATAGGCAACGACTATCGCGTGCTCATGCCGGCGTCGTTCGTGTTCGGCGCGGCGGTGCTCGTATGGGCCGACATTGCGGCGCGCATGGTCATGGCGCCCTATGAGCTGCCGGTGGGCCTGTTCACGGCAATCATCGGCGTGCCGGTGTTCTTGCTTTTGGTGAGAGGGGAGAAGCACTGATGAGACTCCTTCCTTGTGCCGGCGTGCGAGCGCGCACCTGGTTGCCCGGGGTCGTGGCCGTCGCCGTGTTCCTGGCGGCGGTGTGCGTCTCGCTCATGGTCGGCAGCTACACCATGACGCCGGGCGAGGTCGTGGCCACGCTCATGGGCCAGGGGAGCAAGCTGCAGAACTTCGCCGTGCTTCAAACGCGCCTGCCGCGCACGGTGCTTGCGGTCCTCGTCGGTACGGCGCTGGCGTTTTCGGGCGGCATCCTGCAGGGCGTGACGCGCAACCCCTTGGCCGAGCCGGGCATGATTGGCATCAACGCAGGTGCGGCGCTCGCCGTGGTGCTGTGGATCTCCGCCCAGACCAGCGCATATTATTCGCAGCTCGACCTGTTCGCGTCCGTGGGCATGCCCGTCGTTGCGGCTATGGGAGCGCTTCTCTCAACGGGGCTTGTGTACGCGCTTTCCCACAACCACGGCATACGTCCCGTGCGCTTCATCCTCACGGGCATCGGCGTGAACGGCGGCATCCTGGCAATCATCACCTATTTTCAGCTCGCCATGAGCAAGGGCAGCTACAACCAGGTGCTTACCTGGACAAACGGCAGCCTGTGGGGAAGCAGTTGGACCTACATCGCGCTCGTCGCTCCTTTGATTCTTGCGGTTGTCGCGATTGTGCTGGCCAAGGCGCCCTCGCTTGACGCGCTTGCTTTGGGCGATGAACTCGCGTGCGGCATCGGCGTGAACGTGTCGCGCCAGCGTGCGGTTTTTGTGGTGCTGGCAGCCTTGTTGGCAGCCTTCGCCACCGCGGTCGCGGGCAGCATTGCGTTTCTCGGCCTGCTGGGCCCCCAGATTGCGCGCCGGCTCGTCGGGCCCCGTGCGCGCGTCATGCTTCCGATGGCCGCCGTCGTCTCGTCGGTCATTCTCGTTGTGGCCGACACGGTGGCACGCAACGCGTTCTCGCCTATCGAGATTCCCGTGGGTGTGGTCGTTGCGGTAATCGGCGTGCCGTATTTCATCTATCTCATGATTAAGGAGAAGTAGCCATGCCCTGTGCAATCGAGCTTCGCGGGGTGCAGGTGGCCTACGATGACGCGGTCGTCGTGCCTGACGCGAACCTTTCAATCGCCGCTGGCAAGGTCACCATGCTCATCGGCCCCAACGGCTGCGGCAAGTCCACGACCCTCAAGGCCATCGCGCGGATCAACTCCCTGCGCAAGGGCGAGGTGCTCCTGCATGGCGAGAGTGTCGCGGGCATGTCCCAGCGTGCGCTGGCCCGCAAACTTGCCGTGCTGCCGCAATCGCCCGCGGTGCCTGAGGGCATCAACGTGCGCGACCTGGTGGCATACGGGCGGTTTCCTTATCGCAAGCCCCTGGGCGGCCTCTCCAAGGAAGACCACGAGGTCATTGACTGGGCCATGTGTCGCACCGGCGTGGAGGCCTTGGCCGAGCGCCGGGTCGACGAGTTGTCGGGCGGACAGCGTCAGCGCGTGTGGATAGCGCTCACGCTTGCCCAGAAGGCTGACGTCATGCTGTTTGACGAGCCGACCACCTACCTGGACATCTCACACCAGATTGAGGTGCTTGAGCTGCTGCGGCGTCTCAACCGCGAGGAAGGGGCGACCGTTGTCGTGGTAATTCACGAGCTCAACCTCGCCGCCAAGTACGCCGACCACATCGTGGGCATGCGTGCGGGCAAGGTGGCGTTCGAAGGTGCGCCGTGCGACGTGTTCAACGAGGCGAACCTGCGTGTCCTCTATGACATCGAACCTGAGATTCTGCGCGACCCCGCGCGTGGTTATCCCGTGTGCATTGATTATGCGCGCGCCGAGTCTGCCAACCCCGTTGTTTGCGCGTAGCGTTGGGCGGGGAGAGGGAGGCGGGTTTGTCTTCCCGCAACTTCAGACTCGTGCTGGCAGGGCAAGCGGTGAGCCTTATGGGAGGGGCCGTTCAGCGCGTGTGTATCGCCCTCTACCTGCTTGAGCTTACGGGGAGCGCTGGCGTGTACAGCGCGGTACTGGCCGCCTCGGCGCTTCCCTATGTGTTGTGCGCCCCCATGGCCGGCGCCGTTGCGGACGCGTTCAACAGGCGAGACGTCATGGTCGCGCTTGACGCGGCGTGCGCCCTCATCATGGGTTGCTTTGCGGCGAGTCTGTTTGCCGGGGTGCATTCGGTGCCACTTGCCGCCGCTGTCATGGTGCTTCTGGCAGTGGCGGCGACGTTTTACAGCCCCGCGGTGAGCGCCTGTATTCCTCAGATCGTCCCTGCTGGAAAGCTTACTCGGGCAAACGGCGCCGTAAGCATGGTGGGCTCATGGTGCAACATGCTTGGGCCCGTGCTGGCGGGTGTGCTATATGCGGCGGCGGGCATAGAGTGGGCCTGTCTTCTGTATGCGGCGTGCCTTGCGGCTTCGGCTTTGTTCGAGACGCGTATTCAGATACGGGGCGTGCCAGGTGCAAGACGCAGCGTGCGCGACGTGCTTGCCGTGGGACCCACGCTGCGCTCGATGTGTGGGACGCTTGGCGAACTGCGGCGCTCTTACCCAGTGGTGCTCGGGGTGATTGCGAGCTACGGCCTGGTCAACGTGTTTGTGCTGCCAATCAACACTGTGCTGCTGCCGAGTGCCCTCATGCTCGACATGGGTGTGACAAGCGAGGTATATGGCCTGGTAGAAGGCTTGGCGGCTTGTGGCATGGTTGCGGGGGCTGCGCTTGTCGCGGCCTTGCCCAGCCGCTTTGCCTTTGTGCGCTGCGCGCGGTGGTATGCGATTTTGCCGCTTGTGCTGGCAGCTATGGGTGTTGCTTTTGCCTGGCGAGCGGCAATCGGCCCTGCGGCGGTGCTGTGCGGCTTGGCAGTGGGGGCCATGGCGGTGATGTTGTGTCTGGGCGTCACGAACGTCGTGACACTCACGTACAACCAGACGCACGTTCCCGTATCGATGTTGGGAAGTTTGAGCGCCCTCTCAACGGCGTTTGCCTCGAGCACCGTTCCCGTAGGACAGCTTGCCTTCGGCGCCGCCCTTGAAGTCGGCATCGACTGCGCGGCCCTCCTTCTCGCCGCCTCCCTGGCCAGCCTCGCCGTCTGCGCATTCGTGCGCTGGAACGTGCGCCGACGATGAGGCCTGGCAGGTGGAATTGAAATGCAGCGAGGGGGTGGGGCGACAATGATTGCCCCATCCCCTCATGTGTCAGTTGTTTAGTTTGGGGCCTGCGGAAGATTCGCGCGGTGCTTGCTGGAAGAATTATTGTTGCTGGGGTTCTTCGGCCTTAAGACGTCTGGCGATTTCCTTGCCTATCGCATGGGGGATACCCACGACGAGGGCATTGCCCATGCAGAAGGCGCGGCGTGCGTCACTCATGCCGTCGGCGGTCCAGCCCTTGGGAAAGCCCTGGAGCTGGTCGAGTTCATCGGGTACCAGGCGGCGGTAGCGACCGTCAATTTTGACGACGTGTTTGAAGCGCGACGCTCCCTTGCCGCCCTCGCCAGTCAGAATGGTGCGCGACGGCTTGTCGAGGGAGTCGGGGAATGCCATCGAGCCTTCTGAATAGTGGTAAGTAAAGCCAGTTGCCTTATTGACGCGCTCTTCGCTCTTTGAACCCTTGAGGTACTCCCATTTCGGAAGCGCTTCTTCGTCTACATAGTAGTCTGCGGGTACTTCAGACTCAGCTACAAGCACGTCAGCGAGTTTGCCGGGCCGCCCGGTGTAGTTCTCAACAACGGGGCAGGTCAGAACTTTGTTGGCCTGCATGGCTCCGCAGTCGCCAAACGGGGAGGTCGCCTTGCCCTTGTTGAAGCAGCTGGATGCCTCATAAGGGTCTACAGGAATCGAAACCTCGCTTATCATCGCAGGCTTGTCGATGGGGAAAGCGCTGGAGATGACGCCGCTTGCAAGGCGGTCTTTCAAATCCCACTGCTCGGCGGCCTGCTCGGCATAGATATATATACGTTTGCGACGCTGCGGGAATCCGTAAGCACCGCTATTTATTACGCGCCACTCAACCGAATAGCCAAGCCGGGCCAGGCATGACAAGATAATGGCGAAATCGCGGCCGCGCTGACTGGCCGGGCTCTTAAGAAGCCGGTCGACGTTTTCGAGCAGAACATAGCGCGGCTTGTTCTTAAGCTTAAGGAATCGGTAGATGTCCCACCATAGGACACCTTTTTTGCCCTCGATGCCACCCGCCATCGACAACGGCTTTGCAACCGAGTAGTCCTGGCAGGGGAAACCGCCCACGACCATATCGACATCGGGGATGCTGATGGTGCCGGCCTCGAATGAGTCCAACACCTTGTTGATATCCTCATTGACAACGGAGTCCGGGCCAAAGTGCGACTTGTAGCATCGTGCAGCGAACTGCTTGGAGTCAGTTCCCGGGGGTTCCCACTGATTTGCCCAAACGGTTTGGAACGGTCCTGCCGCTGGCAAGTCGAATTCGGGATGCGCTGGGTCGCTGAACCCCTCGAGGCCCAGACGAAAGCCGCCGACGCCCGCGAAGAGCTCGGCGACCCTAATGGTCTTCTGAGACGACACGTTTCTCCAATCGCTGTCTGTGTCGTAAATCTATTGGGCGCTAATAATAGGGGATGGCCCGGACAAGATCAAGCGCCGCGCCGCGTGTCATCTTGACTCCAACGTTTTTGCTATTTCCTCCTGAAGATATGCCTGGTTAAGCCAGAAGCACTTTTTGACCGTCGGATTGCCGTGGGGCTGGGGAATGACATCGCTGGCATCACGGGCATGCGGCCGCACGTGGCAGCAACGATTCTCGCGCGAGCGAACAGAGATTTCAGCGTGCCCAGCCTTAACATTTGCACGCATCTGATCGTAGCAGCGCTTCGCCTCGGGGTAATCGGATTCGGGCATCTGCCAGAAGCACACATTCCAAAGGCGATACACGCCGCTGTCGTCTTCGCGGAACAAGACGAACAAGTACTTTTGCTGCAGCTGCTCGTAAAATTCCGAATCTTCGAAATCGCAGACTTCGAGGGTGTAGTAGTCGAACGTTGGGAACGAGAGGGCTTCCTTGGGTTTTCCATTTGTGCGCAGACGCATCGTCTTGGGCTTGATACCTGCTTTTTCAAATTCCTCGATGCGGGCATCCTCACTAACGCCAAGAATGTTCCTTGTTATGCGGGCGCACAGGTTTTTGGATTTCGTAAGCTCAAACATGTCCGAAAGCTCCGCCTCGGATAGTCCAAAATATCTGGAGAAGCGGGAGCGGACCAGGTCGAGGAGCGCGAGATTTCTTTCGCTTTCATCACGCTCGATAGACTCGGTCCTGGCGAACAGGTCACCTTCCACTGCGGTCATGTACGATGCCTTGAAGGCCCAGGCGCGAGGTTTGGCAGGCTCGTCGGAATACGGTTGGTGCCTGCGGACCGTTGAGTTCGCCGCTTTCGTGCATGCCTCAAGGTACATAGTGTCAGAGCCTGAGATTTCGTGCGCCCGACCAAGGCGAACCTTGTCGACGACAGTTTCCCAGTCTTGTTTGATTTGGACGAGGTCTCGTTCGGGAATCTTCCACTCTTCAACCAGCTGAACGGTGTAGTCGAGTGGGTTTTGGTCCTGGTCCCATAGGTATGAGATGAGGAGGATGTCTGAGGCTTTCTTGAGAAAGTGACTGTGCTCGAAGTCCTCGTTGACGACCTCATCGAAATCAATCATAGAGATGACGAGGCGTTCTTTAGCGACAAGACCACCCTTGGCCCTCTTCATGGGCGTTACTTTGAGTTCGAGCCCGACTTCGGCAAAGTCGGGGGCCGAGTCGCTGTTTGGTTGGTACTTGAAGTAATGCTCTTCAATGGCGTTGCCGTAAGAGCCACGTCTTGTTTGAGGGGACTCGATATGCCCGATGTCGGTAGTCTGCCTCAGGGATTTGCCGACAAGGCGCTTGGCATACGTGACAATAGAGGTCTTGTCGGTGGGGTCGTAAGGCAAATTGGTCTCAGTCATGGCGCGGCCTCCTTGTGGGGTGTGGCTTACGCGATGCTGGATATTATCGCGCGCCTATGCCTTTTCGGCGAGCAGGTCGATGAGTTCCTGCTGGCTGTGTACGTCGAGCTTGCGGTAGACGTTGCGGGCGTGGTATTTCACGGTGTTGTGCGAGATCGAAAGCTCTTCCTGGATGTGCTGGGCGTTGTTGCCGCGGGCGAGCAGGGCGAGGATGTCGCGCTCGCGCTGGGTGAGGCCCGCTTGCTCGGCCACCTGCTCGCAGCATGCGTCGAGGCGGTCGATATAGCGCACCTCGACCGAGGAGGTGTCGGGCTCGATGCCGTCGATGGTGGCGTCAAGGCTTGTGGAGCGCTGGGTTGCCGTGACGTAGGCCGCCGTGAACGTGAGCACGGCGGCGATGGCGAGCTTGACGGCAAACGCGGGGTCTGAGACGCCCGCCAGCACGTCGGTGATGATGGCGCCGGCGAGGATGCCCAGGTAGTTTGCCGCGCTGCCCCAGCAGATGGCGGGGATGGCGTCGGCGGCGCTGCGCGTGGCGACGGCGCACAGGGCAAACCATGTGAGCAGGTAGAAGCACATGTAGCCCGCAAGAAGGGTCGACTGGGCGAGGGTCTCGCACCGGGCGTCTCCGATGAGCACGAGCGAGAAGCCGCCCACCACGAGGCAGAGCGACAGCAGCAGGAGCAAGTCTGCCTTCGGACGAGCCTTCGAGCGCAGGGCCCATATCGCCACGACGAGCAGGACCGTCGCCGCTAGGGCGAAGGGGGTCGCCTGCCCCGAGGGCTGCGCAATGTTCACGGCCAGGCCGTAGGCAAAGCTGAAAACGATGATGTACACGTAGAGGCAGTGGTCCAAGGGAAGGAACGCCGCCGGGTGCGAGACCTCGCGGTCGGTGGGGGCGCCGACGCTTGCCAGGCGGGAGAAGAACGGCATGGCGACTGGCAGGACCAAGGCGACGGCCGCAACCGAAGCCACGATGTTCGTCGCCGCAATGAGCATGCCTGTGCCTGCGTTGCCGATGGCTCCTGCCAGGGGCATGGCCACGGCCGCGCCGCCGGCCAGGCACACGCACACCCGCTGCAGGCTCAAGGATGAGCAAGCGAGAAGCAGCAGCACCGTCGTCCAGGTGGTAGCGACGCTCGTCGCGCAGCTGCCAAATATAAAGAGTGCTTGCGCGTCCAGGTTTCCTGCCGCCAGGCTCAAGATGTGGCCGGCGAGTCCCAAGACGATGGCCGCCACGCTCAGCGCCACGGGATGCAGGGATTGGGGGCGGTGGCGGGCGACGGACATGAGGGCGACGAACGCAACGATGCCCGCAAGGCACGACATGTCGCGCGCCGCCTTGACCTGTGAGGCGTCCATTGCCTGACCGAACTGTGTGGCGGGCGTTCCATTGAAGAAGATGACTGCCGCAAACGTCAGAGTGCAGGCGACAAAGCAGCGCAAAAACGCCCACCTCTGCGGTATGGGAGTGGTGAGTGTGTGCTGTTTGCCCATCGTGTCGTTCCCGCCTAACGCAAATTCCCTGTTTGACCGCGCAGTGCCCCTTGGGTGGGATGTGCGTGAAAAACAATACCCTACCTGCAGTGTTAAAAGCCTACACCTGAGGGGTGGGGCATGACAAGACCGGAGTTTGCATACTGGAAAACGTCCAACGCCCCGGACAAGCAACGCCCGGGGCACATACCAGTGAGAAAGGTACGCACTCATGGATCGTCGTAGTTTCGTTACTGGATCCGCCCTTGGCGCCTTTGGCCTTGCAAGCGCCGGCATGTTCGCCGGTGCCGCCATGGCTGAGGAGGCTGCTGCCCCCGTGGCCGCCGGCACTGCCGAGAACACCGTTGCCCAGGCTGGTTCCAACCCCGCATGGCTTGGCGAGGAGCCCGAGATCGACGCCGCTGACATCGTCGCCACGTATCAGTGCGACATCCTTATCGTGGGCGGCGCCGGCAACGGCGGCCTGGCTGCTGCCGCTACGGCCAGCGACCTCGGCCTCAACTTCATCGCTGTGGACCGCGCCCAGTCCGTCACGGAGAGCCGCGAGTACCTCGGCGCCATCAACAGCACCTATTCCACGCAGGTCCGTGAGATGGACGGCATGCAGGTTCTCAACGAGATCAGCCGCTATGCCTCCGGCAAGTGCGACCGCGACCTCATCAAGCTGTGGATCGACAACTCCGCCGAGGTTGTGGATTGGCTCGACCCCATGCTCACCGCTGCCGGCAAGTTCTGCTCCGTGGCCGATCCCGGCGAGCATGCCACGGGCGGCACTGAGTACGTCGTGCCTGTTTGCGAGCACAGCTGGATCGTGCCTTATCAGCCCCCGACGCGCAACGACGTCCTTTTCGAGCACATCCAGGCCCAGGGCGACGACATCTGGTTCGGCTATGAGCTCGTGCGTCTCGTGCACGCAGACGGCAAGGTGACCGGCGGCATCTTCAAGTGCGAGGACGGCTACGTCGAGATTGACGCCCCCTACGTCGTGCTCGCCACGGGCGGCTACCCCGCGAACCCCGTGATGATGCAGGCCCTGCAGCCCGACGCATGCCGCGTCATCACCGCTGCCAGCTACAACGCGTTCTGCGACGGCTCGGGCATCAAGTGCGGCCTGTGGGCCGGTGCCTCCAAGCAGGCCGACCCCACGCCCATGCTGTTCGACCGCGGCGCTGTGCCTGCTGGCGTTGTGGCCGGTTATGTGGGCGAGGGCGCTGACGCGACGCTGCCCGGCAAGATCTTCCAGCTCAACATCGGCAGCCAGCCCTTCCTCAAGGTCAACCGCGACGGCAAGCGCTTCGCCAACGAGTCCACGCCCTACGACAACATGCTGTTCGCGACCTCCATGCAGCCCGGCGGCGTGTTCTGCCAGGTCATGGACGCCAACGCTCCTGAGGACATCAAGCGCTTCATGATGATCGGCTGCGCCTCCTACACCCGCATGATGATGGAGCAGGGCATGCCGCTCGAGGACTTCGTCGCCTCCGACAACGGCGCCGAAGTGTTCGTGAAGGCCGACACGCTCGAGGAGCTCGCCGAGAAGCTGGGCTTCGAGGGCGACGCCAAGGACACCTTCCTGGCCACCTGCGACCACTACAACACTCTGTTCGACGCCCAGAAGGACGACGAGTACGGCAAGGAGGACTACCGTCTCTCCGAGCTGCGCACTCCTCCGTTCTACGGCTGCTGGTATGGCGCCTCGCTGCTCACCACGCTCGACGGCCTCAACATCAACGCCAAGATGCAGGTTCTCGCCGCCGACCGTACGCCTGTCGAGGGCCTCTACGCCATCGGTGACTGCTCGGGCAGCTTCTTCGACACGAACTACCCCGAGTACTTCCCCGGCCTTGCCGCTGGTCGTACCGTGACCGAGGGCCGTCAGCTCATGATGCAGATCTCCTCCGACCCGGCCTTCGCGCCCACCGAGAAGACCGCCGTCAAGCCCTCCAGTGACGTTGACCTGTCCAGCATCGCCGACGGCACCTACACCGGCACCGGCACCGGCATGGGCGGCGACATCAACGTGACGATCGAGGTCTCCGGCGGCCACATCACTGTGACCGACATCTCGCCCAACAACGAGACCCAGGGCATCGGCGGCTACGAGGCCATCGAGGACGGCACCTACGCCCAGCAGGTCGAGGCCGCCCAGAGCGCCCAGATCGACGGCGTGGCCGGCGCCACCGTCACCAGCAAGGCCATCGAGGCGGCAGTCCGCTCCGCCCTCAAGCAGGCCGTGAAGTAGGACTTGCTCGCCTGAGCGCACGTGCATTCCCAGGGGTCCCGGCCGCAGCCGGGGCCCCTTTTTGCGTTTGGGGGAGGGCCGCGCAGGGTTGCGTGGGGCCGCAGGTCCAAATTAACATACATTTCAACAGTCGAGATGTATGTTAAATCAACAAAACCCCAGTTGAGCGATTTTTTGTTTTGCTGAAATGTATGTTATTTCATGAATGGAGAGTCGCCCGAGCTGGCCGGCCCGCCCTTAAACTGCCCTTCCCCCGTTTTCCGCCGCCGCGTTTGCGTCGCTGGCCACGAGGTCAATAAGTTCCTGTTGGCTGTGAACGCCCAGCTTGGCGTACACGTTGCGCGCGTGGAACTTCACGGTGTTGTGCTTGATGGAGAGCTTTTCCTCTACGCGCTGCGAGTTGTTGCCGCGCGCGAGCAGCGCCATGACGTCACGCTCGCGCGGTGTGAGCGCATAACGCTCCGCCAGGTTTTCCACGTGCGACTCGAGCGTGTCCACATCCCGCACAATCACCTCTGGGGCGTCGGGGGCTATGCCCTCGATGGTCTCGTCGAAGCTGAACGTACGGCGTGTGACGACGACGTAGAGCACAAACGCAACGAGCACGACAACAATGGCAATCTGCGCCGCCACGCTGGACGCCCCTGTTCCTGTGCCCGTCGCCATTGCCAGAAACGCTCCGAGGTCAATCCCTATATAGCTCACTGCCAACCCCCACGAGATGGTGGGAAGGGCGTCGATGACGTTGCGCCTTGCTGCAGAGCACAGGGCTAGCCATGTGAGCAGCTCGAAGCAGACCGAACCCGTTACAAGCAGGGCAGAAGCAACCGAAGAGAGCGCTCCCGTTTCGGAAAGCGCGGCCAAGTAGCCAATGAGTACAAGGGAGAACGGCAGGAGGAACAACGCGTCAAGGCGGGGATGACGCCGGGAAAGTATCACGAACGCGCATACGGCGAGCAGCCCCAAGACCGACAGCATGTTCTGTGCTGAGGCGCTTCCTCCGTCCATGAAGCGAAACCCATACCCATAGGCAAAGTTGAACGCGAAGATATACAGGAACATATGGCTGCGCATAGGGAGAAAAGACGCGGGGTGCGCGATCTCTTGGTCTGCCGGATTGCCTGTTTGCGCGAGGCGCTTGAAGAACGAGCGGGTAAGGGGAAGGCAGAGTGCCAAATTTGCGACCGTGCCCAGGGAGTCGACGAGGCCGAGGAGGTTGACCGGGCAGAGTGGCATGACGAGTCTCGAGAGAAGGATGCCCAGGCAGTTGCCCAAGGCAATCGTTAGGCAGGCGTTTGCAAGGCTCAAGTTGGAACACGCCACAATCCACAGCGCGCATGCCCAAGCCTGCCCGATGCCCTTGGCGCAGAGCCCCGGCACAACTAGGACCGGAAAGTTGAGGGCAATGCCCGTAGTGCCTGCGGCGCATCCAAGGAAAATAAAGAAGCCAGCCGCAATGCTGAAAGCAACCGGACGGACGAGGCGCGGTCTTGTTTTCGTCAAGGCGAGGAGACCAAGCAGTGCCAGGGCAGATGCGAGCGTGGCCCAGTCGCGAACTGCGTAGTCATAGACAGAGTATGCAGCGTTCAGGCCGCCGTTGAACGCCATGGTTGAGAACATCTGAAGCGCGGAGGCTGCCAAGCAGCATGCTGCAACCTTGCGAGGTTGCGTCTCAGTCTTGCGTGAGGGGTCGCCCGCCCCGTTGTTGACGGCTTCTCGTTTGTTCATCCAGCCCCCTCTTCGCTGCACGAAGTCTCCGACGATTGTTATGGACCCGCCAGTCTTGATGATGCGGGCGTTCGTCTCCGTGCCCCGAAACCCCGGTGATTGTTGCGGACCCTGCCAGAGGGTCTGCCTTGCGCATACATAGTATGCCTGTGTCGTACTGCTTGTGTTTCTTGACGATTGTAGTTTATTGGCTCGCAAATAGAGAAACTGCACCACATCCCTCTGCTTTTTGTCCCCACCCCGACGGGGTGGGAGGCCGATTGGCACCCTGATGTGGTGCCCCGCACTGCGGGGGTGGAGCCTTTCTCTTGCGATGGGCCTACATTTTCGCATCGTCCACAGGAGGGGCGCAGCATGGGATGCGCTGGATGTGCTCGTGGAGCTGTGCCCCCTGAGAGAGGAGATAGAGTATGAACCGTCGTACGTTTGTAAAGGGTGCCTCCCTGGGCACTGCGGGTATGGTGGCCGCTGGCGCTTTGTCCGGTATCGCTCTTGCTGACGAGAAGGCTGCTGCGCCCGCATCCGATGCCGCCCCTTCCACCAACCCCTCGTGGCTTGGTGAGGAGCCTGTTATCGACGCTGCCGACATCGTGGCAACCTATGACTGCGACATCCTGATCTGCGGCGCGGGCTGCGCCGGCATCGCCGCTGCCGCCACGGCCAGCGAGCTGGGCCTGAACTTCATCTGCTGCGACAAGGCCCTGAACGTCCCTGAGACGCGCGAGTACTTCGGCGCTGTCAACACGACGGCGAGCCTTGCCACGGGCAACGAGGTCGACCCGCTCAAGCTCCAGAACGAGCTCGTTCGCTACTCTAGCGGCAAGGCCAACCGCGACCTCATCCGCCAGTGGATTGATTGCTCTGCCGAGACGTTTGACTGGGTCGACCCGATTCTTGCAGCTGCTGAAAAGCCGTGTGTCGTTGATACCCCGCAGGGCCAGGGCGCGGGCGGCACGGACTTCTACGAGCCCTTCGTGCAGCACATGTGGCAGCCTTCCTATGTCCCGCCCACGCGCAACGACCTGCTGTACCAGAAGATGCTGGGCGAGGGCAATGACATTTGGTTCGGCTACGAGCTCGTGCGCCTTGTGCATGAGGACGGCAAGGTGACCGGCGGCGTCTTCAAGTGCGAGGACGGCTACGTGCAGATCAATGCAACCTACACGGTGCTTGCCTGCGGCGGCTACCCCGCCAATCCCGAGATGATGGAGGCCCTGCAGTCCGACGCTGTGCGCGTCACGACCGCCAACAGCTACAACGCGTTCTGCGACGGCTCGGGCATCAAGTGCGCCATGTGGGCCGGTGCCTCCAAACAGGCCGACCCCACGCCCATGCTGTTCGACCGCGGCGCCGTTGCCCCTGGTGTGAGCGCGGGCTACGTTGAGAAGGACGGCAAGAAGGACTGGCCCGGTACCATCTTCCAGTTCAACATGGGCAGTCAGGCGTTCATGAAGGTCAACCGCGAGGGCGTGCGCTTCTGCAACGAGTCTGCCCCGTACGACCAGATTTGCTTCGCGCTCGGCAACCAGCCTGGTGGCGTGTTCTGCCAGGTCTTCGACGGCAACGCCGCTGACGACATCCGCCGTTTTGTTTCCACCGGCTGCGCCGCCGGCACGCGCGAGGAGCTCGACGCCGGCTTCGACATCGACGGGATCATCGAGCTCGAGGGCGCCAAGGACGTCGTCATGAAGGCCGACACGCTCGAGGAGCTCGCCGAGAAGCTCGGCTTCGAGGGCGACGCCAAGGACGCCTTCCTGGCCACGTGCGAGCGCTACAACGGTTTCTATGACGCGCAGGTTGATGAGGACTATGGCAAGGAGGCGTACCGCCTCTCCGAGCTGCGCACGCCCCCGTTCTACGGCTGCTGGTTCGGTGCCTCGCTGCTCACCACGCTCGACGGTATTGAGATCAACGCCAAGATGCAGGCCCTTGCCGCTGACCGCACGCCCATCGAGGGCCTCTACGCCATCGGCGACAACTCTGGCAGCTTCTTTGCCACGAACTATCCCGAGTACATCGTCGGCGTTGCTTGCGGCCGTTCCGTCACGCAGGGCCGTCAGCTCATGATGCAGATCTCCTCCGACCCGGCTTTCGCGCCCACCGAGAAGACCGCCGTCAAGCCCTCCGGCGAGGTCGACCTGTCCGCCATCGCCGACGGCACCTACACCGGCACGGGCAAGGGCATGGGCGGCGACATCAACGTGACCGTCGAGGTCTCCGACGGCCACATTTCCGTGGCCGACATCTCGCCCAACAACGAGACCCAGGGCATCGGCGGCTACGAGGCCATCGAGGACGGCACCTACGCCCATCAGGTCGAGGCCGCCCAGGGCGCCGACATCGACGGCGTGGCCGGCGCCACCGTCACCAGCAAGGCCATCGAGGCGGCCGTGCGCTCCGCCCTCAAGCAGGCCGTGAAGTAGGACGGGCTTTTCCAGATAGGCATGCGTTTCCAGGGGTCCCCGGCCAGTCGGCCGGAGGCCCCTTTTGCGTTTGGGGAGGGTGCCGGTCGCGCCAGCTGGGTCGTTTGCGTCCGAGGGAGGGACCGGGCCGCGCAGGGCGGGGTTCCTTTTGCGTTAGGGGAGGGTGCCGGTCGCGCCGCGAGGGCCCACGCGTCGGATTAACATACATTTCAGCAGTCGAAATGTATGTTAAATCAACAAAAGCCCAGTTGAGCGATTTTTCGTTTCGCTGAAATGTATGTTGTTGCATGAGTGGGGATGCTGCCCGAGCTGGCTGGCCCGCCCCAAACCGCCCTTCCCCCGCTTTTTGGGGGGTGACGTAATCAGGCAAGTGAGTCATACTCGTAATGCCGTGCATGCCTGGGTTGGGGCCCAGGTTGTGTACGTGACGTGCGGCCCGTCAAAGGGGGCGGGCTGCCAAACAACCGAAAGGGGATTACCATGGAGTTCAAGTTTTCCCAGCCTGAGGGCGCTATGAGCCGTCGTCAGTTCGCCATCGGTGCTGCCGCTGCTTCGGCACTCGCTGCTGCCGGCCTTGCTGCTCCCGCCCTGGCCGACGAAGGCCCCGACACCATCACGGGCGCTTCGCAGGTCGTGGATGAGAGCCTGCAGCTCACGCAGGATGAGATGCGTACCCTCATTCTCGATTATTTGCGCGGCTGGCCGCTGACCACCGATGAGGCCGGCAATACGGTCTATTCCTACCGTGAGATGTACTCCATCGCTACGTGCTACAAGGATCAGCCTGGCCTCTCCCAGGTCGAGTTCATCATTGACCCCAATACGATGAAGCTCCTCGCTTCCTGCGAGAAGGGCACTGAGAAGTGCGAGCACATCAAGTACAACCCCAACGTTGTGCTGTACTGGTATCACCAGATTCCTGAGGCCGATTACGTGGCCGGCGCCAACGACTACTTCAACTCCTATGGCGTGCAGATCAAGGGTACTGCCCGCGCTCTGTCCCTTGAGGACGAGGGTGCTGCCGAGTTCGCAAGCGCCTACATGGCCACCATGCGCGGTGCCGAGGCTTGGGGTGCCACCTCTGAGGAGGATAAGCAGGCAACGATTGAGATGCTGTTCCAGTACAACGATTGGATCGAGATCACGCCCTCTGAGTATGTGATTAACTCGCTGAATTGGCGTTACAACACTGAGGACTCCAAGCGCCCCGAGTGGTACGACCCGGAGAGCCCCTATTTCGGCAAGTCCGTGCGTCAGGAGTACTGGCTCTAAAGGTTCTGCCGGCTTTTTAAGGGCATAAGGCACCGGGGCCTGCGTGGAATGGACGTGCGCTGAGGCGCGCGGCTCCCGCGCGGCCCTGGTGCTTTTTTGTACGCCGGGCAGGCCGGTCCTACGTCAGGCTCTTCCTCTCGAGCCACTTGCCGCGCTTGAGGCGCACGAGGAAGAGGATGCCGCGCGCGCAGAGCTCCACGAGCATGGCGACCCACACGCCTGCCAGGCCCATCGTGGGTACGAGCAGCAGAGAGAGCGTGATGCGTACGCCCCACATGGTGGCGATGTTGAGGAGCGTCGGCACGAGCGTGTCGCCGGCGCCGCGCAGGGCGCCCATGACGACGATGGCCGCCGCGAAGAGCGGTTCGGCGAAAAGCTCGATGCGCAGTACCGAGCAGCCCAGCTCTTGCACCGCAACGTCGGGCGTGAAGACCGCGAACACAAAAGGCGCGAGCACGTACATGAGGGCGCCCGTGCAGGTCATGATGATCATGCCTCCTGCAACGCACAGGTTTGCCATGCGCCGCGCGAGGTCGCGACGATGCGCGCCGAACGCCTGGCCTACGAGCGTCGTGGCTGCGGCCGCCACGCCGAAACCGGGCATGTAGCAGATGCCTTCCGCCGTGATTGCAAGCGAGTGGGCGGCGACGGCCACCGTGCCGAGCGGGGCCACGATGCCCACCGAGACCACCTGCGCGCTGTTGAGCACCACGCGCTCCAGGCAGATGGGGAATGCGATCTTGCCGGCCGTCTTGAGGCAGCGGGAGCCAAGCCGCCACGTCTCCGGGACACGCTTGGCGGTCGAATCGCCAGCCCCAGCCTGAGTCAGGCGCGCGTGCGTATGAGGCCCGAACAGCGCGAGCTTCTCTGACCGTACGCATGTTGCCCAGAGCAAGAGCGCGCAGGTCACGACCTCTGCTGCCGCCGTTCCCAACGCTGCGCCTGTGACCCCCAGGTCCGCGCCGGGTATGCACAGCTGCAGGCCGAAGAGGCTTATCCGCCTGTTGGGGAAGATGAGGAAGAAGTTGAACACAACGTCGAGGAGGCACATGAGCATGCTGAGCGCGCTGGGTGTGCGCGTATCGCCGGCACATTGCAGCGCTCCCACGCACAGGCGCATGAGAAGGGCAGCTGGCAGGGCCAGTGAGAAAATGAGGAAGTAGCTTGCTGCCTCGGAGGCCACGTCGGGCTCGCCGCCGAGCCAATAGGGGAGATGCCCGCTCAGGGCGACGCCTGCTCCCCCCAGAACGAGGCTGAACAGGGCTAACACTACGAGCGACTGACGCAGCACGTTGCGTGCCTCGGCATTGCGGCCGGCGCCAATGAACTGGGCAATCTGTACGGTGAAACCAACGGAGAGGCCCATGCAGATGCCGCCTATGAGCCACGTGGAGCTTGCGACCAGGCCGATTGCGGCCGACGCCTGGGCGCCGAGGCTGCCCACCATGGCGGTATCGATGTACTCCATGGCGGTGTTGCACACCTCGGCCATGATGGTGGGCACCGACAGTGTGGCCACAAGTTTGGCAAGCTCGCGCGTGTTGGGCTTCTCCGCTGCGAGTATGCGCTCCATCTCCTGTGACTGGTCCACTGCCGCCTGCCCCTTTCCCTTTGCATTCCATGGCGTAATGTGCGATAACGCCACATGCATAATGCCATGTATGTGGTTAGCTGAAAAGCCTAACGCATATGCGGAAACTGAAAGAGGAGGGCGTGTCATGTCTGCAAACTATGCAAATCGCCTGGAGAAGGTACGTCGCAACCTTGATGAGCTGGGCCTTTCCCAGATGCTCGTGAGCGACCCGATGAGCATCTGCTGGCTCACGGGCTTCTATGTCGATCCCGGCGAGCGTTTCCACGGGCTCGTTCTGCGGGCCGACCATGAGCCGGTGCTCGTGGTGAACGACCTGTTCCCCACACCTTCCGACCTCGCGGTGGCCACGAAGGGATATCGCGACGAGGACGACCCGCTCGCGCTCGTCGGTGGCCTTACCGACCACGCGGCCCCCTTGGGCTGCGACAAGGACCTCGCTGCCCGTTTTCTGCTGCCTCTGCGCGACGCGGGCGCTGCCAGCGGGTTTGTTCTGGGCTCGGCTGCCGTCGACCATGCGCGTGCAATCAAGGATGCCGAGGAGCAGGAGCTCATGCGCCGAGCCAGCGCCACCAACGACAAGGCCATGGCGATTCTGCGCGGTATGGTGCGCGAGGGTGCAACCGAGCGCTCCATCGCCGACTCCCTGCTCGACGTCTACCGCAGCCTGGGTGCCCAGGGCCATTCCTTCTCGCCCATCGTGAGCTACGGTGCGCATGCCGCCGACCCGCACCATTCCCCCGACGACACGCCGCTCGGTCCGCGCGACGTGGTGCTGTTCGACGTGGGCTGCGTGCAGGACGGCTATTGCTCCGACATGACGCGCACGTTCTTCTTCCGCGACGTGACCGACGAGGAGCGCCTCGTGTACGAGACGGTGCGCCAGGCCAACGAGGCCGCCGCCGCCCTCGTGCGTCCCGGCGTGCTGTTCTGCGACGTGGACAAGGCCGCCCGCGACGTCATTGAGCAGGCTGGATACGGCAAGTACTTCACGCACCGCCTGGGCCATCAGATCGGCATGTGCGACCACGAGCCCGGCGACGTGGGTCCCGTACACCGCGAGCCCATGGAAGTAGGCGTGTGCCACTCCATCGAGCCCGGCATTTACCTGCCCGGCAAGTTCGGCGTGCGCATCGAGGACATCTGCATCGTCCAAGAGGCCGGCGGCGAGATCATCAACCACTACTCTCACGAGCTGGACGTGATCGCGTAGGCGAGCAGCCTGCTGGAAAACAAGCGCGCCCCCGGCCGCATCCCGAAACACGGGACCGACCGGGGGCGTTTTTTTGCTAACTACCTGCTAGATTTATGCGATATAGAACACGCAGGGCTCAGTGCCGGCCTCGGGCTGCCAGGGCTGCGCGCCTGCGGCCACAAGCTTGGCGACCTCGGAGTCGGGGTCGTTCAGGTCGCCGAAGATGCGGGCGTTGGCCGGGCAGGCTGCCACGCAGAAGGGCTCCTGGCCCTTGCTCGAGCGCTCCTTGCAGAAGGTGCACTTGGTGGAGATGGACGTCTCCTCGTTGATGACAGGGGCGCCATAGGGGCAGGCGTTCACACAGGAACCGCAACCGATGCAGACCTCGGGGTCGGGGCTCACGATGCCCGTCTCGGGATCCTTGACCATGGCGCCGGTGGGGCAGGCTGCCACGCAAGCCGGGTTGTCGCAATGGTTGCACAGCGTGGGGCGGAACTTGAGCACCGGGGCGGGGAAGGTGCCCGTGGGCTGGTACACCTCGTCGCCGTCGAAACTCATCACGTGCGACCAGAGCACATCGCTGGGCAGTTCGTGGGAAACGTTGCAGCTCACGGCACACGTCTGGCATCCCACGCACACGGTGGTGTCGATTACCATGCCGAATCGCTTGTTGTCGGCCATCTTTCATTCCTCCTTGAGTCTTCTCGACGGGGCCGTTTTACTCGGCGTCCATGCCGCATGCTTCGGCGGCAAGAGTGGACGCGGTCTTCTCGGCGACCTCATCGGCGCTGCCATCCTCAGCCTTCTCAACCTGCACAAGCACGTCGTAGAAGGCGGCGTTGGTCTCGCTGTAGGCCTCCTCGGCGTCGCACATCGTGAAGTGCGTCAGGTTCTGGTAGCAGGAGTTCTTGAGCGTGTAGTCCGGCGTCCAGCCGCTCTGCGTGGCCACGGTGCCAGGGATGATGCCCTCGGTCAGGAACACGCGCACACGGAACTCGCCACGGTCGTTGTACACGCGCACGATGTCGTTGTGCTCAAGGCCGCGCTCGGCTGCGTCGACGGGGTTCATCTGCAGCAGAGGCTCGGACTGCACGTTGACAAGGGCGGGAGCCAGCATGTGCTGGGTGTGGACGTTCAGGCGGTCGTGGTACTGGATGAAGACGAGCGGGTACTTCTCGGCCAGCTCGCCCGTGCGCGGGTCCTCGCAGGGAGGCAGCCACGTGGGGACTTCTTCGTCGAACTCGGCCATGCTCTCGGTGTAGAACTCGAACTTGCCGGTGGGAGTCGCGTAGCCCTCGCCGTTTTCGTAGACGATGGCCGGGTCGTACATGGCGTCGGAGCGACCGTAAATGCCCTGCTCAACGACGTCGCGGTCCCAGTCGAAGTCATCCCAGGCGGGGTGGTCGGTCGTCACGAACTCGCGGACCCACTCCTCGTCGGTCTTGTCCCAGTACTGCTCGACGCCGGTGCGCTGGGCGAGCATGGTCATGATCTCGGTGTCGGACTTGCTTTCGCCGAGCGGGGCGATGGAGGGCTGGTTGAACATGACCCACGGGCTGCGGTTGATAATGTCCCAGTGCTCCCAGTAAGTCGTGGCGGGCAGCACGATGTCAGAATACTTGGCCGTCCAGGTCCACCAGGGGTCCACCGTCACAATGAAGTCCATGCCAGGGATGACGCTGTTTACGATGCGGTTGGAGTCCGGGCTCATGTTGATGAAGTTGGAGTTTGCGAACCACATGAACTTGAGGGGCATGGGGTCGGCCTGCTCTGCGGCGCTGTAGAGAACCGAGGTCGAGAGCGTGTTGGCCTGGTTGCCCGTGTTTGCCCAACCGTCGAAGTTGAAGACGGGGCCGGTGTAGTCGGCAACCGGGCGCGTGGTGGCCGTACCGCCAGCGTGGCTTGCGCCACCGCCGGGCACGCCGATGTAGCCAGCGACCATGGCGAGCGTTGCAACGGCGCGGAAGGGGGCGTAGGAGTGATAGACGCGCTGCATGCCCTGGCCCATGCGGATGCCGGCGGGCTGAGCGTCGGCGTACTCCTGTGCCAGGCGCGTGACGGTGTCGGCGTCGATGCCGCAGATCTGGGCGGTGTACTCAGGCGTGTAGGGGGCAACGGCGTCCACAAGGTGGTCGTAGGCGGTGCGGCAGGCCACGCCGTCGACCTCGAAGGAGCCCGAAAGTGCGGGGGTCACAGTGCCGGCCTTGATGTCAGCCGCGGAAGGAGCGACGACAGCGGCGCCAGCAGTCTCGTCCCACACGAGGTAGTTGCCCTCGGCGTCGCGCAGGTACTGCTTGGTGTCCTCGTCGATGAGGTACGGTGCGCTGCTCTCAGAGACGAGCTTGTCGGTTGCCTGGCGGTTGTTGGAGATGATCCAGTTCATCATGCCCAGGGCCAGTGCGGGGTCGGTCTGCGGGTTGATGGCAATCCACTCGTCCGCCATGGCGGCCGTGGAGCACTGGCGCGGGTCGATGACGATCACCTTGCAGCCGGCCTTCTTGGCGGCCACGTAGTCGCGCAGCTCGGAGGTGTGGGTGTCGGCGACGTTGCGGCCCCACACGATGAGCAGCTTAGAGTTGAGGTAGTCACGCGAGTCGTGCGCGCCGCGGCCGGAGCCGAAGCACATGGTCATGCCCATGGTGGCGCCGCGGTCGCCCATGATGCCTTCGATGTCCCACGTCGTGGCACCGATGCAGGCGGCATAGCGCGTGGAAGCTTCCCAGCTCATCTTGCCCAGGTCGCCCGTGAACGAGTAGAACGAGGCCTGCGTGGGGTCCTCGGCGATGATGGGGTTGAGCTTCTCGGCGATGAGGTCCATGGCCTCGTCCCAGCTAATGCGCTCGAACTCGCCCGAACCGCGCTCGCCGACGCGCTTCATGGGCCACATGACGCGGGCCTGTTCGTCCTGGACGCGCTGAATGTAGCTCATCGAGCGCAAGCAGGCGTTGGCATAACCCGGGCGTCCAGGCATGTCGCCGGGCTCAACGCGCACGAGCTTGCCGTCGCGCACGGTGCCCTGCAGGTGACAACGGCTCGTGCAGTTGACGGTGCACACGGCGTGCACGCTCTTCTCGCCCGCGGCCTCATCGGGGGCAACTTCGCCCTGCGATGCGAACGCGCACTGAGGCGCGACGCTCGGGCCGAAGCCCATTGCGGAAGTGACGGTGATGGCGCCGACTCCCTTGATGAACGTGCGGCGCGTGAGCTTGCCGTCGCGCGTGAAGTACTCGGGCGCGGAGCTTGCGGCCTGCATCTGCTTACCCATGGTTCCTTTCCTCTCCCTTGCGGCTTCGCCCGCGATGCTCCCGTATTCAGGGGCATTCGGGCGTTTGACGTAGGGGAGCGTAGTACGGCGGCGAATGGATTTCCGCCCAGCGAAGTGTGGTGCGCCGACGCTTGGGAGCGGCCGCGCAAAAGGTGCATGCCCACTCTTTTTGGCCTGTCCTCACAAAAATGTGAGGTGTCTGGTTGAGGTTGGCTTCAAAGTGGGAGGTGGCCGAATGGGGGAGAGGGGACGACGTGCGCAAGTTGATTTCAAAGCTGGGGGCAGCCGATGGGGGCATGAACTATGCGCTCCTTATGGGTGCGACATTCGCCTTCTATGCGTTCAACAACGTTGAGACCTCGGCCATGCCGTCATATGCCATGGAGCTGGGCGGATCGGCGTTTATTGCCTCTGCTCAGACGAGCTTGTTTATTGTGGCTGCCGTCATCTTGCGTTTTGCGTTTGGGCCAATGTCAGATCGTCGCGGTCCGCGGTTCATGATGATAGTGGGCGCGTTGGGTTTCACCTTGCCGTGCGTCTTGCTTCCCTTTTGTGCCGAGCTATGGCAGATGCTGAGTCTGCGGGCAATCCAAGCTGTGGGCCTGGCCGCGTTTCATCCGTGTGTCTCTCTTGCGGTGAGCTGCATTTCGCAGCCAGGGGTGCTGGGAACACGTATGGGGAGCCTCCGGTTTGTTTCGACTCTGTCCCTTATGGTGGGGCCTGCTCTATTGTTCCCGCTCATTGATCGAGCTGGTTACCGTGCCTTTTTCGGCGTGTTGTGCCTGGTGGGGTTTGTCGGATTGGTCCTGCTTGGCGTGTTTGACGATGGCTGGTCGGCTGGTGATGCCGCGGATGATAGCTCGGGGCGGCGCGAGGCTTGGGGAAGTGCTGGTCCGGCCAGCCTGGCGTGTCGATTCGCCCCCTTGCTTGCGTATCCCTTTGTGTGCGCTTTTGGCTACGGTGCCATGCTCAATTTTGGAAAGATGCTGGTAGCTGATGTAATGCCGGCTTTGAATGACGGGCTTGTCTTCACGTTTGTGAGTGTGGGAGGTCTAATCGGAAGCCTTTCGTGCGGGCGACTTGTCGACAGGATGGGAGTTCGCGGTACGGTTGCGGGGGCCCTTGGTTTTGCGGGCACTGGGTTGCTTGTTCTGGGAGCCGCTCGAGAGGCGGTGCCGTTTGCATTGGGAGGGGTTGCCTTCGGTGCGGGATATTTTGGGGCAATCACCGCGCTAACTGCGGCATTGGCAGCCAAAACGGACGCTGGGTGCAGAGGCAGCGCGCTTTCGCTGCAGCAAAGCTGCCTGGACGTGGGCCTTGCGGCGGGGAGTTTGTTGGCTGGTGCGATTGTGCAGGCAACAGCCTCGGTTTCATTTGCGTTCTGGTCTATGGCGCTTGTCGTTGTACTGAGTGTCCCCGTTTGGTTTGGTTTGTGCCGTAAGGAGGCGTAGGTCGGGAGCTGCGCTTATGGTATCCTTCTCGGGATAGAAGGCCCGCACGTATCGTGCGGTGCTGATCGCACTGTGAGGAGGTCCATACTGCATGGAGACAGCAAGCTTGTTCGTTCGACCGCATCCCGTGCTGTCGCAGGCCATCGAGGCGTGCATCCGTGACGGCTCGATTCAGAGCACGCTCATGCACCTTAAGTCGGGCGACATGCTGTTCCGCAGTGGCGACAATATTCGCCGGACGTTTTACATTTCGCGCGGCCTGGTGAAGCTTTACTCAGAAAATGGCACGGGCGACACCAAGACGGTCTTTCTCCACAAGGCGGGAACCCTTATTGGATTTCAGACGCTCCAGCGGACCGACGATGATGTGTATCCCAGCATTCTCAACGCCCAGGCAACCGCTGCCTGCGACATCTACGCGCTCAATGCGACTCAATTTAAGCAGTTCCTCATACAGCACGGCGAGATAGGCTACGAGATGTCGTGCTACCTGTTCGACATGATGTCCTCGCAGACGCGAGAGAATGTGAACGGTTCCATCTACTCGGTTCTTGAGCGATTCGCGGCGCTCCTCTTGGCAATTGCCCGCGAGCTTAACCTTCCACAGGCTCCGGCAATGGTTCCATTCGCCAATGCGGAGCTTGCCGCCATGCTCGGCGTGCACCCCAACTCGGTGACGAACGCCATCACCTCGCTGCGCAAGGCTGAGTGTGTCGAACGCCAGCATGGGTGTCTCCTCATCACTGACTACAAGAAACTCAAGCAAGTTGCCGGCGACCTGGTGGGACGATAAGGCGAATATGGGGTATGCTTGCTAGGTTTTGTCCGTGGCTGGGCCGCAGTGGGCGGCTTGGCAGATGAGGGGAGACCCATGAGCAACAAGGGCAAGAAGGTCAAGGTTCACTACACTGGCACGCTTGATGACGGCACGAAGTTCGACAGCTCGCGTGACCGCAACGAGCCTATCGAGTTCACGTGCATGGCCGGCCAGATGATTCCCGGTTTCGATAAGGCCGTCGAGGACATGCAGGTCGGCGAGGTGCGCGATGTGCACCTCGAGCCCAAGGACGCTTACGGTGAGTCCAACCCTGCCATGATGATGCATGCCAAGGTGGGCCAGAAGCTCTATGTCTTCATGGGCAACCGTCCTGTGCCCGTGACGATCAAGTCCGCTGAGAACGGCGAGGTCGTGCTCGACGCCAACCACGAGCTGGCTGGCCAGGCGCTCAACTTCAACATCGAACTCGTTGAGGTCGAGGACTAAAACAAGCTGGTAGACTGTGCTGCCAAGAGCCGGTCCGCGTGCCATGAGGCGCGGGCCGGCCCTTTTGTTTGTGTTTGCATGGTAGGTCTGAGGAGTAACACACTCGTTGAGTGGACTTGTCAAGAAAAGTATCATTATTCTTACAAATAGGTAAGCCGTATGATACTCTAGCTTCCGATATGTCACTCAAGTCTTACTTATGGAGGCCTTTATGGAAGCCGAGACTGTTGATGTGAGCCTTGACACCGCGGGCCCCAAGCGCAGGCGCCTGACGCAGATTCCTATCGTGCGGCATCTTCTTGTTGTGCTCGGCTTTTTCTTTGCTGCCCTTGGAGGTATTGGCGTCATTTTGCCCATCTTGCCCACAACGCCATTCTTGCTGCTTGCGGCCGCGTGCTTCGCCAATGGCTCAGAGCGTTTTCATGGCTGGTTCTGCTCCACAAAGCTTTACAAGAACCATCTTGAGTCATTCGTGCAGCATCGCAGCATGCCTATGAAGACCAAACTCTGCATTTGCATTCCCGTTTCCACCATGCTCATCGTTCTTGCCGTTGTGACGCCCGTGCTGCCCATGCGTATTTTTCTCGCCGTGCTTATTGCGGTGAAGTGGTGGTGCTTCATGGTTTGGATCAAGACCGAGCCTGCAGCGTAGGGGCGAGGCTTGAGTTCCTGTCACGTTCGATTTCAGAGGGTCTTCGGTTCTTTCGCGGCGCGGCGTGCTATGCTTCATCCCTTGCACCTGCACGTTCTGGTTTGACCCCTCGGAGGAGCCCGCCCCATGTCCGCACGCTTTTCTCTCGATAACCTGCCTACGTCTGTCTACAAGATTCTCATCGTCATAGCCACGGCTATTTGGGGCGTTTCGTTTGTCTTTATGAAGGACGTGGTGAGCGTCCTGCCGCCTACGTGGCTGTTGGGCATCAGGTTCACGTGCGCGGGCATCATCTTGCTGCTCATCATGCGCAAGCGTGTGGCCGCGGGCTTCAACCTGCGCTTTTTGGGAATGGGCGTTTTGCTTGGCGTGCTCGATTTCAGTGCCTTCCTTACGCAGACCATCGGCCTGCAGCACACCACTCCGGGTATCAACGCGTTCCTTACGGCCACCTATTGCGTGATTGTGCCGTTTATCTGGTGGCTTGTGGCGCGCCGTCGTCCCACGGTGTTCAACATCGGCGCGGCACTGCTTGCGGTGGGCGGCATCTGGCTCGTGTCGGTGAGTTCGTCGGGCGAGGGTCTTACCATGGGCTTCGGCGAGGCGATGACACTGGTGGGCGCCTTCGCCTTTGCGGCCCACATCGTCGCCATGTCCAAGTGCGCCCAGTATGCTGACGCCCTCGCACTCACCGCGATGCAGTTTATCTCCGAGGGCTTGCTTGGACTGGTGAGCGGTGCCCTCACGGCACCTGCGCCCGAGCTTTCGGTTTTCACGCCAAACATCATCGCCCAGATGGCGTTTCTCATCCTGCTTGCTTCAATCTTTTGCTTCGGCGCGCAGAACCTGGCGCTTGCTCACGTGCCTCCGGCGCAGGCTTCGCTGCTGCTGAGCCTCGAGTCGGTCTTTGGCGTGCTGTTCTCGGTGCTCATGACGGGCGAGCAGGTGACACTGAGGCTCCTTTTCGGTTTCGTCCTTATCTTTGCCGCCATCACAGTGAGCGAGGTGCTTCCTATCAAGAAGAAGGATGCGCCCGGCGAGGCTGCGGGGGTGTAGAGGCAAACGCGGTTGTTTCTTGCTTGCAAGGCGCGTTCGCCCTCGGCTACATCGCCGGCCAAGACGCCGCTCAGCAGGAGTCTTGGGAGTAAAAATTAAGGCTTAACTAGAGAGTTGCAGTAGGTAGAGGTAAGGATGAGCCCTCGGCGTCGCAAGACGGCGTCGGGGGCTTTTGGTGTGGGTGGGGAGCGGCGAATGGCTTTGCCCCCTCCGAGTTATGTCCGGCGATTGCTGGACCATTCTGAGACTATCGTCCTATGAGTTCCTGCTCGATTCCATTCCCAATAGTTGCCTGCATTCATCCAATAGGTCCCACTGCGCGCACAAGTCAAGCAGGAACTCTCGTGCGGGGCCATTGATGTCTCGTTTGAATAAGACGCAGCTGGACATGGCCCGCTCGTTGAGGGGGTTATCAACTAAGGGTCGCATTGTTAGCCCCTCAGCAAGGAGGCCCCGAACGACGGTGTCTGTACCGATGAAAACGTCGTTGCATGAGGCGATTATGGCACGCATTGAGTTGCGGTCGACGTTGGTGTACTTGAAGCGGATCTCGCGTGTTGTGTAGTAGGGTTGATAGAGTCGCCGTAGATAGGCGCTTGGTTGTATGACGGTCGCATCGTGCAGACCAGAGTCAAAGCTGATGGTGTCGTAAGCAACCAAAGGGTTGTCCTCGCTCATAAGAACGGATGCGGCATTTGTTCCGGTGAGAATCTCACAGAGTTCGTATGAAGCTGGCGGTGTGACTGAAAAAGCTAGGTCGAGCGACCCTTCTTGCAACAGATCCCATATTTCGTCAAAGTCGTTGTCCCGAGTTTCGATTGAAATGTCTGGATGTGTGCGCCGAAAGGAGTAAATAAAGCGTTTGTCCTGGTAGTTGCAATAAATGTCGCGCAGGCCTATCCGTATTGTTTGCGTGGTCGCAGGTCGAAGACTTTGAATCTGGTCAAGAAAGTCATCCCATAATTCGTCCTGCGCGTCGAGGCATTCTTTCAGCAGCTCTCCTGCTTGGGTGAGCGATACGCCCCTTCGGGTACGCTTAAAAAGGGACACTCCCACCTCTTGTTCAAGCGCGGCGATGCTTTTCGAAAGCCCCTGCCTGCTGATATGCAGTTGTGTTGCTGCTTTGCCTATGTTTTCGGCTCGGCTAAGCGCCAAAAAATATGAACGCTGTTCTTCTCGCATGCTTCCCCCCTACGGTGTGCTGTCAACCGTCGATTGACAGCATACGCGTTTTTCGTTTCTTCCCCAAGCCCTTAACGGGGGAGTAGGGTAGAGCTGTTTGGGTACAGCACTCGTTTTGCGCTCGCAAGGGGCGGGCGTTCGAGTGCGGACAACAAAAGAAGGGGGAGCTTCATGGCAGAATCATTGTCGAGAAGGAGTTTTGTCCAGTGGGCTGCCGCGCTTGGAGGGGCGGCCGCGATGCCGGGTTTGGTGGAAAGTCCGGTTGTTGCCCATGCGGAGGAGGCGGGAGCATCTGAAAAAGGCGTTTGGTTGAACGCGCCTTGCTACAACAACTGCAGCTGCGGTTCTTCGCGATGCCTCAACCGTATATACGTTGAGGACGGCGTGCCACTCAAAACCCGTTCTGATGAGGCGGAAGAGGATTCCTATGCTGTTCCGCAGCGTCGTGCGTGCCTGCGCGGCCGCGCAAAGATGAGCGAGGTTCTGTCTCCCGCACGCATCAAGTATCCCATAAAGCGCAAGCATTTCTCGCTTGACGATCCGCACGGCGAGTTGCGTGGTCGTGACGAGTGGGAACGCCTTGACTGGGATGAGGCCCTCGACCTGGTGGCGGCTGGTATCAAGCAGACGCTGGATGCCTACGGCTCCAAGGGTATCCTGTGCGGCGCTTCCTCCAACATTGGTGACGGTTACTACGACCAGAATGTCATGCTCCTTGATGCCCTGGGCGGTTCGGTCCACGTGGAAGCGGGTACGGTTTCCTTCGGCGCATTGCCCGTTGTGGACGCGCACATGCTTGGTGGGCTGGCTATCGCAAACACGCCGCATCACTTGCAGGCTCTGAGCAGCGACCTGCACGTGTTCTTTGGTTGCAACTGGGCGGCAAACAAGGCGGGCAACCACACTTGGTACATGCAGCAGTGCCGTGAGCGCGGCGCCAAGGTCATTATTATCGACCCATGGCTCAACCAAACTGCTCAAGTTATTGCCGATGAGTGGGTGCCGATTCTGCCGGGTACGGACAGCGCCCTTATGATTGCCATTTGCCATGAGTGGATTGCCAACAGCACGTATGACCAGGACTATCTGGACAAGTACTGCATCGGCTTTGACGGCGACCATATGCCTGAGGGCGCTCCCGAGAACGCCTCTTGGAAAGACTATGTCATGGGTACCGGCTACGACATGGTCGAAAAGACGCCGGAATGGGCCGAGTCTATCTGCGGCGTGCCTGCCGCGCGTATTTCCGAGCTTGCCACTGAAATCGCCGCGGTAGACAAGGTCGACTTCTTCCTTGGCCAGTCCGTGACGAAGATTCCGGCAGGCGAGCAGGTTACCCAGGCTTTCTACACCATGGCGCTTATGCATGGCGGCATCGGTACGCCGGGTCACTATATGAGCTGGTCGGGAATTAAGGACTTCATGAGCGGCAGTTGCTCGGTGGGCGCTTATTGCCCGACGACCGCCGACCCCGTCAACCCTCTGGCTCCTGCCGGTGCTCCTGTATACATGTGGTACCCCATCCCGCAGTTTGACGTATTGGGCGATGCTGACTGGCTCAACCTCGAGCCCAACGAGTGCTGGCGTTCCATCAAGGCGGGCGAATACGGTCGCGATTGCTGGCCGGGTGGTAAAAAGCCGCTCGACATTCATGCGGCTTACTTTGGTGGCCACATGTCCACACTCAACCAGATTCCGGACACGATGACAGGCATCGAAGTCGTGCGCGGGCTGGACTTTGTCTGGGGCGTCAACCCGTTCTTCGACTCGACGCGCCAGTACTGTGACGTGCTTCTGCCGTGCGCTACGTTCTGGGAGAAGCCCAACAAGGCCTTCGGCGGCGACGCGTCCTCCTGCTTGTGGTTCGATCAAATCATGGACCCGCTCTATGAGGCCCGTTATGAGAGCGAAATCGCCGAGGCGCTTGCCGAGAGACTTGGGCTGGATCCCAAAGTTGTCAACACGCTGTCCGACGCTGAGCGCACCTATGCTACCGTGCGCGACGCTACGTACATGACCGAGGCGTTCCAGACCTCGCCGTTGCTCACGATTACGGCCGACGAGATCGAGACGTACTTCCCTGGTGCAGCGGGCGAGCCGCAGGAGGGCCAATTTACGTTCGAGGAGTTCCGCGAGAAGGGCATCCTCAAGTACCCGCTCACGGAGGATTCGTTTGTCCTCGAGCCCTACAGCGCCTTCATCGCCGACCCCGAGGGCGCTCCGCTGGGCACCGCTTCAGGCAAGTTTGAGATCTACTGCCAGGTGCTTGCGTACATGATCAACTCCGTGGGCTACTCGACTATCGCCCCCATCGGCGCCTACCAGGTGGGCGATCCCGAACAGGGCGTTCAGGCGCGCACGGACGAGTACCCGCTCGTCCTGTGGACGCCCCACTCGCTGCGTCGCCAGCACTCGGTGAGCGACAACGTTGTCTCGCTGCGCGAGGCCTTCCCGCAGGAGTGCTTCATCTCCACCGTCGATGCCGAGGCACGCGGTATCGCCAACGGTGACACCGTTCTTATGACAAGCCCCCATGGCAAGGTTCTGCGCCATGCGAAGGTTCTGCCGACCATTGTGCCGGGCGCCGTGGCCATCCAAGACGGTTCGTGGTTCCAAATTGATGAGGAGACCGGCATTGACCTGGGCGGTTGCCCGAACGTCTTGCAGGCTCCCAAATCGAGCGGCGAGGGAACCCAGTGCTGGAACGCTACCGTCCTGCAGGTTGAGAAGTATGAGGGCGACCTTGTGCTGCCTGGCGACAAGGACCGTGCCATCGTTGTGCCTGCGGGCATCGAGTAAGAAGGGGAGGGACGCAAAATGGGACAGTACGGTTTTTATTTCGACTCTGCCAAGTGCACGGGATGCAAGACCTGTCAGGTGGCTTGCAAGGAGAACTACCACCTCCCCGCGCACAATCTGTTGAGGCGCGTGTATCACTACGCTGGCGGTTCGTGGGAGCCGACGGAGGCTGGTTTCTACGCTCCTGTTGATACGTTCAGCTATCAGGTGTCCGTGTCGTGCAACCATTGCGCCGATCCGGCCTGCGTAGCGGCCTGTCCTACGGGTGCCATGCACAAGGACCCCGAGACGGGAATTGTCACGACCGACCACGAGCTGTGCGCCGGTTGCCAAGCCTGCGTTGAGGCTTGCCCCTACCAGGCCCCCTCGCTTGACGAAGAAGCCGGCTATGTCATTAAATGTGACTTCTGCCGCGAGGAGATCGAGGCCGGCAACATCCCCTTCTGCGTGGCGGCCTGCCCGATGCGCGCGCTTGACTGGGGCGAGTACGACGATCTCGTGGCCCGTTATGGTGAGGGCAACGTAAACGTCGAACCGCTCCCCATGGCTACGACGAATCCCTGCCTGGTCCTGAATCCTCACCCCAAGGCTCAGGCCTCCGGAAGCGGCACGGGCGCCATGGCAACGCTCGATGAGGAACTGTTCTAACGTAATTTGAAGCACGCATGCACTGCCTGGGTGGTTCTCGGCTGTATGTTCGGGGCCACCCAGGTTTTCAGAATGAGGGGAAGGGGTTTCCATGCAGGTCGAGGAATTCGAAGGGGCGCGTTTGGCGCTTTCTATGGCCGCGGCGCTCGTCTACTGCGAGCCGGATGCGGCTGCGCTTGAGCGATATCTGGTGCCCGGCCTGTTTGACGAGAGTCCTTTCGCCGAGGATAACGCTGATGTTATCGAGGGTCTGACTGCCATGGCTACCTGGTGCGATGATACGCAAAAGGCAGGCGATTGTGCGGGCGGTCTTTCGGAACTGCGCGATGACTGGTTCCAGTTGTTTGCGGGTCCTGGTGAGCCTGCGGCGCCCGCGTGGGCTGGCTACTACATGGCTACGAACTCGCAGATTCTCAGCGAAGAAAGCTTGGCCGTGAGGCATATATATGCTCGGCATGGCTTTGAACCTGCGCGAAAGAACCGTGAACCGGATGATGATCTTGGCATTATGCTGGGGTTTTTGGGCCAGCTTGCTGGCGAGGTGGCCGCAACTGAGTCGTTGAGCAATGCTGACGCTGGGTTGTGTGCTCGCAAAGATACGCGGGAGCTGCTTGAGCGACACATCCTGCCTTGGATTGGTGTCTGGCGTGACCGCGTGGTGGCAAAGGCGCATACCTCGTTTTATCGCGGCGTTGGAATCTTCGTGTTTGGGTTGGTGCATTCATATGCGGAGGGCTTGGGTGTGAAAGCGGCGTGATATGCAATCGAAGTAACCTGGGGAAGGGGACGGCTGCGTGTCCGTGCGGCCTTTGTGCTGAAGGATGCAGCGCGGCCGGTGCTTTTTGCTTCCCCTCCGTCGGGCCCGAGGTGGTTCTCCACCCGCTACCTCCCTTCCCTTTCCTGAAAATTTATCTAGAGTTAGCAAAGTTTTACCTAAAGTTTGCAAACCTGAAATCCATATCCCCTATAGTTCATCCGTTTCTATAACACCCACACTCAAAGGGGGATTCACGCAATGGATAGAAGGACGTTCGTCAAGACCGCAGCCTGCACCGCGCTCGCCGCTGGAGTCGGCAGTCTGCCCGCAAGTTTCGCACTCGCGCAGCAAAATGCCGAGGCCTCATATGACCAGGTGCTCGCGCACATTGACACGGCCTTCTCCGAGAGCATCGCAGATGCCATCTCGGCTCTTGGCGACAACCCCGACGTAGGCAACCGCAGTGCTGGCTCTCCCGCCGAGGCCCAGGTCATCGACTTCATGGCTTCCAAGATGGAGGAGATTGGCCTCACCAATGTCACGAAGGACACCTTCACCTGCGACAACTGGACGTTTGAGAAGGCTCGCCTCTACCTGCCGGGCAATGCCGGCACCGATGACTTCATCGCGCTGGGCGGCTTTGCCACCTCCATCGACGCTGACATGGAGGAACTCGCCATTGTCGACGGCGGCCAGGGCACCATCGAGGACCTCGAGGGTCTCGACATTGCCGGCAAGCTCGTGCTCGTCTCGATCGACCAGTATGCCGACTGGTGGATCAACCACCCCGCCTACCAGGCCCATCTGCTTGGTGCCCGCGCTGTCATTGCGTGCAACACGAGTGGTTTCTGCCAGTATGACGATGACACCGTGGGCTCGCAGGACGCCTGTGGCCCGCATGAGGCGGCGGCGCTCTCCATCAGCGTCAACGGCTACAAGGCCGTGCTCGAGGCTATCGCGCAGGGCGGTGGCGAAGCACTTGTGACGCTCGACGCGAAGTCCGTCATCACGCTGGGCGGCCAGAGCGCCAACGTCTGGGGCGACATTCCCGGCGAGAGCGACGAGCTCATCCTCGTGGGTGCGCACATGGACGGCTACTACCACTCCTTCTTCGACGACGCTTTCGGTTGCAGCGTTGCGCTCAGCATGGCCAAGGCCGTCATCGAGAGCGGCTACAAGCCTGCCAAGACCCTGCGCTTCGTGTTCCACGGTGCTGAGGAGTGGGGCAAGACCAACTGCGAGAGCGACTGGGCTGTCGGTTCTTGGAAGATGATCACCGAGCTGCACCCCGAGTGGGCCGAGCAGGCGTTCATGATGCTCAACATCGACGACATGTTCAACCCCGCAGGCGAGGTCAACTACTGGCTGACCTGCCCCTATGAGCTTTTCGACTACACGTGTGGCGTGCTGGACTCCGTGTTTGCGGGCTACCCGCAGTTCAACGTGGTCGTCGACGCACCCTCCGACACCGGAACCGACCAGTTCTGCTATTCGCAGTGCGGCGTGGCCGTCATCGACGCCGCCATGGGCGAGCCGGACGAGTGCTACTACAAGCGCAACCTCTACCACACCAACATGGACAACAAGTGCGTGGGCACCGACTCCGAGGCCTATCAGATGGTCCACGAGGTGTTCACCAAGCTGCTTGTGAGCGTGGATGCGCTTGCCGTGCGCCCCATGTTCTTTGCCCCTGAGTTCGAGGCGCTCGAGGAGGGCTTTGCGCCCGAGGTCGTCTCCAATCCCGAGGAGTTCCTCGAGAATCTTGCGGCGGCCAAAGAGGCGGCTCGCACGCTCGACGAGCTGACCGAGTCTGCCCAGGTCGGCGATGCCCCCGCCTACAACAAGGCCCTCTTTGGCATCTATCGCGACATTCGCGCCGGCCTCTACGCATGGGGCTGGAACGGCAGCGTGGTGTTCCCCTACGAGCAGGCTCAGGGCAACATCGCCGCACTTGAAGAGGGCATTGCCGCGCTCGAGGCCGGCGAGGGCGACCGTGCCTATGACGACATTCTCTACCAGGTGGATTACAACTGGTACGCCTACGGCTTCTCTCAGGAGTGCTTCGAGGCGCAGCTCGTGCGCGTGCGCGACAACGCCGAGGGCACCTGGGGCGAGGGCCTCATCAAGTGCCCGTGCGAGAACCTCTACGACGTCATCGCCTTCCTGGGCGAGCATTACGGCGAGGAGGGCGTCGACTACTCTGAGGCTATCGCCCGCCTGACCGAGGCTCGCACCAACCAGCAGATGAACCTCGATGAGATTACCGCCGAGATGACGCGTTGCCTTGCCGACCTCGCCGAATCGATGACCGAGGCAGCAACCGCGAACGCCTAAAAAGCGTTGCAGGGGGCGTCAGTGAATCCTGATGCCCCTGGTGTTCAGCAGAAAGATAGACAAAAAAAGGCGGTGCGGGACCTGCGACCATTGGTCGCCGAATCCCGCACCGCCCGAATGTTTTTTAGAGCCCCATAGCTGCCTTGACGGCTTCCTTCAGGGCATTGGAAGTGACGGTTGCTCCGCTTACCGTGTCGAGAGCGTCAATCTCTTCGGCAGTCGAGCAGCCGACGAACTCTGCGGGCATGGTCTCGATCGCCTTGCTGCCGATGCCCATGGAAGCCCGCGGTTCTGCTTGCCGTGTCGAATGCGTCATTCTCTTCGAGGTCGCGCCAGCGATGCTCATGGAAACCTGCGGCTCCGCTTACCGTGCCGAGTGCGTTAATCTCTTCGGCATTCGCGCGCCGATGTTCTTGGCCTGCCTCTTACGGATTGCAGTTCTTGCAGGGGACGTAGCCTTGCGCGATGAGTTCGTCGCGGGTCTGGTTGCTGTCCATGCGATTCTTGGCCTTGATTTTTGGCACGGATGAGCAGCTGGGATAATGGAACTTGCCCGTGTTCTTGTTGACCACGTAGGTCACGGTTGCGGGCGTGTCAGTTGAAGTGTCATCGGCCTGGCTGGTAGTGGCTGCGGCCGAAATGGGCGCAAGAGGCGCGGTGCCCGCTGAGGCCGACGCGCTCAGGTTGCTCGTTGCAGCCGAGGTGCTCCAGCTGTCTGCCGTTGCCGCCTCATCTGCCCAGTTGTTGCCGGTCGCATAGTCGATGGCCACGCCGGGCTGGATGTTGCGTAGGAACACGTTGAGCGACACGCCCTGGCCGCCGTCCTCCATGGACAGGGCCTCAATCTGCACGCCGCGCGCCACTAGCTCGTCGCCTTCGAAGACCGGGGTCACGCGGTAGAGCACGTGGTTGCCGGTTCGCTCAATGTAGTCGAGCACCATGGCCTCGATGGGCTCCATGACGTCGGCGTTGAAATGGCGCGTGCCGGTGATGAGGTTCTGTTCGTTTGCGTCTTGGCCCGACAGGCAGTGGGCGATCAAATGGCTGCGGTTGTAAAGGGACTCGTCCTCGATGAAGTCATAGAAGTTCTGGACCCAGCCGCTTGGGTGTATCTCACTGATGTCACCGCGCGCGTCGGTCGGAAGCGTCTCGGGCCCCAGGCACGCATATGCTGTGCCGCAGCGACCAAGCCTGTCGAGCTGGGAGAACGATTGAAAAGCATCGGTTGTGGCATCATCGACGGTGAACGAGGGGGTGTTGCCATCAATCTCGACGTAATCGCCCTCGTCAGCCATGGGGTTCGCGGCGATGTAGGCGTCAAGCGCGGTGAGGAAGTCTATTCCTGAGACCGTCGAGGCTGACGGCAGGGCCTGTGCGGCGGTCGCCTCGCCCGTGGTCGCTGCCGTCGCTGCCGCTCCATCGTCCGCAAATGCCCTGGCAGAAATGCCGGGCTGCGCAAGTGCGAGTGTAAAGAGGATGGCTGCGACCAATATGGCAGCAAGTGCTATCGCGCCGTTCGTTATTGGGAGACTGCCTCTTGCTGACTGCTGTGATTCTCTTTCAGTGACTTTCATATGCATACGCGCTGTCCTTGTCCGCGGTAGGTATCGGGCAACACCTTACCATGTTTGCGCTTATGACCTCGCGTTTCTGCGCAGTCTCCTTGTGTGTCGCCCGGATATTTGCAGCGGACGACGGTAGCCTTACTCCATCATGGATGCGCCCACTGTCGCTGTCATGGGTCCATCTCATTGCCGCTTGCAATGCCGGCGGCTTTCCGACGCACCGTTTTGCTTGAACGCCTGCGAAGACCTCGTCTAAATCCCCAGCATCGCCTGGAGCTCGTCGCGGGTGTGCACGCCAAGCTTGGTGTAGAGGCGCCGGGAGTGGCCACGCACGGTGTTCTCGGAGATGTAGAGCGTCTCAGCGATGTAAATCTTGCTGCGCCCCTTGGCTAGCAGCTTGAGCACGTCGACCTCGCGGCCGGTGAGTCCATATTGCTGGCCAAGCTGCGCGCAGCGCTCGTCGATGCTCGCGAATTCCTCGGGATCAACTTTGGTGCGCAGGTCGGCAAAGAGTCGCTGCACATCGGGGTCGCGCGTTTCCAAGCAGAATGCCATGACCACGCCGGTTGCCCACAACAGGGCCACGCCCAGCTCGGCCGTCATGGTCGCTCCGCCTGCTACGAGGCGTACGAGGACAAGTCCCAGGTAATTGGCGCTGACATACAAGCCCCACCCCAGGCCGAAAATCAGATACGAGCGATGATCACTGTGGTGTGCAATGTCTGCGAGCACAAGCCACAGCAGCATAACAATGAGGCTGACGGCCACGCCGTCGCACAGGCGCGGCAAAAGAGAAGGCTCAAAAAGGCAGTCGACCGCGATGGTGCTCGCCAGAAAGAGGAACACGAAGCGCCATAGCTGCGGGAAGTCGAGCGCGCGGTTGAGGCGAAACACCCAGGCCAGGGCCGCGAGGGCAAAGCCGACTTCAACGAAATGACCCACAAGACGCCCTGCCAGTGCGAATTCATTTGATGTGGTGGTAAGCGACGCAACCTGTCGCACCAGGCAAAATGCGAACACGCATAGCGCCACGCGCCACAGCGATTGCAAGGCGGGCATGCCGCTGTAGAGGACCTCTCCGCGCCGAGCCTCGATCTGAGACAGTTCGAGCTTTGCGCAGAGTCGTAGTGAGACAAGCGAGATGATGGGCAGCGCGAATGCAAGGCAGAATCCAAGCCAGCCAGGTGCAGCGTCGAAGGCAATCTTAATGGTTGATCCTGCGACGTAGGAGCCGAACAGGCACGCCACGGCGTTGCGAATACCCATGTCCGCATACGGCGCCGACCAGCGCAGATAGCCCCAACCCATGCACACACCCGCCAATCCCACGTTGATGGATGCCCAAACGGCCGAGTCACTTGCAACAATAGAAGCAAGCAGGATGGATACGGTGCACGCGCTCATGAGGATGGTCATGGGGATGTCGAATCGGCCGATATACGAACAGTCTTTCTTGGTGCGAAATGCGAGCGCGACCGCGAGCAGTACGAGGGCCATCGCGCCGTAGATGCCCGCCCATGTGGGTGCGACGCCCGAAGGGCGCAGCGGTGTCGTATTGAACCAGTAGATCCAAACATGCATGGTCCACAGACTGAAGAGTGGCCATGATTGTTTAAGGGGCATCGCCAAAATCCCCGAAGTTGTGCGCTTGCCGTCCGCCACAGTTCCCCCTGTGCTGTTGTTGCATGCCATACGGAGTGAAGTGTACTCCAGGAGGTGCCGTCGCGTGCTCAACTATCCCGCACATCAATAGGCACGATTCGTGTCTATCTTTCAAATTGCCTGGTATATGCCTATGTTTGCAATGCGCACCGAACGTGTCTGCCTCTGGGGCGAGTTGCGGCGCATGATGGGGTTCGTTCAACCGCATCCGGCTCAAGGCTATCGGCGACCCGCGCAAAAGTACACCAGCGAGTGCGTCGCAGGCCTGTGGCCGGACTCGGTCCGACTCACGCTGTGTACGGCAAAACGCCTTTGCGCAGCAAAGACAAGAGAAGGGGAATCACATGAGCGTCAGCACCACCACTTCGCGTCGTTCCTTCCTGAAGGGCGCCACCGCAGGCGTCGCCGCCAGCGCGCTCGGCATGGCCTCGGTTGCCCTGGCCGACGAGGCTGCGGGCGACCCCAACGCCGCTCCCGAAGCATGGGACGTCGAGACCGACGTTGTCGTCATGGGCTATGGCTATGCTGGCCAGGCCTCTGCCATCTCGGCTGCCGTCGAGGGCTCCAAGGTGCAGGTCTTTGAGAAGGCCCCCGAGGAGTACGCCGGCGGCAACAGCTCCGTGTGCTGCGGCTACTTCAACATCGTGACGGGCGAGGGCTCTGTCGAGTATTGGAAGGCTCTGGCCGACGGCGGCGCGTCCGACGAGGAGTGCCAGGCTGTCGCCGAAGCCACTGAGCTCATGCCCGAGTGGTTCAGCGAGAACATCATCAACGCCGATATCACCGAGAACGACGCCGACCACACCTCCAAGAAGTTCAACGGCGTGGAGTATCCCAACTCCAACAAGTACTCGATGATGATCAATTTCGACGAGGCCTTCGACGGCCAGGGCGGCGGCCAGCGCACCTGGAACAACATCGACGCCGTCATCAAGGACCGCTACGCCGATTCCATCACGCTCAACTATGACTCCGAGGTCACGCACCTCATCCAGGACCCGGCCACCAAGGAGGTCCTCGGCGTCCGCGTGCAGCAGGGCGACAGGGAGATCTGCGTCAAGGCAGCCAAGGGCGTCATCATGGCGTGTGGCGGCTTCGAGGCCAACTATGAGATGGTCAAGGACTTCGTGATGCCGGGCTTCGACCAGTTCCACATCGGCAGCCCTTACAACACGGGAGACGGCATCCGCATGCTCATGGAGGCTGGCGTGAAGCTGCGCCACATGGCCGCCACCGAGTACGGTGCCATCTGCCACTATGACCTGTCGCAGGAGTATCAGCAGGCCGTGTGCACCTATAACTCGGGCGACACGACGCATATGGTGTTCGTCAACAAGCACGGCAAGCGCTTCATTGGCGAGAACAGCGGCATGGGCTGGCCCGCACACGACAAGCGTTATCCCTATCCCTGCTTCAACCAGGAGAAGCCCAGCCTTGAGAAGGCCAACTATCCCTTCTGGATGGTCTTTGACGAGACTCGTCGTACCGCCGGCACTATCTTCGGCTGGTCCAACACCAAGGCCAACGAGGGTTGGATGTCCGTTCACGGCCCCGTCCAGTGGAGCGACGACTGCGCACCCGAAATTGAGGACGGTTACGTGCTGAAGGCCGACTCCATCGAGGAGCTCGGCGGCCTCATGGGCTACGAGGGCGACGACCTGACTGCTTTCGTTGACGAGATCAACGCCTTCAACGAGAACGGCGCCAACGGCGAAGATCCCGAGTTCGGCCGCAGCCTTTCCGAGAACGACCAGAAGAACGGCGTCACCCTCGGCGTCACTGACGGCCCCTTCTATGCCATCAAGTGCGGCCTGTGCTACCTCAACACCAACGGCGGCGGTGCTCGCAACACCGACTACCAGCTCGTTGACTGGAACGACCAGCCCGTCGCCCGCCTCTACGGCGCCGGCGAGTTCGGCTCGATCTTCTACCACTACTACTCCGGCGGCGGCAACATCTGCGAGTGCTTCACCTCTGGCATGAAGTGCGGCCAGAACGTGAGCGCCCTGGAGCCCTGGGCGTAAGCGCCGGCACCCTGATTTGCCGAGCTGACGCACGGCGCCTGCCTGGGCCCACCTGGGCGAGAAGGCCCCCATCCTGCGAATATGCGGGATGGGGGCCTTGCCAGTTGTGGTCACTTGCCATTTCTCGGGGCGACACTCTGGACGATGCCCGAAGTTGAGCCGAGAAAGGAGCCAAACTGCCCAAAAGTATGCGTTATTTACAAACCCGCGCAGTGTACGAATTTTTACGCATCCCGATGGTATTGTTAACTGCCCGTGGGCCTTCGGGCATCAATCGGATGAAAGAAACCCCAGGTCGTTGCTTCGAATTTTCCGAATATCAATATGACAATCGTACACTGCGGCCACTTTTGCCGCGAAATGGGGCCTCCGCTGGCCAGGGGGCGTCGTTGCGAGGCGTCGCTTTGCTGCGGGAGGTTGCCGGCACTATCTGATCTGCAGCTTGAATCCCCTGTCCTTTCGCCCCATTTGCCCAATCGCTTGACTGTCAACCCGCTTGGGGGTCCATGCTTTCCCCGTCGTTCATCAACCGATGAGAAAGGGGCGACACTATGGATCGTTGCAGCAGGCGAGGGTTCATTCAGGGTGCGGCGTGCATGGCGGCGGGGGCCGCCGGACTGACCGCGAGCGCGGGGGCAACGGCAGCTCTGGCTGAGGAAGCGGCAGGCGCATCATACGACGTCGTAGTCGTTGGTTTTGGCGGTGCCGGCGCGTCGGCGGCAATTGCGGCGGCCGACCTGGGAGCGAAGGTCCTTGTGGTCGAGAAAGCCCCCGAAGGGTGGGCGGGCGGCAACACGCGCCTCAGCGGCCAGCAGGTCCTGTGCCCAAGTGACCTCGAAGCGGCCGTGGGTTATCTGGTTGCGATCCAAGACCAGTTTTCCTGCGACGAGGAGCTTATTCGCGCCACGACGCAAGAAATGATGGCCAACGAACAGGCGCTGACGGATTTGGGCGCCAAGGTCGAGTACATCACCTACTCCGAGTTTCCCGAAGTGCCTGGCAGCGAGACCATGACGTGCTGCCTGGTCGACGGCGAACGCAGCACGGGCAAGGCATGGGCGGCCTACTACGAAGGCGTCCTTGCGCGTGCCGATTCCATTGACGTCTGGTACGACTCGCCTGCAAAACGACTGGTGCTCGACGCCGAGGGCGCCGTTACCGGCGTGGTCGTCGAGCACGAGGGTGGCGAGGTCGAAATCGCAGCTGCCAAAGGCGTCATCATGGCCTGCGGTGGTTTCGAGAACAATCAGGACATGATTCAGTGCTACCTCCATCTGCCCTACGGCTACCCCAAAGGCACTCCTTACAATACCGGTGACGGCATCCTCATGGCCATGCGTGCAGGCGCCGCCCTGTGGCACATGAACAACCCCGCTGGTCCCGACCTCAACTTCAAGGACCCGGAAACCAACGTCTACTACGGCTATAGCCTTGCCATGGGCATCGGCAGCCGCACGGCCATATTTGTGGGTCCCGACGGCACGCGCTTCACAAACGAGGCGCTCATGACGCGCCACGGCAAGCTGCCTTTCCACGGCACGTATCAGACGGCGTTTGTTGCCCTGCCGGCGCACCTTGTCTTCGACGACGCGGCCTTTGCGGCAGGTCCCGTCTGCTCTAACTCGTGGAGTGCCGATAACCAAGCCGAGCTCGAGCAGGGATGGATCGTTAAGGCCGACACGCTTGAAGAGCTCGCCGGTCTCATCGGCGTCCCCGCCGACGGCCTCGCAGCTGGTGTCGCTACCTATAACGGCTATTGTGCCGACGGCTACGACCCCGAGTTCAAGCGTTCGGCCGAGACGCTCGTTCCCCTGGCCGAGCAGGGTCCCTACTATGCCATGGAGCTCTTCCCCACGTTCACCAACACGCAGGGAGGCGCCGTCCGCAACGCCTCGTGCCAGGTGATGGGTGTCGATGGTGCGCCGATCGCGGGTCTTTATTCGGCCGGCGAGTTCGGTAGCATGTATGCCCACGGCTATAATGGTGGCGGCAACGTGGGCGAGGCGTTCGCGACGGGACGAATGGCCGCTCGCGCCTGCATGGGCGCCTAACGGGCAACGCGCGGCGGGCCGTCGGGGAGCAGCATGCAGACTGATGGCCCGCCGTTCATGGGAGGGGAGATGCTCGGACGCAGGGAATACCAAGACAAGGGCGGGTCCCTCACGAACCTTAAAACTGGTGCGACCGCTGCCATGTTGGGCCTTTCGGACGAGGGAACGCGCATGTACGAGCGCCACGGCCTCGTGTACCCTGCGCGCGACGAGGTCTCGGGCTATCGATCGTTTGACATCATGGACGTCGTGATGCTCCAAAGTGCCCGTGCCTACCGCCAGGCCGGTTTTACGTTGGAGAAGACCTCGGAACTTGTGCACGGCGGAACTGTCGAGGAGTTGGCTTGCGCCTACGAAAGTCTGGTAGACGAGCTTGAGCGCGACCTTGCCTATCTGCGTGCAAAAACCGAGTACGTACGTCTGCAAGCCGTCTGGGTTCGTGATTTACCGACGAGTGTCGGGGTGTGCACTGTTGTGGAGCGGCCGGGTCTCTATCGATTCGAATATATGAGCGACGGAGGCATCGACCTGGGAGAAGGGCGCGAGGAGACCATGGCGGTGTGGGCGGCATACTCGCCGTTTGCCATGATTAGCACGCGTTATCCGTGCGAGCGCATTGCAGATGGAACCATGTTGCGTGACGCTTACGGCGTGGGAGTAATCTCTGGGCTGGGTGTGTTCGAGAAGTATGCGAAACTGCTTGGTATTCAAGCGGGGCCGCATGTGGTGTACTGGCCTGCGGTGCGTGCCATCCATACAGTGACGCTTGCAAACAATAACGGCCTCAACCCCGATTTTGCCCCCGTACGGGATTTTGCTGCGGAGAACGGCCTGACGGTAACGGGCGATGCCTTGAGCTTTGCTATTGCGAGTCTTGACTATGACGGCGAGTTCGACCGCTATTGTCACCTGTGGGTTCCGTGCGCATAGCGTGGTGTTCAGGCACATTGCGGCCGTGCGTCCCCAGGTGGCAATTCTTGCGATTGTCCTAAAACAGTTCGATCGTAAACGCGCGCACGTCGGTTTTGCCGGGATCGAGCAGCCGCATTCTGCGTTTGGCCTCAAACGACGCGCCTTCGTCGAGCGCGGTGGCGCAGCCAGTCCACGGTTCGACGGCGACGAACGGCGCATTTCCCGCAGCGCTCCATACGCCCAGGTAGTCAAAGCCGTCAAACGTCAGCCGCACGCCGTGGCAGCCCGGCGCGCCAACGAGGGCGACCGCGCGGCCGGGGACGTTGTGGAAGACGAGCGTGTCGCGGGTTTCGATCAGCTCGTGTGCAAGCTCGAGCTCAACCATATCGCCGAGCATGCGCACGGGCTGCGCAAAGTCGAGCAGCCCGCCTTCCACTATGGTCGGCACGTCGGCGGTCCACGGCTGGGCAAACTCAAGGCGCCAATCGCCAAAGTCCTCTTCGGAAGTACCGGGCAGTGGCACGTTGAATGCGGGATGGCCGCCGACGACGTAGGGGAGGGGAACGTCTCCCGTGCTCCCGACGGCAAAGCGCTGCTCGATGGTCGCAGGCCCGACCAGCGCATACGAGGTTCGCAGACTAAACTCGAAGGGGTAGCGCGTCATGGTTTCGGGGGAAGACGCGAGCTCAAACGTCGCGCTTGTCGCAGTGAGGTCGACGACGCGGTACGGCATATCGCGCGCAAGCTCGTGGCGTCCCAGCGACACGGGGCCGGCCGCAGACGCCGTGGCACCGCCCAGCGCGCCCACAATGGGGAAGAGCACGGGTGCCCGGCGCGCCCACCAGCGGGAATCCCCTTGCCAGCGGTATTTAGTCCCCGCAAGCTGCAAATTGACGAGCTGGGCGCCAAAAGGGTCGACGCATGTCGCAACCTCATCCCGCACAAGCTTGACGAGGGATGTTCCGGCAGGTGCGGGACAATTCTGAAGCGACGCCATGCGGGCTTCTTTCTCGAGAACATATCAAAAGTGCGCCCAGTATACCCCGATGCAATCCCAGTCTCCCGTTTGGAGGCGGCTCGCCCCAAAAGCCCTTGCCAAGCCACCTCCGAACGGGAGACGCCTGCAAACAGACGCCTCCCGGGGCACCTACTCGGCCAGCACGCCGTCCAAAAACTCGGCATCGGTCGCCAGCAAGCCTTCTGCCAGGTCGGCAAGTCCGCGATAGAGGTCCGTCTTGGCAAAACGACGCATGTCGGCAGCCATGAGCGGTACCCAGGTGCGCAGATGGTCGTCGAGGAAGTTGCGCTGTGCAGAAAGCAGCTGCTCGGCGCGATTGACATCGTCCGCGCGCAGGGCGGCTGCGGTGCGGCGCGACAGGATGCCCATGAATTCCAGCTCAAGGGCAACGTGGTCTTCTCCTTCGCGCCATTCGTCCTGCTTGTCGATGTTGAACGAGCGGTATACGGCACGCACCTCGTCGCGGGCGTCCTGCATCAGCAGACGGCGCTCGGACGTGTAGACGCTCTCGAAGGGATGCGCCGCGCCGTAGCTGTTTGTGCCGTGCCCGATGAAGGTACGCACATAGTCGACGGCCAGGTCGATCAGCGGGTCGGCCCAAGCGCCGCCCAGGTACGGTGCCAACGGCGAGGACCCCGAGTTTGGCCGCAGCCTTTCCGAGGACGACCAGAAGAACGGCGTCACCCTCGGCGTCACCGATGGCCCCTTCTATGCCATCAAGTGCGGCCTGTGCTACCTCAACACCAACGGCGGCGGTGCTCGCAACACCGACTACCAGCTCGTTGACTGGAACGACCAGCCCGTCGCCCGCCTCTACGGCGCCGGCGAGTTCGGCTCGATCTTCTACCACTACTACTCCGGCGGCGGCAACATCTGCGAGTGCTTCACCTCTGGCATGAAGTGCGGCCAGAACGTGAGCGCCCTGGAGCCCTGGGCATAAGCGCGCGGCCTGATTTGCTGAACTGAAGCAAAGTGCTTGCCTGGGTTCGCCCGGGCGAGAGAGGCCCCCATCCCGCTCGCCGCAGGATGGGGGCCTCGGGCGTTAGAGTGTCATTCGCCACTTCTCGAGGAGATAATTCCATCTTGCAGTTGCGCATGGACCGAAGAACAGAACGAAATTGTCCAAAAGTATGCGCTTTAACTTTAAGAGGGGCCGTCAGTGCTGTGAAGCTGTTTTAGTGCAACGCATCTAGCTGGGAGAATGAGGCCATGGGAATGCGTCCAGTGTTCCCCTTTACAGCAAAGCGCATACTTTTGGCGTTTTTGGTAATGGCGTGGGCGAAGAGGGGTCCGACTGGCGGGAAATGAGTGCGGGAAGCGTGGCCCCCGACTCTCTTTCGCTGCCATTGTGCCCCTTACCTTCGTCCACGCTCCTCCACGATGCGGCGCATTTCGTCGAAGAGGAGACCGCCGTTTTCGCTTTCGGCAAACGCTTGCTTGCAGAGGGCGTAGAAGCGCGTCTCAAGTGGCATGTCGGTGCAGTCGAATGCTCGGTATTCCTCGCGGGCGTCGATGCCGTAGCGGGGGACCAGCGTGTGCGGCACAATCCCAAGCATCTGCCCAAACTCGTAGGTGAAGTACTCGGTATGTCCTGAAAAGGCCAGCGTACGCAGCGTGATATGTGCGCCGTGCTGCGCGAATCGCTCGTCTACGTGGTCGCGCGTCCAGGAGCGGTAGATGTCGGGCGGCAGCACGAAGGTGGCCCCATCGAGGTCGGCTGCGGCAATCTGCTCGCGCCCGAACAGCGGGTTTTCTTGCGTCATGAGCAGGTGGATGGGCTCGGTGTCGAGCACAAAACCGCAGATGCCTTCGGGGATGGGTCGCTCGCCTTCGCTGAGGTAGCTTTTGAAGCCTGCCACGACGATGTCGTTTTCGCCCGCATTCAGTGATTCGATGCTCGAGCGAGCGCCCGACACGGGGGAGATTTCGATGCGCTTGTAGGGGTGTCGTTCTTGAATGGCGCGACGTGCTTTGTAGAGGACGGTCTCGAGCCAGGGGAGATTTGAAGACGCCACGCGCACCGTGAGCAAGTTGTCTGCCAGCTCGCGGTACTCAATGCGCGCGGCGTTCCAGTGCTCGATGAGTTCTTTTGCGGTGCGCGTGAAGCGACGTCCGGCCGGGGTGAGTTCGGGGCGTGGTTGACGCTGACTGCTGACGATGAGCTTGCATTCGAGCTCGGCTTCGAGGCAGCGCATATGGTCGACGAGCGTGGGGCGCGTCGTGAACAACTTCTCGGCTGCAACCGTCCAATTGAGTTCCTCGGAGAATACCAGGAACTCCTTCAAATACTGCGTGTTCATCGCGCATCCCCCCCGTTTGCGACGCTGCGACATCCCCTTGCTGTAAAGGAAACTTTACAGCTAAACAGCCTCGGGCGCCACCCTGTATAAAAGACTGTCCAGCTGGCAGAAAAGCTTTGCAGGTCCTGCTTCCTGAGCCGTCGTACCATGGCCCTTGTGTTGTTGTACCAACAACTTTCCATTTCGAGCAAAGGGGATATCGTATGGAAACCAAGACCGCTACTTCGCTGAATCGCCGTGACTTCCTGGCCGCCTCGGCCGCCACTGCCGGAGCTGCCGCCGCGCTTGCCGCGGCGCCTGGCCTTGCCTGTGCCGATGCCGCGAGCTCCGCAGACGATGAAGCCCGCGCCGCGTTCGAGGCCGCTGTCGCGCCTATTCCGCCCGTTGATGTGCCTGCTAACTGGGACGAGGAGCGCCAAATCGTCGTCGTGGGTTCGGGCGCTGCCGGCGTGAACGCCTCCATTCGTCTGGCTCAGGCCGGCTACGACGTGCTCATGGTCGAGCGCGGCATCTCGACCGGCGGCAACTCGCAGTGCTCCAGCATGTTCTCCAACTTCGGCGGCCACCGTCTGGCTGAGGAGGCCCAGTGGGCCTACCCGAGCTACCCTTACGACGTGGACAACATCGTCGAGTTCATGCTCAGCTGTCAGCAGATGACGGGCGACCCCGAGCTCATGCGTGCCATGGCGGTCGAGGGCCCCAAGTGCATCGATTGGATGATTGACCACGCCGACGCCAAGTGGGTGGCGAGCAACCCCTCGCCGGCCGGCGCGGGTCTGCTTCAGTGGGACGGCATGAAGACGGAGACCAACGGCATCAACGTCAACTACATCCCGCTGCAGCTTCTCGTGCAGAAGGCCGTTGACGACGGCGCCGAGGTGCGCACGAGCTGCGAGGTCGAGGCTCTCGTGTTTGACGAGGCAGCAGGTGCTGTTGTGGGCGTGAAGGTCAAGCAGGACGATGGCGAGAAACTGATCCATGCCACGCGCGGTGTGGTGCTGTGCGCTGGCGGCATGGAGGTCAACCGTGCAATGATGGCCAAGTATTCGGCCACCTGCCTCAAGGGCATCGCCAACATCGCCACGCCGCCCAACGGCACGGGCGAGTGCATCCGCATGGGCATGGGTGTGGGCGCCGATCTGGCTGGTTTCGATTCTACGGGCGCCTTTGACGGTGGCGTGTGGTGGCGCGACTATGACGAGTTCGACACCCAGATGGAGTGCCACATCAACAAGGACGGCAACCAGGTGGTTCGCCAGCCCTGGCTGCGCATCAATAAGCTCGGTGAGCGCGTGCCTTACATCTCCACCTCGGGTCGTAGCTTCCCTTACACCACGAATGAGTCCCCCAGCTCGGCCGGCCTGTGTGACACCGCCTCCATCGAGATGGCCCAGCCCGACGGCAAGACGTACTGCATCTTCGACTCCAAATACGAGCAGCTCATGCTTGACAACTACTTCGGTCAGGTCATCTGCCGCAAGGCAACGATTGTTGCCGACGACGATCCCTACATCGATCGCGTGCCGCTTGACCTGCGCGATTGGCGCACCGGCTTCCAGCAGATGGTCGACGCTGGCGTGATCAAGTGCTGCGATACCATCGAGGAGCTCGAGAGTGCGCTCGGCCTTGAAGCTGGCGTTCTGACCGGGGCGGTTGAGAAGTGGAACGCTGCCTGCGAGGCTGGCGAGGACTACGTCGCTTCCTACAAGTATCCCGCCGAGTGGTTGCTCGCCCTCGACGAGCCGCCCTTCTACGCGGCGGCTGTGGGCGGTCACGTGTTCGGCTCCAAGTGCGGCCTGCACGTTACGCCTTCCATGCAGGTTGTGAACACGGCTGGCAAGGTCATCCCCGGTCTGTACGCCGCCTGGCACACCGCAGGCGGTTCGGCGGGCGAGGGCAACGCAGCCGGTCAGCCCCTCACTGGTATGTACGCCGACCTCGGCCTGGCGTTCGTCGGCGGCTACATGGCTGCCGGCGGCATTCTCGCTGAGGACGGTGTCGTCGAGGGATAATGGGCGCTAGGCGCTGAGGGTTGATTGAAAGAAGAGCGGGCCGTCCTCGTGTGAGGGCGACCCGCTCCTTTTTGTGCGCCTGGGTATGTCGTGGTTTGCCAAACAACATACATTTCAAAATTTTGAAAATCGCGCCAACTGGGCTTTTGATAATTTAACATACATTTCAACTCACCAAATGTATGTTAATCCTGCCTGCCGGTCGCCCGCCCCGCACGCGACCCGCCCCGCACGCGACCCGCCCCGTGCGCGACCTCGCCCCGTGCCGTCGCCTACTGCGCGTCGACCTCGGCGAGTGCGGCCTGGGCGGCGTTGGTGCCGGCGAAGCGGCCGGAGGTGTAGGCCCAGTTCAGGCCGCAGCCACCTGCGGGGTAGTCGTCGTAGATGAAGCTGCCACAGCTGACCTCACCGGCGGCGTACAGGTTGGGAATCGGGAAACCGATTTCGCTCATGACCTGCATGTCCTGGTTGACCTCGTAGCCGCCGAAGGTGCCGTGCGTGCACACGCCCATGGTGAGCACGTAGTAGGGGGCCGTCGTCAGCGGCACGAGCAGCTCGGCCTTCTTGCCGAACTCGGAGTCCTCGCCGGCCTCGCACATGGCGTTGTAGGCGTCGAGCGACTCCTGGAATGCGTCGCCGGGAAGGCCCAGGGCCTCGGCGGCCTCGGCCACGGTGTCTGCCTGGGCAAAGATGCCATCGTCCAGGCCCTTCTGGAACTTTTCGGCCAGCTTCTCGTCAAGCGCGTCGCGGGCGGCCTGGTCGTACACGGCGTAGAAGTGCTGGCCGTCGAAGTGGGCAACCTGGTAGTAGATGTCGTGGGTCTGGCCTGCCTCGCTCACGAAGCGCTTGCCGTCCTTGTCGAGCCACAGGACGTTCTTCGCGATGAGCTTGGACTGGCCGGTCTGCACGGCGCAGAACAGGATGCCGTTCGTGCCGCCATGGCCGATGTAGCGAGCACCCTTGTCGAGGCCCATCTGCAGGCCCTCGCCGGTGCAGCCCTGGCCGACCTCGGTGTAGACGCCCACGTAGTCGGGCATGTACTTGGCGATCATCTCGTCGTTGCGGCAGAAGCCACCCGTGGCGATAATGGTCTTCTTGGCGGTGAAGGTGAGCTCATTGCCCTCGGCATCGGTGGCCTTCACGCCGGTCACGGCGCCGGACTCGCCCATCACGAGCTCGGTGGCCTGAATGCCGAAGCGCAGGTCGGCGCCGTTGGAGACGGCGAGGTCGGTCACGGCGCTCAGCGCGTCGGCGGCGGTGTTGGCGCAGTTGTGGCCGCGCTCGACGGTGTCCTTGCCCTTGAGCGACACCGTGTCCTTGAAGGGAACCTGCAGGTCGCCCGTGAGCCAGTCGATGGTCTGGCCGTAGTTCTCGGCAGCCCACTTCTGGATGTTGTAGGCCAGCTTGTCGCCGTTGCAGCTCAGGAAGTAGTCGAGCAGGGCAGAAGGCTCATCGTCGATGCCGGCTGCCTTCTGAAGCTCGGTGCCAGCGCCGTAGAAAGTGCCCAGGGCAAGGACGCTCGAACCCATCTGGGAATCGCCCTTCTCGAGCACGATGACGCTCGCGCCTTCCTGGGCGGCAGTGGCAGCGGCGGCCATGCCCGATCCGCCTGCGCCGATGATAAGAACGTCGCACTCGGTGCTTGCGGGCTCGCTCGCGGCGTCAGCCAGGGCTGCGCTGGCGTTGCCGGCGATGCCCAGCGCGACCGCGCCGGCTGCGGCAGCCTGGGTGAACTGACGACGAGTGAGGTTGGACGTCGAAATGCTCATAAGGAACTTCCCCTTTCGTGTGCGGCGTCTCTGCGGGCGCCTGCCTTTACGGTGTCTGCCTGCGGGTATGCGATGTGCCTGCTTGGCGTTGACCCCGCGACGTGACAGGCTGAACGATAGGCCGGCGCGGGGCGGGTGAGCGCTCCTCAAACGTGTGAGACCTTTCAACCTCACCCGCAATCGGGTGATTTTTCTTTATACTTTGCGGCGATATAGGCTTCGCGACGCATCTTGGGCATGCATGGCGGAGCCGTTCTGACACGGGGGAGCAAGAAGATGAACGTGTGCACCGGCGAGAGATCTTGGACCGACCGCATCGCCCAGCTGAGCGGCAACGGCGCACTCGCTTGCTTGCTCGGTCTCGCTGCCGTGCGCGTATGGATCCAATGCATCCTTTTCGACTCGTACGTCCAGGCCGACGATGGCATCTTCACCATCATCAACAACTTCGCCTACGGAACGGCCATTCTCACGGGCGCATTGGTCGCCCTTCGGCGTCCGCCGGGCGCGCGCATGCAATCACGTTTGGGCTGGATCGCTTTTGCGCTCATGATTGTCGCGCCTCTCGGTCTTTTGGCTATTCCGGGTCAGCTTACGCTGGGTCAAATGGCTGGCGTCGGCCTGGTTGCAGGCGTTGCTGGAGGAATGGGCGCGGGGGTTTGGACGGCCTTGTATGCCCGTCTCGGCGTGCAGCAGATTGTGCTGTTCGGTTTTTCTTCGCTTGCCTTGGGGTCGATTGGCGGGTTTGCGGTGAGCTTTCTGCCGGCCGATCCCTCGCAGGTCGTGTCCATTTTCATGGCGGCCGTGGCGCAGATGTGCTATCGCCATGCCCTGGAGGTAATCGGACCTTCCGAAAGCCCAGCCGGTGTGGGCGCATACGAACGACCCTGGTCGCCGACCGATCCCGAGCCCGTCTATGACCGAGAGCCAAAGACAACCGCATGGCTTATCCTCGGTGGCCTGGCTGTTTTCGGCTTTGCGTTGGGCATTTCGCGCGGATATCCGGCGGGCGAGCCCATCACCATGGGACCGCCGTTGCGCGCGCTCCATCAATTTGGTGTGGTGGGACTGTCGCTTCTCGTGATGCATTGGACTATCGGGCGCGGCCGTAGGCTCAGCTTCTCGCTGCTGTGGCGCATCGAGATTGCCGTGGCTGCTCTGGGTGCACTGACTCTGTCGGTGCTGCCTGACGAGTTCGACGCGCTCGCCATTGCCCTTGAAAACATTGCGGACTCGTTCATGCTCGGCGTGCTGTGGGTCACCATGGCCGATGCGAGCAGGCACAGCTCTCGGCATGCCTACACGGTGTTCGGCGTTGCCTGGGCGGTGCGCGTGTTCTCCCGCGAGGCGGGCCGCGTGCTCATTCTCGTTTTGGGTTCGGCCGCCGCTGCTCCCCAGACGGGTGTGGTTATCGGTGCGGTGACGGCTGCCATCGGTGCGAGCATGGCGCTTTTGCTGTCCGAAAACGTGCCGCATGCAAGGCCGTTTTTCGAGCTAGATGAGGCCGAGAAAGTCGTTGGGGCGCCTGGGGCGTGCGGAGCCGGTGCTGCGGGGACGATGGTTGGAGAAAGCAGGGCGCAGTCGCAGGAAGTCCGGACATCGAAGGGTCGTGGCGCTTCGTCTGTACATGTGTCGAGCGGCGATGAACCTCAGGGTGCGCATGCTGGCAACGCATCGGCTGCAAAATCCATGCAGGCGCCGGCGCGTTTCGCACAGGGAACATCGGTGAATGCCGACTCGTCTTTGACCCGCCGTCAAACTGCTGCAGCCCGTTCCTCTGCTGCTCACGGGCAGGCAGCGAGTGCGGCGAGCGCTGCCGCGGGGACCTCCGTATCCCTCGACCTCGATGGAGCCGATGCCATTGCTCTCAGCCCCGCCGAGGTCGCGCGGCTTGAGTGCCTGAGGGCCGACTTTGGCCTGTCGGAACGCGAGGCCCAGGTTGCCGTGCTTATCGCCCAGGGCCGCAGCAAAGCCGCTATTGCTCGGTGTCTCTACGTGAGCGAGAACACCGTGCGCACCCATGCCAAAAACGCCTACTCCAAGCTGGGCGTATGCTCGAAAACGGAGCTCGAGACCCTACTTGAGACGCTGGGTGGCACCGCGCGCTAAGCGCTGGCCGCGAGCAGAGCGGGGGTGCAACGGGGCAAGAACCGTGGGCGGTGCGCCGGCTGTGAGCAGAGTTGGGGAAGCAGGTGGAGCACCGGCCGCGAGCAGAGCAAGGACTGCAAGCAGAGCAAGGACTGCAAGCAGAGCAAGGACTGCAAGCAAGGCAGGGATTGCAAACAGGGCAAGGACTGCAAGCAAGGCAGGGATTGCAAGCCGAGCGAAGACTGCAAAAAGAGCGGGCCGTCCCTGGTTGAGGGCGGCGCGCTCCATCTTGTGCGCCTGGGTATGCCGTTGCTTGCAAAATAACATACATTTCAAGATTTTGAAAATCGCGCCAACTGGGCTTTTGATAAATTAACATACATTCCAACTCGCCAAATGTATGTTAATTCAGCCTGCTGGTCGCCATTTTCGGCCCGCTTCGACCTAAAAGTGATACCCGAACGTGTCGCTGAGCAGGACGTCGAACTCGAAACCGTTGTCGATGAAGTACTGGATGATGCGCGGCAGCGCCTCGACGGTGGTGTCCTTGGCGGCGGAGTCGTGCATGAGCACGCAGCAGGAATGGCAGCCGTCGGCCTCTCCGATCGTGTAGCCCACGAGCTCGTCGGCCGTGTGGTCGGCGCCGTCGCCGCAGGAGACGTTCCAGTCGAAGTAGTGGTAGCCGGTCTCGTTCATCTGCGCGATGATGTCGCTGCGCACGGCAGCGTTGAAGTCGTTGACGCTGCCGCCCGGGAAGCGTACGAGTGTGGGGGAATGCCCGATTTGCTCGGCGATGGCATCGCCGCATTGATGTAAGTCGGCCCAGTAGGCGTCGACGCTGGCATAAACCTGCTCGTACTCGTGGGTGTAGGTGTGAATGGCCACCTGGTTGCCCTGCTCCCAGATGCTCGGAAGCTCCTCAAGGCTGCCGCAGTTGCCTTTTACAAACCATGTGGCCCTCACGCCGTAGTCGTTGAGAATCCCCAGGATGCGCTGGGTGTTTGTGCTCGGGCCATCGTCGAAGGTGAGAAAGCATACGTGACGGCCTGGGAATTCCTCGTTGGTGCTGTTGCTCGTGGCGCGTCGCTCGTCGGCGCTGCGCACGATGCAGGTGGCGCCGCTTGCGCTCGTGTAGGATGCGTTTCCCTGTGCAGGTACCTGGAGGGAACCCGAGGCGGGGGTCGACTGCACTGCGCCCCCGGCCTCACCGCCTGATGCCGTGCTGGCGGCCGCCCCGCCCGCTTCGCTCACGGTGGCAAGATCGCTGGGCTGAGCGCTGACTACGAGGTGCGCTCCGTCGGAAGCCTGCTGTCCACCCTGTTCGCCGCAGCCAGTAAGAAGCGTCGCGACTCCGCCCAGGGCGAAGATGCCGATGGCCTCGCATGCCTGACGGCGGGTGAGGGGGGCGTCCCCACGGTCTTTCTTCGAAACAACGCCGGTCTGCCTGCGAATCTCACTCATGCCTGTCTCCTGCCCCCAACGGCGATAGCCTGTCCCCATAGAGCTGCGAAGCATAGCGCATCTTCATGCACGTGACGTGTTGGGGAGGTTGGGATGCCGTAGCGGCGCCATTGGAGGCGCGTCGCGAGACTGCTAAGGGATGCGCTGTTGGTCGTTGCCGTGTGTGCAGGTGTGCAGGCCGTATCGTATGGTCGCCGGCACCATCGACGAGCTGCTCGAGTTGCTGTGCGCACAAGCGCGCGGGCTGTGCTAACACGCGGCGTTTGAGGCGTATAAGGCCGAAGTGGTTGCTGTGCGCGCAAGCGCGTGTCGTGTCTTCAGCGTAGTCGGTCGAGGCCGGTGCTTGTTTCGTTATACCCACATCGCAAGGCCTACCAGCACGCCGAGTGCGAGCCCGCATACGACGTCGCGCGGGTAGTGGACCCCGGCGAGCGCGCGTGCCCAGGCCATGGCGAGACTCGCAAGCAGGATGAGAACGCCTATAGCGGGCACGAACCGCAGCCAGCACATGCCGATCACGGCAATGGAGAACGAGTGCCGGCTGGGGAACGACTTTCCCTGCGTGTCTTTGTCGATGAGCTTCTCGATGCCGCACGCTTCGTAGGGACGCGGCTCGTTGATGGCGCGTCGCATGAGGCTGACAAGCACAAAGCCAACTGCAGGCACCATGAGCGCGCGCAAGAGGTCCCATGGCATACTGGTGTGGCCACCCCGCACCCATTTCCATGCCAGTATGACCAACAGTGCAGGATAGAGCAGGTAACAGGCGTATTTGAGTGCCTTGCACGTGCGGCCGAGCACTTTGGTACGCCCTGGCTTGGCGCGCCACCAGGCGCTTGTACGCGCATGCCACTCTGCATAGTTCGCCGGGGGCTTCCTCAGATATGCAAGCAGGGATTTCACAGCAGGTGTGCCTTTCTGGTTGCCAATCGAAGCGGGTTTACCAGCGTCAATGTGGGACAAGCCATGATACCGCACGTGTATCCGAGTTGACACTCAAGGACGATTGCCCCGCAGCATTCAAACGTGCTGCCGCGCTGCCGCCCTGTTGCCTGTGCGATCCGATTGCCTATCGGAGGTCCTTCTGCGCTGAGCGGCGACCGAGGTGCCAGGCGCCGACGGCAACGCCTGTGAGCGCGATCGCAAAACATGCACCGGTGATGGCGGTGCGCTTTATCTTGAGCTTGAGCTTCTCTTTCTCCTCTATTATACGCCGCGTTCTTTTGCTCTCTTCGGGGCCGAGCCTGTATTTCCCGGGCTTGTCTGCTTGAGACTGCTGCTGTTCTGAACTGCGATACTGACGATAATAAGGACCTTTGTCTTCTAGCGTGTCGAAGTGAAGGGGCTGGCTTACGCGGGGCATATACCCATCGGACTGCGCCTGTGCATGCTCGCTGCGGTGACGGTTCCTAATCTCATTGAGCTGCTGTTTCGCATCGTATGCGATTTGGTCGAATTCCGCGTCCATCGTTGCTCCTCCCTATTTGGAAACACGCTCATATAGTAATCGCTTGCAGCTTTGCTGAATGGAGATGTTGGGAGTTTTCTGAGCCCGTGTGCCTTCCTCTGCGTCGGCGATACCTGCCAAGGTCACGACATCGCTGGTGCCAGTGCCAGTGCCAGTGCCAGTGCCAGCGCCAGTGCGGTGAAGGCATGGGTGGGACGAGGGGATTCGTGTTCGTGTAAATTCTACTGACATGACACCTAACTTTGCAGAAAGCTTGACCCGTGCGACTGCAAGCTTTAAAACTACCCATCCAAGCGACGCTGGCGTGCGCCGCGCATATGAGTTCCCAGCGAAAGGATGCATGGTGGGTCGCAAGGTTGCAGAACTGTTCAAACGCAAAGACGTTGAGATTAGCGTGCAGCGCTACCTCATTGACGCAATGGGTGCCATGGCGCAGGGTCTTTTTGCCTCTCTGCTTATGGGCACCATTTTGGCCACGCTGGGCACGCAGCTCGGCATCGGCGTGCTTGAGGAAATCGGCGGGTATGCCAAGGCCGCGGCCGGTCCCGCCATGGCGGTGTCGATCGGCTTTGCCTTGCGTGCTCCGGCGCTCGTGCTGTTCTCGCTGGTAGCAGTGGGTGCTGCGGCAAACACCCTGGGTGGCGCGGGTGGACCGCTTGCCGTGCTCGTGGTTGCCATTGTGGCTTGCGAGGCTGGCAAGCTTGTTGCGGGCGAGACGAAGGTCGACATCCTTGTGACCCCCTTTGTCACCATCGTCGCAGGTTGCGGCCTGTCGATGCTGTGCGCTCCCGCCATCGGCGCTGCGGCCTCGTGGCTCGGCGGCATCGTGATGTGGGCGACCGACCTGCAGCCGTTCGCCATGGGCATCGTCGTGTCTGTCGTTGTGGGCATTTTCCTTACGCTTCCCATCTCCTCGGCTGCCATTTGCGCGGCACTGAGCCTCACCGGTCTTGCCGGCGGCGCGGCTGTAGCGGGATGCTGCGCCCAGATGGTGGGCTTTGCGGTTATGAGCTTCAAGGAGAACGGTTGGGGCGGCCTGGTCTCTCAGGGCCTGGGCACCTCGATGCTGCAGATGGGCAACATCGTGCGCAACCCGCGCATCTGGATTCCCGCCATCCTAGCATCTGCCATCACGGGACCTATCGCCACCTGCGTGTTTGGTCTGCGTATGGACGGCGCTGCCATCTCCTCGGGCATGGGCACCTGTGGCCTTGTGGGCCCGATTGGCGTGTATACCGGCTGGCTGAACGACATCGCCGCAGGCACGATGGTTGGCATTGGCGCTATGGACTGGCTGGGCCTCGTCCTCATCTGCTTCGTGCTGCCGGCGGTGCTTACCTGGGCGTTTGGCCTGATCCTGCGTCGTATTGGCTGGATTGGCGAAGGCGACCTCAAGCTCGAGGCTGCCGACAAGACCCGCGCCAAGACCGAAGCGGCTGCCGAATAAACAAGTAGTGCGCTTGGGGCGAAAAAGTTCGCGTTGACGGCGAGTCGTCGTGTTTGCGGACTATCAAGAGCTTCTGCGTAAGTGACGGCGGCTCTGACAAACTGAGGGTTCGGCGCATGATCTGGTGATGCCTGCGGCAAAGTCGGATCATGCGCTGACATACATAGCACCTGGCAGATTCTGAAATTTCCAATGTGGAAGATAACTCCCGCATGCGGTGGACATGACGCCGATATGAACGACGGCTCGCATGCGGGCGCCATGATTCAGTGCGGGACGACGCCTTCTTGTATACGAAGACCCTGGTGCCGACGTGGATGATGGCCCTCACATACAGCGGTCCTATCTATATGGGGGTCTCTTGCTCTTAGAGTAAACCATTTAACATACATTCCAATGGTTCAAATGTATGCTAATTCATCAAAACCCCAGTTGGCGTGTTTTCTAAAATTCTGAAATGTATGTTAATTGGTAGCGGAGTCACCTTACAGAGCGGTGCGTCTTGCTAACGGGTTCACTCAGCCTGTTGGGCCCGGTGGCGAAGTGCAGCTTGCATACACGCCTTGCATACACGCGGGCAAAATCAAGCTGCGACTCTCATGGCGAGCACAACGGGCCCCGGTTCACACGCGCATGGGTATAATGCTCAATCAGCGGTTGTTGCCAACATTGTGTCCAAGGCGCTCTTTTTGCGTATGCGTGGGTACAATGCGGCGTTGACGATAGGGTACAGCGACTACGGGGGATTAACGAGCGATGGAAGGCGCGCAGAGAAGAGAAGCCCTGCTTGCGGCATTGCGCGAGGCCACAACGCCATTGAGTGGTGCGGCCTTGGCCAGCCGTTTCGGCGTGAGCCGCCAGGTCATCGTGCAAGACATTGCCCTCCTGCGTACCTCCGGTGCCGATATCACTTCCACCAATAGGGGATACGTGCTTGCTGGCGCTACTTCGGCTGCGCCCACCCAGCGCCCCAGTCGTCTTTTCAAAGTTCGCCATACCTCCGAGCAGGTGGCCGACGAGCTTAACGCCATCGTTGACCTGGGTGCCACGGTCGAGAACGTGATGGTCAATCATCGCACGTACGGCCGCCTAAGCGCCCCGCTCAACATCAAGTCCCGCCGCGATGTCCAACACTTTTTGTCCGACCTTGCCCAAGGTATTTCCTCGCCGCTCATGGCCCTCACTGATGGCTACCACTTTCACCTGGTGAGCGCCGATACTCCTGAAATCCTCGACGAGGTAGAAACCGCCCTCTCCACCCTCGGCTTCCTCGCCCCCCTCACCGCCTTCGAACGCGAAGAACTCCCCGCAAGCTAACCCTTCGGCCTGCCGCGTCACATATGCCAGCTCTAGACCATTCGATCATCATTAAGTGTGGCGCGACGTGTGTCTTGCTAAACGGAGATATGGGCTAAATCGTTGAGACAGAAATGCGTTTGGTCATCCCTGAGACGAACTTGGGCTATTGGGTTCGACGCTGTCCGAAACCAGCGCCTCTAAAGCGTCCCCGCGCACAAAGCAACAAGGCATTGCCGACAACCTCAGAAACAATGTAGTCATCTCGTTTTGCATGGCCCTATATGTCCCGTCGTTTGTCAGGCGTACAAACGCGGGCCCTCTCCGGGGCATCTTCGGATTGCGAGCAGCCTAACGCCTGCTTTTAAATTCTGCCCCCACCGCCTGTCGACCAGACAAGCGTAGGCCCCGCCTTTTCTCTCGGGACAGCTTCGCGAAGCCAGTGTCACGAGGGAAAAGGCGGGGCCTCGGGGAGACCTGTCTATTCGCAGCGCTCTACATCAGCGCGCATACGTTCTCCGCGAACGCCACGGGATCGTCCACAGGCATGCCGCTCACGAGCAGCGCCTGATCGAGCAGGAGCTTTGCGTACAGCGCGACCTTCTCGCCCTCGCCGGCCTGCTGGGCGGCGCACAGCTTGGCGAACACGGGGTGCTGGGCGTTGAGCTCGAGCACGCGCTGGGCCTTGGGAGCCGCTGCAGCCTCGGGCATCATGGCCATGATGCGCTCCATCTCGAGCGACACCTGGCCCTCGCTGGTCAGTACGGCGGGGGAGTCGCCCAGGCCTGCGCTTACCTTCACGGAGCTCACCTTGTCGCCCAGAGCTTCCTTCATGGCGCTCAGCAGGGCCTCGTTGTCGTTGCTGACCTTCTCGGCGGCCTGCTTCTCCTCATCGGTTGCCAGGTTGAGGTCGGCGCTGGCCACGTTGGCGAGCTCAATATCGCGGGCCTCCTTGCCTTCGGTTTCATCGGTGGCGAGGACCTCCGGCACATGGTAGGCATGCATGGCCTGCAGCATGAACTCGTCGACGTCTTGCGTGCACAGCAACACGTCGAAGCCGCGCGCCAGCGCCGCCTTCACCATCGGCAGCTTCTCGAGGCGCTCGCGCGAGTCGCCGGCGGCGTAGTAAATCTTGTCCTGACCCTCGGCCATGCCGTCCACATACTCGCGGAAGGTGACCATCTTGTTCTCGCGGGCGCTCCAGAAGAGCATGAGGTCGCCCAGCTCAGCGGCCTTCATGCCGTAGCTTGCGTAGATGCCAAACTTCAAGCCGCGGCCAAAGTTCTCGAAGAACTTCTCGTAGCCCTCGCGATCCTCGGCGAGCATCTTGCCAAGCTCGGTCTTCACCTGGCGCTCAACGTGCTTTGCGATGGCTTTGAGCTGGGAGTTCTGCTGCAGTGTCTCACGCGAGATGTTGAGCGAGATGTCGGGGGAGTCCACCACGCCGCGCACGAAGTTGAAGTAGTCAGGCACGAGGTCGGCGCACTTCTCCTGAATGAGCACGTTGGAGGAGTACAGCGCGATGCCCTTCTCGTAGTCGGCGCTGTACAGGTCGAACGGGGCCTTCGAGGGGATGAAGAGCAGGCCGTCGTAGCTGATGCGGCCCTCGGCGTGGAAGCTGATGGTGCGCGCCGGCGCCGCGTAGTCGTGGAAGGTCGACTTGTAGAATTCGTCGTAATCCTCCTGGGAGACTTCCGACTTGCTCTTCTTCCAGATGGGCTTGATGGAGTTGATGGTCTCAAGCTCGGTGTAGCTTTCCCACTCGGGCTTGTAGTCCTCGGGCGCGTCGTCGGGCTTGGGCAGCTGGCGGCGCTTCGTGACCTCCATGCGCACGGGGTAGCGCACGTAGTTGGAGTACTTGCGGATGAGCTCCTTCAGACGCCACTCGCTGAGCAGCTCGTCGGTGTTCTCGTCCTCGGTGCTTTCGCGCAGGTACAGCGTGATGCACGTGCCGTGGTCTCCCACGAGCGCGGCCTCTTCGGGCGTGGCGGGCTCGATGGTGTAGCCGTCCAGGCCGTCGCACTCCCACGCGTTGACCTCGTCGGAGCCAAAGGCGCGGCTTACCACGCGGACCTTGGAGGCCACCATGAACGAGGAGTAGAAGCCCACGCCAAACTGGCCGATGATGTCGACGTCGGTGCCCTGGGCCTCGGCGTTGTCGGTCTTGAAGGCTTCCGAGCCGGAGTGTGCGATGGTGCCCAGGTTGGCGTCGAGCTCCTCAGCTGTCATGCCGATGCCGTTGTCGCGAACGCTGATGGTGCGCGCGTCCTTGTCAAAGGCAACCTGCACGCCCAGCTCCGAGCGGTCTACCTGCACGTTTGCATCAGTGAGGCTCTTGAAGACGAGTTTGTCCACGGCGTCGGAGGCGTTGGAGATGAGCTCGCGCAGGAAAATCTCGCGGTTGGTGTAGATAGAGTTGATCATGAGGTCGAGGAGCTTCTTGCTCTCAGTCTTGAATTCCTTCATCGGTAAGGCTTCCTTTCTGGGGCAGTGCACGCGTGTGCGGTTTTGCATGCACCGTGTTGTACCCCCAATCAGATTCTCTGTACATGCAATGTAAGAAAATCTCACAATCATACGCTTAGGTCTTGTGATGAGTACGAGTCACCTAACCGATGCAACGTCAAAGCGCTACTATGGCCGCCATCCTTTTCCGCGATGACACAAAAGGACGGGCGTAACGCGTCGTTTTGTTGTCTGGAACACCACAAAGGGGCGGGTGCACCGCGTCATGCTGAGTCTGATTCTTGCCGAGAAGATACTATCCCTGTTCGTGATGATGGCGATGGGGTTCGCGCTGGTCAAAGCCGGTTTTGTGAAGTCGCAGGACAGCCGCGCCATCGCCATGCTCAACCTCTACGTCATCAACCCCTGCATGATCATTTCATCGTTTCAGGTGGACATGACCCAAGAGGTGCGGCTGGGCTTTCTTGTCGCCATTATCGGTGCGGTGGCTACGCAAGGTTTGTTCCTCGTGCTTACCACGGTCTTCAAAAAGCCGCTCAAGCTCGACGAGGTGGAGCAGGCCTCGCTCACCTATTCCAACTGCGGCAACCTGATCATTCCGCTCGTTGTGATGATCATGGGGCAAGACATGGTCATCTACTGCACTGCCTACCTGGTGGTTCAGACCATTCTGCTGTGGTCGCACGGCAAATCGCTCATGCGCGGCGTTCGCGGCATCGACTGGCGTCAGGTGCTGCTGGGCGTCAACATGGTTTCCGTCTATATCGGCCTGTTGTTGTTTATCACCGGTTTGCGCCTGCCGGAGCCTGTGCAGCTGGCCATGAGCTCGGTGGGCTCGATGATTGGCCCGTCGGCAATGATTGTGACGGGCATGATTATGGCGGGTGTGAACTTCCGAGAACTGCTCTCGTTCAAGCGTCTTCCCTTTGCGGCAATCATGCGACTGATTGCGCTTCCTCTCATCGGCCTTGCCATTCTCAAGTTTACGCCCTTGGCAAGCCTTGCGCCCAACGGGGAGAACGTCTTGCTCATCACGCTGCTCGCTGCATGTGCGCCTTCGGCCTCCACGATCAACCAGATGGCACAGATATATAATCGCAACGCGTCATATGCCAGCGCAATCAACGTCGTCACCATCCTGTGCTGCATCGTGACCATGCCCCTCATGGTGTTCCTCTACCAGCTCTAGCGAGATGACGCAAGGGGACGGGCGTACTGCGCCATGTTGCCGCACGACTCCGTAGTGTTGTCGCCCACGACTGAAAGGTGCCCGACCATGCCCAACGCTTGTGTGACGTGTGCCGTGCACGTGACCCCCAAGTCAGGCAAAGACCAGGTTGTCGGTGTTTCCTGCGCCGATGACGGCACCTGCGAGGTGCGCCTGCGCGTGACCGCCCCGCCCGACAACGGCAAGGCCAACAAGGCCGTGTGCAAGCTGATGGCGGGAGCTCTCGGTATCTCAAAGGGTTCCGTTTCCATCAAACGTGGCGAGACGAGCCACCACAAGATGCTCGAACTCGACATCTCCCAGCCTGCCTATGACGCCTGGTACGAGGCTTTGCCGCGGGTGTAAGGCAAAGGGCGTGCGCCTTCTTTTACCTGGGGAAGTGAGTTACGAGAGCTTCTCGCTCATCACTTTGAGCTTTACCCCCAAGCAGCTCGCCAGTGCTTCAACGAGCGCCAGCGTTGGATTGCCGATGCCGCGTTCAACCCGGCTGATGGCCGCTTGCTGCACCCCGCTGCGCGTAGCGAGCTCGGTTTGAGTGAGTCCCGCCTCCCGTCGTGCACGCGCAAGTTCGGCCCCAATGCTTTCGGCGAGGGTCGGCGTGCTTGATCTCGTGGAATCAGGGCTGTCGGCGCCGCAGCCCGGTGTGACCTCCACCAACTCAAAGTCGTCTTGACTGCAGCGCCCCATCGACACGAGAAGCAGCTTGAAGTCGTCGTAGTCATCGAGGTTGTTCGCCTTAAGGACTTGTCCGATGTTTTGGCGCGAAGGCGGCACAATGCGCTCTTCCACCCAGCGGCGGCTCCAAGTGCCGTCGAGCGCGCGCTCCTTGGTGTGTATGAACGGGATAAGGAGCATGGGCACGTCGTTCTCGGTGGCCCACGGTTCGATTTCGATGCGGTAGTCGCGCTCTTCCTCGTTGTACAGGAGTCTGGCGCATGCGCGCCGCTTGCCGGCACGCACGTGGGTGTCAACGATTTCGAAGATTCTCATAATGCAACCACCTTTCCCAAATCATCTGCCATATCTTGTCGAGGTGCACAGGCGAGAGAATCCCATCTAAGCCGCGCAGGATTTTGGCGCGGTCCGTTTCCATAAGCGGCTGCACGGCGGGATGCACGTCGAAAAGGCTGAGATTGTCCTCAAGCGAACGCGACCCGATAAAGTTATTCGCATTGACGTCCGCAAGCGGATCAAACCGTGCCGCGCGCTCCACATCGCCGTAGCAGGAGAATCATACGGCTACCTGCAAACATTATATGACGTAAAAAGCATATAAGATTTTAAAGCAAAAAGGACACCCATCGCCATTCCCCAATACAAAAAGCGCGGCGGGACCCAGGTTGCGTCTGGGTCCCGCCGCGCTTGTGTGCGGTGCTATAAAGCGGTGCTCGTCTTAGGCCTGCTCGACGGCCTTGGAGGCGCGCTCGTCGCGGTAGTGGTCGAACTCCTCGAGCACGCTTGCCTCGGGCTCAGGCGTGAGCTTGGAGACGATGAAGATGGCAAGGCAGCCCAGCACAAAGGCGGGAAGCAGCTCGTAGATGCCGAAGATGCCGCCAAGGGGCTTGATGAAGTTGTGCCACACAAGCACGGTGATGGCGCCTGTGAGCATGCCGGCAACGGCGCCCTGCTTGGTGGTGCGCCTCCAGTACAGCGAGAACAGCGTCAGTGGGCCAAAGGCGGCACCCAGGCCGGCCCAGGCGTAGGACACCACGCGGAAGATGGAGGAGTTCTCGTCCCATGCCACCCAGATGCCGAACAGGAACACGCAGATGAGCGTGATGCGGGCGACGATCATGACCTGGCGCTCGGTGGCGTCCTTCTTGAACACAGCGTGGAAGATGTTCTCGGCGACAGAGGAGCCGGCAATGAGCAGGTAGGCAGAGCTCGAAGACATCGAGGCGGCCAGGATGCCCGACACTGCAAGGCCGCACATGAAGGCAGGCAGCAGCATCTGCGAAAGCACGATGAGCACGTTCTCGGCGCTCGACTCGGTGCCGAACTCGGTGGGAATCACCACACGGCCGATGAGGCCGATGGAGATGGCGGCGAAGAGCGAGATGACGACCCACACCACGGCGATGACGCGCGAAGCGCGAATCTCCTCATGCGAGCGGATGGAGAGGAAGCGGGTGAGAACCTGCGGCATGCCGAAGTAGCCAAGACCCCAGGAGAGCGTGGAGATGATGGTGATGATGCCGTACGAAACGGGCTCGCCGAAGACGGGCAGTCCGTTCTCAACAACCTGCATGCCGTCGGCACCAATGACGGGCGTGGAAGCCATCGTGGCGGAGATGAAGCCAGGGATATCCGAGAGGAATGCCGCGGTGTTCTCGACGCCGCCGGCTGCGGTGATGGAGCCGACGAGCACCATGATGAGCACGAAGAACATGAGGCAGCCCTGCATGAAGTCAGTGGCAACCACGGAGAGGTAGCCGCCCACCATCGTGTACAGGAAGACGATGAAGGCGCCCAGGGCCATCATGGTGGCGTAGTCCACACCGAACAGCGTGTGAAAGAGCTTCCCCACGGTCACGAAGCAGCTGCCCACGTAGACACAGAAGAAGAGCATCGTGATGAGGGCCGCGATGGTGCCGATGACGTTCTTGTCGTCCTTAAAACGGCGGTTGTAGAAGCCCGATACGGTGATGGAGTCGGTCGCCTCGGAGTACTGGCGCAGGCGCTGGGCGACGAGCTTCCAGTTGAGCCAGGTGCCGATGGCCAGGCCGATGGCGGTCCAGCCAGCCTCAGAGAAGCCAGCGAAGTATGCCAGGCCAGGCAGGCCCATGAGCAGGTAGCCGCTCATGTCCGAGGCTTCGGCCGAAAGGGCCGTGAACCAAGGACCGATCTGGCGACCGCCCAGGAAGTATTCGGATGTTGAAGAGTTGGCCCTCTTCGAGTACACAAAACCGATGGTGAGCACGACGATGAAGTAGAGGATCATCGCCAGAAGTACGAGGAAATCTCCGGATTCCATAAGCTGCCTTTCGGGTGAAGCTGATTAAAACACGCGCTAATGGGCAAACTATACCGCTTATCTGGGAAAAAAGGTTTAAAAACCTATGGATAAACTAGCATTTAATGTGATGGAAAACCCAAGCGGCCGCTTTTTGGTCGTTGGTGGGAGTATGTGACGTGAGTGATTCAGATATTCCTGCGCAGTATATGCTCCGGGGATGAATCAGATGTGCGAAGAGGTACAATAGCCCGGTCTGTCCCGATGGACGGATGCCTTGCGAGATTCCGCCGATTCCTGTCGGCGTGGGCAAGGTTGGCCACGTTGATTGGAGCGTCGTGAGCGGCTTATCCCATTTGACCTCGTACTCGGACATGTTCGACCAAATTGAGTCCATCGTGTCGCACGATTACGCAGGTTGTGATGGAAACGCCGCGTTGCTGCCCGACGTGAGGCCGCGCGTCTCCAAGCTCGGCTCGCGCGCAACGCATCGCCGCGACAGTGAGTTCCTCCGCCTGGTGCGCTATTACCTTGCATGCACCGGTGACCCCAATTTGCGCATCATCAAACTCGGCTCAAACCCTCGTCATGACTGGAACGTGGGCTTTTCCGCACGTGCGGCGCAGGACTGCCTGTTTGTCGACGAGGTGTGGGATGACGACCGCCTGTGCAAGGGCGACCGCATCCTTGCCATCGACGGCCAGCCTATCAGCGCCTATCGCAACGATGAGCGTCGCCGCGCGCTGTTTGGCGTGACGCCCGAGCGCGAGGACTGGGGCTTCTTCCTGCATTACGCCAGGACCCTCGAGATTGAGCGAGCGGCGACCGGTGCTCGCCTCGACATCAAGCCCAACCATAACGCCTTGGATGCCCGTGCGCTGGCTGAGATGGAGCCGGTGCTGTACTGCGAGCCCAAGGATGACGAGACCGTGTACATGCGCATCGATTCCCTCGAGGATGCCGATGCGGTTGCCGGCGTGGTCTTTGAGAACGAGGGGCTGCTGCGCCGCGCCGGCAAGCTCGTGCTCGACCTGCGCCATTGCAAGGGCGGCTCGTTTGAGGGCGTCGAGCCCCTGCTGCCGTTCCTCATCGACACCCCTCAGTCGTTTGGCGACTTCATGGGTGACATGGGCCTGTTCTGCCTGTATTCGAAGGGCAACTGTGACCGTATGGTAGCCAGCGTTGAGGAGCAGTCGCGCCTGGAGGGCTGGTCGGAGGAAGAGGAGCGCGCCGAGGTCGACCGCATCGAGGAGCTCGCCGAGACGGGCTTCGTGTGGGAACCGGCTTTGCTGCCCGATGAATGGCTTGTGCCCGTTGAGCCCGACGAGGGTCCACGCCGCGTTGTCGTGTTGTGCGACGATGGTTGCGCAGGCGAAGCTGAGACGTTGCTTCAGGCATTGCAGCGTCAGGAGAAGGCAACGATTGTCGGCAGGTCCAGCAGGGGAGCGAGCGATTTCCAGCAGCTCTTCACCGTCAACTTCGACGATGACATGCTCTTTGTCTACCCCATGGCCCAGACGCCCCAGGCGCATGCCGGCCACGGCATCAACGGCCGCGGCGTGGATGCTGACGTGTATGTGCCTTGGACCGAGGCCGAGCTCGAGGAAGACGTCATCCTGCGCGAGGCGCTCGAGCCGTAAAGAGCCTGCGTGCCGTGTTTGAATGGCGCGTTTGCTCTGGTAAAACAGGGAAGCCCCTGCTGTAGACCCTTTGCGGGCCGCGCAGCAGGGGCTTCTTTTAGTTTTGGCGCATAGACGCCGACACCTGGCGTGCCTACGACCTCTTGGTGCGCAGTCGAGTGGTTGCTTGCGCCGCCCTCGCGCTGGCGTGCTGAGAGCGGCAGATGTGCAACGGTGCTTCCCGATATGCCTGCGGGCGTGTTTTTACTCGCTGGCCTCTTCGAGACCTGCCTTACCGGCCTTCTTGATGCGACGGGCCAGGTAGAGGGCAGGGGTGTCGAGCAGCGACGTCACGATGTAGATGAGGTAGCTCGACACGAAGATGGACACGAGTGTGGGGAACTCATAGGTGCCCCAGAAGGCAAACGCGGTGAAGAGGGCCGTGTTCACAAGCTGGCTCGTGAGCGTGGAGGCGTTGTTGCGCAGCCACAGGAAGCTGTCGCGCTTGCCGCTGCGCTTCTCGGTGAAGGCCCACAGCTTATGGTAGAGCCACACGTCGAGCAGCTGGCTGATGGCATACACGGCCACGGAAGCCAGCATCATGCGCGGGGTGTTGGAGAAGACGGTGTGGATGGCGGGCGACACCCAGTCAGACTCGCTGGGCGTGTAGAGAAGCCACGCCTGGCTGAGGCACAGGAAGAAGACCGAGATGAAAAGGCCCAGGAAAACAGCCTTGTTTGCGGCCTTCTTGCCTTCGCACTCGCTCAGGATGTCGGTGATGAGGAACGTCACGGCAAAAAGCACGTTGCCCAGCGTCTGCTCGATGCCAAAGGCTCGCACCATCATGAGGGCCTCGATGTTGGCGAGCACCATGGCCAAGCCAGAGACGCAGTACAGACCGGTTTTGCCGAAGAGTCGGTAGGCGAGGAGCGCCATGCCGAAAATGAAGACGACAGATCCAATGAGTAGAAACTCGTTCATACGTAAATTCGCCTTTCAGGTAAGGCCGCGCAAGGTGTTGATATATGTAGGATGGAGGACGCGTGTCTTACGCTCCGACACCAAAGTCTGTGTTGTTCACGAGCACGTCGACCCTCGGGTTGGCCTCAAGCGCGGGATAGAACTCTCGCATGAAGAGCTCGATGACCGCCTGGTCGGGCTTGACGGGGGTCGTGTTGGGGCACATGACGTTGACGCAGAGGCGTTCGAAATGCTCAAGGCCCAGCGCAAAGTCGCGCTGAAGGCTTTGGCGCGTCTGTCCGGTGATGCCTACCAGCATATTTGCCTCGTCGAAATACCTGGCAATCACTGCGGGATCGGTTTCGGCGATGCCCTTTTTGAGCACATCCTCACGCAGGGCGGGGTCGAAGGACTCCAAGCCGAGCTTCATCTTGAGTGCAATGGGGGCGAATTCGGCTCGCAGGGCCTCGATGCGCTTGTGGAAGAGCCAATGGGACTCAAAGTGCAGCGTCGTGATGCCGCGCTCGGCGCAGATCTGCTTGATGAGTGCGAGCGTGCGCGAGTCCAACTCGAAGACCGAGCCTGAGTTTATGACTTCGAGGTCGCCGAAGCATCCCGTTACGTGGGCGAGAACCTCGGCATTGAGCGCGAAGTTCGCGTCTTCGTCATCGCATCGGTCGAGATGGTAGTCGCAAAAGGTGCAGCGCTTGTACACACACCCTGAGCCACGTAGCAGCACGATCTCGCGCTTGCGTTTGGTGTCAACGACGCTGTAACGGTCCATATCCATACATATATCCGGGCTTGCGCCCTCTCCCTAGTTTTGTTTGAGCGGCCACGAGGAGATCTCGCCCGCAAGGCAGGATGGTTACGAACTGCCCGACAATATTTCATGCGTTGTTTTGGACGCTCGGCGAAGGACGCAACTCCGCTTGAACGATCTGCCTGCATATGGGTTGCGTCCCCACTTGCAGGTACCTGAAAACAACAGCGGTACACGATACCACAGTGTGACGGTGCAGGATGGCATTGCCGTGCGGTTATCTGCCATACACAAGAAAGGCCCCGAACCTGTGTGGGTCCGAGGCCTTTGAACGTCTCTTTGAGGTGCAGCCTGCCGCGTCCTTAGAGGAAGAACAGCACCGAGTCGAGGATGAAGAGGGGCACAAGGATGGACAGAGACCAGCCCATGTAGCCGAAGAAGGAAGGCATCTTGGTACCCTTGATCTCGGCGATGTTCTTTACCAGGAAGTTCGGGGCGTTGCCGATGTAGGTGATGGCGCCCATGAACACGGCACCGGCCGAGATGGCAAGCAGCTCCTGCACGGCGACATAGCCCACGGTCGATGCCACGCCGCTCGTGGCGCCCAGGGCACCGGCGGTGGTGAGGAACACGACGTAGGTGGGGGAGTTGTCAAGGAACGAGGAGAGCAGGCCCGTTGCCCAGAAGAACTTGAGCGGGCTGTCGATGCCCAAGGCGGCGCCGTTGGCACGCAGGATGATGAGGGCGGGGATCATCGTGATGAAGATGCCGATGAACAGCTTGGCAACCTCGGCGATGGGGCCGTAACCGAACTCGTTGTGCTCGCGGCAGTGCTTGGGCGTGGTCTTGAGCGAGAGCACGCAGGCAAGCAGGATGAGGCCAATCTGCACGAAGAAGTTGAGGCCCAGGTAGATGTCGTCGTAGAGATGGACGCGGACCGTCTGGCTGATATCGGACAGGGCGCCGTTCAGGATGACGGCCACGAGGATGATGCCGATGTACAGGAAGTTGATGCCGCCCTCGATGTGAAGCTTCTCGGCCTTCTCACCAGGTGCGAGCAGGTCAGCGGGGCTGCGGCCTTCGGCGGTCTCCTTGCGCACATAGTGGTTGTCGATGAGAGCGAAGACGACGCACAGGACGGCCGTGTTGAGCAGGAGCAACGGCCAAATGTGCTGCAGGGTCCAGAAGAAGGGCACGCCGCGCAGGTAGCCCAGGAACAGGGGCGGATCGCCGAGGGGCGTGAGGCAGCCACCGATGTTGGCAACCAGGAAGATGAAGAAGATGACGATGTGCGCCTTATACTTGCGCCAGGCGTTGGCACGCAGCAGCGGGCGGATGAGCAGCATGGCCGAACCCGTAGTGCCGATCCAGCTGGAAAGCAGCGTGCCCACCAGAAGCAGCAGGACGTTGTTGCGCGTGGTGCCGGCAATGAGGCCTTTTATGGCGATGCCGCCCGTGACGACGAACAGGCCGAAAAGCAGCACGATGAACGGAATATAGTCGAGCACGACCGACTCGATCAACTCATACACGAGCTCGTGCGTGCCATGGAAAATGGCAAACGGAATGCAGAAGAGCAGGGCCCAGCCAACGGCGACAAGCAGCTGGTGTTTTTCGTACCAGGCCGGAATCACCAGCGGCATGATGGCGATGGAAAGCAGCATGCCCGCAAAGGGTATGACGCTCCATAGCGACAGGGTCAAGGCGTCCATGTGCGGCGGACCTCCAAAGGAACGGGACGACTGAACGCACCTGAGGCCATGCAGCTCCAGATACGTCCAAGCTTACGAAATCCCCATTTTGACACAAATACGGAATTGAACGGCGAACGGAGCAATGTTCCATGCGAATGGCGTGAACGGAACGGCATACGGTGGGAAATGCCTGCTCGGAGGAGGGGGTAGTGGGCGCAAGATTGTTTGGAGGCGGAGCGCGGGGAAGATTCAAAGCGTCCCGGTGTATTTGGGGTCGCGGGGTGCCGGGCGCACGGGTGGGGCTGAAGTGCCTACTCGCCCGTGCGCCCAATGCCGCAGCTACACCTCAACGCGCAGGGTCGAACCCTCGCGGCCGCGCTCCACCACAATCTTGCGGTCGATGGTGCCCATGAGTTCTTCCACATGGCTGATGATGCCTACGAGCTTACCCGAGGAGCCGGGGCGAGACATCGCGCGCATGACGAGGCGCAGCTTCTCCTGGTCAAGCGAGCCGAAGCCCTCGTCGACGAACATGGTGTCGAGCTGGATGCCGCCTGCCTGGCGCTGCACGACTTCGGACAGGCCCAGTGCCAGGGCGAGCGATGCCATGAACTTCTCGCCGCCCGACAGCGACTTGGCCGAGCGGGCCTTGCCGGTGAAGTTGTCGAGAACGTCGACGTTGAGGCCCACCTTGGCGCTGCCTCCCTCGAGTCGCTCGCAGCGAACGAGCTCGTACTGGCCTTGGGTCATCTCGGACAGGCGCGTGTTGGCGGCGGCGAGCACCACCTCGAAGTAGCGCATCTGCACAAACGTCTCGAAGGTGAGGCGCTCGGTGCCGGCCATGCTGCCGTTTGCGAGCTGCGCGAGCCGGTCGAGGCGGGCGAACGTCTCTTGAAGCTTGGCGTCGTTTGCGGCCAGCCTCGTCATTTGGGACGTGAGCTCGACAAGGGTGGCAAGGGCCTGGCCATCGGTGCGTTCGCGTTTTTTGGCGCTTGCCAGCGTCTCATCTGCCTGGGCGAGCTGCTCGGTGAGACCCAGTGTGTCGTGGTCGCCCAGCTGCTCGAGCTGATGGCGCAGCGTCTCGAGGCCCGAGGCAATGCGAGTTTGCTCAGTACGCGCGGTCTGTAACGCTTCGCGTGCCTCATCGAGCGTGGCGGTGATGCGCTGCGCTCGATTCTCGATAGACGCGAGCTCCTTTTGGGCTGCGGCCTCATCGGCGAACTCAAGGCGCTCGGCCACCATGTGCGTGTGCTCCTCGGCTACCTTGACGTCCTGTTTTGCCTGCTCAAGGGCGCGCATGGCGGTTTCTTCTGCCGCGCGCGCTTCCTCGGCGCGGGGCTTTGCGGTTTCGAGCTGACCCTCTGCTTCGCGCAGGGCGCATGCATCGCGCTGGCAGGATTGCTGGGCACGCACCGCCTCGTCCAGGGCATGCTGGGACTCTGAGAGCAGGGAGTCAACTTCGCCGGCATCGCGGCCGCTGGCAGCAAGCGCCTCCAGCGCGCCTTGCCGCTTTGCCTGCTCGCGGGCCAGCTGTTCCTTGATGCTGGTCAGAAGTGAGTTGGCATCCTGGCGTTTCTGGGCACGCTTGGCGACCCTGTCGTGCAGGGCTGCTTGCTCGTGCCTGGCCGTGTCTAGCTGAGTGTTTTCTTCCTCAAGGGCCTGGACCATTGTTTGCCGCGCGGCAAGGTCTGCTTTGAGTTGGGAGATGCGCTCGGACAGGGCCGTGCTGTCTCCGTTTGCTTGTTGGAATCCATCCAGACTCTCCTGGCAGCTTAGCACCAGCTTGTGGGCAGCTTCAGCTTGCCCGCAGAGTGCAGAGGCATGCTCGCGAGCTTGCGTCTCCAGCTTCTGTGCCGCCTGCACGTCTTCTTTTGAGGGGGTGTTGCCGCCGACAAGGGCGAGATGGGGGTGCGCGGTTGCGCCGCACACGGGACACGGCTGACCTTCGGCGAGGCCTGCGGCAAGCACGCCGGCAAGGCCGTCCTCGTAGGCGCGGCGCAGGTTTTCAAGTTCATGGGAGCGCGTTACATGCGCATCTGCCGCCTGGCTGTATGCCCTGGCGGCATTCTGGTGCGCCTTCGTTTTGGCTGCAAGTTCACACTCAAGGTTGCTGAGCTGTTTGACTAGGTCCCCTGCCTGGGAAATCTTCGTTTGCGTGTCCTGGGCTTCAAGACGAGCCTGCGAGAGACGCTGCGGAGCTTCGGCAAGGTCGCGCTCCTTAGCCGCCCATGTATCGAGGGCTGCCTGGTCATTCGCATCAGCTTGGTCGAGCTCGGTCAAGAACACATCCGCTTTCTTGAGGCGAACGTCGATAGCTGCGATTTTTTCGTCGCAGGCGGTGACAGTCGCAACGGCATCCTTGAGCGACTGCGCAACCTCGAGGCCGCGCTGGGCTGCCGAAACGCAACTCTCGGCTTTGGCGAGGGCCTCGCGTGCATGGGCAAGCTTCTTTACTTGCTCGTCAAGGCTCTGCATGTTTGCCTGCGCACGGGCGCTGGCGTCGGAGCGGGCTTCGAGCGTCGTTTGAGCTGCTGCGCGTGCGCTCTTTGCGCGCCCCTCCTGCGCGAGCGCCTCGGTGTGTCGGGCGTAGTTGGGAAGTTGGTCGCGCAGGGCGCCGGCGCGTTGCTGCAGCCCTGGCAGTTCCTCGGCCGCCTTGGCGCAGGATTCCTGGCTTGCCTCAAGCTGCGGGATGCGCGTGGTAATCTCATCAAGCTGAGACTGTGCCTGCGCGGCGCGAGCGCGGGTTGCATCTGCCTGCTGTGCTCGGTCAAGGTCGCGGGCGAGTTTCTCTCGCATTGTTTGGGCGTCATCAAGCGCCTGCGCCGTGTCGTTGTGACGTGCTTCAAGCAGCTCTTTTTCGGTTTTGAAGGCCTCGAGAGCGTTTCCAGCCTGCAGTGCGTCCCTCTCGACCCAATCGGAAAGAAGCGCCTTGGCCTCGTCGCCGTCCTGCATGCATCCTATGGCCTGCCTGGCAAGCAGTTGCGCCTCGTGGCGACCGTCCTCGCAACGCTCGGCAAGGTCTTTGCGCTGTTTGCTCAGCTCATCTTGAAAGCGCTGGTACATGTCGGTGCCAAAGATCTTGCGAAAGATGGCTGTGCGCTCTTTGGTACCCTCGGTAAGGAGTTTCTCGAAATCGCCCTGTGCCAACATCACGATTTGGCCGAACTGGTTGGCATCGATGCCGAGCAGCTCGACTACCTTTTCGGTGACGCGCTTGCCGCTCAGCTGTGAGCCGTCGGGCATCTCAAGCGTGGCTTCGGCCAAGCAAATCGTGGTACCCTCGCCACGCTTTTTCGCTCGCGGATACCCACCGGGGTCGCGCTTGATGCGATAGCTTTTGCCGCGCAGCTCGAAGGTGAGGTCAACGTAGGTCGGCATGTCGGGGCTTGCGTAATCGCTTCGTAGGTCTTCAGGCTTGCGCAGCTCGCCGGAACACTGGCCGAACAAAGCAAAGGTGATCGCGTCGAAAATGGTGGTCTTGCCTGCACCCGTTTCGCCGGCAAGCAGGTAGATGCCTTCGGTGCCCAGCAGCGTGAAGTCAATTTCTGCCACGCCGGCAAAGGGGCCAAAGGCGCTCATCCTGAGTCGTGTGGGCCTCATTTACAGCACCTGCGCTTTCTCGAAGGCTTCGAGCACAATCTTGCGGTCTTCTTCATCCAAGGGGGCACCTACCTGGCCTTCCCAGAACGTCTCGAACAGTTCGAGCGGGCTGAGCGATGCCTGGCCCTCGAGCTCCAGCTCCTCGAGGTGTGCCTCGTGGCGAGTGCGCGTGTTGTCGACGCTCAGCGACATGAGGTTGGGGAAAGCCGCGCGCAGGCGCTGGAAGGCGTCGGCGGGCGGAATTTCGTCGGTGAGCACGGCGCAGACGTAGTCGTGTGTATCGGTTGTGGCGAGGCGCGCGGGGTCGAGAACCTCCTCAAGCGTGCCGCGCACACGACGCAAATCGTGCAGGACAGGCATCTCTGCCAGCTCGATTGTCACATCGCCCTTGTCGCCCAGCTCAACGATGGGCACAGACTTCGGCGAGCTCCATTCGCTGGCCGAGTATTTGAGGAGGCTTCCGGAGTATCGCACCGTGTCGCGGCCCACGCGCTGCGGCCGGTGGAGATGGCCCAGTGCCACATAGTCGAACGGCTCGTAGACGCTCGCTTCAACGTTTTCCGACCCGCCGACGCTCATCTCCGAGTCGCATGTGTCGGGCATCCAAGCGCCGGCGGTTACAAACTGGTGTGAAAGCGCCACGTTGCGCTGGGCGGTGTCGATGGGAAGGGATGCCACCACGGCTTGCAGCGCCTCGGTGTAGCTGAGGGAGTTGGTGATGGCGGAGGCGTCGGAGGCCCCGGGGTCGACCGAGGTGAGCCAGGGGCGCACCGTGGCCGGCTTGAGGAAGGGGATGAGCCAGAACGTGACGGGGCCATGCTCATCTTGGAGGGTAACGGAGTCGATGCGCCCATCGAACACGCGTGAAACATGCACGCCCTGGTCGGCCAGCAGCTCGCGTCCATATGCCACGCGCTCGCTTGAATCGTGGTTGCCTGCACACACGAGTACCTGCGTGTTTGTGCGAGCCAGAGCAGTGAGGAACCAATCGACCAGCGACACCGCCTCGGCGGAAGGAGTTGACTTATCGTAAAGGTCGCCAGCGATGAGCACGGCGTCTACCTGGTGTTCTTCCACCATGCGGAGAAGCTTTTCGAGAGTGTAGCGTTGGTCGTCGAGCATGGGAAACTCGTTGACGCGCTTGCCGATGTGGAGGTCGGCGAGGTGCATGAGGCGCATGGACATACCTTCCTGCCGGAAAACGGGATGGCCCACGCCGCAGGAGGGTTGGACTGCGGCAGGGCCTCCTAGCATGATAGCCATGCGGCGGACAAAAATTCGCGCGCTGAGAAAGTCGTACGGGGGGATTTTTGGCACCCGTCAGGCGCGAATGAAGTTGGCCTGATGGATTAACATACATTTCAGGATTTTGAAAATCACGCCAACTGGTGTTTTGTTGAAATAACATACATTTCAAGCGGTGAAATGTATGTTATTTCTTTTCGGCTGGCCTGACGGAAAATGGTTGCTCGATTATTTCACCGCCGCTGCCACGAGGGCTTCGAAGATGCGCATCTGTCGAGCGTCTTTGTCCCACAAATACTCGGGGTGCCATTGCACGCCCAGCACGAAGGGGCATTCGGGCATCTCAACGCCCTCGATTACGCCGTCGGGAGCCATGGCGTTGACCACAAGGCCGCGCGCCACGCTGTGGATGGACTGATGGTGCAGGCTGTTGACGTGCAGGTCTTGCGGGGCCGACCCCATGACCTGGCCGAGGAGCGAGTGGGGGTACACCGAAACCTCGTGCCCCTCGACTCCCTGCGTGTCGGGCGACTGGGAATGTCTGATGGCGTGCGGCACGGGGTTGAGCGTCGCTTCGGGCTGCGTGGGGATGTCCTGCCAAAGCGACCCTCCCAGTGCAACGTTGAGCATTTGCGTGCCGCGGCAGATGGTGAGCAGTGGCTTCTCGGCCTCGATGACGCGGGGGATGAGCGCGCATTCAAAATGGTCGCGCATGGGGCTTATGGGACCGCAGGTGGGAAGGGCGTGTTCGCCGTACAACTCGGGATTGCAGTCGTACCCGCCGGGAATGACGAAGGCGTCGAATGTTTCGATCATGCGTGCAAGCGATCCGGGGCCGCACGGTCCAGGCAGCATGACGGGGATACCGCCTGCTTGCTCGATGGCTTCGAACATGGGCTGTTGGGCATAGATGGTGGCTCCGTCGCGCTTGGTTGCGCGGTCCTCAGTGCGCGGCGCCACTCCGATGAGCGGCCTGCGCGCCGGCCAGTTGCAAAGCAATCCTTCCATGCACCCACCCCATCAAATGAGCCTACAGTTGAGACAAACAAGTGTGCCACGAGATTGCAACAGACAGGTTACGAGATGGATGATGTGAGGGAGCCCGTACTTTCTGCCGCGCCTCTTTTGTTGACATCGACGGGGTGCGTCTAGATGGGGCGTGTTCAGATTCGGCCGGTGGTGGGAAAGGGGCCGTTGTGACGAAGGCAGTTTCACGCCTGTTGGTAATGGCGGCCGTGGCTTGGGCTTTGGTATTTCCTGGTCTGGCTTCGGCGAATGCCGACTATTTGCGACCTAGTGCATGGTCCCAGGAGGCTCACTGCCCATAAACCTGCAATTTTAGACAATGATGACGAGAAGCCTGCCGTACAGATGCGTTGCTGAAAAAGGCGATTGGGCGGGTTTTGTTTGATGGAGACCCTAAAGCAATTCTGCGACTGCGATGCTTGCTGCGCCGTCCCAGATGCCCACGGGGATGGGCTTGTCGAAGGGATAGGTTGTTGCCCAGCCTCGCTCGGAGTCGTAGCAGTAGACGACAGTCTGCTTTTGCATGGGGTCGACAATCCAATATTCACGCACGTGAGCCTGCTCGTAGCGGGCGGCCTTGATGAGGTAGTCCATGCGACGGCTTGAAGGGGAGACAACTTCGACCACAAGGTCCGGCGCGCCCTCGCAGCCGCGCTCCGAGATTTTGGAGGAGTCGCAGATGACGCTGACATCGGGCTCGAGGTAGGTGGTGTCGTCAGCAAAGAGATTGACAGCGAAGGGTGCCGGAACGACCTTGCACGGACCGTTGTTGGCATCAACATGGTTCTGAAGTTGGTGTGCGATTCCGAAGGCGATTCGCTGGTGCGTGAAGCTCGGCGGTGCCATGTCATAGAGCTTGCCATCGATAAGCTCTGCTCGTACGCCCGCGGGTAGGTTCCAATAATCATGGGCAGTATGCTTGGTGGGAGCCATCTGGTTATCATCCTTTGGGGGCAACATCTGGCATCTGCTTTCACTACGAGTTTGACCAGTGCTGACAATATACCCGAGCTGGTATACGAAGAGCCGCCTTGTGCCTGCAAACCAACAATTCGGGCCAGGCAGGAATGGCCCGTTCGCGGCGTGAGACCCGAAAGCATGAGTTCCAACGTGCCGTTCGCCCCACAAACCCAAAAGCCCGGGCACCTCGGCTTGTTGGCGAGGTGCCCGGGCTTATCGTACGTGCCTATATATTAGATGCTTCCGCTGTGCGGCGGAGCACCTCCGAGCTAGACCCTTAGGCCAGCTCAGCGGCAGAGGCGCCGGCGATGCGGCCGAAGGTGATGCAGTCGGCAACGGCGTCGGAGCCCAGGCGGTTGGTGCCGTGGATGCCACCGGTGACCTCGCCAGCCGCGAACAGGTTGGGGACGGTCTCGCCGGTCTCCTTCACGACCTGGGCATCGGTGTTGATGTGCACGCCGCCCATGGTGTGGTGCACGGAAGGCACGCAGGCGCCCAGGTAGTAAGGAGCAGTCTCGAACTTGTTCATCTTGGAGCGGTAGTTGAAGTCGGCATCGGCACCGGCGTCGCACATCTCGTTCCAGTGCTCAACGGTCTTCACGAGCTCCTCGGCATCGACGCCGGCAGCCTCGGCGACCTCCTCGAGCGTGTCGCCCTTGAAGAGGGTGCCCAGGTCATAGCCCATCTTGACCTCGCCGGGGTGCGCGTCGAACAGACCGGTCTCATCCACGCCAGCCTGGTCCCACAGCAGGTAGGCGACCTCGCCGGTCTGGGACTTGATGGCGTTGGAGATGACGTCGCGGCGGTCGAGCTCCTCAACGAAGCGGTCGCCCTCGGCGTTCACGAGGATGCCGCGGTCGTCAAGACGCATGTCGTAGATGTAGAGCAGGGCGCCCGTCACAGGGTCGCAGGTGGGGTAGGTCTGAATCCACTGCATGCCCACGAGGCCAGCGCCGATGCCCTGGGCCATGACGATGCCGTCGCCCGTGGTGGCCACGGTGTCGGTGGAGTGGACGTTCTCGTCGAGGTCGGGGTTGTACTGCAGGCGCATCTCGACGTTGGAGCCGAAGCCGCCCGTGGCCAGGACGAACGCCTTGCCGGTGAACTCGTACTCGTTGCCATCCGGGTCGGAGGCCTTGACGGCGGTAATGGTGCCGCTGTCGTCAACGAGGAACTCGCTGGCGCGCATGCTGGTGTAGATGGTGACGCCGGCGGCCTCAGCGTCGCCCTTGAGAGGCCACGTGATCTGGGCGCCGGACTCGCCCTTGGGGACGAGGGAGCGCTTCACGGAGTGGCCGCCGAAGAAGCTCATGCGGGCGAACTCGACGCTGTGCTCGTCGCGCAGCCACTCAGCGGACTCGAGGGCACCGTTGGCCAGGACGTTGACCAGGTCGTGGTCCTGGTCGGTGTCGTCGCCGCCGGCGATGATGTCGCTCTCGAAGAGCTCGGGGGAGTCCTCGATGCCCTCCTCCTTCTGCATCCAGTTGCAGGGAGCGGCCATGCCGCCGCCGGAGATCTGCGTGTTGCCGCCGATGCTGGGCAGCTTCTCGAGCACGATGGCGGTCTTGCCGGCCTTGGCGGCAGTGAGGGCAGCGGACAGGCCAGCGCCGCCAGCGCCGAGGATGATGACGTCTGCGTCGGTCGTGGCGGGAGCCTCGTACACGGGGGCGGCGTGGTCGGCGGCGGACATGGAGGCCTTGAGGCCGGCCTGCTTGCAGGCGTCGGTCACGGCGTTGAGCACAGCCATGCTCGTGATGGTGGAGCCGGTGACGGTGTCGACGTTCAGGGTCTGGTTGTCAATGATGAGGGGCAGCATGACCTTTTCAACAGACTCGACCATACCGGGCATCTCGATGTTGTCGCCGATCTTGATATCGGTGACCTTGCCACCCTCAACGGTGACCTCAACGTTGACGTCGGCATGCTTGCCGCGAGCGGCGGCGGTGTAGGTGCCGTCCTTGACCTCGGAGGCCTTGGCGTCGTCGGCGAAGGCAACGCCGGAAATCATGGAGGTGGCGGCAACGGCTGCGATGCCTGCGCCAGCGCCCTTGACAAAGCTGCGACGAGAAGTGGTGATGCTCATAGTGAATCCCCTTTCGAAATTCCCCTGACCGTTGGCGTGCAACGGTCTGTGCATGCGGTGCTCGGTGCCCCGCGTTGACTTAAACCATAGCAACTTTCGCGACAGAATGTGGTTTAATGTGGTAACCCCGCTGGTAGATGCGGTTTCAAGAGGGGATGGGTTACACGATGGGTTCTTTTTCAAATAGCTTCTGGCCGCGTTGGAAGGCCATGTTTTTGCGCTTGTCGGCCATGCCCGTGGCCTTCTTGGGCGTGGGTGTCTATCGTGCGTGGATCGCAACCTTCTTCCGCTTTGGCGCATTTCCCGGGATAGAGTTCACCGATTACGTGCTGTTTGAGACATGCATCGGTGTGGTCTCGCTTGTGGTGGCGCTGCTTGCGCGCCGCATCGTGCCCATGTGGAGCAACCGCGCCTGTTTGGCGGTGACGGGCGCATCAATGACGCTCGGTTCGATCCTGCTCGTGGCGGCATGCTTTATCCCCGCGGTGGCGGGCGTGCCCATGGTGGCGGGTTTCATTACCCTCAAATATATAGGTCTTGTTCTCACCGGCGGCGGCCTGGCGCTTCTCATCTTGCTGTGGTGTGAGTTCTTCGGGGCGCTCAACCCCATGCGCGTGGCCGTGTACCATGCGGCGTCTATTTTTGTGGGTGAGCTCATTTGCTGGGTGTTCATGGGACTCAACCCTGCATGGATCGCCGTATTCTCCTGCGTGCTGCCCATTGTGTCCCTGGGCTGGGCGCATCGCTCGTTTGTGACGCTTCCTGTGGCCGAACGGCCTCATGCAGGCGAGGTCATCTCGCGCAAAGCGGTGCCAGTGAAGCCCATCGCACTCATGGCGGTATGCTCGTTTGCCATGCAGTTTGCCACGATGCCCGGCCAGCCCATGGTTGCCGGAAACGTGCTCGGCACGCTCTTTGCCTGCGCTTTTGTGATTCTGGGATCGCTTTCCACCTCGCGTTGGTTCAACTTCGACACCATCTACCGCGTGGCGTTCCCGCTCATCTGCGCCACCTCGCTGCTTGTGACGCCGCTTCTTGCCCAGTATTCCCAGGCCACGGCCTTCTTCTTCGATGCGGGCTACACGATGCTTTCCATGTTCATCATGATCATCCTGAGCAACATCACCTATCGCTTCGGCATCAACGCCGCGTGGCTCAACGGCATCGAACGCGCGGTGCGCTACATCATGGAGAGCATGGGCTGGGTCGCCTACATTCTGGTGGCGCAGACGTTCTCAGTCGAGGTGAGCAATGTGGCGCACCTTGTGGTTGCGCTTGCGGTGTTCGTGGCGTTCCTCGTCATTGTGCTGCCCGAGAAGAGCCTTGGCGCTCGCTGGGGTATCGATTTGCACGAGGACTTTGCGGGGTCGGCTGAGGCCCCTGTGGAGGCCGCGGCGGTCACGTTTGCGGCTGGCTCCTTCGGGGCGAATGCGGCTTCTGCCGCGGTGCAGTTCGAAGCCACGCCCGTTGTTCCGTCCAGGCCCGACCCCTTTGCCCCCGGCCGCCTTGCCATGCGCGTGTCCGATATTTCGCGCGAGCACAACCTTACCGACCGCGAGGAGGAGGTCCTTCAGCTCATGGCTCGCAAGATGCCCATCGAGCAGATGGAGGAGAACCTCTTCATCGCCCGCGGCACCATCAAGGCGCACACGGGCCGTATTTACAAGAAGCTCGGTGTGCATAGCCGAGGGGAGCTTTTTGCATTATTGGGTGTTGAAGAAGACGAATAGGGTTCTCGGGTAATCCGAGTTTCAGGTGCCTGACACACTGACGAAATAAATTATGTCAATCGTACTGTATAGATGTCACATTCAGTAGAAATATGACCATCTATCTGGTATTTTGCAAAATATTGCAACTATTGCGCAAATTTTTTCGAATAGGCATATTTGACATAATGTAGGCATAACCGGTTAATTTTTCTGTCCGGACATTGACTAAAATATATACGTGTATGGGTCTACCGATGCATAGGTTATTGAGTGCACCGGTGGGACCATATAGGTGTTTGTCATGCGTGGAGACGCCCACAGAGTCCGAAGGAGTGGAGAGATGACAAAGAGAAGCGAAAGCGAAGCACGACGGCACAGTGTGCAAGCGCCCTTGTCACAAAGGGTCGTTTCTGCAGCAATGTCTGCGCTGCTGGTCTTTTCCATGTGGCCGACGGGTGCTACCCGTGCCCTGGCAGAGGCCATTACACCGCAAGACACTCAAGAGGCCGTAGGGGAGGTGTACGAGCCTGAGGCTCAGGAGCAGCAGGCGGCAGCGGGCGACCAGGCGGTCAACGAGGCGCAGGCCGCCGATGAGGCGAAGGCTGCTGCTGAAGCTGAGGCTGCCGCAGCTGCCGAGGCTGAGCGCGCTGCTGCCGAGCAGGCCGCTGCTGAGCAGGCTGCCGCTGACCAAGCCGCCGCCGAGCAGGCCGCTGCCGAGCAGGCTGCCGCTGACCAAGCCGCCGCTGAGCAGGCCGCTGCTGAGGCGGAAACAAATCGCCAAGTAAACGTTGGGATTGATGTTCCCAACGCCACTCTGTACTACAACGGTCAAGCCTTTACGGCACCCACAGAGTCTATCACCGTGCCTGTGCATGCAGCGTTTGTCTTTAGCGTTGCACCCATGGCTGGCTATAACCTTAAAGCCGTAAAGACCCTGGTCAACGGCCAGGAAACTGAGCTCCATGCGGACGCGCAGGGACTCTATACCATAGATGAAGCAACTCTCGACTCGAACGTTACCGTTAAGGTTGAAATTGCCCCCCCCCCTCAGTCTAAGCCGACCTCGGCTCCTGAAGTAGTCGCGCCCGCCGGCGATGCCTCGCAGGGCCAGGATGTCGCCGAGACTCCTGCCGACGAGCCGAAGACCGACGAGGGCGCGGCCGACACCGTCGCACCCAGCGAGGGCATCGCGACCACGACCGAGGGCAACACCCCCGCGGGCGACACTGCCGCTGACGCCAATGGTGCCGCCTCCGTTGCCGAAACGGGCAACGGTGACGCAGACGTCAATGCTGCGGCCCTTGTCGCAGAAAAGACAATCACGGTCGGTCAGACGATTACGCTGACCAGTTCCTATGATGGATACACGCATACTTGGACGAGCGACAACGAAGGAGTCGCTACTGTTGTAGGCAATGGTGCCGCCGCGACTGTAACTGGTGTTGCCGTGGGCGATGCAGTTATCACCGATGCGGTTTCCTTCTTCATTGGGACGAGTAAAGACACCTACACGATTCACGTTGTCGCCGCCACGCCCGTCACGAGCGTTTCTATTTCGGGCGAGAGCTCGGTAACTCAGTTCTCCACGCTTCAGCTGACTGCTGTGACCGATCCTGCCGATGCGGATGGCACCGCCTCTTGGGCTTCCTCCAACGAGGAGATTTTGACCGTTGATGAGAGCGGTTTGGTTACGGGCCTTCGCCAGGGCACCGCAACGGTGAGCCTCACGTTTGTCAATGCCGATGGTTCGTCGGTGATCGCGACGAAGGACATCACGGTCGAGGCCGTTACTGAGGCGACGGATCAGGCCGGCGTGTACTATCTGCTTGACCCGACGAAGGACGCAAACTCCAACGATACGGGAAACTGGGGTCCCCAATACGGCATTGCAACCGTCAATGTTACTGGTGCGACGTGGTCCAATGATAAGAACTGCTTTGACAACGTCGACCAGCGTGTAGTTTCTTGGCCCAACGGCACCAATGTTGTGCCCAGGGACTCTGATGCCTGGAACCAGATTTACGAGAACTACAAGTCGGTCATTCAAGCGCAACTTCCTGGTGTTGAAATTACCAAGGATGATGTCGAAGAGATTTCGCTTGTTCCTGCGAAAATCTCCAAGAACAACGGTACCAATCCTGACAAACACCTTGACTGCAATGTTTCCATCAAGTGCAAGAATGTTGTGCTTGTCAAGTACTACCTGCGCGATGCGGGGAGCACTCAGTTTGCCCAGCTGGGATCGAAGAACTATGTGAAGGGTAACGAGACCGAGCCTGCTGATGTAAATGCGGCCAACCTTCCTGTCACCAAAGAGGTAAACGGCGTCACCTATACGTTCTCGAACTGGTATCTCGACCAGTCCTTCACGCAGCCAGCGACGTTCCCGTATACGGTGAATGATACCACGTACTTCTATGCCAAGTATGTCGGTGGCTATCAGGTTATTTACGACCTGGACGGTGGAACCTGGGGCAGCCCCGATGCCACGATGTACACGGCGCCGGAAGGTTCGACTCAGACCGTGCGGCATGAGCCCACGCGTGAGAACTACAAGTTCACTGGCTGGACCGTTACGGGTCTGGACAACGCCGCCACTCTTGCGAGCGGCGATACCTTCACCATGCCTTCCCACAACGTGACTCTTAAGGCCACTTGGGCGCCGCTCGTTTCTTACCAGGTCAAGTATCTGGAAAATGGCACCGCGACTGAGCTGGCCTCTGCCGACACGCGCTATGGCGAGTTGGGTGAGGACTGCACCGATACGGCCAAGACGATTGATGGCTACCATCTGATTGCCGGTTGCCCTGCCGAAGTCACGCATAAGATTGGCGAGGGCGACAACACCGTTACCTTCCTGTATGAGAAGGATTCCGTCGCCTACACGGTCAATTACTACCTCAACGGTACCGAAACCAAGGTTGCCGATTCCGACACCAAGTCCGCTGCTTGGGGTAGCGTTGTCAGCGTGACCGATTGTGCCAAGACCATTGTCGGCTACACCGTGGTGCCCGGCCAGGACGCGACCATTACGGTCAACCGCGATGGTTCCAGCGTTATCAACGTCAACTACTACCAGAACGTGACTCTGATCGCGAATTCCGACACCAAGACGTATAATGGCACCGAGCAGAGCGTGTCTGGCTTTACCGGCGCGCCTGAGGGTGCCGATTTCTCGGCCGTTACCGTTCGTGCTGCTGGTACGAACGTTGGCACCTATGCAGCAATGTTGCCCGATGGTACGAAGTTTGCCGATGGTGTTGTTGGCACGGTGGACGCCACGTGCAAGTACATTGTTACTGAGGCCAAGAATGGCGACCTTCTCATCAAACCCTACGCTAATGAGATCGTCATTAAGATCAAGGGCGCCACGGGCTCCAAGACCTATGACGGCACTAAGCAGTCCGTCGAGGGCTTTACGGTTGAGTCTATCAGCACCAACCTAATTACTGAGAATCAGGTTGTCCTGCGCAACGATGTGGCTGCCAAGGCGACTGGCACCAATGTTGGCACCTACACCATGGGACTTGCTGGCACGAGCTTTACGCTTGTGGACGGTGTCTCTGGCAACTATACCAGCGCTAGCATTCGTTTTGATGTGACCGATGGCGCGCTTACTATTACTAAGCGCCCTGTCACCCTCAAGTCCGCCGACCTTTCCAAGGAGTACGACGGTACCGCGCTTGTCAACGAAGACACCGCGCTTGAGACTGAGTCCGGCTGGGCACCGGGCGAGGGCGCCTCGTACGCCTTTGCGGGCTCCCAGGCGGTTGTGGGCAGCTCCGCCAACGCCTTCACCTACACGCTGAACAGCAACACGAAGGCTGAGAACTACACCATCACCAAGACCGACGGTACCCTCACGGTTACCGACCGCGCAGAGAAGTACCAGGTCACGGTTGTTGCTAACTCTGCTACCGCAACCTATGACGGTATGGTTCATGAGGCCAGGGGCCTCGAGTCCACAACGGTCATTGCCAATGGCCATACGTTCACGGTTGAGGGCCTCACGACCTCGAATCCCGAGGGCATCGACGCTGGTGAGTACACCAACCACATCACGGGCACGCCTGTTATCAAGGATGAGGCTGGCAATGACGTCACCTCTCAGTTTGAGGTGACGAGGGTCGACGGCACGCTGACGATTGCCAAGCGCGCTGTGACCATTAAGCCCGTGGAGGATACCAAGCAGTATGACGGCACCCCGCTCGTCGCAACTGCTTTCGAGGTTGTTTCTGGCTCCTTCGCCGCGGGTGAGGGCATCGAGAGCTGCACGTATGCCGGCCAGCAGATTCAGGTCGGCTCAAGTAAGAGCACTATCGAGACCGTCACGCCTATGGCTGGTACGGATCTCGAAAAGAACTACAACCTGACGAAGGACCCTGGCACGCTCACCGTCACCAACCGTGGCGCGAAGTACGAGGTCACGGTCAAGGCTAACTCTGTCACTGCCACCTACGACGGCACGGAGCACACCGCCTCCGGTCTTGTGACTGACAAGTTCAAGATCGACGGTGTCGAGTACACCGTTTCCGGCCTGACCGCTGAGGTCAAGGGAACGGACGTTGGCACGTACGTCAACACTGTTACCGGCACCGCCAAGGTGACTGACCCCGCTGGCAACGACGTGACCGCTCAGTTTGCCGTTTCCACCAAAGATGGCAAGCTGGAAATCGCCAAGCGTCCCGTCACCCTGACGTCTGCCGATGCTTCCAAGCCCTACGATGGCACGGCTCTGACCAATGATAAGGTCACCGTCTCCGGCGACGGCTTCGTCGAGGGCCAGGGCGCAACGTACAGCGTCACCGGCTCCCAGACCAACGCGGGCACATCCGCCAACACGTTTACCTATGCACTGAACGAGGGCACCAATCCTGATAACTACGCTATCACCAAGTCTGAGGGTACCCTCAAGGTGACCGCGAACGAGCAGGCCGTTGTTGTCAAGGTTAAGGGCAACACGAATACCCAGCTGTACGACGGCGCTGAGCACGTTGCGACTGGCTATAGCGTTGAGGGCGTCACGGTCGATGGCGTCGCCTCCGACCTATATGGCGCAAAGGCGGATGTCGACTTTACATTCAAGGATACGGCGAGCGCCAAGCGCACCGACGCCGGCACCACGGTCATGGGCCTCAAGGCCGAGCAGTTCGAGAACATCAACAACAACTTCTCCAACGTGACGTTTGAGATTGTTGAGGACGGCTCTGTCACCGTCGAGAAGCGCGAAGTCACGCTGACGTCCGCCTCCGCCACCAAGACCTACGACGGCACGGCTCTGGTCAAGGGCGAGGTCACCGTCTCCGGCGACGGCTTTGTCATGGGCCAGGGTGCGACCTACAGCGTCACCGGTTCCCAGCTCAATCGAGGTGAATCTGACAATACGTTCACCTATGCGCTGACCGAGGGTACCAACGCCGACAACTACACCATCACGACCCACGAGGGCACCCTCACGGTCAACCCCGTGAAGGCCACGGTCGTTGTCACCATCGTCGGCAACCATGAAAAGCGCATCTATAACGGCGAGGAACTCAGTACCTCTGGGTATACCTTCTCGTCCAACAACGAGCTCTACACCCAGGACAAGGTTGTCTTCTCGGGTACCGCCGAGGCGAAGCGCACTGACGCTGGTCTGACCATCATGGGCCTCAAGGCCGACCAGTTCTCCAACGGCGATGCTGCCAACTTTACGAATGTCGTGTTCGAAGTGACCGACGGCTATGTTGGTATTGCCAGGGCGCAGGTCACCCTCAAGTCGGCCGATCTTTCCAAGGAGTACGACGGTACCGCGCTTGTCAACGGTGGCACCGCGCTTAAGACTGAGTCCGGCTGGGCACCGGGCGAGGGTGCCACGTACACCTTCACGGGCTCTCAGACTGTTGTGGGTAGCTCGCCTAACGCATTCACGTACGCGCTGAACGAGGGCACCAACCCCGACAACTACATCATCAACAAGACCGAGGGCACCCTCACGGTCACGAGCCGCGACGCCAAGTACGAGGTCACGGTCAAGGCGAACTCTGCCACTGCCACCTACGACGGCAAGGCTCATGAGGCAGCAGGTGTCGAGACTGATACCTTCGTTATCGACGGCATCACGTACACCGTCTCTGGCCTTACGACCGAGAACCCGAGCAAGATTGACGCTGGCAAGTACACCAACAACATTACCGGCACCCCCGTTGTGACCGATGGCAACGGCAATGTTGTGACCGACCAGTTCACGGTTAATACCGAGAATGGCACACTCGTCATCAACAAGGCTGAGGTCACTATGACTTCCGCTTCTGGCGAGTGGACCTACGACGGAACCACGCACTCCAAGCATGAGATGGAGACCGTCTCCGGCTTTGCTGAAGGCGAGGGCGCGACGTTCACGTACTCTGCCTCTATCACCAACGTGGGCAAAGTTGAAAATGCTTTCGCGTACAAGCTCAACGCTAACACCAAGGCCAGCAACTACAGATTCACCACGAACAACGGCACCCTCAAGGTGACGCCCGTCACCGACAAGGTCACCGTCACCATCACGGGCAACAGCAAGACGGAGGCCTACGACGGCACCGAAAAGATGGTGACCGGCTATACCGTCATCTCTAACAACGCCGCCTATACCGAGGCCAATATCAAGTTCACGGGTACGGCCGTGGCCAAGGGTACTGTTGTTGGCACGTATGACATGGGCCTCAACGCTGACCAGTTCTCCAACACGAGCGACAACTTCACGAACGTCGAGTTCATCGTCAATGACGGTCGCCTCACCATTACGGGCGGCGAGATCGACGTCGACGGCGTCGACTGGCGCACCCAAGACGAACAGAAGGTCTATGACGGAGATCCGCTTTCCGCCCACGAAGCGAGCGCGACCGACAAGAACGGTAACGCCCTCAAGGTTGAGTACAGCGTTGATGACGGCAAGACGTGGGTGAGCGACCCGGATCAGGTCAACCTCACGCACTTCGGCCATCAGACCGTCATGCTCCGTGCGACCGGCCCCAACTACGCCGAGGGCCAGTACGCCACCAGCTCCGAGAGCATCGCCATCACCAAGCGTCTCGTCACGCTTACCTCTGAGGACGCCAACAAGACGTACGACGGCACTGCGCTCACCAACGGTACCGTCACCGCCACCCCGAAGGGCGAGGGCGTCGGCTTTGTCGACGGCGAGGGCGCGACTATCACTGTCACCGGCTCTCAGACCGCAGTGGGCGAGAGCGACAACACCTTCACCTATGAGTTCAACGAGGGCACGAACGCGGCCGACTACCTGGTGACGTCCAAGTACGGCAAGCTCATCGTCACCGCCGACGACTCCGAGGTCGTCGTCACCATCACCGAGCACAGCGGCACCTTCGGCTACGACGGCACCGAGAAGACGGTCGAGGGCTACGACTTCGACGCCTCCAACCCGCTCTACACGCAGGCCGACTTCGAGTTCTCCGGTGACGCCCGTGTGAGCGGCACCGACGCCGGCACCTACCAGATGGAGCTCAAGTCCGGCGACTTCAAGAACACGAGCGCCAGCTTCTCCAAGGTCACCTTCGTGATTGAGGACGGCACCCTGACCATCACGCCCAAGGGCATCGAGCCCACCGAGGACAACGGCATGACCGTGGGCACCCTTCCCGACGTCGTGTACAACGGCCAGCCCCAGCGCCAGGCCCCCGTCGTCAAGGACGGCGACAAGACGCTCGTCGAGGGTGTCGACTACGAGCTCTCCTACAGCGCCGACGAGACCGGCGCCGACGTCACCAACGCCGGCACCGTGACCGTGACCGTCACCGGCAAGGGCAACTACACAGGCAAGTTCGACGTGACCTACCAGATCCTCAAGCGCCAGGTGGACCTGACCTCCGGATCCCAGACCTGGACCTACGACGGCAAGGCCCACAGCCTGACCGAGGTTAGCGGCTGGCAGCAGTCCGGCGACAAGGGCTTCGTCACCGGCGAGGTCGCCGACGTGCGCGCCACCGGCACCGTGACCTCCGTGGCCGATGGCAAGGTGACCAACGCCATCGCCTACACCGAGCTCGCGGGCTTCAGGGCCAACAACTACACCATCACTAAGGACGAGGGCATCCTCGACGTGACGCCCGTTGCCGACAAGGTCGCCGTCACCGTCAAGGGCAACAGCAAGACGGAGGCCTACGACGGCACCGAGAAGACCGTGACCGGCTACACCGTCGCGTCCATCTCCAACTCCCTGTACAAGCAGGGCGACTTCGCCTTCTCCGGCGAGGCTGTGGCAAAGGGCACCGCTAAGGGCACCTACACCATGGGTCTCATTGAGGGGCAGTTCTCCAACACCAACGTTAACTTCTCCAATGTCGAGTTCATCGTCGAAGACGGCGAGCTCACCATCGAGGGTGGCCAGATCGACGCAGACGGCGTTACGTGGTACACCAGCGACGTCGAGAAGATGTACGACGGCACTCCGCTTTCGGCTAACAGGGCAAGCGCCAGGGACAAGCACGGCAACGCCCTGACCGTTGAGTACAGTCTCGACGGCAAGACCTGGTTGAGCGACCCGACTGCCATCACCGCAACGAACGTGAGCGACAGCGCGACCGTTCAGCTGCGCGCCACGGGGTCCAACTACGCCGAGGGCCAGTACGCCACTTCCTCCGAGAAGGTTGGCGTGACCATGCGTCCCGTGTTCCTGACCTCGGCAGGTGCTACCAAGCCCTACGATGGCACCCCGCTCACGAGGAACGCTCAGTCTGACGTGACCGTCGGCGGCGCTGGCTTTGTCGACGGCGAGGGTGCGACCTACAACATCACCGGTTCGCAGACACTTGCCGGCGAGAGCTTCAACGAGTTCACCTACACGCTGAACGAAGGCACGCTTGACGAGAACTACTTCATCACGCGCTCCTTCGGCCAGCTCATCGTCACCGCTAATGACTCCGAGGTCGTCGTCACTATCACCGAGCACAGCGGCTCCTTCGACTACGACGGCACCGAGAAGACGGTCGAGGGCTACGACTTCGCCGCCTCCAACCCGCTCTACACGCAGGCCGACTTCGAGTTCTCCGGCGATGCGACCGTGAGCGGCACCGACGCCGGCACCTACGACATGGAGCTCAAGGCCGACGACTTCAAGAACACGAGCGCCAGCTTCTCCAAGGTCACCTTCGTGGTCGTGGACGGCGCCCTGACCATCACGCCCAAGGGCATCGAGCCCACCGAGGACAACGGCATGACCGTGGACACCCTGCCCGACGTCGTGTACAACGGCACCGAGCAGGCGCAGAAGCCCGTCGTCAAGGACGGCGACAAGACGCTGGTCGAGGGCACCGACTACGAGCTCTCCTACAGCGCCGACGTCACCAACGCTGGCACCGTGACCGTGACCGTCACCGGCAAGGGCAACTATGCCGGCACGGCCCAGGTGACCTACCAGATCCTCAAGCGCCAGGTTGAGCTCTCCTCCGGCTCCAAGACCTGGCCCTATGACGGCCAGGCCCACAGCCTGACCGAGGTCAGCGGCTGGGAGCAGTCCGGCGACAAGGGCTTCGTCACCGGCGAGGTCGCCGACGTGCGCGCCACTGGCACCGTGACCAAGGTGGAAGAGGGCCCGGTAACCAACACCATCGCCTACACCGAGCTCGCGGGCTTCAGGGCCGACAACTACACCATCACTAAGGACGAGGGCACCCTCGAGGTGACGCCTGCCACCGGCAAGGTCGTCGTCACCGTCACCGAGCGCGGCGGCTCCTATACGTACGACGGCACCGAGAAGTCTGCCGAGGGCTACGACTTTGTGGCCTCCGACCCGCTGTACACGCAGGCCGACTTCGCCTTCACCGGCGACGCCACCGTGCGCGGCACTGACGCAGGCACCTACGAGATGCAGCTGAAGTCCTCCGACTTCGCTAACACGAACGCCAACTTCGCCGAGGTCGAGTTCGTAGTCGTCGACAACGAGCTGACCATCGCCAGGCGCACCGTCACCCTGACCTCCGCCGACGGCTCCAAGGTCTACGACGGCATTGCGCTGACCAAGAACGAGCAGTCTGACGTCACCGTCGCCGGCGGGGAGGGATTCGTGGCAGGGGAGACCCTGGCATACGAGATCTCCGGCACCCAGACTGTTGTTGGATCCAGTGAGAACACGTTTGTCGCCACTTCGAGCGAGACCGCGAAGGTTGACAACTACGACGTCACGTACGTCTACGGCACCCTGACGGTTTCCGCCCAGTCCATCGTCCCCGATCCCGAGAACCCCGATACCTTCAAGGGCGTCACGGTCGACGACCCGGCCGACTCCGTCTACGACGGCCAGCAGCACAAGTGGTTCCCCGTGGTGATGGATGCCGAGGGCAACGCCCTTGTCGAGGGCGAGGACTACACGGTCTCTTACGACAAGGACGACTTCACCAACGTCACCGGCGATATCACCGTTACGATCACCGGTATGGGCAACTACACCGGCACCGTGACCAAGACCTACAAGATCACCAAGGCCCCGCTCACCGTGGCTGCCCTGAGCGCCTCCAAGGTGTACGACGGAAGCGCGCTTACGGCTGGCGGCACCATCGACGGCCTCGTTGCCGATGAGACCGCGCATGCCGTGACTTCTGGCTCGCAGACTGAGGTTGGCTCCTCGGTCAACGCCGTCGACAGCATCGCGTGGGGCACCGCGCTGGAGAGCAACTACTACATCGCTTCCCAGGCCGACGGCACCCTGACGGTCACCCCCAAGGGCATCGCCCCCGAGCCCGGCAACGGCATGACCGTGGGCGAACTGCCCGACGTCGTGTACAACGGCTCCGAGCAGGCTCAGAAGCCCTCCGTCATGGACGGCGAGACCGAGCTGGTCGAGGGCGTCGACTACGACCTCACCTACAGCGACGACCTCACCAACGCCGGCACCGTGACCGTCACGGTCACCGGCAAGGGCAACTACGCCGGCGGCGTCGACGTGACCTACCAGATCACGCCCGCCGCGCTGACGGTCGCCACGCCCAGCGCCTCCAAGGTCTACGACGGCGAGGCCCTCGCGGCCGAGGGCTCCGTCTCCGGCTTCGTGGCCGGCGAGTCCGCGCCCTTTGCCACCACCGGCTCCCAGACGCTCGTGGGCTCCAGCACCAACACCTACGCCATCGACTGGGCCGCCGAGGGCGCCACGGCCAAGCAGTCCAACTACGTGATCTCCGAGGAGCTCGGCACTCTCACGGTGACCGAGACCACCGACGAGATCGTGGCCACGCCTGCCAGCTACACCGGTGTCTATGACGGCACCGCTCACGGCGTCAACGTCACCGTGACCGGCCTGCCCAAGGGTTACTCGGTGAAGTCCGCGATTTCCTACGCGCAGGCCACCGACGTGACGGGCGACGCACCCGTCGTTGCCAACGTCGACGAGCTCGTCATCGTCAACGCCCAGGGCGAGGACGTGACGGCAAACCTCAACATCCAGAAGGGCACCGGCACCATCGTCATCACGCCCGCCACGCTGACGGTCACCACGCCCAGCGCGTCTAAGGCGTATGACGGCGAGGCACTTACGGCCGAAGGCAAGGTCTCTGGCTTTGTGGCTGGCGAGTCTGCAACGCTTGTCACGACCGGTTCCCAGGCTCTCGTGGGTACGAGCGACAACACCTACGAGCTGAACTGGGACGACAACGCCAAGGCAGCCAACTACGAGATTGTCGAGAACATCGGCACTCTCGAGGTGACCCAGAGCCAGGCGGCAATCGTCATCGTGCCCCAGGGCGCTTCCAAGACCTACGACGGTACGCCTCTCGAGGCCGCTGGCTACGACGTCTACGGCCTGCCTGCCGGCTTCACGCTTACCGCTGTTGTGAAGGGTGCTCAGACCAACGTGGGCGGCAGCTACGCCGAGGTTGACTCCTACGTTATCGAGAACGCGGCTGGCGAGGACGTCACCGACCAGTTTGCCAATGTTTCTTTCGGCAAGGCGACGCTTTCTGTGGCCAAGCGTCCCGTCACGATCACCTCTGCCGATGCCACGCAGGTCTACAACGGCGTCGAGCTCACCGCCCATGAGGCCACGGTTACCGCAGGCGAGGGAATCGTGGAAGGCGAGACCCTGGAGTACGAGTTCTTCGGCTCCCAGATTCCCGTTGGTTCCAGCCAGAACACGTTCGTTGCAAGGTCTGGCGAGGGTACGGATGTCGACAACTACGACATCACGTACGTCTACGGCACCCTGACGGTCACCCCCAAGGGCATCGCGCCCGAGCCCGGCAACGGCATGACCGTGGGCGAACTGCCCGACGTCGTGTACAACGGCTCCGAGCAGGCGCAGAAGCCCACCGTCAAGGACGGCGACACCGAGCTGGTCGAGGGCGTCGACTACGACCTCACCTACAGCGAGGACCTCACCAACGCCGGCACCGTGACCGTGACCGTCACCGGCAAGGGCAACTACGCCGGCAGCGTCGACGTGGCCTACCAGATCACGCCCGCAACGCTGACGGTCGCCACGCCCAGCGCCTCCAAGGTCTACGACGGCGAGGCCCTCGCGGCCGAGGGCGGCGTCTCCGGCTTCGTGGCCGGCGAGTCCGCGCCCTTCGCCACCACCGGCTCCCAGACGCTCGTGGGCTCCAGCACCAACACCTACGCCATCGACTGGGCCGCCGAGGGCGCCACGGCCAAGCAGTCCAACTACGTCGTCTCCGAGGAGCTCGGCACCCTCACGGTGACCGACGGCACTGACGACGACCCCGTTGACCCCAGCCTCGTCATCAACAAGACGCACGAGAACGGTACCTATGCGCTGGGCGACACGGTAGACTTCACCCTCACCGCCACCAACGTGTACGGTGAGGCCCGCACCATGACGTTCGTCGAGCAGGAGGGCGTCGAGATCATCGGTCAGACCGTGTTCGAGAACGTCGAGCCCGGCGTGACCGTGAGCACCACCGCGCGTTACACCGTGACCGAGGCTGACATCCTGGCCGGCGGCTTCACCAACACCGCCACCGTCTCCTTCGAGGGCGGCAAGGCGTTCGACGGCAAGGACGACGTCGTGGTCGAGAAGGTTGTCAACGCTCTCGAGGTCACGAAGACCATCGCGTCCGCACCCGCCGACGGCGTGTCCTTCAATGAGGGCGAGACCGTGAGCTTCGAGGTCACCGTGACCAACAAGGGCAACCAGACCCTCAAGGACGTCCAGGTCATGGACAAGCTCGCAGGCACCTTCCTGGTCCAGGGCGAAAGCGAGCTTATCGAGAGCCTGGCTCCCGGCGAGACCGTAACGCTGTACTACGGCTACACCATCACTGCCAACGACCTGGGCAAGGAGTTCAGGAACGTGGCTGTGGCGACGGCCGGTAACGGCACCACGGGCGAGGGCGAGTCGCCGGTTATCCCGGTTGCTCCCATGTCGCCTGAGCCCAACCCCGACCAGAAGCCGGATTCTAAGCCTGGCGCTGGCAAGCCTGCCATCCCCAAGACCGCCGATGAGACTCCCGACGGCCTGATGGCGGCGCTGGCAAACCTCGGCCTGGCCTCTCTGGCCGCTGGCCTGGCGTGCCTGTTCGTCATCCCGCGCAGGCGCGAGAACTAGCACTTCCGTAAGGCGGGGGCGCTCCGGTGACAAGCCGGGGCGCCCCTTTTTTGATTTCTGGTGCCTATGCGTTCCGGTAGACGATGCGGGTCTCCACGTCGCTGCAAATCGGCCCTATGTTGACAGTTGAATATTCCTTGTCGGAACCCTAAAATTTCCGTTTCAGGTTTTGCTGTCGCACCGCCACGCGAATGGCCTGCTGTGCGCTGCCATATGAGATGGAGCAGTTTGATGAAGAGAACGTCATTCGTATTGGCCATGGCCTGTGTGCTTGCGCTTTTTGCACTGGGCGGCTGTTCAGAGTCCCAGTCGCAGCAGAACGACGCGAAGCTTGATCCCAACAACCCTGTTTCTCTCACCGTTTGGCACTATTACAACGGTGCCCAGCAAGCGGCATTCGACGACCTCGTGGCTGAGTTCAATTCCACCGTGGGTCAGGAGAAGGGCATCTACGTGGAGGGGTCGAGTCAGGGTTCTGTAAGCGACCTTGAACAGGCCATCACCGACTCGGCCGCCGGTGTCGTTGGTTCAAAGCCCCTGCCCGACGTGTTCTCCTCCTATGGCGACACCGCATACGCCTTAGAGCAGGAAGACCTGCTGGCTGACCTCTCTGGCTACTTCACTGAAGACGAGCTCAAGGAATATGTGCCTTCTTATATCGAGGAGGGCTACTTCAACCACGACGGGAAGCTCTACTTGTTTCCTGTGGCCAAGTCGACCGAGATAACCATGGTTAATACCACCGATTGGGAGCCGTTCGCCCAGGCAACGGGTGCGACGCTCGATGACTTGCGCACCTTCGAGGGCATCACCAAAGTTGCCGAGGAGTACTACGAGTGGACCGACGCTCAGACCCCCGATGTGCCCGACGACGGCAAGGCCCTGTACGGCCGCGACTCCATGAGCAACTACTTCATCATCGGCATGAAGCAGCAGGGCATCGATCTCTTCGATGTCGATGTTCACGGGAACGTCACGATCAATTGCGACAAGGACGCCATTCGCCGTCTGTGGGACAACTACTATGTGCCCTACGTGAGCGGCTGGTTCAACAGCCTAGGCAAGTTCCGCTCCGACGATGTGAAGACCGGCGATATTCTGGCCTACACGGGTTCCTCTTCCTCCGCGTCATACTTCCCCGACCAGGTGATCGGCGACGAGGAGAGCTATCCCATCGGCTATGCGATTCTTCCCGCGCCTGTGTTCGAGGGTGGCAACGTCATACATGTTCAGCAGGGTGCCGGCATGTGCGTGACCAAGTCCGACGCCACACACGAATATGCAGCCTGCGAGTTTCTGAAGTGGTTCACCGAGAAGGAGAACAGTCTGACGTTTGCTTGTGCGAGTTCTTACTTGCCCGTTCGCAATGACGCGAACACCGTGGAGGCCCTCGACGACGTCATTGCGGCTGGCAACCTGTCCATCAGCTCCAAGGCCTTTGATTGTCTCAAGGAGGTCATGGAGAACTACGACTTCGATAAGTTCTATACGCCCTCGTGCTTTGCAAACGGATACGTGACGCGCAGGGTGCTCGATTACAACCTCTCCGACAAGGCACAGGCCGACCGCGAAGCCATCGACGAGCAAGTTGCGCAGGGTGCGAGCAGGGCGGAAGCGCTGGAGCCTTACGTGAGCGATGAGGCGTTTGACGCATGGTATGAGGACTTCTGCGCCCAGCTGGAGGCAAAGGCGCATCCCCAGTCCGACGAGTAGCGTGTCGGTAGCGATGCCTTGGCACCTACGGCTGAGAACTTGAGAGAGGAAGCCTTGTGAAGAAGCGACAAAAGTCACTGGCATGGCTCTTGCTTGCGCCGCTGGCGACCGTGGTCCTGATTCAAGGCATCCTGCCGTTCGTGACCCTCGTCGTCAGTGGGGCGAAAGAGACGATGGAGAACAACGCCGTGAGCATCGACCAGGCCATCGTGGAAAACCGCGAGGTGGCTCTGGAAGGCGAGATGGTGGGCCGCTGGAGCGTGGTTCGCACCGAAGGCGACCATATCAACGCGGAGTTGGCGAAGCTCCTGGATTCCACCGGGGTGGGAGTGGAGCAATTCCTGGGGTCCGATGCCATGCAAAGGCAACTGTCGCAGACAGTGTTCTCCGACCTGCTGGGTTACCTGCAGAGGTCGACCACGTGCGGCCTGTTCGTCGTGTTTGGCAACACGGGAGACACTGCGGAGCCCGGCGCATATAACGGGTTTTTCCTGCGAGACTCCGACCCGGTCAGCGAGGCGGTCTCCAACTCTGACCTGCTGTTGGAACGCGGTGACGAGACCCTTGCGCGCGAGGCGAACATCCCCTTGGACTCGTCGTGGGACAAAGGCTTCCGTTTCCTTGGGAGCGGCGAGCGTGGTGCGGACGATTTCTTTTACGTGCCCTATGAGCTGGCACAGGACAACCCTGGCGTGGACGTCGTCAATCTCGGGTACTGGTCCGAGCCTTTCATTCTCGAGGACAGCCCCTTAGACAACCATAAGATGATTACCTACTCTGTGCCTCTGATATACGACGGCACGGTGTACGGTGTGATGGGTGTTGAGGTGTCTGTCTCTTATCTGGTCAACTCGTATCTCTCCGTGCGCGATCTTGACGCCGACCTCAACGCGGGCTATGCGCTGGCGGTGCGACAGCCCGACGGCACATACCGCGCCATGGCGGGTACGGGCTCGCTCTATAACGCGGTGGTGCGCACGGGGAACGAATTTATGCTGGAGGGCGTGTCGCCTAGCCCACTCTCGAAGGTGACCGACCGTAAGGTGGGCGATCAGGACATATATTGCGTCAGTGTGCCATTGACGCTCTACAGCAACAACGTCCCCTTCGATAACAAAGACTGGGTTCTGTGCGGCTTCGTCGCTGAGGACTCTATCTTCAGCGGAGGCGATGAACTGTATCAGCATATCTTGCTGAACTGCCTCGTATGCGCGGCAATCGGCTTTGTTGTCATGTTGCTGGCGGTACGCTATGTCTCCCGCCCGGTATATCGGCTGATGGACAGCATCCGCAGTGGCACGGAAGCGCTGAAGGGGTTCCAACCGTCTGCCATACGCGAGATCGACGAGCTCCATCAGGTAGTAGAGGACTTGACGGAAAGCGAGCAGCGCTCGGAAGCACAGCTGCGTGAGGAAAAGGAGCGCTATCGCGTTGCGGTGCAGAGCTCCAGCGATATCTTCTTTACCTATCGCGAGCAGGAAGACACGGTTGAGCTGGTAAACAGTCGGCTGTATCCCGGTGTGTGGAGCGTGGCTGATTTTTGGGGTGGTTTTTGCAGGTCTGCGCTTTCTTTGGCAGACCGTCAGAAGATCGATGAGCTCATCTCTATGGAGCAGGGCTCCAGGACGGTAGAGGTGTATTTTCAGCCCGAGGACAAGCCCGGTGTCTGGTATCTGGTCAACGGCATGGTGCTTTGCGATGCCAAAAGCGAAAATCGTCAAGTAGCAGGCTATATCCGAGATATCACCGAGGAAAAGGTCAAGGAGGCCGAGCGCGAGCGTAGGCAGGCGACGGACCCTGTCACCGGCCTGTATCGCATGAAACAAGGAATGGACGCGGTCGACGGGCTGCGCCAAAAGGCCGCTGCTGGCACCCTTTTGCTCATCGAACTCGACGGTTTCAGCGCGCTTGTGCGGGCATACGGCCTGACCTTCGGCGACGTGCTCCTTGCCGAGTTTGCCAAGGAACTGAACGAGGTGTTCTGCAATCCCGATACGACACAGCAAACGGTGGCGGTACGCGCTGGCGCCGATGAATTCATCGTTTGGCTTCCGGAGGACTCTCCCGTTGAACCAGGGCATGGCCTGAGGAACCTGCGGCGGCTCTATACCGGTCTCGTGCGTGACAGTGCGCTTGAGCTTGACTTTCATGCCGGTTATGTATGGACGGTTGCCGACATGACCACCTCCGAGCTTGTGCGCCATGCGGCGTGTGCGTTGGAGGCTGCACAGCGGCAAGGGGTGCGCGTTTTGCCTTGGGATCCAAGCATGGCTCATCTGCGGGGGCATTCCTTTGGTGAAGTCGTTTCTTTCGGGTCCATCGAGCCCATGAGCCTGCCGTCTGTGGCGCTCAACATGTACGACCATAGCGCCAGCTTCGAGGCGGCGAGCGACCTGGTGTCGCTGCGGCTCTCCGAGTTGTACGGTATGGAGAACCTGATAGTTGCGGCGTTCCATGAGGGCAACTTTTCGGGCAGTGTGGAGTACAGCTGGAAGCCTTTCCCTGCCGAGAAGTTTGTGTTCCACTGCACTGAAGACGACTGCCGCAGTCTGGCGCATCAGTTGCACCTCGGCGAGCTCTACCCTCTGTCCGACATTCCCAAAGTCATGCAAGACCTGGTAGACGGAAAGAAAGGTCTGGCAATTGCCACGGCTGACAATGGCTGTCTCGCCGATGTTATCGTGTTTGTGGGAGTCGACGAGGAGCTGATGCGTGCCGAGGGAGATTGTGCGCTTCTCACGCAGCTCGCGGCCATCATGCAGAACCGCCTCAACCTGGAGCACCACGACCAAGCGGCGCAGGCGAAGTCTGAGTTCTTGGCGCGCATGTCCCATGAGATTCGCACGCCCATGAACGGCATTATCGGCATGACCGAGATTGCCCTGCAGGACAATCAAACCGAGCAGAACAGGCTCGAGTGCCTGCGTAAGGTGAGCTCCTCCTCGCACTACCTGCTAGGGTTGCTCAACGACATCCTGGACATGTCCAAGATCGAGAGCGGCAAGATGAGCCTGGTGACGGCCGACTTCAGTCTACGCCAGCTGTTGGACGACCTCCATTCCATGCTTGATGCCAAGTTTGCAGAGAAAGGCCAGGTCTTCCAGGCTGAGATTTCCCTGCAGCACGATTGGTTCTGCGGGGACGCGCTGCGCATCAACCAGGTGCTTATCAACCTGCTGGGCAACGCCATCAAGTATTCGCCGGCTGACTCAACGGTCGAGCTCGTTGTGAGGGAGGAAGAGTCGACGGCGGGTACAAGCAGCATATTCTTCAGCGTGCGAGATCATGGAGTCGGTATCAGGCGTGAGGACTTCGACCGTATCTTCCAGAGTTTCGAGCAAGTGGACACCTTGCCAGAGCGCCGACAGGGAACTGGCTTGGGACTTTCCATTTCCAACCGCCTCGTGCTCATGATGGGCGGGCGCATATCTCTGGAAAGCAATCTTGGCCAAGGGAGCTGCTTCCACTTCACATTGCATCTGCCTGTGGCCCAGGCGCAAGTGTGCGAGCAGGATGCCGAGCTGCGTGCAGATTTCAGCGGTGTCAGCGTCTTGTCCGCAGAGGACAATGCCCTGAACAGGGAAATTCTACGCGTGTTCTTGGAGGGCATGGGATGCAGTGTAACCGAGGCCTGCGATGGTCAGGAGGCGGTCGAAATGTTCTGCAACGCCCCTTCAGGCACGTTCCAGCTGATTTTGATGGATGTAATGATGCCGCGGCTTAACGGCCTGGAGGCGACGCGCCAGATTCGCACGAGTGGCAAAGCGGACGGTCTGGCCGTGCCGATCGTTGCCGTCAGCGCAAACGCGTTTGAAGACGACATCAAGCAGTCCTTGGCCGCAGGCATGAACGCCCACCTTTCCAAACCTATCGAGAGTGCCGAGCTGGCCAAGATCATGTCACGTGTGCTTAGGGCATAACACCCGCATGAGTCGTTGCCCACGTTGGCAATGATGCACTTGTCCAGCGTTTCTGTACATGTCCTTCTCTGCCCGCACAAGAAAGGGGGTCGGCACCGTATTGGCGCCGACCCCCTTGGGCGGTTCTCTCTTGCAGGGACGCTCCCTGCGGGTCTATGCGGGCTTACAGGCCCAAGACGCTCTGAATAAGCAGGATGAGGAGCAGGATGGGGGCAACGTAGCGAATGATTGCGAAGAACATGCGCTTGAAGTAGAACTTCTGGCCGTCCAGCTCGGCCTCATCGGTGACCCAAGAGGGCTTGAGCACCCAGCCGAACAGGATGCAGGAGATAAGCGCGATGACAGGCATGAACACGCTGTTAGTGACGTAGTCGAAGACGTCGAGAATCTGGGCGGTGGTGCCGTTGGGGAGTGGAAGCTCGAAGTAGAAGGCAGTGTACCCCAGGCACACGATGACGGCGCCCACAGCCGCGCCGAGGAAGCCGATGGTGGTAGCCTTGCCGCGGGGCATGTGGGTTTGCTCCATACAGCCGGCAACGACGACCTCGAGAATCGAGACGCACGACGTGAGGGCGGCGAGGGTCACCATCAGGAAGAAGACCGCGCCCACAACGCCGCCGACGGGTCCCATGGCGGCAAAGACCTTGGGCAGGGAGACGAACATCAGGCTGGGGCCAGCGGCGCTCAGGCCATCGGTGCCCATGAAGACGAACACGGCGGGGATGATCATGACGCCGGCGAGGAAGGCGACGGCGGTGTCGATGCCGATGACCTGCAGCGCGTTCTTGGAAAGGTTGTCTTCCTTGCGCATGTAGGAGCTGTAGGTGACCATGATGCCCATGGCCAGGGACAGCGAGAAGAACGCCTGCCCCACGGCATCCATGACGGTGCGGCCCAGGCTGCTGAGCGTGAGGCCCTCAAGGTTGGGGATGACGAGGATGGAGAGGCCCTCCAGGCCGGTGCGCGTGGTGCCGTCGGCATCGGTCGTGGAAAGCGTGAGCGAGAAGATGGCGATGCCGATGGCAAGCACGATCAGAATGGGCATGAGGACCTTGCCCGAGCGCTCGATGCCCTTCTGCACGCCCGCCGCGATGATGAGCGCGGTGAGGGCCAGGAAGAGCAGCGTGAACACCAAAGGAGCGATGGGCGAGGTGATGAACGAGGTGAAGAACCCGTCGGCCGCCGCATCAACGCCCGATCCCGTGATGAAGACGAAGAGATACTCGAGCACCCAGCCGCCAATGACCACGTAGTACATGAGGATGATGGACGGAACGATGAACGCGAGCTTGCCCAGGAAACCGAACTTGGGCTCGGCGGCCTTATAGGCGTTGAGGGCAGACAGGCCCGTACGGCGGCCAAGCGCCATCTCGCTCGTCATGATGGTGTATCCGAGAGTGAAAACCAGGATGAGGTAGATGACCAGGAACAGGCCGCCGCCGTCCTTTGCCGCGACGGTGGGGAAACGCCACAGGTTTCCCAGACCCACTGCGCTGCCAGCGGTTGCCAGAACGAAGCCCAGCTTGCTGGCAAACGACGATTTTGTATGAGCTGCCATACAGTTGCCTTTCAATCGCTGCCAATAGATTGGGAGGCATAATAGCAGCGATTTTGTATATTTATACGCTCGCTCGACAGGCGGCGTGAATTAGCACTCAGTTGCCTCAAAAAGGTCGAGGAGTTCCTGCTTGTTGTGGATGCCGAGCTTTGCATAAATATGCTTAACGTGGCCACGCACGGTGTTCTCGGAGATGATGAACGCCTCGGCGATGTGCGCCTTGCTGCGCCCGCGAACAAGCAGGCCCAAGATCTCGCACTCGCGGCGCGTGAGGCCGTACTCCTGCGCAAGCTTCTCGCAACGCTGGCCAATGAGGTCGGCATGCGTGGTTGGGGTTTGTACGGGTGCGTCAGGTGCGCTGCCCTGCGGCATGCTTTTGACTTCTTGCACGTTGGCATTAGTCTCACCGGAGGCCATCGCGTCGAGTTCGCTGTGCAGGGCCGCGGTGCGCTTGGCGGGGGTGTCCTCATCGTCGCCCTCATTGAGCTCGGCAAACACCAGGTGGTTGCCGTCGGAGGACGCGTCCATCACAAAGAGGGTCACCATAACGAGAATCCACACCACGACCGCCATGGCGAGCAGGTAGTTCTGCCCTGAGGAGACCATCTCGTCGCCAATCATTTTCCCCACGGTGAACGGCAGGGAGTAGGAGATCCAGCCGGCGGCGAACACCGCGGCGGGGCTGTACGTGCTGTGCCGCGCCACGTCGGCAATCGCGAGGAACAGGAAGATGATGAGGAAGGTCTGCGCCGTGCGCACAAGCGAGAGCATGAAGCTCGAGGCCTCCGGGCCGATGTAGGGCTCGAAGATGAGCGCCGTGGCCATGAGGACGAGGATGATGCGCCAGGTGCGGCTGAAGTTGAGTCCGCGCTTGAGCCCCGCGATCCAGCCAACCATGAGGAGGGCAAGCACGATTTCGCCGCCATGATGAACGAGGACCGAGGCATGGTAGGGCTGCGGCAGCCCTTCGAGCATGACCGACTGCACCATGCCGAAGGTCAGGCTGAAGATGGCGACTCCCACGGTCAGGCGCAGCAGCGAGGAAACGGTGCGCCAGTTGTAATAGATGTTGGGTTCCGTGGACATCTCAGGCGGGTTCTTCTTTGCCTGTGCGGCGCAGGCAAAACACACCCAGGGAATCACGGAGAGGATTGCGCCTGCCGCCGGGGCATCCAGAAGGTCGATAACGGTTTTACCCGCCGATCCTACCGTCATGGTCAAAAAGACAAGGGTGCCCGCAAGGCGCAGATCGAGCTTGGCGTAGAACTGGCACCAACGCGCATAGGCCCACGTCACGCCGATGCCACCCGCTCCGGCTGCGAGGCTGGCGCCGAGGGCTCCCTGCACCGGTAGCACGCCTGCGAGTACAAGTGCGCATGCAGACATGCACGCGGCGCTGACGATGTCTGCCGCGCGCAGGATTCCTTCGGGTAGGTCGTGCTGCCGTTTGCCTGCGCCGCGCCAGCATCGGATTGCGACGAGGAGCAATACGGCGAGCGTGGCTGACTGCACGAGATACATCACAGCCATCGTTGAGATGTCGTCGCTCACCGAGGGACGGTGCGTGGTGCAGTAGATCCACATATGGACGAAGCATAGGCCAAAGTAGCACGGCCGCAGGTTTTTCAGGAGCGACAACGTCGGGCACCTCTCTTGCATCAGGAAGTTACAGTCATGATACAACATGGCGAAAGAGGTGTGCCGATGAGTCGCACTGCGGATTTTAAAAAGTACCCGAATGGGGTTGCTTGCATTCTACCAGGTATTTCTTCGCATAGTACCCGTTTGGTGCCGTTTTCTGTGCGCCTGTGTGCGCCGTACAGTTCACTGTGGCCGAGCGGGGCTGGCGCGCAACCCCGCAAGGCATGGGGCCTGATGCCTCACATGGGACCAACCACTTATTAAGGAGCGTGGCATACATGGAACTTGCCAAGAGCCTTTACGCGCAGAACATCACCCGTCGTAGCTTCTCCGTCGCGGCTGCAGGCCTGGCTGGCGCCGTTGCACTTTCCGGCGCAACCAAGCACGTCGCCCTTGCCGAGGAGACGCTTTCTTTCACTGCCGGTACTTACACGGGCACCGGCACGGGCAACGGCGGCGACATCGTCGTCGATGTGACCTTCTCCGACACCGCACTGGAGTCCATCGAGGTCACCTCTCAGTCCGAGACGCCCGCCGTTGTGGGCGACGGCGCCATCGACATGATGGTCGAGCGCATCGTCGACGCTCAGGGCGTCGGCGTCGACACCGTTTCCGGCGCCACCATCACCTCCCAGGGCATCATCGACGCCGTGACCGACGCCGCCCAGCAGGCCGGCGCCCCCGAGGCCTTCTTCGTCGCCGTTGAGACCGAGAAGTCCACTGAGACGGTCGAGCTTGAGGCTGACGCCATCGTCGTGGGCGGCGGCGGTGCCGGCATGAGCTGCACCATTCGTCTCGAGGAGCAGGGCAAGCACGTCATCCTGCTTGAGAAGACCTACCGCCTGGGCGGCTCCATCTCCGTGTCCGGCGGCAACCAGGTCGTGTGCGGCTCCCAGCTGCAGATCGACTGCGGCGTGACCGAGGACACCCCCGAGCAGATGATCGCCGACTTCCAGGAGAACGGCGAGAACATGTGCGACGAGGAGCTCATCAGCCTGTATGCCTACAACGTGGGCGAGGTTACCGACTGGCTCAACCAGACCTACGACCTGGAGTACAACACCGACGCCGGCCTGCACCAGCTCGCCGAGTACACCTACAACCGCGAGCTTGCCTACATGGGCGGTGGCTACATGGCAGCCGAGACCCTGAAGGAGACCATCGCCGGCACCGACTGCGACGTCATGACCAACACCCGCGCCGTGGCGCTGCTGACCGACAACGGCGCCGTCGTGGGCGTGAAGGCCGAGGGCGCCGACGGTACCACCTATGTCATCCACGCTGATTCCGTCGTGCTGGCCACCGGCGGCTACGGCAACGCCGAGGACTGGCTCACCGAGGAGCTCGCCGAGCACTCCCTGTACTACGGCCTGCTGACCTCCACGGGCGACGGCCTTACCATGGCCACGGCCGACGACGTCGACGCTGCCACCACCATGCTCGACTATGCCAAGCTCTATCCCAACGGCGTCGAGGTCTCCAAGCACCGCGCCAAGTCCACCATCGACGGCAACCTCGTCGTGTGGCCGATGAGCGCCATTCTGGTGTCCCCCGAGGGCGAGCGCGTCGTCAACGAGAAGGACTCCAACCACCACATCCTCGAGGTCGAGCAGCAGCAGATGGGCTCGATGCTCTTCCTGCTCATGGACGCCGAGAACTGGGACGCTTGGTACGCGAAGCTCCCCGGCACCGGCTTCAACATGAAGGCCGTCGAGGGCTACCTCGAGGCCAACGGCTCCTCCACGCCCATCTTCGCCCATGCCGACACCCTTGAGGAGCTCGCCGGCCTTGTGGGCATGGACCCGGCCGTGCTCACGCAGACCGTGGAGGACTACAACGCCGGTGTCGAGGCTGGCCAGGACGAGTTCGGCCGTACGGGCGACAACCTCAAGATGAAGATCGGCGAGGGCCCCTACTACCTGGTGGAGCAGAAGCCCCGCTACGCCACCACCATGGGCGGCCTCGTGGTCAACGGCTCGCTCGAGGTTCAGAACAACGCCGGAGAGTCCATCCAGGGCCTGTTCGCCTGCGGCGAGGTCGTGGGCGCCGTCATGGGTTCCAACAGCCCCTCTGGCGCCAACAACGGCTGGGCTCTGACCTCCGGTAAGCTTGCCGCCGACACCATCTGCGCGTAAAGCCGCACGCATACACGTCGGGTAGGGGAGAGACCCCGCTCGACAGCACGGTGAAACGAAGGAGGGCGTTCCCATAACGGGGCGCCCTCCTTTTTGCGTTGCCGGGAAAAAGGCGGACGAGTGGGCTTGGTGAAATATCAACCGTTGCGCAGCGAGGGTAGGAAACGCGTTCGCTGGGGCCGCGGGCACGCAATCGTCGTTTGTTCCGATCTGGCCGACAAACAACATTCCGGCCACGCAATAACCGCCGCTTGAAGCAAATAACATACATTTCAACTGTTGAAATGTATGTTATTTCGCAAAACCCCAGGTAGTGAAAAATTAACTTCGCTGAAATGTATGTTAAATGCAAAGCTTTGGGTGCCAACAGGGGAGCACCTCGACCCTGCCGACAAACAAAAAAAGAGCCAATACGGCTTGTGGGATGGCGACGCCCTACTCTCCCACAGGGTTGCCCCTGCAGTACCATCGGCGCGTGTGGGCTTAACTTCCGGGTTCGGTATGGGACCGGGTGTACCCCCACAGCAAGAATCGCCAGCCCACAAGAAGCATTGGCTCTCGTGGACGTCCTTTGCGCTAAGCGCTGAGGACAAGAAAGAATTATGCGCCCATAATCACGAAGAAGCAAGTACAATCTTTCGGATTATGGGCGCATCACATGTTAAACACAACTATGACCTTACATGATACCGAGCATGGGAGCGGCGACGAGGGCGAGACCGCATGCGGTGGAGAAGGCGTAGGCAGCGCGGCCGGCGGCCTCGGTGCGGTTGCGGTCGAGCATGATGGCACCGCCCAGGGCGATGATGAGGCCGATGCCGATGGCGAGAATGGTGAACAGCATGGGTGGTGCTCCTTTCGATCCAGCGCGTGAATTCTTGTGGTTGAAGGCGGCCCTTCCGTCTTCTCTTGCGCGCTTTACTTCGTTTGACAAAGCGCACTATACCCATCTTTTTGGTTCTAATCCGTTGTAAAACCAACGGTTTTCTGTTAAATCTAAACCGCTCATGTCAAAACATCTACCGTTCACCTCTGTGAGGGGTTTGAGTGCAAACGGTGGCGGCGCTATGGTGGACGGCGTTATCCATGCGCGTGCACGTCCTATGCGCGCCCTGGGAAGGAGCTTGGGTATGGACTTCTACTACATCATGCGAAGTGTTTTGTTCGAGGGCCTCGATCGCAGCCAGGTGGAGGCACTCTTCGGGTGCCTTAAGCCCGAGCTGCGCCATTACTCGCGCGGAGACGTTATCTACCGCGCGGGAGATGCCATCACGCGTATGGGTATGGTGCTTGAGGGAGCGGTGCGTGTCGAATGCGCAAACGTCTGGGGCGAGAACACCTTGCTTGTCATGGTGGAGCCAGGCAAAACCTTCGGCGAGGCCTATGCGGCCGGAGCCCCCACCGAGCCCCTGCTCATCGACATCGTGGCCGACAAGGACAGCGAGATCCTCATGTTTGACGTCGAGCGGTTTATGACGCCCTGCATGATGGGCTGCGAGCGCCACCGCAAGGCTCAGTACAATTTCACGCGCCTGCTTGCGCTGCGCAACATTGAGCTGTCGCGGCGCACCTTCGTCACCGCCCCTCGCACCATTCGAGAAAAGGTGCAGTCGTATCTATCGTTTCAAGCCGCCAGGCACGGCTCCTCGTCGTTTGACATCACCGTCAACCGCGAGCAGATGGCGGCATACCTGGGCGTCGACCGCAGCGCCCTGTCGGCCGAGCTTTCGCGCATGAAGGCGGAGGGCCTCATCGACTACCACATGCGCCACTTCACCATCTTTGAGAGCGCCAAGGTGGACAACAGGTGACGGCCAAAGCGGCATGGCCGTCCAAACGTGTCGAGAACGCCGCAAAATCCTGCATGCGCCGCCTGCCGATATGCCATTTGTCCCGCTGTGAGCGGACATGTTGCCCGACGTGCTAGAATTTCCTCCGCTTGCTTGTCGCAGACATATGCGCCCCGTGCGCTCGACATTTCTAAGGACTGGTTCTTTATGGGAAAGTATTTCGGCACCGACGGTTTCCGCGGCGAAGCGGGCGTGGGCCTCACGGCTGAGCACGCCTTTAAGATCGGCCGTTTCCTGGGCTGGTACTACGGCCAGCTCAAGCGCCTGACCCGCCAGCTGCACCCTGGTGATGACGAACCGTGCCGCGCGCGCATCGTCATCGGCAAGGACACGCGTCGTTCCAGCTACATGCTTGAGTATGCCCTGGCCAGCGGTATCGCTGCCAGCGGTGGCGACGCATATACCATGCACGTCACCACGACGCCCAGCGTTGCCTATGTCGCCCGCACCGAGGATTTTGACTGCGGCGTCATGGTGAGCGCCTCTCACAACCCGTACTACGACAACGGCATCAAGCTCATGGACGGCAACGGCGAGAAGGCCGGCGACGACCTCATCGCACTCGTCGAGGCCTACCTCGACGGCGAGGTCGACTGCCTGGGCTTCAAGGGCTCTGAGCTTCCTTGGGCCACGGGCGCCGAGGTGGGCGCGGTCGAGGATCACTTCGCCGGCCGCAACCGCTACGTGGGCTTCCTCATCTCGCAGGGCATCTTCTCCCTGCGTGGCAAGCGCATCGGCCTGGACTGTGCCAACGGCGCTTCCTGGTCCATTGCGCGCAGCGTGTTCGAGTCCATGGGCGCGAAGGTCTACACCATCGGCTGTGAGCCCGACGGCACCAACATCAACGCCGGCGTGGGTTCCACGCACATCGAGGCCCTGCAGGAGCTTGTGCGCGCTGAGGGCCTGGACTGCGGTTTTGCCTACGACGGCGATGCCGACCGCTGCCTGGCCGTTGACGAGCACGGCAACCTGATTGATGGCGACAAGATTATGTACATCTGCGCCCGTTACATGAAGGACAAGGGCCACCTTGTGCCTAACGAGGTCACCACGACCGTCATGAGCAACCTGGGCCTCTACAAGGCCCTCGACGAGGCGGGCATCGAGTACGCCCAGACGCAGGTGGGCGACCGTTACGTGTGGGAGCACATGCGCACCTCTGGCGGCCGCATCGGCGGCGAGCAGTCGGGCCACATCATCTTCGGCAAGCTTGCCACCACGGGCGACGGAATCCTCACCTCCATTAAGCTCATGGAGGCCGTCATGGGTCGCAAGTCCACGCTCGGCGAGCTTGCGGCTCCCGTGCACACCTACCCCCAGGTGCTCATCAACGTGCGCGTGAGTGACAAGAAGGCCGCTATGGCCGATTCCGACGTTGTCGCCGCCGCTGCCAGCGTTGAAAGCGCCCTGGCCGGCGACGGCCGCGCTCTCGTGCGTGCCTCGGGCACCGAGCCGCTCGTGCGCGTGATGGTGGAGGCCGCCACCGACGAGATTGCCCGCGAGCAGGCACAGCGCGTGGTGGACGTCATTCGCGAAAAGGGTTGGGCTACCGAGTAGGGGGTCGGGCGCCGGCACGCGACACCGCCGTCCAGGCGTCAGCGCCAGCCCCGTGGTCTTCCCGCCGAGCGGCGGCTTTGATGTCGGCACTTGACACCTCGGGCAGGCGGAGTGTCATGACCGTGATCTTTCCGGTGAGTGGCGGCTCCGGCGTCGGGGCACGACATCCCGTCTCATCGCATCCAAGAACACAAAAAGGAGGCTGCCCGCGAGCTTATCGCAGGCAGCCTCCTTTCGTTTGCGTCGCTGTGTACCAAAAGCCCAGCTACTCGCCGCGCTCGGTGCCCCAGAAGAACAGGGCCACGGTGCCGGGGCCCGTGTGTGCGCCGATGGTGGTGCCGATGTAGTACGTCTCGATGTCGTGTACATTGGGGAAGCGCTCGTAGATGAGGTCGGCCACGGCCTTGGCGTCGTCCTGGCATGCGCTCTGCGAGATGAAAACGCGACCCGCATAGTCCAGACCGTCCTCGGCGGTCTCAGCCATGCGCTCCACAATGCGCTTGACAACCTTTTTCTTGCCGCGCAGGTTCTCGCGCTGGATGAGCTTGCCGTCCTTGTTCACGTCGAGCAAGGGGCAGATGTTGAGAAGGTTGCCGATGTGGCCCGTCAGGGGCTTCACACGGCCACCCTTGATGTAGAAGGTGAGGTCGGTGGAGAAGAACCAATGGCGCAGGCGGCGCTTGTTGGCCTCGGCCCAGTCGCGCACCTCGTCGATGGTCTTGCCTTGGCCACGCATGCCCGAAAGCGTCTGCATGAGCAGGCCGTATCCGCTCGAGGCCGCCAGCGAGTCGACGATGTAGAGCTTGCGGTCAGGGTACTTGGGCGCCAGCTCGGCGGCCGCTTCGCATGCCGCCTCATAGGAGGACGAGATGCCCGAGGACAGCGAGGCGTGCAGCACGTCTTTGCCTTGCTCCAGGAAGCTGCCGAAATACTCGAGGTAGTCGCCTGTGCCCACGGCGGCCGTTTTAGTGTCGGCACCGTTTGCCATGGCGCGGTAGAAGTCCTCGAAGGGAATGGACTGGCCTAGGTCGTCGCGATAATCGCAGCCATCGAGCATGAAGTGGAAGCAGATGTGCTTCACGTCGATGGCTGCAAGTTTCTCGGCGGAAAGGTCGGCCGTTGACTCGCAGCTCAGGATGAAATCGGACATAGGGTCTCCTTGTGGGCGCAGTTGCGCGCTCTACTCTTTGTGGTCGTTGTAGGCAGCGCAGATGATGTCGACGCAGGCATCGTTCGAGAGCTTGTGCGTGTCGAGCGAGAGCGTGTACTCGCGCACGTCGTGCCACTGCTTGCGCTCCACGTAGTAGGACAGGTACGACTGGCGCATGACGTCGATGCGGCGCAGTTCGTGGCGCGCGGCGGCCCTGTCGTCGGTTCCAAGCACCGTGCAAGCGCGCTCGACGCGCGTTTCCTCGTCGGCGTGGAGGAACACGCTCAGCACCTCAAAGCCGGCGTCTTCGAGAATCTCCTTGGCGCAGCGGCCGAGCATCACGCAGGGCCCCTTCTTGGCGAGCTCGATGATGGCCTGGCTCTCGTAGGTGAAGATGGTGTCCTTGTCGTCATAGGCGATGGGGCTGATGGCCTTGAGGAAGGCGCCGACCTTGGAGATGCGCTCCTCGTCGTCCTCCACGAGCCCCTGCTCGATGCCGCTCTTCTTGGCGGCGTGCTTGATGATGTCCTTGTCGTAAATCTCGACGCCGAGCTTCTTGGCCAGCGCGCGTCCTACCGTGTGGCCGCCTGCCGCGAACTCGCGGTCGATGGTGATGATCTTCATGGCTTGCTCCGTCTCACCTGGAAGATGATGTTGCACTGCGCTGATTATACGCATTGCAAGGTTTCAAGAGCTGGCACAGGCAACAAAAAAAGGCCGCGGGATTGTCCCGCGGCCTTGGGTGGCGCACTGTGAGAGGAGGTCTTGCTTACTTCTCCACGGCCTGGACCTCGCCACCGGCGAAGTCGGAGATCATGCCGCGGCGCATACGCTCGGCGGCCATCATCTCAACGGCGTCGACGTACTCGCGACCGAGCTCGGGGTAGTCGCCGCGGTAGGCGAGAATACGGGCGTCGGCGGGGCAGACGGTGACGCACTGGCCGCAACGCACGCAGGCGTTGTTGTGCAGGCAGAGGTTGTTGTCGTCGAAGGAGATGGCCTCCATGGGGCAGCGGGCGATGCAAGCGCCGCAGGAGATGCACTTCTCGGGGTCGTACTTGAGCAGGTAGGCGCTCACGTTGACGTTGGCGTGGGCCTGGCCGCCCATGGCCTTGAAGCCGGAGAGGTTGCCGCAGCAGTCGCCGTGGCACATGCACATGATGTCGACGTCCTTCATCGAGAGGGACTCGGGCACCATGCCGGCGTCCATGCACTTCTCAACCATGGCGATGGCCTCGTCCTGGCTGATGAGACGGCCGATGCCGACCTCGTCGAAGTAGGTGGCCAGCTCGCCGAAGGACAGGCAGGTCTCGAAGGGGTGGTCGCCGTCGCCGTGGCACATGGGCACGCCGAGGGACTTCCACATCAGGCGGCACTGGCAGGGGGAGACGGTGATCTGCTCGTTGGACTGGATGATGGCCTTCCAGTCCATGTTCTGGGCGAGCTCGTCCTCCTCCACGACGTCGACGCTCACGGGGTAGGTGTGGAAGAGCGGCACGAGGGCCTCGAAGGACTCGCCGGCCTCGGCACCGCCGATACCCTGGGCGTCGAACTCGGCCGCGGCAGCGTAGGCCTCGGGGGCGTCGGCCACACCGTCGGGGTCGCCGCCGTTCTCGAAGTAGGCGCGCAGTTCGTTGAACTCCCAGAAGCCGTTGATGTAGGGGAGCAGGTGGTACACGTCGTGGCCGGAGCGGTGGGCGCGCATGATCATGCCGCGCATGGCCAGGTCATCGAGGATCTCCTTGCACTCCTCAACAGGACGGCCGGAGAGGTAGTGGTACTCGAGGGCGTCGAACTGCACGTTGATCGGCATCTCGATCTCGTGCTGGGCGTCCTCCTCGCTCCACAGGTACTGGATCATCTGGTAGGAGGTCTCAACGGGCGTGGAGCCGATGCCCTGGCCGATGCGGTTGAGGTGGTTGCGCAGCTTGACGTACACAGCGGGCACAACGGTGCCGTCGGGAAGCACGGCGTCCTCGATCTCGTCGAGGGGAAGGACGTCCTGAACCATGTCGTTGAGGTTGCTCATGGGCTCGTCGGCGAGCTCAGGAAGGACGTTTGCATAAGCGGACTCGCGGGTGGTGTGGGGTGCGACGACGTTCTCGCCCCAGTAAGTGCTCGGGTCCTCGAGCTCGAACTGGAATGCGGGGTCGGCTGCGGCCTCGTCGGCCCTGGCAACCACGGGGGTGCCCATGTTGATGCCGGCGGCAGCCATGGCGCCCATGGCGGCCATGCCGCCCACAAAGGTCCTGCGGGTCACGTCGGAAGTGCTCATAGTATGTGTCCTCTCCTTTTAAATTACGTTGCCTTGCCGCGCCTCTCCCAAAGCGCTCTTAGCAAGACATCTTGATTTGCATACTATGCGGCGTGTTCGAAGGTGCCTATAACCTGTGGTCAAATCGTTTGGACACACGGGGCGCGCTGCGACAAAAGTTGGACGAAAGGCACCTCGGTGGCTAAAATTGTTACGGTTTGGGCCGTGCGTATCTTGCGTGTTTGAGATATTTTTGCGCCGGACATGGGAGAGAGAACGGGGACGGGGGAGCAACGTGAATAGGAAGGACCTTGTGCGTCGGCACCTGGCCGAGACGCTCATGGACATGTGCGACGAGGGGGCGCTGCTCTCCACGGTGACGGTGAGCGACATCGTGGCGCGGGCCGACATCGCGCGCCAGACTTTCTACAACTATTTCGCCGACCTCGACGAGCTGGTCTTTTTCACAGCGTCGCTGCCCATGTCTCTCGAGAGCAACCCTTTCACCGACATCGAGGCCACGCGCAGGGTCTATGAGCGCACGGCGCGGCACAAGAGCTTCTTCGTCCAGCTGCCCAATCAGACGGGGGAGAACAGCTTCCGGGTGCTGTGCAACGCATGGCTGCGCCGCACCTACAGGGAGAGGTTCGTGCGGCCCACTCTGCCTGCTACCGAGCGCGCCTATCGCGAGATGTGCATCGACATGTACTGCTTCGGCAGCACCGAGACGTTCCTCGCTTGGTGCGCCTCGGGCATGAAAGCCCCGGTAGAAGCTCTCGTGCGCGCCGTGTACGACATGACGCCGGCGTTCGCCAAGCCCGACCGCGAGGCCCTCCCCGCGCGCCCGAAGGTGTCGTAGGGAGGGCCGGTCGCACCTGGATGTCTCAAAGCGACGGGTGCGTTGCGTCATTTTGCGGCGCTGATTGTCAGCCCATGCGCCATCCCGCGCTTTCGCGCTGCAGGGCCACCATGCGGGCGAACTCGCCGTTTGCGGCAAGCAGGTCGGCGGGGCTGCCTTGTTCGGCGACGCGGCCGTCCTTGAGCACCACAACCTTGTCGGCGTTTTCCACCGTGCGCATGCGGTGGGCGATGACGATGACCGTTTTGCCTGCAAGCAGGCGTGAGAGAGCCTGCTGAACCTGAGACTCGTTCTCCACGTCGAGCGATGCGGTGGCCTCGTCGAGCAACACCATGGGCGCGTCCTTGAGGAGCGCCCGGGCAATCGAGATGCGCTGGCGCTCGCCTCCGGAGAGTTTGCCGCCGTTCTCGCCGATCATGGTGTCGTAACCCTGTGGCAGGCGCCTCACGAACTCGTCGCAGTTGGCGGCGCGCGCCGCTGCCAGCACCTCCTCGTCGGTGGCATCGCGCCGGCCAAGGCGGATGTTGCCCATCACCGTGTCATCGAAGAGCAGCACGTCCTGAAACACCACGGCCCAGTCGCGCAGCAGGACCTCGGGGTCGACCGTCGCCACATCCACCCCGCCTACGCGCACGGTGCCCGCCGTGGCGTCCCAAAAGCGGGCCGCAAGGCGCGCGCAGGTCGACTTACCGCTGCCAGAAGGTCCAACGAGGGCGGTGACCTGGCCTTCCTTTGCCACGAAGCTCACGTCGGCCAAAACTTTGTCGCCCGCACGGCCGTCGGGCCCGGCCCCGTAGCTGAACGCCACATGCTCAAACTCCACGTCGTGGTTGGACGGGGCGAACGTCGTCGAACCGGTGGCGATGGGCTCATCGAGAATCTCATGCATGCGCTTGGCCGAGGTTGCGGCTGCGAAGAGCTCCGACAGGCACATGAGGCACTGGTCGAAGGGGTTGTAAAGTCGGCTCACCACGAGCAGGAACGCGAAAAGCCCCATGAAGCCGATCTGCCCCGAGACGACCAGGTTCGCACCTACGAGCAGGGTCGTCGCCACGCCCAGGCGCAGCACCGCCATGGCGGAGTTCACGATGATGCCGTTGACGAGCTCGCCTGTGCGCATGGCGGCCTCGGAGGCGTCGATGGTGGCGTGCAGGCCTTGCAGATAGGCCTCCTCATGGTTGGAGGCGCGGATCTCGCGCACGCAGTCGAGCGTCTCCTGGATGTGGTCGGAGGTCTCCACGGCCGTCTGCCTCACATGCTCCATGATCGGCGCCATGGGCTTGCGCGTGGCAAAGAGCAGGGCAAACGCAACGGGGATGCTCCAGAACGGCGCAATTGCCAGCTGCCAGGAGAAGCATACGCATCCGATGAAGACAACGACACTGGAGAGAGCCGCGCCGTAGAGCACGGCCAGCGCGTGGCTGTAGGCATGCTCCATCACCTGCACGTCTGACAGAACGGTGGAGGTGAGGTCGGCCAGGTCGCGGCGGCCGAAAAACGACAGGGGCAGCTTGCGCAGGCGCTCGGCAATCTCTATGCGCTGCTTGCCGCTCTCCTCGTAGAACACGTTGTAGGTGTAGTGGTACTGGAACCACGTGCAGGCAAAGAGGGCGACGACAAACACGGTCAGCCCCAGGGCAAAGTCGCCGACACCGGGCAGGCCCGCACCTTGGGTGAGCGTGTTCACGAGCGCGTCCACGGCCAGGTAGAGGGCGGCCGCGCCTGCCATCACCACGACGTTGACTGCGGCGGTCCACAAGGTTCCCTGGTAGACGCTGTGCACGCCCTTGTCGGACAGCGCGTATTTTTTCTTGAGAGAGGCACTTAGACGGAAAGCCATTACGCCTCGCCTCCCTTCTGAGCCGTGGTGTCCGCCGTGGTGTTGACTACCTTCCAGGCGGCGGCTTGCTCGTACTCGGCCCACATGCGGGCGTAGAGCCCCTTTGCCCTCACGAGCTCGGCATGCGTGCCCTCCTCGGCGACGCGGCCGCGATTGAGCACGACGATCTTGTCGGCGCTCACCACGGTGGAGAGGCGGTGCGCGATCATGAGGACGGTGCGCCCCTGAGACAGCGCGGTGAACCCGCGCTGGATGAGCGCCTCGTTTTCGGGGTCGGCAAAGGCCGTGGCTTCGTCGAGCACCACGATGGGGGCGTTTTTGAGGATGGCGCGCGCCAAGGCCACGCGCTGCACCTCTCCGCCCGACAGGTACGCACCGCCCGTGCCGAGCATGGTGTGGATGCCCCGGGGCAGCTTCTCCACGATGTCGTCGCATTGGGCGGCGTGAAGTGCCGCTTTGACCTCGTCATCCGTTGCCTCGGGACGCGCCGAGCGCACGTTGTCTGCCAGGCTTGCCCGGAAGAGCTTGTTTGTTTGGAAGACGAAGGCGACCTGATCCATGAGTGCGTGGGGGTCCATGTCACGCACGTCGACGCCGCCGACGCGCACGCTGCCCGTATCGGCGTCCCAGAAGCGGGGCACGAGGCTCGCGCAGGTGGACTTGCCCGAGCCCGACGGTCCCACGAGCGCCACGGTCGCACCTGCGGGCACGGTGAAGCTCACGTGGTCGAGCGCGGGGCAGGCGCCCCCCTCGTAGGTGAACGTCACTTCGTCGAAGACGACGTCGTTTGCCTGCGGGGTCTTGGGGCGGGGGCTCACCGGCAGGGGCTCCGTTGTCAGCACCGACTTCACGCGGCCCATGGCGTCGCTTGCCATCATGCCCGCCTCGCTGGCGAACATGACCTTGGCCAGCGCCGTGGGGATGACGGCCGAGAAGATGGCGTAGAAGCACACGTTGGTGAGGAAGCGGGCCAGGTCCGCCTCACCCGGGGCAAGCAGGAGGATGACGGGCACAAGAAAAGCGACCATGCCGTTTTGCACGGTAAGGTTTGCTACCTGCGGTTTCATGCACACGTCTTGCGAGAAGCGCCGCGCGTTGCGCTCGTATTCGGCAATGGCCTCGTGGAACGCCTTGAACGAGTAGACCGTCTGTTGGAACACCTTCACCACGGGAATGCCGCGCACATACTCGGTGCCGGCCTTTGACATCTTGACGGTGGCGTCTTGGTAGTACTTCATGAACTCTTGGGCGGATTTGGAGAACATGCCTGCCATGCAGGCCACGCTCACAACGATGGCGGCCATGCACGCAAGGCCCAGGCGCCAGTCGAAAACGAAGAGCACCACGAGCATGCCGAGCACCATGGCAACAGAGCCCGCTAGGTCGGGCAGGTTGTGGGCGAGCATGGTTTCGGTGTTGGAGGCGCACCCGTCGATGATGCGGCGCAGCTCTCCCGTGGCATGTGTGTCGAAATATCCCAGCGGCAGCGTCATGAGGTGGTCGGATGTGGTTTTGCGGATGTTGGTGGCGCAGCGGAAGGCCGACAGGTGCGTGCACATGAGCGCGCAGAAGTACACGAGGATGCCCAGCACGGCAAATGCCACCGCCACCCAGGCGTATTGGGCAATGTTGGCAGCCTGGCTCCAGTTGGGCGCCACGGCCACCAAGTCGCGCGCCACGAGCCAGATGCAGATGTAGGGGACGAATCCCAGCAGCTGCGCCACTGCAGCCAGGGCACATCCCAGGTAGGTGAGGGCCTTGTAATTGCCGGCGAAGTCGAGAAGCTGCGCAAGGTCGCTCTTCTCTTTGGGCTTCTTGCTCCTGGCGTTCCCGGTATCCTCAGCCGGTGCGGCTTGGGTTTTGGCCCGATTTGCGGCCCTTGACGTTTTTCCAGACACGGAATATCACCTCCGTCGCGCTGTGAGCGGGCACGGCGCATGCATGTTGTTAGTAAGGGATAACTTATCACATATTGTGTTAGAGATATGCAACTTAGTGAAAATAGAGTGACGCAAGGGGGACGGGTGCGCTGTGTCATTTTGCCGGCCCGGGTGGCACTCGATCGACCTTTGCCGCCGCCCTTGCGTGGATGACGCAAAGGGACGGGGTGCCGCGTTATTCCGCCGTCCCATGCGTCCCTTGTTGATCGCCGTCGCCGTCCTTGCGTGACAATCGCGTCACTCCGGCCTCGCTGCCCGGCAGCCAGTGTGCCATCGTTTAAAATGCCAGGTTGGATGGTGCCGCGTGGCTTTGATGAGCCATGCGGCTTACGTGCTTGGCCCTGGAGGTGGCGTGTATGGCGAACATCCTGGTAGTGGAGGACGACAGGGCGATCAGTGAGGGGCTCGCCGCCCTTCTGCGTGCCGACGGCCACGAGGTACGCACCTGCGCCCGGCAAGACGACGCCTTGGGCGAGCTTGCCGGCGGCGCAATCGACCTTGCCCTTGTCGACATCTCTCTCGAACAGGGGAACGGTTTTGCGGTATGCGCCGCCGCCAAGGCTTCCAGCTGCCCAAACAAGCCTGCCGTCATCTTCCTCACGGCCTCCGACGACGAGTACAGCTGCGTCGCCGGGCTCGACATGGGCGCCGACGACTACGTGTCTAAGCCCTTTCGCCCCCGTGAGCTGCTGAGTCGCATCCGCAGTGTGCTGCGCCGCACCTCAGGCTCGTCTCAGACCCTCGCCTTGGGCGACGTCGAGATCGACGCCTCGTGCGCCACGGTGCGCAAAGCCGGCCGCGACCTGGCGCTTTCCGCCCTCGAATACCGGCTCCTGCTGCTCTTTGCCCAAAGCCCCGGCAAGCTCGTCACGCGCGAGCGCCTGCGCGAGGCCATTTGGGACGACGCGGGCGAGTACGTGAGCGACAACACGCTCAACGTCTACATCAAGCGCCTGCGCGACAAGGTGGAAGACGACCCAACCAAGCCGACGCTCATTCAGACGGTGCGCGGCCTGGGGTATCGCGCACAGGGGTAAGTGCGGGTCTGCCTGGCCCGTCAGCCCTCATTCGACCCCTGCCTATGACGCCGTCGGCCCCGCCCCTGAAGCCGCCACTCCCGTGCGCGCGAAGCCGTCGCTTCCGCCCCCGCAGCTGCCGCTCCCGCCCCGTCGGCAGCCGTGCCCCCATACATCCGCAGATGAAAGGCCTTCCATGCAGTCCCTGCACAATCCATCGTTCGTAAAACGCCTGCTCATCGAGTGTGTCTGCATGGCCGTCATCGCCGTGGCCGCCTGGGTCATCTCCGGTCGTGCCGCCGCCATATGGGCGGGGATTGCGGGGGCGGCGGGCGTCGTCTTCTTTGTGGTCGTCTCCGAGAAGCGCTACCGCGAGATGGCGCACCTGTCCTGCGAGGTAGACGAGGTGCTGCGGTCGGGCCGCACCATCGACTTGGCCGATTATCGCGAAGGCGACCTGGCCATCCTCAAGAACCAGCTGGCAAAGATGACAGACGCCCTGCGCGAGAAGACGGCACGCTTGGGTCAGGAGAAGTCCGACCTGGCGCATGCCCTGGCCGACGTGTCGCACCAGATACGCACCCCGCTTACGGCCATGGGGCTCACCCTGGCCGTGGCGCAGGAGGCCGACGACGAGCGCGTTCGCGCTCGTGCCCTGCGCGAGCTCGAGGGGATGCTCGAGCGCGTGGGGTGGCTCGTAAGCGCCCTGCTCAAGCTTGCAAAGGCGGACGCCGGGGCCATCACGGTGCAGGCGACCTGCGTTGAGGCGCGCCAGGTGGTTGCCCGGGCCATGGAGCCCCTCGCCGCCTCGCTCGACCTGCGCAGCGTGACCTGTCAGGTCGATTGCGAGGGCGATGCGCGTTTCACGGGCGACATGGCCTGGTCGGCCGAGGCTCTGGAGAACGTGCTCAAGAACTGCATGGAGCACACACCTGCCGGCGGCGCCATCCGCGTCGACGTGCGCCAAGACGCCCTTGCCTGCCGCATCCGTGTGACCGACACGGGCCCCGGCATCGCCCCTGATGACCTGCCTCACGTGTTCGAGCGCTTCTATCGCGGCAAAACCGCTGCTACGGCAGCAGAAGGCGAGCGTGCAGACGGTCCTCGCGCGCAGGGCTTCGGCATAGGCCTTGCACTCGCCCAGTCGCTCATGGCGGCGCAAGGGGGCACTCTGCGTGCCTCGAATGCGCCTGAGGGCGGGGCGCGCTTCGATTTCACCTTCCCCAGCGTGGTGGTGTAAGACCCAATGGTGTAGGCCCCAAAAGTGACGGATGCGTCGCGTGCGGGTCACTTGCGTGAAAGTGCAGCCTGTCATTGTGGTAGGCGTCAAGCAATTCCCACCTCGTGATGAAAGGCAGATCATGGACATACTCAACATCCAGCACCTCACCAAGGTGTACGGCAAGGGGGATTGCGCCACGCGCGCCCTCGACGACGTGACGCTTTCGGTGCCCGAGGGGCAGTTCCTCGCCATCGTGGGTTCGTCGGGCTCGGGCAAGTCGACCCTGCTGCACCTCATGGGCGGCGTGGACCGACCCACCTCGGGCAGCGTCTACCTGGCCGGCAACGACGTGTACTCGCGCAACGACGAGCAGCTTGCGGTGCTGCGCCGCCGCGAGGTGGGCATCGTCTACCAGTTCTTCAACCTCATCCCGACCCTTACGGTTCTTGAGAACATGACGCTGCCCGTGGCGCTCGACGGCCGCCCCGTCAATGAGGGCCGCCTGCGCGAGCTTGTGAAGACGCTGGGCCTGGAGGGACGTGAAGACCACCTGCCCAGCCAGCTCTCGGGCGGCCAGCAGCAGCGCGTGGCCATCGGCCGCGCCCTCATGAACTCGCCGGCGGTGCTTCTGGCTGACGAGCCCACCGGCAACCTCGATTCGCGCACGTCCGCCGAGATCATGGCCATCTTGCGCGACGCCAACAAGCGCCTGGGGCAGACGCTCGTGGTCATCACGCACGACGAGTCCATCGCCCTCACCGCCGACCGCATCGTGGCTGTGGAAGACGGCCGCATCGTGCGCGACGAGGCGATTCGCTAATGGGAGCTAAGAAAACCGAACAGGCCGCAGCGGGCACGGGCGCGGTCCGGCCGCATGTGGTGCGTTCCTTCACCTTACGCAACCTCGCCAAGAACCGCGCCCGCTCGATTGTCACCATCGTAGGCATTGCGCTGTCGTGCGCGCTGCTCGCGGCCGTGCTTCTGTGCGTGAGCAGCCTCACCGCCTACATGCGCGACGTTGAGCTTGCCCGCGACGGCGCGTGGATGGCAAGCGTCATCACGACTGATGAGGACGCGATTGCCCAGGCTCGCGCCGACGGGCAGGTAAGCGGCCTTACCGACCTCACCTATGTGGGCCAGATGCAATCCTTCGACGCTGCCAAAGAGGACCCCGCCGATGCGGTGTCCGCCCAGCTGCATATCCAAGCCATCGACGGCAATCTTGCGCAGCTCTGTACCATCCGGCTCAGCGACGGCCGCCTGCCGCAAAACTCGCACGAGATCGTCCTCAACAAGAAGTACCAGGGAACGACCGAGCTCACCGACCAGCCCTGCGAGCTCGGCAGTACCTTCTCGGGCGAGCTCGCCCTGCGCGGCCTTGCGGGCGACGAGGCGCGCCGCTTCGACTTGGGCACGGGCTTTGGCGCTTTTGGCGAGGAAGGTCTGGTGCCTTCGGGCGTCGAGGCCACATACACGGTGGTGGGCTTCTACGACACCGACTGGTCTGCGACCCTCACCTGGTGCACCGACTCCGCGCTTGTCCTTGAGTCCGGCCAGGTCGTGGCCCCCTCGCAGGCCTATGAGGGCACCGTCATGGCGAGCATTCAGGCGTTTTCGCCCGCATTCACCTATGCCGACTCCGACCTCGTGACGGCGCAGGGTGCCCTGGGCGAGGAGGTCGATCACACGGTGTACCTTGCGACTCAGGGGATTTCCACCGTCGGCGACCTTGTGACGCTTGTGGAGTCGTACTTCGGGGGTGTCTTCACCATCTCCACGCACGATTCGCTTCTGCGCTGCTTGTTCATGACCGACAGCCGTTCTGTTTGGGCGACGTTGTACCAGCTCGCGGGTATCGTGTGCGCGATCATCGTCATTGCCTCGGCGTCGCTTATCTTCAACGCGTTTGCCATTTCGGTCGCCGAACGCACTCGCCAGTTTGGCTTGCTTTCCTCCATCGGCGCGAGCAAGCGCCAGATTCGCGCCATGGTGTTTTGGGAGGCGCTGGCGCTTGCGGTTGTGGGCATTCCTGCTGGTCTTTTGCTGGGCGTGGCCGGATCGGCCGTGGTGCTCGGTTCCATTTCCGGCCAGCTGGCCAGTGTTTTGGGCGCAACCACTGATTCCCCTGTTCCCTTCACCCTCAGCGTTGACGCGTTCTCTCTTGCCCTGGCTGCCCTGCTCGCTCTTGTGGTCGTGATGCTGAGTGCCTGGGTGCCGTCGCGCCGCGTGGCCAGCGTGAGCGCCGTCGAGGCCCTGCGCAACGTGAACGACGTGCGCCTTTCCCGCCGGCAACTGCGCCGCGCTCGCTCATGCGCCTCTGACCCTTGGAAGCCGCGCGCCTTTGAGGTGGGTGCGCATGTCCTTGGGGTACCGGGCGCCCTCGCGTCACGCTCGTCCTCTCGCGGTCCCGCCAGGGCACGCGTCGCCTCGGCTTCGCTTGCCATCGCCATCGTGCTGTTCGTCACGGCGGGCTCCTTCGGCGACGCGCTCAAGGCAATCACGGGCGCCACGACCGAGGAATACGATTACGACATCTCGGTCTTGGCGTACTCTTCCCAAGACGGTGACGTTTCTCGTGCGCAAGCCGTGTACCAGGAGCTTTGCAACGTCGGAGGCGTGCAGGGCAAGGGTGCTATCGCATTGGTGAGCCTGCCGGCTTCAATGCCTGTCTCTATGGCCGGCACCGACGCCTACGGCTACGACGACGGAACCGGCGCCTTCCAACATCAAGTGTCTCTCGTTTTCGTTGACGATGAGACGTACCGTGCCTATCTGGACCAGCTTGGCCTGAATGCCGACGAGTACCTCGATGCCTCGCATCCCAGGGCGCTTGCGTACAACGAGACCGGCCGCAATGACGGTGTGGGCTACGCGAACCTGCATGAGTACGCAGGTACAGGCACGGTGAGCCTTCTCGCCTATGACCTGCCGGCCGAGGCCTCCGCGCGCGGCCCGCTGTACGAAAGCCTGTACGCAAGCGACGGCTCGTATGCTGCAGACGCGGACGCGGCCGGTGTTTGGGAGATGGTTGCGTCGGAGTACGAGTATTCGGGTTCCTCCGATGAGGGTGCGTCTTCTGAGGGTTTGGGGGCAGACTCGCAAGCCAACGCGTCTGATACCAGCCAAACCGTGAGATACCCCCGCTCCGAGTACGCCAAGCCCCTTGCCGACATCGAGGTGGGCGCGGTTGTCGACGAGAAGCCTCAAGGTATGTCGCTCAACGTCCAGGCCGGTCTGATTGTGCCCATGTCGTTTGCAAAGACGTTGTTTGGTCAGGTCAACCTGGCTGCTGCGGCTATCGACGGCGGTTCCCTCGGTTTTGGCGCCTACTTCGACGCCGACGACCCTGCCCAGGCGACAAGCGCGATGTACAACGTCATGAACGACTCGGATTTCCTGGGTTACAGCGTCTTCAACGTGGACGAGCAGGTCAAGACCCAGACCGACATGGTGACGGTCGTGAACACGCTGTCGTACTCGTTTGCCGTAATCCTCGCGCTTGTGGCTGTGGCAAACGTCTTCAACACGCTCGTGAGCAGCCTGCTTCTGCGCCAGCGCGAGTTTGCGGTGCTGCAGTCGGTGGGCATGTCCCGCACGGGCGTGCGTCGCATGGTGATGTGGGAGTGCGTGCGCTTTGGCGCCCGCGGTCTCATCGCCGGCCTGGCTGTGTCGTTTGTGGTGGCGTTGCTGCTCCACCGCGCCATGGAGCTTTCGTTCAGGGGACTTGGTTTTACCATGCCCTGGGCATCCGTGGCCATCGCATTCGCCGTCTGCATTCTGGTAACGCTTTTGGCCTGCGCTTACGGCCTCAAGCATGCCAAGACCGACAACGTCGTGGAGGCCCTGCGCATGCAGTAGCTCATGCGTTGCGCTGAATCCATCTGATAACAAAGGGCGAGCCCGCGATCATGCAGGCTCGCCCTTCTTTGTGTGTAGCCCTGGTCTGACCCATGTAACTGAACTATACTATCGTTATAACGATAGTTGGAGGTGTGCAATGGGGACAATCGAGCTGTATCACGGCTCGTCGCATGTTATCGAGCGCCCGACGTTTGGTCTGGGAAACCCGCGCAACGACTATGGCCTGGGGTTTTACTGTACTGAGACCTTGGCCATGGCCCAAGAATGGGGCTGCGTCGATGGCAACAGCGGCTATGCCAACAAGTATCGTCTTGACCTGGCCGGTCTCGATGTGCTCGATTTGTCGGAAGATGAGGGCTATAACGTCCTCAACTGGCTTGCCGTCCTTCTCGACAACCGTATGGTGAGGCTTTCTGCCGGCCTTCCCAAACAGGCGGCTGAGTATCTTGCCAAGGTGTTCCTGCCGGACTATCGAGATTCTGACGTCATGCGCGGGTATCGTGCGGATGACTCGTATTTTGCCTTCGCTTCGGCGTTTCTGTCGGGCGCCATTTCTCTTGAGCAACTTCGGCGCGCCATGATGCTGGGGGAGTTGGGCGAGCAGGTGGTGGTGCGCTCGTCCCGCGCATTTCAAAGGCTTGAGTTTGTTGAGGCGATTCCAGCCGATGGCAGCGTGTTTTACCAGCGCAAAGAGCGTCGCAACGCTCAAGCGAAGGAAGCATTCCAGAAGGAGCGAGAATCTTCGATGGCGACACAGGGCCTCTATGCCGTCGATATGCTCAGGGAGGGGTGGAACAATGACAGCGCCTGCTTTCGACATCCTCTATCTCGATGATGCGATGGCAAATTTGGGTGGCATGTTGGAGTATGCGGCTCTTGATTGCGGCCTCGATCTCGACACCTTTTTCGGGTACTTCCTGACTTCCGGTGTTGCCACCCAATTTGAGAGGGGGAATCCCAGCTATGTGGCTGGCCTTTCGGGCCCGGAGCTCGTCTGCAAAGTCCTGCAGCGCTTGGGCTGCGATGTCGCATCACTGCCCGAGCCTGCCACGCGAGAAGGTTTCGGCCCTCAGTACTGGGCGGGATGGTCGCTTGCCGAGTACCAGTGGGCGCGCGCGGAGCGGTTTTGCGACATGGTCGCCGACGGCCTGACGGCAAGTAAGGTTGTGGATCTCTACCTGCTGCATGAGGCGGATGCGAGCAAGTTCGCCGAAGTCGCCGACGAGATTCTGACAAAGGCGCGCCGGAGTCGCCCGACGCGCCTGCAGACTTTGAGAAAGAGCCGGGGGCTGACCCAGGTTGAACTGTCTGTTGCGACCGACGTAAGCCTGCGCATGATTCAGCTCTACGAGCAGCGGCAAAACGACATCGCAAAGGCTGAGGCGGGCACGGTCATCCGCCTTGCCCGTGCCTTGGGTTGCACAGTCGAGGACGTTGTGGAGCCGCCGCTGTATGGCTAGTGGCGCTGCCTACCTCGGAACCACCGTGCCGCCGGCGTCCACCATGGTCTGGGCGATGGCGCGGCCGATCATGTCGAGGTAGGCCTGCTCGCCCTCGGGGCGCAGGTGGGTGTTGTCGGCCCACAGGTAGATTTCCTCGTTGCCGGCGCACACACTCGGCCAGTCGATGTAGTGCACGTTGTCATGGGCGTCGGCCACCTGCTGGAGGTTGGCGTTGGCCGCGTCCTGAAAGCCGTCGGGGTTGACGGTGCCCACGAGGAAGGCGTGCGTACCTGCGGGAAGTGTCGCCACCATGCCCTCGAGCTCGTCGATGCCGGGGGTCGTGTTGGAGAAGCAGGCAAACACGACGACCTTGCCCACCACGCCCTGCGACACGTAGTCGGCAAACACGCTGAACGCCTGGAAGGGCATGCGTCCCACGTAGGCATCCTCATAGCCGGTGGGGAAAATGTCGTAGAAGCCGTCCTCGGGCGGCACTGAGTCGCCGATGAGGATGGGGGAGTAGAGCCCCGCCGCGCTGTCTTGCTCGGACTGGTGCAGCGAGAAGGACATGATGCCCTCGGGTAGGGAAACAGGCGCCGGTGCCTGGGCAGCTTGCTCTTCGGTGCCTGCGGCACCGGCGTCGGCGGTCGGCGGAACTTCCTGCACAACGGGCATCTCGCTGGGTTGGGTCGCAGTGGCGGCCGGGGCCGCAGCGCCGTCTCCCGCCTGACCCGCGGTGCCCTGGGCGTTCGTGCGGCCGGCCGTAAGGTCGCGCGCCTTGTCCACGGCCTCGCCGGTGGAAGAGATGGCGTCCTTGGGCACAAGCGTGACCTCAGGTACCGCGATGCAGCCTACAGCGGCAACTACCAGCAGCAATGCGCATGCACCCGTGCCCGCCACCTGCGGCATACGCGCGAAGAACGCGGGACCCTCCTGGCGAATGCGGGCCATGAGCTCCTTGTTGCCCAGAGGCTGCTCGATGAACCTCCAGGCCAGCTCGGCCACACCCAGCGACACGGCTGCTGCCAGGAGCTTCAGCCACCATGCGGCGCCACCGGTGGCACCCATGAGCACGATGACGGGGTAGTGCCACAAATACAGCGAGAATGACCTGCTGCCGAGCCACTGCAGGGGTGCGCAGGAAAACGCGCGATTGAGCAGCGTCCCGGGCGACAGCAGGCTCATCATGAGCATGCACGTGAGGATTGTGGCGAGCAGCATGCCGCCGTAATAGAAGAACTGCGAGGTGGGGGGTACAACCACCATGATGACGACGAGGCCCACGAGGCCCACCCAGCCAAAGACCTCAACGGCGGTGGAGGGGGCAAACACAGGGCGATCGACAAAGCCGCGCGGCGAGGCGGGGTCGGCGACGCGACGCGCGCCCACCTGCTCCACGAGCAGGTGGCGACCAACCACGGGCATGTAGCCCAGGGGCCACATGAACGCCAGCAGGGCTCCTGCCAGCACGGCAAAGGCGCGCGTGTCGCAGCCGTAGTACACGCGGCTCGGGTCGGTTCCAGGCACGTAGAGCACCGCCATGAGCACGGCGGAGACGAGGGTGAGGACGCCTGCGACAATGGCCATGGCGCCCTTGTTGTTGTGCGAAAGCTTGAGACCCACCGTGAGAATGAGCGGCCACAGGATGCAAAGCTGCACGTCAACGCCCAAATACCACAGGTGCGTGAGCGGAGAGACGCCGCCGATCTTGTCGAAGTACGACAGGCCGTTCACGATGTAGTTCCAGTTGTCGAAGAACAGAAGGCTCGGCAGGATGTCGGGGCGCATCTTGGTGAGGGCCACGTGATTGAAGGCGATGCAAGCCACGCAGACGATCAGAATCATCGCCGCCATGGGAGGCCAGAGTCGCTTGAGGCGGCGACCCCAGAAGCTCGGCAGATTCACGTCGCCCGTGCGGTCGAACTCGCGCAGGATGGAGTTGGTCACCAAGTAGCCCGTCAGCACGAGGAACATGACGACGCCCATGTGGCCGCTCGGCAGCCAGTTCACCTCCAGGTGGTATGCCACCACGGATGCGATTGCCAAGGCGCGCAGGCCCTCGATTGACTTCACGCGTGCGTTTGCCATGTCTGTTCCGTTTCCTGTTCCCCATCAGGCCGGGCACCCGGTCCGGCTGAAACCGTTTTCAGCGCGGGATTATCGCCCAAAACGCCTGTTGCCACAACGCCCAGCCTCGCAAACATGCTGCGTACCATATCTTTTCAAGCGTTGCCGGGCGTGCAATGCACATCAACCTGGATTTATCAGGTAGAGAGGGCCTTGAGCACTGACTTGTGCGCATGTCGCGTTACACTTATTGCGAGTGTGTCTTTGAGTTTCTTTGAATCTTTCATCGCGAGGCGGGAGCTGACGTGAGGCTTTTTGGCGATAACAGCAAGTACGGCGACACCGAGATTGAGCTTGCCGGTGGCAAGCGCACGGTGGGTGTGAAGGTCGAGGACGGTAAGGCTTTCCCCGAAGGCGTCGCCGGTCTCATCCCCGTCGTCACCAAGCGCAAGAAGGGCGGCACCAAGACCGTCTATGCCTTCCCCACCAAGGAAGGCGATTCCGGCGAGCTTGAGCAGACCGACGAGCTTGCCGTCATCACCGACGGCGTCGATCTCATCAACCGTCTGCTTGCCCAGGCCGCAGAGCTTGCCCGCATCGAGCTCGGCCAGATTTTCGGCGTGACCATGGCCATCACCCCCGAGAACTACAACTTCACGCGCGTGGAGATCGTTCCCATCGACGCCCACAACAAGCCCAGCGAGACTCCCGTGCACCTGCACATCGAGACCTCCGAGGAGCCCTGCGAGCCCGGCAGCCTGAGCTGCGTCATCGAGCTTGACGGCGAGGGCGTGCCTGCCCGCGTGCTCATCTGCGAGTACAACGAGCGCAACGCCACGCTGCGCATCAACGTCAACGTCAACGAGAAGACCGGCAAGCTGAGCGTCCAAAAGGTCGAGGACATCATGGGCAGCGAGGCGCGCCTGCTGTACAAGCGCGGCTGGACTCCCCAGGGCGCCCAGTACGTCGCCGCTCGCAAGGAAGGCCGCGAGGGTGGCGAGCGCGGCGGCAAGTTCGTGCGCAAGACCGGTCGCGCCGTGTCGCGTGACCAGCGCGATTCCTTCGACGGCGAGCGCGAGGGCCGCTTCGAGAAGAGCTCGCACCGCAACCGCTTCGATGACGAGCGCGACGGCGGCCGCGGCGAGCGCTCCCGCGGCGGCAAGCCTGCTCGCCGCGACGAGGTCCCCGGCATGAGGCGCATCGACGGCTCTCCCGCCAAGCGTGGCGGCACCCATCGTGACCGCGATGACCGTCGTTCCCGCGATTTCGACGACCGTCCTCGTGGCGAGCGCCGCTACGACGAACGCGGCGATCGCGATTACAGCGAGCGTCGCTATGATGACCGTCGCTCCGGTGGCCGTGGCGGCGATTACAGCGAGCGCCGCTATGACGACCGCGGCAGCCGTGGCGGCGAGCGTCGTTACGATGACCGTGGCGGCCGCGGCGGCGAGCGCCGTTATGACGATCGCTCCCGTGGCGGTCGCGACGGCGGTTCCAACGGCCGTCCGCGCGGCAACGGCGGCAACGGTGGTTCTCGCGGCGGCAATCGCGGCAACGGGGATTCTCGCCGTTCCTACTAGGCCGAGCCTCGGCTCGCTGCCTTTAGTTTTGTAAGCATACGGCGGGCTTTGCCTGGATGCGGCGTTGGCAACATCCGGCAGGGCCCGCCGTGCATGTATACGGTTCGTCTGCCCTGCGCCTTGGCGATTTTGCGCGCGGGGCCTGTCTGATTTGGGAGCACGTTGCACATGCAAGCACCCCATAAGACCGGTGTCGCTCTCTCTGTCTACGCCGAGGCGTTGGCTGGAGCGGGCGTTCTGACCGAGGTGAGGCTGCCCCAGGGCTGCCAAGAACCCCTGGTTGATTTCATCACGGCTGACTCGCGCGAGGTTGTGCCCGGCACGCTCTTTGTGTGCAAGGGTCGTGCGTTCAAGCGCGAGTACCTGGAGCAGTCCCTCGCGGCGGGCGCATTCGGCTATCTCGCTGAGCAGGCTTTCGATGGCATCGAGGCACCGTGCGTGCTCGTGAGCGACGTGCGTCGCGCCATGGGTGTCTTGGCCGACATGCTCTACGACCACCCCTCGGGCCACATTCAGACCTGCGCCTTCACGGGCACCAAGGGCAAGACGACCTGCGCCTTCTATCTCAAGAGCGTGCTTGACGCCCGTGCCCGTGCGCTCGGCTCCCATGCTACGCCCATTTTCTCCACCGACATTCTCGACGACGGCGTTACCTGCGCGCCTTCGAAGCTTACGACTCCCGAGGCCCTCGAGCTCGAAGGCCACATCGCAAACGCCGCCTCCGTGGGTGCGCGCGAGCTGGTGATGGAGGCCTCGAGCCAGGCCCTCAAGTACGACCGCACCTTCGGGGTCGACTTTGCCATCGCGGGCTTCGTCAACATCGGCGAGGACCACATCTCGCCCATCGAGCACCCCGACTTCGAGGACTACTTCGCAAGCAAGCTCAAAATCTTCTCTCAGGCGCGTTGCGCCGTGGTGAGTCTCGACATTGACCATGCCGACCGCGTGCTTGAGGCCGCCCAGACGTGTCCGCGCGTCATCACGTGCTCCGAACATGACGAGAAGGCCGACGTGTTCCTCATCTCATCCGAGCACGTCGAGGGCGGTATCGCGATGCATGTGCGCACACCGCGCGGCGAGCTCGAGTTCGTCCTTCCCACGCCCTCGCACTTCAACGCCCTCAACGCTCTGCTTGTCTGCGGCATGGCGGAGGGCCTTGGCATCGAACACGCTTTCGTGCGCGAGGGCCTGGAGCAGGTAAGCGTGCCCGGTCGCGTGCAGATGCTTGCGAGTCCCGTGCCCGGCATCGTGCCTGTTGTCGACTTTGCTCACAATGGCATGAGCCTCGAGGCGGTCCTGAGTGAGCTGCGGGCCAGCTATCCCCATCACGAGCTCTGCGTCGTCTTTGGAGCCACGGGCGGCAAGGGTGTTGACCGACGCGACACGATGGGCGTTGCAGCAGGCAAACTGGCCGACCGCATCGTCATCACCGAAGACGACCCCGGCCCCGAGGCCGTGGAGGACATCTGCCGCACCATCGCCCAGCGCGTGGAAGAGCAAGGCAACGGTCGCTGGACGATTGTTTGCGACCGTGAGCAGGCCATTCGTACCGCACTCGCACAGGCGCACAAGCCGGCCGTTGTGCTTGTTTCGGGCAAGGGCAGCGAGGCCACCATGGTGCGTGCAAACGGTCCTGAGCCCTGGGAGACCGACGCTGTCGTGTTTGCTCGGGCACTCTCTGACATGGCCGTAGGGAGTCTTGATGTATAAGTTTTCCGCCCCCAACCTGCTGCAAGGCACCGTGGCCGCCGTGAAGGAGGGCGCCGTAAACGGCGTCGTCTCCATCGAGACTCCCGCGGGCTTCATCAAGGCCGACGTCTCGATGGCCGCCATTCGCGAGCTTGGCCTGCGTGAGGGCGCGCGTGCCGCTGCGCTCATCAACGCTCCCGACGTGCTGCTCGAAGTGGGGGAGGGCTTCGGCTTCTCCCTTTCGGCGGGCAACGGGTTCCCCGGCAAGGTCACCCGCATCGAGCGCGGTGCCGTGAGCGCCCACGTGTTGGTGCAGCTGCCCTGCGGCTGCAGCCTTGTGAGCGACGTCACCCTTGACGATGTCGACATGCTCGGCCTGATGCCGGGCTCTGCTGTCTTCGCTGCGGTAAGTTCCAACGACGTTGTCGTGTCGTGCGAGGAATAAAGGGTATATAGTGGTGCAAGATAGCGTTGCCGGGCAGTCCTGGCAGCTAGGTCGTGAGTAAAGGAGTTGCACCATGCTGTACTCGAAGATCATGGTTCCTTACGACGGTTCCGACCACGCCAAGGAGGCCGTGCGCTACGCCAAGGAGCTCGCCGCCCTCAACCCCGAAGCCACTGTCGATGTTATTCAGGCGCTTTCCGTTGGTGCCATGGATTTCCAGGCAACGTATTCCGACGGCGTTTATTATGGCCAGATTGACTATGAGCAGTATAAGCAGCTCCTCGATGCCACCGTTGCCGCTGCCAAGAAGGCCATGTTGGACAGTTTGGGCGACAGTCTTGACGAGCTGGGAGAGCGCGCAACTGTTGAGGTCGTGCCTGGTAATGCCCTTGCCGCCGTGCTTGCCGATTATGCCAAGCATCACGGCGTCGACCTGATTGTCATGGGTCGCCGTGGTCTGGGCGCTATTCGCGGCATGCTTGGCAGCGTGAGCTACAGCCTCCTGCGTGAGACCGAAATCCCGGTCCTCACGGTAAAGTAGATTGCGTGTAACGCAAGGCCCCGCAAGTTTTGATGCGAGATTGAGCCGCCCAGGCTTCCATATGGAGGTCTGGGCGGTTTTTTGATAAGAAAGATGTGACCTGAGGCGGGCGCAGTCCGTCAATGGAGATGAAGGGAGGCAGTTTGGAGGATTCGGATATTGTCAAGCTGTACTGGAAGCGCTCCGAGCGCGCCATCAGCGAGACGAAAACAAAATACGGCATGTTTTGCCGCAGTGTCGCGTTTCGCATTTTGCGCGACTCCCAAGATGCTCAGGAATGCGAGCAGGACACCTACCTGCGCGCTTGGAACGCCATGCCGCCCCAGCGACCCAGCGTTCTTCAGGCATTTCTTGGCAAGATCGCGCGCAACGCCGCACTTGACCGCTGGCGTGAGAGCAAGGCTGAGAAGCGCGGGCAGGGTCAGGTTCCCGTGATGATCGACGAGCTCGCCGAATGCCTGCCCGACGGCAGCGGTGTCTTTGCCGGCACGTCTGAGGTCGAGCTCGTGGCGCTGCTCAACGCCTTTTTGGAGCAGGCCCCCCGCGAGCAGCGGCATTTCTTTGTGCGACGCTACTGGTATGGCGACACGGTTGCCGAGATTGCCAGCGCCTATGGGGCAACCGAGAGCAAGGTGAAGATGACGCTTGCGCGCATGCGTGAAGAGCTCAAGGCCGTTTTGACACGTGGAGGTGTTGCTCTGTGACGAGCGAAGAGAAAAACGAACAGTCGCTTCGCCTGCTTGCGGCGCTGGGCGACATCGACGATCGCTTCGTGATTGAAGCGTCGTGTCCCGAGGCGACGGGCTCCGTTGGGGAACAATCGGTCGCGAACGAAGACGAAAGAGAGACGAAGCTGTCGCAAGAAGGCGATATGCAAAAGGGCGCGGCTGCCGTAAAAGCGCAGGACGCCGAGGTGCCTGCCAGCGTGTTTGCCGATTCGATGTCGGAAGTCGAAAGGTGCGACGATGTGTCTGCCGGGAAGGCGCCCCGCAGCGCGCCCGCCGGGAAGGCGTCCGTCAACGCCTCCTCTGGCAAGACGCCAGGCAAAGTCCTGCGTTTCACGCCCCAGCGCGTGCGTGCTTTGGCGGGCGTGGGAATCGCGGCTTGTCTGCTTGTTGCCGGCGCGATCGTGTTTGCCCGTCCCGAGATGCTCGGCCTCAACAATCCCCGGCCCAGCGAGCCTGCGATGACGCAAGACCAATCGAGCGATTCACTGCCCTCCGAAGAGGCAACGCCTGAAGCTGCCATGCCTGAGGATGCTGCAGCCGATAGCGAGGATGCTGGCGTGATGGCGGCGAGCGAATCCGCTGTCATGGCGTTTTCCGACGACGGGGGGCAGGGGGCTCCGCTGGCCCGTGCCGTCCAGGATGCCGAGGAGGGCGAGGTCGCGCAGGATTCCGCAGCAGCATCTGGTGCTATGACGACCCTCGCTAACCCCTGGCAGGAGTGCGCGAGCATGGCGCAGGCGGAGTCGCTTGCGGGGTTCTCGTTTGCCATCGACGCCGCTGCCTTGCCAGAGGGTTATGGCCCCGAGGCCGCATACATCCAGGTTATTGCAGGCGCCATGCTTGAAGTTGACTACGACGGCGAGCGCGGTGGATCGGTTTGCCTGCGCAAGGCTGTGGGTACCGACGACGTAAGCGGCGACTACAACAGCTACGATCTCACACAAACGAACCGTATCGCGGGGCAAGACGTGACCCTGCGCGGGGCAGAAGACGCCTGGTACGTGGCTACCTGGACGCGCGACGGGTATTCCTTTGCGATTGTCTCCACGTCTGCTCTCACAATGTCCCAGGTTGAGACTCTTGTGGCGGGCTTGAGGTAAGACTTTCGCCTTGCAAGTGACATGGCGGGCTTTCTTCTCTTGGCAAAAGGGGAGTATCATCGTGCCCAACTTTTGCCAACAAGGAGGCCTGCCATGTCTGCTGTTGAAAGCCAGTCCCTGCATCCCTTCTGCGCCGTGCCCCTGTGGGAGTGCAATCGCCGACTTGCGCGCGTGGCGCAAGGCTTGGAGCCGGCGGACCTTGTGATTCGCGACTGCCGTCTTGTTGATGTGTGCACCCGCGAGGTCCTCGAACACACTGACATTGCTATCGCAGCTGGTAGAGTTGCCTATGTGGGTATTGCTCCCCATACCGCGCAGCACTGCGTGGGGCCTGACACGCGCGTGATCGACGCGGCGGGCGATTATGTGGCGCCGGGCTTTCTCGACGGGCACATGCATGTCGAGAGCTCCATGGTGGGGCCTTCCGAGTATGCGCGCGCCGTTGTGCCGCACGGTACCGTGGGCGTGTATTACGACCCGCATGAGGCATGCAACGTGGCGGGCCTGGCTGCGGTGCAGCAGATGGCGGCCGACGCCGAGCGTGTGCCGCTCAAATTTATGCTTACCACGCCCAGCTGCGTGCCTGCGGTACCGGGCTTTGAAGACACGGGTTCCGAGGTGGACGCCGCCCAGGTAGAAGAGTCCATGACCTGGCCCTATACGGTGGGCCTGGGCGAAATGATGAACTACCCTGGCATTCTCACAGGGGCCGACAACCCCGTGGATGAGGTCTGCGCAACCCTGCGGGCGGGCAAGGTCGTGACAGGGCATTACTCTGTGCCCGAGTGTGACCGTGGGCTCAACGCCTACATTGCCTCGGGTGTGAGCGCCTGCCATGAGTCGGTGCGCGCCGAGGACGTCGTGGCCAAGACGCGCCTGGGCATGTACGCTCAGATTCGCCAAGGTTCTGCCTGGCACAACCTGCACGATCTTGCCCCTGCCATCGTTGGGCGCGATATCGACACGCGCTTCTGCTGTCTTGTGACCGACGATTGTCATCCTGAGACCCTGCTCTTGCACGGCCATCTCGACGATGTGCTGCGCTTGGCGGTGAAGGAGGGAATCGATCCCGTCGAGGCCATCCAGATGGTCACCATCAACACCGCTACGTGCTTTCAGATGCAGGCCGACCTGGGCAGCATCGCGCCTGGCAAGTGTGCTGATTTGACCTTTATCGAAGATCTCAAGGATTTTCGCGTGAAGCGGACGGTCATTGACGGCTGCATTGTCGCCGAGGACGGTCGTCCCTTGTTCAATCCCGGACCGTTTGACTGGCCCGATTGGATGACGCGCACCATGCGCCTGGGCGAGCAGATCGGCCAGGAGACGTTCCGCGTCCCGGCGGCCGATTCCCAAGCCTCGACCGCACTTGTGCGTGCCATTCGCCTGCGCGGCGGCGACACCATCGCCTACGAGGAGCATGTGGAGGTGCCCGTGTGCGACGGGGCACTGCAGGCTGACCCTGCCTGCGACATCCTCAAGGCGATCGTGTTCGAGCGCCATCATGCCAGCGGCACACATGCCGCGGGATTTGTGTGCGGACTGGGCATCCATGGTGCGTTCGCCCAGACGGTTGCCCACGACGCCCACAACCTGCTTGTGGTGGGCGACAACGACGCCGACATGGCGCTTGCGGCAAACGCCCTCGTAGAATGCGGCGGTGGCGCGGTTGCTGTGGTGGACGGCGAGATTGTCGCGAAGGTTGCGCTGGGGGTGTGCGGCCTCATGAGCACGGGCGAGGTGAGCGAGGTGGCAAGTCAGGTGCTCCGCATGCAGCAGGCCTGGGCCGACATGGGGTGCAAGATGCCCTCGCCGTTCATGACGCTGGGCCTGCTCAGCCTCGCCTGCATCCCGGAGCTTCGCCTCACCAACCGCGGCTACGTCGACTGCACCCAGTTCAAATTCGTCCCACTCGAGGTGGGGGAGTAGCGACAAAGGATGCTTGTGCGAGCAGCTAATTGTTGTCCTGACGTACTCTTTGCGATTTGTCTGTTGGGCCGCGGTGTCGGGGTATGATGTGACCTGCGTGTTTAATCCCTTACTGTGTAGATGCGGCACATGTATGGAAAGGTGGGCATGAACATGGGCGTGTATCTCAATCCTGGCAACCAGGCCATGGCCATCGACCGCCGGGCTCGCATCTACGTGGACAAGAGCGGCCTCATCACTCATCTCAACGATCGGGTGTTTGCTGGCGGCGATCGATATGTTTGCGTCAGCCGTCCTCGGCGTTTCGGAAAGACCATGGCGGCAAGTATGCTGTGCGCATACTACCAGCGTGGCATCGATTCCCATAGCCTGTTTGACGACCTCGCTGTTGCCCAGGGCCCCACATACGCCGCGCACCTCAATGCCTATGACGTGGTGTATCTCGACATGCGTCAGTTTCTTGGAGAGGCGGGCTGTGCCGCCGCCGTTCCGGCTCTCGTCACGAGTAAATTGGTTTCTGAGCTGGCCAAAGCGTTTCCTGGCGCAGTCGAGCCGGGTCATGGCAGCTTATTCGAGGCTTTCTCTCTTGCTGCTGCCTCCGAGCCTGGTCATCCGGGCTTTGTCTTTGTTATCGACGAATGGGATGCGGTGTTTCGCGAGGCCCAGCATGACGTTGCCGCCCAGGAGGCATTCATCGGATTCCTGCGCGACCTGCTCAAGGACAAGCCCTACGTCGCACTTGCCTATATGACGGGCATTCTTCCCATCAAAAAATATGGCACTCATTCGGTGCTCAACATGTTTGACGAGCTCTCTATGACGGCTCCGGGTGATTTGGCCTCGTATTTCGGCTTCACTGAAGACGAGACGCGCGCATTGTGCGATGTGTGGAACATGGACTTTTCCGAGGTCAAACGCTGGTACGACGGCTATCTGCTGAGCGGTATGCATATGTATAGCCCACGCTCGGTGGCGCTGGCCCTCGCAAAGGGGCGTTGCTCGGATTATTGGACCTCCACGGAGACATACGAGGCGCTGCAGACCTACATCGACCTTGATTTTGACGGGTTGAGGCAGGCTGTGGTTTCAATGTTGGCCGATGAGCCCCAGAAGCTCGACACCACGACCTTTGCCAACGACATGACAACGTTCAAGCGCAAAGACGACGTGCTCACTCTCTTGGTTCATCTCGGCTACCTTGGGTATGACGAGCAGGTAGAGTTGGCGTTTATCCCCAATGAGGAAATCCGCCGCCAGTATGTATCTGCCCTGGTAACGGGAAAGAGAACGCAGCTTGCCCACCTCATACAGAATTCCGACCATCTGCTGCAGGCGACTCTCGCCGGAGATGCCGAGCAGGTTGCCCGTGCGCTTGAGGAAGCGCATGACTCGGCGGCTGCGCCGCTCTTTTACAATAACGAACAGGCTTTGCGTGCGGCAGTCAAGCTCGCCTACATCTCGGCTGTCGACGAGTACGTTACTATCGAGGAGCTTCCCAGCGGTAAAGGCTTTGCCGACGTTGTGTATATCCCAAAGCCTTCATCGCAGCTTCCGGCCTTGCTAGTCGAGCTCAAGTGGAATAAACCTGTTGACGGTGCTGTTGAGCAGGTCAAGCAGCGTGATTACCCCCAGGTTCTGCGCAACTGGGGCGGTCCAGTCCTACTCGTTGGCATCTCGTATGATGAGAAGACGAAACGACATGAGGCGTGCATTGAACGCGTGTGATTTGAATTACGATGGGACGACGCTTACCTGCTCCGACTTCGATGAGATGGCGGCTATGGAGGCGCGTTTTTATGGCGAGGACCTCATCACGCCTGCTGAGGAGTCGTGGCATTGGTACGAACGCTATCCGTTTACCATTGTTGCTGCGCGAGGAGAGCGGGGAGAGATTGCAGGGTTCGTCAACCTGTTTCCGGTGAACGAGAGCGTGCATGCGGCTATTCTCGACGGTGCCTTCAACGACGCGAATCTCACGACGGACGAGGTGGTCGACCCTTGGGCGCAGGGGGCTGACCCCGAGCCACTGCATATGTTCCTCAGCTGCGTTGTGGTCGATGTACCCTGGCAGGGCAGCGGCCTGGCGTACCGCCTTGTTGCCCAAGCGGCCGCGCAGTATGCCGACTTCGCTGCTCGCATCGCTGACGTCACCATCGACACGGCAACTCCCGACGGTGCCGGCCTTGCCCGCAACCTGGGCTTCACCTCTGCCTGCCTCTCCGACCATGGCACTCAAATATGGCAATCTAACTGGGAGAATTTCCTCGCGCACATCCGATGCTAAGGGAGGATGCAACCTTCTGTTCAGGGCACTGAACGTTCGGTTACCCCTCAAACCATTGAAGCCCCGCCTGCCCGAGCGCTAGAGTCTGTCTTGTCCCACGGGGGATGAACGACTTGGTTCGAGTGTTAGGGGAACACTATGGAACTGAACCGCCGCTCTTTCATTACCGGTACTGTTGCTGCCGCCGTTACCGCCGGCACGGCCGCCACCGCCTTGGCCGATATCGAAGGCGCCAAGAGCGAGCCTGTCGAGACTGGTGCCGCATGGCTCGAGTACCCCGGCGACATCACTCCCGATGACGAAAAAGAGACCGATGTTCTTGTAATTGGCTGTGGTTTTGCCGGTTCGGTTGCTGCTGTTTCCGCAGCTGAGAAGGGTGCTCAGGTGACCGTGGTCGAGAAGGCAAGCCAGCCTTCTGGACGCGGTGCCCACATTACGGCATTTGGTTCCAAGATTATCCAGGGCATCCTCGACGAGGGCTACATAACCGAGGATCAGATGGATTACGCACAGATTGTGCGCAACTGGATTCGTTGGAGCCAGGGTCGTCTCAACGAGCGTCACCTGTGGAAGTTTGCCCATAAGTCGGGCGCTTGCATGGATTGGCTGCAAGACAAGCTTGAGGAGCAGGGCCTGCACGGCACGCTGTGGTGCGACTTCTTCAAGGGCCCGGATTACACCGAGTGGCCCGTTACCCACTTCTTCTATGACGACACCACCGACTTTGTGTATCTCAACGGCGTGTCGCACGGCTTGGGCATGGACATCATTCTCCCTGCTCTGAAGACCATCGGCGAGGGCATGGGCGTCGACTACATGTTTGACACCCAGGCATTGCGCCTCGTGCGTCCCGGCAATGAGGGTGCGGTAACCGGTGCCATTGTCCAGAACGAGGACGGCACCTACACGCAGATCAATGCCCAGACCGTCATCCTGGCAGCCGGCGACTATTCGGCCGATACCGACATGATGAACACGTACAACCCTTGGGCGCTCAAGGCGGCCGACGAGCGCCTCTACATTCCGCAGTGGGTCAACACGGGCGATATGCACAAGGCTGCACTCTGGATTGGTGCGGCCATGCAGAAGAACGATTCGCATGCCGCATGCATGCACCTGGAGTCTGGCGCTCAGAGCTACAACTTCCTCCATGTAAACGGCAAGGGCGAGCGTTTCATGAACGAGGACGTGAACACGCAGTCCAAGTCTTCGGGCAAGGCCCTGTGGGGAGATAAGCGCGCGTTTACCATCTACGATGCCCATGGCCTCGAAAAGCTTGGCAAGCAGTGCGAGGACGGCCTGGCTGGCGGCATCTCCAATGGTCAGCAGTATCGTCGCTTCGGCACTCCGTTTGACTTTGATGTTGAGAACAAGCTGCTCCAGGCCAAGATCGACGACGGCAACATCGTTGTGGCCGATACTCTGGAGGAGCTCGCAGAAAAGATGAACGTGCCTGCCGACACCTTCATCGCTACCGTTCAGCGCTATAACGACCTGGTCGATCTGGGTGAGGACCTCGATTATGGCAAGCGCGCCGAAATCATGATCAAGGTTGAGGAACCGCCCTTCTATGCCGGCGCTCTCAAGGCCACGCTTCTTTCCGCCTCCGGTGGCCTGCATTGCGATGAGACCTGCCATGTGCTCGACGCCAATGACGAGGTCATCCCTGGCCTGCTCGTTTGCGGCACCAACGCCGGTGACTTCCACGGCTCGGGCGACTATCCCACCATTTGCCCCGGCATCAACCACGGTCGTTGCCTTACCTTTGGTCGCATTGCGGGTATCGAGGCAGCTGGCGGCACCGACGATGAGATTGCCGATTACGACCTCACAATGCCTGCCGGTGGAGGCATTGGCCGTTCGACCCTGTAGGGATTGCTGGTCAAAAGAGCTTGTTTAAATTGGGGCGCCCGAATCACCGGGTGCCCCTTTGCATGGCTGGGTGAATCACCTTGCGGCTTCAGTCTCGTTCAATGTGTTCCCCGCCAGATTGCGAGCCGCCGCGCGGCACCAGTTCCAGAAAAGCGTTTCAGCCTCGCCTAGCACATGGGTGACAAGCCGCTCGATGCCAAAGCCCCAAAAAAGCCCATCTGCTGGCAGTGCTAGTATCTCGGTATTTGATTTGAAAACAGGCAGGTCAACAAGGGTTCCGTTGGCAAAGCCCAGCCCGCGTCCTTCAAGGACATATCCATAGAGCTGGAAGATTTCGCTCATGTCAAAGACATGCCCCAGCTCACAGCCCTCGGCATTCATAAACTCGCGAAGTTGCTCAAAACACTTGAACCCGGTGCCTGGAATGGCGATATCACGTCCTGCGAGGTCAGACGCATGCAGCTTCCCATCACGTGCAAGCACTGTTTCGGCGAGCGGGTCGTCGGCCCTTATCCAGAAGTACACAGGAGAACGGTACAGCTGTATTCCTTCGCAGCCGCTGGTAATGGGAGAGACGCAGAGGGCTATGTCATATTTGTCCTCGACAAGCCCCTGCTCGCATAGGGAGTCATTGGATTCCCAGTAAGGAACATCGATGTTGGGGTATGCCTGCGCGAAGCTTTCAAGAAGTTCCGGCCCATATGCGCCAAGTACTCCCAAGGAGCAACCAAGGCGTACGGTGTACCGGCTTTCTTTGCGCAACCGTTCGAATGATTCGTTTAGCAGATGAAGATTTGCCTCGTAAGCTACGGCAAAATCGTACAGTTCGTGCGCAAAAGGAGTGGGTTCAGGTCTTCCTGAGTCGGAGTCGTAGTTGAAGAGCGTTACCCCTAGCTCGCGCTCAAGATTGCGAATGCCCTTTGTAAGGCCTTGATGCGAGACGGGAACCATTCGGGCCGCCGCAGAAAAGCTGCCCTGCTTGTATGCGAGCTGGAAGTACCTAAGCTGTTCCGTGTTCATTGCGCACCCAACTTTTCCCCGAAGTGTTGCTGTGCTTTTTGGCGATCGAATACGGTTTCGTGGCCCCCGCTGTGATAGAGGGCCGTTGTGGGACAGAGTATACCAGCGTGAGCGCTCATTCTGGGAATGCATCTTGGCAAGACCGAGGGTATATGAGGTTTATCTGACACCTAAAACGCCAAAAGCCCCAGGGCCGCGTGTGTCGTTCGGTCCTGGGGCTTCGTGCTTGGGAGGAGATTGTTAGGCTACGAGAGCCTGGGATTGCTGCTAGGCGTTGGCCAGAGCGTCGTTGACGGCGGAGAAGATGGCCTTGGAGGTGACGGTGGCGCCGGCCACAGCGTCAACGCCGTCGGTGCCGTTGGCCTCGACGATGGCAGCGGGGAGCTGCTCGATGGCCTTGGTGCCGATGCCGTCGGTCTCGGAGTTCTCGCCAACCTCGACGGCAGTAATCTTGCCACCCTCGACGGTCACGGTCACAGGCACGTCGCCGCCGATGCCCTTGCCCGAAGCGGTGTAGGTGCCGTCGGCAACAGCGCTGGCGTCAGCAGCGGGGGCAGCGTCGGCCTCCTCGGCCGCAGCGGCCTCAAGGTCGGTCTGGCCCGTTGCACCGGGCTTGACGGGGTTGGACTCATAGGTGCCGGCCACGGCGTTCTCGGCAGAGATCATGCCGAGGGCAGCGCAGGCCATCAGGCAGGTGCCGGAGCCGTAGTAGAAGTCGCCCAGCCAGCCAGCGGAGCAGTTACCAGCGGCGAAGAGGTGAGGGATGGGGTTGCCCTCGTAATCGAGAACGTGGCACTGCTCGTCGATGACCATGCCGCCGAAGGCGCCGGTGGTGGACATGATGAGCTTCATGGCGTAGTAAGGGGCGTCGATGGTGCCGAAGCCGTCGGTACGACCGAACTGCGGGTCCTCCTGGTTCTCGCAGCAGGTCTTCCAGTCGTCGAGCGTGGCCTGCAGGCCAACCTCGGGCAGGCCGGTCTTCTCGGCCAGCTCGGCCACGGTCTCGCCCTTCACCAGCGTGCCGTCGTCATACCAGGCCTGAACCTGGGCCTCATCCTGAAGAGCGGGGTTGTCGTCGAAGTTGGAGTCGCCGAAGACGATCCAAACCTGGCCGTCAAAGCCGCCCTCCTGACGGGTCTGGGTGTAGAGGCAACGGCTCCAGAAGCCGTAAGTGGTGTCCTCACGAGCGAAGCGGTAACCGCGGGGGCCAACAGCGATGATGTCCATCATGTGCTTGTTGGTGCCGATCCAGAAGTAGCTGGGGTTGTTGTCGGTGCCATGGAAGCTGGTCTGAGCGCCCAGGGCCATACCGGCAAGGATGCCCTCGCCCGTGTTGGCGTCAACCATCGTGAGGTTGTGGTGCTTCATCATCCAGTAGTGATGCGGGTTCACGTGCTTGGCCATGACCTCGTTGTGATCGATGCCACCAGTGCAGCAGATGACGCCCTTCTCGGCCTTGTAGCAGGAGCCGTCGAGGCACTTGACGCCGTTGACGACACCGTTCTCGTCGGTCAGGAACTCAACGATTTCGGCGTTCAGGACAATCTTGCCACCCTTGTCCTCAACGGCCTTGGCAGCGTTGTCCATCCAGACCTTTCCGCCATGGCCATAGGTGCCCTCGGGGTCGGCCGGGTCGACCAGGTACATGATACGGTCGGCGATGGTCTCCTGCGGCACGAAGGGAACGGGACGGATGCCAGCGGTGCCACCGACGGCGCAGCCGAAGGAGCTCTTGACCCACTCAAGGGATTCGCCAGACTTGGCGACGAGGGTCTTGACGAGGTCCTCGTCGCAGTCGCCGTCGGCCATGGCGAGCCAGCACTGCTGCATGAGCTCGATGGAGTCGTTCTTGGTGACAGGGTTCGTACCATCGTCAAGGGCGAACTCGTCGTCGCACACGGCCTGGAAGGCACCCTCGGAGAACTGCAGCGTGCCGCCGGTGAAGCCGGACTTCTCGAGGACGATGACGGAGGCACCCAGCTCGAGGGCACGATAGGCAGCGTTCAGGCCGGCGCCGCCAGCGCCGCAGACAACGACGTCGGCGGCGTCGGTCCACTCGGGCTCAGCGGCGGCCTCGTCGGCCATTGCGAGGGAACCCTTGTAACCACAAGCAGCGAGCAGGCTGGCAGTGCCGGCGGCACCCAGGAAACCACGGCGAGAGACAGTAGCGTTCATAGTAGAAACCTCCTGAATCAACGTGCACCTTTTAGTAATAGTGACTTGGTGTTTGCCAGGTTCTGCGCCATCCCCATGACCCAGAAGCATCTCGGCGCATGTGCGTGCCCGTCTCACGTCTGAGACGTCATGCCTTGCATACACGTGCGCCGGATGGTTCGACCGGCCCTGGCGGCCGGTGGTTGTCGCATGCGATGCGGTGCGTGGGGTTCGCGCTTGCCTCGCTGCGACTGAGGCGAACTCTAGGCGGCAGGCGGCTGTTTTTCGAGGGCAAATGGGGGTGTTTGAGCGCTCACCCCTGGGTGATTCAACAATCACCCCACCGTCTAGCTGGGATGTTAATGTTTTTGAATCCTCTAGCCCTGATATGGGTCAAACGAGTATCATGGGCGCGGTTGTATTTGAGAGTGCGTGCAAAGGGAACTCTCGTCTTCTATTTTGGTTCGGCCGGCATTGGTCGTGTTCCATGGGGGCGAAGGTTGGGGAAGGACGGTCCATGGCAGCGGGGCAACTTGGGGCTCAGGGGACGCTTGGAACATCGGGGCGAGGCAGCTTGGGTGAGAATCACCCCGCCATGTCGTCCGGCAGAATCGGCGCCATCGTGCTTGCCACCCTGGCGTGCGTCTGCAGCTCGGTGGACGTCTGGGTTCTCATGACGATGGCGCTGCCGTTGATGGACTCTTTGAACCCTGCGGCAACCACCATTCAGGCCGTCGCCGCAGCGGCGGGTTATGCCCTCGTTGCCCTCGTCGCCCTCAAAGCGCCGCGCCTGGTGTCGCCCGTCGTGTTCAGCGCCGTCTCTGTCGCCATGATTATCGTCGGTTCGTTTGTCTGGTGGTGGGGGATGGACTCCTCCAACGCCGTGGTTGCCACGGTGGGTGTGTGCGTGGCGCATTTCGGTTGTTCATGGCCGCGCATTCTGGTGGGTGCCTCTCTGTGTGCCCTGGGCAACAAGCGCGATCTCGTTCTGGCCGCCTTTTTAGGCGAGGGCATCGGCGCCCTCATGCGCTGCCTTATCCCGCAGACGTTCTCGCTTGTCACATGCCTTGTTGTCGCAGGCCTGGCCGAGCTGATGATGACGTGCGCTGGCCATGCCGCAGGCGTGCCCTTCCTCAAGAAGGGACTTTCGGCCCGCTCGCCCGAGGAACTCGGCACCACAAACCCCAACTCGTTCGTGAGTCCCTCGCACCGCCTCTTCGTCCTCATCGCGTTTTTCGAGTTCATCCACGGTGTCTCGCTGGCTGAGAAGACCGACGTCATCCTTGGCGCGAACATCGCCGTGGTGGTTGCCTTGATCGCCGGCGGGGTGTGGGTGTTTGCGCGGCATCGCATGGAGAGCGAGGACATCTTGCTCGTGATTGCGGCGCTGCTCATGCTCGGCGGCTTCATCTTGCGCCCCCTGACGCCCGTCGAGTCCATGATGTCGAGCACGCTCTCGTTTGCGGGCGCCGCGTTCTCGTGGGTGCTCATCTGGACGGTCTTTGCCTCGGTGGGCATGTCGAACCCTGCGGGCGCCCTGTGGGCACTCGGTGCGGGCTATACCATGCAGGCCCTGGGTTTGGAGGCGGGCTCGCTTCTGGGTCGCTGGGCCACATCTGAGTGGTTTGTGGCTTCAGACAGCGTGGCAAACTGTCTCAACGCTGTGGTGGTGCTCGCCTTCATCGGGTATCTGCTCGTAGGCATGCGCGGGTTCTCGTTTAGCGCGGCCTTTGCCGACATTGTGCCTGTTGAGCCCCTGCGCACCTTGAAGCACACTGCCGCCCACATCGAGGAAAGCTGCGAGACTTTGGCTCGCGAGCACGGCTTGTCGGCTCGCGAGCTCGACGTGATGCGTCTGCTTGCCCAGGGAAAGGGCGGCCAAGAGATACAGGACGAGCTCGTGGTGTCGCGCAACACGGTGAAGACCCACGTGCGCCACATCTACCGCAAGCTCGACGTGCACTCACAACAGGAGCTCATCAACCTTGTCGGTGGAGATTCGCCTCGCTGAGTGGCGTTTGGTTGAGGATTGCGGGCTGGGGTAGAATGCCTGCATAGCGCGCCTGGCGTTTGAGGTTTCAGGCGACTGAAGAAGCAATGTGGTGTCGGGGAAGGAGCTTGCTATGTATATGGCTGACGATGCGACCTTGATCTTGGGTGTTATTTCCTGCGTTCTTTTTGCTTGCGTTGTGGTGGCCTACTTCCTGTCCATCTCCATGATGGTGCACAGCGCTATTGAGAAGGGCTGCACGTGGAGCAAGGGACGCCTGTGGTTCATCGGTATCTTCACGACGCCTATCACCTTGGGCGTCATCGTGGCGGGTTTGCCCGACCGCAAGTAACGCGGCGAAATCAATTGCCTTGCAAGTAGGGTGTCTGGTTAAGGGGGTCGACGGCACAGGACCGGCGGCCTTCTTTTGTTTGTCGTCGGGTGGTTTGGCTGGTGCCTGGCGTTTCTATGGCTTCCGGGCGAGGCCGTCGTCTGTGCCGACGTTTTGGTTTGACGCTTTTTGGCGCGGTCGCGACATGCCAGAAGCGGAACATGCTTTGTGACACGCGTGTAAGATTTGCTAGCTTCGCACTTGGTATCATGGCTGGAGTTGTAGCAACAGGCGGGTGAGGTAGGTGATACATATATGCATATATATGTAATTGAAGACGACGAGTCAGTACGCGAGCAGCTCGCGCTGCTTTTGCAGCGCGCGGGTTACGAGGTGACGTGCGCCGAGCGGTTTGACCGTCTTGTAGACGACGTCCTCGCCGCTTCTCCCGACCTCGTGCTGCTCGACCTGGGCTTGCCGGGCACCGACGGGCAGATAGTCTGCCGAGAGATCCGCCGCGTCTCGCAAGTGCCCATCATCGTTGTCACGAGCCGGGTCACCGACCTCGACGAGGTCATGTCCATGTCGCTGGGCGCCGACGACTTTGTGGCCAAGCCTTACAACCCTTCCGTGCTTCTTGCCCACATCGAGGCGTGCCTGCGCCGGGCAAAGGGCCCCGGCGCCCACCTGTCCAATGTGCTTGAATGTGCCGGTGTCTCGCTCGACCTCGCCCGTTGCTCGGCGAGCTACGAGGGCAAGTCGGTTGAGCTCACCAAAAACGAGACGCGCATCTTGTCGTTGCTCATGCGCCGTGCCGGCAAGGTTGTGTCGCGCGAGGACATCATGGTCGAGCTTTGGAACTCCGACGCCTTTATCGACGACAACACCCTTACGGTGAACATGAACCGCCTGCGCAAGACGCTTGCGTCCATTGGCGTGGAGGGCTTCCTGCGCACCCATCGTGGCCTGGGCTACTCGGCGGAGACGTCTCGATGAGTGCACATGAGAGGCGCGAGGGCGGTTTGAGTCTCGCGGCCTACCTGCGTAGTCATGCGGCCACGGTGCTCATGGGGATCGCCGCCCTTGTCTTCCTTTGGCCGCTGCTGAGGTTGACGGGCATGACGTCCGAGCTTGCGATGCTGTTCGTCGTGCTGGCTGCGTTGGTGTTTGGGGCAATGGGCCTCGTCAACTACCTGCGCTCTCGCGCCTGGTGCCGGGCTTTTCAGGAGATTGCGGCCGAACCCGACCGAGCGCTTGCGCGTGCCAGCGAGATGGGCGAGCCCGACGGGGCCGAGGCCCGCGTGGCATACGAGGCCCTTGAGGCATTGCGGGTGCAGGCGGCCCATGAGGTGGGGGAGTCGCAGCGCCGCGAGCGTGAGCATCGCGAGTACGTGGAGACATGGGTTCACGAGGTCAAGACGCCCCTGGCTGCCGCGCGCCTCATTATCGACAATGAGGAGGGTCGTGTGCCTCACGGCCTCGCCACCGAGCTCGACCGTGTGGATGCCCTCGTGGAGCAGGCACTGTTCTTTGCGCGTTCAAGCTGCGTCGAGAAAGACCTCCGCATTCGGTCGTGCGAGATGTCGACGCTCGTGCGCGAGGCGCTGAAGTCTCGCGCGCAGGCTCTTGTGGGTGTCCACATGATGGTCGGCATGGAGGGGCTGGAAGGCGTCATTGCCTTTGCCGACGCTAAATGGGTCGTGTTTGTTCTGGGCCAGCTTATTGACAATGCGGTACGCTACCGTCGCGAGGACGGTGCCTGCCGCATCGACTTCAGCGCATGTCGCGAGGACGAAGGCAAGGCGAACGAGCGCGTGGTGCTCAAGGTGCGCGACAACGGCTGCGGCGTGAGTGCTGCCGACAGGGGCCGGGTGTGGGAGAAAGGCTTCACCGGCAGCAACGGCCGCACCCACACCAAGTCGACGGGCATCGGTCTCTACCTCGTGCGCAATCTCTGCCAGAAGATGGGCATCGCGACAAGCCTGTCGAGCGTCGAGGGGCAATGGACCTGCGTGAGCCTGACGTTTCCGGCAAACCGCATGCATATGCTGGGAGAATAGGCGCCGTCGCGTACCTTACACGAACGTTACCCACATGTAAGGTCAATCGATGGCACGGCCGAGCCCGACAGGCGATGATGTCCAACGTTGAACGACATCTACGGCGCGCGGCATCTGGCCAGCAGCGCGGAAGGGAGGCCTGCCATGGCGGCGGTCTTGGAAGTACGGAACCTCGAGAAAGTGTATGCAGGAAGGGGCGCCTCGACTCGGGCGCTGGCGGGCGTGAGCCTGTCGGCCGAGAAGGGCGACTTCGTGGGCATCATGGGCGCGTCGGGCTCGGGCAAGACCACGCTGCTCAACTGCATCGCCACCATCGACGCCCCCACCTCGGGCACAGTCCTCATCAACGGGCAAGACGTGACAAAGCTGAAGTCGCGCGCCCTGGCGGACTTTCGCCGTGAGGAGCTCGGCTTCGTTTTCCAGAATTCCAACCTGCTCGACACACTTACCTGCCGCGAGAACATAGCGCTGCCCCTTACCATCGGACGCGTGCCTGCGGGCGAGATTTCGGCGCGCGTCATGTCCATGGCGTCGACCTTAGGCATCGAGGGGATTCTCAACAAGTTTCCTTACCAGGTGTCCGGCGGCCAGCGTCAGCGCGTGGCGGCGGCCCGTGCCATGATCGGCCAGCCCAAGCTCGTACTCGCCGACGAGCCCACGGGCGCTTTGGACTCCAAGAACGCAAAGCTCCTGCTCGAGTGCTTCGAGATGCTCAACAAGCAGCTCGACGCCACCATCCTCATGGTGACACACGACTCCTTTGCCGCCAGCTACTGCAAGCGCGTCGTGTTTATCCGCGACGGACGCGTGTTCACCGAGGTCGTGCGCGGCGATGCCACGCGCAAGCAGTTCTTCGACGACATCATGCGCGTCGTGGCCGTCATCGGGGGAGACGAGACCGATGATCGCTAAGCTTGCCTTCGGCAACGTCCGCAAGTCCCTGCGCGACTTCGCCGTCTACTTCGCCACGGTCGCCCTCGGCGTGGCCGTCTTCTATGCGTTCAACACCATCGCCGACCAGGCGGACTTCTTGAGCGGAGATGCCTCGGGCATCGTCGCGTCCATTGGCGGCATCATGCGAGGCCTCACTGTTTTCCTTGCGCTGGTGCTGGGCTTCCTCATGGTGTATGCCAACAACTTCCTCGTTCGCAGGCGCAAGCGCGAGCTGGGTCTTTACCAGATGCTCGGCATGCGCCGTTCGCAGGTTTCGGCCGTGCTGGCGCTCGAGACGCTCATCAGCGGCATCGGCGCCTTCGCGTGCGGCTTGGTGCTGGGTGTCTTGCTGTCCCAGCTGCTTGTGTTTGTAACGGCGGCCCTCTTCCACGACACGATCACCGCGTTCTCCTTTCGCTTCAGCCCCGAGGCGGCACTCTTCACCCTAGAGTGCTTCGCCCTCATGTTTGCGGTAATGCTGCTCTTCAACATGCGTGCGCTTCGCCGCGTTCACGCGGTCGACCTCATGGAGGCCGACCGCGTGAACGAGGAGATCAAGCTGCGCAGCCTCCCGGCCTCCGTGGTCGTCTTCCTGGTTGGTGCCGCGCTCATCGGCGTGTCGTATGCGCGCCTGTTGCATGACGGTTTGCCTGTCGTTGGCTTTGAGGGCGAAGCGGGGCGTGACTTCTGCATCACCACCGGCATGGTGTGCGCAGGCACGGTGGCCGTCTTCTATGCGTTGTCAGGGTTCCTGGTGAGCCTCATGCAAAAGATTCCGCGTGTGTATTGGCGCGGACTCAACATGCTCACGCTGCGCCAGCTCAACTCGCGCGTGAACACCGCATCCGGCTCCATGGCAGCCATCTCGATGATTCTGTTCCTCGCCATCACCGCGGTCACGACGGGCGTGAGCGTGTGCTCGGCGTTCACTTCCACCATCGAGGGGCACAACCCTTACGACGCTTCCATCGACGTGTGGTATTTCGATTCTGACTCGCCCAGTTCGCTCCAATCTCTTCCCCTCACTGCGGATGGCCAGGAGGCACCGGGTTATGGGGCTGCCACTGAGGAGCACGACATTGTGCAGATGCTTGCCGATGCAGGTTATGACCTGTCTCGCGTGGCCGACTACAACGTCCTTGAGCTGAGGGAAGCGTCGGGACTTGCCGAGAAGACTTTGGCTTCTTTTGACGAAATGACCCGCGTTACCGGTGTTACCTTGCCTGCCAGCGTTGCAGGTATGGCCTCCGACGGCGGCGTTCAGGTGGTGGGCTTGTCTGAGTTCAACGCTTTGCGCGCGTTCTTGGGCCTTGATCCCATTGAGCTTGGCGAGAACGAGTATGCGATGACCTGCGACATGGGCGAGGGCCTTCGCGATTTCTTCAGCCAGGTGATGGGCGCCGGCTACACGGTGACGTTGGCAGGCAGGGATCTTGCTCCTTCAGCGGCTGGAGTCATCGATGACGCCTCCGGCACCCTGTCCGACTCCATTTTCGGGTCGAACCCCGGGTACTTCATCGTCCCTGACGAGATCGCAGCTCAGGCACCGTGCGCGTCGGCTTACATCAACGTGCGGTACGAGGACGGCATGGGCAAAGAGGCGAGCGAGTTGATGGATGACCTCGCAAACCTTCAGACGGTCGACATCTTCAAAGAGGGCCAGACGACGTTCGCCTACATCGGGAACGTGATTCAGAAAGATGAGTCATGGTCCGCGATGAACGGCATGACCGGCATCGTGAGCTACATGGCTGTCTACATCGGCTTTGTGCTTGTGGTGTCGTGTGCGGCGATTCTCGCAATCCAGCAGCTCTGCGCCACGACCGACGCCCAGCACAGCTGGAGGCTCCTGTGGGAGCTGGGTTGTCCGCGCAGGCTCGTGTACCGCTGCCTGCTCGTGCAGACGCTCGTGTACTTCCTGCTCCCGCTTGTTGTGGCGCTGGCGCACAGCATGGTGGCCCTCAGCGTGGTGTGCGACGTCGTGGAAATCTTCGGCGCTTTCGACATCACCACGGCGGCCATTTCGAACGGCGCGCTGTTCGTGGCGGTGTACGGGGCCTATCTGTTCGCCTCCTATCGCCTGAGCCGTGGCATGGTCAGCTCAACGATGGGCAACGCCGGGCGCTTGAGCGCATAAGGCCGCCGGGTCGCGCGAGAGGGTGTCGTTGTAGGTCCCGGGGAGTCGGTTTGAGGCCGTTCCCCGGGACCTTGTTTGTGTGGCCATCACTCAGGTGGGGCAGGGCCGTCTCGCTTACGCCTCCGATCGCAAGTCGAGCTTGCCTGTTTGTGATGCAGTTGGCGCACGGCGAGTTTGCGCAGTTGGGCAAGCCGCTTGCGACTATCACCCAGGACTGTGGGCAATAGAGAGCCTAACAAGCCCAAAGCGCGAGCGTGCGCCAGCGCTGCATGGCAAAGTCGCTCGAGCACGTTACAAGCGTGATGCAGCGCGAGGCTCCGGCAAGCATCTGGTCGACCTGGGGAGAGAGGGCGTCGGCTTGCAAGGCGATGCCTTCCAGCCATGCACGGAAGGCGTCCGCCTCAGCCTGGTCGGCGTCTTGACCTGTGCCATCTCCCCAGTCGAACCGCTGGATGTCTTGCCAGCCTGCGTCTACCCGCAGGGCACAGAGGGGTTCCGCCTGCACGAGCCCCTCGGGCGTCTCCCACTTCAGGGAGCCGAGTCTGTCAAACCTCTCCTGGAGGTATGCCTCCTGCAACTGGGAGAACATGCCCGAGGTGCTCGTCATATGGTGGGCGTACGCGCAGGCGTGCCGCGCGCACGCACTGTCGCAGCGCCTGTCGAGAAAGGGCGTGCCGCTGCAAGACGTGCGCCCCCACAGGTCGTGCGTGAGATACCAGGCCTGGTCGTCTTCGCTGTGCGTGGCGACCACCGGCAGGTCGATGTCGGTGCCCCGCACGCCCACCCATGCCGCGATGGCTGGGTTTATGGCGCGCAAGGCCTCCCAGTCGCGCTGGGTCTGTTGCGGGCCATCGGCGTTTGCGGCGCTGATCGCCGTGGCGGACGCAGGATTGACAGTTGGCGTAAGGTCCAGCCGGGTTGTCTGAGCTAGGTCTCCGTAGCTGCGGGCGCAAGCCGCCTCGTGCGCCACGCTGCCCAGCCCGATGCCCATGCACACGGCACCGCATGCCAGCGCTCCCGTGCCGATTGCCTTGCGCCGCGTGATGGGCATGCCGACCTGCCTAGACATGTCGCCTGGTTCTCAGCGATGTCTTCGATGTGCTCCGTGGGCGTATCCTCGGCACCTGCTGGGTGGGCTGGCTGTCAGCCTGCACTCCGGCGCTGCCTGGTGCGCCGGCAGCGCCCGAAACGTCGGCGTATGCAATGCGGGGCACACCGTCGCTCCCATTGCGCCTCTTGCACACGAGGACGAGCCCCGTGAGCATGCAGATTCCGCCCGCGCCTACCAGGCAGGCCCACATGAGGCCCTGGCCGGTCTGGGGCAGGTCCTCGCCAGGGGTCGTGGGCACAGGCGGGGGAGTGACGAGAGAGACCGTCTGGCCTGCGTCTTCGTAATCGCGGTGCTGGGCGACGGTCTTGCCGCCGCGCTGCAGCTTCTCCAGAAACACGAGCTTCTTGCCGACAAGGCCCGAGCCGTCAAACGTCGCGGTCACGTCGAGTGTCGTGGCCGACTTCGTGGGAACAAAGCTCGTGCTCGAGGCGATGACCGTCTCGTGGGTGTCGGCCACGGCGAGCTCGGTCACGATGGTGTAGGAGGCTCCCGGAATGAGCCCGCGCATCTCAACACGGTCGACGAGCTGCATGTTTGCAAGCGCCGCGGCCTCATGGTCACCGTCTGAAGGGTCCTGCGCCGTAGTGCGGATGTCCACGAACGACACGGTCTGTGCCACATCGCCGATGTTTGCGTGCACCGCCACCTCGCGCCCGTTGAACGAGACGGTCTCGAACGCCACGACTTCTTTGCCCGCAAGCTGCGAGGCGTCGAAGGTAAACGTCACTGTGACATGGCCCTTCGCCGCCGGTGCCGTGAAGTCGCCGGAAGCGGTGAGTTGCTTGCCTTTGCCGTCTTTCAGGACCTTGCCCGTCTGCTTGTCTACGAGCTTGCCCTCAAGGTGATATGTCTTGCCTGCCTCAAGCCCGTCGTATTCAACGACGTCGACGAGGGTCACCTTGTCGGCAAGTGCCGTCTCGTGCAGTCCGGTCTCCTTCTCGGTGAGCGTGGTGCGCAGGTTGGGCGTATTGAAGCTCACCGTTTGGTTGGCATCCGCCAGGTCGCAGTGCGAAGCCACGAGCTTCCAGGCATCGTCACCCTCGCCGTCGCCCGTCTTGACGTAGAGCTCCTCGAAGGCCACGGCCTGCCCCGCCTGGATGCCGGAGACGCCCTTGAAAGTCACGTCCACACTGCCGTCGGATTTGTCGGCCTCGAACTCCAGGCGCGTTTCCAGAGGTTTACCTGCGGCATCCTTATACGTCTCGCCGGTCTTCGCGTCGTGAAGGGTGCCGACGACCCGGTATGTCTTGCCAGCTGTAACGTTTTCATAGACAACGGTGTCCACGAGGTCGATCGGACTCGTTCCCATGACGGAATGCGCCCCGTCGGCGGTCGCAAGCGTCGTGCCCACGCGCGGCATGTCTACCGCTTGGGCCTCGTCGGCGATGTCGGCGTGCACGGCGAGCGTGCGCCCCTCGCAGGTAAGCGTCTCGAAGGCGACGATCGTCTTGCCCGCCAGGCCGCTTGCGTCAAAGGTGAATTCGACAACTTGTGTGCCCGCGGCGGTCTGCGGGGTGAACTCCACGCTTGCGCTCACAGGGTTGCCGCTGGCGTCAAGCACTTGCGAAGCGCTCTCCCTGTCCATGAGGGTGCCCGTGAGGGTGTAGGTCTTGCCCGGCTTGAGGTTGGTGTAGGTCACCGTGTCGGTGAGTGTGAGGGTCTGCGCCGCGTTGGCCATGTGCAGGCCGGTGGCGGCGTCGGTCAGCGTGGTGGCGATGCCGGGCTTGTCAACGACCCAGACGCTCTGTGCCTCGCTCGTCATGTCGTCGTGGCTTGCATACAGCTCGCCCCGTGCGTCGAAAACTCGCTGGCGAGCCACGATGCGCTGCCCGGCAAACCCGCTCAGGTCGCAGTCGATGCCTATCTGATAGGTTCCACTGCCCTCAAGTTCGAGCTCGGCGCTCGTGCGCAGCACGTTGCCCGCCGCGTCTTGCAGCACGTTGCCCGCCTCGTCGCACAGCGCAAGCTCCGCGACGTACGTACCAGCCTTGAAGTGGCCGTACGACCCCGTGTCGACAAGCCTCTCGTCGCCCAGCGCATAGGCAGTCTGTGAGCCGTCGCAGCTGAGAAGCTGCGTAGTCAGCGTGGGGATCCACGTGTCTTCCACGGTGCCCAGATCAACAGCCACTTTGTCCTCATGGATCGCCACATCGAAGCTCACAAGCTCGGTGCCTTGGCTGGCCGACGTCGCGAGCTCGGTGAAGGTGTAGGTGTCGTAGGGGAGTGCCCCCAGCACATCGTTGGGCTCACCGGTCCCCTCATTGGCGCCGTAGAACCAAAGGCCCGCATCCGCGTCGAGAAGCGTCTCGTCAACCATACCCGTTGCGGCATCCCAAGCGGCGTCGTTGGCATTCGTGCGGTGGGTGTGGGGCCTAGCTGCGGCCGAGGTGTCGATGTGTCCGGTGGCGTCCGTCACCACGACGTGGCGCTCGTGCGTTGTCGTGCTTTCGACAAGGAAGGCGACCCCGGGCATGGTGGCCTTGGTGTCCTCATATACCTTATCAAAGGCGATGTCGCCACGGATAACCTGGTTGGCACATGCATCTTCGCACCAGGTTACTGCACCTGCCTCGCGAACTTCCACGGTGCGAACCGTGTCGTCGAGGAGATACCCGTTGCCGCAGGCCACCTCGCGCAGGTAGTACGTGCCAAAGGGAAGCGACGCGTCGGCCCCGTCGCCGTCGGTGTCCGTCGTGGCCACACCCTCGTGCGCCTCGATGGTCATGATTGCCTGCGCGGTGCCTGCCTGTACGTCCTCCAGCGTCTGAGGTTCGTACACGGCGTCGTCCACCGTCACGGCATGCTCGCTTGCGTTGTAGATGGCAAAGGTCGCCCCGTCGAGGCTCGCGGCGCCCCTCGGGTTTGCCGTGCCGTCTTCTGCATCGACCTTGCGGATGCCGACGCCGCCCATGACCTGTGCCTGCGGGATAGTCGCCGTCATGTCGAACGAGATCCACTTGCGGCCCGACTCGTCGGGCGTGAAGTGGCACACGTAGACGGTCGGGTTGATCTCGTAGCCCTGAGGTGCCTTGGTCTCCTGCACGGTCACGGTGCCGAGCGGCAGATAGGCGCGTCCGCCAAGCTTGTACAGCTCGTCTCCACCCACCTTGTAACTTTCAACCAGCAACGACACGCCGTCTTCGTCGGTCGTGAGGGTCCAAGTGCGCTCGGATGCGGGGGCATCGTCGCCGTTCAGGTCGTCTTCGGTATAGAAGCCCTTGTAGTAGGTCATGGTGATCTCGGCGCCCTTGAGCGTCATGTCGCCCTGCGCCGCATTGGTGCCGGTCTGGCCGTCCACCTTTTGCACCACCATGGCCTGGGGGTCGCCTTGGGGCTCCTCGAGGACCTGGCCCCCGTTCTGCTCGTTGACGCGCGACGTCTTGCCCGACTTCACCTCGACGCGGTACACGGCCTCGTCAAGGGCGTATCCGCGGCTCGGCTCAGTCTCATGCACCCAATACGTTCCCTCGTCGAGCGCGCCCGACACGGCATGGCCCACCTCGTTGGTACGAAGCGTGTCGACAAGCTGGGTGAGCGCCTCGTCGGAGTAGATACCGTAGACCGCCCCCTCCAGCGTGTAGCAGGTGTTTCCGTCGGTCACAAGAGGATCGGCAGACGCCTTGAAGAGCTCGATGGCACCTGCGGTGGGCGCGTCCTGCACATGAAGCACGCCCTGGGAGATGCCCGTGTACACTGTCGCGCCGTCTTGGTCGGTCGCCCAGGTTGCGGCGCCCCACGTGCCGGCCTGTGCATTCCACACCGACCAGCTCCCGTCGGGGTTGCAGTAAAGGCCAATCGTCTCACGAGGCTTGAAACCGTCGGGCGCTTGCAGCTCGAAGAGTCGGTAGCGCGTCTCTTTCGGGGTGTCCTCAAACGTGACGGTCGCCGAGCCCTGCACGGAGGTGATCGTGCGATCGTAGACGGCCCCGTCGGTGGTGCCATCGGTGCTCGCAAGCCTCCAGGTCACCTGCTTGGGAAGCTCGGTCCAGACGCCCGTCGCCGCGTCGTAGGACTGTTCCTTGCTCACAGTTAGGCTTGAGAGGGGATTCCACCCCGAGACCACGAGGTACTGCATCCAGCGGTCGTAGTAGCCATTGCCCGTGGTGGGCGTATACACCAGGCAGGCTCCGGAATAATAGCCGGCGCCCGAGGCGGCATAGGCGTTCGCGGCGTCCACGAGCGCGCAAATCTGCTCGTTGTAGTGCGAGTAGGAACCGTAGGGGAAGCGGTCGGGGTTGGTGAGCGTCCACACGGCATACTGGGTGATGTAAACGCCCTCGTCAGTCGTGCCGTCGGCGTGCGCCATGATGTATTCGAGCTGGGGCAAGACGCTTCCCAGGTTCACGCCCGAGACGGTCGTGGCATCCCAGGGAGAGGCCTGCGAGAAGGTTGCCTCGGGCCAGTCGCCCGTCTCGGTGCTCGTGCCCGGGGCCGCACGGCGCGAGTCGGCGCACCAAGCGGCCTGCCCTGTCTGCGCGTTGCGAATCTTTGGGCAGTTGCCGTCCACGATATGCTCGTTGTATGCGGTGAAGGTCTCACCACTAGCAGAAGTCAGGTTCGTGCTGTAGAGAGCCGGCCCCTCGGCATACGCCACCATCTCACCCGCAGAGTCGAGCAGGGCCGCAGTTGCAACCAGGTCGGTCATGACGCCGGGAAGCTCCCAGGCGCCGGACTCGCCCGTTACCGCCAAGCGGATTTCCACCTGGTTGTCGCCAAGGTCGTCGATGTTTGCCTCGGGGTATGCCTCGAGCAGGAGGTTCGTCCAAATGGCGTCAGCCCGGCCCATCACGCTTAAAAGGAGGGTGTCGCCTTCCTGCGCGCCTTCCACGCTGACGCATGCCCAGCCGTCGTCGTCTGAATCGAGTGTGACGGCAGCCGAGCGCATGGCCTCGACCGTTGCTGGGGCCTCGGCGGAGTCGGAGGCTTCATTCGATGCGTCCTTTACGGAGGCGCTCAGCGCGTTGTCTGCCGACGCGTCGGCCTCATGCGCAGTCGCCTGCTGAGGCGGGTCGAGAGATCCCGTCTCCTCGGCCTGGGGATTGCTTGCCTTGGCGTTTTGCTCGGCATATACCGAGGCGACCGTGGCGATGTCGGCCTGCTCGGCCCAGGCGCGATGAGCTGTGCCCACCATGCCCGCAGGGCCCGAGAGCGCAAGCGCACATGAGAAGACTATGGCCCATACACGCGCTGCGAAGCCTCTTTTTCCTGGTAGTTTTCTTGGTAGTCCAACTGTTTTTGCCCGTGCGGCATGAGCGGCGGGCGTCCATGGTTTCCCAAACATGGCACGCGTCCTTTCCCTCGGGGGCGCATGGGCCTCCGAGACGGTTGAGGTATTGGTTTGTTCAAGTGGATACAGGCGATCGCTGCGCTCAGCGCTTACGTCCGGCCGTTGCGTCCAACGGCATCGACGCGCGCGTTTCGCCGGGTTCGTGGGGCTTTACTCCCAGTGGCCTTCTTCCTCGTGATGCACGATGGTGTACTCGGCCTCGTGATGAACGGTTTGGTAGTGGCCCTTGTCCTGGTAGGAGCCGTGGTCTTCCCAATGGCCCTGCTCGTCGTGATGCACGGTGGTGTATTCGGGCTCATGCCACACCTGCTCGTGCTCCCACTCCACGTAGTAGTTTGTGGGCAGGCCCTGGGACATAAGGTATTTGGTGTGCTCCGCCAGGTCTGCCTCGTCATAGGTGACGTAGCCGTCGGCAGCGAAGCGGTAGTGGCTTGTGGTGCGCACGGTCTCGTAGTAGCCCTCGCGAACGAGCACCTGCTCGTCCCAGGCAGCCTGATCGACGACCCACACGTTGTTGGGCACCCATTCTTGCTTACTCACCCACACCTGCTCGTCCCAGGCCTGGCTCGTCATGACGCGCTCGTCCCAGGCGGGCATGTCCACAACCCAGGTGCGCTTGGGCTCTTCGGGCTGGGACGGCGGGGTTGTACCTGTGCCAGACCCCGATCCGGGCTGGGTATCCGAGGGGCGCTCGGTGACGTCTACGCTACCAGTGTTGGAAGGGCCGCTCGGCTGCGGGTTGGCTGGGGCGTTACCGCCGATAGAACCATTGCCGTTCGACGCGCCAGAACCCGGATTCACCCCTGGAGTCGCTTCGCCTGCGCTTGGATCGCCGCTTGGCCTGTCTGCCCCAGCTCCACCGAACTCCGCGCCGTTTTTATCTGCCTTGTCTGTCTCGTTGGCCTTCGATGCGTTGCTATCATCCGTGGCTTCCTCGATATCGGTTTCCCTCACGACAACCCACGTAATTTCGGCCGTTGCAGGCGTTTTCGGCACACGCACAACCAAGGCGCCCTCAGGTATCTCGGGCCAGGCGTGGCTAGTCCCAGTTGTATCTCTTGCGTCGTTGCTGTTCAGCCCGGCGTCGCCCTCGGCGCTGCCACTGCTATCCTCGCCGTCGCCATGCTCGATGTTTGCGGCACCGTCGCTATGCTCGGTATTTGGAGCATTGTCGCCCTTGGCGTCATCGCTGCGTCCGTCGCCCTCAATGTGCTCGCCGACGCCTGCGTCGACACCATCCAGTACCGCGCCTGCCAGGCTGCATGCCAGCACGCAGGCCCGCACCTCGGTGAGCTTGCCGTTTGTGGCTTCCATCACCTTGAGGCCCACAGCATCGGTTGCCTTCAGCCAGGGGAGCGCAAGCGGTCCGCATTCCCCAGCAGGTGCAGAGAGCCCGCATACCAAAGCGCCGGCGATTTCCCCTTCGGCCTTTGCCCTCTCCTCGGCCGTCTCGCGGCATGTCTCCAGCACCCAGACGCCGTCCTCGCTCACGCGCACCTCAAGCTCGTCGCTATGCGCGGCCCCCTCAACACCGGCATCAAATGCCGCACCGAGCCGCACGTCTCCCATGCGGAAATCCGCACCCTGCAGGTATGTCAGCACCCCCTGTGCGCCAACGCTGCGCCGCTCGCTCTGAGCACCCGCATCCGCCTCGTCACCCTCAAGCGCCGCTTGGGCCTGGTTTCCCACAGGTGTGGCATCGCACGCGGCAATGCAGCAGCTGCCGGCTATCGCCAATGCGCAGGCAAGGAGCACGACGCGTTTCTCCATCGAGGACCAGTTCATGTTCGACGCCTCCCAAACGGCAGGGGTGGGATGTGACCCTCATAGTATCCCGCCGTCAAAAGGAGGCGCTCATGTGATTTCTGCAGAATTGCCCGGCTATGTCACAGAGACATAACGCACCAGCTAGATGCCTATTTTATTTGATTTTGTCACAAAACTGAGCGCTTTTCCGCCACTTCATGGCTTGACCGCGCCGGCCTACTCCCCGTCCACAATCTCGGCTTTGAACACGTTGAGCGTCTCACGCTCCGGGCAGCAGAAGGTCACGGTGTTGGGGTCGTTGCCGGGCACCTGGCCGCCGTAGCGCAGGATGTCGATGTAGGGGAAGCCCACGTTGGCCGCCATGGGGCAGAGCTGCCCGCGGTCGTGGTCGTAGTCGAAGGTGTCGCCGGGCATGTGGCCGTGGTGGCAGGCACACTCGCCGAGCTGGTCCACCACGGTGAGGCGGATCTTGGGCCTCTTGCCGCGCGCGGCGCCCTGCTTCTTGCCAACGCCAGCCTCTTCGCGCGAAACAGGCGCCTTGTCGAGCACGTCCAGGCAGGCCTCGATCGGGATGCCGCGGGGCTTGTCCTCCTGGTCGGCGTTGCGCACGATAAGCTCGCGCACCACGTCCATGGCGTTCTTGGTGGCGTCGCGCAGGGTGTAGCCCTTGAGCACGCGACCCAGCAGCACCGAGGAGAAGATGTCGCCCGTACCGGGGAAGTACACGGGCACCTCGTCGAAGGGGATAGTGAAATACTCGCACGACTCGGCGTCGTAGCCCACCACGGCGTTGATGTTGTCCACCTTGGTGCTCGTGATGACCACGGACTTCGCACCCAAGCCGCGCATGGCGTCTACCAGCGTCGTTGCACCATCGGCAGTGAGTCCGGCCTCCATGTCGATGGGCGTGCCGGTCAGCAGACAGGCCTCAGTGTAGTTGGGCATCGCGATGTTTGCCTGTGCCACGAGCCTGCGCATGAGGGCGATCGTGCTCTCGGGCACGCCGGCATACAGCGAGCCGTTGTCGCCCATGATGGGGTCGACGAACACGCGCACGCCCTTGGCTGCCTGGCGCTCGCAGAACTCGGCGATGATGCGGGCCTCCTCCTCGGTCACGATGAAGCCGGTGGACACCGCGTCAAACGTGAAACCCAGCTCGTCCCAGATGGGCAGCGTCTTCTTCACGTAGTCGGTCGTGTCGTGGATGAAGAAGTCGGGGTAGTTGAGCGTGTTGGACACGAGGGCCGTGGGCAGGTTGTGCAGGCGGAATCCCATGTGCGACAGCACCGGCATCATGGCGCTCAGGGCCACCTTGCCAAAGCCGCACATGTCGTTGATGAGCAGGACGTTCATGGACTCCGTTACAGCCGCCATCGCGCATTCCTCCATACCTTCGTGTCTTCATCGCGCCAGGCGCGCAACAGGGGGAATGGTAGCGCGGCCCGGCCCCACACCTCGCCCGCAACCCCGCCCCACACCCGAATCACGTGCCGTCTCCATGGCAAGGTGACAAACCCAGCGTGACGAGACCGCGTCAGTGTCATGAAACAGCATATAATCGGGCCAGCTAACGGAGATGAAAGGGTGCAGCATGCCAAGAACGGTGGCGATAGGAGTACAGAGTTTTGCCGAGCTGCGCGAGCGCGGTTATTTTCTGGTCGACAAGACCTCCTTTATCGCTGACTGGTGGCATTCGGCCGATCAGGTGACGCTCATCTGCCGTCCCCGCCGTTTCGGCAAGACGCTCAATATGGATATGGTCGAGTGCTTTTTCTCGAACAAGTACGCCTTACGGACTGACCTCTTCAACGGGCTCGATGTCTGGAACGATGTCGGCTTGCGCCGCGAGCAGGGTGCTTGGCCCGTTGTGTCGCTTTCTTTTTCGGCAGCCAAGGGTGCGAGTGCCGAAGCTGTTGTCCGCCGCATGTGCGAACAGATTGCGCGTGCCTGGCGGCAGCATCGCGACGATATCGACGCGGATTCTCTCGGCGACCAAGAACGCGACCTGCTCGAGGGGAGGACTCCTTTCGTCGATCCCATGGTGGCACCCAATTCGTTGGCACGTCTTTGCGAGCTGCTTGAGAAATCCACAGGCAAGCGCTGCATCGTGCTTCTCGACGAATACGACACGCCCCTGCATGAGGCTTGGGTGGGCGGTTTTTGGCATGAAGTGAGCGAGTTCGTACGCGCGTTCTTCAACTCGTCCTTCAAATCCAATCCCAGCATGGAGCGCGCGTTGCTCACCGGCATCACGCGCGTTGCCCGAGAGTCCATCTTCTCGGACCTCAACAACCCAAAGGTCGTCAGTGCTACTTCGCCCGAGTACGCCACGTCGTTTGGCTTCACGCAAGACGAGGTGTTTGCGGCCATGGAGGAGTTTGGCTTGCGCGAGCGCGACCAGGTCAGGGATTGGTACGACGGGTTCACGTTTGGCGGCATGTCCGACATCTACAACCCTTGGTCTATCACAAACTACCTCGATTCCGGCAGATTTGCCCCCTATTGGGCAAATACGAGCGGAAATGCCCTCATCAGCAAGATAGTGCGTGAGGGCGACGCTGACCTCAAGTCTGATTTTGAGGTGCTGCTGTCGGGCGGCTCGGTTGAGAAGCGTTTTGACGAACAGGTCTCTTTCGATGAGCTGGGCAGGAGGCCTGGGGCAGTCTGGGGTTTGCTGGTTGCTGGTGGGTATCTGCGTATTGAGGCTGCCGGTCCGGCTCATGCCGATGGGTCGACACTCAAGATTACCAACCACGAAGTCGCCTTGTCGTTTGACGGCATGGTGCGGGGCTGGTTCGACATGGTTTCGTCTCGCTACAATGCTTTTGTACGTGCGCTGCTCGCTGGTGACCTCGATGCCATGAACGTCTATATGAACGACGTTGTGCTCGATACGTTCAGCACGTTCGATACGGGAAAACGGGCGTCGGGCCTTGAGCCGGAGCGGTTTTACCACGGGTTTGTCCTGGGCCTTCTCGTTGAGCTGCGCGGACGTTACCTCATCCGCTCGAATCGCGAGAGCGGCTTTGGGCGTTACGACGTGCTCCTTGAGCCCGTGAGCCCAAAGGTTGACGACGGCATCGTCCTTGAGTTCAAGGTGCACAATCCGCGCAAAGAGGCCACGCTTGAGGACACCGTCTCCGCGGCCAAGCAGCAGATTGCCGACAAGCGATACGCAAGCGAGCTCGAAGCTAAGGGTCTGGCCCCCGAACGCATCCATGCCTGCGGGTTTGCCTTTGAGGGCAAGCGTGTACTGATCGGATAACCCCAACCACTCAGGCGCGGCCCAGAAACGCGAAGCGTTCCATCTAATTGCCATCCACGATTCTGAATCGATTGAGAGGGTTTCGACGCTGGTCGTCAATGGCAAGGATTGTAATCAGCTCGTTGCTCTCGTCGACGTGATAGTAAACGCCATATTTGCCGCAGTAGAAAACCCTGCATGCGATGGGCAAGCACGCGGCTTCGTAATACGGGTCGTATTCCAGCCCATAGTAGGGGTGCGTTGCTATGAAATCCAATAGCATGCCAATTCGAGTGTAAACATTCTGAGAAGGAATCTCGCTATACGCGTAGACAGCCTCGTCGGTCAGCTGAACAACAAAAGACAGCTCATACTTACCGGGGCTGGCAATGGGTTCGGCAGCAATTGCCTGTTTAGTCGCCATTGCGAGCCTCACGGATTCTATCTGCGTCTACCTTCGCCTGAGACCAGGGGCGTACCCGTCCGTTCAGCAGATCGTCGTAGCCTCGGGCAATGGCACGCTGTACACGCTCCTCACGCTCGCGAACTGCATTCAAAACGCGAGCCTGCTCGTCATAGACCGCTGCATCAATCACCACAAGTGAGGCAGAGCCGTTCTTTGTCAGGTAGACAGGCTCTCCAGACTGATGGCATGTGTCCACGATGGCGCCAAGGTTGCGCTGGAGGTCGGAAATTGGCTTTACAGCAGGCATATCAATCTCCTTACGTAATAACTTACGTAAAATCTTACGCATTTGTTATAGCACGTTCCGCCATGGCAAACAACGACCTCTCCAATACTACAAGCCGGGGAACAGTTCATCGAATTATGGATGCCGTATTGAGCTGGCAGCATGGGACAAATCGACTCAGGGCTCTATACTGGGGCGGCATGTGCTGATTGTTCCAGGGGAGGACAGTATGGCTAGCAATCAATCCAATCACCTTGTTTCTGCTGTCGACGAGCAGAATATGGGCCGGGTCTTATCAGGCGAAGTTGAAAATGGCGACGCCTTTGTCCCCATTCCCAACTTTGTGCTTGGCCTGCTTGCCGAGGACTACCTCCATTTCCCCGATGACACCATTTCATGGAACGGCTCGCACCATGAGATTAGCCGTGTCGACGTCAACTTCATGATGCGCGACGGCCTCATGGACCGCGTACACGATGCCTGGTGCGCCGACATGGATGACATCGAGGAAGTAAGCCAGTTCCTCGTGAACATTCTCAACGAGATTGAAGAAGACGAGGCGCTGCACGTGCCCAAGGAGCTCATCTCGGATATTATCCGCGGGCCCGTGTGCGACGGCATGAACATCGGCGCCGGCGGCGACCTCACGGGCATCACCTTGGCCAACCTTGCCGCCATGGCGAGTTCCATCCGCTTGGACGACGAGATTTCGCGCGACACCTACACGCTGATGTACGACACGCGCCTCGCCAAGGGCATCCCGCAGTTTTTCAACCTCATGGGCCGCCTTATCTGGGACATGCGAGCCTGCTCAAAGAGCCTGGCAGACAAGCCGTTTACCGTCAGTTTCGTCGGTGTTCGAAACGTCGATGCTGATGTTTTGTATGGCGACGAGCCCGTCCGCTCAGTCCCCGGTGCCCAAAGGGCCCGCAAGTCGCTTACCGTGAAGAGCGCGCCAGAGATTACGCTGCCCGAACCCACCAAGGCCGCGCCCGAGAAGGCCGCTGCATCCAAAACAACGAAGGCCAAGACGGCTAAATCGAAGGCCAGCTCCGACAAGGCCGAATCCGCCCAGTCCGCAACGCCCAAGACTGCGAAGGCAAAGGACACGGCACCCAAGTCCGAATCGGCCGAAGGCTCAAAGGCCAAGTCCGCAACGCCTAAGACCACGAAGTCGAAGCCTGCAAAGACCAAGGCTGGCGCTGACGAGACCGCATCTGCAAAGACCTCGAAGTCGAAGTCCACGAAGGCCAAGTCGACCGCCGATGAGGCAGGTTCCGCCAAACCCGCAGCCTCCAAGACCAAGAAAGCCGCCCCTGCCAAGCCCAAGAAGCCAGCTTTTACGCTCGAGCAGATGCTCGACCAGATGCACGATCGGGTGGAAGCGGACATAGTGCACGGCGCCCCCGCCGTAAACCCGGCAACCACCATGCGCGCCGTTCGCGCTGCCATGTATTCAGCCGGCGGAAACGGCTCTATGTTCGATGGCACCATCGCCGAGCTTGACCGCCAGTTCCGCGTCGGCGAGATACCGCCGCGCACGCTCGGTGAAGACGACCTCGCAGACGACAAGCCACTGGGACGCGTTGTGAACATGCTCCGCACCAGCGGCGGCGGCCTTGCGAAAGACACCGTGGTTTCGCGCCTGGGAGAGGAGGCCCTCTCGGCGGCAAGTTCGGACCCGGCTGTTGTCGAACGCGACGGCAAACTGTATCTCTGGTGCCACCGCGACGAGGCCGGCAAGCCCATGCGCGACCATAAGCAGGCCATACTCACCCTCGAGAAAAGGGAAAAGGAAGCCGAAGAAGCTTACGCGGCAAGCAGGCCTTTCAGCGAGGAGCGCCTGCGCGAGGTCGACGTCGAGCGCACAAAGGCCGTTCTCGCGCTCAACAACGCTGGGTTCTTCGCGTTCAGCAAAAAGAAGGAACTCAAGGCCCGCATTTCCGCCCTGGAGGACGAGCGTGCGGAGCTCGAGAAGTCTCGCGCTGCAAAGGCTCAGATCGACGACACGCGCAAGAAGCTCGCTGCTGCGAAGGAAAACGCCGAGAACGAGTTCAAGCAGCGTGGTTTGCTGTAAGTTTGTAGTAAGAAAAGTTTTGGCGGGCCGTGAAGCCTGATTGCTCTCACGACCCGCCATCTACCTAATGGAGGCTTACTTATGGAAATCGACGTCGACGAACTGCGCGATTACATGGTCGACTACTGCGGCACAGCAGCGTTCTCCGACTCTCCCGCAGCCATTCTCGATGTGGTGGACATCGAAAGAATGGACGGCTACGAGCTCTGCGAAAAAGCCGAAGACCTCGGCATCAACCTGAGGAAGTTCGAGGTCGAATAAGCCCCTACGCGATGGCGCCCGGCTTGCCGGCGCAGCGGACGGGGAGAGGCTCAGGCAGAGGAATCTGGCGGAACTCCTTGAGGAAGTCGACGATGTAGTCGGCGGTGCCGGTCATCATCGCGTCGCCCCACTCCTTGCTGGCAGTCTTGGCGTGGTCGGGACCGATCCAACCGTTGGCGGCATAGCGCACGGCGTCGCGCGGCATGTCCACGTGCACGCCCTTGTACAGCACCCTGCTCCAGCCGTCGGTGGGCATGGTCTCGCTCACGTCGTTGACCAGGTTCATCTCGCCGACCTGGCCCTCAAGCTGCGTCATGTCAACGAGGTCGGGGTTCACGGCAAGCATGGCCGAGGTCTCCTCGCCGGCGCCGTGGCCACCGGCCCAAGCGGGGTTGATCTCGCCGGCCATGAGCCACCAGTTCATGAGTGCGCAGCGTGCACCGCGGCGGTCGAGTTCCTCGCCCACCTGGGAGAGCGGCTTGATGTTGGGGCCGTGACCATTGAGGAAGACAAAGTGACGCGCGCCGTAATCGTAGAGCTGGTCGGTAAGGCGCTTCGTGATCTGATACAGCAGGTCATAGCCGATGGAAAGCGTGCCAGGGTAGCCCAGCAGGTCGTCGGCGGCGCCAAAGGGCAGCGTGGGGGCAATGAGGACGCTGGGGTCCTGGGCCTCGATGAGGTCAAGCAGGTAGTTGGGCGCAATCGTGTCCACGCCGAGCGGGTTGTGACGGCCGTGCTCCTCGGTGGAACCAATGGTGAGGATGACGAGGTCGTTGCCGTCGTCAAAGTACTTCTTTACGGCAGGCCAGGTAGAAGTCTCAATACGCATGAATGAACCCCCTTTTGACTAGCCGGCTTTCGGAACGTGGGCCCCTTCGCCGGACTTCTGTAGAGTTAGGCACATTCTAGTTCAGGGGAGCAGAAATGCCACTGTGGTCACGCCGACCCTCGCGCGTTGTCACTCGATGCATACAATGGTGTACGTGAAGGCGGAATCCTATGACCTGCTATTTCTTGCGATATTCAGCGATTACGAACTCGATAGGCGTATCGAGCGTTTCGAGGTCCTCGAGACGAGCCTTGTCATGAGCGCTTGTACGGTAGTAATAGGGGGTCATCTGGAAGACGGCCTCGATGTCAGCGTTGCTTGCAAGCGTGATGCCTGCCGCAACCTTCGTCGTGGTGACAAGCTCAAGCTCTTCGCAGGTAGGAAGCTTCTCGTCGTTGAGATACGGCGTGTCGTAGAGCGCCTGCTTGAGGCCAAAAAGGTGCCGAGCGCCCGGAATGACCGAGAACAGGGTGCCGCCGGGACGCAGAATGCGCGCGAACTCCTTGCTGTTGAACGGCGCAAAGAGATGGGTGGCCACGGCGACGCTTTCGTCGGGTACGGGAATAGCCTTGAGGTTGGCGACGAAATACGTGGCGCCCCCGCGCTTGGCGGCGAGTCGCACCATTTCTTTCGCCAGGTCAAAGCCATAGACGTCGGTTTGGGGAATGGCCCCGAGGGCTGAGGTGTAGTAGCCCTCGCCGCAGCAGATGTCGAGAATGGGGACCGGCTGGCCCGCGCCTGCGCCGCACGACTGCACCTTCTCGCCAACCAGCATCACGAGGGCATCGCGCAGGGGAGCGTAGTACCCCTTGTCGAGGAAGTCGCGCCTTGAGCGCGCCTGGGCCTTCGGGTCGCCCATGGTGTCACCGGCTTTGGAGGAGCGAAGCAGGTTGAGGTAGCCCTCGCGCGCACGATCAAACCTGTGGCCGTTCTCGCAGGAAGCCTTCTTCTCCCCGTCATCAAGGGGCTTGCGACAAACTGGGCAGAGCAAAAGCGACATGGCACACGACCTCAGACTCGGGATTGGAACATCGAGTATAGCAGCCAGGCACGCACCCCCGGAAATCTCCCTACTCTGCATCCACGTGAAAAAACGTATAAAAAAGTCTTGCATAATCACGAGCGGCATTTTATACTTTCGGTAGCCGAAAGCCCAAAAGGGCCAAGAGCCCAGGGCATTCAGCCACGACCTATTCCGTGCGAAGGCGCGACGAAGGAGGTGGCCCCTATGGCCGGTACCATGTGCAATGACGAGGGCATTGAGCCCGGCTCCATGGCCGCCGCCTGTGGGTGGTTGTAATTCGCCTGTTAGGCGGCGGGTTTTTATCCCTTGGTAGGACAGTCAGATAGCTTCCCAGATGGGAGATGAGTCCAAAGGGCAGTAGATGAGCGGCTTTCCGCTCAGAAAACCCCAGCGTTAAGTACCCAGTCTTTTCGATTTACTGGAGATGAGTCCGAAGCACTGAGTACGATTTACCTCATGTTTTGTTGAGCTCCCTTCGAATTTTTGGAGTTGAGTCCAAAGAACTGAGTACGGGTTACCCCATGTTTTCCCATTCGTGCTCCTTTTGATGTACTGGAGATGAGTCCGAAGTACTGAATACGTGTTACCAAACAATTGAATATTAACGTCTGAATATGCATTATCGCGAAGAACCGTGGTTCAGGCGTTCAAGCACTACAGCAGGAGGGGCGCACCCCTCCAAAGCGAAAGCCAAGCGGGGCCGGAGCAAAGAGCTTCGGCCTCGCTTTTGTGTATAACCGCCAAACAATGGAGGGCCTGGGATAACAAATGTCACCCCAGGCCCTCCATGCCTGTTACTTTAGCATCAATCTTAGGCTGCTTTCAGCGCGCCTTCCCCCAGTTCCTCCAACGCGTCGCTTGTAATGTCGAGCGTGAAAGCGAGGAAGCCACGAGTGAGATAGAGAACGCCACGATAAAAGCGCGTTTCCAGCAGCAACTGCGCGCGTTGTGAGAATGCGTCAAACCACGAGAGCATATGGGTTTCTACGAAACTGTGGATGCAAGCAAGGCTGTGCCTTGCACCCTCATCGTCACCGGCCTCAATCGCAGACGCCGCCCTGGTAAGAAGGACGCCCGTAAACTCGAGCATGTACGACAGATGGTCGTCGGGAATGTGCAGGCCGTCGTCCTTCTTGAGTCCCTCACGGGCATACAGCGCAACGATGTCGTGGTAAGCCTGCTGGCAAAGCAGGCCGTCCTCGCTCGTAAAGACCGATTCGTAGGGTACGGCAGACTTGCCTTCGTAGGTTTTTGTCCCAACAAAGGCCGATGTGAAATCACAGGCAAGCTGCTGGCGCGTGTCGGTGTTGCGACGACGCAGGTAGCGCACAATGTCGTTGAGGCCTCGGTCGAAATCCTCATTGAGGTCGGCAAATGCAGAGAGGTCCTGTTGGGCCAAGGTATCGATCTGCTCTTGCGTGAGAGTCTTGAAAAACAGGGCAGAGAGCGTTTGCGCAAGCTGAGAGCATGCGGCAAGGGTTTGGGTGAGGGCCCTCGTCTGGTTGTTGTCGCACGCTTCTTGGCCCGCCGCGAGGTCGCAGTCCGGCGACGCATCGCCAACGGCTACATCCAGGGCGTTTGCATCCAAACGCTCGTCCGCCTTGTTCATCTCAATCTGTCCTCTCCGTGTTCTTCCTACTGTTTTGGGGCATATGCGCCGATGCAAAACGCCAGGGCCATCGACAAGGGTCGTCTGTGGCCCTGGCGCATGCCGTGCGTATTAGATGCTCTTAGAGCTGAAAGTCCTGCAGCTCTTCCTGCCAGGTGGCAGTGCTCTCATGCAGGATGTAGACCGTGCGCGGCTCGGCCCCCGAGACGTCGGCCAGCCAGTGGCAGTTCTCCTCACCGGCCTGCGCCACAGCCTGGGCGGCATCGCTCTCAGGATCGTCGAGGTCGCCGAAGAAGCGGCCGCCGGCGCAGCAGTTGTGCACGCAGGCAGGCTTTTCGCCATCCTTAAGGCGCGCGATGCAGCAGTCGCACTTCTCAACAATGCCCTTGCCCTCATCATAGCGACGGGCGTCGTACGGGCAGGCGTCCATGCACAGCTTGCAGCCGATGCAAGCCTCGGTGTCAACCACGACAAGGCCGTACTCGTCCTCGCGGTAGGTTGCACCGGTGGGGCAGACCTCGAGGCAGGGGGCATTCTCGCACTGCTGGCACTGGCGGGGCAGCCAGTACTGTTCAACGTTGGGGAAGGTGCCCGTGGTCACGGTCTGCACGCGGTTCCAGCACACGCCCAGGTCGAGGCCATGGGCGTACTTGCATGCAACGATGCAGGTGTCACAGCCGCTGCAGCGGTCCAGGTCAATAACAAGGCAGTTTCTCATTAGAACACATCCTCCGTCCTAGGCTCGTTCTGGAGCGTCGGCATGAACGGGCGGAACTCCTCGGGCTCGACCCAAACGTTGTCGGGTTTTTCGGACTTCTCGATCTTCACCGTGAAGCCGCGGTTGGTGTAGGAACCGAAGACCTCGTTGAACGGCGCGGAGTTCTTGGTAAGCACGTTGACGTTGCACTCGCTCCAGCCGCCATCGATCTTTTCCTGCGAGGCGTCGAAGCACTCGGGGTTCCAGAAGCGCTCCATCCACAGCACGCCAGGCGCGATGCCCTCGGTGACGTAGGCGCGGCCGTGGATCTCGCCGCGGCGACTCGTGATCTTCACCCAGTCGCGGTGCGCGATGCCGTACTCCTCGGCGGTCCTCGGGTTCATGCGCACGTCGGGCTCGGGGTAGAGCTCGCGGGCGAATGCGGCATGGCGCATGGTGCCGTGGTGGAAGTACGGCACACGGCCCGAGGTGATGACGAGCGGGTACTCCTCGTCGGTCAGCGGGCTCTCTGCAGGCTCGATGAAGGTGCAGATGGGCGAGTAGTCGTGGCTGGCTGCGGGCATCTCCATCGGGTAGGTGAAGGGGTAGCCATTGCGGCCCATCTTGAGCAGCAGCGTGCAGTACACCTCGCATTTGCGGCTCTCAGTGGCAAAACCGGCAGGCAGGTTGTCGTCCACGATCTCGAGGTACTGGTCGTAGGCCCAGAAATCCTTGGGGTCGGTCACCTTGGGGACATAGGTGTCCTGGTTGGCCACAAGGTCGTCCCAGTCGGCGGCACCAAACTGCTTGGCTACGTTGGCGCGCTGGTCGGCCATGGGCGTGGGCTGTGCGATGGTGGGGAACTCCTTGCCCATCTTTTCGCGCAGCTTCTGGAAAATGGCCAGGTAGGGATAGGTGTTGTCAACCGTCTCGCCCAGGTGGGTCACGTCGATGCGCACAAACTGCTTGTTCACCTGACGCGAAGTGCCCACGATCTCGAGCCACTCAGCAAGCGGGAACACGAGGTCGGCCGCCTCGATGTGGAACGAGGTGAGCATGGGGTACTGGCCCATGATGAAGTCAATCTCGGGCAGCACGTTGTACCAAGAGGTGGCGTTGCCTAGCATCGCGAGCTTGTTGCCCGAGAAGTCGTACCAGCAACGGGGCTTGTAAGGCTCGCCGGTCTCGATGGCGTCGCGCACCGTGGGGATGTGGGAGTGGTTCCAGAAGAAGAGACCCTTGTGCTCCACCATGCCGAGACGGTCAAGGTAGGGTTGGAAGGCTTCCTGAAGCTGCTCGTCGGTGAAATCAGCGAACTTGGCAGCGTTTTCTTCCTCGGAAGCGCCGACGGTTGCGCCCAGGGACACCTCGGTGTCGCCGACCTTCATGGGGCTGTAGGCACGCGTGGGGCGCACGCCGCTTGCGGAGGCGCCCATAGGGCCGCCGCCGCCCTTCTGCTGGGTGAGCGTGCAACCGGGCTTGTCCACGTGACCCATGATCATGTCGAGACCCAGGCATCCCAAGGGCACCTGAGAGGCGGACTCGGTCATGTCCGAGGCAACGCCGTTGCAGATGCCGGCATACTGGCTCGACAGGTAGAGGTCCACGCCTTCCTTGATCTTGTCGGCTTCGACCCAAGTGACCTCGGCAGCCTTCTCAAACGTCCAGGGGTCGGTCTCGTCCCAGTAAATCTGACCTGCGGTCTGATAGGTCTTGCCCTCGTACTCGCCTTCCCAGAACACCTCGGGATCGACGGTTGAGTTCTCGGGCAGGCTGTACTCGAAGGGCTGCACCGAGTTGGTCTTGAGGTCGTAGCACACGTAGGCGGGCGTGTTGGCCGGCGTGGTCTGCTTGAAGTCGGGGAAGAGGTCCTTGGCGAGCACCGGCAGCTTGGTGTCGGGGTCGATGAGGAAGGGCAGGTTCGTCCAGTACTTCGTGAACTCATGGTCGTACAGGTCGTTCTGGAAGATGTAGCGGAACCACGAGAGCAGCAGCGCCGTGTCGGTGCCGGGACGCACGGGCAGCCACACGTCGGCATGCACGGCATCGGGCGAGAAGTTCGGGTCGATGACGACGGTCTTGCAGCCAAGAGCCCTGAGGTCGGCCATGCCGCGGCCCGACTGCGAAGTCTGGCTCACACTAGGCTGGGCGCCCCAAAGCACCAGGACCTCCATCTTGTGGTCGTCCCAGTTGAAAGGCTCGATAGTGCCGCAGTCAGCAATGGACTGGGAGTTGCCGCCATACATGAACTTGCTCATAGCCTCGCGCGGCAGATAGCACTGGGCGCAGCCAGGCTCGAACACTGTGGGCGAGCCCAGGGCAGCGGGCATCTGCTGAGCCTGAATAAATGAGTACGAACCGCCGCCACCGACGGAGGCAAAGAACGCGTAGGGGCCGTACTTCTCAATCTCCTCGGAGATCTTCGTTGCCGCAAGGTCCACGGCCTCGTCCCAGGAGATGACCTCCCAGTCGTTGCCGCCACGCTCGCCGACGCGCTTGATGGGGTGCAGAATACGGCGCGGGCTGTAGCAGGTCTGAATCTGGTTCATGCCCTTCATGCACAGGGAGCCCTTGTTGGTGGGGGCATCGGGGTCGCCTTCAATACGCACGGCGACACCGTCCTTGACGTACACGAGGCACGGACAGGCCTGGATGCAGCCATGACAGGTGTTCTTGTACACCTTCTCCTCGGATGCGCCCTGGGCCTCGTCAGCATGGGCTTCCTTAAACGACCCGCTCAGGGTCGTCCCGAAGGCCGCTGCGACGCCGCTGATCGCCGCCGCCTTCACAAAGCTCCTTCGTGTGACGTTGGTCGTGTTCAGCATGCTTCCTCTCCTTTCCTCAACGCTTGATCGATACTTGACTGATGGTTCTATGCTCACGGAGAAATAGCCTTTTAGCAGGCATGTTCCTCCAGATAAGCCTTTCCGGCGGCACTGGTAAGCCATGCACCGTGCCATTCGAGGGCTCCCGTGCGTTCCAACTTGTCGATGAAGACGCTCGGCTGCAAAGGTTCGCCGTCCACAGCCTCGTCAGTGAGAATCCGCCTGCCCCGCAGAAGTTCCTCCACCTCGGTGCGCTTCTTGGGTTCAAGGCAAAAGGCAAGCACGTCGCAATAGGTGTCCTTGCGAGCAGGACGGGCCTGCACGAGCCTGTCCATGCGAGCCTGGGGGGCCATATCCTGGGCGACCGTCATCCCCGCGGCTGTGGTGCGATAGGCAATGGACCAGATGAGGTCGTCGACCTCGTCATCGCTCAGCCCCTCCTTGCGCTCGGGAGCAATAACCTCGCCCTCTTCATCAAGTTCAAAGCGCTCCAGTCCCCCTGCATGCACGAGGGCGGAAACGAGGTAAAAGGGACTCTGCGTCTCATAGGCAAACTCGGGAAGGCCCTGAATGAATGCCTCGACATCAGGTTCGGCCTTTTCCTCGTCGCAGAACGCGAGAGTCTTGACATAAATCTCGCGATGCTGCGACTGCTTGGTCACACAGCGACGCAGCCCGTCGCAGACGGCCTCGAAGTCGAGCGTGCTCGCATCGGGCCCATCTTCAGCCACGTCAGTTGGGCACGGTCGCGGCTCGCCATTCTCCAGTCTCATCTTGCTCATCGTTGTAGGCTCCCTCTCTTTGTTCGAAGAAGGCGCATGCGGCGGCATGTTCTTGCCTGCGCCTTTCGATGGGCCACACGATAGGGGGTGTCGAGATGCCGCCGAAAACCGCGCAACGTATGAAAAAGCGCTCACCCGTTCGGCTCATACGAGCTACTACGAAACGAGTGAGCGCCTTCTAGCTGGTATTTTGTTAATGGTGACGAATTGGGGCCGCTTTGAGCGATAGAAGTTGTCTAGCCGAGTTCGTTGTTCACCACGTCAATGAGGGTCTGACGGTCGTGCACGTCGAGCTTGGTGAACACGTTGCGCACGTGCGTGCGCGCTGTGTTGTAGGAGATGCCCATGGCCTCGGCAATCTGGCTGTCGCCGCGTCCCGCCACAAGATAGCGCAGCGTCTCGGCTTCGCGTGCCGAAAGACCGCGCTGTGCGGCGTAGTCGTCAAGCTTGCGTCGGAAGTCGCCTTTCGAGCGCGGAGCGCCACCCTCGAGGCTCTTGCCGAGAAGCTCTTCAAGCGACGTTGCCCCTTTGGGATTCGAGGAGAAAAGGCCCTCGGTGCTACGGTTGTCGAGCAGCATGAAGCAAGGGAGCAGCGCCAGAGCGCATATGACGAGCAGGACGGGCGTCCCGAGGGTCTCAGAGATCTGGGCACCGGCAAGCGATCCCAACCCCATACCGAGCGCCGAGGACCCGTACGTGCATGCCACAATGGTGAACGACATATTGCAATGGCAGCCCGCCACGGCAAAGATCATGCACCACGTGAGCGTCTGGAAGCCGAAGACCACGTCGCGCACGGGCACAAGCCAGCTGGTGCTGTCAACGCCCACGACAAGGCCCAGAAGCACGACCGCTTCCAAAAGGCTTGCCAGAATGACAAGAAGCCGGCCAAAGTTGAGCCGCCTTGCCTCAAGCGTGGATGCAAGCAGGGCAAACGCAAGGACCAACGGAATGCGCACGAGCATGTCGGCGTTTGAGGTGGCCAGCGTGGATGCCGGAGGCGCGGCTGTGACCACGGCAACGGTGACAGCTGATTGTGCGAATGCGAAAAGAAAAAGCGCAACCGAGAAGGAAACAAGGGGCCTGCGCAAAGAGCCGAGGTCCAGATTGGTCAAAGCAGCGGGAGCGACAGGCCGTTCTTCAGGCTCACGTTGAGTCCAAGGGTTGGCAGCCGCATCGAGGCCGAGCGTCGCACAGGCAAAAAGCGGCAGCACGACGAAGATAATCATGAAGGCCATCGGCGGGCTTTTAGGGAGCGGCGCCCACATGGGAGAAGCCTGCACGGCAAGGTAGGCAAAGATGCTCAAGAGATGCGCGTAGCACAGATAGAGCACAGCCCGCCTGAGAGGCAGGCGCGCATAGAGCATGCCGAAGCGCAGGTACAGCACGGCAAATGAAAGCCCGATCAAAACCGCGCAGATTTGGAATACCGTATGGGATGCGCCGCTGAGCGCCTGTTGGAAGTATGCCGGGCCAATGAGTAAAAGAACAAGGCTCGCCAAGGCCGCAACGATGCCAGCAGCGGAGGTAAAACGCCTGTCTGTAAGAATCTGCGTCATGCGCCCGCCCAAGATTCCAGCAACGAGCAGGCAGACGTCCGTGGCAATGTTGATCACCATGGTGAGGTTGGTGATTGCCGTACCGTTTGTCTCAATCGGAGACAACCACGCGGTGCCCTGAGCAAGTGCGTTCCAGGCGGCACAGAAGCCAAATCCCATGAATGGCAACGCCGGCCATAGGGACACGATGTACCCGCGTGCCCTTGCGGTTTTGTCCGTTGCCTTACTCTGCTGCTCCATGGGGATTCCCTCCGTTGTTGCATTGCGCTTGCGCCCGGCGGCGCTGACTGCATGCCGCGCGGCTAATGGTAGACCATAAAAGCTGTTTCTAGAGGTGGGGCGTCTCCGTATTGGAAGCGCAAATTGAGGAGAGCGCGCAAACGGGGGCGCTATCGAAGATATCTCATGTTGGAGCGTTGAGCCGAGCAGTGGATGAGAGCGCGAGAAATCTTGGCCGCTGGCAGCTTCCGCCAGGCTATTGAGCCTGGCAGTGAAGTCAAACGCAAAAATGTCGGCTACATGTAAGCGGATTATCTCCCCGTCAGCCTACGCAGGAAGCTGGCGGCGCGGCCCTGGGCGCCAGGGCGCTGGCGCTGCTTCTGGCCGGGTTCATCCTGCAGCTCCTTTGCTCGGGCCCGACAGGCGTCGATGAAGGCGCGCTCATCCTCGTCGGGAGTGTGCGTGCGCAGCCATGAAATTCCAATCTGGTACGGCATGCCGGTGAAGGGGAGGGCCACCACGCTTGTGTCATCCTTAAAGAGCGGCAGCACCGATTGGGCGGTGAATGAGATGCAGCCCGGCCCCTTGGCAAATTGGTGCAGCCAAATCATCTCGGATGAAGTGGTAATGTCGGCGGGATGCACGCCCGCCTGCTCCAGGGCCTCGAGGAGAAGACCGTAGTTCTTGAACTGCGACCCCACGAGCGCGACGTTGCGGCCTTCCAGGTCGGTGATGCACACCTGCCCCTTGGCAACCAGCGGGTCGTCGGCAGCCACCCACACGCACCGTTCGCAACTGGCCAGCTCAACCGTCTCGAACTCATCGCTTGTGGGAAGCACGGTAAGTCCCAGGGAGCTGTTGTCGTCGCGCAGGGTCTTTTCTACACGCATGTCGGGGAGGTCGTCGCACTCCACTTCAACGTCGGGATGCTCCCTCTTAAAGCTCGTGATGAGATCGATGCCAAGCAACCCCATGGAGCCAATTGCCGCAGCAAGCCGGATGGTGCGGTGAGCCCGTCCCGCAAGGCGGGCAAAACCAGCAGCCATGTGCGAGCGGGCCTCGTCAAACTCTTTGCAGAAGGTCTTGAACTCCTCGGCATAGGGAGTGGGTTTGATTTTGCCGTTGGCGTCGTTCTTAAACAACGGCACGCCCAGCTCGCCCTCAAGCGAGTGGATGGCTTTCGTGAGGCCCTGGGCAGACATGGGCACGAGCTTTGCCGCAGCCGTATAGCTCCGTTCGCGGTATGCCTTGAGGAAATAATCGATCTGGTTGGTGTTCATGATCCCCCCCTGTCATGACGCGCCTCGGCTTGCCCTTTTTCGGCCGCCGTCATTGTACGCGCTCGCCGCCATAGGGGCAAAAGGTTCTTTTGTATTAAAAATAGACAAATCTACCTGCAGAAACAACTTTTTGTTACAGGCGGTCTTACAAGAGGATGTTTGGCATTGGGCCACAGCCGAGCCTATTGTTCGAGCCGTTCGACGCCAAGACGCACGAATCGTCGCAGGCTTGGCGCAAGGCATACGGCATGGCATACGGGCTGTGCCGACACGCGTCCCAATGTGAAAGGGGAACATGATGGAACTCACTCGCCGCAACTTTGTCCAGGCCGCAGGCGCCGCCACCGCAGCCGCCGCCCTCGCCGCCGGTGCCACCACCGCGCTTGCCGACGAGGCCGCTGTCGCCGATTACTCCGGCACTGGCTACGTCGACCCCGCCGCCGACGGCAAGGAGCCCACGATCATCGACTACACCAACGTCGTCGAGGAGGTCGGCGAGCCCGCAGAGGTCGAGGAGCACGAGATCATCGTTGTCGGTGCAGGCGGCACTGGCCTTGCTGCTGGTATCCAGGCTTTCGAGGACGGCCTCGACGTCGTTGTCCTTGAGAAGAAGGCCCTTGCCGGCGGCACCTTCCCCGGCTCCGAGGGCATGTTCGCCGTGGGTTCGCACTGGCAGAAGGAGGCCGGCTACGAGATCGACGTTGAGGAGATCATCGGCCGCCTCATGACCTACCACCACTATGTGCCCGACCCCGAGCTCTACCGCGCCTTCTTCAACAAGACCGCCGAGACCATCGACTGGCTCGAGAAGGAGGGCGTTGGCTTCCAGGAGGTCGTCGCGCTGGGCGAGTCCGACCCCACTTGGCACCTTTACGCCGGCGAGCGCTCCAAGGGCCTGGGCGCCCAGTTCATGGTGAGCTTCATCGCCCATGCCGAGGAGATCGGCCTCGACATTCGCTATGAGACCCCCGCCAAGCAGCTCATCGTCGACGAGTCCGGCGCTGTGACCGGCGTCCTCGCTGTTGACAAGGACGGCAAGGTCATCCAGTTCAACGCCAAGGCCGTCATCATCGGCACCGGCGGCTATGCCAACAACGACAACATGATGAAGCAGCTCTGCGAGGTCGACCCGGCCAAGATCTGCGCGGCCGGCGCCACGAGCGGCCGCGAGGGCGACGGCATCCGCATGGCCCGTCACGCCGGCGCCATCATGGCCCCCGCTCCCGGCACCGCTGCCTGGTACGGCCCCATTCTCTACGGCACGATCTACGGTACGCCCGTCCAGGCCGCCACATCGCTGCAGCCTGTCCTGTGGATCAACGAGGCTTGCGAGCGCTTCGTTGCCGAGGACATGTTCCACCGCAACTTCCCGTTTGCCGGCATGGCCCACAAGAGCCAGAAGACCGTCTACACCATGCTTACTCAGAAGTTCCTCGACCAGTACGAGGCCGAGGGCGTGCAGCTGCAGGTCGGCGTGTACTGCGAGACCGGCATCCCGCTGACGACCCTCAAGGACGACCTGCAGGAGCTCATCGACGAGGGCAACGAGCACATCTGGGTCGCAAACACCGTGGCCGAGCTGGCCGATGCCGCTGGTCTCGACGCCGACAAGCTCACTGCCACCGTTGAGAAGTACAACGCCATGTGCGAGGCCGGCAAGGACACGCAGTTCGACAAGGCCGACGAGTTCATGATCCCGCTGAAGGACGAGGAGGGCCCGTACTACCTCTTCGAGGTCCAGAACGGCTACTTCTGCACCGTGGGCGGCATTAAGGTCACCACGAAGTGCGAGGCCGTCAACGACGACCGCCAGGTCATCCCCGGCCTGTACATGGGCGGCATGGACGCCGGCGGATTCTACGGCGACGCTTACGACGCCGGCATCGCCGCTGGTTCCTGCGCCTCTTGGGCCATCAACTCCGGCCGCATGGCCGAGGAGGCCGCCAAGGAGTTCATCGGCAAGTAAGACTGCCGCGTGACCTTAGGCTATGCGCCTGAGTTGGCTTGATTTACATACAGCACACCTGAAACCTGCCCCGGCTCGCGAGATTGTATCGCGAGCCGGGGCAGGCGTTTTGCGCATCAGGAAGAGACTGTTCTAGGAAAGCAATGAACAAGTAGCCTCCGGCCGCAACCCCTCCCGCGCCGGCGCCGAAAAACCGGCCCGGGAGGGGCCGTCGGGGGATTTTTGTCGTGTCCCG
>CAKUAI010000002.1 GCA_934636245.1 uncultured Coriobacteriales bacterium
TGGGAGACTAGGGCGCCGCCGGCCCCCGGGGCGCGTTGCGCGGGCTCGGGGCGGGGAGGCGCTGCAGAGGCACCTGGGAGAGGGGGACCCGAGAGGGCTCCCTTTTCGTTTGCGGGGGCTTTCCCGCCTGCCGCAAAGGAGAAAGGCCGCCGACGGGCCCATGTGGGTCTGTCGGCGGCCTTTTGCATGTCGCTGATCTGCGTCGCGTGTTTTTGGCGGGTCAGGGGTTCTGAAGGGGGTCTCTGGTTCGATGCCCTTGGCGTTCAATGTTTTCGCCCTCAGCTCCTTGCGTGGCCGAGGGCGCGGTGCCAGCCGTCGAGGCTTTGGTGGGCAACCTCCTTTGAAGGCGTCCCTGGTCACTCTTTGGGGCGTCTGAGGGTGCGGTTGAGGCCCTGCTGGCGGCGTTCCCTGGCCGTTTCGGATTCGAATTCTGCCGATTGCGGCGGTTCCCGCTTGCACGAAGGGCATCTGGGTTCTTGCCTATGAGCCATACGCCTTGGCTGGTTTCACTCAATTATGGTGACATCAATTGTTTGATAGCGGAGTTCAGGGTTGTGCACAGTTGGTGATCTGACTGTTACGGCTGGTTTAATCGCTTTACACATATCCTTCGCAGAGTCTACACTTCTCGTGTCTTTATGACGGCTGTCAGGAGCCCCAAAAAGAGGGTGGCCACAGTTACAAAAGAAGAGGTGTTTTCTATGGCTGAGAAGCGTACTGTTGTTGTAGACGAGCGCAAGGACGGCCTTGCAATTCAGGATTTGATTCTGATTGCAGTTCTGATTGCCGCAGGTGCGGTGCTGAAGCTTACGGTTTCGAGCTTTCTTACGTTTGCGGGCATGAAGCCCAATTTTATGATTGCCATGTATTGCATCGCAATCATTCTCACTCGACCCAATCTTATTCAATCTGCTTGCATTGGCTTGCTTGTGGGACTTGTTTCGCAAATCCCGCTGCTTAATGCTACTCCGCTGGTGAATTTTGCCTCCGAGCTGGTAGGCGCTGTTGTTTGCTGCTTGCTCGTGACCATCTTTTCGCGCGTTGCTTCTCGCAACTCGCTTGTTCAGAATGTGGCAGCTCCTGCAGTTATTACCTTTGTGTCTACCATTTTCTCTGGGTACACCTTTGCCATGATCGTTGGCGTTACCGTGAGCGGTCTTGAGCCTTTGGCCGTTTTCGGTGTCTACGCCGTCATGGTTCTTGGTACCGCTGCCATGAACTGTGTTGTTGCCGCTATTCTCGTTCCGGTTCTCCGCAAGGTTCTGAAGAAGTAGTCTCCGCTTCTGTTGGTATTGCCTTTAGTGACTGGTCCTTTGTTTTGGGACCGAAGCCCGATGGGTTTCGGTCCCTTATCTGACGCAGCCCCTTACCTGGAGACATCATGATTGATATTCAAGACTTGGCATTTTGCTACAAGGGTTCAGATGCCCCTGCGATACATGACATCACGCTTCAAATTCCAGACAGCACCTTTGTGGGGGTCACAGGAGCAGCAGGATCGGGCAAGACTACGTTTACCTGCGCTCTCAATGGAATCGTCCCTCATTGCTACGAAGGCGATTTTTACGGTGCGGTATGTGTCTGCGGCCTTGACACGGTGCAGACGCGGTTGACGGACATTTCCAGGTTTGTTGGCAGTGTGTGCCAAGACGTGGACAGCCAGATGGTCTCGTCTGTTGTGGAAGACGAGATGCTCTATGGGCTTGAGAATTTCTCTGTGCCGCGGGAAGAGATTCCTTCCCGGGTACAGGAAGCCTTGGCTGATATGGGCATCGAGGATCTGAAGGACAGGACCATCGCAAGTTTGTCTGGTGGGCAGAAGCAAAAAGTTGCTATTGCCTCGATTCTCGCCATGCGACCTCAGGTGTTTGTTCTTGATGAGCCTACGGCCGAGCTTGATCCTGCTAGCTCGCGCAACGTTTTTGAGCTGCTCCGGCACGCCGCTGCCAAGTATGCCTCGACCGTTATTGTCGTTGAGCAGAAGATTGCCCTTCTGAGTGAGTTTTGCGACATGCTTCTCATCATGGAGGGGGGCACCGTGAAGTTCCAAGGCACACCGAGCAATGTTCTTGCGCACTCGGATGAGTTGCTTGAGATGGGGGTCAACGTGCCCCGTTCAACCACGCTCGTGAATGCGCTCAAGGCCAAGGGGCTATACAACGGCCCAGCTGTGAGTACCGTTCCCCAGGCTGTCGAGGCATGCGAGGGGGCATTGCGATGATCGAGTTTCAGCATGTGACCGCAGGGTACGGTGACGGCTCCGCTGTTGTGCGTGATGTTTCTTTTTGCATTGAGAAAGGGGAGTTTGTCTCCTTTGTTGGGACGAACGGCGCTGGTAAATCGACAACAATGCGCCTGTGCAACGGTCTTCTTAAGCCGACGGCGGGTTCAGTGCTCCTTGATGGAACCCCGACAACCGAGCTGAAGACAAGCCAGATTGCACGTAGGGCGGGATTTCTCTTCCAGAACCCTGACCGTCAGATTTGCAATGCAACCGTGCGTGACGAGCTCCTCTTTAATTTCAAGGTGCAAGGGGCCGACATGGGCCAAGCCCAGCGGAAAGTCGACGACGTTATCGAGCGTTTTGGGTTGGATTCTCTTGCCGACCCCTTTTTGTTGAACAGAGGCACGCGTCAACTTCTGGCATTGGCTTCCGTTGTCGTATGTGGGCCGGAAGTGCTCTTGCTCGACGAGCCTACCACGGGTCTGGACTTTCGCGAGTGCCTCAAGGTCATGGACTATGTCCGTGAGCTCAACGAGAAGTGCGGCACGACGGTCGTCATGGTATGCCATGACATGGAGGTTGTGGCGGATTATGCAAAGCGACTCATTGTGATGACCGCCGGACGCGTTGTGGCTGATGGGGCGACGTTTGAGGTCCTGCGTGATCGAGAAAGCCTGGAGGGAGCCGATGTCATACCTCCCCAGGTGGTGGAGATATCCACAAGGCTTGCCGAGCGCAACTCGTCCCTGGCACTAGGCCCCGTCGCATGCGCGAATACGCTCGATGAGCTGACCGGCGCGCTTGTTGGGCTTGCGGATTCAAAAGAGGGGGTGATGTGAGATGAAGGGCTTCCTGGAGTACGTGCCGGGCGATAGCTTTCTTCATACCATGAACCCTGTGGTAAAGCTCCTTTGTGCCTTTGTTATTGCAATCGCATGCTTTGTCACGACGAGCCCGCTCGTGTTGGCATGCGTGTTGGTACTCGACGTGGTGTTGGCTCAACAGTGTCGTTTGATGGAACAGGCATGGGGACTTGCTAAAGCCGTTGCCGGCTTCTCGATTATCTTGGCGCTCATCGCTCTTCTCTTTACGCCACAAGGCGATCTGCTTGTTGCACTGCCGTGGGGTTACATTGGCACGCACAGCGTTTTTAATGCCTGCATGGTGGTATTGCGCCTTGTTGCCTGTGCGGTTCCGCTCTTCTTGGTGTTCTATGTGACGAAGCTCACGGACCTGTCCAACGCGCTCGTTGAGAACCTTGGCATGCCGTACAAGTACGCCTTCGTGTTCATGTCGTGCGTGCGGTTCATCCCTGTGTTTATGAACGACATGGCGGCAATCATGGAGGCTCAGACTGCGCGTGGCGTTGAGTTCGACGGTGGGCTTGTCAAACGCGTGAGGCTTATGGTTCCGCTGTGCGTGCCGCTTTTGGTGAGCTCGGTGCGCAAGACCAACTCCTCTGCCATCGCTGCCGAAGTGAGGGGCTTTTACCTGCGTGGACGCGATTCGGCGTTCAAGCACTATGCTGTCGGCGGCTTTGATTGGGCAAGTGTTGCATTCTGCGTCGTGCTTTTGGTTCTTGCAATTGTTCAGAGGGTAATGTTCTAGAGACGTGCTATACTATCCTAACTGATTTGCCTTCGTAGCTCAGGGGATAGAGCACCGCTCTCCTAAAGCGGGTGTCGGCCGTTCGAATCGGCCCGGGGGCACCAGGACAAAACCGCAGGCCAGGGGGCATAAACCTCCTGGCCTGTTTTTTGTTTCTGGGGTCAGGTTTTCGACCCTGTGTACTGTATGGGTACCAGACTTTCCGAAAAGTCCATTTCAGCCCTGCTCTCCCAGTGCAAATAGGGGCCTGATTCTTGTCAGCTGAGGGTTTTGTGGGTACGCGCCTCTTGCAACGCCCGTTTGCCGCGGTTGTATGAGGTGGATTTGAGGACATCCGACGCTTTCCCTTGTACCTCGTCCGTCCGCTTTGTGTTGTCCGTTTCTTTTTGAGTGTGCACAGCACCAGCCAAGCACCAAATATGCGCGACATTTCAGTCCATCGCGCATGGGCTCGGTGGCCTGTTTTGTCTCCATGTCGCAAACTATCGCCTTTCAGACGAAAAAGCCCCGCTGCGGCTTTGGCTGCAACGGGGCTGAGACGTTCTTGGCTTGACTGGATGTGGGCTTACTCTGTGCCCGTGTCATCGTAGGACACGTCGCCATAGACGTAGAGCGTGATGGTCGTGCCGGCATCCACTGTGGTGTTTGCAGGACTCATAGAGTACACCTGGCCCACCAGGTCGGAGGAGGGGGCAGCATCGCCAGTGACCACGCTGTAGTACAGGCCGAGTGAGTCGAGCGTGCCTTCGACAGTGCCAAGGTCGCCGGTATAGGAGCCAATCGCGACGCTTGGCGTAGGGGCCGTATAGGTGCCGTAGTAGTACAGGTTGACCGTGGAACCCTTGGCAACAGAGGTATTGTGGGGATCGGTGCCGGCGCACTTGCCGCTCTGCTCGGCGCTGTCGGGGGTTTGCTCGATGGGGACAACGTTGAGGCCGAGGTTCTCAAGAAGGCTCTTCACCGAGTTGTAGTCCTGGCCCACATAGCTGTCGATCTGCACAGCGTTGGGGTCCTTGCCCTGACTGATGTAAATCACGACGGTGTCGCCCTGCTTGACCGTTGTACCAGCGACGGGGTCGGTCCAGAGGACGAGGCCTTCAGCAAGATCGTCACTGTAGGTGCGCTGCTCCTCGTAGGACACCTTGGCTTCCTTCAAGGCTGCCTCAACGTCGGTGTAGTTCCAACCATAGTAGTTGTCGAGCGTGAACGTCTGACTGCCCTTGCTCAGGCCGTACGTGACCGTGGAGCCCTTGGCGATCGACTTGTTGGCAGGGCTGAAGGTCACAATCGTGCCTTCGGCGTAATCGTTGCTATATGCGTCGAGCGTTGCGTCGTGGCTCAGCTTGAGGCCTGCGGCGGTAATCAGCGTATTGGCTTCCTCAGGGGTCTTGCCGCGAATGTCGTCGAAGGTCACGAGGTCGGTGCCGCCGCTGATGACGAGGTTGACGGCGGTTCCGGCGTCGACCTCGGTGTCTGCGGCAACGGACTGCGAGATGACCTTGCCCTTGGAGACGGTGCTGGACATTTCCGTCGTGATGAGGCCGAGCTTGAGGCCGTTGCTTTCAAGCTTGTTCTTTGCCTCGGCCTGCGTGAGGTTCTGTACGTTGGGAACGCTCTTCTTCTCGACCTTCGTGGTGATGGTCGCATTGTCGCCGGGCGTGCCGGGGTTGTTCCCCGAGCAGCTGTTGAGGGCAACGACGGCCACGACGATCAGAACGATGAGAACGATGACGACGGCGGCAATGGCGATGCCGGTGGACTTGCTTGTGTTCTCGGCACGCTCGAGACGCCTGTCCTCGCGCTGCATGGCGGCACGGCGATCGTTGGGGGTAGCGGTGCGCTCCATGCGTGCCGTGCGGGAGGGGCCCTGTTGCATGACCGTCATGTTGGGGTTCGAACGCATGACGTTGGTCTGGCTTGCCGTGGGAAGGGTGCGCGTCGCAGCCGGGCCGTAGCCGGGAATGTTGACCGGATTGCCCTGGATGAACGAGTTGAGCGCATGGCGCAGCTCGTCGGCGGTCTGGAAACGCTGGGCGGGGTCCTTGCGCAGCAGGCACATGATGATGGCCTCGAGCGCGGGGTCGAGGTTGGGGTTGATGCTGCGCGGGGGCACAGGCTGCTCGTTGACCTGCTTGAGCGCCACGCTCACAGCGTCGTCGCCCTCGAAGGGAAGGCGGCCGGTGGCAGCCTCATACATTACGACACCCAGCGAGTACAGGTCGCTCGTGGGGCCGAGGTCCTTGCCTTGGGCCTGCTCGGGGGAGACGTAGTGGGCGGTGCCGAGCACGGAGTTGGTCTGGGTGAGATGGGAGTTCTTGGCGCGTGCGATGCCGAAGTCCATGACCTTGGCGTCGCCGTTGGGCAGAATCATGATGTTCTGCGGCTTGATGTCGCGGTGAATGATCTCATGGGAGTGCGCGACTGCCAGGGCGGAGCATACCTGGGCGCCGATCTGGGCGACCTTCTTGGGTGCCAGCGCGCCATGGGAACGGATGCCGCTTTTGAGGTCGGTGCCGCGCAGGTACTCCATGACGATGAAGTAGGTGCCCGTCGCCTCGTCGCGGCCCCAGTCATAGACCTGCACGATGTAGGGGTTCTGAAGTGCCGCCGCGGCGCGTGCCTCCTGGCGGAAGCGCTGTGCGAACGCGGGGTCACTGGCGTACTGGGGCAGCATGACCTTGATGGCCACCTGACGGTCGAGTGTGGAGTCGACGCCTCGGTACACCGTGGCCATGCCACCGGTGCCCACCTGCGACTGCACTATGTATCTGTTTCCAAAGACTGTTCCGTTAGCGATGCCGGACATTCTCAGCGCTCCCATCCATCAAGGTGTTCGACATTCATAATATCTAGTTTCCGCCCAAAGTTTCGACGGCCACCTGAAGCACATCACCCGCAAGCGCAGTGGCAGTGTGCTCGGCATCGTTCTCGATGACGATGGCGATGGCCGCGACCGGGTTCTCATAAGGCGCAAAGCCGATGAACCAGGCGTTGGGATTGGAGTTGCCCGTCTCGGCCGTGCCTGTTTTGCCGGCGACGTCCACGCCGGCGATAGAGGCGGCCGTGCCGGTGCCCTCTTCCACGGTGGAAAGCATGGCGCTGCCCACAAGCGAAGCGGTGTTTGCGCTGCAGGCCTGGCCGAGGGTGCGAGGCTTGGTCGACTTGAGCACCGCGCCCGTTGAGTCGGTCGTCGCCTTGACCACATGCGGCTCCATGAGGATGCCGCCGTTTGCGATCGCGCAGGCCGTGAGGGCGTTCTGCACGATGGTGGTCTGAGGGCCGGCGGGGCTTGCGTGCTCGCCCACCGGTTGGCCCGCTCCTGCCCAGGCCGTTTCCCACTGCGTCATCTCGGAGGGCTCGGGCATGAGGGAGGCCTCGCAGGCGAAGTCGGCTCCCAGCTTGATGCCGTAGCCGAACGCCTTGGCCTGGCTTACGAGGGCCTGTGCTCCCAGAAGGTCGGCAACCTGAGCGAAGGCCGTGTTGCTCGAGTAGGCGAAGGCCTCCCTGAGCGTGATGTCGCCGAGCTCCTCGTCGTTGTGGTTCGTGACCACGCCGCCGCCGATCTCAAGGCTTGCCGGAGCCGACACGACGGTGTCGAGCGACATGGCGCCGGTGTCGAGCGCACCTGTCAGCGTGATGGTCTTGAACGTGGAGCCGGGCGTGTAGAGCGCCTGGGTCGTGCGGTCGAAGAGGGGTGCGTTGGCGGCGTCAGACGAGCCGCCCAACAGGTCGGAAAGCTGGTCGTTGGAGTAGGTGGGTGCAGACGCCTGTGCGAGAATCGCGCCTGTGGAGGGGTCCATGACGACGACGCCTCCCACGCGGCCCTGCAGCACCTCTTCGGCGGCGGACTGGATGCGCGAGTTGATGGTGAGCACCACGTCGCCGCCCGCCTTTGTCACGCCGAGGAACGAGTCGAACAGGTCCTGCCAGGTCGTATAGCTCTGCGAACCGGCAAGAACGTCGTCGTAGACGGACTCGATGCCCATGGAGCCGTAAACCGCGCTTGCATAGCCCACCGTGTGCGAGGCGAGCGTTCCCTGCGGGTAGGTACGCACGTAGGTGCCGTTGTCCTGCAAAACGCTCTCGGCCAGGGTGACACCGTCGCTTGTGAGGATGCTGCCGCGGCGCACCTTGGACGCCTTGGTCGAGACGTGGTTGTTCGACGGGAGCATGCGGATCTCGTCGGCCTTGAAGATCTGCAGGTACGCCAGGCGCGCGATGAGGGTGGCGTCAAGTGCGCAGAAGAAGCCGGTGAGAACGGTGAGGCGGCGAGAAAGCGCGATGCGTCCAAGCACGCCCGACTCGGGAGTCTCCAGGTGCGAGCCGAAGACCTTGCCGGAGACGCCGGCGCCCTCGACCTCGGCCTGCTCGCCCGTGCCTTCATGGCCGCAGCGCAAAAGGAAGCCGACGGCGATGAAGCTTGCAAGCAGGGAGGTACCGCCCTGGCTCATGAAGGGCAGCGTGACGCCCGTGAGCGGGATGAGACCCATGACGCCGCCCGCGATGAGGAACGCCTGCAGGGCGATGGAGGTGGTGAGGCCCACCGCCATGAAGGCGGCGAGGTCGGAGCGTGCACGGGCCGCCGTGAGCAGGCCGCGCACGGCAAGCAGGACGAACAGGAGGATGACGGCGGCCGCGCCCAGAAGGCCCATCTCCTCGGCGATGGCGGAGAAGATGAAGTCGCTCTCCACGACGGGAATCATCGTGGCCATTCCCTGGCCGATGCCTGTGCCCATGAGGTTGCCGTCGGCAATGGAGTAGAGCGACTGGGCAATCTGCCAGCTAGAACCCGTGGGGTCGCAGAACGGGTCGAGCCAGATCTGCACGCGGGTGCGCACGTGGGCGAAGAACTTGTACGAGAGCACGGCGCCAATGCCGAGCAGGCCCGCGCTCACGATGGGGTAGAACCAGCGTCCCGTTGCCGTGTAGAGCATGACGACGAACACGCCGAAGAAGAGCACGGCGCTTCCCAGGTCGCGCTCCCACACGACGATTGCCAGGCTCACGAGCCACACGACGAGCATGGGCAGCAGCATGCGCAGGCGCGGGATGGCCAGGGGCCCCACGTGATGGACTGCCACGCTCATGAGCTCGCGGTTCTCCGACAAGAAGCTGGCAAGGAAGATGACAATGAGGATCTTGGCAAGCTCGCCGGGCTGGAAGCTCACAACGCCGGGAATCTCGATCCACAGCTTGGAGCCGTAGTGCTCAGTGCCGATGAAGATGGGCAGGACCAGAAGGATCAGGCCCACGGCGCCCAGGCTGTACTTGTAGCGGGCAAGCGACTCGAGGTTGCGCACCCCAAAAAGCACGCCGATCATGGCGGCTATGGAGATGAACAGCCATATGACCTGCTTGATGGCAAGGTCGGGCGCGAGGCGCGTTACAAACGTGATGCCTATGCCTGCCAGCACAAAGACGATGGGCAAAATGGCGGCGTCAGCGTTGGGGGCCGTGATGCGCACAGCGATGTGTGCCACGACAAACGCCACGGCAAGGCCGATGGGCACGACGAGCGTGCTGAGCCCGAGCTGGTCGCCGGCCTGCAGCACGTAGAGCGCGTACAGTATGAAGATGGGTATGGCTCCCGTTATGAGCAGGAGCAGCTCGGTGGTGCGTCGTTGCGACATGGGTCTCACGCGCCTTCGGGCAAGGCGGGCTGCTCCTGCTCGGTGCTGCCTGCCTGGGTGCCTTCTGTCTTGGGGGCCTTGGCTTGCTTGCCGTTCTGTTCCTCGCTGGCGCGCTCGATCTGGGAGCGGTAGTCCTCTATGACGTCACGCGCCTCCTGCTCGCTGCCGAAGGTCATGCCCGCCTCGAGTCGCTTGCTCACCGAATCGCTGAGCTTGGAGGTCTCCACGGTTGTGACCTCGATAGTCTCATCGAGACCAAGGCTCGAGGGCAGGCCGGCGACGCCGCGGTGCAGCGTCACATATCCGTTGTAGTCGGTGAGGTACCAGGAGTTTTGCGCTGTGACCACCAGGACGGCAAACACGATGGCCGCGATGGCGATCGCAATGGCGCTCGCGAGGCCCAAGTTGCGCAGGCGAGTCTTGAACGCCTTGTCTGCCACGCCGTCGTTCTTGACGTCGATGACGATGCACGTGACGTTGTCGCTGCCGCCTTCGGCAAGCGCGGCATCAACGAGGGCGTCGGCGCAGGTCTGTGGGGTGGCGCACGACATGAGCGTTTCTTCAATCACGCCGTCGGTCACCATCGAGGAGAGGCCGTCGCTGCACAGAAGCACCCTGTCTCCCTTGGAGACGTCGATGCTGAAGTGGTCGGCGTGCATCTTGGGGTCGTTGCCCAAGGCACGTGTGATGACGGAGCGGTTGGGGTGGATGCGCGCCTCTTCGGGTGTGATCTGCCCGGCGGCTACGAGCTCCTCAACGTAAGAGTGGTCGTGGGTCACGCGCATGAGCTTGCCCTTGTGCAGCAGGTAGCAGCGAGAATCGCCCACATGGGCCACGGCCATGGTCGAGCCGTCGATAACGACGGCGGTGCAGGTGGTGCCCATGCCAGGTCTTCCGGTGCCCTTCGAGGGTCCTTCGATGACGGCTTGGTTGGCGGCCTCGATGGCGGCGGCCAGGGCAGAGTCGTCGGCCGTGGAGGGTGCCGTCTCGGCAAGGCGCGACACGGCGATGGTGCTTGCCACCTCGCCAGCCTCGTGGCCACCCATGCCGTCCGCCACGGCGAAGAGCGGGAAGTGCACGACGAAGGAGTCCTCGTTATGCTCGCGCACGAGGCCCACGTCGGAGCGCGAGCCCCAGGCAAGCGTGCCCGTGCGCTTTGCGGTGCCCGAGATGCGGTCGCTGGCAGGCTTGGGTTGGGCGGGCCGCTCCTGAACGGGGGCGAAGGGCATGGTCTGCCCCGCATCGCCGGAGTTCATGAGGGCGGCGAGCTCGATCTTGTCGATCTCGACCGTTGCCTGCGGATCATCTGCCTGAGCGGCGGGGTGCGGTGTATCGGTCGTGCTCGTGCTTGCGTTGACTGCCCCGGCTTGCTCGTGCGGGTCGTCCTCGGGGTCGTCGTCCAGGTTGAGGGGGGCGGCGTTCGGGTCGATGTGGGGGTCTTCCACGCTTTGGGCGCCCTCGTCGTCGATGAGGTTCGCCATGGCCGCGCTTGCGTCGGCGGCTGCGTCTTCGGGGCCCTCTTTGGCCTGCTGGGTGTCAGCGGTGGGGGAGGCCGGTGCGCTTGTTTCGCCCGCCTCCGCATTTTCGCTGACAATATTGGTATCTACCTGGGACGTTACATCGATGTGCTCGACGTTTTCGTCCTTCAGGGAGTCTTCTTCAGTCATCATTGGCGCGTCACCCTCATTGAAACGTCGCCTATCTGCACCATGTCACCGTCGTGCAGTACGACGGTGCCGGCAATCGGGCGGTTATTGACGCTTGTACCGTTCATGCTGCCCAGGTCTTCCACGACGAGCGCCGGCCCCTGGATGGAGAAGCGCGCGTGCTTGCCGCTCACGTAGATACCAGGCAGGACGATGTCGGCACCCGGGGAGCGGCCCACGATGACCGGCCCCAAGATGTCGACATGCGCGCCGCGAATGCCCAGGGGGGCATCGACGACGTCGACCGACCAGACGGCGGCATCGCTCTTCTGGCCTTTGACCAGGCCGACGCCCGTCTTCATGATGCAGAAGAGGAAGATGAAGAGCGCGACGACAAGCAGTACGCGCCCGATGAAGAGAACCACGGCAGGCATGGTTAGACTTCCTCAAACATGAGCGTCACGAGGCCCATCGTGATCGTGTCGCCGTTGGCGAGGTCCTGCTCGCTGACGCGCATGCCGTTGACACGCGTGCCGTTGGTGCTGCCGAGGTCGGCGATGTGCCAGCCGGTGGCGTTGCGGGTGAGCTCGGCGTGGCGGCGGCTGACGTTGGAGTCGCCCAGCACGAGGTCGGCGTGAGCCTCGTCGCGGCCGATGACGGTGCTGTCGCAGGCGATGCGCCAGGTCTTGCCGCTTGCCTTGTCGGTGAGCTGGCAGGCGACGGGTGCGGGGCGGCCGGCGGCGAGCACGGGTGCGGCTGCGGGTGTGGCCCCGGGCATGGCGACGGGCTCGGGTGCCGCCTGGCGCGGGGCGGCCTTGCCTGCGGGCTGGTTTGCGCCAGGCAGGGGCTGGAGGGGAGGCAGCGGGCCCGCCATGGGGTCGGGCATGCCGGGCATCGGTGCCGCTGCGGCCTGGCGCTGCTGGTTGGCACGGCCCTGCGGCATCACGGCTCCCGACTTTGCGCGTCCGCGCACATAGTCGCTCTCCTCGGCGCGCACTTGATCGAGCACGTCGGGGGAGACGATCTCGGCGATGACCTCCATCTTGCCAGGCTTGATGTCGCCCACGGGGATGAAGCGTACCGTGGGGTTTGCAGTGAGAGCCAGGCCGGCGTTTTGGGCCTCGTGAGCCAGGAAGTCGACGAGCTCGTCGGTGACCTGCTGGTAGAGCGGGCCGATGAGGGCGTCGTCGGAGGGGCTGACGAGGATGGTGTAGAGCGTGGGGGCGACCTGCCTGCCGTCGAGCTTGGCCGAGCAGCTCTTCATCTCGCGCACCGCGGTCTTCGCGAGTTTCTTGAACGGGAAGGGGGCCATGGTGTTGCCGCGCTCAAAGATCTGCTGCATGCGGCCTTCGAAAATGTCAAAAAGGTTCATTGGGGCACCTTTCCTTTACGGGACGTTCGTTGCCGGGGCGTCGGCGCATTCGAGGTCGGCCTCGAGGTGCGCCGAGCTGCCAAAGGCAAGGATAAGCAATGCGACAAGTATAGTAGACCCGAGGACACAGGCCAGCTCCCCCTGGGGAAGGCTTGTCCATACACCCTCATTTTCCATACGGGCACAACCCAGTTGAACTGCCAGGATGATGAAAGTTGCAAGCAGTGTGGAGAGGTAGCAGCGCACCTTTGTGCCCTTGTGGCCGATGGCCGACTGCGCGGCGCAGGCCAAGGTCCAGGCCCCTGCCGTGAGGAGGAAGGCGATACCGGGCGGGTTCTGTGCCAGAGCCGCCAGACATGCCTGCGCAAGGCACCCCAGGGCCGCGCTGGCCGCGGCGGGGCCGGGCGGAAGAAGGTAACCGCAGACAAGGGGCGCGATCGGCACCGGCACGGCGGGTGACAGGCATGACAGGAATGTTCCTGCGGTCTGAAGCGGTTTGGTTCGGCCGACCCACACCCACCAGAGGATTGTCGCGACCAGCAGCGCCGCGCCGAGCGGGGCGTGCCCACAGGCGATGCAGGCAAGCGCCGTGCACACGGGTGCCGCGAAGCTTCCTATCTGGGGGGCGAGCAGGCCCAGCGCCGCGGTGACGAAGAACGCCGCGATGCATGCCTGCGTGCCTGCCTGGCCCGTCACGGCCCAAAGCGCCAGGGTGACAACCGCGGCCGGGCAGAGCGCCCCTGTCAGGCGCAGCGCGATTTGCGCCGTGCGTGCCCCCGACACTCCCAAGATGCCCGAGTCGGGGTCGAAGGTCCTGGTAGGCATGGCAACGGGTACCGTCTCGTCGTCGGGGTCGGTCTCGGCCGGCTGCGAGTCGTCGAGCACGTCGCGCACAAGGCCCGCCAGGCTGCGACGACCCTGGCGGGGCCTGCCGAGCGCGGGCAGAATCTGCGCGGCGAACTCGGAGGCGCTGGGGGTGCGCGCGTCGGGGTCGGCCTCGAGGGCGTCGAGCAGGGCGTCGGCCGCGCGCACGTCGATGGAGTCGCTCAGCGCGCAGGGGTCGGGGGCGCCTGCCAGCACGAGCTCGCGGCTGCGGGCGAGCGTGTCGGCGTTGAAGGGGGAGAAGCCGCACAGGGCCTCATACATCACCGCGGCAAAGGCAAACACGTCGGTGCGCACATCAACCTCGCCGCCTTCCGCCTGCTCAGGCGGCATGTAGCCGACTGTGCCGCCGCGTGCGCCGGAGTAGCCGGTCATGCTCGACAGCGTGGCCATGCCGAAGTCGGCGAGCTTCACGCGGCCCGACATGTCCACCATGATGTTGTCGGGCTTGATGTCGAGGTGCAGCACGCCGTTGTCGTGGGCGAACTCGAGCGCGTCGCACACGCCCTCGACCACGGCGGCGGCTTCGTCGGCGGTGAGCAGGCCGTCTTCGGTGGCGTCGAGCAGCTCGGCGAGGCTTGCCCCCTCCACGTACTCCATGATGATGTAGGCGTGCTCGTCGTCGTTGTCGAACTCGATCATCTGGACGATGTTGGGGTGCGGCAGCATGCTGGCGGTGCGCGTCTCGTCAAGTGCCGCCCGCAGCAGGGCGCTGCGCCGCGCGTCGCTGAGATAGTCCGGCACACCCTCGACGAGGGAGCCCTGCGCAGCCTGCGGCTTGAGGCGGATCGACTTGATGGCCACGCGCCGCATGAGACGGGGGTCCCAACATACATAGACGGTGCCGAAGCCGCCCTCACCACGCGTCTCGAGCACGCGGTAGCGGCCCAGCAGAAGCTGCTCGGCCAGGGCCTGTGCGTCGGTTGTGGGCAAAGGCGTCCTCCTCGGTGGTTCAAGCGGTCGGGGCGGGCTGCCGGACAGCCCGCGCGATAACCATCTATTGTACCCGCTGGGCGTGTGCTCCCGGTGACGTGGCCTGTGTGCCTCCTCATATCGCCGCGTCTTGGGTAGGATGGCGATGTCGAACAGTCATACTCTGAGGCACGGGGGGATTTCGCCCATGGTGTACCGCATACTCAAGATTATCAACCGCATCCTCTTCGGTCTCATGACCCTGGCTTTCCTGGTGTGCCTGGCCTACACGCTCACTGCGCCCGTGGTGCAGGCGAGCATGCAGCAGGCCCAACAGTCGGCCGAGCAGATCGCCGCCACGGCCACCGACGCCATCCAGGCCGAGCTCACGCGGCAGACCGACGAGGCGCTCAGCGGGGTGCGCTCCTCGCTCGACGGGGTGGGACAGGCGCTGGCGGGCATCTGGGCGACCTTCACCGCGCCCGACGGCACGGTGCAGGGGTCGGCCTTCTCGCTGTCGGGCTCCAACGACCAGCCGACGTACTCGGGGCTGGCCTCGTAGGTGCGGCAGGCCCGCGGTGGGTCGGGCCCGCAGAGCAGCGTCTCTGTGTGTATTTGTGTGCAAGATGTGAAGTGCTCGATTGTACTTGATTGGACGGGCCGTCATCCTCTATAGTACTTCCTCGCGCGGGCGTGGCGGAATTGGCAGACGCGTATGGTTCAGGTCCATATGGCCGCAAGGCCGTGGGGGTTCAAGTCCCTTCGCCCGCACCACTTGAGATTGAAGCCTCGGCCGAAAGGTCGGGGCTTTTTTCTTTTCTTTCCAACCTTCCTGTAAGGTTGGAGCACGCGCATGCTATGATGTGCGCCCACGGAGGGATGGCAGAGCTGGTTTATTGCAGCGGTCTTGAAAACCGCCGAGCGGCAACCCCGTTCCGAGGGTTCGAATCCCTCTCCCTCCGCCAGATTGTTTGAACAAACGGCCCCGCGCGGGTCGTTTTTTGTATCCGGGGACGTTTTTCGAGAAGCTTGAGAGGATCGCCATGAAGCAGTGCCGCCCCTTTCCCCAGGCAGTGATCACCAAGAAGGGTGCCAGGTTCCTGGCCGAGGGCAACGTGTGGGTCTTCGACGCCGAGGTCCTGCGCGTCGACCCCGCGCCTCTTGACGGCCGCGAGGTTTGCAACGGCGACGTGGTGGACGTGGTGGACGAGAAGGGCACCTACCTGGGCACGGGTCCTATCTCGCTTGAGTCGAAGATTCGCGTGCGCATCGTGTCGCGCAACGCAAACGACCGCTTCGACGTGGAGTTCTGGCAGCGCAAGGTGCGCTGGGCCTGGGAGTACCGCAAGACCTGCATGGGCGCCTCGGCGCTTCCCGGCTGCGAGCCCGACACCAACTGCTGCCGTCTCATCTTCTCCGAGGCCGATGGTTTCCCGGGCCTTGTGGTCGACCGCTACGAGGACATTCTCGTGGCCGAGGTGCTCACGGTGGGCATGGAGCGCCTGAAGGCCATCATCCTGCCGGCGCTTGTGGGGGTGCTGCGTGAAGACGGCGAGCGCATCGTGGGCGTCTACGAGCGCAACGACTCCAAGGTGCGCGAGAAGGAGGGCCTGCCTCTCTACAAGGGCTGGTTTGCCCTTGAAGGGGAGGTCGCGCCTGAGACCACTCGCCGCATCGTGTGCGAGAACGGCATCAAGTACGACATCGACTTCGAGAACAGCCAGAAGACGGGCTTCTTCCTCGACCAGAAGTTTAACCGTCGTGCGGTGGCGCGCCTGGCGAAGGGTCGCCGCGTGCTCGACTGCTTCACGCATGTGGGCACCTTCGCCCTCAACGCTGCGGCCGCCGGCGCCGAGTTCGTGCACGGTGTGGACGTGAGCGCCACGGCGGTCGATTTGTGCCGAGGTAACGCCCGCCTGAACGGCCTAGACGCAAACACGCGCTTCACCTGCGCAAATGTGTTCGACTTCCTGCCGAGCCTTGAGACGCGCGAGGGCATGCGCGAGGCGGGCGGCCCCTTCGACCTCATCGTGCTCGACCCTCCGGCGTTCACCAAGAGCCGCGCGAAGATCCGCGAGGCGGCCGGCGGCTACAAGCAGATCAACGCCCGCGCCATGAAGCTCCTGCCGCGCGGCGGGTATCTGGCCACCTGCTCGTGCTCGCACTTCATGGGCGAGGACATGCTCAAGAAGGTCGTGGCCGAGGCGGCCCACGACGCCGGCGTGCAGCTGCGCCAGGTCGAGATTCGCCAGCAGGCTCCCGACCACCCCATCGTCTGGGGCATCCCCGAGACCAACTACCTCAAGTTCTTTATCTTCCAGGTGGTGTAAGCAGGGCTTACAAGCCCAAGCAAACAAGCGCCCCGACGGACCGTACGGTCTGCCGGGGCGCTTTTGGTAGGTGGGGCTATCGGGCGAGCGGGTCGTACTCCTTGGGGTTGTACCAGGTCACGCGGTCATCGGTCGGGATGACGGCGTCGGCGGGACGGGTGCAGGTGCCGCTCGTGACCCAGTCGGGGAAAGTGCCGCAGGAGGCAAGCAACTCGTTCATGGTGACGAACTCGAAGCCTTGCGCTTGGTAGGCCTCGATGATTTGGGGAAGCGCTATCAGGTCGCGTTCCCGGTCGCCCCCGGCGTCGTGCATGAGGATGATGGAGCCGTTGAATGCATCCGGGTTGGTGGCGAGGGTCGCCCCCTTCACCTCGGTGCAGTTCGAGACGATCTTGGCCGCGCCGTCTTCCAGGCCGTAGCCCTGGTTTGCGATGTCCCAGTCCTGGGAATCGAGCCCCCAGTAGGCGGTGTAGGCGAGGTCGCCGCCTGAGCGCAGGTAGGCGAGGAAGCTGCTTCCGTAGAAGTTGCCGTAGGGTGGGCGGATGACGTCGGTGGGCGTGCCACAGGCGTTGGAGACCGCCTCGAGTGAGCGCGTTATCTCGTCTGCGCGGGCGGCATCGTCGAGGGTGAGCAGGTCTGAGTGCGAATAGGTGTGGCTGGCTACTTGATGGCCTTCTTGCACGCAGCGCTTCGCGAGCGCGACGTAATCAGCCCCGGCATCTATCTGTGAGCCAAGGTCGAAAAACGTTGCCTTTGCCCCATAGCGAGCAAGAATGTCGAGGTATTGCGGGGTGTAGATGGGGTCGGGCCCGTCGTCGAACGTGATGGCGACAAGGCGACGGCCACCGGCGGGCTCGATGGACTTGCCCAGGGCGATGATGAGGTCCTGGGGTTCCTCCGTTATGCCCAGGTCGACGGTCTTGCCGGAGCGCACGCCGGTCACAACACTTGAGGTGCCGTTTTTACCCCACTGTGCCACATAGCCGATCTTAACGAGGAAGTAGCCGTCTTGGGGCACCTGTGCCCCGCAAGGAATCTCGGTGTTTTGCGCGATGGCCGCCTCGGTTATATCGGCTCCGTTCCAGAAATCAACGACGTCGTTTTCGGCAAGTCGATATGCATCGACGTCCGCCTCCTCGCCGTTCACGCGCAACGTGTAGCGCTCGCCGCTGCCTTGTTCCAAAATCTCGGGAATCTCACCTTCGGCGCATACGGCAACAAGGTTGCCGTTGCGGGGCGAGGCGAACCCCAGGTTGACGATGTCCTGCGCGGTGGAGCCGACGGGTGCCGTGCGTACCGACCCATTGACCGTGCACGACACGGCCCGATGCACATACCAGGCTGTGCCTGCCAGGCCCAGGGCCGCCAGCCCGACAATCCCAATTCCCACCGTCTTGAGAACTTGCCTGCGACTGACCCGATGACGCTGCGCGGCATGAGCGGCATAGTAGTCGCGGCTGGTGTACAGGTTTTCTCGATGACTTTCTTGATTGGGGCGGGGTCCGTTTTGTCCCCTTGCATTGTCGGGTCGCATGACTAGTGCCACCAATGGTTGAGGGCGGATGTATCCGACGATCTTTGCCAACCTGTCAAAGTGATTACGCCCATGGTGTCCTCCGTTTGTCTTGCTTGTGCGCGTGGCATGACATCGCTGTGCCTTGTTGACTGGGGACACTAGCCGAGCTTCGATGCATCGCCAAAATGAGAGATGTGGGCTTGGGTATGTAGAAAGTGGATTGGTCGATGCAGAAAGTGCATTATTATGTAGGCTGCTAAAGCGCGGTTTTTGTATTGGGGGGCGTGCATGTTCGACTACATCCGTGAGTTTCAGACGCTGGCTGAGCACCTCAACTTCACGAGTGCGGCGCGGGAACTGGGGCTGTCTCAGTCGGGGTTGAGCCGCCACATGGCCGCCCTCGAGCACGATTTGGGATTCGAGCTTCTCACGCGGTCGCCCGTGAGGTTGACTCCGGCGGGTGCGCGCTACCTTGAGCGGGTCGGCGGAATCCTCGATGCGCACGACCAGCTTGTACGGGAGTGCGCGGCGCTGTCTAAAAACCAGACTCCCGCGCTGCGCATCGCTATGGCGGAATCGAGCGGGCAGCCGGCCTGCATGGCCTATGCCATTCTGGCCTCGATGCACGAGAGCGACGAAGGCTTCTCATATGAGCTTGTGGTCGATCGGGCGAAGACCGTAGAGCAGCTGGTGCAGGAATCGGCGGCAGATGTGGCCCTGGCGTATTGTGCCCCGGGCGACGGGATAGACGAAGGTCCCGCGGCGGCTTCGTCTCCATGGGAGGCGCCGATGGCCGATGTCGCGTATGACTTTATGTACAACGAGCCCCTGAGCGCCTGGGTGCATGAGGACAACCCCGTTTTTGAGGGGGACGCCACGCTTGAGGACCTTGCCGCGTGCAAGCTCCCCATCTCGTCGAACCGCATGTTCAAGACGTGGACCGATGGCATCTGCGCGCTGTTCGAGCGCAACGGCTGCAGGCCAAAAACGCTCACCAAGGACGCGAGCGCGCTCAACGAGTTCCTCGTGGCGCTCAAGGAAGACGAGGTCGTGTTCACCTCGAGCTTTTTGCGCTATATGGTTCCCGGCACCAACCCGAGTGCCTGCGAGGTCGTTCTTGCGTCGGGCACCACACTTGTGGGGCCGGTCTACCTTGTCTATCGCAGAGATGACGATAACCCAGTCCTCAAACGGTTCGTCTCGCTGTATCGCCGGGAGGCGCAGAAGCACCAGGCGCAGGTCCGTTGGAGCATGCAAGGATAAGGAGCGTCCCTTATCCCCTTCTTGCCTGCTTGCTTCCTACCAGTCGATCGGGATGCCGCTGGGGCCGATGATCTGCTCGGTGAGGTCGTAGCAGTAGCCCAGGGGGTCGGACTCCAGGCCGATGGACTCGTGCGACGCGGCGAGGTCGTAGGTGTAGTCCTTGAGCTTGAACACCTGGTGCCAGCCGTACGAGATGTGGTTGATGAGCGGGGTCCACATGGGGTTGATGATGCTCACGGGGCCGGAGGTGCCCAGGCGCTCGAACGCGCAGGTGAAGCAGCCCTCGACGTTGGCGTAGGAATATGGCTGGTTCGACAGGAAGTTGCCCATCGAGAAGACCACGAGCGTCTGCGACCCGGTGGGGTTGCCCGCCGCGTCGTAGCCCCAATACCACTCGATGGGCTGGATCACGTGGGGGCCGAAGCCCAGGATGAGGTCGACCCCGAGGTTTGCGAGCAGCTGCGCGTAGTGGCGTTGGGTCTCGTTGGGCGAGAAGTCGTTCTCGCTGCCCCAGCTCATGGCGACGATGACCACGTCTGCCAGCTCTTTTGCACGAGTGACCTCGGAGGTCATCACGTCGTCGCCAGCCTCGGCCACGCTCCAGGGGGCGTCTGCCGGCACAACGTAGCCATTGAAGTAGTCGGAGTAGGAGAGGAACGCGAAGGTGATGCCCTGTCGCTCGCACGTGCGGATGCGGTTGCGGTCCTCTTGGCTCGAGAACGTGCCCGTCATGAGCATCTGGGGGAACTGGGCCCACGTGGCGCACGAGTTGTAGATGCCCTCGAGGCCCATGTCGAGGCAGTGGTTGGTTGCCGTGGTGCACAGGTTCCAGCCGAAGTCCACCACCTGCTCGGCGATGCAGCTCGGAGAGTTGAACACGGGATAGCCCGAAAGGCCCAGGTAATCGCCGCCCAGGATGGTCTCGATGTCGATGAAGTTGAGGTCGTGGGAGGCCACGATGTCGGCCACGCCCTGGTACATGGGCGTGAAGTCATACCAGCCGTCGCCTGCTTCGCCGGCGTTGTAGTCGGCGGCCTCCACCACGGGCATGTTCATGAGGTGGTCGCCCACGGCCGAGAGGGTCACGCGACGGTATTGCTCTTCGCACAGCTTAGGGACAGGTTCTGCCTCATGTACCTGGGCACGCGTCGCAAAACGAGGGTCGCCGGGGTTTGAGAGCAGGTGCGTTGCGCTCAGGCCTGCCAGCCCGGCGAGCACGACGAAGGCGCCCGACGCGGCGAGGAACTCCCGGCGGGTCGTCTTTTTGCGGGAGGCGCGGACCTCGAAGGTGCGCTCGGTGGTTGAACTCGCGGGACGACTTTCGCTGTTCGGGCGTCCCGTTGCGCGGGCATACGCGCCGGCGCCTGCGTTTGCGGCCCTTGCGTTGCGAGACGCCTTGCCTCGAGGCTCGGGGTTAGGTTGTGAGAAGTGCTGTCCCGACATGGGCGCCCCTTGAACGTAGCTGGTATCGTGTGACATCAAGGATACCAGCAATGGGAGGAACCTGTGGCGCACAGCGACGACGAGAAGTTTATGGCCCTGGCCTTGGAGGAAGCCGCCCGTGCCGCCGAGCTGGGCGAGGTGCCCATCGGCGCCGTGGTGGTGCACGACGGCGAAGTCATCGCCCGTGCGGGCAACCGGCGCGAGACCGATGCCGACCCGGCTGCGCATGCCGAGTTCAGCGCGCTCATGGAAGCCTCGCGCGTCTTGGGCCGTTGGCGTCTCACGGGCTGCACCGTGTACGTGACGCTCGAGCCGTGCCTCATGTGCGCGGGCCTCATGGTGAACTCCCGCATCGATCGCTGCGTGTTTGGCGCGCCAGACCCCAAGGGCGGGGCCGTGGGCACGCTCTACGACGTGAGTCACGACGAGCGGCTCAACCATGAGTTCGAAGTGGAAGGCGGCGTGCTCGAAGCGGAATGCGCCGAGGTCCTGCGGGCCTTCTTCAAGCGTCGCCGTGCCGAGGCGAAGGCCGCCAAGCTTGCGGCGCGCATGGCACAGGAAGGTGCGGTCGGCCTGCCTGCGGGCGTGGAGCCGCCGCTCTTGGCGAGTGAATGCGCCTCTCAAATCGACGGGCTCCCCGCGTAAGGCTGGCTCGCCCAAGTGTGCCTCCAAAAGTGACGAATCTGAAAGAAATGGCCGTCAACCAGGACTGTTTTCTAAAGAAAACACCCTCTTTTTATGCATCCGGGCACGGCATGTGGCTAAACGCGCGTATATCGGTCATACTGCGATGCATGGATATCACATTTGCCGAGCTCGGGCTAAACGAGCAACTACTCGAGGGTGTAGCCGCCCTGGGCTTCACCAATCCCACGCCTGTGCAGGCGCAGGCCATCCCCGTCGTGCTCGAGGGGCGCGACGTCGTGGCGTCTGCGCAAACGGGCACGGGCAAGACCGGCGCGTTCACGCTGCCGGTGCTTCAGCTTGTGGGCGGGGCCGCAAAAGGCGAGGTTGCCCCGCGTGCCCTCATCATCACGCCCACCCGTGAGCTCGCCCAGCAGATTGACACTGTGGCTGACAAGCTCTGCTCGGTCACGGACCAGCGCGTCGCCACGGTCATTGGCGGCGAGCGCTACGACCGTCAGCTCAAGCGCCTCAAGGCGGGCTGCGACGTGCTTGTAGCCACGCCTGGCCGACTCATCGACCTTATGGAGCGCAAGGAAGTCGACCTGTCGCACGTGCAGATCCTCGTGCTCGACGAGGCCGACCGCATGCTTGACATGGGCTTCTGGCCCAGCGTGCGCAAGATTGTGGCAAGGCTTCCCCGCACGCGCCAGACCCTGCTGTTCTCGGCCACCATCTCGGGCGACATTCAGCAGAGCATGCCCACGATGCTGCATGACCCCGTGCTCGTCGAGATTTCCCGTTCCGGCCAGACGGCCGACACGGTGGAGCAGCGCCTTGTGCCCGTGGTGCAGGGCCAGAAGGTGAGCCTGCTCACCCATCTCATCGAAACCGGGCACCCCAGGCGCGTGCTCGTGTTCTGCCGCACCAAGCAGCGCGTGGACTCCGTTGCCGCCGCGCTTGAGCGTGAGGGCCTCAAGGTGGGCGTCATGCATGCCGACCGTGCCCAGAAGCAGCGCGAACGCGCGTTGAACGGATTTCGTTCCGGCGAGCTCGAGGCGCTCGTGGCCACCGACGTCATGAGCCGCGGCATCGACGTGTCCGACATCGACTGGGTCGTGAACTTCGACGTCCCGCTCGACCCCGAGGACTACGTGCACCGCATCGGCCGCACGGGTCGCGCGGGCGAGAGCGGCGTGGCGTTCACGTTCCTGGCACCCGACGAAGTGGGCCCGCTGCGCGAGATCGAGTATTTCACCAAGCAGCTCGTGCCTGTGTGGGAGCCCACCGACTTCACGTTTGCCCAGGGTCGCATCGTTCCCAATGAGAAGCGTGCGACGTCGCGTTCGCAGCGCAGCGTCTTCAGCGGGTCGCGCTCCCGTGGCAGGGGCCCGGCCGGCGGACGCTTCGGCAGGCATTCTTAATCGGTAGGCGCACGTTTTCCGTTCCCTACCTGGTATCGAAAGGCGAGAACCCCTTGATGTATGACAAGAGCCAAACACAGGGTGTGCCCATGGACCGTCGCCGCGTGCTTTGCGCGGGCCTGATGGCCCTGGGCGGTGCTGCGCTCGCAGGGCTTGCCGGCGGCTGCTCCCTCCTCGGTATCGAGAACCCCAACGCCACTGCCAGCCAGGAAACGACGGACCCCGGCTTTCTTGAGCTCGAGGGCCTCGAGGTGCAGTTCAACGTCGAGAGCAGATATTGGCAGTGGCTGATGATCGACGACATGTCGAGCAATCTCAACGGCCACCTCGTGGTCGCCGTTCCCGTGACGGCTGTCAACCTCGGCGAGCTGAGCAGCGTGATCAGCGACATGTACTGCAAGGCGTACGGCCCCGACGGCTCGCAGCTGACCAGCCTGTCGAGCAGGTATGCTGACGACATCCGCAACACCGGCAACATCGCGGTGAACGGTAGCACCACCTGCAAGATCTACCTGCCCTACAGTGGTGCGGGAACTTACACGGTGCAGTTCGACAACCTGCTGGGTCGCAAGCCCTCGGTGAGCTTCGAGATTGCGTATGACCCGCAGTGCGGCGTCGGTCCCTTCCCCACCAACATCAGCGGGCTTGACGCTGCCCAGGCGATTCCGCAGGGAGAATCGTTCGACGTTGACGGCCTTACGCTTGCGTTCAGTACTGACGTCTCCGCTTATGAGTGGGCCACCGTGTCGGCCCCGGGTGACGAGTACTGGGATGGCAGGGGCGTTGTGGGAATTCCGCTACGCGTGACGAACAACTCCGGCAAGACGGCGAGTTTCTCCAATGTGGCGTACAGGCTGTACTCATCGGAAAGCTATCAGCTCTCCGATGCTTCCTGGTGGTTCCCGAACTCCGTGGTGAACGCCCTTGGGTCGTTGGTTCCCAACCAGACGGCTCAGGCGCTGCTCTACCTCGACTACGAGTACAGCGAGGTCACCTGCCACTGCGTGTTCAGCAACGGCGGCATGCCGGTTGTTGCCGCGGTGTGGGTGCCCTAGGGGCGCAGCCTGCTTTGTATCGCGATGTGAGCCCTGCTTCCGCTCGTGCGGGGGCGGGGCTTTTTGTTGTGGGATAGGTTGGGGGCAATGTTCGGTCGTGGTGCCTTTGCCCCAGAAACGCAAAAGGGACCAGGCAAAATGCCCGGTCCCTTGAATGTGCGCGTGGCGGAGAGCTAGGGATTCGAACCCTAGAAGGGACTTTATGGTCCCTTACTCGCTTAGCAGGCGAGCACCTTCGGCCTCTCGGTCAGCTCTCCGCGTGCTGAGGGAGCATACCGCAATATTGGTCGTTTGCACAAGCCCAAATGGCCGGTATTCTAGTAACTCTGCACAATTCCTTGAGATTTAGGCTCGAAAGCGTCCCTTTGGCGGGGTTTTTTGAGCCGGATTCTCAGTCCCGCTTAGCAGAAAAAGCTGCCCGGTACGGCGATGTCGCCCTTCTTAGCTGTCGCACGCAGGCGGTCCCAGGAGAAGACGCTTGCCAGCTCGCGGGCTGAGAGGGCCTCGGGGGAGTCGACGAGGCCCGTGAGGTGGGCGAGCCTGCCGATGAGGACCTCCGGCGTGCCGAAGTGGTCGCGCATGAAGCCCAGGTCGCAGTCACGCTCGCGCTTGGAAAGGCGGCGCGTGCCGTCGGGTGCCATGAGCATGGGCAGATGCGCATAACGAGGCTGGTCAAAGCCTAGCAGACGCTGTAGGTAGATTTGTCGGGCGCACGAGGGCAGAAGATCGCGGCCGCGCACCACGTAGTTGACGCCCATGAGCGCGTCGTCGACGGTGACGGCAAGCTGGTAGGCATGCACGCCGTCGCTGCGACGCACAAGGAAGTCGCCGCATTCCTGCGCCAGGCATTCGAGCTGGTCGCCGTAGACCTCGTCGGTAAACTGAATCGTGCCTGCGGGATCTGTGGCTTCGGGTACGCGCAGACGCAGCGCCGCCGGGCGCATGCGGGAGCGCTCACGAACTTGCTCGCCGGTGAGGGTGCGGCAGGTGCCTGCGTAAATGGGCGTCCCGTCGCTTGCGTGAGGAGCCTGCGCGGCATGCAGCTCGGCGCGCGAGCAGAAGCACGGGTAGGTGAGGCCCATGCGCTCGAGGCGGGCAGCGTACTGCTCGTATATGGCCGCTCGCTCGCTTTGGAAGACGGGGCCCTCGTCCCAGTCGAGGCCGAGCCAGCGCAGGTCGTCGATGAGCGCCTCGGTGGCACCGGCAGGGGTCTTGCGCGGGTCGAGGTCCTCGATGCGCAGGGTGAGCGTGCCGCCCTCGGTGCGCACGGCGAGCCAGGCGATGAGCGCACACCACACGTTTCCCAGGTGCATGCGGCCCGAAGGCGTGGGAGCGAAGCGGCCATGGGGTGCTTGTGGCATGGTTTTCCTCGGTTCGGGTGACGAAATGACGTTGCGTGCATGGGCAATGATAGCCGTGCGGGGCTTGCATGTGGGCAACCTTGCGACGAACACGCTCATATTTTGTTATTACCTCGCATGATGAGCTCAGGTGTGGGAAACTTGGAGGTGAGACAAAAGATGAGAAGAGGTAACCACTCGTGAGCACAAATCAGCAGACAGATGTGCAGGCGCCCTGCATGCATCCTGCGCCTGTGCCGGAGCCGTCCTTCCTTGTGTCGCAGGACGGTGCCGCTGCCTTTGCCGGCGACGCCGGTGCCGTGCCGACCAAGGCAGGTCTCATAGAGCGGGCCATCAATGCGCTGCAGGGTCGGTTTGCGGCTGTCGCATCTGCCCCGCAGGCCGATGACGAGGGCTTATATGAGCTGCCGAAAGGCTCCAAGGTGCAGAAGGTCCCCACGCCGACGGGCACGCCCGAGGGTGTGGGCTATTGCCTCGTCGCCCAGGGAATTCCCCTGCCTGCCGCCGGTGCCTCCTGGCTTGTGTCGTTCGCTGCGGACGACGACCCCACGGTCGACGCCAAGCCTATGCGCCGCCTGCCGTGCATCCTGACCACCTGCCATGCGTGCCGTGTGCGCATCCTGGCGCTTATCGATGAGTTCGGCCGCGTGTTCGCCACCGGTGAGGCCTTGTCGATGCCGCCCGCGCGCACGCCCGACGTGCAGTTCAAGCGCTATGCTGACCGCGACGGCGCGGGATGCGTGGAGGTCGCCCAGGAGAAGGCCCCGGCTTTTCGTGCCTGTGAGTTCATGGAAGCCACGGGAGGCATCGCGCTTTCGAGCTCTCGGGTGAACCTGGGCTGCGATGCCTCGGGGCTCACGCTGTGCGCGGCCGCTGCCGTGGCCTTTCTCGTGTTCTGGCAGTTCCCGCGCGACGGAGGATACTCCCTGACGGGCCTGGGCGTGCGCGATGCGCTTGGCAAGCTGCGCACCACCGACGTGTTTGAGGCGGCGCAGGGCATCATCGATATGGACGACGAGGCCCAGGGCCGCCCTGGCGTGCTTGTGCCGGGCCTGGTGTCCTATGCAGCGCAAACCCTGCGCGAGGCGGGCTTTGACGGCGTCGATGCGGCTTCGCTGGGTGAGACCGCGGGTTCTCAGGATGGAATCATGCCGGCCGGAGTGCCCTTCTTGGGGTCGCTTGCGTCCCAGCCTGCCGGAGACGCTCCCCAGGCAAGCCAGGTGGTGCAGCACATCGCCGCCATGATCGGCGGTGCCCTAGCTGCCAGCGGAATCCCCGGCCTCACGGTGCTCGGGGCCGCTCCGGGCTCCGCAAACCCTGCGGCTCCTGCCCCTCAAATCAAGATGATGCGCACGACGAAGTACGCGGACACGTTCTATGTCATCTTCGACCCCTCACAGGTAAACGCCGAGGGGGCTCGCATGCTGCTGGAGGCCGAAGGCCTGTTCAATCGTCTCGTGGGCATGCAGCGGGCCTACGGTGCGGAGAAGCTGCAGACGATGGGTCCCGCTGAGACAGCCGAGCTCGACGCATGGTGCACCGACCATGCCCTTGCCGCGGCCGATCCGTACCTGGGCGGCAATCCCATGCATGCCCAGCCTGCTCCTGCCGGAGCGGGAGACCTCGACGTTCGCATGGCGTTCGCGCGGGGGTGCGAGTGCCTGCGCCTGCCGTATCGCCTGGAATATGAGTTTGATTACGACGCCAAGGGACACACCCTGGTGGTGGAGATCGCATCGATGCCCGCCTGCGTCATGCCGGGTCTGCGTTGGGACAAGGAGCAGGGGTGCTGGCAGCCATGTGACGAGGAAATGCGCCAGGGGCTTGCGAGCCGCTATGCCGCCTTCTCTCTTTTGGCATGCGCGGCCGTCGGTTTCTGGGCATGCCCCGATGTCGAGCAGGTTTGGGTGAACGTGCGGCGTGGGTTTGGCGCCGCGCAGAAGCTTGCCGGCGCGTCGGCCGATGGCGCAAAGCCCGAGCCCTTCCTCATCCTGCCTGGTATCGGTGAGATCTGCGCTCCCACTGAGCCTGAGTGCGTGCTCTCCGCCCGCCTGGGCCGAGACCAGCTCAATGCCATGCTCGTCGACGCCGACGGCCGTGCCCGCTGCCAGGCCGACCCGTTCGAGGCGCTTTCCCGTGTCCCCCATGTCTTCAGCCTTGACGCGCACCGCAGGCTCGTGGGCGTGAAGCCCCTCTTCAACTTGGGCGACGAGCCTTTTGCCAGCGAGGAGGCCGTGCGCGAGGTCGAGCTCGACCAGCACGTCCTGTCTGAGGAGGGTGGGGCCGAACTGGCGGCCCGTCGCGTCTGCGACCTCGGCATTTTCGAGGGTGCGAGCCGCAAAGAAGAGGCCCGCCGCATCATGGAGAGCTTTGAGGGCGACGACAGCCTTGCGGCGATCGCCCAGGCCCGCGATGCCTATGAGCGCACGGAGAACCCCCTCACGCGCGCGGCCCTCATGCGCGTGATCGAGGGCATCGCGACCGACGCCATCGAGGCGGACTCGCATGACGAGGCGGCTGTGGCGCTCGACGACATCTACGGCCTGCAGGCCCAGATGGCCCGCGCCGCGCAGGCGGTGGGCAAGAATCCCCGCGAGGCGCGTCGCATCCTGGAGGAGATGGTCGACTCCTCCGACATGAACGGGTGGTTCGTCGACTCCAAGACGCGGTGCTTCCGCTATTTCGACTCGTACGCCGCGCGCGCCTTGTACGGCCTGCGCTGCGCAGACGACCTGGCGGGCCGCGACTTGGCCTTGTGCGCCGACGAGTACTTCATGGCACACTACCGCCTGTCTTCCCTGCTCGACGACAACCTCGACGCTTCCGAGCAGGCCATTGCGCACGCCCGGCGTTGCGTCGAGCTTGCCCCGAGTGTGGCGGCGAGCTACCTGCGCCTGGCTCGCTGCTACTTCTCGTCGTTTGACTATGTGAGTGAGATCGCAACGCTCAAGAGCGCTTTCAAGATCATGTGGAACCCCAAGGACCTGGGACTTGCGCTGTACTGGCTGGGATACGCCTTCTGCATGACCGACGAGCTTGACGCCGGCATGGCGTGCTACCAGCGCAGCGTCGCCTACGACCGCACGCTGGCCGATGTCGCTTCCACCGAGCTGCGCGACCTGGCCGAGCGCCGGGGTGTCGAGATCAAGACGTTCACCGATCGCGAGGCGAAGCTCGTCTTGCAGGGGGCGGGCATTGACCTCGACCTTTGTCAGCGCAACATCGACTTTCTGGTGAAGGCCGCGGGCACCGTGCTCGATGCGGGGAACAAGGGGCTTGCCTTCAAGTTACTGGGAGCCTCCGCCATAGGCCGGCACGACGACGCCATGGCCCCGGTGCTCAGCTCCCTGGAGGTATGAGCGCCTGTGACCGAAGCGATGGGGTGACGATATGGATTTGACAAGCAAGGTCATGGCCTTCGGACGCAAGGCGCGTCTGGAGGCCGAGCGTGCGGCCCGTGTCGCCGTGCCTGCCGTGAAGGATGCCGCCGAGCGCATGGTGCCCGCTATGAGGGATGCCGCCGAGCGCATGGCACCTGCTATGAGGGATGCTGCCGAGCGTGTGACGCCAGCCGTGAAGGACGCCGCTGGCAAGGCTGCCGAGAAGGCACGCGAGACGGCTGCGCAGGTCCCTGCTGCCGCGCGGCGTGCGGCCGAAACCGTTGCCCATGGGGTGCAGACGGGTGCGCAGGCGGCCCGTGATGGCGTTCAGGCCGCGGTGCCTGCCGTGCAGCAGGTTGCGGCGCGCACCGCGCCTGCTGTGGTGGATGCCGTCGAGAAGGCGGCTCCCGCTGTGGCCGAGGCGGCGGTGGAGGCGGCTCAGTCGGCGGCCTTTGCCGCCCTCAAGGGCAAGCGCCCTGCAAGCGCCGTGGCCAATGCGGCTGCCAGCGCGGCGAAGACTGCGGCGAGTCGGGCAGGCAAGACGGCAGCCAAGGCGGTCGCCGAGGTCGCGGTGAAAAACGCGGCGGACATGCGCGAGGCCGATGCGCGTGCCCACACGGTGCACAACGCCCGTACCGGCCAAGACGTCGTGGTTGAGGCATACGTCAAGGGACCGGGCGGCAAACGCGACTATGCTCGTGTGTACCCCAAGGGCGCCAAGGACGACTTTGGCCCCGTTGGCAACAAAGCTGTGGGCGCATTGCTTATCATGGCAGGGTTGCCCATGCTCGTCCTGCCGGGCCCGGGCGCCGCGGCCATTGCCGCCGGCATGTACTACCTGCGCAAAGCCTCCGACCATGACGACGTGGTGCACGTTGACGCCGAGGTCCGAGACCCCGCCCCCTCGTCGCCGTCATCGGATGGGGAACAGCCGCGCGCATGCGATTCCCATACGACCGATCAAGGCCCAACCATTAACGCCTAGAGAGAAGGAACGACCGACAATGAGCGAATTCATCCCCGAGGACCTGGTTGCGGGCGAGCCCGTCATTTCCGTGCGCTGGCGCCTGCACAAGTGCGCCCTGCCGCTCAAGAGCAGGCACCTGCATGCCTTTGAGTCGCGCGGCCTTGCGGCGGGCCTCAAGAGCTGGGCGAGGCAGCACATCGAGTGGACCCTGGCCGAGGGCGCCCTCAAGGACCCCAACGGCGTCATGACGTTTGTGGTTGACGACCAGGGCCGCGCCCTCATGGGCGTTGAGCCCTACGTCGCGCTCGAGCCCATGGACGCGCAGGCCCTCATCGAGCGCGCCCGCGCATGTGCCGACGACCCTGTGCCCGGCGAGGTCGCCTGGGTTGTGCGCGAGGAAGGGGGCAAGACGTCGCTCGTGGCGCTCATGGATGCCAGCCGCGTGCTGTCGGGTGCAAACTCGCTTATCGCCGACCTGGCGAAGACCCTCAAGATGGAGGTCTCCTTCAATCCGGAGATGCAGGCACAGCCCGGCGACGAGGTTATGCTTGTGAGCGACGAGCACGGCGTCGTGGGTGCGACGGACGCAGGCGGGGCTGCAGTGGAGCGCTTCAGCGCTTACTACGAGCGCCTTGTGGGGCAGACCAAGCCCGACGCGTTCGACCGAGGCAACCTCGGCATCATCTAGCAGCAAAAAGGGCCCCGACAGGGGCCCTTTTCGTATGCGGGATTCTTTGCGGCTTAGAGTCCGTTCACGACGCACGTGGGGCGCTCGCCGGCCTCGAGCCGCGCCACGTTTTCCCACATGTGGGCTTGCCCGCGACGCATGCTGCCTGTCGTGATGCCGCCCAGGTGAGGGGAGAAGAGCGCACGCTGCGAGGCCTGCGGCGAGAGCCGGAGCAGGGGGTTTGACAGCTCGACGGGCTCGGGGTGCACGGTGTCCAGGCCTGCCCCGGCCAGGTGCCCGCTCTCAAGCGCCTGCGCGAGTGCCTCGTTGTCCACAAGCTGGCCGCGCGCGGTATTTACGAGGTACGCGCCCTGGCGCATCTTTGCAAGGAAATCTCCGTCGACCATGCCGCAGGTCTCGGGGGTCACTGCGCAGTGCAGGCTCACGATATCGCTCCTTGCGAGCAGCTCGTCGAGCTCTATGTATTTGATGCCCAGGGTCTCTTCAAGCTCGGCGGGTTTGCGCGAGCGGTTGGCGTAGAGCACGCGGCACCCAAAGGCACGCAGCCGCGCCGCCGTCGCCTGCCCGATGGCGCCCATGCCCACCAGTCCCACGGTGCAGTCGGCCAGGTCGGTGATGCCCTCGCGCATGAAGCGCATCTTTACTTCCATCTGCCTGCCCTGTCGCACGGCCGCGTCGCTTGTGGCCACGCTGCGCAGAAGGCCCAGCATGAGCAGGATCGTTTGCTCGGCGACGGCGCCTGAGTTCATGCCGGCGTTGTTGCACACGAAGACGCCGCGCTCGGCCGCACACGCGCAGTCGAAGCTGTTGTAGCTCACGCCCTCGCTTTGGATGAGGCGCAGCTGCGGCAGGCGGCTGATGAGGTCGGCGTCGACCGTGGCGATGGCATCGGCTATGAGAATCTGCGTGTCGGGCATGGCAGCCACGACCTCGTCGTTGGTGGCACCGCGCCCTAAAAACACCACGTCGGGGGAGTCGACGCGGGTGTTGTCGGGCAGAATGCGCTTGTAGTAGGCCTTGTCGCCCAAGACGCAGATTTTCACGGGCCAGTCCTTTCGACGTCGTGTTGTGTGGCGGCGAGCATATCACGCAATGAAAAAGCCCCGCTCGGCCGGACGGCCGAACGGGGCGCAGGAGACGCTGAAGTGTGGCGCGGGTTACACCGAGGGGGTGCCGCCGCCGATGTAGCCGTCGACGTAGTTGTAGTCGCGCAGCTGCACGCCGCCGTTGGGGATGGCGTCGATGACCTGGCCGTTGCCCACATACAGGGCAACGTGGTAGATGTTGCCGCTGGAGTTGGTGTAGAACACCAGGTCGCCGGGGTTGAGCGAGCCGATGTCGGAGGTGTAGCTGCCGTTGCTCACCACGTTGTCGTACTGGTCGCCCGAGTAGTGGGGCAGCGACCCGCCATATGCGGCCGAGGTGAGGCCGGAGCAGTCGATGCCGCCGTAGCTCTCGCCGCCCAGCACGTAGTTGGTGCCGATGTAGCTCTGGGCAGTCGAGATGATGGAGCTCACGTCGTAGCCGGTGGCGTTGCTCACCGTGTCGGAGCTTACGGTGTTGCCGCTGGAGTCGCTCCAGTCGCCGGTGCTCTCGTCGTAGTGGTAGCCAGCGTCCTCAGCGGCAGAGATGACTTCCTGCATCTGCTGTTGGGCGGCAGCGGCGACCTGCTGGGAGGCAGCCTGTGCGGCGGCCTGGGCCTCGGCCTGCGCCTGGGCGTAGAGGGACTGCACCTCGTAGTCGAGGCTGGCGACGTAGGCGGCGCAGGCATCGGTCTGCTCGTTGAGGCTCTGCAGGTCGGCTGCCTGCTGGGCCTGGAGCTGCTCCTGCTGCACGCGCTGTTCCTGCAGCTGGGCCTCGCTGGTTTCAAGGGCGGCCTTGATGTCCTTCACGTCCTGGATGGCCTGCGCGTCGGCGTCGGAGATCTTGCCGGCGTAGTAGATGCGGCTGACGAGGTCCTCGAAGCTGGTGGCCGAGAAGATGACGTCGAGCATGTTGGCCTCGCCGGCGCGGTAATCAGCGCCCAGGCGATCGGCCAGGATGTCCTGGGCCTCCTCGAGCTGGGCCTTCTGGTCGGCGATGAGGGCCTGGGTGTCCGCGATTGCCTGGTTGGTGGCGTCGAGCTGCGCGGTCGTTGCCTCATAGGCTCCCTGGGCTTCGTATACCTGCTGGTAGAGGCTGTTGAGTTCCTGGGTTGCGGCGGCGTAGCGAGCCTGCGCGTCGGAGAGCGCGGCCAGGGTCGAGGCGCTCGCCTCGGCATGGGCCGTCTGGGCAGCCACGCCCATTCCCAGCCCTGCCACGGCAACGCCGAGGGCGAGGGGCAACACTGCCATGCGGGCCATGTGTGTGCTGAGTTGCATGGTGTGGACCTTTCTTCCGTAGACTAACCGGCCATTTTAACAGGCGAGCTGCATTTTCTCGACCCCTAAGACCATTTGGCCACAAACCTGTGCAGTACGTTGGCGGCCGTGCGAATGGTTGTCGTGTTGGACAAATGTGCCGTTTGTTTCAGCAATATGTCCGACCAGCGACTTTAACATTAGGAGTGTGTGAAATGCCTTACAATCTGCCGAATTTACTCTGTTGGCGGTGTTCACCAGGAAGGGACGGTGCCCATGCAACTCTCAGGAGCGGATATCATCGTCCGCACGCTCATCGAGCAGGGCTGCGAGACGGTCTTCGGTTATCCCGGAGGCCAGGTCATCAACATTTATGACTCCATTTTCAAGTATCAGGACGAGATTCACCATGTCCTGACCGCTCATGAGCAGGGAGCCTCCCATGCGGCCGACGGCTATGCCCGTGCCACCGGCAAGGTCGGCGTCGTCATCGCCACTTCGGGCCCGGGCGCCACGAACCTCGTGACGGGCATTGCCACCGCATACCTCGACTCCACCCCGCTCGTCGCCATCACGGGCAACGTGTCCAACGCCCTCATCGGCACCGACTCCTTCCAGGAGATCGACATCACGGGCATCACGCTGCCCATCACGAAGCACAACTATTTCGTGAAGACGGTCGAGGAGCTGGCCGACACCATCCGCGAGGCGTTCCGCATCGCCAAGTCCGACCGCCCCGGCCCCGTGCTCGTTGACGTGCCCAAGGACGTTCAGGCCGCCATGACCGAGTACGTCGCCGCCCCCGTCGTGCCCGCCGACCCGATGCACGCCGCCAAGCAGGTGCGCATCGAGGAAGCCGCCCAGGTCATCAACGCCTCCGAGCGCCCCTTCATCTACTTCGGCGGCGGCCTCATCGCCTCGGCTGCCAGCGGCGAGCTGCTTGCCCTCGCCGACAAGATCGACGCGCCCGTGGGTTGCTCGATGATGGGTATCTCCGGCGTGCCCACCGACCATCCCCGCTTCCTGGGCATGGAGGGCATGCACGGCCATTATGCCTGCTCTGTGGGCATGAACGAGGCCGACTGCATCATCGCCTGCGGTGCTCGCTTCAATGACCGCTCCACCGGCAAGGTCTCTGCCTTTGCCCCGCATGCCAAGATCGTCCACATCGACGTCGACGGCGCCGAGCTGTGCAAGACGGTGCACGCCGCCGTGGCCCTGCGCGGCGACCTCAAGCTCACGCTCGAGGCCCTGCTCGACCAGGTCGAGCGCCGCGAGCGCCCCGCTTGGCAGGAGAAGATCGCCGAGCTGCGCGCCTTTGAGGACGAGCGGGCCACTGACAAGCGCGAGGGCATGACGCCGCGCAACGCGATTCTCGCGCTCAACGCCCACCTCACGCCCGACACCCCCGTGGTGACCGATGTGGGCCAGCACCAGATGTGGGCCGCCCAGACGGCCGCGCTCTCCAAGCCCCGCACCTTCATCTCCAGCGGCGGCCTGGGCACCATGGGCTTCGGCCTGGGCGCCTCGCTGGGCGCAGCCATGGGCACCGGCCAGCATGTGGCGCTCGTCACGGGCGACGGCTCCTTCGGCATGTGCGTCCAGGAGATGGCCACGCTTGCCTGGAACCACGTGCCTGTGACGATTCTGCTGCTCAACAACGGTGTGCTCGGCATGGTGCGCCAGTGGCAGACGCTGTTCTTCAACGGCCACCACTCCCAGACGACGCTCGACCGTCCCACCGACTTCGTCGCCCTGGCCAAGGCCTTCGGCGCCGACGGCGAGACGGTGAGCGCGATCGAGGACCTCGACGCCGCCCTGGCCCGCGCCTTCGATTATGCCGGCCCCTACGTCATCGACTGCCGCATCGACAAGGACGAGTTCGTCATGCCGATGCTGCCTCCCGGTGGCGCAATCGACGACATCATCGTCAAGGAAGGGGAGTAGCCATGAAGTACACCCTGGCAGTCCTCGTGTCGAACCAGCCCGGCGTGCTCAACCGCGTGACGAGCATGTTCCGCCGCCGTCAGTTCAACATCTCGAGCCTCACCGTGGGTTGCACCGAGAACCCCGAGGTCTCGCGTATCACGACCATCTTCGAGGGCAACGAGGAGAGCAAGGAGCAGCTCGTCAACCAGCTCTACAAGCTGCAGGACGTCATGGACGTCAAGCAGCTCGACGACGACTCGGTCTCTCGCGAGCTTCTGCTTATCAAGATGAAGAACGACGCCGCCACCCGCGAGGAGATTCACACCGCGCTGGCCGCCTACGAGGCAAAGATCGTCGACTATACCCGTGAGTCTATGGTCATCCAGCTTGCCGGATCCACGCGTTGCATCGACACGTTCATCAATCTTATGAAGGATTATACGATTCTTGAGATTTGCCGTACCGGCGTAGTCTCCTTGCAACGCGGCGGTTCTACCATCGGCAACGTCACCCATCTGTAGTCCGTCAAGGGCTTTGGGATACATTTGAAAGCACTGAGAAGGAGTTTGAAGCATGGCTGAGAACAGGATTTTCTATCAGCAGGACTGCGATCTGCAGAAGCTGGCCGGCAAGACCGTCGCCATCATTGGCTACGGCTCCCAGGGCCATGCCCATGCACTGAACCTGAAGGACTCCGGCGTCGATGTGGTCATCGGCCTGTACGAGGGCTCCAAGAGCTGGGCAAAGGCTGAGGCCCAGGGCCTCAAGGTCATGACGAGCGCCGAGGCTGCCAAGGCCGCCGACATCATCATGATCCTCATCAACGACGAGAAGCAGGCCGCCCTCTACAAGGAGAGCATCGCCCCCAACCTCACCGCCGGCAAGACGCTCATGTTCGCCCACGGCTTCAACATCCACTTCGGCCTCATCAAGCCCCCGGCGGACGTCAACGTCGCCATGGTCGCTCCCAAGGCCCCGGGCCACACCGTGCGCTCCGAGTACCAGGCTGGCAAGGGCACGCCCTGCCTCGTGGCTGTTGAGCAGGACGCCACCGGCGACGCCCTCGACATCGCCCTGGCCTACGCTGCCGGCATCGGCGGCGCCCGCGCCGGCGTGCTCGAGACCACGTTCCGCACCGAGACCGAGACCGACCTGTTCGGCGAGCAGGCCGTTCTGTGCGGCGGCGTCTGCGCCCTCATGCAGGCCGGCTTTGAGACCCTGGTCGAGGCTGGCTACGACCCCCGCAACGCCTACTTCGAGTGCATCCACGAGATGAAGCTCATCGTCGACCTGATCTACCAGTCGGGCTTCGCCGGCATGCGTTACTCCATCTCCAACACCGCCGAGTACGGCGACTACGTCACCGGCCCCAAGATCATCACCGAGGACACCAAGAAGGCCATGAAGAAGGTCCTGTCCGACATCCAGGACGGCACCTTCGCCAAGGAGTTCCTCCTCGACATGTCCGAGGCTGGCGGCCAGGTGCACTTCAACGCCATGCGCAAGCTGCATGCCGAGCACCAGAGCGAGGTTGTCGGCGCCGAGATCCGCAAGCTCTACAGCTGGAGCGACGAGGATAAGCTGATCAACAACTAAGGGAATATAGCTGGTAGATTCCCGTAAGGCCCCAGGTATCCTTCGGTGCTCAGACAGTCCTCGCGGCTACGCCGCTGCGGAACTGCGCCCGAAGGAAACCTGGGGCCTTTTGCATGCTGCCCTCTATGGGATTCCCGCTGGGGGCTTAAAGGGCGTTGCGGCTGCGCCGCTGCGGAACTGCGCCTGAACCATACCGGGCCCCTTTGCATGCTGCCCTCTATGGGATTCCCGCTGGGGGCTTAAAGGGCGTTTGGCGGAAGGTTGTCGCCCGGGGCCCTTGCGTGCCGTTTTGAGGGGTGTAAAACGCGGGTTATGCTGCGGTGTCCATGTGACGATTTGTCTATTGTAGGCCTTGGAAAACTGACGTCGAATAGCTGCGTCGTACAATATAAGGTTATACCGTTGTCAAGGGAGAGGTTCTCTTCTATGAACGTCAAGTCTGATGCCATCAAGTTCGGTCCCATGAACGGGGCGCACCGCTCGCTGTACCACGCGCTCGGCCTCACCGACGAGGAAATCGCCCGCCCGCTCGTGGGCATCGTGAGCTCGTACAACGAGATCGTTCCCGGCCACATGAACATCGACAAGATCGTCGACGCCGTCAAGATGGGCGTCGCCATGGCCGGCGGCACCCCCATCGTCTTCCCCGCCATCGCCGTGTGCGACGGCATCGCCATGGGCCACATCGGCATGAAGTACTCGCTCGTCACGCGCGACCTCATCGCCGACTCCACCGAGGCCATGGCGCTGGCCCACGGCTTCGACGCCCTTGTCATGGTGCCCAACTGCGACAAGAACGTGCCCGGCCTGCTCATGGCCGCCGCGCGCCTCAACATTCCCACGACCTTCGTGTCGGGCGGCCCCATGCTCGCCGGCCATGTGAACGGCGCGCGCACGAGCCTCTCCTCCATGTTCGAGGCGCAGGGCAAGTACTCGGCGGGCAACATGACCGAGGAGGAGGTGGAGGACTACGCGCGCCGCGCCTGCCCCACCTGCGGTTCTTGCTCGGGCATGTACACCGCCAACTCCATGAACTGCCTCACCGAGGCGCTCGGCATGGGCCTGCGCGGCAACGGTACCATCCCCGCCGTGTACTCGCGCCGCCTGGAGCTGGCCAAGCATGCGGGCATGGCCGTCATGGAGATGCTCAAGCGCGACATCCGCCCGCGCGACATCATGACGCAGGAGGCTTTCGAGAACGCCCTTACGGTGGACATGGCCCTGGGCTGCTCCACCAACTCCATGCTGCACCTGCCTGCCATCGCCCATGAGTGCGGCATTGACATCAACCTCGACATCGCCAACGCCATGAGCATGAAGACCCCCAACCTGTGCCACCTGGCGCCGGCCGGCCGCACCTACATGGAGCAGCTCGACGAGGCGGGCGGCGTGTACGCCGTCATGCACGAGCTCAGCGAGCTCGGCCTCATCCACACCGACTGCATGACCGTCACGGGCAAGACCGTGGGCGAGAACATCGCCGACGCCAAGAACCTCGATCCCGAGGTCATTCGCCCTGTCGACAACCCCTACAGCCCCACGGGCGGCATCGCTGTGCTTCGCGGCAACCTGGCTCCGGACGGATCGGTCGTCAAGCGCTCGGCCGTGCTCCCCGAGATGCAGGTGCACGAGGGCCCCGCTCGCGTCTTCGACTGCGAGGAGGACGCCCAGAACGCCATCAACGCCGGCAAGATCAACCCCGGCGACGTCGTGGTCATCCGCTACGAGGGCCCCAAGGGCGGCCCCGGCATGCGCGAGATGCTGAACCCCACCTCGGCGATCATGGGTCAGGGCCTGGGCAACTCCGTGGCCCTCATCACCGACGGCCGTTTCTCGGGCGCGACGCGCGGCGCGTGCATCGGCCATGTCTCGCCCGAGGCTGCCAGCGGCGGCCCCATCGGCGTCGTGGAGGAGGGCGACATCATCTCCATCGACATCCCCAACTACACCATCGAGCTCAAGGTTCCCCAGGAGGAGCTCGACCGCCGCATGGCGGCCTTCACGCCCAAGACCAAGGAGCTCTCCGGCTACCTGAAGCGTTACGCCGCCCTCGTCTCGAGCGGAGCGACCGGTGCCGTCCTCAACTAGCGGTCCCGCCGCGCCGGCACCCTTCGCCCAGCGCGCGCCGATGCTCGCCGACCTCTCCTTGCGCCTGCGGGCGCTCGGGGTTTTCCGCGGGCTGCTTGCCGACCCCGTTGTAGCAGGGCTTTTGAGCTACCTGGACTGCAGGCGCGACGCTCCCGTGCACGCTTGCGTGTCGATGTACGGCGAGTTTGTGAGCCGCCTGTACGCAAGCGGCCACGACAGCCTGGCCCGCTACGTGCTCGACGCGGTGTGCAACGACGAGAACCCCTACGTGCTCGCCCATGCGGCCGGGCGCAACGTCGCCGCCTCGATGGAGGCGTGCGCCCGCGCCGACCTGCGCACCTTGCAGGAGGTCGCCAACCTCACCCCGGCGGCGCTGCGCATGGGGCTCGACTGGCAGGGATTCATGCCTGGCTTTGAGGCCGAGCGGGTCGAGCTTGTGGCGGAGTACGCCTCCCGCATCGAGCAGGTGGGCCGCTTCGGCTTCGGCATGTACGCGCGCTTTCGCATGTTCACGCTGGCAGACGACGGCACGGTGTGCCCCGTGGCGCATCCCGACCCCCAGCGCCTGTCCGACCTTGCTGGCTATGAGCGCGAGAAGGGCCTCGTCATGGCCAACACGCGCGCCCTTTTGGCCGGCAAGCCCGCCGCCAACGTGCTGCTGTCGGGCGATGCGGGCACGGGCAAGTCGTCCACGGTGAAGGCCGTGGTCAACGAGCTTGCCGGCGAGGGCCTGCGCATCATCGAGGTCCGCAAGGACCAGCTCAAGCTCATCCCGTCGGTGCTCGACGAACTTGCCGCCAACCCGCTCAAGTTCATCATCTTCATCGACGACCTCTCGTTCGCCCGCGACGACGACAACTACGCGGCGCTCAAGGCGGTGCTTGAGGGCGGCGTGTCGTCGAAGGGCTCGAACGTGGCCATCTACGCCACGTCGAACCGCCGCCATCTCGTGAAGGAGAGCTTCTCCGCGCGCGACGGCGACGACGTCCACCGCAACGACACGATGCAGGAGACCCTGTCGCTGTCGGAGCGCTTCGGCTTGCAGATTTCCTTCTTCAAGCCGGACAAGGCGGCTTACCTGGCCATTGTGCGCCAGCTTGCGCACGCATGCGAGCTTGCCGTGCCTGTCGAGGAGCTCGAGGCGGGGGCGGAGCGCTTCGCGTTGGGCCGCGGGGGGCGTTCGGCCAGGGCGGCGCGCCAGTACGTCGACTCGCTCGTGGCGCAACAAGAGGCTTAGGCTACCCAAGACGGGGCGAGCGGTTTGTGGGCCGCTCGTCCCGCTTTTGCGTTCTTTTCAGGCATTGCCTAGTGCCGTGCCAGGCATGTGGGTACAGTCAGATGAATTCGCGACGCGCACGAACGCTCGCGTTGCAGGGGATACAGGGGAGAAGGAGGGCACATGGGCAGCAAGTTGGAAGAAGAGACCGGGCAAGATGCGGGTCTTGGGGTTTTCTGCGCAGTTGCCGGAGGCCCCGAGGCTTCCCTGACGCCTGCGTCCTCGCACCCGGTGCTCGAGCGTTTCGATGCCAAGAAGCGCCGCGGCAGGCTCTACTCGACGGGCGAGGAGATTGGCAACGCCGTCTCGCATGGCGTGGGCTTTGGTCTTGCGGTGGCGGCTCTCGTCCTGCTGTGCGTGAAGGCCGCCCACACCGGAGGCGGCCTCAAGACCTGCGCGGCCGTCATGATGGGCGTGACGCTCGTGCTCGAGTACCTCTTCTCCACGCTCTACCACGCCATTGCGGCACCCCGGGGCAAAGCCGTGCTGCGCATTCTCGACCACAGCGTCATCTACCTGCTCATTGCGGGTTGTTATGCGCCGTTTACCCTTGTGACGCTGCACGACGAGGGCGGCGTCGCCCTGTGTGTCGCGGTATGGGCCGTCGCCCTCATCGGCGTGCTCATCGAGTGCTTTGCCCGCCAGCGTCAGCCCAAGTGGGTCTCGGCCCTCATCTACCTGGCGATGGGGTGGTGCCTTGTCTTCAAGCTGCCGGTGCTTGCGACGCTTCTGCCTGCGGGCGGCATGGCGCTGCTTATCGCCGGAGGTCTGTCGTACTCGGTGGGCTGTGTCTTCTATGTGCTGAAGCGCATCCCATACTCACATATGGTGTTTCATTTCTTTGTGTTGGGCGGCAGTGTTTGCCATACTTTGGCAGTGCTGCTTTTTGTGTTCTAACGTCTGCATGCGTTTCCGTTCATAGGCGCGTGCATGCACGTCCTGTTGTCTCGTTACCTTTGGAGGTCGGCGTTTTCGTATGGGCATAGGCTTATCCATCCTTCTTGCATTCGTTCTCATCTTGGTGAACGGCTACTTCTCCATGTCGGAGATGGCGTTGGTCAACGCAAGCAAGCCGTTGCTCGATCATGAGGCTGAGGAGGGAGACAAGTCGGCCAAGCGCGCGGCGAACCTCGCAAGCGACTCGGGCAACTTCCTGGCGACCATTCAGGTGGCCATCACGCTCGTTGGCTTCTTCTCGTCGGCGGTGGCTTCCACGAACCTGTCCGACCCCTTCGCCCAGTGGATGGGCTCCTTCGGCATCGGCTGGCTCACGGCTGTGGCGCCGGTGCTCTCGCCCATCCTCATCACGCTCGCGGTGTCGTACTTCAGCATCGTGCTCGGCGAGCTCGTGCCCAAGCGCATCGCCTTGGCCGACACCGAGAAGGTCGCCAAGATGGTGTCGGGCCCGCTCATCGTCTTCGGCAAGATTGCCTCGCCGCTTGTGTGGCTCACCAGCGCCAGCGCCAACCTCGTGGCGCGCGTGTTCCGCATCAAGCAGGCCGACGAGGGCCAGGTCTCCGAGGAGGAGATCAAGTACATGGTCGCCGAGCAGGAGGACCTCTCCGACGACGAGAAGCGCATGATCCACGAGGTGTTCGACCTGGGCGACGCCGTGGTGCGCCAGGTCATGGTGCCCCGCGTCGACGTCACTGCCGTCGAGGACGTGCAGAGCGCCCGCGAGGTGCTCTCCTTGATGCAGAAGACCGGCTATTCGCGCATGCCCGTGTATCACGATGACATGGACGAGGTCATCGGCATCGTCAAGATCAAGGACCTCATCGCCCCCGCGCTTGCAGGCAAGGGCGACAACGCTGTGTCGGAATTCGTGCGTCCGTGCCTGTTCGTTCCTGAGACGAAGGACCTGCTGCCCCTGCTCACCCAGATGCGCGCCGAGCGCGAGCAGATGGCCATCGTCATCGACGAGTACGGCGGTACGGCCGGCCTCATCACGATCGAGGACATCGTGGAGGAGGTCGTGGGCGAGATTCGCGACGAGTACGACCAGGACGAGCAGGAGCTCACGCGCCTTTCCGAGCGCGAGTGGGAAGTCGACGGCACGTTCTCGGTCGACGACGCCGTCGAGCTCGGTTGGCCCATCGACGAAAGCGAGGAGTACGACACGGTCGGTGGCTGGTTCATGTACGAGGCCGACAAGCTCCCCGAGGAGGGCGACGTCATCGAGAAGGACGGCTGGACCTTCAAGGTGACCTCCATGGACGGTCGCCGCATCGAGTCGGTGCACGCGATCGCCCCCGAGGCAAGCGAGCCCGAAGAGTCCGACGAAGACTGATGTGAGGGGCATGCGCCCGCCCGCATCGCCTTGCATTTGCGCTACCATATACGCAGTTTGAATCAGGCGGCTCCTCGGGGTATCCCCGGGGGCCGTCCCGTTTTAGAGAAAGGCCTGTGAGGCAGATGAGCCTGTTTGAGCTGAAAAAAGTCGTGGTCGGCCCCGAGACGCTGTGCGCCACGGTGCAGCTCGACGCAGCCGCCCCCGTCATGACTTCCGACGACATCGAGGCCACGCAGCGCGTCTACGACCTCATGCCTCAGATTGCCGACCATGCCTGCATCAGCGAGGCCGGCGACGTCTTCCGCGACGCGCTGCCCAACACCGAGTGCGCCCACCTGCTCGAGCATGTGTGCGTCGAGCTCATGAGTCGCCTCGATCTTGAGGACGTGAGCGCCGGCAACACCGCCGCGGTGCCGGGTGAGGAGCGTACGTGGACTATCAAGTTGTCGTGCCCTGACGATGTGCTCGTGGCGGGTGTGGTCTCGAGCGCCGTTTGGATCATGGAGTGGGCGTTCACGGGCGGCCAGGGTGCCAAGCCTGACCTCGAAAGCATTGTCGAGGGCCTGCACGCTCTTGTGAAGAGTCTGCCTGAAGGTGCGGCTCAGGACTAAGGGCCGTCGGTTGGGTATAAGCACTCAACCATTCAACGTTTGTGAGGAGAGTCTTATGAGCTCATCCAAAAACACCCCTCGTGTCGCCCTTGCCGCTCTCGTGGGTGCTGCCGTCGGCGTTGTCGCCGGCATCCTCATCGCTCCGCGTTCCGGTGCCGAGACTCGCGAGAAGGTTGCGCAGGCCGCTGAGGCTTCCTTCGGTCAGGTTGCCGACACGCTCAACGAGAGCGTTTCTGCCACGTGCGCCGATGTTGCCCAGACGGCCCAGGAGGCTGGCGAGAAGACCGACGAGCTGCGCGAGAAGATCGCCGCAGCGCGTGCCCGCATGGACCAGATGCGCGCCGACATTGCCAAGAATGCCGACCAGGTTGCTGACAAGGCCGCCGATGTCATGGCATCCGAGCAAGCCGAAGACGCCTCCAAGGCCGAGTAAAAACGCAACCAACACGTCGTACAACCAACGGAGATCCAGTCATGCTCACTACCAAAGAGGTCAGAAGCGTCAAGGTTTGCCGCGCCCATAAGCCCGGCAAGGAGCTTGACAAGAACGGCGTGCCGCGCCGTCATCGCAAGATCGGCAAGGTCTTCAAGACGGTGTTCTCGCCTGACGGCCTCAAGGTTGTGGGCTTTATCGTGCGCAGGCCCGACCTTTTGTGGATGATCAAGCGCTCCGAGAAGTTCCTGGCACTCGACGCCATGGATGTGCAGGACGGCGTGATCGTCCCCACCATGGGCGGCAAGTCCTGGGACGACGAGGCCATGAAGCGCCTCGATCTCGACTGGGACCGCTGCATCATCTGGGAGGGCATGGAGGTCAAGACCTCCGACGGCGTGGAGATCGGTCGCGTCGACGAGCTTTCGTTTGATGAGCGCACAGGCGAGCTCAACTCGCTGTTCCTCGACGACGGCGCCACCTCGCGTGCCCTTCTGGGCTCGATTGAGATTCCCGCGGCTCTTATGGTTGGCTACAAGAAGGGCATCCTCATCGTGAAGCCCGAGGCGAGGGACCTCATGCCTTCCGGTGGCCTGGCCGCCAAGGCCGGCGAGGCTTCGGCCAAGGTGTCTACCACCGCCGCTAAGTCCCAGGCCGCAGCCACGGAAGCAACCGCCAAGGCCATCGAGAGCGGCACGGTAGCCGTGGGCAAGGGCGTGGGCCGCATCAAGAACTCGGTGACGGGTGCCGTCGACGGTTTCAAGCGCGAGAGCGGCATGGGTGAAAAGAAGAAGGCTGCCTCACCTGCAGGCTCGAAGGCGTCTACGACGACAAAGACGACGACCAAGAGTGCATCCTCGTCGTCTTCGAAGAAGACGTCCACAAGCGCGTCGGCCAAGAAGGCCGTGACGAACCACTTGAAATCGGCTGGTTCCATGTTCTCCGATTTCAAGAAGGAGTACGACAAAGCAAAGAAGTAGGATGGAACGACGGCCGCCACGCGCGGCCGCCTTGCGCATACGCCTCAACCAAAGTGGAGTGACACATAATGGCCGACCGTCGCCGTCCCAATTATGACAACAACACCTATGACGAGCGTGACCCTTACGCCTCCCAGGACGCCAATGGTCGTGCCGGCTACGGTTCACGCGATGCGTATGAGACGCGCGACCAGGGCTATAACGCGTCGAGGCCGGCATATACACGCCAGACGTATTCGGGCGCCTATGACCAGGACGGACAAGCCGAGTGGGGGGCAAGCCCTTACGGTGGCCAGCAGCCCCAGGGACGCTATGGCCAGAGCGCTGGTGCGGATGCCCCTCGCCAGTCGGGCCGCTATGGTTCGGACCCCTATGGCGGAAACACTTCGAGAAGCACCAGGGGTTCTCGGGGCGGTCAGCAGCCTACACAGTATCCCGTAGGCTCGGGCCAGGCATACACCTCGTCGCGCAGGCCTAACAACGCCTCGGGCGTGGAGCCTGTCACGAGCTCCGCTCATCATCGTCAGGGTGGGTATGGCCCTTCGGGAAACCTTACCCCGCAGCACAACGGCTCCGGTATCTCTCGCCGCAAGCTTTTGGGCATGGCTGCGGGCGGTGTTGCCGCCGTGGCGTTGCTGGGCGTGGGTGGCGCGCTGTGGTACACGCACCGTGCCGTGGCGTGCACCATCGATGGCAAGGTGCGCGAGCTGCCCATCGGTCTTTCGGTGCAGGAGATCGTGAGCCGCGGTTACGCGTCTCCCGTTTCGGGCAACCTCGTCTCCATCTGCGCCGACGGCGAGATTCCCGACGTCCTCGAGAAGGGCGCCGGCAACCCCTACACGCTGTGCGTCAACGGCGAGCCGGTCGATGTGAGCACCTACAAGCTGCGCGAGTCCGACGTCCTCGAGTTCATCAACGGCACCGACAAGACCGAGGACGTCACAAAGCAGACGACCGAGATTCCCTGCGGCATCCAGGTGCCCGATTCGAGCCTGCTGCTTGCCTCCATCGGCTATGTGAAGCAGTGGGGCCAGAACGGCATTTCCACGGTGGAGACGGGCGTTGTGTCGGGTCGCACCATCGACCGCGGCGTGACGCAGGAGGCGCGTGACCTCATCATCGCCAACTCCGGCGTGAACCCCGACGACGGTCGCCGTCTGGTCGCCATTACGTTCGACGACGGACCCAACCTCGACTACACCCCGCAGTACCTCGACATCCTTGCTCGATACGGCGCGAAGGCGACGTTCTTCATGCTTGGCTCGACCCTGGCTGCGGGCGAGGAGTACACGCAGATGGCTCAGCGCGTGCGTGACGCCGGCCATCAGATTGCCAGTCACACCTACTCGCACGACGACTGCACGCTGTCGGGCATGGACGCAGCCACCCGCGAGGGCGAGATTTCTCAGACGTTCGACCTCATTGAGCAGGCGACGGGCGTCCAGACCTCCGTGCTCCGCCCGCCCTATGGCGAGCTCAGGGGTTGGCAGTTCCTCCAGTACATGGCCGACACCGGTCGCGACATCACCATGTCGGTGTATTGGAGCGTCGATTCCGAGGACTGGAGCATCGCCAGCAACGGTTCGGGCGTTGAGGACGGCGCCGCCCAAATCGTGGCGAACTGCACGAACGGCCTGTCGGGCGACAACTACAACGGCGCCATCATCCTCATGCACGACGCCGGCGGCAACCGCGACCGCGACGTCGTGGCGCTGCCCTCGATCATCGAGCGCTTCCAGGCTGAGGGGTACGAGTTCGTGACCGTCAACGAGCTTGTGGCGGCCGACTCAACGCTTCCCGAGTGGCTGAGCTCCGGCAACGCCACGCGTCCCGAGGGCTCCATCATCCCTGACACCTCGGGGATTTACTAGGAGCGTGCCTGCATCCACGCTGAGACCGAGGTTTCCTCGGGGATGAAGGTAAGTTCGCCTCGGTAAAGTTGGGCATCGTGGGAAGACGCGCAGGCCGATGCCGTCGGTCGTTGACGAAGGCAAGGCGCCTCTGGTACTGTTTGCACCCTGTGAGGGAGTAGCTTGCGCATAATAGTGCGCGGCCCGTCAACATCATGGCCTTTGTGCCTGGCGTGCCTTAATAAGCGAGACTCACGGCGGATATCCCCCGCCGTGAGTCTCGCTTTTTTGTTGCGCAGGTTTTAGCTGCGGCGACGGGCATCGGGAGGGGAGAGAGGAGAGAGCGCTTCCGTGTCGCTGGTCGAGGTTGTTCTTCTGGGTTTGGCGCTGTCGATGGACGCGTTTGCCATCACGGTGTCGAACGTGTTTGCCCACAGGGGCCTGTCTCGAGGCCGGGCCATGCTCATGCCTGTCTTCTTCGGCGCGTTCCAGGGCCTCATGCCGCTTTTGGGCTTCTTCGCCGGGTCGCTTGTGGCTGAGGTCATCGAGCGCTACGCCGGCATCGTCGCCTTCGTCATTCTGGGCTTTGTGGGTGGCAAGATGATCTGGGACGCCTTCCACGAGGGGCAGGACGGCGAGGTCGACGACAAGACGCTCACCGTGGGCTCGCTTTTCGTGCAGGCAATCGCCACGAGCATCGACGCGTTTGCCGTGGGTGTGAGTTTTGTCGGAATGGGCGTCGAGCCCTTCTGCGCATCGGGCATCATTGCCCTGACCACGTTTGTGTGCACCTGCTTGGCTTTGCTGATCGGCCGTGCCTTCGGCAGCAAGCTCGGCGAGAAAGCCACCGTCGTGGGCGGCGCCGTTCTTATCCTCATTGGTATCAAGGCCCTCATGTAGCCGGCCTGTACATTGGTTATAGACCCCAAGAGAAAGGGAAGAGAAAGTGGACCTATCGTTTCTTGCGTCGCCTGAGGCGTGGATCAGCCTCGTCACGCTTGTGTTCCTGGAGATCATCCTGGGTGTGGACAACATCGTCTTCATCATCCTCACAAGCGACCGCCTTGCGCCCGAAAAGCAGCACATCGGCCGCAAGCTCGGCCTTGCCGGCGCCTTCGTGTCGCGCGCCGTCTTCCTGTGCTTCGCGTCGTACCTCGTGCATATGACGAACAAGCTGTTCACGCTGCCGTTCAACGGCATCAACGGCGAGCCCTTCGGTATGTCGGTGCGCGATATCGTGCTGTTCCTGGGCGGCGCCTACCTCATCTACAAGGGCGTCACGGAGCTGCGCGGCGTGCTGAACCTCGAGGAGGAGAAGGCCGACCACGATGAGAAGCACTCCGACAAGCCTAAGAAGCCGCTGAGCCTGCCGGGCGCCATTGCCACCATCATGGTTATGGACGTCGTGTTCTCCATCGACTCGGTCATCACCGCCGTGGGCCTGGCCAACCAGCTCCTTATCATGATCTTCGCCGTGATGCTCGCCATCATTCTCATGATGGTCTTCATCGACCCCATCTCCGACTTCATCAACGCCCATGCCGAGATGAAGATGCTGGCCCTGTGCTTCATCACCGTCATCGGCCTTTTGCTGTTCCTCGACGGCCTGGGCATCCACTCCAACATCGAGGTCTTCGACATGCACGTTGAGAAGCTCATGGTCTACTTCGCCATGGTGTTCTCGGTCATCATCTGCGTGCTCATCATCCGTCGCAACCAGAACTATGCGAACTGGCAGAAGGAGCTTGCCGAGAAGGGCCTGCCGCCCCATGAGTACGAGTCCAAGAAGGACGAGAAGTAAGGCGTCTTCCCAGTGAGACGACAGAGGGCCCCGAGGCCGGTGCAATGCGCGCCGCCTCGGGGCCCTCTTTTTGTCTTGACATGGAAGAGATGGAGTGCGAGGTTGCCGCCGGGGGCCGCCCTGGGCGAAGCCCCTACGCGGGGCGCCCAAGGGCTGTCTCGGTGCCGGTTGCCTACAGGGGATGCGTGGACCCCAAGGGCTCCTCGCGGCCGTCCATGGGCTTGCCATGGTAGTCCAGGCCGCCCGTGAGGAGCGCCATGGGTTCCCCAGCCTCAAAGGCGGGCAGGACGCGCAGGTAATCCTCGATGCCGCGCTCGAAGACCTCAGGGAAGCTCTCGGTGCTGCTCTGAGGTTTGAACGGGTCCTCCCAGGGCAGATGCGCCATGTTCATCGAAGGGTTGTCGGCGCCCTCGTCCACCTTGTGGGCAAGCGAGGCGAGCTGGGAGTGGGGCCTTGCCAGACGCTCGGCGCGCGAGATGCTGCGCTGGCGGGTGGAGCCGAAGGGCTCGATCTTCTCGTAGCACAGGCGCATGTCGTCCACGGCGCCCGGGTAGTCAATGGGGCGCACATCGAGCTCGAAGACGGCGCGGGCCGTCTGGGCGAGCAGCGTGCCCGCCACGAGCAGTCCCTCGGGCGAGCCGACCAGCACGGAGGCCGGGGCGAGCTGGGCGCAGTTCACGCCGCGCAGGTGGTCGAGCATGCCGCAGTCAAGCTCGCTTTCGATCACGGCGTGGACCTCGTGGTAGGCGTCGGCGAGCTCTCGGTTGTAGTCGCACAGCTCGTATTCGTGGGCGTACACGAAGGGATGGGCGTTGCGGTCGAGCACGTAGTGGGCGAGCAGGCCTGCCACAAAGGCGCGTCCCAGGCCGACCTTATCTTGCGGCAGGTGCGCGACGTCGGCGCGCAGGCGGTCAAAGGCGGCGGAGACGCGCCTGCGGTGCATGTTCGAACCCATGGCGCGCACAGCGTTGCCTCGTGCGCACGTCACGGCAAAGAAGAACGGGTCGGGGCCCTGGCAGCCCATGAGAAACAGGTCGTGCTCCTCGTCGGTGAGGCACAGCTCACGGCCTGCGCGGTGCAGAACCTCCTCGCCGAAGAGATGGTGGGTGATGAGTGCCGGCATGGCGTGCTCCCTTCATGTGACCTTGTGTGTACAAGGCCGGCTCTAATGCACAAACTTTGCCCTCTGTGGGTTCATGTGCGGTGAAAAACGAATACCATGGTGCGCAACGGTACGTGCACGTGTGTCGGGGGCATCCTCGGCACGTCGGAAGGGCGCATCGCCCTGTTTCGCCCCCTTGAGAGAGGACCTTTCCGTGTCCACAAAGCTTACCAGTATTGAACGCAAATGGGTCCTATACGACGTGGGAAACTCGGCGTTCGTGCTGTTGTGCACCGCCGTGGCGCCCATCTACCTCAATTCCTTGCTTGAGGGTGCCGGGCGCACCGATGTTGTCACGTCGTTTGGGTATGCACAGACGATTGCAAGCCTGGTTGTGGCAATCCTTATGCCCATCCTGGGTTCCTTGGCCGATTTCGAGGGTAAGAAAATCAAGTTCTTCCTCGGCTTCTTCCTTACGGGCGTCATCTGCTGCACCTGCATGGCGCTGCCCCTGAGTTGGTTTGCGTTCCTGGTGGTGTATGTGCTGGCCACGGTGGGCCTCAACTCGTCGATGACGTTCTACGATTCCATGCTTGTCGACGTCACGAGTGACGAGCGCATGGACGCGGTCTCCTCCCATGGGTATGCCTGGGGCTACGTGGGCTCCACGGTGCCGTTCATCGGCTGCCTGGCGCTCATCTTCGGCGGTCCTGCCATCGGCATTCCCACGGCGGTTGCCACGCGCCTGTCGTTTGTCGTCACGGCGCTGTGGTGGGCCGGCTTCACGATTCCTCTTCTGCGCAGCTATCGCCAGCGTCACTTCAAGACGTCGGGCGAGACGATGGGTCAGGCTGTGCGCAAGAGCTTGTCTGGGCTTGCGGGCACTATGCACAAGATCACGAAGGACAAGTCCCTCTTCTTCTTCATGCTCGCGTTCTTCTTCTATATCGACGGCGTCCACACCGTTATCGCCATGAGCACGTCGTATGGCACGAGCCTGGGCATCGACTCAACGCAGCTTGTCCTGGCCTTGCTTGTGACGCAGTTCGTGGCGTTCCCCAGCGCCATCGCCTACGGCTGGCTTGCGGGCAAGTTCGGCACGAAGCGCATGATCATGATTGCCGTGCTTGCCTATACGTGCATCGTGTTCTTTGCGGCGTTCTTCCTCAAGACGGCGTTTGAGTTCTGGGTCCTGGCGGTGAGCGTGGGCCTGTTCCAGGGCGGCATCCAGGCCCTGTCGCGCAGCTACTTCGGCCGTCTCATCCCCAAGGAGAACTCCAACGAGTTCTACGGTTTCTTTGACGTGTTCGGCAAGTACGCCAGCGTCATGGGATCGTTCCTCGTTGCCGTGATCACCCAGGTTACGGGTGACGCATCTCTGGGTGTGCTTTCCATTGCAGCCCTGCTGCTTGTGGGCTTCATCTTGCTGGTGAAGATGCCTGAGCCCGCGTGCCGTGCTCAAGTAGAGGAGTAGGGGACTTGTGAGAGAGGTAGCGAATCAGGCTCATACGGGTGCGGGGCTGCTGCGCGCCAAGCGCGATGCCCTGGGCCTGTGGAAGGCGGACGGTTCGGGCCCCTTCTGTGCGCCTGAGCCGCGCGAGGTGCAAGGTTGCGCGCTGCTCTTCGAGGGTGGCGGCATGCGGGTGAGCTACACGACGGCTGCCGTTGTGACCCTGCTCGAGCAGGGGATTCGCTTCCCCTTTATGTGCGGGGTCTCGGCTGGTACCTCGAACATCGCCAACTACCTGCACGGCGATCCCTGGCGAGCCCGCGTGAGCTTCACCGATATCGCGCTCGATCCGCGCTTTGGCGGCTGGAAGACGTTTGTGCGGGGCAAAGGCTTCTTCTCGGCGCATTGGCTCTATCAGGAGTCGTGCCTGCCGGCAGGCCCGCTCGTGTACAACTATGGCCGTTACGAGCGCTCCGGCGCCGATTTCGCCATCCAGGCATTCGACATCGAGTCCGGTGAGTCGGTTGTGTGGGGCAGGGACGATATCCATTGCCTGAACGACCTGATGGTGCGCGTGCGCGCGAGCAGCACTATTCCCTTCATGATGCCGATGACGCAGGTAGATGGGCATACTTTTGCTGATGGCGGACTCGGAGAAGGGGCAGGCCTTGCGCTTCAGGCGGCGCTTGACGCGGGATATGAGCGCGTGTTTGCGATTCTCACGCGCCCTCGCGGGTATCGCAAGGGAAAGACGGGCAAGAGCCAGCTGCTGCTCTCGAGTCTCTACGAACGCCGATATCCCAAGCTCGCGCAGGCCCTGCGCACGCGCAACGAGCGCTACAACGCCGAACTGGAGCGCTTGGAGCAGATGGCCCGTGAGGGTCGCGCCTACATCGTCTATGCCGACGGCATGGCCGTTTCCAGCTCTACGTGCGACGTCGATGCCTTGCGCGCAAGTTACGCCGACGCATATGGGCGCTATCAGACGGAGCTGCCCCGCTGGCTCGATTGGCTGGGACTGTCCTAGGCCAGCATGCGTATATGAGCGACAAAAAAGGCCGCCCCAGCTGGGACGGCCTTTTGCTTGCTGCGTTGAGGAACCGGAGGGCCTAGAGCACCTTGCTCAGGAAGTCCTGCGTGCGCTTCTCCTTGGGGTTGGAGAAGAGCTCCTGGGGCGTGCCCTGCTCCACGATGTTGCCGCCGTCCATGAACAGCACGCGGCTCGCGACCTCGCGGGCGAAGCCCATCTCGTGGGTCACGACGATCATCGTCATGTTGTCGTCGGCCAGCTCGCGCATGATCTCGAGGACCTCGCCCACCATCTCGGGGTCCAGGGCGCTCGTGGGCTCGTCGAAGAGCATGACCTTGGGCTTCATCATGAGCGCTCGCGCAATGGCGACGCGCTGCTTCTGACCGCCGGAGAGCTGCCCAGGGTAGGCATCCGCCTTGTCGGGCAGGCCAACACGGTTAAGCAGGCGCTTTGCCTCCTCATGTGCCTCTTCCTTGCCCATGAGCTTGAGCTTGGTGGGGGCAAGCGTCAGGTTGCCCTCGATGGAGAGGTTGTTGAAGAGGTTGAAGTGCTGGAACACCATGCCCATGTGGCGACGCACCTCGTCGATGTTGACGTGAGGTGCGGTGATGTCCTTGCCCTCGAACAGGATCTGGCCCGAGGTGGGAATCTCGAGCAGGTTGAGGCAGCGCAGGAAAGTGGACTTGCCCGAGCCGGACGGCCCGATGACGACGACCTTCTCGCCGGGGGCGATGTGCTCGTTCACGTCGTTGAGGACGACGTGGTCTCCATACGCCTTGACCAGGTGATTAACGGTGATCACTTTCGCGCAGCCTCCTTTCGATCCTGTTGAAGATAAAGGTCAGGATCATGACCATGGCCAGGTAAATGACCGCGATTGCAAAGAACGGGACGAGTGCCTGGAACGTGTTGCCCTGGATGATCATGGCACCCTTCGTGAGGTCCTTGAGGCCGATGACCGTGACGATCGAGGTCTCCTTGAGCAGGGTAATCGTCTCATTGCCCAAGGCGGGCAGAATGTTCTTGAACGCCTGGGGGATGATGACCGAGCGCATGGTGGTGCCGTAGGACAGGCCCAGCGAGCGGCCCGCCTCCATCTGCCCGGGCTCAATCGACATGATGCCCGAGCGCACAATTTCGGCGATGTAGGCGCCCGAGTTCATGCCGAAGGTGATGACGGCGCAGGTGACGAGGTTCGCCTCGGTCGAGCGTGCCGACGCCCACACGACAAACCACATGATGAGCAACTGGACCATGGTCGGTGTGCCGCGAATGACGGTGATGTAGACCTTGGCGATGATGTTGAACAGGCCCAGGATGGGGTTCTTCCTGCGGCCCTGTTGCTGCTGGTCGTGCGCCGATCGAATGATGGCGCAGATGACGCCCAGGATGAGACCGAGCACGAATGCCAGGGACCATACCATCAGCGTGATGCGCAGGCCGCTCAAGAAAAACGTGTAGTTGTCCTGGTAGACGAACGTCTGGTACAAGCCCAGCTGAAGGGTTTCGATGAACTCTTCCACGGGCGAACCTCCTCAAAACATAAGGGCGGGCGGCCTGATACGAGACCGCCCGCCCCACAGACAAGCGGGTTGAATGATACGGTACTTACTTACTTCGCCTGGGACAGGCAGTCCTCGACGGCGGAGAAGATGGCCTTGGAGGTGACGGTGGCGCCGGCCAGGGCGTCGACGCCCTCGGTGCCGTTGGCGGCCACGATGGCCTCGGGCAGCTGGTCGATGGCCTTGGAGCCGATGCCCTCGGTCTCGGAGTTGTCGCCCACGGTCACGGTTGCGATCTTGCCGTCCTTGACCTCGACGGTCACGGGAACCTTGCCGCCGATGCCCTTGCCCTCGGCGGTGTAAGAGCCGTCCTTGTAGGCGCCGCCCTTGTCCTCGGAGGCGTCCTTGTCCTCAGAGCCGTCGTTGATGTAGGTGTCGATGACCTTCTTGACGCTGCCGTCGGCGATGAGCTCCTTCAGGGCGCCGTTGATGGCGTCGAGCAGAGCGGTGTTGTCCTTGTTGACGGCGATGGCGTAGTCCTCCTCGACATATGCGGTGTCGAGGATCTTCAGACCCTTGTTGGCCTCAACGTAGTTCTTGGCAGGCTCGTTGTCGATGATGACGCAGTCGACCTTGCCGGCCTGGAGGGCCTGGACGGCGGTGGGGCCGCTGGTGTAGGGGATGACGCGGTCCTGGCCGTAGTCTTCGGCGGCATAGATGTGACCGGTGGTGTTCTCCTGCACGCCGATAAGGAAGTCGGCGTTGTTAGCCAGGTCGTCGGGACCGGTGATGGGGGAGTCCTCGGTCACGATGATGACCTGAACGCCCGAGGCATACGTGTCGGTGAAGTTGACGTTCTTCTTGCGCTCGTCGTTGACCGTGATGCCAGCGAGGCCCATGTCGATCTTGCCGGTCTGGACGGCGGTGATGATGGCGCCGAAGTCCATGTCCTCGATCTCGAGCTCGAGGCCGAGCTTGTCGGCGATGAGGGCGGCCACGTCGGCGTCGATGCCGACGATCTTGTCGCCGTCATAGTACTCGTAGGGCGGGAACGTGGCGTTGGTGCCCATGATGAGCTTGCCCTGCTCGACGGTCTTGAGCTCGGCCGCCTTGTCATCAGCGGCGAAGGCGGCGCCGGTGCCGGCGAACATGCCCATTGCGAGGCCGGCTGCGAGGGTGGTGCAGAAGCTGCGGCGTGAGACGTTCATGGCGATATCTCCTTAGGTTGACAAATTGCGACGTGCTATGGAAACACTATATCCCTCGCACGTTTCCGATATGTACGAAAAGTGCGCAAACGGGGGTTTATGCGGACGAAAGCCGAAATTTTTCACTCCAGCGTATTAAAGGCCGTCGTTTTGCGTTATGGTGTACTCCACCAAACTAAAGTGCTTCGGCGCGGACACGCTTGAAGCCGTCGAGAGGATGGTCACATGTTCAAGTCCGGTATGACCCGTCGCCAGTTCGCTGTTTCCGCTGCCGCCCTGTGCGCCATGACCGCATTCGGCGCAGGCCTGGCTTTTGCTGAAGATAAGAAGGAAGAGGCCGCTGAGGTCAAGCTTGACGGCCCCTTCATCGTTGGTTTCGACCAGGATTTCCCACCTTACGGCTATGTGGGCGATGACGGCAACTACACCGGCTTCGACCTCGACCTTGCCGCCGCCGTCTGCGAGAAGGAGGGCTGGGAGGTCAAGTACGAGCCCATCGCCTGGGACGCTAAGGATGCCCTGCTCAACTCCGGCCAGATCACCTGCATCTGGAACGGCTTCACCATTGAGGGCCGCGAGGACGACTACGCCTTCACCGCCCCGTACATGGAGAACCGCCAGGTTGTCGTTGTGAAGGCCGATTCCGGCATCGCCAAGCTTGCTGACCTTGCTGGCAAGAACGTGGTCACGCAGGCCGACTCCGCAGCCCTGAACCTTCTGTCCGAGGGCGGCGACCAGGCTGAGCTGGGTGCTTCTTTTGCCAAGCTCGAGACTCTTCCCGACTACAACACCGCCTTCATGAGCCTGTCGATGGGCGAGTACGACGCCGTTGCGCTCGATTACCCCATCGCTGTCTTCCAGATCGGTGACAAGGCCGACGAGTTCATCATCATCCCCCAGGCTCTGAACTCCGAGCACTACGCCGTGGGCTTCGCCAAGGGCAACGAGGCCCTTGCCGCCAAGGTCGAGGAGGACCTCAAGGCTCTCGCCGAGGACGGCACCGTCGAGGAGCTCTGCAAGAAGTACGCCGACCAGGGCGTTGACTTCACCGCTTGGTGCCTTGGCAAGGACGAGAAGGCCGCCGACGGCGCCGAGGCTGCCGGCCTCAAGGACGGCGACTACACCGCCGAGGGCAAGGGCATCGGCGGCAAGGTGCCCGTGACCGTCGAGGTCAAGGACGGCAAGGTCTCCGAGGTCACCGTGGGCGACAACTCCGAGACCCAGGGCATCGGCTCCAAGGCCATCGAGCAGCTGCCCGCCAAGATCGTCGAGGCCGGCGGCACGGAGGGCGTCGACGCCGTCTCCAGCGCCACCGTCACCTCCAAGGCCATCTTCACGGCCGTCGAGGACTGCCTGGCCCAGGCGAAGTAAGGCCCCTGCAAGACGATTGTTCTCGCTTCCGGCGCCTGCCGGGTGCGGTATGCTTCACATTATCACGGCGTCCCCGGCCATGGGCGTGGTCGGGGGCGCCCCTTTGTGTCAGGAGTGCGCTCTGCGCATAGACAGCGAGGTGCTGCCCAGTGGAAATCTCAACGATGTTCAACCTGCTTGTCGAGGGTCTCGGCATGAGCATGGCCATATTTGCCCTGACGATTGTAGGTGCCATACCGCTGGGTATCCCGGTGGCCCTCGCGCGCTTGAGCAAGTTCAAGCCGCTGGCGCTTCTGGCGCAGTTCTATATCTCCGTCATGCGTGGCACCCCGCTCATGTTGCAGATGTTCGCGGTGTACTTCATGCCCTACTACGTCTTCAACATCCAGACGGGCGCGGGCTTCAAGTTCACGGCGTGCATCATCGCCTTCATTCTCAACTACGCCGCCTACTTCGCTGAAATCTACCGCAGCGGCATCCAGTCCATCCCGCAAGGCCAGTATGAGGCGGCTGAGGTGCTGGGCTACTCCAAGTGCCAGGCGTTTTTCCACATCATCCTGCCCCAGGTCATCAAGCGCATCATGCCTGCTATGGGCAACGAGATCATCACGCTGGTCAAGGACACCTCGCTTGCCTTCTCCATCGGTGTCGCCGAGATGTTCACCGAGGCAAAGGCACTGGTCGCAAGCCAGCGCAACATGATTCCGTTTGCTATCTCCGCAGGCCTGTACTGGGTTATCTGCCTGGTGATTACTGCCATCCTGAACCGCGTCGAGAAGAAGCTGGCTTACTACCATGACTAAACCTGCCGTTTACGCTGAGCACGTACGCAAATCGTTCAACGGGCGCGAGGTCCTGCATGACGTCGACTTCCACATCGATCCCGGCGAGGTCGTGACCCTTATCGGCCCCTCGGGCGCAGGCAAGTCCACGCTTCTGCGCTGTCTGACGCTGCTCGACACATTCGACGGTGGTTCGTTTGGATACGGTGACCTCGAGGTTTGCGGTGCTGCCTCTTCCACCGAAGGCAAAGCAACCTACACCAAGGCTGCCATGGCCCAGGCGCGCATGAAGTTCGGCCTGGTGTTCCAGAACTACAACCTTTTCCCGCACATGACGGTGCTCAAGAACGTGACCGACGCGCCCGTGCGCGTCCAGCGTCGCGGCCGCGACGAGGTCGAGGGCGAGGCGCGCGAGCTTCTTGCCCAGCTCGGTCTTGCCGAGCATGCCGACAAGGTGCCCTGCCAGCTTTCGGGCGGCCAGCAGCAGCGCGTGGCCATCGCGCGTGCCCTGTGCATGCGCCCCGATGTCATCTACTTCGACGAAGCCACCTCGGCTCTCGACCCCAAGCTCACGGCTGACATGCGTGACCTTATCCGTCGCCTGTCGAGCCAAGGCATGGCAGTGGGCATCGTCACGCACGAGATGGGCTTTGCCCGCGACGTCTCCGACCGCGTGGCGTTCCTCTGCGATGGCAGCATCGCCGAAGAGGGTTCGCCTGACCAGGTGCTTGCCAACCCCAAGACCGATTTCGTTCGCGAGTTCCTGAGCCGCGCCGAGGACTAGTCGGACCCTCGACCTTATGGTTACCCTGCGGATGCGTGACGGGGTAGCCAGAAGCTGGTATCGGGCGCTATAGTTATTCAGCCTATTGTTGCCAAGGAAAGGGAGAACACCATGCGCATTGCCATCGCTTCGGACCATGCAGGATACGAGCAGAAGGCGGCGCTCGTGCCTTTCCTGCAGTCGCTGGGCCACGAGGTCATCGACCTGGGCCCCGACAACGCCGAGCGCGTTGACTATCCCGATTATGCCGTGGCTGTAGGCAAGGCCGTCGCCGCGGGCGAGGCCGACAAGGGCGTGCTCGTGTGCGGCACCGGCATCGGCATGGCGGTTGCGGCCGACAAGGTTGCCGGTGTCCGCGCTGCCAGCATCACGAGCCCCGAGTTCGCCGAGCTGTTCCGCCGTCACAACGACGGCAACGTCATCGCCCTGTCCGGTCGCTTCGTCTCCCTTGAGGAGAACGAGCGCATCCTCAAGGTCTTCCTCGTCGCCGAGTTCGAGGGCGGCCGCCATGCGGGCCGCGTTGCCAAGATCATGGAGCTCGACCTTGCCGGCAAGGTGGCCGAGAAGGCCCACCCCCACGTCACGCCGCTGCGCTCCACGCTCGCCGAGAACCTCGACAAGGCCGTCGAGGCCAAGCTCGGGCCTGTCGACAAGGCATAAATCATCATGACGTGCGACAAGCGTCCCAGCTGGGACGAGTACTTCATGCAGATTGCCGACGTCGCGGCCACGCGCTCCACGTGCCTGCGTCGTCATGTGGGCGCCGTTCTCGTGAGCAACGACCACCGGATTCTTGCAACGGGATACAACGGCGTGCCGCGCGGCATCGAGCACTGTCTCACGCGTGGCTGCCTGCGTACTGAGCTCAACATCCCCAGCGGCACCAAGCACGAGCTGTGCCGCGGGCTCCACGGTGAGCAGAATGCCATCATTCAGGCCGCCCGTCACGGCGGCGTGGCCCAAGATGGCTCCACGCTCTACTGCACAACGTACCCGTGCGTGCAGTGCGCCAAGATGCTCATCAACGCCGGCGTCAAGCGAATCGTGTTTCGCGAGTCGTATCCGGACGAACTTTCAACCTCCCTTTTGCATGAAGCTGGGGTCGTTGTGGAGAAATACGAGGACAAGGCCCTATAGACTCGAAATGGGTCATGAGACGGTTTGTGTTGAATTCGGGCAAACTACCTCAAAGATGGCTTAATTTGCCGTTTTTTTGATTGCCTGAAGGCGGTAGAGAGGCTAGCATTCTGCCTTGGCGTTTCGGCACAGCGGAAAGGCGTGATAGTTGGTGGAGCATACAGTGGTTGCTGTCGTCTGCGCATTGTTGGCAGGCGTGGCGAGTTCGGCTCCTTATGCTGTTGGCCTGGCGGTGTCGAAGAAGAAGCGCGACGGCTCCATTCTTCGGCTCGTAGGTGCCGCTTGCGTTTCTGTGGTTGTCATTGCCGTGTCGGTACTGGTAGCCTACGTCGCGATACGCGAGGAGCTCTTCCTTTTCGCGTGCGTGCTGGTTGCGGCGTTCCTTGCTGCGACTGTTGTAAGTGTCGTCCTATACGGTCGCAAACCTCGTCCGTAGACGTGTGAGGAGATATAGATGGAAGAGTTACTCGCGAGCATCAGTGAGGAAATCAACGAGGTCGTTCATGAGTTCCTCCCACGCTTCATTGTGGGCGGCGGCCAGGCCGGCCTGACCCAGTACATCTTCTGGATGTGCGTCGCCATCGTTCTTATGCTGGTTGTGCTCTTTGCAGCCAGGGGCCGTCTGTCGCTGGTTCCCCGTGGCCGCTTTGTGAACGGCGTTGAGTATGTGGTTGAGTATGTCCGCGAGGACATCCTCAAGGGCAACCTGGGCAAGACGGCCGACAAGCACGGTCCCTTCCTGCTCACGGTGTTCTTCTTCATCCTCTTCAACGACATCGTCGGTGTCATCCCCGGCTGCAAGCCTGGTACGGGCACCATCGGCGTCACCGTGGCACTCGCTCTGTGCTCCTTTGTGTATTTCATCCGTGTCGCCGTCAAGCACATGGGTGCTCTGGGCTACATTAAGTCCCTTGCTCCTGCTGGTGTCGCCTTCCCGATCAATGTTCTGGTCGGCGTCATTGAGGCCTTCTCCACGTTCCTGCGCCTCGTCACCCTCGCCGTCCGACTCTTCGCCAACATGTTCGCCGGCCACATCTGCCTTGCGGCTTTCGCGATTCTGACGAGCAGCTTCTTCGGCGTGCTCATCAGCGCTGGCAACCCCGTTGGTCTGGCAAGCATCGTGTGGATTGCCATCCTCACGGTTGTCTACGCCATCGAGCTTGTCGTGGCCGTCATCCAGGCCTACGTCTTCACGGTTCTTTCCGCCGTGTACGTGCAGCTCGCTGAGTCTGAGCACTAAGCCTCGACTCAAGGTTCATTGTTCTGCCCGGCATCGCGCCGGTTTTGGTTGGTCACTTCGGTTGCAAAACGCAGCCGATGACATAGGAGTGTTTTCTGTAGGTATTCGCCCAGCATAGGGCTGGGCGGCCGTCCTTTTAGGAGGAATCATGGGCGTTATCGGTTATGGTCTCGGTGTTATCGGTGCCGGCCTCGGCATTGGTCTGGCTGCTTACGGCGCTGCCACTGGTATGGCTCGCCAGCCCGAGGTTCAGGGTCGTCTGTTCACCGTCTTCATTCTGGGCGCCGCCTTCGTCGAGGCTCTTGCACTCATCGGCTTCGTTGTTGCCCTCATTAAGTAAGTAATTCTTTTACCTGAATGTCGGAAACTTCGAAACACGATGGAGGTGAGTCAATGAGCAATTGCAAAAACGGTGCTGCGGCACTCGCTGCTGGTGCCGTTGCCCTGGCTGCCCCCTCGCTCGCTCTTGCAGAGGAAAACTCTGATCTGGGTATCGGCATCCTGATTCCCAACCTTTCTGAGTTCATTCCTGCCCTCATTGCCTTCCTGGTTATCTGGGTGGTTCTTGCCAAGTTTGCTTGGCCGATGATTGTCGGCATGCTCGACAAGCGTCAGGAGACCATCAAGAACAACCTCGATGAGGCTGAGGCTGCCAAGATCGAAGCCCAGCGCTCCCTCGAGGAGTACAAGAAGCAGCTCGCTGACGCTCGTCGCGAGGCTGCCGGCATTGTCGACGAGGCCCGTCGCGCTGGTGAGCAGGTCAAGGCTGACATCACGGCTCAGGCTCAGGCTCAGGCTGACGAGATGATCGCTAAGGCTAAGAAGTCCATCGAGAAGGAGAAGCTGGCCGCTATTGCCGACCTGCAGTCTTCTGTCGCGGATCTCTCTGTTGCCGTTGCCGGTCGTTTCATCGGTGAGGGTCTGTCTGACGCCGATCAGCGCAAGTTGATCGAGAAGTACGTCGCGGAAGCGGGTGCTCTCGATGCCAACTAAGCGCATTCTGGTCAAGCAAGAGGTAGCAACCTACGCCCAGTGCCTCCTTGAGGCTGCGCAGGTGGCGGACCGTGTCTTCGAGGACATCGAGGACATCAAGAACGTCCGTGTCGCTGTCGTCAAGTCTTCCCAGGTGCGTGAGTTCCTGCAGAACCCCAATGTTCCTGCAGAGAACAAGTCGGCATTCGTCAAGGATGCTTTCTCTGGGTTCGCCCCGGAGGTCGTCAGCGTTGTGGCCGTCATGGCCGAGCGCGGCGACATGAAGCTCCTTGGCCGTGTTGCCGTCGCTTATGAGGCGGCTGCGGAGAAGGCCCTCGACATGGTGGTCGTGGATGTCACCACGGCCGTGCCGCTCGACGACCATCTGCGTGACGTTATCAGCAAGAAGCTTTCGGCCGACCTTGGTCATGGCGTGCGCCTCAACGAGAGCGTCGACGCCTCGATTCTGGGAGGCTTCATCATCAGCACCCACGGCAAGCGTATGGACGCTAGCGTCAAGACGCAGCTCAATCATGCTCGCCAGGTGCTCAAGACCGCATCTACCGGAGGTGAAGAGTAATGGCGGAAATTACCGCTGCGAACATCGAGGCTGCCCTTAAGAAGCAGCTCGATTCGCTGAACACCACGGTTGATACGCGTGAGGTTGGTACGGTTATCCAGGTCGGCGACGGCATCGCCCGTATTGAGGGTCTGCAGGACGCTATGGCCGGCGAGCTCCTCGAGTTCGTGAGCGCCAGCACTGGCAAGAAGGTCTACGGCCTTTCCCAGAACCTGGAAGAGGATGAGGTTGGCGCCGTTCTTCTGGGCGACGTCGCTGTCATCAAGGAAGGCGACGAGGTCCACACGACCGGTCGCATCCTTGAGATTCCTGTCTCCCGTGCCATGCTCGGCCGCGTCGTCAACCCGCTTGGCGAGCCTATCGACGGTATGGGCCCCATTGAGGTCGAGGGCTATCGCCCCATCGAGTTCAAGGCTCCCGGCGTTATGGCCCGTAAGGGTGTTTGCGAGCCCGTTCAGACCGGCCTGCTCGCTATCGACGCGATGATCCCGATTGGCCGCGGCCAGCGCGAGCTCATCATTGGCGACCGTAAGACTGGTAAGACCGCTGTCGGCATCGACACGATCATCAACCAGAAGAACGAGAACATGATTTGCGTCTACGTCGCCGTTGGCCAGAAGGCCTCGACGGTAGCCGCAATTCGTGAGACGCTCGAGAAGCATGGCGCTCTCGAGTACTCCATCATCGTTTCCGCTTCCGCTTCCGACGCCGCCCCGCTGCAGTTCATCGCCCCCATGGCTGGCGCTGCAATCGGCGAGTACTTCATGTACAACGGCAAGGATGGCAAGCCCGCTGGCAAGGACAACCCCGGCGGCCACGTTCTGTGCGTGTACGACGACCTGTCCAAGCAGGCTGTTGCTTACCGTCAGATGTCGCTGACGCTCGACCGTCCCCCGGGACGCGAGGCTTACCCCGGTGACGTCTTCTACCTGCACTCGCGCCTGCTCGAGCGTGCCGTTAAGCTGAACGAGGAGAATGGCTCCGGTTCGCTCACGGCTCTGCCCGTCATCGAGACCCAGGCTGGTGACGTTTCTGCATACATTCCGACCAACGTGATTTCGATTACCGACGGTCAGATTTACCTGCAGACCGACCTGTTCTTCCAGGGTCAGCGTCCCGCCGTTGACGTGGGCATTTCGGTGTCCCGCGTCGGTGGTTCGGCCCAGATCAAGTCGATGAAGCAGTTCGCTGGTAACCTGCGTCTTGACCTTGCTGCTTACGACGAGCTCAAGGCCTTCACGCAGTTCGGCAGCGACCTGGACAAGGCCACGCAGGACCAGCTGACCCGTGGTTCCCGCATGTACGAGCTGCTCAAGCAGCCTCGTTACAACCCCATGGACGTTGCCGATCAGGTTATCGCCATCTTCGCGGGCACCAAGGGCTACACCGACGACCTCCAGCTTGAGCAGGTCGTTCCCTTCCGCGATGGTCTGCTTCAGAACATCCATGCCACCCATCCTGAGTTCAACGCTCAGATCAAGGCCGGCAAGGTGTCCGACGAGCTCCAGGCCAAGATGGCTGAGGCCATCAAGGCTTACCACGAGCAGTTCGTCGCTGAAAGCCAGGTGTAACCATGGCCAACCTCCGCGACATGAAGAAGCGCATCACTTCTGTCAAGTCCACCAAGCAGATCACCCGCACCATGGAAATGGTGGCTACGGCAAAGATCCGCAAGGCGTCTGAACGTGTCGTGGCGGCGACCCCGTACTCCGAGGCAATGTTGGAGATGCTTGGAAACCTCGCCGGCAAAGCCGGCGAGGCTTCGCATCCTCTTCTTGAGGCTCATCCTGAGAAGAAGAACGTCCTCTTTGTCGTGGTCACTTCCGACCGCGGTCTTGCAGGCGCCTTCAACACCCAGGTTCTCCGTGCTGCTGAGAAGCAGGCTCACGCCTATGCCGCTCAGGGCATTGAGACGAGCTACATCCTCTGTGGCAAGAAGGCCATCGGTTACTTCGGGTACCGTGGTGTCTCCGCCGAGATGAAGTTTGCGGGCCTTTCCGCAGACCCCACCTTCGAGGAGGCCAGCCGCATCGCTTCCTACGTGCGCGACAAGTACGCCTCTGGTCAGGTGGACGAGGTGCTGGTGTACTACAACCACATGCGTAACGCCGCCGACCAGGACCTGCGTTGCGAGCAGCTCCTGCCCGTGGACGTGAGCAACGTCTCCAACGGTGAATCCGCCGCTGAGGCCACCTTTGACTTCGAGCCCGATGAGGCAACGGTCTTGGGCAAGCTTCTCCCGGCGTACGTTGAGACGATGGTCTACCATGCCCTGATCGACTCGGCCGCAGGCGAGCAGGGTGCCCGCCGTAAGGCAATGAAGTCGGCCACGGATAACGCGACCGAGATCATCAATACCCTGCAGCGTCAGTACAACCGTGCTCGCCAGGGCGCCATTACTACTGAGATCACCGAGATCGTCGCTGGCGCCGCGGCTCAGAAGAAGGAAGAATAGACGATGAGCGATACCAAGAACATCGGGCGCATCGTCCGCATCATCGGCCCTGTCGTCGACGTCGAGTTCGACGAAGGCAGCATGCCGGCGATCTACAACGCCCTTACGGTTGACGCGGACACCCCCGTCGGCCACATCCACACTGTCCTCGAGGTCGAGACTCACCGCCCGGGCGGCATCGTCCGTACCGTTGCTATGTCGTCCACCGACGGCCTGCAGCGTGGCGTTGAGGCTGTCGACACCGGCGCTCCCATGAAGATGCCCGTTGGTCCTCAGACCCTCGGCCGCGTCTGGAACGTCATGGGCGAGCCCGTCGACAACAAGCCGATGCCCGAGGTTGCGGATTACTATCCCATCCACCACCCGGCACCTGCCTTCGAGGAGCTCTCCACCTCCACGGAGATCTTCGAGACCGGCATCAAGGCCATCGACCTGCTCGAGCCCTACGTCCGTGGCGGCAAGACCGGTCTGTTCGGCGGCGCCGGCGTCGGCAAGACCGTTCTGATTCAGGAGCTCATCTCCAACCTGGCCCTCGGCCATGGTGGTACGTCCGTCTTCACGGGCGTTGGCGAGCGTACCCGTGAGGGCACGGACCTTTACAACGAGATGAGCGAGTCTGGCGTTATTGCCAAGACCTGCATGATTTACGGTCAGATGAACGAGCCCCCGGGAGCTCGTCTGCGCGTCGGTCTTGCTGGTCTGACCACGGCTGAGTACTTCCGTGATCAGGGTCAGGACGTGCTTCTGTTCATCGACAACATCTTCCGTTTCTCCCAGGCTGGCTCTGAGGTGTCCGCACTTCTCGGTCGTATGCCTTCGGCAGTTGGTTACCAGCCCACGCTGGCAACGGAGATGGGCGACCTTCAGGAGCGCATTACCTCCACGAAGACCGGCTCCATTACCTCGGTTCAGGCCGTCTACGTTCCCGCTGACGACCTTACCGACCCCGCACCTGCCACGACGTTCATCCACCTGGACGCCACCACCACGCTGTCGCGTTCCATCGCGTCTCTGGGCCTTTACCCGGCCATTGACCCGCTGGCCTCTTCTTCCTCCGCTCTTGATCCGCTGATCGTTGGCGAGGAGCACTACCGCGTGGCTACCGCCGTCCAGGAGCTCCTCCAGGCCTACTCCGACCTGAAGGACATCATCGCCATTCTTGGTATGGACGAGCTGTCTGAGGAGCAGAAGCTCACGGTCAACCGTGCCCGTAAGCTTCAGCAGTTCCTCTCTCAGAACTTCCACGTGGCCGAGCAGTTCACGGGCAACCCCGGCGTCTACATGAAGCTTGAGGACACCGTGCGCTCCTTTGCCGAGATTGTCGACGGCAAGTGCGACGACCTGCCCGAGCAGTGCTTCCGTTATGCCAGTGACATCGACGACGTGCGCGAGCGCGCCGCGAAGCTGGCTGAGTAGGCTTCGGCCCACTCATAAAGAGAGGTCAGGCTTATGGCGGACAACACACTTACCTGTGAGATCGTCACCCCGGTAAAGACCGTTTTCGCAAGCGAGGCCACTTATGTCGGCCTTCCTGGTGAGATTGGCTCTTTCGGCGTGATGCAGCGTCACGAGCCGCTTGTTTCTGCCCTCAAGGCTGGCGTGGTGAACGTCACCGCGGCCGATGGCAAGCACGAGTTTGTTCTGAGCGGCGGCTATGCTCAGGTCAATGACAACAAGGTCATCGTTCTTGCTAACGACGCTCTTGAGGTTTCCCAGATTAAGGCCGACGAGGTTCAAACCACGCTGGCTGGCGTCGAGAAGGAACTTGCAGCCCTTTCGGAAGGCGACTCTGCTGCCGCCTACCTCAAGGGTCAGAAGGAATGGCTCGAGCTCCAGCTTAAGACCGTAAACGCTTAAGAAGGAGCGCACTCATGGACGTGATCAAAGTAGAAGGCGGCGCTAAGCTGCACGGTACCGTACACGTCGAGGGTGCAAAGAACTCAGCTTTGAAGCTCATGGCTGCAACTGTCATGGCGCCGGGTGTCTATCATCTCAGCAATGTGCCTGACATCTCTGATGTCAGGCTCATGTGCAAGGTGCTCCAGACGCTCGGCGCCTGCGTTGTTCATGGGGAGCATGAGCTCATCATCGACACCAAGACGGTGAGCAACTGGGTCACTCCCTATGAGTACGTTTCGAAGATGCGTGCAAGCATCTCGATTCTTGGCCCGCTTATCACGCGTTTCGGCAAGGCCATTGTGGCCATGCCCGGCGGGTGCAACATCGGTGCCCGCTCTATCGACCAGCACCTTTCTGGTCTGGCTGCCCTTGGCGTGAAAATCGACAAGGACCACGGAAACATTCGCGCTGATGGTACGGCCGGTTTGCACGGCGCCATCGTCACGCTCGATTTCCCCAGCGTTGGCGCCACGGAGAACATCATGATGGGTGCCGTCAAGGCAAAGGGCACGACTATCATCGAGAACGCGGCACGTGAGCCTGAGATTGTCGATCTGGCAAACATGCTCAATGACATGGGCGCAAAGATTATTGATGCCGGCTCGCATGTCGTGCGCATCGAAGGCGTGGAGGAGCTCCATGCCACCGACCATGTGACGGTCGGCGACCGCATCGAGGCCGGTACCTTCATTGTCGCCGGAGCCCTTTGCTCCGACGAGGGCGTGACTGTTACCGGTTTTGACCCCATGCACCTCGACATCCCGCTTGCAAAGATGGCCCAGATGGGCGTTGAGATCGAGCGCTTTGAAAACGGCGTGACTGTGCGTCGCGGCGAGAAGCTCGCGCCGGTGGACATCCAGACCCTTCCGTATCCGGGCTTCCCCACCGATATGCAGGCTCAGCTCATGGTGCTTGAATGCATGGCCGACGGTGCCAGCTTCATCACTGAGAACGTGTTTGAAAACCGTTTCATGCTGGCCGCAGAGCTCATGCGCATGGGCGCATCCATCCGCGTCGAGGAACGCCATGCCCTGGTCAAAGGTCCCACGCAGTTCACGGGTGCACAAGTTGCCTCCCCCGACCTGCGCGGCGGAGCGGCCCTAGTGCTGGCTGGCCTGGTTGCCGAGGGTACGACGTATGTGTCGGAGACCCGCCACATCAAGCGTGGCTACGAGGACTTCACCGGCAAGCTCAGCTCGCTGGGCGCAAACGTCTGTCACATTGAGATGGAAAATCCGGACGAGTTCTAGGAATCCAATGAGCAAGTGGGCCGTGTGGCACTTTACCATTGCAGCACCGCAGGCAGAGAACGCGTTCGACGGGGCCAATTGAGCTTAATCGTCGTCTAGCCTATTCAGGCGGCAAGATTCTGCTTCATATCACAATATTATAGGGGACAAAAAGGGCGCAGAATCCTTCATGGGACCCTGCGCCCTTGTTTTGTATGCGTGCTGGTTAGCCTTGCGCGAACAGCTCTCCCAGCTCGCAGAGGAAATCGACCATAGCCTCAACTTGGCTGACCACGGCAAACTCTCGCACGCTGTGGTAGTTGAAGCCACCGGTGGAGATGTTGGGGCAGGGCAGGTTGCGGAAGGAGAGGGCCGCGCCGTCGGTGCCTCCGCGGATGGGTCGCGTGAACGCCTTGACGCCAATGCGCTCGAACGCCTTGTAGGCGTTGTCGATAAGCGCAGGGTAAGGGGCGACCTTCTCTGCCATGTTGCGGTACTGGTCGCGAATCTCGACGAAGACGCGCGGCTCGTTCCAGCGCTTGTTGATGAAGTCGGCCACCTCGAGCAGCATGGCCTTCTTCATCTCAAAGGTTGCAAGGTCATGGTCGCGCACGATGTAATGGGCAAACGCCTCGCTACAGTCGCCGCGGATGTCGCACAGGTGAAAGAATCCCTCGTAGCCATCGGTATGCTCGGGGCGGGCGTTCTCGGGAAGCAGGCGGTCGAAGTCCTCAAAGACACGCAGGGCGTTCACCATGACGTTCTTGGCGCTGCCAGGATGGATCTCATGGCCCTTGACGCGTACAGTGACGCTGGCGGCGTTGAAGCACTCGTATTCGACGCCGCCCAGCTCGTCTCCGTCGATGGTGTAGCCGTAAGCTGCGCCGAAACGCTCTACATCGAGCAGGCTGCAACCGTGGCCAATCTCCTCATCGGGGGCGAAGCACACAGCGATGCGGGGGTGGCGCAGGGAGGTGTCCTGCACGGCGCGTGCCAGGTAGCTCATGATTTCGGCCACGCCGGCCTTGTCATCGGCGCCAAGCAGGGTCTCCCCGTCGGTGCACACGATGTCTTGCCCGGCGAGCTTTGAGAGCCCAGGCGTGTTCTCCTCGGTGAGACTGACCTTCTCGCCCTTATGCTCGCCAAGCACGAGCTCGCCGCCCGTATAGGTGCGCACGCGAGGCTTGACGTTGCGAGCGGGCGCATCGGGGCTCGTGTCAATGTGCGCGATAAGCGCAAGGCAGGGCAGGTGATCGCATCCTGCGCTGGCCGGCAGGTGCGCGGTCACATAGGCGTTCTCGTCCATGTGGGCATCGGACAGGCCCAGCTCAAGCAGCTCTTGCTCAAGAAGGCGGGCCAGGTCGAATTCGTCGGGATTGGAGGGAACCTCGGCCTCGTTGGCAGGGTCAGACTGGGTGGAGATGCTGCAGTACCGGATAAGCCTATCGATGACGTCGCTCATACACTGCTCCTTTTAAACGAAACCGGGCGCGAAGCATGTCGCGCCCGGCATGGGACCTAGAAAACCGATGAACACGTAGGTCGTGCGGCCTTCACCACTGCAGCATCGCAGACAGAAAACATGTTCGATGAGGCTGATTGGGCTCAATCGCCGTTTTCCTAGACGATGAACAAGTGGGCTGTACGGCGTTTCGCCATGTAGCACCGCAGATAAAAACCGCGTTCGATGAGGCTGATTGGGCTCAATCGCCGTTTTCCTAGCGAATCATAGTACGGAAGGAACGTTGGCGACTCTGCTGAACATTAGCGCCCCTCAAGCCACCCGAGCACGCTGTCCTCAACGCCCGTCTTGGAAGCCTCGACCACAGTGTCAAACCTGCGGGGAAGGGTCTCCAGGGCCTCGAGGCCGGCGGGGACATGGGTGCCCGTGGCTTCAGCAATGGCGCGGTTGAGGGCGATGCCCGAAAGCGACGCCACCTCGGCGGGAAGCTCGTCGTGGGAGCCGAGGCCGTTGAGGCCGCGCCACACGTTGGGTCCGAACTTTGCCCAGTGGGCGGTGGAGGCAACGAGCATGGGGCGTTCGCTGCGATGCTCCTTCGCGACCTTCAGGGCAACGGCGGTGTGGGGGTCGAGCAGGTAGCGCTTCTCGGCAAAGACCTCGCCGATCTCGCGCAGGCAGGCGTCGTTGTCCACGCAGCCGGCGGCGTACAGCTCCTGCATGCGGGCGCGCGTGTCGGTGTCGACCTCGAAGCGCTTGTCACGGGAAAGGTCGGCCATCCAGCCACGCACGCGCTCGGCGTCGCGGCCGCACAGCTCGAAAAGCTGGCGCTCCAGGTTGGACGAAACGAGGATGTCCATGCTGGGGGAGGGGGTAAGCGAGAGCTTGCGCGAGCGGATGTCATAGACGCCCGTCGTGATGAAGTCGGTGAGCACGTTGTTCTCGTTGCTCGCGCACACGAGGCGTGCGATGGGGGTGCCGATGCGCTTGGCATAGTAGGCAGCCAGGATGTTGCCAAAGTTGCCGGTGGGCACGCAAACGTCGATCTCTTCGCCTGCACGCACGGAGCCTGCTGCGACCATGTCGGCGTAGGCGCTCATGTAGTACACAATCTGAGGCATGAGGCGGCCCCAGTTGATGGAGTTCGCGCTGGAGAGGGCCAGGCCGTGCTCGGCCATGAGCTTGTCGCAGAACGCCGTGTCGCCAAAGGCCTGCTTGACGGAGGTCTGGCAATCGTCGAAGTCGCCGCGGGCAGCGAAGACGTTGACGTTGTCGCCCTGCTGGGTGGTCATCTGACGCAGTTGGATGTCGGAGACGCCGCCGTCGGGATAGAAGACGCAGATGCCCACATGTTTGCGGCCGGCGAAGCCCTCAAGTGCCGCCTTGCCGGTGTCGCCGGAGGTGGCCACGAGGATGAGGTGGTCGTGGTCGAGCCTGCCCTCCTCGCGCAGCTTGCTCGTGGCATGCTCGAAGAAGCGGGGCAGGCACTGCAGCGCCATGTCCTTGAAGGCCGAGGTGGGTCCATGGAACAGCTCGAGCACGTGGATGTCCTCGCCCAGGTCCACCACAGGGGCAATGCGCTTGTCGTCAAACTGCGCACCGTAGGCACCGGCCATGAGGGAGTCGATGTCGTCGTCGGCGACGTCGACCTCAAACGCGCGGTACACGCGTGCGGCGCGCTGGGCGTAAGGGAGCTCGGAGAGCGAGCAAATCTCCTCGACGCTCATCGAGGGAATCTGCTGGGGCACAAAAAGGCCGCCACCGGGGGCAATGCCTTCGACGATGGCCTCGCAAAAAGAAAGCGCGTCGCTCACGTTTCCACGGGTGTCGATATAGCGGTTCATGGTTGGCCTTTCGGGGTCGACTGGCATGTCAGGCAGAAACCTTATCCGTATATCGTAGCGTGTGCGGAAAGCCCGGGGCGGCTCGGGCGGCAAACGGTATAGAATGTATGCCGACTCGTGAATAAAGCGCCGCGCATATGAAGAAGCGGCGGCGGTACAATTTCCAATTCATTGCCCGGTGTTCGGCTGATGCGGGGGGACGCGAATGGTCGAGAAACTGACGGGGAAGATGGACGTCCTTGTCGCGGTGGGGTTCGGCTTTTTCCTGGCGTGGCGGCAAAACCTTATCAACTTTCTGTACCCGATGTCGGCGGGCTTGGTGTTCTCGCCGCTCGTGTGCATGTCGTTTGCATGCTGCCTCGTGCTGGTTCTGGCGCTCGTCGCGTTTCGCAGCAACCAGGCAACATTCTCCTCGCGCGTGCTTGTGTCGATGCCGGCGGTGCTTATCGTCGCCGCCACCTTGTGCGCCTATCTTGTGGCCAAGGACTTTGGCGGCATGGCGCTTGCCTATGTGGCGGCCCTCGTCATCGGCGTGGCTGCGGCGCTCGGCCTCTTTTCGTGGGTCGAGATGCTTGCCGTGGTCGATGTTGCCACGCGCATCGTGACCGTGGTCGTGGCCTTGCTTATCAAGTCGCTCCTGGGGCTTGCCTGCACGGCTGTCGGCGGGTATGTGGGTCCCTTGCCTATCACGATTCTTGCGCTTGTCGTTCTTGTCGTGCTTGTGGTGCACGAGGCGCGCAACTCCCATCGCGAGATTAAGCCCCTCATTATGCGCCCCACGAGTTCGAGTCACTTTAAGCTGCTGCTCGGGGCGCTTGTGGTCTACGCATTTGTCTTTGGTGTCACGACGGGAAACACCGCTGCCGTTGCCCAAATCTCGGTGATGCTCGACTTCAATACGGGCGTCGATGGGTGCGCGCTCCTTATCTCGGCCATTTTGCTGGCGGTGTTGCTGCCTTGCAAGTCGAGCGTGCGCCTCTCTACCATCGGTCGCGTGCTCACGCCGGTGCTTGCCATTCTGTTTTTGCTGCACATCCTTTTGGGTGGTAGTGCCGGAGGACTTCTGCCCAAGCTCACCGAGGCGTTTTGGGGCATCGTGCAAGTCTTTGTGCTGCTTGTCCTTATCGACGTGGCCCAGAGCGGTGTGGCGAGCCTGTCGTTTGTGTTCCCCGTGGGCTGGGGCGTAGTGAGTTTCGGCTATGCCTGCGGCACGCTTGCCGGTCAGGCGACGGGCCTGTGGTTTGGCGATGATTTTGCTGCAGTGCAGGCAATCACCGCGACGATGACGATTCTGGCGGTTGTGGCTTCGAGCATGCTTACAGCGGCGCAGTATCCCTCGCCCGCAAACGGCGCCGCCCAGCCTTTCGTGCCTGTCGAGATGCAGGCGGCGGGCTTCGAGGGGTCCTCGCAGCGCAGCGATGCGACTCCCGAGGTGCTTATAGCGTATGCCGCACCCGTTGCCGTGGGCCAAGCGGGCGCTGCTCAGGCAATGCCCGCCGACGTGTCGCCGACCGCACCGGTCGACCCCATCGCCCAGGCATGCGCCGTGATTGCAAAGAAATACGCCCTGTCGGAGCGCGAGGGTGAGGTGCTCGACCTGCTTGCCCGCGGCAACACGCGCATGTCCATTGCCGAGAAGCTCATCATCTCGGAGAACACCGTGCGCGTGCATGTGAAGAACATCTACGCCAAGCTGCACATCCACTCCAAGCAGCAGCTCATCGACATGGTGGACAAGCGAGCGTAGCCGCATCCGGGCCGCGCGCCGTCCGTGCCGCATGGGTGGCGCCCGTCTCGTTGCATGCGTGCAAACCTTTCGTTTCCGCCGTGTTGAATGGCTCGGTACAAAGACCGGCTGCCTGCATGCCGATGCTAGGATGCCCGAAAACACCGCCTCGGGCGGTGCCGATTCGGCTTTCGAGGAGGCGCACATGCAGTCAACCAACCCTTATGACGACCTTCGGGTGCTCGTTGACCGCAGGGAGGGCATCAACCGCGAGCTTGCGCGCAACGGCGTGCGGTTTGGCATCTACAAGCACGGTGAGTTCATCGAGCAGCTCTTTCCCTACGACCCCATCCCCAGGGTTATTCCCGCCGAGGAGTTCGAGTTCCTCGAGCGCGGGCTCATCCAGCGTGTCGATGCGCTCAACGCCTTCCTGCGCGACATCTACTCTGAGAAGCAGATTGTGCGCGACGGCGTGATACCGGAGGACTTCATCTATTCCTCGAGCGGCTATCTTCCCCAGGTCAACGAGATAGTCCCGCCGGGCGGCGTCTTTGCCCACATAGCCGGCGAGGATCTTGTCCAGGCCCAAGACGGCACCTGGTACGTGCTTGAGGACAACCTGCGAATCCCCTCGGGGGCGAGCTACCCGCTTATCGTACGCGATATCGAGCGCCAGGTGAGCCCCGAGATCTTCCGCGACCACGCCGTGCTCGACAACCGCGCCTATCCCGAGCTGCTTCGCGAGGCGATGGAGTTCGTGAGCTGCGAGGGCATCTCGGTGGTGCTTACGCCCGGGCGCTACAACGCCGCGTTTTTCGAGCACAGCTACCTTGCCGAGAAGATTGGCGCGAGCCTGGCGTTCCCCGACGACCTCGTGGTTGAGAACGAACGCCTGTACTTCATCGACTACCTGGGCGACAAGCACCAGGTCGGAGTCGTGTACCGGCGCATCTCCGACGAGTACCTCGACCCCTTCTACTTCAATCCCGACTCGCTCATCGGTGTGCCGAATCTTCTGAGCGCCTACCGGGCGGGCAACGTGGCCCTCGTGAATGCGCCGGGCAACGGGGTGGCCGACGACAAGGGCATCTATTACTTTGTGCCGGCCATGATCCATTACTACCTCAACGAGCAGCCCATTCTGCAGAACGCCCCCACCTACCTGCCGATGTATCCCGACGACATGGCGACGGTCATGGACAAGCTCGAGACGCTCGTGGTCAAGGACGTGGCCGAGGCGGGCGGCTACGGCGTTGTCTTCGCAAGCAAGCTCGACGCCGGGGAGCTTGCATCCCTTCGCAAGGCGATTCAAGACGAACCCAGGCGTTTCATCGCCCAAGAGGTGATCGACTTCAGGTCGCTTCCTGCTGTCGACGAGCAGGGCGAGCCCTGCAGGCGCATGGCCGACCTGCGCGCCTTCGTGCTCTCCGGCAAGGAGACGCGCGTGTGGCGCAGCGGCCTCACGCGGTTCTCGCGCGTCGAAGGCTCGATGATCGTCAACTCCTCGCAGGGTGGCGGCTTCAAAGACACCTGGATTCCCCAGCGCTGAAAGGCATCAAACCCATGGGCATTATCACTTTGAACAAGGTCGACGCCCTTTGGTGGCTCGGCCGTTACACCGAACGCGTCTTCACCACGCTGAGGGCCTTTCTGCCCTTTTACGACACCTGCCTCGACCATGACGCCGAGCGCTTCCGTGTGTTCAGCGACGCGCTCGACCTGAATGCGGACGTGAGCGACCTGGAGTCGTTTCTCGAGGACTTCCTGTATGACAAGCGCAACGCCAACTCGGTATGCGCTGCCATGAACGCGGCGTTCGACAACGCCGTCTTGCTGCGCCCCGAGGTGGGCACGCGGACGCTGGGCTACATCGAGCTCGCCATCAACCATCTGCGCGACTCGCGTGAGGCCGCCGAGAGGATGTCCGCCCTGCGCAGCGCCTGCGACGCGTTGCTGGCATTTTGGGGCTCCTTGGAGGACGGCAGCTCGTCGTCCGAGGTCAAGGCGTTCGTCATGGCGGGAAAGTACGTCGAGCGGATCGACCTGTACTCGCGGTTCAAGCGTCCTGAGGCCGATTTCCACGCCCCTGTCGTTCGTCTTGCCTTCAACATGCAGATTCTGCCCGAGCGCGCCCGGGCCCTGCTTTCGCCTGCGATTGCGGGTGCCGCCGATGTTTTGAAGCTGAGGGGGTATTCCGAGGAGCTTGTAGAACGTGTGCATGCCATTGCGCCGGTTCCCTGTCTTGACGAAGATGGCAACGTCATGTCGGCAACTACCGCCGTGGACGCGTAGGGGGTGCACCGTGCGCTGTGCCGAACCTCGTCTCACGGCGTCCGGAGCAACCGTGAAGAAGCTCACCATCGATTACACGACGAGCCTGGAGTTTTCTGGGTCCGTCGTCGACCACCACTTTCTCCTGAGGTGCCTGCCGCAGGAGAACGCCCAACAGCAGATACACAGCCTGACGCTCGGCATCTCGCCGACCCAGGCGTGGTATGTGCGCGAGACGGACAGCTTTTACAACCAGATTGTCGTGGGGCACCTGAGCGAGGCGCATTCCTCGTTTAGCTGGTCGGTGCACGCGATTGCCTTCGTCGACCAGTCGCGCCATCGCCCCATGCCCTACAAGCCTCTGTATCGCTACCCGTCGAAGTTCACGCGTCCGGGCCCGGCCATCGAGGCGCTTGTCGAGGAGGCGCGCAGGGGCATTGAGGGCAACCCGCGCGTGCAGACCCCGCTTGAGATGGCCGTCTATGTGATGAACCTGCTCTTCGAGAGGTTCAGCTATGTGCCGGGGGTCACAAACGTGCGCACGAGCGCTGAGGAGGCGCTTGCGGGTGGACGCGGCGTCTGCCAGGACTACGCCCACATCCTCATTGCCTGCTGTCGCCGTCTGGGCGTCATGGCGCGCTATGTGGCGGGGCTCCTCATCGGGGAGGGCGCCACGCATGCTTGGGTGGAGATCTACCAGGGCGGCACATGGTGGGAGATCGATCCCACGCACAACCGCGTGGTGAATGACGACTACGTTCGCATCTCAAACGGCCGGGACTATGCCGACTGCATGCTCGACGTGGGCGTGTTTCGCGGCGACGTCACCCAGAAGCAGACCGTGCTTGCCAAGGTGTACGAGCAATAAGCAGCAAGCCCGTCCTTGATCGAGCGGCCAAGGACGGGCTTGCTGAGCTGGTAAGTTGTGTGCGTTGGCCGTGTGAGGGACGCTTTGGTGTGAGCTGCGCTGGCCCTTAACCCTCGAGCGTCTTTGCGAGCGCCTCTTCTGCCTGGCAGACGATGTCGGGCAGGATGCCGGCGCCGCGGATGCCCCTGCCTTGGGCGGCCTCGACGGTCTTGGTCATGGGATACGTGAAGACGAAACGGTCGCCGAAGGCAATCGTCACGGGGTTGGAGTAGTCGAGCGTGCCGCGCGTGGCCTGGCCCACCTGCGTTGTGCGCGGAGACTTCTTGGCGACGCTTGCGAGCCACTCGGCTGCGTCGGAGGTGCGCTCGCTCGTGAGCAGGAACACGCGCTGTCCGACCGGGGCAGCGGCAATGTCGAGCTGCGCGGGGGCAAGCGACTCCTCCACGAAGCCCTTGCCCATGCCGTCCTGCGCAGCCTGGAGGCCCTGGTCGAGCCAGGCGGTGGTGTCGCCGGCACCTTGGGCCTCAAGCAGGGCCTTGAGCTGGGTGAACTGAGCGATGCGGGCCTTGCATGCGCCCGTGGAGTAGTTGGTGAGCACCTGCTGGGTGCCGATGAGCGCCTCCAGCGTCGTCGGCTCACCGAACAGCCAGTCGAGCAGGGGATAGGCCGCCTGCTCCACGCCTCCCGTGCAGTTGCGCACGTCGATGACGAGCGTCTTTGCCGTGCGCGCCTCATCTGCGTGCTCGGCCAGCAGGTCCGCCGCCTCGGTGGAGTCAAGGTTGCCGACGGTGAGGACGGCTGCCTCGCCCTGCGCCTCGAACGTGCAGGGGGCAGACTCGAGCAGGGCGTCGGCGCCCAGGCGCATGAGGCGCAGGTTGGGGTCGCTCAGGTGCGCAAGGCGCTCCTGCATCATCGCCTCGAGCAGGTCGTCGTCGAGAAGTCCCAGCTCATCGGCCTTTTTGAACAGCTTGTGCCATGCCTTGCCGGCGTGGTCGTCGCATTCGGGCATGCCGGCGTAGTCGTGGTCGAGGGCGATGAGAATCTGCGATGCGATGGTGCGGGGCTCGGGCGTCATGGTGCAGGCCTTTCACTGGGGAGATGCACGTTTTTTTGCCTGCTATCCTACCCAAACGCCCCGTCTGTGGGTGTGCGCATGCCAAGCCCGCACCGCTTTACCACGTGTGGGACGGTTGGTCGCCGAGGTCAATGCCAACAAGCCGCGCAAGCATGCGGCATGCGTGCGCGGAAATCGCTGGCGGTTTTGAGCGCCGAGCCGGACCCACTTTCTGAAATTGCCAGTAGCCTTACGGCTCGAGCTTGAGCGCCGCTTCGAGAATCGTGTCGTGCGTGCATTCCTCAGGCGCGAAGGGCACATGCACGTCGAGCGGCAGTCCCGTGCGCTCGTAACCCTGCCCGTCGTGGTTTGCCTTCGTGCGGCTGATGGGGTAGGTGAACGAGCAGTCGATGCCTTCGAGCTCGCTGGTGAGGTAGTTGGCGTAGTCGACCCAGCCCTTGGTGGCGCGGCCTACCAGGCGCACGCGCTCCATCCCCATGACGGCCTGCGCCAGACGCTCGGCACCCTCGCCCGTGTCGGAGTCGAGCAGGATGCAGGCCAGGCGCGGTGCGTTGGCGTTGGGTGTCACGCGCTCGTCGGTGAAGGGGGAGGGGAGGACCTCGGGCAGCTCGGCCATGCGCAGGCGCTCGGCCATGACGTGGGTGGTGCGCTTGCGGGCAAGCACCTCGTCGGCTTTTGCCTGGATGTCGGCGCACAGCGCGTCGGCCATGCCGAGGCCGGCCTCATCGAGCGCGGGACGGGCGCGGTCGATGTTGGCGATGAGCGCGGCGGCGTTGTTCTTGGAGTAGACCGTGAAGAGCTCGACGTCGCCCACGACCTGCCGCGCGTCGATCTCGCTGTCCACGAGCAGGGGCAGAAGCGCCAGGTAGGAGGCGGGGTCCGCTGCACCGGTGCAATGGCGCAGGTCGAGCACGAGCTTGCCCTTGCCTGTGGCGCCCTGCTTCGCAAGGGCGGCCGCAGCCTCGGATGCGGCCTGGGCTACCTTGTCGGCCTGCGCGAGATCGTCGATTCGCATGACGACGGCGCCGTCCTGCACGCGGGTCGTGAACTCGGGATCGGGTGTCTCCACGGGGTAGCGACGCAGGTCGAGGCGCATGACGTGGCCGTCGCCGGGGAAGACGTCGATGTCGTCGAACATGCGCATAGCCAAGTCCCAGTCCTCGCGGTCCGTGCCTCGACCCCAGACGACGTCGGCTCCCATGTCCTTGAGCAGGAAGTCGATCCTGTTCATGCCTACGGCGACGATGCGCATGCCCGGAGCCAGGCGCGTCTCCTGCCGCGCTTCGGTCACATAGAGGAAGTTCTCATGACGCTTGACGCGAAAGCCCAGGTCATACTCCTGATAACTGCCGTCGTGGCAGGTGACCTTGCAGGTTTTGGCACCTGCGGTGGAGAGGTACTGGCGCGCGGCAAGCAGGAACTGGTCCACGTCGGCGTGGGCGTTGCGCGACGCTTTGGCCAGCGAGTTGCCGCAGGCCTCGGCGTTGCCGATGGAGCGCCTGCCGGGTGCGGCGTCCATGTGCAGCGTCTCGCAGATGGCGTTGTAGCCAGACAGGTAAAGGAAACCTCGCATTGTCAGTCCTTCCACGACGACTCGTTGAGCCTTGCAGGGCATCTTCTTGGTCTAAATTCGGGCATGTTTGCGTCTTAATGTCGGCAAGGCGATTACCCGCAGCGAGTGCGGTGACGTTACCGCAGGTAGATGAGGTGAGGCCTTGAGCCGTGCGTCTCGCTGTTCCAACAAGACGCAAACATGCCGGAGTTTTTTGCAATGTGGCGCCGCTGACAAAGCGGGGGCACCCCGAATATGTTTGGGGCGCCCCCGCTTCAGTTGCGTTCATGCTACCTCAGGTGAGGAAGCATGTCTAACGTTTCGAGCCTAGAGCCCCAGGTAGGCAGCGGCGCTCTTGCCGGCGACGCGGCCGTTGGTGAGGGCCATGCCGATGGAGTTGCCGGCGGCAGGCGTGGAGTAGCCGGTGCCGTAGCGGCCGCCCAGGTCGGCGCCTGCGCAGTACAGGCCGGGGATGGGGTTGCCGTCGAGGTCCTCGACGTTGAGGTTCTTGTTGGCCATGACGCCCGACATGGTGACCATTGCGGGGCTCGAGCCGGTGCGGCCGCAGGAGCCGGAGAAGCCGTAGTAGAGCGGGCCCTCGATCGGGATCATCGCCTCGGCGTTCTTGCCGAACTCCGGGTCGCAGGTGTAGGTGCCGTCCTGGCAGGCGTAGCACAGGTCGTTGTAGTGGTTGACCGCGGCCACGAAGCCCTCGACGTCCTCGATGCCCAGGCCGGCGGCCAGGTTCTCGAGGCTGTCGGCCTTGTAGATGCCGCCGCCCATGCGCTCGGCGGTGGTCATGCCGGTGATCTTGATCTGGCTGTTGACCTCGCCGGTCTCGATGTCGTACATCATGTCCATGATGTACTCGGGACGGCCGAAGTTGGGGCCGGTGTGCTCAAGGCCGCAGCTGGCGATGTGCTTGAGGTAGTCGCCGCCGATGATGCCGTAGCAGGCGCCCGTCTTGCGCGAGCAGGCGTCGCCGGCAGCGGTGATGTTGCCCTCGTTGCAGAAGCGCTGCATGTTCTCGTCGAGCCACAGGTGGCAGTTGGCGCCCCAGGTGCCGGAGGGGCCGCCGCCCAGGGACATATGGCCGCGCGGGGAAGGATCGACGAAGCCGCCGGCCCAGCACAGCATCTTGACGCCCGAACCGTCGCCGGCGCAGGCCATGCCGCCGCCGTTGAAGTCCTCCTTGAGGCCGCCGGTGCGCTCGTACTTCTCCTGGAGCTCGTTGAGCAGGGCCCAGCACATGTCGGCGTTCTGGATGTAGCCGCCGGCGCAGGAGATGACTGCCTTGCAGTTGAACTTGACGTAACGGTCGGCGTCGGCATCGTAGACGATGACGCCGGTCACGGTGCCGTCCTCAGCCTGCACGACCTTGTAGCCCTTGTAGCCCAGGAACACCTGAGCGCCCAGGGTGTAGGCCTTGGCAAGGCATGCCATCTGGACGTTGCCGATGATGGAGGAAGCGGCGACGCCGCCGTGGCCCTCGCGGCCGTGGAAGTGGCCCATCATCTGGATGGTGGTGGCCCAGGTCTTCGTGCCGGGGGCCTTGGGGTAACCGGTGTGGTCGAGGCACTGGTTGTTGTTGTCGTAGAAGGAGGCGCAGGCGTCATAGAGAGCCTGGTAGCCGGCCTGGTAGCCCTCCTCGGTCGTCTCGCAGTTGGGGTCGACGGCAAGCGAGGCCCAGTCGATGTCGGCGGTGAGCTCCTTGACCTTGTCGGCGTCGAACATGGCCTGGACGATGATCTTGCCGTTGCGGGTCACGTCGTAGGTGTAGAAGGACTCGTCGATGTCCTGGGCGTAGGCGCCGCCCTCGGAGGAATACTCGTTGTTGGTGAGGGCCAGGTCGCTCACGAGCTGGTTGTACAGGTCGTGGCGCTCGGAGTCCTCGACGGCCTCCTTCATGCAGGCGAGCATGTTGTCGAGGCACTCGCCGGAGTTGTTGACGTAGGAGGCGACGATCTCCTGGCTCACGCGGCCGCCCGAGCGGGTCGTGAACTCGTTGATGACCTCACCGAGGTTGTACTCGGCAAAGCCGGCGTTCTTCACGAAGTCGGCGTTCCAGGCGGCAGCGTCCTCGCCGATGTACATGAGGTAGGTGCTCTTTTCGCACATGGCGACCTTTGCGCCAGCCTCGGCGAGGGCAAGCGTGGCCTGCGTGCCGGCATGGCCGCCACCGATGACGACGGCGTCGAAGTCGTTGATCTCCTCGGCGATCTCCACGTCGTCAGGCACGCCCAGCCAGTCGCCGGCGCCAGCGTAGCCGAAGGTGCGTCCCTCAGCGGCAGCTGCCTCGCGGGCCGCGGGGACGTCCTTGGGGGCACCCATGGGGCCAGGGCCACCCTCGCCGCCGCCTTCGCCACCCTCGGGGGCACCCTCGCCCTCGGCGGGTGCCGGGGCCTCCTCAGCAAGGGCCGTGGAAGCGGCCAGGGCCAGCGCCATGGCGCTGCCGGCGGCCACGAAGTTGCGACGGGTCATCTCGGTCTTACTCATCAAGAGCTCCAATCCCAGTACGTTCCTGTAGATGCACGTCCACGCGCTATCGAGACGGCCGGCTGGTCGCCTTGTTGCGCACGAACTGGGTTTCACTCTATTGTTTTTGCACTGCCAAAAAGGGTTATCCTTTGTGTATCAGTTGATTCTTGCGAAACCGAGGGTATGATATTGGCGTTTCTAGCTGCGTAAATATGCCATTGGTTAGAAAGGGGCCAGAAATGACTGTGGAAGGGGCAATTGCGCTTACCCCTGCGCACGAGGACTACATTGAGGCAATCGTCGAACTCGAGGAGTCGCAGAACCATCCTGAGATTCGCTCGGTCGATATCGCCAATCTGTTGGGGGTTTCCAAGGCGAGCGTCAACAAGGCCGTCCAAACGCTGCGTGACGCGGACTTCATCGAGCAGGAGCGCTATGGTCGCATCACGCTGACCGATCATGGTCGCGCCTACGGTCGGGAGATTTGGGGGCGCCACAACATGCTGCGCCGCTTCCTTATCGATGACCTGGGTGTCGATCCTGAGCTCGCCGAGCAGGAGGCATGCGAGATGGAGCACACCGTCTCAAGCGAGACCATCGACCGCTGGAGCGCCTGGCTCGATCGCGTGCATGAGGCCCTCGCCCAGGCGGGTGCCGATGTCTCGGCCGCCTCGCAGACGCCTTGCGACAAAGGTGAAGCTGAGGACAACTAGCGCACATAGGTTTGGAACACCGGGGGGATGTTTCGTATGCCTATGCCCACGCCCTCGACATGACGGTGCTGCCGTTTATGTCGAGAGAGTGGGCGTTTCTTTTCAGCAATGTGTACGCACATGACGTTCATAAACGTCGGCTTACTTTGCGCATAATACGTTTCAGGCACTTGAGGCCCCCCTTACCTCAAGAACGCGCGACGGGCTCCCCTTACCCGTCAAGACGCACCACAATTCGAACAGGTAGCGTCGCATCCCTCCTTGAGGCCCGGCCCCCCACCGGGCCTCACTTCGTTTATGAGACTTGCTAAGACAGGTTGCATCCGATCGCGGAGGCCCATCTGCCGCGTTCCACGGAACCTCATGTACATCTAGTACACATCGGCCCCGTGCGCCTTGCAGATGGGCCTCCGTCTGCTGGGACGGTTTTTGACGCGGCTACTGCGTTGCGCTCAGGCTTATGTACGTCTAGTAGGCCAAAGGCCCGCACCGCGCACTGCGCCATCGTGCGCCTTGCAGATGGGCCTCTGTCTGGCGGGGTGGTCGCGGGTGCCGTTTACCGGCGGTGAATGGCCGCATGGGGGCAATCGACGAATAACGATGCGTTTAGGGAACGACCGCTGCGCGATGCGCCTACAATCCGCGCTGAAGTGTGCGGCTGCCCGAGGTCGCGCGCCGACGTATCCGTCTTCGGCAGGAGGTTCCTATGACTGGAATCGCGCTGGTCGTCGCTTTCGTCGTCGCTATCGCGGCGATGATCGTGATGATCTCCAAGTTCAAGATTCACCCGTTCATCTCCATCATGCTCGTGTCCCTGGTGTTTGGTCTGGTGGCCGGCATCCCGCTGGTCAACCAAACGCTTGAAGACGGCACGACTGTTTCGGGCATCGCCTCCGTCATCGGTGCGGGTTTCTCGGGTACCTTCACCAGCATCGGCATCGTCATCATCCTGGGCGCCCTGGTGGGCTCCATCCTCGAGGCTACGGGCGGCGCGTTCAAGCTTGCCGACATGGTGGTGTCCCTTGTGGGAAAGAACCACCCCGAGATTGCCATGGAGCTTATGGGCTGGATCGTCTCCATCCCGGTGTTCTGCGACTCGGGTTTCGTCATTCTGAACCCCATCCGCAAGGCCATCGTGCAGAAGACCGCCGCAAGCTCGGTCATGCTCACCGTGTGCCTGTCGTGCGGCCTGTACGTCAGCCACGTCTTCATCCCGCCGACGCCCGGCCCCATCGCCGCCGCCGGCTCGCTCGGCCTTGAGAACGACCTGCTGCTCGTCATGGGCCTGGGCGTTATCTGCTCCATCCTTCCTCTGATTGCCGGCGTTGTGTTCGCCCGCTTCATCGGCAAGCGCGTCAAGGCTGAGGACGAGGCCGATGCGAGCGGCAATGTCGCTACCTACGAGGAGATCAAGGCCCAGTACGGCCAGCTTCCCGGCGGTTTCATCACGCTTGCCCCCATCGTGGTGCCCATCGTGCTTATGGCCCTGGGCTCCATCTCCTCGATGGCCAAGTGGACCGGCTTCGGCGCCGACCTGTGCACCTTCTTTGGCACGCCCATGATCGCCCTTGCCGTGGGCGTCGTCTTCGGCGTCATCCAACTCGCTGTCACCGCCAACCTCGACAAGTTCCACGACCTGGTTCAGGAGACGCTCAAGACCGTGGGCCCGATCCTCTTCATCACCGCCGCCGGCGGCGTCCTGGGCAAGGTCATCGCCTCCACCGACATGGTGAACTTCATCAAGGAGCAGGCCGTCACCCTCGAGGCGCTCGGCATCTTCTTCCCGTTCCTGCTTGCGGCCATCCTCAAGACCGCGCAGGGTTCCTCCACGGTGGCCATCACCACCACGGCCGGCATCCTCGCCCCCGTTATGGCGACGCTCGGCCTTGACACCCCCGTTGCCGCCGCTCTTGCCGTCATGGCCATTGGCGCCGGCGCCATGACCGTGTCGCACGCCAACGACTCTTACTTCTGGGTCGTCACCAACTTCGGCGCCATGCAGCCCGACCAGGGCTACAAGACCCAGACCGTCGCCACGGGCATCCTCGGCGTTGCCGGCGTGCTCAACGTCTGGATCGTCTATATGATCTGCGCCGCTATGGGCCTGGCGTAAGGGCTGCGTGCCTGCTGTTTTGAACTGAGCGTTGTACGGGGCCTTGCATGCCGGGGGTGTGCGGGCCCCGTTTTGTCTTACTGCGCGGGATGCGGCTTCGTGACGTCTGTGCGACAAACCTCACGGCGAGGCTCGCAAAGTGCGTTGGAAAAAAGAAAGGATGCCAGCGTTGTACAAGAACTTCCTGATCGTGCCCGACTCCTTCAAGGGCACCATGAGCGCCATCGACGTGTGCCGCATCATGGCCGAGACACTGCAGGAGCGCTTCCCCGAGGTGCACATCGACACGATCCCCATGGCAGACGGCGGCGAGGGAACGGTGGACGCCTTCCTGGCCGCCAACTCTGGTGAGCGCATCACCTGCGAGGTCTGCGGCCCCTATCGCGAGCCGGTGGAAGGCTTTTACGGCATGCTCGAGGACGGCACGGCCGTCATCGAGATGGCTGCCGCTGCCGGTCTTCCCCTTGTTGGGCAGAACCGCAGGGCCGACAAGACCACGACCTTCGGTGTGGGCCAGCTTCTGCTCGACGCGCTCGACCACGGTGCCAAGAAGGTCATCATGGGCCTGGGCGGCAGCTGCACCAACGAGGGCGGCGTGGGCATGGCCGCGGCATGCGGCGTCAAGTTCTACGACGCAACCGGGGCGGAGTTCCTGCCGGTGGGCGGCACGCTCTCCCACATCTCGCGTATCGACGTTTCGGGCATGAACCCACGCATCCGCGACGTCGAGATCGTCACCATGTGCGACATCGACAACCCCCTGTGCGGCGTGACCGGCGCCTCTGCCATCTTCGGCCCGCAGAAGGGCGCGACTCCCGAGCAGGTAGGCATGCTCGACGCGGGCCTGGCACACCTGGCGGCCATCATGAAGCGCGACCTGGGCGCCGATGTGCTCGACCTGCCCGGTGGTGGAGCCGCCGGCGGCATGGGCGCGGGCATGGTGGCCTTCTTTGGCTCGAGGCTGCAGATGGGCACGCAGACCGTGCTCGACACCGCGCATTTCGACGACCTCGTGCAGGAGGCCGACCTGGTGTTCTCCGGCGAGGGCTGCTTCGACGGCCAGTCGCTGCACGGAAAGGTCGTGGTGGGCGTGGCGAGCCGCTGCAAGGCCGTGCATACCCCGCTCATCGCCGTGGCGGGCGTCATCGACGACACGGTGGTGCCCTCGGCTGCCCAGGCGGGCGTGAGCCACATCGCCTGCATCAACCGCACGGGCGTGCCGCTCGAGGTGGCCATCAAGCATCCTCGCTCGAACCTTGCCCACACGATGGGCCTGCTCTCTGAGCTTTTGGCGACCCAAGACGAGGCGAGCCTGCCTGCAAGGTTGCACCTGCATGCACATGCGGGGGAGTAACGACGCGGAACGTCTCGTCAGGCGTTCAACACCCGCCTTCGTCTAGAAATGCGGACGGCCCGGCTTCTCATTCGCGTGATGCGAGGGAGGCCGGGCCGTTGAGTTTGTCTCGCTTGCCTTCACGCATCGCGGGAACCCAGGGCGCTAGATAGTCGGCGAGGAATAACCATGCGACGTCTGCAGCAAGCAGGAGCTCCTCGACCTCATCGAAGAGATGAGAGGGCCCGGCGGTAGATGGATCAGCAAAAGCTGCACGCTAACCAATAAGCACCTGCTTGCCCTTAAAGGCGAAGCCGTAGGTGCGGATGCGGTCTTGCGGGATACCGCGCGCTTCAAGACCTGCTGCATAGCGCCTCTCGGCAATCTGCGCTTTGGCTGCAGCGACGGTCTCATCGAGACTCTTCTCGTGCCGGGGGTTGAACACCTTGAACTCGACGATGATGGCGTCGTCGCGCTTGGAATCCAGTGGTTCGAGCATGACGTCGTAGCGGCCGTACCCGCTTTCGCGGTTTGACGTGATGACGTAACGCCCTCGTAGCTCGACGAGCAGGCCGAGCACAAATCCGTGATAGAAGCGCTCGGGTTCCCTTTCGGCTGGGCGGATGCCCGAGTCGAACAGGCTGAACGTGTCGAGGGCGACATCATTCATGTAGCCGTTCATTGCGTCGAGGTCGCCTGCGAGCAGCGCCTGGATAAAGCCGTTGTAATACGAGGCGCTTTGCTCGAACCATCCTTTCACCATTGTGTCGAAGCTGAGCGCTACCTCGCGATTTGTCAGCGCAAGTTCGTAGGCGCCCCCTTGGTCAATCGTTTGGCGAGACACGACCTTGAGGTATCCGTTGGCAAGCAGCAGCGCCCACACGGCTCCTGGTTTGCCTCCCAGCTCACCGAAGGCAACTTGCTCGTCAAGGACTTTGGAAATCGTGCCTCCTTGCAGGAGGCGCTCGAAATCTTCCTTGATTTGAGAATCCCCCTCGCGCACGAGTTTGCTCGCCAAGGCATTGCTGCTTGTGTTCGCCCAATATGGTTGAGCTGTGCCGTACTTGAGGTAATTGGTAATTGACCAGGGATTATAGATATCGGTTATATGCCCGAAAGAGAAGCCGTCGTACCACTCCTTGACCTGTTCGCGCTCCGTGAGGCCCATTTCGTCCATAGCTGCGAACGTCTCTTGTTCGGTGAAGCCAAAGCAGTCCTCATACTGCTCTGTGGTCGTGGTGACGACGGCGAGGTTGTTGAGGTCCGAAAAGATGGACTCGCGGCTGATGCGCGTGACGCCGGTCAAAACGGCACGTTCGAGGAAGGGGTTTGTTTTGAACGTGTTGTTGAAGAGGCTGCGTACGAATTCCGTGAGCTCGTCCCAGAAACCGCCCATCCAGGCTTCCTGCATGGGGGTGTCATATTCGTCAAGCAGAACGATGGCGCGCTTGCCCGTTGCCTGATACAGGTGTTCACAGAGGCGAAGCAAGGATGACGGGGCGCTCTCGATTGAAACGTAGGTTGTGCGGCCCGTGAGTACGTCGGCCTCATTCTTCGGAAGCAGGCTTGAGTCGAGCGTTTCGGCGTGGCTGCGCCAGGCTTGGGCTATGCGCTCGCGGATGCGAAGAGATATGTCTTCGATGGTCGCGCCCTTTGCCCCCGCGAATGAGAGGGCAACGACGGGCCACCTGCCCTGTTCGACTCGCAACTCGATATCGTTCCAGACGGCAAGACCTTCGAACAAATCCTGGCGCCCTGCATATGCCGAGGAAAAGAAGCATTCGAGCATGCTCATGTTGAGCGTTTTGCCAAAGCGACGGGGGCGGCAGATAAGGGTGGCGGGGTCAGACGAATTCCACCACTGGGAGATAAAGCCGGTTTTGTCGACATAGAAGTCGTTGTGTTCACGGATGTCGGCAAAGCCTTGTGCCCCAATGGATATCGTCCGTGCCATGTGTTCATCTCCCGGCGTTCACTTATGGATATAGCCTTCTTCCGTGTCAGGGAAGAGTATAGCGCCTGGATGGAGTATGCGTATGGGTGCCACTGGGTCTTAGTTGATTACCCTGCGACTTTTACCCCGCGCGCCAGTTGAGGAGAGACCCTGCGAACACGGCGGCGGTGCCTGCCCAGTAGATGGGGTTGAGCGAGACGCCGAGCAGGATGGAGCTTGCCAGGGTGGAGAGCACGGGGGCAGCGTAGGAGAAGGCCGCCATCTTGCGCACGTCGCCCTTGATGAGACCGTGGCCCCAGAGGGTATAGCCGCTCGCCACACAGGCCGCGGCTGCCACGAGGGCGGCGATCGAGGACATGGAAGGCACCTGTTCGGGCAGGTAGGGGCCAGAGATGAAGAAGACGAGCCACAATGTGGTGGCAACGCCGACGAAGAAGAGCGACGTGGCGTCGGCGCCTTGCGAGATTTTGGGCGTGACGGTGGAGTAGAGCGCCCAGACGACGGCGCCTATGAGGGCGAGCAGGTAGGGGACGGGGTTTGCGCCCAGGTGCTCGGCAAGCTGGGCCGCGGTGAAGCCGGCATTGCCGCCCACGGCCACCATGACGCCGGCGGTTGCGATGATGGCGCCCGGCACCACGCGCCCCACGGCGCCCTTCTTGCCGGAGGCAGCCGCGCAGAAAAGCACGGTGAGCGTGGGCCACAGGTAGTTGACGAGGCTCACTTCCACCGCCTGCATGGGACTTGTCGTCATGGAGATGGCAAGGGCGAACACAGACTCATAGCTCACGAAGAGCGCCCCGCCTATGAGCAGGTAACGCCGCGGGATGGTTTTGAGCTTGGGAGGGCGCACGATGAGCAGCGCCGTCGCCGCGACCGTGTAAAGCAGGGCCGTTCCCAGCGTGGCGCCGAAGCCCATGGAGACGAGCTTGACCAACCCCGCCATGAGCGCCCACACCGCCACGGCGCTCATGCCAAGCAGTGTCGCGCGAGGGGTGGGGGAGGAGGTTGTGGGGTTTGAGGTATCGCTGGCCATCGTTGCGCTTTCTGGTGTGGGAGCCGGCTCTTGTGGTGCTCAAGGCAGGATAACACTCATTCCAAAAAATGAAATAGGGTTTACCGCTTGTCCCGCCTCAGGATGATTGCGCGCAAAACCCCAGCTTGTGACCTCATCCCGGTCGGGTGAGCGAACTAAATCCACCTCCAATCATCCCATCGATACGAAGGGTGTGCCTGGTGCGGCCATATGGTGGGCCTCACGGACGTTGCGGGCGTGCGTGCATCTGGCGCCGCGCTTGCACGAGGAGCGAACACCAAGCGTCGCGTTTTGGAGAGGGTGGATGGAAAAGATGGCACAAGAGAACTTGGACGAGTTTTTCCTCGATGAGGACGAAGGCGTGTTCGACCCGCTGGCCGAGGACTTCGAGCCCGCGCAGGACGGCGTCGACCCCGACGAGGACGGCATCGTCGACCTGCCGGTCATGGCGGAGATGCCCGAAGAGGTAAAGGTCAAGAGCGTCTTCGACAAGGACCGCTTCGCCAGCGCCCAGGACGCCATCGAGGAGCTGCTGCACCGCAACCCCGGCCGCAAGCCGGTCTTCCTGCAGATCATTGAGTTCTGCTGCGACGAGCATACGAGCGAGGAGGTCGCCCAGCTCGTGGAGCAGGCCCAGGCGGAGAACCGCTCGGTCTACACGCCCCAGTCGCTATGCTCCATCCTTGAGCGCGCCGGCGCCCTTGTGAGCCGCATCGAGGAGCCGCAGGCGCCCGAGGAGCCCGAGGATGGCGACCTGCTCGCCGAGCAGGGTGCCGACGGGCAGCCCGAGGCTCGCGAGGCCGCCGTGCATCCCACGACGTACTGGACCTCCACCGACGAGGGCCTCACGGTGCTCGCCTCCCATCGCGAGGGGTCGGCTCTCGAGGAGCTGCTTGCAAGCGACACCGAGAGCGTCTACCTGCCGGTGTATGAGCGCGTGCTCGCCTTCTGCGCGCAGGAGCCCCGCACCAAGCCCCAGATCGACGCCATCGTCGACGACGACCCGCTCGTGCAGAAGCCCCGCCGCTACTCGAACCACTTCATCGAGCTGCTCGAGAACCGCGAGGCCCTGAGCTGGCACGACGGTGGTTGGAACGCCACCGACCTGGGCCGTCGCTACCTTGAGAAGCACGGCATCGCAGCCGAGTAGTTCATGCTCGATTTCGGCGCCCAAGCCAGATTTTTGCCCTGCGCGAACTGTGCCGCGCAGTCCGACAGTCCATGTACATCCCCAGCATGTCCCCTTATAAGGAGAGAGACCATGACCGCATCCGCACCTGCCGTTTCCCCTGAACTCGCCGAGCTCGCCAGCGCCATGGATGGCCGCGCCGACACCTATGGCCTGCTTGCGCGCCTTTTCCGCGTCGAGATCGACGGCCCCCTTCTCACCCAGCTGCGCAGCATGACGTTTCCCGAGAACACGGGCAACGCCCATGTCGACACCGGATACGAGCTCATGCATCGCTACCTCACGAGCATCTGGGAGCCGGCTCTGCTCGACCTGGCGCGCGATTATGTGCGCGTTTTCATCGGCCACGGCGTAAACGGTCACTCCGCCGCCTACCCCTACGAGTCGGTGCACACCTCCGAGAAGCGCCTCATGATGCAGCAGGCCCGTGCCGAGGTGCTGGCGGTCTACCGCGCCAACAACCTCAAGAAGGACGAGCACTGGCGCGAGTGCGAGGACCACATTGCCGTTGAGCTCGAGTTCATGCAGGTGATGTGCCAGCGCACTGCGGCCGCCCTTCGCAAGGGTGACGAGGACGCCGCCGTTGAGATGCTCGCCACGCAGCGCGACTTTGTGGCCGAGCACCTGGCCAACTGGGTTCCCATGCTCGCGGCCGACATGCTGCGCTTCTCCGAGACCGAGCTGTATCGCGGCCTTGCCGAGCTCACGCTGGGCTTCGTGCAGACCGAGGGCGAGCTTCTCGCCGAGCTGCTCGACGGCACCCAGGCCGCCTAGGCGACCCTGGAATCGCTGCGGCGGATGTGCCGCCCGTGGGAAGGGCGGCGGGTCGCGAATGTTGACTGCGTGTCGTGCCGCAGCGGTTTCCCGTTTTGTTTGAGGGACGGCTTGGGAGGAGCCTAAGAGGTATGGACGAAGAAAAGAAAGGCGTGACCAGGCGAAACGCCGTCGTGGGCCTTGCTTGTGTAGCGGGTTCGCTCGGGCTGGGCGCACTTGCCACCTGCTTGCCCGCCGACGATGTGTTGCGTCCGCCGGGCGGCCAGGATGACGCGAGGCTGTTGTCGCTGTGCGTGCGCTGCCAGCGCTGCTTTGAGGCATGCCCGCGCAAGGCGATCTCGCCGGCGAGCATCGAGGACGGTTTCCTCAACTTGCGCACTCCGCGGATGGACTTCCATTCTGGCTGGTGCGACTTCTGCGAGGAGGAAAACGGTGGGCATCCTCGCTGCGTGCTCACCTGCCCCACCGGTGCCCTGCGCCTGGATGAGGATGCCAAGAGGCGCGACGTGGTCATCGGCAAGCCGCTGCTCACGCACGACTGGTGCCTGGCCTACCGCATGACGCGCTGCCGCGACTGTTACGACGCCTGCGAGCTCGACGCCATCACGCTCGACGACGCGAAGCGCCCGCATCTCGACCTCGAGAAGTGCAACGGCTGCGGTGCCTGCGAGTACGTGTGCCCTTCGATGCGTGCTGGCTCCATGGTGAGCGGCACGGCGCACAGGGCAATCATCATCGTGAACGTCGACGAGGCGGGGGAGGTGTAGGGCCATGGAGAAGAAAAAGAGCTACAAGCCGCAGGCTGCAGGCGACGCCGAGGCTGCTGCGTCTGCCAGGAAGGCTAAGCGCGCCAGCTGCAAGCCCCAGGCTGTGCCGGCGGGCGAGGCCGCCCCGGGCGAGGAGCCCGCGTCATCCAAGGAGAAGCGCGCCACGTACAAACCTCAACCTGCAGCGGCGGGCAAGCCTGCTGTGGACGGGGAAGCTCCCGCGCCCAAGGCCAAGCGCGCCACGTACAAGCCGCAGTCGGGCGAGAAGCGCGGTGGCGGTCTCACGAAGTCCCGTCGCGCTCTGCCGGCACTTGTGCTGCTCGTGTGCGCCGTGGCCTTTGTCGCCATGGTGCCGCTGGGCAACATCTCGGCGTTCGGGTGGGAGTCCATCTCGGCCATCTGCCCCATGGGAGCGCTTTCGAGCCTGCTTGCAAGCAAGACGCTCGTGCCGCGCGTGCTCATCAGCCTCGTCATCGCCTTGGCGCTCATCCTGCTGTTCGGCCGCGCCTTCTGCTCGTGGATCTGTTCGGTGCCCTTTGTCGAGCGCATCCTGGGCCTGCGCGACGGTGATTGCGAGGGTGGCCGCAAGGCTGCGGCCGGCAAGGAGAAGGGTTCCTGCTCGCAGGGTTGCTCGGGCTGCGCCAAGGCGCGCGGCAAGGCCGTCGACAGCCGTCATTTCGTGCTGGGCGGCACGCTCCTGTCCGCTGCCGTGTTCGGCTTCCCGGTGTTTTGCCTCATCTGCCCCATTGGCCTGACCTTCGCCACCATCTTCCTGGTACTGAGGCTGTTTGGCGGCTCCGTTTCCTGGGCGCTTCTCGTGGTGCCCGCCCTGCTCATCGCCGAGCTGTTCCTTGCCCGCAAGTGGTGCCACCGCATCTGTCCGCTCGGCGCCCTCATGTCGCTTGTGTCGAAAGGCAACCGCACGTTCGTGCCCACGATTGACAAGGACATGTGCCTGGAGGAGACGCGCGGCGCGCATTGCGGGCGCTGCCATGCGGCGTGCCCTGAGGGCATCGACCTGCGCAACCTCGCCGAGAGCCCCGTGGCCATCAACGAGTGCGTGAAGTGCCGCGCCTGCGTGGAGGCGTGCCCGGCGCATGCGATTTCCGTTCCGTTCCTGCCCAAGGCTGGCGCATCTGCCAGGCAGGCTCATGAGTGCGAGGGGGTGCGTGAGGATGGCTAAGGTCGATTCGGCCGCCGCGCTGCTTTCGCGCCTGCAGAGCGCCGACCTCAACGTGTACCCCTACCGCTGCGTTGTGGTGCGCAACCGCCATGCGAGCTGCATGCGCTGCGCCCAGGCCTGCACGTCGGGCGCCATCAGCGTGGAGGACGGTGCGGTCAACGTCGACCCCGACCTGTGCGTCGGCTGCGGCACGTGCGCAACGGTGTGTCCCACCTGCGCTTTGGAGGCTCGTCACCCGGCCGATGCCGAGCTTGCGGTGCGCGCCCACGAGGCGCTCGAGGCCTGCGGCGACACGCTCGTCGTGGCCTGCGACTCCCTGTGGCGCCGCAACGCCGACGCGATTGACGCTACTCGCGCCGTGCATGTGACCTGCCTGGGGCGCGTGGAGGAGTCGCTGCTCGTCGACGCGGCGGCACGCGGTGTCAAGCGCATCTTGCTGGTGCACGGCCCTTGCGAGTGCTGCCCGCGCTCCCCGGGCATGCACACCTACGCCGAGGTCGTGGACAACGCGAACCTGCTGCTTGAGACCTGGGGAAGCCCGGCGCGCGTCGAGGTGCGCGAGAAGCTGCCGCGCTGCGTGCGCCTGGCCGACACCGACGAGCGCCCCGTGCAAGCCGGCCCCGGTTTCGACAGCTCTCGCCGCGAGGTGTTCTCCCAGGTGGGGGACACGGTTGCGGGGATGTTCGTCCCTCAGGACGAGCAAGGGGTGCACGCGGTCGAGCAGGGCGCGGTCGACGCCGCGCAGGCGGGTGCCTCGGCCGATCAGGCCCCCGGTGCCCTCAAGGCGATGCTCGACGGCACGCTGCCTCACTTCTTGCCCGACCGCCGCGAGCGCCTGCTCGACGCCCTGGCCGAGCTCGGCGAGCCTGCCGAGGCTGCGATTGAGACGCGCCTGTGGGGCCGCGTGAACATCGATGTCGTGCGTTGCAAGGGCTGTCTCATGTGCGCCACCTTCTGCCCCACCGGTGCCATCGCCAAGGTGGAGGGCGAAGACGGCGACGTCGTGCTTGAGCATCGCCCGGCCGACTGCGTGAAGTGCCGCTGCTGCACCGACGTGTGCCCCACCGACGCCCTCACCCTGTATGAGGACGTCTTGTCCAGCGAGGTTGCCGGCGGATGCGTCACCGAGAGCTTCGAGATGCCCCGCGTGCGCGACAGGCGCGGAGGCCCCCACACGATGCTCAGCGCCTTGAAGAAGATCATCCATTGCGACCAGCTCTACGAGCGCTAAAGAGGTGCCCGACATGGCTATTGATTCTACCTGCCCAAACTCCTGCGCCTCCGAAGCGCCCTGCTCCGTACCTGCGGCCGACGCCGCCCGCGTGCTCGTGCGCGGCGTCGCCAACTCCGGCAAGACCTCGCTGGCCTGCGACCACGTGCGCGACCTTCTTGCGGCCGGCGTGTCTGCAGGCGAGATACTCGTTGTCGCCTCCACGCCCACGGCTGCCCACGACATGGGCTGCAAGCTGGGCGAACCTGCGCAGGGCGTGCACGTCTGCACGGCGCGCGACTTCGAGCTCGCGCTTCTCGGCATGCCCGAGGCCCATGCCGTCATCGGCCGCCGTCCCCATGTGCTGTGCGACTTCGAGGAGTCGTTCCTGCTTGAGGACATGCGCGCCACGGGCGTGCCGGCGCGTCGCCTCAAGGGCATGCTCGGCTTCTTCCGCAAGAGCCTGACCGAGCTTGCCGACGACGATATGGCGAGCTTCATCATCGACCCGCGCGAGCAGGCCGTGCTCGACGCGCTCTATCGCCACCTGGGTGCCTACGACGCGATTCTTGACTGCGAGGTCTCGAACCTTGCTGTGCACTGCCTGCACGTCCATCCCGAGATGGCGGGTGCCTGCGGCGTGCGTCACGTTGTGGTCGACGACTACCACTGCCTGAACCGCGCCAGCCAGGTGCTCTTCGACCTGCTCAAGCCCGCAACGCTGTGGGCCTTTGCCGACGAGACGCTCGAGCGCCAGGGCACCGACCCGTTCCCGTATCCGGCCGGCATGGCGGAGTTCTGCCAGCGCAACCCCGAGGTCGTCACCGTCGAGCTCGCGGCGCCTGCGGCCGGTGTGGCCGCCGCCGCCGCCCAGCTCGCCTCGAGCGGTTATCTTTCGGCGCTTTCCATCGGTCTTGCCGAGAGCAGGGGCAAGGTCGAGACCGAGCGGGCCTACGAGGTCGTTGCTGCCGCCCGTCCTGTCGAGGGCGTGTCGCAGCGCGTTTACGCCGGCCCCGATGAGGAGGTCGCAGGCGTCGCGGCCTATGTCGCCGGCCTCGTCGAGACGGGCTGCGACCCCGCCGACATCTTGGTGCTTGCCCCCAACCGCGCGTGGTTCGGCCGTGTCTGCCGCGCCCTGCATGAGAAGGGCGTCGCCCTTGAGGAGCACGACGGCCGCCGTGTGGCGGGTGGCTCCTTCCGCGACCTGGAGACGTGCCGCACGGGTCGCATGTACACCGCGCTGGCGTTGCTTGCCGACCCCAATGACTCGCTGGCATGGCGCTGCTGGTGCGGTTGCGGCGACTACCTGGCCCGAAGCAACATTTTTACCGGCATCGAGGAGCTTGCCGTGCAGCGCGGCATCGGCCTGGGCGAGGCGCTGGGGCTGCTTGACGCGGGTGAGGCCCCTGAGGTGTCCGGCCAGGAGTCGGCGCTCGTGGCATATCGCCAAGGACGCGCGATGATCGAAGACCTGGGCGCCCTGTGCGGCTCGGAGCTGCTTGCACGCTTGGCCGAGGGCCTCGGCATGGAGGCTGTGCCTTCTGTGTACGCCGGCTTGGTCGCTGACACCGCAGCTGGCGAGAAGGCCGGAGCTGCGGAGCTTCTCGCCTGCGCCCGAGCGCTTGCTCAGGGCGGGGTTTCCAAGCCCGGCACCGTGAGGGTTGCCATGTACGACCAGGCGGGCGCCCTTAAGGCGACCCACGTCGTGGTGTGCGGCCTCATGAACGGCTGGATGCCCGGCCATGCCTACTTTGACCTGGCAGAGGCCGATTTCGATGTCCGCGCCGCACTGGACGCGCAGGCTCGCGCGGACATGTACCGCCTCGCTTCGTGCGCCACGGGCGACCTTGTGTGCACGGGCTTTGCCCGCTGTGACCTGGAGCTTGCCGAGCGCACCCACCTCAAGGGCTACAAGGTCGCCATGGGCGCCGGCGGTCTGCGCACGACCACCGTTCGCCCCAGCGACCTGCTCGTCTATGCGCTGCACGCCTGGGGTCTGGCCCCGCTTCCGAGCGGCTCCCTGCTGAAGGATTTCACGTCGGCTCGCGTCAACGCCTAGAAAACAACGATTGGAGACTTCCATGCTCATCCATCCCTCCCTCATCGAGAAGGTCAGCCTCGACTCCCGCGAGCACAACGCCGACGTCGCGGCCGACATCAAGCGTTCTTTTGCCTATGTGGGCCCCATCACCGTGGTTTCGCACGAGCCCTGCGCGCCCGAGGCTCCCGTGAACAACGAGATGCGCCTTATCTGCCGCATGAGCAGGCCGTATTGGACCAGCGAGGGCGATGGCGATCAGATGTGGGACGCCATGCGCACCTGGCTTGAGGCCAAGGCCTACAAGGTGGCTTCCACTATCGCCAACTTCAACAAGTCGCGCAGCGAAGCAGGACATCAGACGGTTGCCTACGACCGCGTCGAGCTCGACATGAAGCCCTACGCCTTCGGTATCGCCTGCACGCAGGCAGACGAGCTGCCCGACGTGGTGGCCGTTGCCAGCCGCGTGCGCGAGCTGCTTGCCCAGGGCGTGCTGCCCGCCGACATGGCAGGCATCGAGGCTCCCGCCGCCGCAAGCCTAGCCGAGCAGGTTGAGAACGCCCGCGTGCAGGCCGAGGCCGCCGCGGCAGCCGCTGCCGCCGGCGAGGCGCAGGCCGATGAGACCCAGGCTGACAAGGCTGCCGAGGGCGAGCCTGCGGAGGGCGAGGCCGCCGAGATGCAGGCCGCCCTTGCTGGGGCCGCCGCGGGAACGGCCGCCCAAGCCAAGGTCGAGACTGCGGATGACGAGAACCGCGTGGCCCAGGCCGCCCCTGGTAAGTCTGCCGAGGCTCAGGCTACCCTTGCTGAGAGTTTCGGGCTCGCAGGTGACAAACAGTCTGCCTGTGACGCTGCGGCTGAGCAGCCCGCCGAGGACACTGTGTCCGTCGAGGGTGTCGAGGTCGCAGAACAGGACGTTCCCGCAGGTGACGAGCAGCCTGCTGAGCCCGAGGCCCCTGCGCGCCTGAAGCACGCAAGCGACAACCTGACGAGCCTGGATTACACGATGTGGGACGTGCGCCTGGCCGATGGCAGCGTGCGCACGCTCGACAGCGTCTCTGGAACGTGGGCCTAGTCATGTGCACCCCCAAGGTCGATGTCCTGACGGGCGGCGCCTGCTCGGGCAAGACGCAGGCGCTTGTGGCGCGCGTGCATGAGTTGCTGACCTGCGACGTGGCCCCCACTGACGTGCTCGTGGTGACGCCGAGTGCCGATGGGGCACTTGAGCTGGCAATACGTCTTGCTGCAAGCCTTGACGGCAGCCAGGCCCCCCGCGTTGTCTCGTGGCGCAGGCTTGCCCATGAGTTTGCGGGCTCCCCGCGTGTGCTCGGGGCCACCGAGCGCTCGCTCCTTCTTGCCGACCTGCGCTCGGCGGGTTTCTCGGCCGGGGACATCGCTTGCGCCCAGGGCCAGGCGACGGCCATGTGGACAAGCGGAGATGGTGCCCCCTCTGGCGGGCAGGAGCAGGACGCCTGTCTGAAAGCCCTGCTTGATGCCCTTATTGCGCGCAATGCCATGCTGCCAGAGTCCCTTGTTGCCCAGGCTCGCGCCCACTTTGCTGCAGAAGGGGAGGGCGGGCATGCCGTAGCTCACATCCTTGTGGACGACGCCGATGCGGTGCCCCTGGAGGCCTTGCGGCTTGTGGCATGCCTTGCCCAGGCGAGTCTTTTCCTTGTGGGCGACGCCGACCGCCTGGGCGCCTCCCGTGCGGATGGGACTGACCCGCGCGCGTTTCTATCCCTGGCAGATGCCGCGGGCGTGTGCGCCTTGCCTCAACCTTCTCATCGTATGAACGCGGCTCGTTCTCAAGCCGTGAAGTGGGGCGATGCCGCCGAGGAGGCTGCAGGCGTCACCGCGCTCGTCGACCTCACGCTCTCCGGCGCACGCGTGGGCGATGGCCCCGTGGCTCTCGTCGTGCCCAATCGCCCGTGGGCCCGCCGCATCTCGCAGTCGCTTGCGAATGCCGGCATCGAGGTGTGCGACATGGCCTACGTCGGCCCCCTTGCCTGTGACCCGCGCGACCCGAAGGGCTGCGCGCCCCTGCGTTGCTTCGCCGCCCTGGGTCTTTTGGCTGACGAGAGCGACATTGCGAGCTGGCGCACCTGGTGCTCGCTGGGCTATGCCGACCTCGGTGCGACTGCCTGGGCAAACCTTCAGGCCTACGCGACGTCTGGGGGCAAGGGCATCGTCCAGGCGTTGCAGGATACTTGCGCCGAGGTCGACGCGGGCAATGCGCCCTTCTCCGGAGCACGCCAGCTCGCCGCACGCGTCCGCGAGGCCGAGGCGCTCTTCAAAGCCTGTGCGGCTACCCCGCGCGGGTTTCGCCTGCTTGAGGCCATCGACCCGGCGAGGACCCCGGCGTTTCGCCAGCTGTTCCCGCTTTTGGGCGACGACCTCGTCGCCTTGGATGCCGTCGGCCTCTTTGCCGTCGCCCAGCGCAGCGCCTTCGACCCCGGCTTGACCCTGGCGCCCGTCGAGGCCTACGGTGCCCGCGTCCACGGCGAGGTCGTGCCCCTCATGGACAAGCGCGCCTACATCTGCCGTCCCGATGCGCTTGTGGGCGTGCATCCGCGCCTTGCGGCCGCCCTGGGTGCCAATGAAGGGCTCGTCGATGCCCCACAGCTCAGCGCAACCTTGTCTACCTGCGCCGATGAGCTTGTGGTCTCGTACATCCAGCGCATGCCTGCCGATGCGGCACGTCGTTTGGGCGCCTCGTTTCACCGCACGCGCGCGGAGGTGGGGGAGCAGGTTGCGCTCCTGCGACCCACGTCGGCGCTCGAGGCCCTAGGAGCCGAGGCCCCGGCTACCATGAGCGGCCAGCAGTACTGTTCCAGCGTCCTGGGCCTGCGTCCGTAGGTCCGGGAGGACAAAAAACGCGCGAGTTTGCGTTTTAATGGGAGCTTGGTCAGTAGGTCTTCCAGACGCTCCTCATCTACCTGGGACGATGTTGCGGTCCAATGCCGCCCTGCAGATGGTCGGAAGATTAAAACGCAAACATACGTCATTTTTTAGCGCCGACACGCAAAAGGCCGCCCGCACAAGCCGTTTTGAACGGCTGTGCGGGCGGCCTTTTCTCGTTCGGGTCGCGCCAGTCGGGTGCCGGTGCGCCTGTTGAGCGCCAGTGGGCCAGTTGAGTGCGGTGCGCCAGTCGAGTGCCCGTTCGCCCCTACGCGTCGAAGGAGTCGATGAGGCAGATGAGCTCTTGGCGGGAGTGCACGCCGCACTTCTTGTACACGTGGTTCACGTGCGTCTTCGCGGTGCCTTCGGAGATGCAGAGCTGCTGGGTGATGTAGCCGACGTTGCGGCCCTTTGCCAGCAGGAAGAGCACGTCGGTCTCGCGGCGCGACAGCAGGTAGGTGTCGGCGACGTACTCGCAGCGGCGCACGAAGCGGCCCTTGCGCACCTCATCGGACTCGGCAATGGCGCCGGCGGCTGCCAGCGGGGCGGGCTGTGCATAGGGCGTGCCGCCGTGACTCTTGGGGATGGCGTTGCCGTCGCGCTGGCTCGCGCGTTCGGCGCCTGCTTCCCATGCTCCGGCCTGTCTCGCAGCCTGGGCGCTGCCAGCCTGCGTGCCCTCAACATCCTCGTCGACACCCCACATCTCCGCGGGCTTGAAGGAGTGCACCACGATGGCCATGATGTCCTCGCGGCGGGGTAGCAGCGAGCTCGCGATGGCAAGGGCGATGAGGCTCACCACCAGGGCGAGCATGCTGCCCGGTATGTTTTGCGCAATGGTGCTTGCGATGAGCGCGTTGACGGGCGCGGCAAGCACGTAGCCAAGCGCGAGGGCACCTTGCCCTAGGCCGAATAGGAACATCGGCGACAAGCGGAAGCCCTGGGCAAGCGAGCCCAGGTAGGCCCACGCCATCGAGGACACGATGGTGAAGTTGATGAGCAGTAGCTGGTTGTCAAAAGACAGGCCCTGGGTGACGGAGAGGGCCAGGGGCGGCATGAGGATGGCGATGATGGGCACTGTGGAGCGAAACGCCCTGCCGAATGACTGGTCGCGCCTCCTGGTTGCCGCGCACACCGCGAGTACCAGCGCGCCCCCCACAAGCGAGAGGGCGATGCACAGGAGCGCTCCCGCAAAGCCCGTCTGCGGCTTCATGATGACGCCTGCATGCATGATGATGTTGCCCAGAATCAGGCCCATACAGAACATTGCCGGGAACGTCACGAGCGCAAGCGATCCGCGCTTGACCTTGAGTTCGGCGAAATAGGTGTTCTCGCGCATGTCGGGGTCGGGCAGGCGGTCGGTCACGCGCGTGCGCAGAAGTGCCAGGTGTGTGAACTGCAGAAGCGAGATGACGGCGTGCAGCCAAGGCGTTTCGGGCAAGAAGGAGCGCAGCAGCACATAGGCTCCGATGCCGCCGATCACGCCGAGCACGGAGTTCAGCGTGATGTCGCGCAGGCCCATGCGCCCGAAGCTGATGCCCCACAAAAAGACGAGCAGGCCCATGCTCAGGCCGTTGCAGATGCCGCCGACAAGCTGAAACGCAACCTGAAGCGATGGATCCATGTAGCTGCCGGCGATGCCGCAGAAGGCGCCGGGAACAAAGAGGACCATGGCGGCGACGACCGGCCTATAGGTGCGAAAGGCCGCATGCACGCGATTGTCGAGGAGGGCGCCGCAGAGCAGCATGGCGGCCGCCGCCGCGCAGAAGGCGTAGCGCATGAGGCCGGGCATGACACCCGACCCTTGGTCGCCGCCGAGCATCATGTCGAGGGCGAGCAAGAGCATGAGGCCCAAGCCCACCGCCTCGCCGTGTACCTCGCCCAAGTCGCTCTCGTCGGCCGCCTCCACGCGAAGGCTCACCTTTGGTATACGAAACGCCATCCCTCTTCCCCCCGTCCCGCAGTACATGCCGCCTTGCGCGCCTGGCGCAGTTGCAGGCATGCATTGTATCCCCAGCACATTCTACTTGAGTGCCCCAATCATGCAAATATCTTCAAGATGAGCCATGTACCTGCAATTATGGTACAGCCAATCATCACACAGACACAATCATCCCGTTTGGTGTAGAGCGCTCAAACGACCAAAACCACCCGTTGGAATGAGGGGGTAGAGGCGCGGCGCCCCTAGAGTCTGGAAGCGTGCAAGGACGCGAGCCTTCCCGCACAGGGGCACGGCATGCACACGAGCACATACGTCATGTAGGAAAGAAGAGAGGAGCACGATATGGCCAAGCTCACCATGAGCCGCCGTAGCTTCGTCAAGGTCGCCGCCGTCACGGCCGCCGCCTGCGCCATGGCCGGGGGCGCCCCCGAGCCCATGAAGGCGCTCGCGGAGGGTGCCGACGAGACCGCTGGCGAGGTCAAGCGCATCCGTTCCACCTGCCGCGCCTGCGGTAAGGTCGAGTGCGGCGTTTGGGTCACCGTCGAGGACGGCAAGGTCGTCAAGGTCGAGGGCGACGAGTCCACGCCTCACGGCCGCGGCCACTGCTGCTCGAAGTCCCAGGCTTCGATGCAGGCTGCCTACCACCCCGATCGCCTTCGTTACCCCATGAAGCGCACCAACCCCAAGGGCGAGGACGATCCGGGCTGGGTCCGCATCTCCCTTAAGGAAGGCTTCGACCTCGTGGGCGAGAAGCTCACCGAGATCGTCAACAAGTACGGCGGCGAGTCCGTCTTCGCCATGGGCGGCACCTCCCGCGTCTGGACCCAGGCTCCCTACGGAACCCTCAAGCAGGTCTTCGGCACGCCCAACGCCCACCTTGCCTACGAGATCTGCAAGGGCCCGCGTCACTTCGGCGGCATCCTGACCGACGAGATCGGCTCCCCGTGGATGGAGGTCGAGGCCGAGCCCAAGGTCTACGTGCAGTGGGGCACCGCCGCTGAGTACTCCAACTACGACTCCAACAACCGTACCGTCACCGACGTTGCGCAGCACGCCGCCTGCCACATCCTGGTCGACCCGCGTCTGACCCCGCTGGGCAAGGAGAGCTCCATCTGGCTGCCCCTGCGTGTCGGCACCGACCTGTGCCTGTCGCTGTCCTGGCTGAAGTGGATCGTCGACAACGAGGCCTACGATGACGCCTTCGTGCGCCGTTGGACCAACGCCCCGTTCCTGTGGTGCGAGGACAAGGAGAAGGAGGGCGAGCCCGGCGACGGCGTTTGGTTCATGGAGATGAACGGCGGCATCCACATGAGGACCCGCCTGCTCACCGAGGCCGACCTCAAGGAGGACGGCTCCCCCAAGCGCTTCATGGTGTGGGACGAGGCCAACGAGCGCCTCACCTACTGGGACTCCGAGGCCTGCCAGTGGGAGGGCGAGGAGCATCGCATCCCCACCACCGGCATGTGGGTCGAGCACCCCTACAAGCCGCTGGCCGCCGACGCATGGCTGCCCGACATCTCGACCTTCGCCGACCCCTCCACCGAGCCCGACCGCTTCCCGGCCGGCTCCGAGGAGTGCAACCCCGAGGGTCTGCCCAAGCTCCCCTCGCTCTTCCCGGGCGAGGTCGAGGTCACGTGGAAGGACGGCAGCAAGCATGTCGCCCGCACCGTGTGGGACGCCTTCGCCGAGAACCTCGAGCCCTACACCCTTGAGTACGCCGAGGAGGTCACCGAGGTCCCGGCCGAGCTCATCGAGCAGGCCGTGAAGACCTACACGACCCGTATCGACCCGGCCATGGGCAACGGCGGCATCCACTACCAGCTCGCTCCCGACCAGACCGGCCACGCCGTCCAGAACACCCGCGCCCTGCAGCTCATCGCCTGCATCACGGGCAACTCCGACGAGCCTGCCGGCAACCGTGGCTCCTCCAAGGCTGAGGTCGACGGCTGCCCCGGCCGCGCCACGATGCTTTCCACCGACTACGGCGAGAACGCCATCACGTGGGAGGGCCGCGACAAGTCCATCGAGGACCAGATCCCCGAGATCCAGGACTTCGTCCAGTACCTGATCGACAACGACTCGCCCCTGGCCGAGCGTTACGACAACAAGGTTCCCACCGACGAGGAGGCCCGCTGGATCGCCGAGCGCAAGGGCGGCGCATACCGTCCCTCCACCGCTTGGCCGAACCCCAAGACGAGCTGGGAGCGCAACGCCAAGCAGATCAGCGCCGAGCGCTTCCCGCTGCTGCGCTACTGGAACCGTTGGGCTGACTCCGCCACCATCTGGGACTCCATCAACGAGATTGACACGCCCTACCAGATCCATGCCGGCGTGTGCATGTCGGGCGACTTCATGAACGAGTCCAACCTGACCGAGGCCTGGGAGGCTCTCACCAAGCTCGACTTCTGGGTTGACATCAACCTGTGGAGCTGCCCCAACAACGGCTGCGCCGACGTCGTGTTCCCCTGCCTGCACTGGCTCGAGGTCAACACCACGCGCGTCTCGCAGGGTGCAGGCGGCGTCTTCGGTGCCGGCCAGCGCGCCAAGCAGCCCGAGGGCGAGTGCATCTACGACCCCGTGTTCGTCGTGCTTCTCTACAAGGCCATGGGCGTGCCGTTCAACAACACCGACCCTGACTACGACGAGTGGCTCAACCTCAACGTCGAGGACTTCGTCCAGTGCGGCGGCACCGTGTCCTACGAGGAGCAGGAGGCTCGCGTTCTGAAGGCTGCCTGCGACGCTTGGAAGACGCCTGAGTTCCCCGACGGCCCCACCTTCGAGGAGTACGCCGCCAAGTTCCAGGAAGAGGGCTGGTTCGACTGCCGCAAGTACCACCCCGAGCGCTGGGGCACCTATCGTCGCTGGGAGATGGGCTATCGTCGTCAGGAGGGTGGCTACAACCTGTACCCCGCCGTCGACGAGAAGGCCGGCTTCATGACCCCCACCGCCAAGGTGGAGATCTGGTCCACGATCATGGAGTCCTACATCGACGACGAGGACAAGTTCCCGCACTGGCGCGAGCCGCAGAACTCCAAGATCGCCAACCCGGAGTTCTACGACGCAGCCCTGGTCGACCAGATCGGCGAGAACCAGGCCGTTGCCGGCAAGATGGACGAGAACGAGCACATGATCAACAAGGAAGGCTACAAGGCCGCCCTTGCTGCCAACCCCGAGGCCGCCTTCATCATGACGACCGGTGCCCGTCAGCCCGTCTACTTCCACACCGAGCACCGTCAGCTCCCCTGGTGCCGCGAGCTGTGGCCCTACCCGCGCTTCGAGATGAACCCCGCCGACGCCGCCAAGCTTGGTCTGGAAGAGGGCGACTGGGTGTGGATCGAGACTCCGTGGGGCAAGGTCCGCGAGGTCATCGACCTGTACTACGGCATCAAGGAGGGCACGACCAACGCCAACCACGGCTGGTGGTTCCCCGAGGTCGACACCGCAAGCCACGGTTTCGAGCTTGTCAACATCAACTGCACGCTCGACAAGTACGCCCAGTGCTGGATCTGCGGCGCTTCTCAGATGCGCGGCATCCCCTGCGTGGTGTACAAGGCCACGGCCGAGAACTCGCCTTTCGGCAACCCCGTGCCTTGCGACCCCGACGGCAACCCCGTCATCTGGGAGTCTACTGACCCGCGCCTGAAGGAATGGCTCACCGCTGATCCGTCCGCGGAGGGCATGAATTACTATCGCGCGGGTGTCAACGGCTTGCAGACGAGTAAGTCGCTGATCAAGGAGTAGAGACCGAGTCTCACCCGATTGCGGAGGCGCAGCTACGGCGTTGCGCTCAGGCTTATGTACTCCAGTACACTGCGCCATCGCGCGCCTTGTATCTGCGCCTCCGTTTGAAAGCACGTGGCTCTTTGTCTCACCCGATCGCGGCGGCCCATCTGCCGCGTTCCAGAGAGGTTCATGTACGTCCAGTACACATCGCCTCTCTGCGCCTTGCATATGGGCCGCCGTCTTTGCGGAAGGTTTTGATACGACCTGGTGGTCGCCATGCCTCCGTCTACTGGGATGGTTTGATCCATCCTTCCTGCTGAATGACTATTGAGAGGAGAGGAACCCGCTATGTCTCAGTATGCAGTCGTCACTGACCTGAACCGTTGCACGGGCTGCCTTGCCTGCACTGTCGCCTGCAAGGCTGCCAACGGCGTGCCTGTGGGCAACTTCTGGATCCGCAGCATGCGCGTCGGCCCCGTCACCAAGGAAGAGGGCGGCCAGTTCCCCGACGTCGACATGTACTTCCTGCCGATGCAGTGCCAGCACTGCGCCACTCCCGAGTGCGTCACCGTGTGCCCCACCGGCGCCTCCATCAAGACGGAGAACGGCACCGTGCAGATCGACAAGGAGCTGTGCATCGGCTGCGGCGCCTGCCTTTCTGCCTGCCCCTACGGCGTGCGCTACATCAACGAGGACAGCAACGTCGCCGAGAAGTGCACGCTGTGCTCCCAGCTTGTCGAGCAGGGCGAGCTTCCCGCTTGCGTTGCCCAGTGCGGCGCCCGCGCCCGCTTCTTCGGTGACCTCGACGAGGGCATCGACTCCTTCGAGGGCCCCTGGCGCCCCGAGGCCGCCGGCACCTACGAGGAGCAGCAGGCCGTTCGCGTCAAGATTCGCGACGCCGTGCAGCCCTTCGAGGACGACGACCTGCACCAGCTGCCCGACACGGGCAACGCCCCTTCGAACTACTACATCCTTCGCCAGCACTACGGCGACCGTCGCGATCGCGAGTGGAGGAGCTAAACCGCTATGGATTCCCAGGTCTATCTAGCGCTGTATACGCTGGTGACGTGCCTGGGCGCAGGGGTTCTCGGCTTTCAGGGCGCAGCGTGCGTAAGGTGGCGCTCTGAGCGGCTCAACAAGGCGTCGGCGATTGTCGCCGGCGCCTTGGCGCTAGCTGGAATCGCGCTGTTTGCCTTGCGCCTGGGACGCCCCGAGCGTCTGTTCGGCGGTTTTGCAAACCTCACGTCGGGCGTCACGCTCGCCTTGTACGGCGTGGTGCTCTTTGTGGTTGTCTGCGTCGTGATGCTCGTGATGTCGAGCCGCACCGAGGACGGAAGCGTTCCCCGTTGGTGCGGCATCGCGGCCATCGTTGTGTCCGTCCTGCTGGTGGCTGCCATGACCTGCGGTGCGGTGCTCTCGGCAAAGCCGGGTGCGGGCCTGTACACGCTCATGGCCCTCTACCTCGGTGCGGCGCTGCTCTTCGGCGCTGCCGCCCACCTGGTGCTGGGCGCGCTGCTCAAGGACGAGGCCGCCTGCAAGACCGGCCGCGCGACTCTGGCCGTGTGCGCCGTGCTCGCCGGCGTGGGCCTCGTCGCCTACCTTGTGTGGTACGGCCTGGACACCCAGGCGGCCGCGCAGGTCACGAAGTCGACCTACTCCATGAGCACCCACATGATCGGCGGTGCCAAACAGGTCGCCGCGACCGACAAGCTCGCCGTGGTGATGTCGGGAGCGCAGGCCTTGCTCTTCTGGGGCGGCTCTGTGGCCTGTGGCATCGTGGCCCCGCTTGCCTGTGGTGCTGCGGCGCTCGTCGTGGGCAAGGGCGACGTGCTCGAGAAGCGCGGCGTGCTTCTCGTCCTGGGCCTTGCGGCTCTTGTATGCGCACTCGCTGGCGGCTGGTGCCTGCGCCTGTGCCTCGCGACGCTGGTGTAAGCGCATCGCGCGCGATTTCTTGCAATTCAAGCTTCACTCACAAGGACGGCCGACCCTCAAGCGCGAGGGCCGGCCGTTTTTTGTTGGCGGGCTTTCGTTTGCGTATTGCCGCTGCACGAGTGATTGCCATGCTTTTGTCTACGTGCTGAACATCTCCGACTGAAAAATGTAGATAACCACAAAAATACGTCCTTATTAATGTAATATCACGCATTAATAAGGACGTGTCTCTGTATGCGGAGGTAGTCATGGAGCGGTTCCTCATGAACGAGCTTGTTGCCTGGAAAAACTCGCGGCGCCGCAAGCCCCTCATTCTCAACGGGGCGCGCCAGGTGGGTAAGACCTGGCTTCTCAAGGAGTTCGGCAAAACGCAGTTCGAAAAGGTCGCATACGTGAGCCTTGATGCAAACGAGGCGGCTCGCGCTCTCTTCGATGCCAACTTTGACATGGGGAGAATCATTGACGGACTTTCGTTGCTGACGGGCGTGCGTATAGAGCCGTCATCAACGCTCATAATTCTCGACGAGATTCAGTCTGCCCCAAAAGCTCTTACGGCACTGAAGTACTTCTGCGAGGAGGCTTCTGATTACGCGGTCGCCGCAGCGGGCTCCTTGTTGGGCATTTCTGCCATGGAGGGCTCAGGTTATCCCGTCGGGAAGGTGGATACGCTCAATCTGCATCCCATGAGCTTCCGTGAGTTTCTCGATGCAACGGGCGAGCGGATGCTGCGGGAGTTGGTTGATAAAGGCGACCTGGCGCTCATCGATGCCTTCAGGGATAGGGAGGCTCTCGCCCTTAAGCGATACTGCGTTGTTGGGGGCATGCCGGCTGTTGTGGATGAGTTTGCGGCGACGGGGGACTATGAGGCTGTTCGGCGAGTTCAAGAGCAGATACTTGAGGACTACGAACGAGACTTTGCCAAGCATATTCCCATGCGTTTGTATCCGAGGGTCCATGAGGTTTGGGATTCCATTCCGGCGCACCTTTCCCATGAGAACAAAAAGTTCGTATTTGGGCGCGTCCGCGAAGGTGCCAGGGCGAAAGACTTCGAAGAATCTATCGTGTGGTTGGAGCAGGCCGGTCTGATACACAGGGTTCATCGCGTAACTAAACCTGGAATGCCGCTCGTTGCTTATAACGACCACAAGGCTTTCAAGGTGTTTCTCTCCGATGTAGGTTTGCTAGGTGCTATGAGCGGGCTTGATCCTGCAAGCATTGTGGACGGCAATGCGGTATTCACCGAGTTCAAGGGTGCAATGACCGAACAGTATGTGTGTCAGCAACTCATTTCAGACTGCGGGATGAGGCCGTTCTACTGGTCGGCAGAGAACTCGTCGGGTGAAATTGACTTTTTGGCGCAGGGATGCGGAAAGACGTTCGCAATAGAAGTTAAGGCGGAAGAAAACTTACGGGCTAAGAGCCTGAAGGCCTTCAAAGACAAGAACCCCGAAGTCTGTGCCGTGCGTTTTTCGCTCTCGGGGTATCGTGAGCAAGATTGGATGCGCAACGTGCCCCTCTACGCGATTGGTGTGCCGTCTTTGTGGCAGCGATAACAGGCGAGCGCGAGGGCCGGCCGTTTTTTTGTCTCTCTATAAGGCTTGAGACGTGGGGACGCTGTGCCGCTCTGTCCAATTTTATGTGTTGCATCTAAACTGTCCTTGACACGTTGCGCGACGAGAGGGGGGGCGATGATGGGACTGTATCTCAATCCGGGCAACCGTTCGATGCGGATGGATCGCAACAGCAGCATCTATGTTGACAAAAGTGGTCTGCTCGCCGCCCTCAATGCTCGTGTCAACAGGGGTGGAGAGCGTTATGTGTGTTCAAGCCGTCCCCGTCGGTTCGGCAAGACCATGGCGGCCAATATGTTGTGCGCCTATTACCAGCGCGGTATCGATTCGCATGCCCTGTTTGACGATCTCTCTGTTGCCCGTACGGCCGATTACGCCAAGCACCTTAACGCGTACGATGTCGTATGGCTCGATATGCGCCAGCTGTTGAGCGCCGCGTCTTCTGCGTCCAATCTCCCTCAATACGTGACGTCAAAGATTGTTGGCGAGCTTGCGGTTGCATACCCTGATTGTGTTGACAAAAACTGTCCGACGTTGTTCGAGGCGTTTTCGCATGCCATCGCCGCAGATCCCGCGCACCCTGGCTTCATTTTTGTCATTGACGAGTGGGACGCCCTGTTTCGCGAGGTTCCCTATGATCATGCTGCTCAGGAGGCGTACATCGGTTTTTTGCGCGACATGCTTAAAGACAAGCCGTATGTTGCACTGGCGTATATGACGGGCATTCTTCCCATCAAGAAGTATGGAACGCACTCGGTTCTCAACATGTTCCAAGAGGCTTCCATGACCGACCCTGAGCCGCTGCAGGAATACATTGGGTTTACCCAGAGTGAGGTCGAGGCCTTGTGCTGCGAATGGGGGAGGGATTTCTCCGCCATACGCTCCTGGTACGACGGCTATCTCCTGCACGGAAGCCACGTGTATAACCCATGTTCGGTCGTGAGCGCCATGATGCAGGGCACAATCAAAAGTTTCTGGTCTTCAACTGAGAGCTATGAGGCCTTGCGTCCCTACATTGACCTCGACCTCGAGGGCTTGCGACAGGATGTTGTGGCAATGCTTGGTGGGCAGCGTGTGCGTGTCGAAGTGGGCGGTTTTGCCAACGACATGGTGACGATGCGCGACCGCAATGATGTGCTGACGCTCCTTATCCACCTTGGGTACCTGGCCTATGATGCTCAGACGGCCGAGGCGTTTGTGCCAAACGAGGAGATTCACAAGGAGTTTGAAAACGCCTTGCGCAAAAGCCATCATCCCGAGCTTGCCAAGCTCGTCCTTGACTCGGATGCTTTGCTCCAGGCAACTCTTGATGGCAACGCATCTGCTGTGGCGCGTGCTTTGCAGCAGGCTCACTCTTCGGCTGCCGCGCCCTTGTTTTATAACAACGAGCAGGCCCTGAGGGCTGCTGTCAAGCTCGCGTACATCTCGGCGATTGATGAGTATGCGACCGTGGAGGAGCTGGCGAGCGGTAGGGGCTACGCAGGCCTCGTGTACCTGCCCAAACGGGGGTCGACCCTACCTGCCCTGCTTATCGAGCTCAAATGGAACAAGCCTGTGTGTGCGGCCATCGAGCAAATCAAGCAGCGTGATTACCCTGCCGTTTTGCGGCACTGGCACGGCGAGATCGTGCTGGTGGGCGTGTCATATGACGAGAAGACAGGAGAGCACGAAGCGCTGATTGAGCGGGTCGAAGTACCGCTCAACTAGGGCATGCGCTAGACGCTCTGGTGAAATGCGCGAAATCTTGCCGTGCTGAAAAAAGGTGCTTTTTGCATTGCGCTGTTGGCAATGCAGGGCGAGCGAGAGGACTGCCCTACTCCTTCGCCTTCACCATGCGCTCGAGCTCCTTGCGGGAGTGCACGCCGAACTTGGTGTAGACGTGGCTGATGTGGGTGTGCACGGTGGCGTTCGACACGCTGAGGCGCTGTGCGATGGTGGCCGCGTCGAGGTCGTCCACCAGCAGGGCGAACACCTCCGCCTCGCGGGCCGTGAGTCCGTGCGAGACGATGAGGCCGCTCAGGCGCTCGCGCTTTTCCCCGTCGAGGTCGCGCAGGCTCGTGGGCTGGCCGGCGGTGACGCTGATGACCTTCGCCCCCGCCGTGGGCAGGCACACGATGGTCACGATGAGCATGAGGAAGCCGATGGTCATGGCGACCTTGGGCTTGTCGAGCGGGGCCCACACGATCCAATAGACGATGATGCGGGCAAGCGCTGCGCCCGCGTAGGTCATGGCGCGGATGATGTCGAAGGTGCGCGCGTCTTGGGCCTGGGGGCCGCGCGCCGTGCACACGTGGATGACCCAGCACATGAGGTCGGCGAGCAAAAGGCCCACGAAGGTCAGACATACGCCCAGGTCGTCGAGGTAGCCGGCGTTGTGTTCGGGCAAAAACTCAAGCAGGATGGACAGGGCGCACAACGGCACGCACACCTGGCAGATGCGGTCGTAGCCGATGGGGTTCTTTGTCGACTGGAATGCCGCCGCGGCGAGGGCGAACACGACGAGCACCGCCACGCATTGGAGCACGACGGCGATTGTGGGCAGGTCTTGGGGCAGGTGGTTGTACTGTCCGGCGTTGTTGAGGGCCCAGCCGCCCATGAGGAAGAGGCCCAGGGAGATGGCACCGTAGCGCCAGGCGTCCTTTTGCTTGATAGGAACGAGCGTCAGGCTCTTCTCGCCCGGACGCGACAGGTCGGCGTAGGGCACGCGCTCGTCTGCCATGCGCCCCAGCAGCAGCGTGACCACCGGCACCAGGGAGATGAGCAGGCCCGCTGCGATTCCCGATACGAAGGCGGCACACACGGTGATGGTTGCCGCCACCATGAAGGCGCCCGTGCACGCCACCACCGAGCGGGCGGGGGAGAGGCGCTTGAGCAGGCGCGACGCCTGCAGCACGGCGCAGGTTGAAGAGAAGGCGGCCAAGATGGCGCCGATGCATCCCAGGGTTATGACAAGACCCGAGTCGGGGGTCAGGGGCTGGCCCGCGTTTCCGGCCGTGCTTCCCAGTTCGATGCCGTCCGAGAGGCTGTCGAGAAAGGGGAGCGAGTCGGGTGTCGCCATGAGCGAGGCGCCGGCGAGCAGCGCCCCGCCCACCACGCCCACGGCGGTGTGTGCCACGCCGTAGCGCAGTACGGCCTTCGCGCGCGGCTTGGTCCCGAAGGCGGCCTCTGCGAGATAGGTGAGCGCGGTTGCCACAAAGAAGGCGACGACGGAGCCGTCGGCGCTGAAGAGGGCCGCTCCCATGCCTGTGCCCAAGGGGGTCAGGAAGAGCGGGGTGTAGGTCCATGCCAAGGCGACGCCGATGGCAAGGGAGAACAACGCAAGCCATCGCCTGTCCTTGGACGCGAGCATTTCCATGGAGCTGCGAATGAATGCGGTGGGCTTCACGGCGTCGTTCCTTCCGGTGTCATTTGGGGCGACTGCTTGTCATTTTGTGGGCGACGGGCTCGTGCAAAGGCGGGTGAGCCGCGTCTCCCTATCGGGGTGCATTGTAGCGTGCGTATTTAACGAATTGAAGAACCCGCAGCTAGATATCTCAACAATAAGGTTGAGATGGCCGATTCTGCTCAACTTCAACACCTCATACGATGTGTCGGGCACCTTGGTCGGGCTATTGTCCGAGCCGTCAGATGGGAACGCGCCCAGCGGGGCCACGCATCACGTGGCCCGTACCCACAGGGAGGGTGCAGGCGGGCGCCCCACGTTGAAAAGGATGGATTGAACATGGCTAGTGAGCTCTCCCGCAGGAACTTCATCACCGGCGGCGTCGCGGTTGCAGCGGGCGCTGCCACCGTGGCTGCCAAGGCCGCCCTGGCCGGCGAGGCCGTCGACCCCACGCAGCCCTGGATCCCGGCTTGGGATGAGGAGTGCGACATCGTTGTCGCCGGCTATGGCGCAGCTGGCGTCACGGCCGCCATCAGCGCTTGCGAGCAGGGCATGAAGACCATCGTCCTCGAGAAGAGCCCCATCGAGGACGGCGGCAACTTTGGTTGCTCCACCTCCAACCTGCACGACACCTTCCGCTGCGACCTTGACGAGATCAAGACCAAGGCCAAGCGCATGAGCTTCTACTGCGTGCCCAACGAGGACGCCATCGACCACCTCTGCGACTTCATGGTGCAGGATATGTACCCCTGGCTGACCGACGAGCTCGGCTTCAGCTTCTTCGAGGGCACCCGCGAGGGCTCCGCTCGTCACGCCACCGACTCCGCCATCATGTTCTATCGCACGCCCGAGGGTCATCCCGGTGCCGGCTATGAGTTCTTCGCCGCTCTTTCCCAGATCGCCAAGGACAAGGGCGCCGAGGTGCGTCTCGGCTCGCCCATCACGGGTCTCGTGCAGAACCCGCTGACCCGCGAGGTCCTGGGCGTCGAGTACTCCGACGACGGCGGCGCCACCGTCAAGACCATCAAGGCCAAGCACGGTGTCATCATGTGCGTGGGCGGCTTTGAGAACAGCAAGATCAAGCAGGCCTGGTACAACCATGCCGGCATCTTCCAGCAGTGCTGGGGCACGCCCTACAACACCGGCGACGGCATCGACATCTGCTCGGCCGCCGGCGCCGCCATGTGGCACCTCGAGGGCTGCGAGTGGAGCGCCTGCGCCTACCGCCTGCCCTCCGAGGAGGTCGGCTGCGCCGTCTCCATGCCTGAGAAGGGCTACGACCCCTACACCACCACGTACTTCTGGGTCAACAAGTACGGCTCGCGCTTCATGAACGAGCAGACCACGATGAACCACAACATCGGCAAGACCCCGCTCACCGACTGGACGCACAACAAGGGCAAGTATCCCAACGCCGACGAGTACCCCAACCTCCCCTTCTGGATGGTCTTCGACCAGAACATGTACGACAAGGTGCAGCTGTACCAGGGCACCGGCTACTGGGGCCTGCTCGACACCTACTGCGCCGTCCAGGGCCTGCAGCCCACTGAGGGCTGGAACGACTACGCCCTCGACAAGGGCTGGATCGTCAAGGCCGACACCATCGAGGAGCTTGCCGCCAAGATGCAGGGCGTGAACCCTTCCAGCGAGGTCGAGACCTGCGACGCCGAGGGCCTCAAGGCTACCTTCGACGCCTACAACGCCGCCTGCAAGAAGGGCAAGGACGCCGACTTCGAGCGTTCTGCCGACTCCATGCAGGCTCTCTCGGAGGAGGGCCCGTACTACGCCATCGAGATGTGCTGCTCCTCGATCAACACGCAGGGCGGCCCCTGGCACGACGGTTACAACCGCACGCTCGACGCTCAGGGCAACGTTATCCCCCGTCTGTACAACTGCGGCGAGTTCGGCTCCATCAACGGCTTCGCCTACCTCATCGGCAACATCTGCGAGGCTCTGACGACCGGTCGTATTGCGGCCCTCGACTGTGCCGCTCTCGACCCGCAGGCCTAAGTAGGAGGCTGCGGAACCTCACGCGCCGCGTTCCGCGGAGCCTCACGTACGTCCAGTACGCTGCGGCCCCGTGCGCCTTGCGCGTGAGAACCCGCTTTTAGAGGTATGACGACGATGTCCTGCTGAGAAAGGGACAATGTAACTATGGCAACGTATGTTGACGGACTGTACAAGGGTACGGCGCGCGGTATCGGCGGCAAGGTGAACGTTGAGGCCGTCATCGAGGGTGGCCAGCTTGTGGACCTCGTGCTCGCGCGCCTCAAGGAGACGAGCGGCATCGGCCTGGATGCGGGCCCCATCGTGGCGAGCAACATCGTGGCTGCGGGCGGCCTCGACGGTGTGGACGGCGTGGCCGGCTGCACGGTGACCTCCAACGCCATCATCTCGGCCACCGAGCAGGCACTTGCTGCGGCTGAGGGCGGCTACAACGATGGCACCTTCACGGGCACCGCTCGCGGCATCGGCGGTCAGGTGAACGTGGCGGCGACCTTTGAGGCCGGCAAGCTGGCCGACTTCAAGCTCACTCGCCTCAAGGAGACGAGCGGAATCGGCCTGGATGCGGGCCCTCTGGTGGCCAACGCCATCCTCGAGGCCGGCACCTACGAGGGCGTTGACGGCATCGCCGGCTGCACGGTGACCTCCAACGCCATCCTCACCGCCGCCCAGATGGCCTTCGAGGCCGCCTCCGGCGCCAAGGCCTACGAGGACTACCTCGCCGAGCAGGAGAAGGCAAGCAAGTAAGACGAGCTTGTCGAGCGTTTACTGAATAGATGAGCGATGGAGCAGGGGACGCCATGCGGTGCCCCCTGCTCTCTTTGTTTTACAGGTGTTTCAAGCTCGTTCGATATTCGCGCAGTGCGCCCTCTCCTATGTCAGACACAATGCGATCAAGCGTATCGACGAGCTGCGTGCGCTGTTCGGGCAAGTGTCCTGCGAGCTGCACGGGGTTCGATGCGCCCATCAGGGCGATTTGCACGGGGATGGCGAGATTCTCCACCAGTTCACGGATTTCCTGGTATTTCTCGACCTCTTTTTCCTCTGCCCAGGCACCTGCATGAATCTCACTGTAGAGGCGCGAACTGCGATAGACGGTGAGCATGTTCACGCCGATGAGCCAGGGATGCGTCTGGTTGAACGACTCGGCGCTTGCCCGCGCCCCTTCCAGGCCACGTCCCCTGCCCGATATTCCTGCCAGGTAGAAGAATGCGTAGCGCATGCCCGCCGCGTCGAGTCTGCGGCACTGTTCTACGATGTCGGCGGGCGTATACCCTTTGTCCATGAAAGCGAGGGCCTGGGCGTCTCCCGTTTCCACGCCGATGGTGAGTCCGTCGAAGCCTGCATGCGTCAGCTCTGCCAGCTCGTCGTCGGATTTGAGCGCTACGTCGGTTATGCGTGCGAAGCAGCCGATGCTGTGGCAGCTGGGGAAGTAGCGCGTGACGAGCTCTGAAATCTTGAGGAGCCGGCCTGTCTCGAGGGCGAACGGGTTGGCCCCTGCCAGAAATACTCGGCACTGCTTTGGTTGCGATATGTCGAAGAGTCGTGCCTCGCCTTTGCGCCTGGGGTCGTGGTACCAGGCTTGGGCCTCGATGAGGTCCTGCTCGATATGCTCGAATTTTGCCATGCGAAACTTAAATGGCAAGTCCTCGTAAAGCGTGCAGAACTTGCACCGATGATGAGTGCAACCGGCTGTTGCCTCGATTATCAGCGAGTCTGCCTCATACGGCGGCCTCCATACGGTTCCCGTGTAGTGCATTGCTGCTCCTCCCATGTGTTCGCAGGTGGGTTGTGCGGTCATCATGGGCGATGTGCGACAATCTTTGAAGTACTGTCTTTATTTAGAGTACAGAAGGAGGGGATATGGCACGCAGGACAGGTGAAGAAGTCGAGCGTTGCCAGGCAATCTCGACCATCCAGCGCATGATTGGCAGCAAGTGGAAAATCGAGATCCTGTTCTACGTGGCATTCCGCGATGTGCGCCATTTCGGCCAACTTCGACGCTGCATCGGCGGCATATCAGAGTCAACGCTTTCCAAACAGCTCCGCGAGCTTGTAGACGACGGCTTCCTCACCCGCATCGACCACGGCGAGGTCCCGCCCAATGTGGAATACGCCCTCACCCCACGCGGCCAATCCTTCGTCCCCATCCTAAGCGCCATGAAGGAGTGGGGAGAGAAGGAGCTTGGCGTTTAGGGGGTGATGAGGCTTATCCTATGCGCACTCTGCTGCGAGGTATTTGCGGTTGCGGCTGGTGGCGGGGGCGGTTGCCAGAACCTCTCCGGCATCGATGAGCTCGCGTATGGCACGGCGTGTGACGGGCAATGATCTTTCGCCTCGCTCGGCAATCTCATGGATGGTGAGCGGCTCAGGGTATCGCTCGCGCAGGATGTCGAGCACCCAACCGTCTTTGGTCATCATGAAGTAACGGCCTTGTTCGTCGTTGCACACACGTGCTTCGGCCTGCTTATCCTGCATATATGCTTTGAGATCCTCCTGCCATTCCGACATGGGATCATATCCTGCTGGATGGAACCCCTTGGCCTTCTCGGCGGCGCTTGGCCCAAACCCCGCGGGCGCGAAGCCGTCTTTGTCAATCCAAGAAGGAGACCATTCTCCGGTGAAGGCATAGTCGGGCAGGGAGGTGATGCGCGGTGCGTCTTCGGAAATGCGAATCTCGGGTATCTTGAGCGGCGGATTCTCCGGAAACGTCACGTTGCCCCATTGGTCGACTTCCGGCGGCCAGATGCTCGGCCGGAAAAGCCGCACGGTAACCTGGTCGGGCGTCACTTTGAAGGACGGCGCAGGAAGCCCCTGGTCGCGCATCTTTTTTGTCATGGTGGACACGCCGCGCCCGATGCCTTCGGTGCTTGCGCTGCCGTCTATCCCGTATGGGGTGTTGCATGCGATATGCATAAGTGAGGGATTGCGGCAACGCGATACGCCGTCGAAAAGGTTCGCAAGCGTTTTTCCACCCCAAAAGCCTCCGGGACTGGTGATTTCGATACGGTCGCGATAGATGCCGACGGTGATGCAGGTGCCGCGGAAATAAGGAGAGTACTCGCGATGCAGGACGGCATTGGCGATTGCCTCGCGGACTGCCTCCTCGGGTACCTCGGGGATGTCGATTCGTCCCACTCCTTGCAAAACGCCGCAGCACCGCAGGTTTCTCATTACAAACGAAACGGCGCTCTGCACCATTTCGGGGAGGGGTCCTTCACAAATCCTACGGTCTGTATAGCGAAGGTTTGTCTCAAAATCATCCGCTGTACCGGGCCACGTGATGACGTCTATTGAGCATGCGGGTAGAAAGCCTTGTGGAAACGCGCCAAGTGCCACGAGGCTGCAAAGGCGCAGTTTTCCGTCCTCCGTGGTGATGCCGAGCCAAGCGAGCTTTTGTTCGAGTGTTTCATTTGGAGCTGTTGAGCCATTCCTGCATTTGCTGAGAAAACGATTGAGCAGTTCTTGGTCTAGGTACTTTGCCGACGAGTCCTCAATTTCCTCGCGCTCTGATGCGCTGGGCGTCATGAGGTTGACCATCTCGAAGACGTCAGTCGTGCTCATCGTGACATCGTGGTCATCGACGCGATGATAGGCTCCTGTCGGCAACCCTCGCCCCGTGACATAGCAGGGCTTGTTCTGCGGTTTGTTTTCTTCGATTCGAATAGCAACGGCTTGTCTGCCGTCGACTTCAACGCGCGCCAGTTCATATGCAGGCGGGTTCGTGAGACGTGCCCCATTGGCCGACCCGTCGCCGATGCCATCGATGAACTGGGCGATGACTTTGTTCGCATCGAATCCTTCAGGCACGGTGAAGTTCGCGTTCTCATCGATGCCAAGCAACAGCAGGCCGCCATTGGTGTTTGCAAAGGCCGACACGCTCGCCCACACGCTTCGCCCCAGTTCGTGCTCACAAGATTTAGCCTCACAGAGCCCGTCATCGGTGCCCTGCTGCCGCATCCTCTCGATGACTGCCATCACTTCTGTCTGCGTTGGTACCGCGCAGTTCATTTTGACCTCCAAACACACGCCGGTGCATGCGCTCAGAATATCATGAATGTAAGTGATTGTCACTGACAGTATGTGACCCCTGGTCGTCCTCCAAACACAACGAAACGTGTTTTGTCAAGAGAAACGGGGCTCGTGCGGGCGGGGCGCTCCCAGAGCGCGGCCTCCGCAGTGAAGACAAAGAAAGAGGCATAAGCGCGAAGCGCCCATGCCTCGGGTTTCTGCAGTCTTCGGTACGAGGATATGCCGCGCGCCGGGAGCGCCCCGCCCTCGGTCCTCATTGAGGATGACCCGACCCACGAGGTAACGTACGGAGCGGGCTTCTTGCGCTTCCAGTTATCGTATCGGCTTTGCGTCGAGAACTACCGCCCGTCATGCTGCTGGTATGTACGGGATGTTGGGCTTCATGCAGGCTGATGGCAATTCATTTGCCCTAATCCTTAGAGCATCGCGGCCCAGTCGCGGGGCCCATAGAGCAGGCGCTCGGCCACTACGGTATGGGTGTCTCGATCGGTTGTGTAGAAAAGCATGAACTTTCCTACGGGAATCCATCGGTAGCCGCGTTTGGCGAGGTCGAAGTCGCTTACGAGCGGCCTGCCTTCGGGGAATGTGGACAAGTCGCCAACTGCCACCTCGAATGCATTGATGAACGTCTTCGCGGCTTTGGGGGAAAGCAGGGTGTTGCGCATGTACGCCGCGGCTTCGCGTAAATCCTGATAGGCCGTCTCGGTGACGAGGACATTCCATTCGGATGCTGTCATGAGAATTTCTCGCGCAACCTTCGAATGGCTTCGGCTGCCGGCATCGTCCTTCCCGCTTCAACGTCGGCATGTCCGCGTTCAAGTTCCTGGACGAGTTGGGCGCGCCGCGCAAGTGCTTCGTAGGCCTCGATGCTCATAACAGCAAGGTCGCCGTCGCCGTTGCGCGTCACGAAAATGGGTGCCATTTGCTCATGACAGGTTCGCGACACCTCGTTGTACTCATTGCGCAACTTCGTGCTCGATATGATGCTTGGCATACGACCTCCCTAGAAGAAACCTAAAGAGATTCTAGCAAAATATATGCAGCATTGTCGGCTAAGCTCCGTGAATCGTCTACAGCAGACGGGGACAGACGCGCGCTACGAGAGCCAGTCGGAGGGGTTGATCGCCGTTCCCCGTTTTGGGCAGTAGAACAACGACACGTCGACACCCTCGTGCTCAAGCAGCTTCACCTTCATGTCGATGCCGCCGCCGAAGCCCGTAAGGCTTCCGTTGGAGCCGACCACGCGATGACAGGGGGCGATAACGCAAAGCGGGTTGCGGCCGACAGCGCCGCCGACGGCCCGCGCCGACTGGCGTTTGCCCGTCTGTGCTTCGATGCGCTTGGCGATGGCTCCGTACGTGGTCGTCTGCCCATAGGGTATGTCGAGCATGCTTTCACGTACGAGCAGCTGGAAGGGGGTGGCCCGTGCCGAAAGAGGCAGCTCTCGTGGGTTGGGCTTCTCGCCTGCGAAGTAGCGGTCGAGCCAATCTCGTACCTGGGCAAAAACAGACAGGTCGTCTCGCTGCGCCATGCTGCCTTTGACGCCATAGCCAAAATAGCGGTCGTTTTCGAACCAACACCCCACGATTGCCTCGCCGTCGCTTGCGATGGTAAGCGGGCCAATGAGGTCAGATTGGTACTCCGTGCAGTAGACTGCCATGTCGAATCCTTTCTGCGCATGAGCCATGAGTTTACGCCCGCTTCCATTTAAGGGAATCATGTATCGCGGGCCCCTCCCAGAGCGCACCCCCGCCTCGCGACCCTTCGATATCCCCCGAACCCAACGAAACGCCCTTTCGCCAGGGGAAACGTGGTTCGTGCGGGCGGGGCGCTCCCAAAGCGCGACCCTTCGATATCCCCCGAATCCAACAAAACGTTTTTCGCCAGGGGAAGCGTGGTTCGTGCGGGGCGGGCGATTCTCCCAGAGCGCGGCCCCGCAGTGAAAGCAAGAAAAGGGGCAGAAGCGCGCAACGCGCGCCCCTGCCCCGGGTTTTCGCAGCTTTCGGTACGAGGACTCGCCGTGCGTCGGGAGAATCGCCCGCCCCCTCGTCGCACAACCCTACTTCCCTGCCTTCTCCCTGTTGTAGTTGATGAGGCACCCTGCCAGCACAATCTGCCTCTCCTCAGGCGTCATGTCCGCCACGTAGAGCGAGGTCTTCTCGACGCGCCCCGTTGCGGCGCGCACCACCCAGCAGGAGATGTCGGCAAGCTCGTTGTTCTCGAGCGCGGCCCTGATGCCCGGCACGTAGAGCCAGTCGCCCACCTCGAAGGTGGGGTCGCCGACCAGCTGGAAGGGCACCATGCCCCAGTTCATGACGTTGGAGCGGTAGCGCTTTGTGGCGAATTCGCGCACGACGTTCGCCAGGCCGCCGATGACGCGCTGGCAGCTCGCCGCCTGCTCGCGGGCGCTGCCGTCGCCGGGCTTCACCGCGTAGATCATGCTGCCGATTTCGACCTCGCCAGCCTGCGGCACGCGACCCTCGAGCTCAGCGCAACCGCGCAGCGCGGCGAAGGCCTGCGCCACCTCGGGCGCGACCTTGGAGGGGTCGCCGCCGGCAAGGCGCGCCTTCTCCCAGGTGTCCACCGTCTTGGAGCGGCCCACATAGCCCGGGTCACGCCTGGAGAGCGTGAACTCGGCCAGACCCAGGGGGTTCGAGCGGTACGAGCTCGTCTCGCCGGAGGGGATGAGCTCGTCGGTGGTGGTCACAGCGTCCATGATCTTGGAGCACACGCGCACGAGAATGTTGTCGGCCAGGGGCTCCATGGCGGGCCAGTCTTTGATGTTGGGGCCGTACACCAGCTCGCTTTGCGTCTGAGCATGACCGAACCCCTGGTAGACGCGTGCGTCGTAGGAGGTGCGGTCGAAGGTGTAGGCGGGATGCTCGTCCCAGGTGTCCTCAGGTAGGTCGGTGGCGGCCGTCAGGACACCGCCTGCGGCGGCCGTGGCGGCGATGGAGCGCGCGTCCATGAGGGCGACGGCGGCGAGCTGGCCGGCACCGGGCTTGGAGCCCTCGCGGTTGGGGAAGTTGCGCGTGGTGTGGCGCACGGAAAGGCCGTCGTTGCGGGGCGTGTCGCCGGCGCCGAAGCACGGGCCGCAGAACGCCGTGCGCCAGATGGCGCCTGCCGCCATGAGGTCGAGAGCGGCGCCCAGGCGCGTGAGCTCCATGCACACGGGCTGCGAGGAGGGGTACACCGAGAGCGTGAAGTCGCCGTTGCCGCAGTTCTTGCCCTTGAGGGCGCGCGCGGCGTTCAGGACGCTGCCGAAGTTGCCGCCTGCGCAGCCTGCGATGACGCCTTGCTGCACGTGCAGCTTGCCGTCCTTCACCTTGTCGAGCAGGTGCAGCGTCGCCCTGCCGTCGCCCACCTGCTCGGCCGAGACCTCCACCTCGTGCAGGATGTCCTCGAGGTTGGCGTTGAGCTCGTCGATCGTGTGGACGCGCGAGGGGTGGAAGGGGAGCGCGATCATGGGGCGCACCTGGGAGAGGTCCACGCGCACGCAGCCCTCGTAGTAGGCGACCTCGCCGGGGCGAAGCTCGCGGTAGTCGGCCTCGCGGCCGTGCGCGCCCAGGAATTCGCGCGTCTTGTCGTCAGTCACCCAGATGGAGGACAGGCAGGTGGTCTCAGTCGTCATGACGTCCACGCCGTTGCGGAAGTCGCAGTCCATGCTCGCCACGCCGGGGCCCACGAACTCCATGACCTTGTTCTTCACATAGCCGCGGCTGAAGACCGCGCCGATGATGGCCAGCGCGATGTCCTGCGGGCCCACGCCGGGCACCGGCGCCCCTTCCAGGTAGACGCACACGACCTCGGGGCGCTTGACGTCGTAGGTGTCGCGCAACAGCTGTTTGACGAGCTCGCCGCCACCCTCGCCGATGGCCATGGTGCCCAGGGCGCCGTAGCGGGTGTGCGAGTCGGAGCCCAGGATCATCTTGCCGCACCCGGCCATCGTCTCGCGCATGTACTGGTGGATGACGGCGATGTGGGCGGGCACGTAGATGCCGCCGTACTTCTTGGCGGCGGAGAGACCGAAGGCGTGGTCGTCCTCGTTGATGGTGCCGCCCACGGCGCACAGCGAGTTGTGGCAGTTCGTGAGCACATAGGGGATGGGGAACTCGGTGAGGCCCGAGGCGCGCGCCGTCTGGATGATGCCCACGAAGGTGATGTCGTGGCTGGCCATGGCGTCGAAGCGCAGCTTGAGGTGCTCCATGTCGGGTGCGGTGTTGTGCGCCGCCATGATGGAGTACGCCATCGTCTGCGTGCGTGCTCCTTGCGCGTCGAGCGCGCGCCCCGTCTGCTCGCTGAAGGCTTGCGCCTCGTCTGCTGCTACAAGCGTGCGCCCGTCGACAAGAAACGCGCCGCCTTCGAAAAGCTCAACTGCCGCCATCGGCTATCCTCCCCATACCTTGTGCGGGTCGGTCCCGCACCGTTTGACGCAAGTCATTATCATGTGCCTTTTGAACAGGCATGTTTCGGACACGCAAATCGCCCAGATGCGGACGGGTTGCGTGCAGTTCGTGCCGCTCGGCTAGCGAGAAAGCCCGTTCGCGGCCGCCTCGAGCCGCTCGAGCGCCTCTTTCACCACACTGCGCGGACACGCCACGTTCAGGCGGATGAAGCCCTCGCCCTCCTTGCCGAAGATGGAGCCCATGTCGAGCCACAGGCGCGCGTCGTGCTGGATGAAGCGCGTGAGCTCCTCGTCGGTCAGGCCCAGGCCGCGGCAGTCCACCCACAGCAGGTAGGTGCTCTCGGGCTCGGTGAACTTGAGGGTGGGAATGCGCTGGGCGATGAAGTCGCGCACGAGGGCGATATTGCCCTCGAGGTAGTCTTTGAGCTGGCCAAGCCACTCGTCGCCTTGGGCGAAGCACGCCTGCGCCGCCGCCAGCCCGAAGCAGCTCGGCTCGTCGTAGCCCGTGGCGCACACCTCGTCGGCGAAGCGCCGGCGCAGCTCAGGGTTGGGGATGAGGATGTTGGAGAGCTGCAGGCCCGCCAGGTTGAACGTCTTGGAAGGCGCGGTGCACACCACACAGTTCTGCGCGAACTCCTCGCCCAGGCTCGCGTAGCATACGTGCGGGTGGCCTGGCCGGTCGAAGTCGGCATGGATCTCGTCGGCCACCACGAGCACGCCCGCCTCCTGGCAGATCTGGCCCATGCGGCGCAGCTCGTCTTCGGTCCAGGCGCGGCCCACGGGGTTGTGCGGGTTGCTCATGATGAAAAGCGTCGGGCGCTGCTCGCGCACCACGCGCTCGAAAACGTCGAAGTCGATGCTGTAGGAACCGTCGTCGTTGCAGGTGAGGGGTGCGTTTGCGACGCGACGGCCGTTTTGGACGATCGTGTTGGCGAAGGGGTAGTACACGGGCGGCTGGATGAGCACGGTGTCGCCCTCGTGCGTGAAGCAGCGCACGGCCATGGAGAGGGCGAAGCACACGCCCGGCGTGATGACGACCCACTCCTCGCGGGGGCGGAAGCCGTGACGGCGGCCGAACCAGTCGCACATGGCGGTGTAGTAGCTCTCGGGCGTCTGCGTGTAGCCGAAGATGCCCTCCCGCGCGCGGGCCACCAGGGCGTCGATGGCAGGCTGGGGACAGCGGAAGTCCATGTCGGCCACCCACATCGAGATCTCGTCGGGGGAGTGCCCTGCCTTCTCGGCGCCGTCCCACTTGCAGCAGTTCGTGCCGCGCCTGTCGATGACCTCGTCAAAGTTGTACTGCATGATTTTGCACTCTCTTTCAACCAAAGGCGACAGGGATGCGCTGTGGCAAGGCGCTCAGGGCCGATGTGTACTGGAGTACATGAGGCCCTGAGGAACGCAGCCACAGCGCATCCCGGGACTTCTAGTTCTTGACGCTCAGCACGTTGCCGGCCATGGCCTTGACCTTCTTGGCACGCACCATGCGCAGGATGCCTGAGGGGTCGATGTGCCACACGGCAAATGAGGGCAGGCCGTCGACCGAGTCGCGCATGTAGTCGATGAGCTGGGCGAGCATCTGCAGGCCGGGCAGGTCGGTGTCGGCGGCAGCCTCCTCGTCGCCCTCGCCGTCCTCGTTCTCGTGCGCCACAAGGTAGCTCAGGGCCGCCTGGCGGGTGGTGGTGCCCACGTGGATGCGCAGGCCTTCGGGCGCGGGGACGGGCTCGTAGTCGAAGGGGTTCTCGTCGCCTTCCTGCGTATCCTGCTCGCCCTCGGGCTCCTCGCAGGCGCCTTCGCTCTCGCCGTCTGCCGGCGTGCGCTCCGCGTCAGCGGTTTCCTCGCTATCTTCCTGCTCGTCGGCCTTGACCTCAGCTTCCATCTTCGCGCGCTCGATGGCGGCCTGCGTGGCCTCCATCACCTCGCCTCGCGCGGCTTCCAGGTCGAAGTCCTCAGGGATGAGAGTCTTGGCCTGCGCCCATACCTCTACCGGTGAGCTGGCCTTTTTAGCGTTTTCGAGCGACTCGGGATCAACCACGAGGCGCGCGGAGTCCCAGCGGCCCTCCACAATCTGGCGGCCCCACTCGTCGAGCTCGGCGCGGTCGGTGTAGAAAAGCCACGCGGCGCGGCGCGGGTCGTCTCCCTTGTTCATGAGAACGGGCATGGTTGCTCCCATCGTCGAAGTGTCGTCTGGGCAGGAATTATAGGCCGTACGAGGTCCCCGCCGCTATCAGTCGCGCCGATGGCTGGCAATCAAAACATATCGCACCCGCGCATCGTTCTTCGCCGCACTTGGCCGCCGGAGAGGGTATCTTTATCCCTTGGAAATTTGAGCCATTCAAAACGACCCCGCACGAGCCATGTGCCTTCTCCCAAGGAGCCCCCATGCCTATCAACATCCCCACCGGACTTCCTGCCAAGGAGATTCTTGACGACGAGCGCATCTTCGCGCTTGAGGAGAACGTCGCCTCCAAGCAGCACATGCGCCCGCTGAGGGTCGTGCTGCTCAACCTCATGCCCAAGAAGATCGAGACGGAGACGCAGATCCTGCGCCTCATCTCCAAGTCGCCGCTGCAGGTGGATATGGACTTCATGTGCATGGCGAGCCACGAGAGCAAAAACACCCCCCACGACCACCTCGTCAAGTTCTACGACACGTTCGAGGCGTTTCGCGACCGCCGCTACGACGCGCTCGTCATCACCGGCGCCCCCGTGGAGGAGATGGACTTCGAGGACGTCGACTACTGGGACGAGCTCGTCGAGGTCATGAAGTGGAGCCGCACCAACGTCTACTCCACGCTGCACATCTGCTGGGGCGCCCTGGCGGGCCTGTACTTTCACCACGGCGTGAACAAGGTGGCGCTGCCCAGCAAGCTTTTCGGCGTGTTCGCCACCAGGCTCACCGACGAGTACAACTTCCTCACCAACGGCTTTGACGAGCGCTTCTTCATGCCGCACTCCCGCCATGCCGGCATCGACCTCGCCCAGCTCGACGAGCATATCGGACGCGACCTGTACGCCCTGGGCACGAGCCCGGTGACGGGCCCCTCCATCCTGGCGACTTCCGACATGCGCCAGGTGTTCATCACCGGCCACCTCGAGTACGCCAAGGGCACGCTCGACGCGGAGTACCGCCGCGACCTGGGGCAGGGCAGGCCCATCGACATGCCGCGCAACTACTACCCCGACGACGACCCGGCCAACGAGCCCTGCCTTACCTGGCGCAGCCACGCCAATCTTTTCTGGCGCAACTGGCTCAACTACATCTATCAGATGACGCCTTTCGACTTGACCGAGCTCAGCGAGGACTACAAGGGCTACCGCATCTCCGAGCGCGTGTGGCAGCCCGGCACCCGCGGCGGCGACATCCGCTAGTCTCGGGCTGCCAGGCTGCAAGTACGGGTATCATGTGCCGAGTCAATAAACGATTCCGTAGCGCGGGTCGTGCGGTTGAGGAGGCATGTGAGACATGGCTATGCAGATGGTGAGGCTCGGGGACGTGTGCCGGGCGGCAAAGGAAGGCCAGCAGGACCTTACGGTGGCCGAGCGCTCGGCGCGCAAGGGGCCCTACGCCTACTTTGCCGACAACTGTCAGTCGTTTGGTGTCGACGATTGGCTCGTGGATGCGGGCGGTGCAATCATCGTCCCTGCGTACGGCCAGATTGTGGCAAACACCGGCTACGTCATGGCGCGCAGGGAGCGGGGCCGCTTCTCCTTCGGCAGGCAGGTGTACGCCCTTGTGCCCCACGACCGCACCGACACCGACTACCTCTACAATGTCATCACGCACTCCCCGCAGGTGGCCCATCAGGTCACCGGAACCCCTCAGCTGCGCCAGATTTCCCTGACCGCGCTGCTCGCCTCGCGCATCCCCTGGCCCTGCCGCGCTGTGCGCGACGCGTTTGTCGAGATGATTGAGGCTGACGAGGCCGAGTTCAAGCGCCTGCGCGCCCTGCCTGCCCAGCTTATGGCCGAGGGTGACGAGGCGTTTGCGAACATCGTGGACGCCGACGGGTCTGAGGCCCTCGCCATGGCGGATGCCGTGGCATGGCGCACGGGCACCTCGGTGGCCGCCGAGCTGCGCGGCCCCGACAAGGCGGTGCGCGTGGAAGGCAGCCGTGGCACGCTGGGTCGCTGCGACGAGATGCTGGCCGAGGGACCCTGCGTTGTGGCCGCCCCCCAGGGCCGCGCCATGGTCGCGCGCTACGTTCCTGAGGCATGCCATCCCTTGCAGGATGTGCTCTATGCCTGTGCGGCCGACTCCAAGGTTGACCTGGGCGTCCTGCTGTTTGCCCTGCGTGCCGCTCGCGTGCGCGAGGGTCTGCCCAGGCAGGACTGGGTGAGCGAGCAGGACTTCGGCGCCCTGTACCTCCATGTGGGTACGCCTGAGCAGCAGGAGCGCTTCGCTTCTGTCGCAAGTGACATCTTCAGCCGCCTTGCCAAGGCCGAGACCGACCTTGTCCAGCTCGAGCGCGACCATGCGGCGCGCCTGGCGGAGTTCTTCACGCACGGTCGTGTGGGGGCAAGCGAGTCGAGCGCGGCCGACGACGAGCCGCTTGGCGAGATTCCTGCGGCGCCCGAGGCGGTTGCTGCGTGTGGAAACGACGCCGGCCAGGGGCAGGAAGGCGACGCCGATGCCGCCGCTTCGACCGACATGCCCGCCGGTGTGCGCGTGCGCGTCGCGCAGGCGGGCCCGCTTGCCCCTCTTGCCGCCCAGGGCCTGGGAATTCTGAGCGACCCGGCCGATGTTGCCTGGGAGCTTGCGCCCTTGGCCGTCGTGCGTGCATGCGCCTCGAGCTCGCAGTGGGCGTTCATCGCCGCGGCTGCCGGTCCCTATGCAGCCCCGGCCTATGCCAACCTCGTGCGCGCGCTCGACGCGGTCATGGCCGAGCTTTCCAAGTCCAACGACCTGCTGTCGTTCTTGCCCAACCTCTCGTATGCCTCGTCGCTGCTGACGCTTGAGCAGCTTGCGGCCTGGGTCGGCGTGCTCGACGCCATCGAGCCCGCCGCCATCACGGGCGCTGCGGTGCGGGCCGTGCTGCGCCTCGACCCCTCGTTCGCCGCCCTGTCGGCCCCTGTCTGCAATCTGTTCGAGGGTGCCGTGCGCTCCTGCGCCCGCGGCCTGGGTCGCGAGCTCCAGAGTGCCTACGTGCCCTGCTCGTCGGGCGAGGGCCTCATCGACCTGTTTGCGCATGACTTCCCCGAGGTCACGCTGCGCTCGCAGACGCAGGAGTTCTCCCATATCCTGGCCGACATGCTCGTGAGGGCCGCCGAGCTCGAGGACATGGGCGAGCAGCGCGGCGGCCTGGGTGCCGCCGTGGGCAGCGCGCTCGCGCACGACGAGTTCGGTGACTGGCGTGCCGACCTCGTGTGCGCCGCACTTCCTTGCGAGGAGGGCGCTTGGCACGAGGGCGCCGTCTCGCCTGACGACCCCCGTTGGGCCGCGCTGGGCGTGCCCCCGCGCAACAAGGCGACGTTCGCCTGGATTCAGCAGGCGATGTTTCGCCAGGCAGAAGGCGGCGTGACCGTGCTTCTTGCGCCGAACTGCGCCCTGCATTCCTGCGTGGGCAGCGAGACCGAGCTTCGTCGCAAGCTTGCTGCCTCGGGCCGTGTGCGCGCCGTTGTGTCCCTGCCTTCGCGCATCTTCGCCGACGGCCGTCCCGCCTCGAGCCTGATCGTGCTGGGCGACCCGCGCGACGCCGAGGTCGCGCAGGCGCTCATGGTTGACATGCTCGGCTGCGGCGTGCCTGCCGGCGACGTCGACGGCGCTGCGACCCGCGAGCTTCCCGCCGAGGTTGCCGCCCATGCTGCGCAGGTGCTTGCGGCTTGGGTCGAGCGTGGTGAAGCGTCGTGCGAACAGGGCTTCTGCCGTGTCGTCGATGCCGAGGAGATCGCCGCAAACGTCGACGTCCTCACCCCTTGGACCTACGTGGGGTAGAGCCCACTGTCTGGGGATGATGCGCCGTGCCCATGAGGTTCTAGGGCCAGTGGCCGAGTGGATCTCGCCACATGGGGTTGACGCCCGCTGTCCGTGAATCGTGTCATTCAGATTGTCCGACGGCTGTTCTGACGTTTGGTGCCCAGGCTCCGTGACGTGGTAATCTTGCCGTTCGGCGCGTTTGTTGACGGTCCCGGCGCACCCTGCGTCATAGGCGTTGTGTGCTACCTGATTTGTATCGTCGCGCTTTGTGACACGCCGTGTCCAAAGCGCGATTCGTTGTCTATCAATGCGGCTGTGAGCCGCCCGTGAAAGGAGCTCGTCCATGAGTGGAATCGACACCGTCCTGCAGTACCTCCAGGCCGTCCCTGCCTGGTACCTCGCCACGAGCGTCGACGACCAGCCCCATGTGCGCCCCTTCAGCTATGCCGCTGAGTGCGACGGCCGCGTGTGGTTCGTGACCGCCACGACCAAGGATGTCTGGCAGGAGCTGCTCGTCAACCAAAAGTTCGAGGCCACGAGCTGGTGGCCCGGCCACGGCTGGCTCATCCTGCGCGGCCTGGCCGGCCTCAAGGACGAGGTCACGCCCGAGATTCGCCAGGCCGGCTACGAGCACCTCACAGCCCTCGGCGAGTCCTACGACGGCCCCGACGACCCCACCCTCGTTTTCTTCTCCGTCGAGCAGCCCCAAGCCTGGATCTGCAACCACGACGAATGGGTGCCCGTAGAGCTGTAGTCCTTGTCCCCAAGCGCCTCCTGGAAGCACGTGGCGCCCGGGGGAGGGGGCTTCTCCGCAGCCCACCTCCGCAGTGAAAGCAAGAAAAGGGGCACAAGCGCGCGAAGCGCGCCCGTGCCCCGGGTTTTCGCAGCTTTCGGTACGAGGACAAGTGGGCGAAGGAGAAGCCTCCCTCCCTTCTTCCGCCCGCCCCACGCTTCCTCTATCCCACCAACCCCTCAAGCTCCTCTATCAGCTCCGCAAAATACCCCAGCGCTGCATCCACCGGTGCCGGCGTCGCCATGTCCACGCCTGCCCCGCGCAGAAGCTCGATTGGCGGCTTGGAGCAGCCGCCCGACAAGAATCCCAGGTAATCGGCAACGGCCGGGGCGCCTTCGTTGAGGATGCGCTGCGACAGGGCGATGGCGGCCGCGTAGCCTGTGGCATACTGGTAAACGTAGTAGTCGTAGTAGAAGTGCGGGATGCGCGCCCACTCCAGGGCGATCTGGTTGTCCACGACCATCTCGGGTCCGAAGTAGTCCTCGTTGAGCTTGCGGTACAGCGCGCTGAGCGCCTCGGCGGTGAGACCCTCGCCGCGCGCGTTCATGCGGCCTGCCTCCAGCTCGAACTCGGCGAACATGCACTGGCGGTAGATGGTGCCCTTGAACTGCTCGAGGTGATGGTCGAGCAGGTAAGCGCGCTCGGCGTCGCTTTGCGCGTGCTCGAGCATGTAGTGCATGAGAAGTGCCTCGTTGCAGGTAGAAGCCACCTCGGCCACGAAGATGGGGTAGTCCGAGTAGCGCGCGGGCTGCTTGGAGCAGCTCAGGTAGGTGTGCACCGAGTGACCCATCTCGTGTACGAGCGTGAACACGTCGTCGAGCGTGCCCTGGAAGTTCAGCAGGATGACGGGCTGCATGCCGAAGCCGCCGGCCGAGTAGGCGCCGCTGCGCTTGCCGGGGTTTTCGTACACGTCGACCCAGCGGCTCTCCAGACCGTGGCGCACGGTTGCGAGGTAGTCCTCGCCCATGGGCTCAAGGGCGCGCAGGATGAGGTCGCAGGCCTCCTCGTAGGTGAACTTCATCTCGAAGTCGCTCACCATGGGCACGTAGACGTCCCAGAAGCGCAGCTCGTCCACGCCGAGCAGGCGTTTGCGCAGGCCAACGTACTTGTGCATGGCGCCCAGGTTGCGCCGCACGGCGTCGATGAGGTTGGTGTAGACCTCCTCGGGCACCTCATTGGCGTCGAGTGCCGCTTGCATGCTCGAGTCGTAGCGTCGCGCGTTGCTGAAGAACTTGAGCTGCTTGACCTGGGAGGCGAGCATGGCGGCGGCGGTGTTCTTAAACTGGCCATACACCCCGTAGAGGCTCTCATAGGCGCTCTGGCGAAGGGTGCGGTCGCCGCTTCGTTCAAGCGGCACGAACGTGCCGTGCGTTACCTGATGGCGGGTGCCCGTGCTGTCGAGCGCCTCGGGGAACGTCAGGTCGGCGTCGCTGAACATGCTGAAGACGTTTTCCGGCTGGCGTGCGATTTCTCCGGCGCTGGCGAGCAGGGCTTCCTCGGCGCTCGAGAGCGTGTGGGAGCGGCGGGCGAGCACGCGCTCTATGATGCGCCTCCAGCCCTCAAGCGCGGGCTCTTCCTCATAAAAGCCCTCCACGCGGGTCGGATCGCAGGCGAGCAGCTCTGCGTCAAACCATGCAACCGCTGAGGACACCTGTACGCAAAGTGTCGTGACGCGTGCGCAGAAGTCCTGGTAGAGGGCAATGCGCGTGTCTTCGTCGCACTTGCGCTCGGCATAGTTGGCAAGCCGTGTGAGTTCGGTGTTGCACGCGTCTCGCTCCTCCAGGAAGGAAAGCAAGCCCGAGGCGCTCTCGCATGCATGTCCGCGGAACCGCGCCAGGCGCTGCGGCATGTCTTGGGCAGCCTGCAGGGCGGCAAGGAAGTTCTCGTCGCTTGCGTACATGCTCGACAGGTCCCATGTGTAGCGTTCGGGTACTTGTGAACGTTCTTTGACATCCATGCGCGTTAACCATCCTTTTAAAAATCGCCGTCAAACTTTACCGCTTATCAGTACGTCGGAGTATGGCACAGCCATCTGTGATTCTTACGAGTATGCCAGGCAGATCTTTTCAGTTAAGCTACCAAGTTAGATACAGATTACTAAAATGAGCAAGGCAATGTTTTCTCAGGCAAGTTGGGAGGAAGGCGAGATGGACGCCTGTCTGAACCTATGTGCGTCTGCCGAGCTGCTGCACGACCTTGTGCAGGGCATCGTCTCGGCGCTCGAGGCGCGCGACCCGCACACTGCCGAGCACTCGCTGCGCGTGGGCGACATGGTGGAGCAGACCTGTCTGGCCATGGGCCTGCCTGCCGAGCAGGTGATGTCCATCCACATGGCGGCTCACGTCCACGACATCGGCAAGATTGCCATTCCCGATTCCATTTTGCTCAAGAAGGGACGCAGAACCCCCGAGGAACATGCCGTGATGCGCGACCACGCGCGTATGGGTGCCGAGATCCTGGGGCATTGCGCGAGCTTGGAGCCCATCGCCCTCATCGTGCGCCATCACCACGAGCGTTGGGACGGCCAGGGTTATCCCGACGGTCTTGCCGGCACCGACATCCCTCTGGGCTCGCGCATCATCGCCGTGTGCGACTCCATCGATTCCATGCTGGGCAAGCGTCTCTCTTCCAAGCGAAAGACGCAGGAAGAATGCCGCGAGCAGATTGAGCAGGGGGCGGGCGCTGCCTACGACCCCGACATCGCATTGTTCGTGGTTGCCCACTGGGACCAGATCGTGGGCGGCATCGACTTTCACGACTCGGCCGATTTCGACACGCTCGAGGTGTGTCCGGGACGGGCACTTCGCTGCTCTGTGCCCGCTGGTCGCACCCTCGAGCTCACGGCTTAGGGCGTCGTGCGCCTTAGGGTCTCAAACCAGTCATCCAGCGCCCATGGGGGGCGTTGCATATCAAGAGAGGAAGGTTTGCATCATGGCATTCGAGAAGATTAAGAAGTGGGGCTCGAAGCATCACAACGGCCTGCTCGTCGCAGGCGGTTTCGTCCTGGGTACCGCCGGCGTGAAGGCCGTCACCTCCCAGACCGCCAAGAAGGGCTACGTCAAGGTCGTTGCCTCCGGCATGCGTGCCAAGAACGCCTATCTCGACATCTGCGAGCAGGCAAAGGCTGAGGTAGACGACATCGTCGCCGAGGCCAACTACATCACCTCTGAAGACGCTGCCAAGGCCAACGCCTAGCGCACAAAGGAAGACTCATGGACTTCGCACCTGTCAAAGAACTTCCGGGACGCGTGCGCGTCAAGCTGCGCGGCCCGGTTCCTGAGGGTGACGTTTCCGCCCTCGAGCAGGTGGTTCGGGCTTGTCCGGACGTCACGAAGGCGACGGTCTACCCGCGTAATGGCGAGATTGCGATCAACTACACCCCCGGTGAGGGGGCCAAGGAGCGCGTGTTCTGCCACCTCGTGGGCATAAAAGCCGCCGACATCGAGGCGGCCCGAGAGCTTGCGGCCTATGACCCTTCGGCTCAGACGCGCGCCCTCGTGCAGGACATCCTGTGGCTGGTGGGCTCCCACTATGCCCGCAGGTGGTTCCTGCCGGCTCCCTTGCGCACCGCCTGGACCGTTTGGAGCTACCGTCACTTCCTGGCTGCCGCGTTCGATTCGCTTATGCACGGCAGGCTCGACGTGCCCGTGCTCGACGCTGCGGCCATCGGCATGGCCTTCATCTGCAGGGATCCCAAAACCGCCTCGTCCACGATGTTCCTGCTCAACCTTGGCGAGACGCTCGAGGAATACACCCGCGCCCGTTCGCAGGGCGAGCTCATCCGCTCGCTTCTCGACGCGCCTGAGACGGCGCAGCTCATCGACGGCGAGCGTGAGGTCGGCGTTCCCACCACCTCGCTTGCCGAGGGCGACCTCGTCGTCATCCGCACGGGCATGCCTGTCAGCGTCGACGGTACGGTCGAGGCGGGCTGCGCGATGGTCAACCAGGCGGCGCTCACCGGCGAGCCCCTCGCCGTGGAGCGCACGGTGGGCGACGATGTGTTTGCCGGTACCGCGGTTGAGTCGGGCGAGATCTTCGTGCGGGTGCATTCCGGCACCGGCGAGACGCGCCTGCGTTCCATCGTGAGCCTCGTCGAGCAGTCCGAGGCCCTCAAGGCGGGCGTGCAGACGCGCCGCGAGACGCTTGCCAACAAGATCGTCCCGTGGAACTTCCTGCTTGCTGGCATTGTCGCCATCACCACAAAGAGCCTGGTGAAGACGGCCGCATCCATGATGGTGGACTACTCGTGCGCCCTCAAGCTCACGGGCTCCATCGCCGTGCTTTCGGCCATGAACCAAAGCGTGCGCGAGGGCTTCATGGTCAAGGGTTCCAAGTACTTCGAGGCCATGGCCAATGCCGATACCATCGTCTTCGACAAGACGGGCACCCTCACCAACGCCGAACCCCAGGTCGCCGGCGTGCTTGCCTTCGACGGCTGGGACGAGACGGAGGTGCTGCGCTTCTCGGCCTGCCTGGAGGAGCATTTCCCGCATCCCGTTGCTCGCGCCGTGGTGAACGCCGCCGCCGCACGCAACCTGCAGCATCGCGAGCGCCATGCCGAGGTCGAGTACATCGTGGCCCACGGTATCGCCAGCTCGCTCGATGGCAAGCGCTGCGTCATTGGCAGCGAGCACTTTGTCGTCGAGGACGAGGGGGTCGTCATCGATGAGGCGGCCCATGCCCGCATCGTCGAGGCGTTCGGTGCAATTTCTTCGCTGTACCTGGCAGTTGACGGCGAGCTTGTGGGTGTCATCGGCATCCACGACCCCATCAAGCCGGGTGTGCCCGAGGCCGTGGCGCAGCTGCGCCGTCTTGGCTTCAAGCATATCGTCATGCTTACCGGCGACAACGAGCGCGCTGCTGCGCCCGTGGCCGCCCAGGCGGGAATCACCGAGTTCTGCGCAAACATGCTCCCTGAGCAGAAGCACTCATATATAGAGAGGCTTAAGAACGAGGGCAGGCGTGTGGTGATGGTGGGCGACGGCGTGAACGACTCGCCGGCGCTCTCCTTGGCCGACGTGGGCATCGCCATGGCTATGGGTACCGCCATTGCCAAGGAGGTCGCCGACATCACGCTCACCGAGGCGGACCTGGCGAGCATTGTGCGCCTGCGTCAGCTGTCGTGCGACCTCATGGATCGCATGGACCTGCAGTTCCGCGAGGTCATGACGTTCAACACGGGCTTGTTGGCGCTCGGCATCGCCGGCATCATCGCACCCGCGACCTCGGGGCTTCTGCACAACGGCTCGACCATCCTGTTCGCGGCCCAAAGCGCCCGCACGTACCGGCTCGACGCCGCCGAGGTCGTCGAGGCTCAGGACATGGAGGTCGTCGAGGGCTAGGCATTGCTGCCAGCTAGTGAGCAGCCCCGGCGTTTCGCCGGAGTGCGGCGCTCTCATCTTTGTGTCAAAGGCGTTGCACGCCGCTGAAAGCCGTTCATGGTCATAGTCAGCGGGTGCAGCGCCTTTTTTGTCATTGTGCGTCGGGCCGCTCGGGGGTATAAAGGAAAGCCAGGGCAGATTGTGAGAGGGGATGCAGCAGATGATGGGTCGCAAGTCGTTTACGGTGGTCGCTTCGCTCGCTCTGGCGGGTTGCCTGGTGGCGATCCCGCTGCTCGGCTGCCAAGACGCCCCAAGCGCCTCGTCAAGCGCCTCTCAGGGGAAGGCCGTCGCTGCGTCCACGGCGCCTGCAGGTGACGCCGCCGCCGCGCAGGAGAGCGCCCCCACGTTGCAGACAACCACGAGTGCCGTCACCGTCCCCGTCGACTTTTTTGACATCCTTGGCATCTCTGAGCGCGGCCGTGAGAAGTTCCTCGAGCGCTTGGGCGCCACCGACATTGCGGCCCAGGATGACGGCTCATATGTCGTGAGTCTTTCGAGCGAGGATTTTGCAGCGTTTGCCTCCCATGCCTACCAGGCAATTCAAGACAAGATCAAGTCGAGCACGACCGACGGCACCTACACCGGCGTGACCTCGGTCGATTACGACGAGACGTTTGCCACCGTCGTGGTGGTGCTTGATTCCAAAACGATTCCCGACAGCGACGCCGGTCTTGCCACCAACCTGGGGCACGCCGCGAACCTCTACCAGCAGATTGCGGGCCTGCCTGTGAGCTGCGACGTCATCGTGATGAACTCCGAGGGCGAGACGCTTTCCGAGTCGATGTTCCCTGAAACGCCGGCGAAGGAGTAGCGCCTGCCTTGTCAGAAGCGCTTGCAAGTAAGAGGCCCCCGCGACACGAGCGCGTCGCGGGGGCCTCTGTCGTCTTGCCTTGCTGTACGGGAACTAGTACTGAGACTCGTGCTTGGAGAAGAAGTCGGTCCTGGCGGGCAGCTCGCGCACCACATGCTCGCCGGGGGTCTCGCCGGCAGCAACGGTGAGCTCGTCGAGGCTCATGAAGGCGTAGTCCCAGCTGAAGAAGAACTTCTCGTCAAACTGGAAGTAGTCGCGGATCATCTCGCAGCCGGTGGGCACGCAGGGGTGCATGAGCAGGGCGGCCACGCGCAGGGCCGCGAACGCGTCGCGCAATGCCGCCTGCATGGCGCTCGTCGTGGCGGCCTCGTCGTCCATGTTCTTGGCAGCCTTGCTTGCGTCGCTCCAGCGCTTGTTGGCATCGCGGATGAAGTCGTCGGCCACGCGCAGGGCGCCGGGGAAGTCGAGCACGTGCATCTTGCGCTCGAAGGCAAGCAGCGCCTTCTCGCAGGCGGCGCTGACCTCGGGGGCGCAGGCGCCTGCGGGCAGCTTGCCTGCGCAGTGCGAGGTCGCGCCGTAGAAGCACGAGCGCGCAAGGCGGTTGAAGACGTTGGTGAGCAGCGCCGACTCCTTGAGCGCGGGATCGGCCATGCGGGGGTCTTCGCGCTTCTTGGGGTCGGGCTCGTAGGGCTTGGGGGAGAAGCTCACGGGTTTGTCGCCCAAGCCGAGCGACAGCCAGTGGGCGCGCAGCTGCTCGGGCGTGTAGTAATCGAGCAGATCGAGCGCCATGGGGGGCTTCACGGCGCCGGAGCTGGAGGCCTTGGCGCCCATGAAGAGGATGTGGTAGTTGGCCACGGGCACGCTCTGCTTGAGGTCCCAGCCCAGGGCGTCCCACAGGGCAGGCTGCGCCACGCAGTAGAAGTAGATGTTGTCCTGGCCGATAAACTGGAACTGGTCGCAGTCCTCGCTGCACCACCAGTCGCGCCAATCGTCGCTGGAGTAGCGGCCGCCGCCGTTCTCGGCGTCGAGGTCGAGCACGGTCTGGGTGAACGAGATGGGCGCCCACAGGCTCTCGGGCCAGCACCAGGTGGTGAGGCTCTCCACGCCGTCCATGACGGGGGTGGGCACGCCCCACTCGATGTTGCCCGTGATGCGGAAGGGCAGCAGGGTCTTGCCCGTGCGGAAGCGCACGCCGGCGGCCACGAGGGCGTCGCGGGCCTCGTCGCGGGCCTGCCAGTCGGCAAACGTCAGGCTGCAGGCGCCCTTGCCGTCGGTCTCGGTCAGCTCGTGGGCGGGCAGAGTCGGCAGCGCGGCGTTGAGCGCCTCGCGCATGGGGGCGGTCACGTGGATGACGGGGGGCAGCAGCCACTCGGCGACCGTGGAGGTCACCACGGGGCGCACGCGCTCGTCGCCCTTCTGGCGCGTGACCTCGCTTGCGATGAAGTCATGCTTGGAGGGCAGGTCGAAGTACCAGTTGTCCACCGGGCGCAGCTCGGGGGTGGTGCCGGTGAGCTGCGAGACGGGGTTGATGAGTTCCTCGGGCTCGAACTGGTGGCCCAGGTCGCATTCGTCGGCATAGGCCTTTTCGGACTTGCAGCCCTTCACGGGGCAGAAGCCCTTCACCTGGCGGCCGTTGAGGAATTGTCCGGCCTGCACGTCGTAGAACTGCTTGGTGGAGCGAAGCGACAGGGTGCCCGTCTCATGCAGGCGCTCTTCGATCTGGGCGGTGAGGGCGGCATGGCGGCTCGCGGCGGGCTCAAGGGCGCTGCCGGCGAAGATGTCCAGCGAGATGTTGTAGGCCTCGAGCGCCTGCTTCTGGTGCTCGTGGTTCGTCTTCACGTAGTCGACGATTGTGCCCTCGTAGCCTTCCTCGGCGACCTTCTTGCGGTAGCCCTCCATGATGGGCGAGCCGTAGCAGTCGGTGCCCGACACGAACACGACGTTGGAGGCGCCGATGCGGTCGCGCAGGAAGCGTGCGTAGAAGTCGGCGGGCACGAAGACGCCCGAGATGTGGCCGAAGTGCAGGTCCTTGTTGCCATAGGGCATGCCGCTGGTCACGACGGCGCGTTTAGGGAAGTGGGGGCGCTCACAAGCGTTGGACATGAGGATGTTCCTGCCTTTTTGTCGTACGTTGGTCTTTTTCAAGTGGAGCAAGTATAGAGCCGCGTGGGGCCTGTGTGACGGCTCAAGGTGGCCTGCCCGCGCTTACTCCACGGTGCCGTAGGTGAGGCCCCAGCCGTGAGCGGTGACGATCGAGTTCATCTGGTCGCACAGACGCGCCCTCGTGTAGGTGCCGGACGGCATGAGCGTGCAGACCTCCATGATGTCGTCGCACACGTCGCAGGACTCGGCCAAAAGGACAAGGTCCAGGCGGCTTGCCTGCTCTTTGCGGGCAAAGAGGGTGTTTACCAGGTCCTGCAGCACGCCGTAGTCCTCGCTGCGCACGTTGATGGGGCCGCTGGGCGCCCGGGTCTCGTCGCGCGTGGGCAGGGTGGCGGCAAATGGGTTGAAGTCGTAGGACAAAGGGGCCTCCGGGGGTGTGCGGCTGGTTTTGTGAATCGCGCAGGCACACTATAGCGCATGCCGCGCCGGCCGCAGGTCCCGCCGTCTTGCACCACATGTCCTGCCCGTTGCGTAGATATCGGGCATTTCACGAGCGTGAAACGTGCGGCGGGCTATCATTTATGGTTACAGCGAAACCGCCGGATCGTCGCGACAGGGGAGAAGCGGGGCCTTTGGGTCCCCGGTTCTGCGTCGCGCGTTCCGAACATCTCACAAACGAAGGGTGCCGCCATGTCCGCGTCATACTATGAGTCTCTCTCCGACTCCGAGCTTGCAAGCCAGACTGCCGAACTCGAGGAGCGCATCGCCCAAATCAAGGCGCGCGGCCTGAAGCTCAACATGGCGCGCGGCAAGCCGTCTTCCGAGCAGCTCGACCTGTCTCGCCCCATGCTCGACGTCCTGAAGTCCGACGCCGTTCTCGCCGACGGCGGCGTCGACTGCGCCAACTACGGCTGCCTTGAGGGTATCCCGTCGTGCCGCAAGTTCTTCGGCGACATTCTGGGTGTGCCCGCCGACAACGTCCTCATCGGCGGCGAGAGCTCGCTCACCCTCATGTACGACGCCGTCAGCCATGCCATGGTCAAGGGTGTCTGCGGCGCCGACCCGATGCTTTTGCAGATGCAGGCCCGCAAGCTCAAGTGGATTTGCCTCGTTCCCGGCTACGACCGCCACTTTGGTATCGTCTCGCAGTTCGGTTTTGAGTGCGTCTGCGTGCCGCTGGGTGAGGACGGCCCGGACATGGACGCCGTCGAGGCCCTCGTGGCCGACCCCGACGTCAAGGGCATGTGGTGCGTCCCCAAGTACTCCAACCCCTCGGGCTGCATCTATTCCGACGAGGTCATCGAGCGTATCGCGCGCCTGAAGCCCGCCGCGCCCGACTTCCGCGTGTACTGGGACAACGCCTACTGCGAGCACTTCCTCTACCCCGAGGGTGCCGCCCCCATCGCCAACGTCTTCGAGCTGTCCTGCGCCGCCGGCAACCCCGACCTGGTGTACCAGTTCTGCTCCACTTCCAAGATCACCTTCCCCGGTGCGGGCGTGTCCGCCATGGCGGCGAGCAAGGCCAACCTCGACGACCTTAAGAGCGAGTACAAGCACCGCATGATCGGTCACGACAAGCTCAACCAGCTGCGCCACGTGCTCTACCTGCGCGACCTCGAGGGCCTGCGTGTCCACATGGCCAAGCAGGCCGACATCATGCGCCCGCGCTTCGAGCTTGTGGAGAAGCGCTTCACCGAGGGCCTGGGCGACCTCAGCGTCGCCAGCTGGACGCATCCGCGCGGCGGCTACTTCGTGTCGTTCGACGGCCCCGAGGGTTCGGCCAAGGCGGTGTTCGAGCTGTGCGCCGAGTGCGGCGTGACGCTCACGGGCGCCGGCGCCACCTATCCGGGCGGGGTCGACCCCAAGGACTCCAACATCCGCATCGCGCCCACCTATCCCACCCTCGCCGAGCTCGACGAGGCGCTGGGCGTGTTCGTGACCTGCGTCAAGCTCGTGAGCGCACGCCTGGCGCGTGCCGCAAGGGCCTAGGGGACGCGCATGGAGACTCCCGAGCTCAACCTCGATCAAAAGGGCGAGATGGTGCAGGGCATCTTCTCCAAGATCGCCCGCAAGTACGACACGTTCAACGCCCTGTCGAGCATGGGCATCTACAAGGCCTGGCTCAAGCGGGTGGCGCTCACCGCCGCCTGCACGCCCCAGGAGCGCGTCCTGGACGTGGCGGGCGGCACCGGCGACGTGTCGTTCGAGCTGTGCCGCCGCTGCCCGCCTGCCAGCGTAGAGGTTTCCGACTTCACGCCCGAGATGCTCGAGGTGGCGCGCAGCCGTGCCGAGGCCGGGGCCTCGTGCGGGGTCGCCTGCTCCTTCAAGGTCGCCGACGCCATGAACCTGCCGTACGACGACGAGTCGTTCGACGTGCTCACGATGGCCTACGGCCTGCGCAACTTCTCCGATCGCAAGCGCGCCATGCGCGAGGCGGCCCGTGTGCTCAAACCGGGCGGCCGCGCCGTCATCCTGGAGTTCGGCACGCCCCCCAACGCTGTGTGGCGCGCCATCTACCACGTGTATCTCATGCATGTCGTGCCCGCCGTGGGCGGGGCGGTGTGCGGGGACTCGTCGGGCTTCAAGTACCTGGCGAGCTCCATCCGCGAGTTCCCCCCGCAGGACACCGTCGTGCGGGAACTGCTCGAGTCGGGCTTTGAAAAGGCCGATTACCGCGACTGCACGGGCGGTATCGCCGCCGTGTACGAGGCGCACAAGGCGCCCCGCGCCACCACACCCGCCGAGAAGCTCGGCTAAACGACAGGAGGACCGGTCCTATGCTGCTCACATCCCGCTATGTGATTCCCGTGTCCAGCGCGTTTGACACCTACATCGAGTACGGCGCCGTGCTCGTCGAGGGCGACCGCATCGTCGAGGTCGGACCCGCTTCCGACCTCATGGCGCGCCATCCCGGCGAGGAGGTCCGCGACTTCGGTATGGCCGCCATCATGCCTGGTTTCGTGGACTGCCACTCGCACCTGGAGTTCTCGCTCATGCGCGGCATCCTCAACGACACGCCCTATGCGAGCTGGAAGGCCTTCATCAACGAGAAGATGGCCTTGCTCACCATCAAGGACTGGTTCGACTCCGCCTACATCGGCGCCTACGAGGCCCTTACCGCCGGCATCACCTGCGTGGCCGACGTCACCTCCACGGGTGCATGCCTGCCCGCTATCGCCGAGCTGGGCCTGCGCGGTATCGTGTACCGCAGCGTCGGTGCGCCCGCCCGCAAGCAGGTCGAGGAGGAGATGGGGCGCGCCGTCGAGCAGATCGGGCAGTGGCGCGGCCAGGTTGCCGACACCGACCGCATCCAGATCGGCATCGCCCCCGAGAACCTCTTCAGCTGCCATCCCCAGATCCTCAAGGAGGTCGCGGACTTTGCAAACGCCACCGGCACGCCCGTGGCCATGCACCTGGCCGGCTCTCAGGAGGAGTGCGACTTCATCCGCTATGGCTCGTCGGTGTTCTCCATCGCCAACGACTCCTCTGACCACCAGGCATTCGCCCCGCGCCAGTCGGTGGAGCTGCTGCCTGCCGGTTGCACGCCTGTGCAGTATGCGCTCAACTGGGACATCCTCGACGTGCCGCAGCTGCTCGCCGTCCATTGCGTCAAGCTTGAGGACCACGACATCGAGCTTCTGCGCGACCACGGCGTGAGCGTTGCCGTGACGCCGCGCGCTTGCGCCAAGCTCGGCCAGGGTCTGGCACGCATCCCCGAGATGCGCCGTGCCGGCATCGCCGTGGGCCTGGGCTCCGACTCGCCGGCGGCTTCCGACAGCATGGACCCGATCGCCGAGATGCGCTTCGCCATGCTTGCCCTGCGCGCCACGCACGGCAAGGACGGCTTCATCGAGGGCCCCGACATGATTCGCATGGCCACACTCGACTCTGCCCGTGCCCTGGGTCTCGACGACCTCGTGGGCTCGCTCGATCCGGGCAAGAAGGCCGACATCATCGCCATCGACCTGTCCGACTCGCGTCAGGCCCCCACGCACTTCCCCACCTCTGCCGTTGTGCATACCTCCAGTAGGGATGATGTCATGATGACGATGGTCGACGGCAATATCGTCTATGATGCCGCTGACAAGTTCTGCCAGGTGCCTAACGCCGACACGCACGAGATGCGAAGGATCACTCAGAGCCTTGAGACCGTGCGTCGTCGCCTGAGGTCGTAACTCCAGCTAGAAAGGTCGTTTTCCATGTCAGATTCTGCCGATCAGTTCTTCCCCGAGGAGGGCGGAGCCCAGGGGGACGTCGCCCCCACGACCACCCCTTCGCCTCAGCGCGAGAAGGGCGCCATCAAGCCGCCGACGTTCGGCATGGCTGTCGCCATCGCCGTCGTCGCGTTGCTGCTTGGTTTGGGCGTGGGGTATTTTGCGGGTATGTACGTCGCTTCGAACTCGCAAATCGCAGCCGACGGTCTCACCAATGGAGCAGCCGCAGCCGCGGCGAAAACTGAGTAGGAGAATCTCGTGGCTTTTGATAAGAACAACACCCCGGGTTGGATGAAGGTCGTCATCGTTGCCTTTGCCGTCATCCTGGTGGTCTCGATGTGCCTGCCGTTCTTCAGCAGCTGCTCGTTCAGCTCTGGCAACGCCTCCCAGCAGGCCGATGAGTCTGACCAGCAGGCCGATTCCACGACGTCTGACACCACGGTCGCCGCAGTGAAGCAGAAGTACTCCGGCATCATCTCGAACCTGGAGCAGAAGCTTGCCGACAACCCCGACAACACCACGGCCATGGCGAGTCTGGGCAACAACTACATGGACATGGCCAACGCCATGCGTGCGGCTTCCGACTACTCCGGCAACGAGGACCAGGTTGAGGAAGCCTTTGCCACGGCTGCCGATTACTACGGCCAGTACCTGGCCAAGGAGACTTCCCAAGCCGTGAGCGTCGACCACGCCGTGTGCCTCTTCTACGGCGGCAAGGCCGACGAGGGCCTCGCCGAGCTGACCGCTTACGTTGAGGGCGACGGCGCCGACTACGCCATGGCGTGGTTCAACCTGGGCGTCATGCATTACACCGGCGAGACTCCCGACTACGCCGCCGCGGTCGAGGCGTTCAACAAGGCCGCCGAGCTTGATTCCGACGGTTCGGCCGGCGTGTCCATGACGGCTCAGATTTACGCCCAGCTGGCGCAGAACGCGCTCGACGGGCAGAGCTCCGACAGCGAGGACGCTGCAGACGCCGATTCCTCGAGCGCTGAGGGCGCGGCCGACGCTGGCTCTGCGGACGCTGAGACTTCTGCCGATGCTGACTCTGCCGACGCTCAGAAGGACGACGAGAAGGCCGACAACGACTCTTCTAGCGACAAGGCAGATGACTCTGCCAAGACGGAGAAGGAAGCCGATTCGGCCACGAAGTAACCGCTCGCACGGCCTTTATGGACAAGTTTGGCAATCTTGGTGTTTGGAAGGTGTGCCAATCGGGTATTCAAGGGCAGTCGCGACGACAGTCCCAAGGAGGATTTGCTTATGAACCTACAGGTAGAGAGCATGGCGCAGGGAAGGAGGCTGCGCGTCGTCGTGAGCGGCGAGGTCGACGTGAGCAACGCCGAGGACCTGCGCGCCCAGATCGACGCTGGCCTGTCTGACGAGGCCGTGCAGGAAGTCGAGGTCGACATGGCCGAGGTTTCCTACATCGACTCGACGGGCATCGGCGTGCTTGTGGGTTCGGCCCACAAGGCCCAGGACTCCGGTCGTGTCTTCCAGGTGCTCAATCCCCAGGCCAACGTCCTGAGGATTTTGGGCCTGCTTGGCGTTGACGAGGTGCTCGGGCTCAAAGAGTCCTAATCCTTGGAACGACAAAAACCGCCCCGGTTTTGCCGACTTGGCAAACTAGTGCGATTTTTGTGGGCGTCTCGGCGCATGTCTTGCCCTATACTGTCAAGACTTGCGCGCACCACAGGGGCGCAAACCGTAATGCCCGCATGCAACAGAAAGGTCCCACGGTGTTAGGAATCGGTGGTACCGAGCTCGCGATCATCCTCATATTCGGCTTCCTCATCTTCGGTCCGGACCGGCTTCCCGCCATGGGTCGCACCATCGGCCGTGCGCTGAGGCAGTTCCGTCAGGCCCAGGACCAGATGAACAAGATGGTTCAGACCGAGATCGTGAACCCGCTCAATGAGTCCATGAAAGAGCCTGCCAAGAAGCAGGGCCCCAAGAAGAAGGTCACCGGCGCTGCCGCTTCGGCCAAGCCTGAGACGTTTGCCGAGAAGAAGGCGCGCCTGGCTGCCGAGGCCGATGCCGTTGCCAAGCGCAAGGCTGCTGGCGAGACGGCTCCCGCCGCCGAGACGCCGGCCGCTCCCGTGAAGAAGGCCGGTACCTCCGAGACGTTCGCCGAGCGTAAGGCTCGCCTTGAGGCTGAGAAGGCCGCTGCCGCCGAGAAGAAGCCTGCCGCTGCGGCTGCCAAGCCCGCGACCACGGCGAAGAAGAGCACCTCCTCGGCTGCCAAGCTCTATGGTATCGACAAGGATCGCATCGCAGCCGCCCGTGCAGCTGCCGCTGCCCAGAAGGCTGAGAAGGAGGAACAGGCCGACGCCTAAGGGCGGCCTGGAGACATACCATGCCTATCGGACCCGCACGCATGCCCTTGATGGATCACCTCGGCGAACTCCGTCGCCGTCTGACCATCATCGTCACGTCGCTTTTTGTCACCGCCCTCGTCCTGTACTTCGCGACTCCTTCGCTCATCGACTTCCTGATGGCCCCCGTGCAGGAGTTCATCCCGCCGTCGCTGTCCGGTGACATGGCCTCGGGACTCTACGTCAGCTCTCCTCTGGGCGGCTTCTCCATCAGGTTCCGCGTCGCCATCTTCGCGGCCGTGTGCGTTTGCTCGCCCATCGTGCTGTGGGAGATTCTCGCGTTCTTCCTTCCGGCACTTAAGCCCAACGAGCGTCGCTGGGTCGTGCCCACCCTGGCCGTCGGCGTGTTCCTCTTCATCTTCGGCATCGTCTTCTGCTACTGCGTCATCCTGGGTGCCGCCTTTGGCTGGATGACCGGCGAGTCCGATGCCATCGGTACGGTGCTTCCCGACGCCGAGACCTACATCAAGGCGATCCTGGGCCTTGAGATTGCCTTCGGTATCGCATTCGAGCTGCCGCTCATCGTGTTCTACCTCATCGTGTTCAACCTCGTGCCGTACAAGACGTTCCGCAAGAACTGGCGCACCATCTACGTCGTGCTGCTTGTCCTGTGCGCCATGGTTACGCCTGACGCAAGCCCGGTCACGATGCTCTTCATGTTCGCGGCTCTGTTGTCCATGTACGAGATCTCGATGATTGTCGCCCGCTTCGTTTTGTCCAAGCGTATCGCCAAGCAGAAGGCCGACGGCACCTGGGTCGACCCCGACGAGGACGAGGACGACGACGATGATGAAGACGAGGACAAGGAATAACCCGTGCACGAGTACTCCATCGTAGAGGGCGTCCTCGACTCGGTGATTCCCGCTGCTGAAAAGGCGGGTGCCGACAAGCTTGTGTGCGTGCGCCTGCGTGTGGGCGACATGACCGAGGTCGTGCAGGAGTCGCTCGATTTCATGTGGGGCATCTGCTGTGAGCAGCGCGGCCCCATGGTCGAGGGATGCAGGCTCGAGGTCGAGTACGTCTACCCGCGCTCGGCGTGTCTGAAGTGCGGCCATGAGTTCGAGCACGATCGGTTTCATCTCAAATGCCCGGAGTGCGGCAGCGCCTCGACGATGCTGCTCTCGGGCCGCGAGCTCGAGATAGCCTCGATGGACGTCGACATCCCCGATGATGCGCCCTCCGAGCAGGCTGAGAAGACTCAATAAAACCCTAGCCCGTCCCGCCTGTGCCGCGAGACGGGCTTTTTGGCTCAAAAGGAAAGGTGAGCACTATGGCAGAGAAGACCATCGAGGTTTCCAAGGGCATCCTCGACCGCAACGACCGCATCGCCGCAGAGCTGCGCGACGTCTATGCGAAGCACGGGATCTGCTGCGTCAACCTGCTCTCCGGCCCGGGCGCCGGTAAGACGACCACGATCATCGCCACCATCGAGGCCCTCAAGGACCGCTACAACGTGGCCGTCATCGAGGGCGACATCGCCAGCGACGTCGATGCGCTTAAGGTCAAGGAGCATGGCGCCGCTGCCGTCCAGATCAACACGGGCGGCCTGTGCCACCTTGAGGGCGACATGGTCAAGCGTGCCCTGGGCGCCATCGACCTGGACTGGGCCGACCTCATCATCATCGAGAACGTGGGCAACCTTGTGTGCACCGTTGACTTCGACCTGGGCACTGACCTCACGGCGATGATCCTGTCCGTGCCCGAAGGCCACGACAAGCCCCTTAAGTACCCGGGCATCTTCCAGGCCAGCGACGCCGTCATCCTGAGCAAGGTCGACACGCTGCCGGTGTTCGATTTCGACGAAGCGGCCTTCGACGCCGAGATCTCCGACCTCAACCCCAACGCCGAGGTGTTCCGCATTTCCTCCAAGACGGGCCAGGGCATCGACGCCTGGGCTGATTTCCTCGCCGGGCGCATTGAGGCAGCTCGTAGCAAGAAGGCCGAGTAGCGCCATGAAGCTTGTAGTTGCCGAGAAGACCAACGCCGCCGAGAACATCGCCAAAGAGCTCGGTGTTGGCACCAAGAAGGACAAGGTCTACAACACTCCCGTGTGCCGCTTCACCCGTGAGGGGGAGGAGTGGGTCGCCATGGGTCTGCGCGGCCATATCCTGGCGGTCGATTTTCCCCGGGAGCTGCAGTGGCGCGAAGACCAGGGCTGGTTTGGCGTTGACGAGGAAGGCGAGGTCTTTCCCGCCAGCTTGCCCTCGACGCTCGCACACCCGCCCTTCGAGAAGATCCGCAAGCCTTTCACCAAGGAGGGCGTGGACATCAAGGGTTGGAAGGTGCCGAGCCTTCCGTACCTCGTGTGGGCTCCCGTTGTGAAGGAGCCTGCGGAGAAGGAGATCATCCGCACCCTCAAGAACCTCGCGAAGAAGGCTGACGAGGTCATCATCGCAACCGACTTCGACCGTGAGGGCGAGCTCATTGGCTCCGACGCCGTGTCCATGGTGCGCCAGGTCAACGAGGACGTGCCCGTGGTGCGTGCCCGCTACTCGTCGTTCACCAAGCCCGAGCTCGAGCATGCCTTTGCCCGCGAGAACCTTGTGGCCGTGGACGACGACTTGGCCGCTGCCGGCGAGTCGCGCCAGTTCATTGACCTCATCTGGGGCGCCGTGCTTACGCGCTACCTCACGATGGCCAAGTTCGGCGGCCTGGGCAACGTCCGCAGCGCCGGCCGCGTGCAGACCCCCACGCTCGCCCTCGTCGCCCGCCGCGAGAAGGAGCGCCAGGCCTTCGTTCCCGAGGACTACTGGGTCGTGCGCGGCACCGCCGCCACGCAGGGGGGCGAGGAGTTCAAGGTCGCCCATGCAACGGCTCGCTTCAAGGACGAGGCAACGGCCACGAGCGCCTACGAGGACGCGAAGGCCGCAGGCAAGGCGCGCGTGACCGACGTGGTGAAGAAGACGCGCAAGGGCACCATCCAGACGCCGTTCAACACCACGAGCCTGCAGACGGCCGCCGCCGCCGAGGGCCTCACGCCGGCGCGTACCATGCGCATCGCCGAGTCGCTCTACATGAGCGGCCTGATCTCCTATCCGCGTGTCGACAACACGGTGTACCCCGAGACGCTCGACCTTTCCGAGGTTGTGACGATGCTCAAGGGCGTGCCCCAGTATGCCAACTACTGCGACGAGCTTCTGGCCGTGCAGCCCCTCAAGGCCACCCGCGGCAAGCAGGAGACCACCGACCACCCGCCCATCTACCCCACGGGCGTCGGCGACCCCGACAAGCTGCGTCCCGAGGAGTGGAAGCTCTACAACCTCATCGCCCGCAGGTTCCTTGCAACCCTCTCCGAGCAGCCTGTCATCGAGGGCACCAAGGTCACGCTCGATGCGGGTGGCCAGACGTTTGCCGCCAGCGGCGACGTGCTCGTGAAGCCCGGCTATCGTGCCATCTATCCGTACGGCTCCAAGAAGGACGAGCAGCTGCCTGCCCTCTCCGTGGGCCAGGAAGTCGACCTCACCTCGCTTGACCTCGAGGCCAAGCAGACCGAGCCGCCGGCGCGCTACAGCCAGGGTAAGCTCGTGCAGGAGATGGAGCGTCTGGGCCTGGGCACCAAGTCCACCCGAGCCTCCATCATCGAGCGCCTCTACGAGGTGAAGTACCTCAAGAACGACCCCATCGAGCCCAGCCAGCTCGGCATGGCCATCATCGACGCCCTTGAGTGCTACGCCGCCCACATCACCACGCCTGAGATGACAAGCGAGCTCGAAGGCGACATGACGAAGGTGGCCGAGGGCCAGGCAAGCCAGGACGCCGTTGTCGACCACTCTCGCGAGCTGCTTGCCTCGCTGCTCGAGGGCCTCATCGAGCACAAGGAGGACCTCGGCGAGGCCATCAGCGACGCAGTGCAGGCCGACGCCAAGATCGGTGTGTGTCCCAAGTGCGGCCATGACCTGCTTGTGAAGCAGTCGGCCAAGACGCGCTCAAGCTTCATCGGGTGCTCTGCCTGGCCCGAGTGCGAGGTCACCTACCCCTTGCCTCAGGGCAAGATCCAGACGGTGGAGGAGCTGTGCCCCGTGTGCGGCTGCCCGCAGATCAAGGTGCAGCCGTTCCGTTCGAAGCCCTACGTCGTGTGCGTGGACCCGGCGTGCCCCACCAACAAGGAACCTGATGTCACGGTTGGTGTGTGCCCCACCTGCGCCGCAGCTGGGCGCGAGGGCCTGCTCATCGCGCACCGCAGCGAGCGCACCCTCAAGCGTTTCATTCGCTGCACCAACTACGACGAGTGCTCCACGAGCTACCCGCTTCCGCAGCGAGGCGAGCTCAAGGCGACGGGCGAAGTGTGCCCCGACTGTGGCGCCCCCATCGTCGAGGTCACGACCACCCGTGGTCCCTGGCGCATCTGCGTGAACATGGACTGCCCCGGCAAGGCGCGCGCTGAGGAGGAGAAGGCCGCCAAGGCCGCGGCCCGCGCCGCAAAGGCCGAGGCAGAGGCGCAAGGCGAGGGAGACGAGCCCAAGAAGGCCTCCTCGAAGAAGTCTTCGACCAAAAAGGCGCCGGCGCAGAAGAACGCCTCCAAGAAGGCCCCTGCAAAGAAGGCTTCGTCGAAGAAGAAGGCAGAGTCTGAGGCTGCCGAAGAGGCCACTTCGCAGGAGTAGGCTTCGCAAGGCCTTTGCACATATGACGCGCTGACCCTTTGGCGGCACGCACGACGGGTAAGGCAACCGTTTGCGTGCCGCCAAAGGTCTATCAAAACGGTGATTAGGTGCGGTGAGGGCGGTTTTGCGAAGCCTTGACCGAGCAGAGGGTGTTTGTGGATAAGCTAATGCTCCCTCCTAATTCTTTAGAAAGGTGTTGTGATGTCCCGAGCTTCTGAATCTGCGCGTACGCCCCTGTCTCGACGCGCGTTTGCGTGTGCCAGCCTGTTTGCCGGTGCCGACCTGCTCGCGCTTTCCGGGTGCGGCGCGCAAGACACGAACACGACTGAGGCGGGCGGCACGACTGAGACGCAGGATACGCCTGCTTCTTCGCAGGATGCGCCTGCTCAGGCAGACAAGCTCGTCATGGGCATCACGGTCGACCCTGATGGCCTCGACCCCCATCGCACGGCGGCTGCCGCAACCTTCCAGGTCACGAACAGCGTGTATGACCCGCTGCTCAAGGTGACGACGTCCGGCGAGCTTGTGCCCGGTCTTGCCGAGTCGTGGGAAACTTCCGAGGACGGCCTGGTCGCAACCTTCAAGCTGCGCGAGGGCCTTGTGTTCTCCAACGGTAACGCCTGCGACGCCAACGCCGTCGTGGCATCTTTCCAGCGCCTGCAGGACGACGCCGCGCCGCGCAAGAGCGAGTATGCCGGCTACACCTTTGAGGTTGTTGACGAGCGCACCGTGCAGGTGACCTCCTCTGAGCTCAACGTGGCCATGCTCACCGACTTCGCCTACGCCTGGAGCGCCGTGGTCGACACGACCGTGGCCGACACGCTGGCCAACCAACCCGTGGGCACCGGCCCCTACAAGGTTGTGTCCTGGATGCCGCAGCAGTCTGTGGTGCTCGAGGCAAACCCCGGCTACTGGGGCGAGAAGCCCCATATCGCAAACGTCGAGCTGCGCGTGCTGCCCGAGGCCACCACGCAGGCAAGCTCGCTGCGCGCCCACGATGTCGACCTCATCCTCGCCGCAAACGAGCAGGTCGCTGCCTTTGAGGGCGACACGGCCTTCCAAATCATGCAGTACCCCATGAACGGCGTGCAGCTCATGGCCATGAACTGCGCAAATGAGACCCTTGCCGACGTGCGCGTGCGTCAGGCCATCAACATGGCCGTGGACAAGGACGCCCTCATCGAGGCCGTGTGGTGGGGCTACGGCGAGAAGATCGGCTCGCACTTCCCGCCGAGCATCACGGGCTACGTGGACTGCACCGACACGTACGCCTATGACCCCGACGCGGCAAAGGCCCTGCTAGAGGAGTGCGGCTACTCCGCTGAAGAGCTGACGTTCTCCATGCGCCTGCCCAAGAGCTACAAAGAGTACGTCAACGCCGGCCAGATCATCGCCGACGCCCTGGGCAAAGTCGGCATCACCTGCAACGTCGAGATCGTCGAGTGGGCCACGTGGCTCGACGAGGTGTATACCGGCCGCATGTACGACCTCACCGTCGTAGGCCACACAGGGCGTCTCGACCCCATCACGCTGCTGGCTCGCTATGGCTCGGAGAGCTCGGAGAACTACTTCAACTACTCCAGCGACGTGGTGGACGGCCTCATCGCCGACTATCGCGGCCAGCTCGACGAGGAGAAGCGCGCCGAGGACGTGCGCCAGATTCAAGAGCAGCTTGCTCAGGACGTGCCCGCGGTGTACATCCAGTCGCCCGTGATAGTGTATCTGGCTGACGCCGGGCTCGAGGGCTTTGTGCAGTATCCTATTGACATCTACGAGTTCAAAGACGTGACGCTGCAGGCCTAACAGCTGTCGCGCGTGCGTTGTGCGGGGGGCTCGTGTGCGCGCTGTGCGCACCGGGCCCTCGCGCGCGATTTTGTGAGGCTGACGGATTGTATGGGGGGGGCGGGCATGGCCAAGACGCTGGCAGGAAGGTGCGGGGCGGCGCTGGCCGTGCTCTTTGTCGTGTCGCTGCTCACGTTTGCGGCGCTGCATGTGGTGCCCGGCGACACGGCGACCCTTGTGCTGGGCACCGACGCCACGCCGCAGGCCCTGCAGCAGCTCCGCGAGTCGATGGGGCTCGACCGCTCCCTTCCCGAGCAGTATGTCTCCTGGATATGCGGGGTGCTCACGGGCGACTGGGGCACCTCGCGCACATACGGCGCGCCCGTGTGGCAGGTCATTGTCCAGACGCTGCCCGTGACGCTGCTGCTGGCCGTGTATGCCACCGCAGTTGCGCTTGCGGTGTCGTGCGTGCTCGGCGTTGCCAGCGCCATGCGGCCCGGGGGCGTCGTGGACGTCGTGTCGCGCACGCTCATGCAGCTGGCAAGCGCCGTGCCGGGGTTCTGGCTCGCCGTGGTGTGCATGCTGTTTTTTGCCGCCCGCCTGGGATGGTTCCCCGTGAGCGGCTATGTCCCCCTCTCCCAGGACCCGGCGGGCTGTGTCCGCAGCCTCACGCTGCCTGCCCTTGTGCTTGCCTGCGGCGAGCTCGGCGTGCTCATCCGCACGGTGCGGTCCTCCGTCATGGACGCACTGCAGCAGGAATACATGCTTGCGACGCAGGTGAAGGGCCTTACGCGCATGCGCGCGACGGTGACGTACGTGCTGCGTGCGTCGCTGTCGGCTCCCATCACGGTTGCGGGCATCCAGATGGCGAAGCTTGTGGGCGGCACGGCTGCCATCGAGCGCGTGTTTGCCTTGCCTGGTTTGGGCAACCTGCTCCTCGGGGCGGTCGAGCAGCGCGACGTCATGCTCGTGCAGGGCATCGTCGTGTTTGTGACGGTGGCCGTCGTTGTGGTGAACCTGCTTGTCGACCTCCTTACCGTGCGCGCCGCAGGCAGGGGGGTGTCTGCCACCTCGGGGGCGGGCAAGTCCGTGGGGAAGCCCCGGGGCCGTCGCGGTCTCGTCTCGCTTGTTGTGGGACTTGTCCTTGTGGGGTCCGTCGCCGTCATGGGTCTCGTGAGTCTCGTATGGACCCCCTGCGACATCTCGGCCATGGACCTGACCGCCCGCTTTGCACTTCCCAGCCTTGAGCATCCCTTTGGGTGCGACCAGTTTGGACGCGACGTCTTGTCGCGGTGCATGGCGGCGGCGGTGCCTGCGTTGGCGGTGGGCGTGGGGTCGGTCGTGCTCGGAGCCTTCGCGGGTGCGGGCCTGGGCGCTTTGGCCGCCATGGGCTCATCGAGGTTGCGTACTGTCATCATGCGCCTGACCGATGCGCTCATGTCTTTTCCGGGCATCCTGCTTGCCATGGTGCTCGTGCTTGTGCTGGGGCGAGGCCTCACAAGCGTGCTCGTGGCCGTCGCCGTGTTCATGGTGCCGGTGTTTGCCCGTCTGACCTGCCAGGTCACGCTCGAGGTTGCCTCGGGGCTCTACGTCAAGGCCGCGCGTGTGGCGGGGCTCGGCACGCCTGCCGTGCTTGTGCGTCACATCCTGCCCAATGTGGCCCCCATCCTGCTCACGCAGCTTACGGCACGCATCGGTTCGGCCATGCTGCTCGAGGCGTCCCTGTCCTTCTTGGGCCTGGGCGTGCAGCCTCCCATGGCGAGCTGGGGTTACATGCTTTCTGAGGCGCTGCCCTACGTCACACTGCACCCTGCGCTCGCGGTGGCGCCCGGCGCGCTGCTCATGGCGGCCGCCCTTGGCTGGAACCTTGTGGGCGACGCTCTGAACGACCGCATGCTCGGGAGGGGGTCGCTGTGAGTGACGACGTCGTAAGGGCCGAGGGCGTGCGCCTCCTCGACAGGGACGGCCGCGTGCTCGTCGATGGTGTGGACGTGTGCGTGCCGGCTGGCGGCAGTGTGGGCGTCGTGGGCGAGTCGGGTGCCGGCAAGACGCTTTCCGCACGTGCCTGCCTGGGCCTTTTGCCCGAAGGCGTGCATATGGCCGCAGGCAAGGTGTCCCTTCTTGGCCAAGACCCCCTGGCATGCGGGTCGGCGCGGCTGCGCGGTCTTCTTGGCTGCCACGTGGGCTATGTGCCCCAGAATTCAGTGAGCTACCTGCACCCCGGCCTCAAAGTGTTGGCGCAGATAACCGATGGGTACCGTACCTGGCACAAGGTGAGCCGCGCCGAGGCGAAAGAGCGCGCCGTCGAGCTGCTGGGCGCCGTGGGCATCGCCGATGCTGCTCGGGTGCTTGAAAGCTACCCCGGGCAGCTTTCTGGCGGCATGCGCCAACGCGTCAACATCGCCATGGCACTCATGAGTTCTCCCGAGCTTGTGGTGGCCGATGAGCCCACTGCCGCGCTTGATGCCGTGACGCGCACCCAGGTCGCCTCCTTGCTGCAGTGTGTATGTGCCGAGAGGGGCGCCGCTCTGCTCATGGTGAGTCACGACCTGCCGCTTGTGCGTCGTACCTGCAATTCTGCAATCGTCATGCGCAAGGGCCGCGTGGTTGAGCGCGGGCAGGCAGCCGAGGTGCTCGCGCATCCCAGCCACCCCTACACGCAGGCGCTTTTGTCGGCCGTGCCGCATGTGGGCATGCCTCGAGACGTGCGTCTGCCTGAATATGACGGGCCGGACGCGGCTTCAGGGCCAAGGGAGGAGGGGCGATGAATGATCCGATCGTGCAGGGCGTCGGCCTCGGGCATGTTTTCGGCCACGGCGCCCGCAGCGTGCGTGCGCTTGACGGCGTGAGCGTGGCGCTGCATCCTGGTAAGACCTTAGGCGTCATAGGCGAGTCGGGTTCGGGCAAGTCGACGTTGGGCGACATCCTGGGCGGCATGCTTGTGCCTGGCGAGGGCGAGGTTTTCTACAAGGGCCGTGCCCTTCCGCGTCTTGATCGCAGGCAGTTCAAGGAATTTCGCCGCGACGTGCAGTTTATCTTTCAGGACTGCGCCGCCTCGCTCGACCCCCGCTACAGCGTTGCACGCGCCGTTGCCGAGCCGCTTGACGCCCTGCCTGCCGGTCTCGACGCGAAGGCGCGCGAGCGGGCGGTTCTCGAGATGCTTGAGCGCGTGGGCCTGACGACCGACATCGCCGACCGCAAGACCGGCGAGCTGTCGGGCGGGCAGTGCCAGCGCGTTGCGATTGCACGCGCCCTGGTGGGAAGGCCTGCCGTGGTGGTGTGCGACGAGCCTACGAGTGCCCTGGACGTCTCTGTGCAAGCCCAGGTGCTCAACCTCTTGCGCGACCTCCAGGACGATCTGGGATGCTCATATCTCTTTATCAGCCACGATATGGGCGTTGTGGCGTATATGGCCGACGATGTGGCGGTGCTGCACGAAGGCAGGCTGGTGGAGCAGGGCCCGGCGTCTCAAGTGCTCTGCGCGCCGACTGACGCCTATACGCAAGAGCTGCTGGCGGCGTCGCGCGGATAAGGCATGTTGCCTGCGATTATGTTTGTATGGATGCACGCGGCGGGTGGCGGTGCGCATTGCATGGGTTTCTGCGGTTCTGTATGCGCATGAGTTTGTGTGGGCCTGGCGGCGTTGCGCATGTCGCGCGGGTGGTCGCAGTCTCGCATATGCAGGCGTCTGGGTGCGCCTGGCGATACTCGCAATTCGTGGAGTAAAGAGGAGGAATTCGCATGGAACTGACGGTCATCGGTCGAGCCGGGGGCGTGGGCCGTGTGGGCGAGGCCTGCTCGGGATATCTCGTGCAGGAGGGTCAGACGCGCGTTCTTCTTGACTGCGGGGCCGGGGTCGCCTCGTCGCTGCAGCGTGTCTGTGCGCTTGAAGAGCTTGACCATGTGGTCATCTCGCACTGGCATTCCGACCATGCAAGCGATGCCGGCGTGCTCGTGCACGGCCGCATCATCCAGCGGATTCTCGGTACCACAACGAACACGCTGCACTTTTATGCGCCGGCAAGCACGCCTGATCTGGAACGCGTTGGCAAGGCGGACAACGGCTGTGCCAGCCATGCCATCGAGGCGGGAGGGCACCTTGCGATTGGCGGCATCGACATCGACTTCATGCGTACGCGCCACCCTGTCGAGTGTCTTGCCATGCGCCTTGTGGGCAGGCACACGGGCGACGTGCTCGTGTACACGGCCGACGGTGCGTTGACGGAAGACCTTGTTGAATTCAGCCATGGCGCCGACCTGCTGCTTGCCGAGTGCAGCCTCTATCCGCCCACCTCGGGCGAGGCTCCGGGCCACATGAACGCCGACGACGTGGCCGAGCTGGCACGCAGGGTCAATCCTGGCACGCTCGTGCTTACCCACCTGCCGTTTTACGGGCGCCGGGAGGACTTGCTCGAGTGTGTGCACACACGTTGGGGCGGTTGCGCTTACCTGGCCGGCGAGCTCGATTGCTACGGCGTCGGTGCGGCTGTTGTGGCTGGCGAGGACGCTTGCGCGGGGGACGCCGGCAACGAGGTGCCCACATGCGCGGGGGAGAGGGGCTAGGCGATGCTGCATGCGTACTGGGGCGACGGCAAGGGCAAGACGTGCGCGGCGATGGGCCTTGCGATGCGTGCTGCGGCAGCCGGCTGGCGCATCGTTGTCGTGCAGTTCTTAAAGGACGGCTCCTCTTCGGAGATTTCCCTGCTCAGGAAGTTGCCGGGCGTCGAGGCGGTGCTGCATGACGGGGCGCTTGTCAAGTTCACGTTCCGGATGAGCGATGAGGAGAAGGCGGCCTCGCGTGCCCTGCACGACGACAACCTGCGGTGTGCGCTCGGCCTCGCGTGCCGGGCAGCCGAGGACGCGGCCGCCCGCGAGGGCTGCCTGCTCGTGCTCGACGAGGCGCTCGACGCCCTGCGTGCGGGCCTGCTCGACGAGGGCCTCTTGCGCGACGCCTTGGGCTGGGCGGCAGGCACCGATCGCTGCGAGGCCGTTGTCACGGGGCACAGCCTGCCTGGCTTCGTGGCAGATGCGGCCGATTACCTCACGCGTTTCTCCTGCGAGCGCCACCCCTATCAGCGCGGCGTTGCGGCCCGCGAGGGCATCGAGTACTGAGGGGGCGCCGCCGCATACGGGCGCGTGCGCTGCGGGTTCCTTTTTGTGCGCGACAGTTTTATGGGTAAAACGCGCTTCTGCGCACCAGGGTGCCTCAGGCGGGCTATGCTGGTCGCGTATGTGTCGAAACCATGGCGTGAGGAGCTACCGTGCCGCAGCAAACGAATGTCGCCGATCTTCTGAAGAACATCGACATGGATGCGCTTGTGCGCATCATGAAGCCGAGCGCGACCCCGGACGGTGCGCGCCAGCTCATTTTGCCCATATACAACACGCAGGTGAGTCTCAAGGCCTTCCCGGGCTCGAAGCACCTCACCGACGCCCAGCTCGACGAGGCCCTCATTGCCGCCCGCGACCTGGCCATCGAGTTTGAGATGAAGCTGTCCCGCACCCGCGCCGAGTCGGAAGTGACGCGCCTCAACGATGCGCACGGCGAGTGGGTGGAGCTTTCCGAGCGCACCTACGACCTCATCGAGAAGTCGCGCTCTTACTGCGAGGCGTCGGGCGGTGTCTTCGACGTCACCATGGGCTCCGTCACGCCCCTGTGGGACTTCCACAACGCCGTCGTGCCGAGCCGCGAGGCGCTCGACGAGGCCCTCAAGCATGTGGACTGGAAGATGATCGAGTGCGACCCGCAGCGCCGCGCCGTGCGCCTGACCGACCCCGCTGCGCGCATCGACCTGGGCGGCATCGCCAAGGGCTACATCGCCGACGCCCTCGCCGGCGAGCTGGTGGCCCATGGCTGTGACTGCGCTTTCGTGAACCTGGGCGGCAACGTCCTTACCGTGGGCTCGCGCCCCGACGGCACGCCTTGGCGCATCGGCGTGCGCGACCCCAAGGCCCCCTCGAAGATGCGCGCCGTGCTGCCTGTGGTGGGCAAGTCGATCGTGACGAGCGGCCTGTACGAGCGCAACTTCACCAAGGACGGCGTGTTCTACCACCACATCCTGAACCCCGAGGACGGCATGCCCGTCAAGACCGACGTGGGAGGCGCCACCATCGTGAGCGACCTGTCGCTTGACGGTGACGGCTTCTCCACGACGCTCTTTGCCCTGGGCGTGGAGGGCGCGCTCGCGTTTTTGGAGGAGCATCCCAACCTCGAGGGCATCATCATCGACAAGGACGACGCCGTGCACGTGACGAGCGGCCTTGCCAAGTCCATCCAGCTTGTGGACGGCAAGTAAGGTTTGAAGCTGCCGCGCTACACCTCGGGCAGGGTCTCGACGTAGGCGGCGAAATCTTCCATCGTGCCATGGGGCAGCGTGTCGAGCGGCACGCTGCCTTTTTCATGCTCGACGAGGCAGTCGGTCACGATGTAGACGTCCATGCCCACCGTGCCAGCCACGCCGTCGTCGCGCGTGTCGTTGCCCACCATGAGCACCTCGTTGGCGCAAAGGCCACAGACCTCGAGGTTCTCCTGGTAGTAACGGGGATCGGGCTTGGCGAAGCAGCTGTTCTCGTAAGAGGTCACACGCTCGAAGAGGGCGGGGTCCACGCCCGTCCAGGCAAGGCGCTGCGCGGTGCACATGGCGGGGAAGACCGGGTTCGTCGCAAGCACGAGGCGGTAGCCCTTCTCGTGCAGGCGCGCCACAACCTTCGCCGCGAGGGGCGCCGTTTGCGTCTTTTCCTCAAGCTTGCCGAACCAGGTCGTGTAGAACTCCTCGAACAGCTCTACCCACGGGGCCTCTTGTCCGTAGGTTTTGCTCATGTAGCTGGGGAAGCCCGCCCAGAAGCGCTCTTCGTTGGTGGTGCGATCCTCGCTGCCGGCAAGCATGGCCTCCAGGTTCTTCATGATGCCGTCGCATACCTGCCTGCCGTCGTAGCCCTTGGTCTGGAAGAACGCGCCCACAAGATGCAGGTAGCGCTCGAGGAACTCCTTGAGGTCCATGGGAAGAAGCGTTCCGTCCAAGTCGAAAAAAATCGCCTTATACATGAATCCAGCCCTTTCAATGGCGTTTGAGCGACTGAGTTGTCGCAGGTATCTTACAATGAAGGTTCGTATCTTCGTCGTCTTTGGGGTGTTCGGCACACATGTGGCTCAGACTTCGCATAAATGATGTGTGCGCCATCGTGAATACGTTGGGCACCCTGGTGAGCGGTATCGGCGCGGCCATGCTCGTGCCGCTCGTCGTGGCGCTTGCTGCAGGGGAGTACCGACCCGCTGCGAGCTTCTTGCTCTCCTTCGGGGCGACGTTTGCCCTCGGTAGCGCCATGCGCCTTGTGCGTCCCAAGACCCGCGGACTGTCGCGCACGCAGGCGCTCGTCGTCACGGGCCTGGCGTGGGTCGCCGCCTCGCTCGTCAGTGCGCTGCCGTTTGTGGTGCAGGGCCTGTACGCCTCGCCCTTCGATGCCTTCTTTGACGCCGTGTCGTGCTATACGGGCACGGGCATGTCGCTTATCCAGCGACTCTCGCACCTGCCGTACTCGTTTGGCGTCTGGCGCATGATCATGCTCGCCATCGGCGCCCAGGGTATCGTCATCATGGCCCTGGCGCTCGGAACCATCTCCAAGTTCTCCGGCGCCGGCATGCTGTTTGAGGCCGAGGGCCACCAGGACAAGCTCATGCCCGGCATGGCCGACACGTCGCGCTTCATTATCCTGTTCATGGGGTCGTTCATCGCCCTGGGTACGCTCGTCTGCAGCCTGATGTGCCTGGCGCTGTGCGGGATGCAGCCCCTGCGTGCAATCTACCATGGATTCAGCTTGGCGGTTGCCGCCGCAGCCACGGGCGGCATCACCGTCATGGACGTGGGCGCCATCTACTACCATCAGCCTGCACTCTATGCCGTGCTCATCTGCCTCATGCTTGCCGGCACCTTCAGCTTCGCCGTGTACCTGCGCATGTCGACCAAGGGCCCCCGCGAGCTTCTCCGCGACGTCGAGACGCGCATGATCTTGGTCTGGAGCTTCGTGGTGCTCACGCTGCTTGCCGTGTCGTTTGCTCAGGACGACGCCTTTGGCGATTTGGGCACGTTCTTGGACAAGGGTGTCTTTAACGCGGTGTCGGCCCTGACGGGCACGGGCTTTTGCACCCTGTCGAGCGCCCAGCTCACCGGCGTGGCGAGCCGCGCGGTGCTCTTCTGCTTCATCTTGGGCATGGCCATGGGCGGCGCCACGTCCTCTACTGCCGGTGGCGTCAAGGCCATCCGTGTCGTTGTCGCCATCAAGACGTTCGTGAGCGAGGTCCGCCGCGTGCTCATGCCCTCGAGCGCCCGCGAGGTCATTCGGTACTACCATCTCGGCCAGCGTACGCTTACCAGCGAGCTGTCGCGCAACGCCATGATCGTCTTCCTGCTGTTCATGCTCACCTACCTGGTAGGAGGCATGGCGGGCGTGCTTTTCGGAATTGACCCGCTTTCAGCGATGCTTGAGAGTGTCTCATGCACCAACAACTGCGGCATCTCGGCCGGCGTGGTCTCGCCCGACCTGCCGGCGGCGCTCAAGACGGTCTACCTGGTGCAGATGCTCGCCGGGCGTCTGGAGTTCGTGACGCTTCTGGCAACGCTTGCCAGTGTTGCCGTGTCGTGCGTGCGCGGTTTTCACGACAGCCCCGTTGGTACAGGCCTGCGCTCCGTTGTGCCCGAGAACGCCCGCCGTGCCTGGCGCGGCCTGCCCGCACGCCGAGGACCGAGGAGGTAGGCACCATGGCTGCCATCGACAACCATTCCCAGATCAAGAAGAGGCTCGACAAGCGCCAGCGCGTCTGGCGGGGCTTTTGTGACACCTTGAAGGTGTTTGCGCGCGTGACGGTGTACGCCGTGGGCCTGACCGTCGCGTTCTACCTGGTGGCACTGGCCCTGTTCCTACTGGCGCCTTCTGTGGGCAAGGCCGACGAGGCGACCGACTCGACGGCTTCGCAGCCCGCGCAAATGCCCGTGTACGACGCGGCTCTGGGAGGCGGTAGCGGCATTTTGCCCACGGGCCTTTCCGAGGACGACGCGAGCTACGTGTCGATCTCGCGCCTGGAGTCGGGCGACGCTTCCTACGACGACTCGCTCGTGTCGTTTCGCGGCGAGGTCGTCGGCGAGCCGGTGAACTCCTCGAGCAGCTCGCACAAGTGGGTTCTTGTGCAGTCCAGCGGTGCCCACACGAGCTCCATCGAGGTCCTCATGACCAACGAGCAGGTGGCGCAGATAAAAAACTGGGGTAGTTACCAGGTAAAAGGCGCCACCGTTCGCGTGACGGGAATCTACCGTGTCGCTGACGCCAACAACACGGGCACGCTCGACGTCACCGCGTACGTGGTGCGCGTCGTCGACGAGGGCGGCCCGCTTGAGCCCGAACCCGTCAACACCCACATCGTGGTGGCCGGTGTCTCCTTGGTGGTGCTGGGAGGCATCCTCACCGGTGTCAACTTCTACCAAAGGAGAAGGTCCCGCTCATGAGCGCTAAGCCAAGCCGTAGCTCGCGTCGTCCTGCCAAGAAGGCTCGCCGTGCAGGCGATGTCCCTGCGGAGCGCATGGATGACGCCGCCTGCCTTGAGGGGCCCGATGAGGGCGGGATGCTCGACTTCGAGCCTGCATTCGGGGACTTCACGGTTGGGGAGCGCGTAGAGGAGCAGTTCAGGGCGTTCATTGAAGAGCGCGAGCAGGCGGGCGAGGAGCTCGTCGGCCCGCGCCTGGGCCGCGTCATCCGCCTTGACAGGGGTTATCCTCTTGTGGAGACGGCCGAGGGACCCTGCCGTGCCGAGCATGCGATATCGCTCGTAAAGGATCGTTTCCGCGACTTTCGCGCTGCCGTGGGCGACTGGGTTGTGCTTGACACGCCGGAGGGACACGACAAGGCGGTCATCGAGACGGTCCTTGCCCGCGCCACCGAGCTCTCCCGCTGGGACGGAGGCACCTGGGGTGCCCGGCAGGTACTTGCCGCGAACGTCGACACCATGCTCGTGGCCCAGCCGCTCTCCAAGCGCGACTTAGTGTGCGATCGTCTCGTGCGTTCGGTGGTGCTTGCGCGCCAGGGCGGCATCGCACCGTGCGTGCTGCTGACAAAGGCTGACCGCTGCGGCGGGGAGGAGCGCCTCCAGGCCATCATGGCGCAGGTGCGCTGCGCTGTGGGGCAGGGTGTGCCTGTCGTTGCGCTCAGCGTGCCGGAAGGGCGCGGCGTCGAAGAGGTGCGTCAGCTCATCGAGCCCGGACGTTGCGCCATCTTGCTCGGCGAGAGCGGCGCCGGCAAGTCGACGCTTGTCAACGCCCTGGTAGGAGCCGAGGTTCTTGGTGTGGGCGAGGTGCGTGGCCGCGATGACCAAGGCAGGCATACCACTGTGGCCCGCCGTATGGTGAAAGTGCCCGATGCCGGCGTGCTCGTGGACGCCCCGGGCCTGCGCTCGCTTCCGCTGCTCGACGAGGAAGCCGGTCTTGCGCGCACGTTCCCCGAGATTGACGAGCTGGTGGGAGGCTGCCGTTTTCGCGACTGCACGCACGGCAACGAGCCTGGTTGCGCCGTGCAGGAGGGTGTGCGCGAGGGCACGGTCGACCCTGACAGGCTTGAGGAGTATCGTATGCTCGTCTCTGAGATGCTCAACAACCGCCGTGGGCTCGACCCGGCCGCAAAGGCGTCGCTCACCAAGTAGAGAAGGGCCCACGCAGTGGCCTTGCGATATATGAGCTAGTTATTTATCACACCGGCGTGACAAATAGGCTCAATAACGCCATCTAGCAGGCATGTTATGTCTGCGTGACATACAGGTGCAAATCCATAGACCTCACATGTGGCTTTGGCCCCTGGTCTTTCATACTGTGAGGCACCCCCTCAATCCATGTCAATCGACCCCGGTTTCGCGTCGGGGCCTATGGGAGAGGGGTGCCCATGTCTGCCAAAGTGCGCACGATCGCAGCCGTTGTTCTCGCCGTTTTGGCGGCGGTGTGCATGCTCGCGTACGCGGCGGGCGTGCGTGGCCAGGCGTCGGGCGAGCGTGAGAAGGCGCTTGAGCGCTATGGCGGGGAGACCGCCCCGGTCTGCGTCGCATCACGACCCATTGCCGCAGGCGAGACGTTCAGCGAGCGCAACGTGGAGGTCCTTGAGTGGCTTGTCGACCTTCTGCCCGAGGGGGCTTTGGCAGATCCCGACGAAGTCATCGGTAAGACCGCCGCATGCGCCATTGCGCAGAACACGCCTCTGTCCCGTGTGCTTGTGGAATCGGCAACGGAGCCGATCAACGTGCCAGAGGGCCTCGTGGCGCTCTCGGTGCCCTGCACGGCTGACACGGCGGTGGGAGGCACGCTTACGGCAGGGTCGATCGTCGACGTCTATGTGGTGGGAGACGGTTCGGCTCGCCCTGTGGCGCAGGAGGTGCAGGTCCTCAAGACAAACGTCACCTCGGGCTTGGGCAGCCTGGCGTGGGCCGTGCTGGCCGTTGCGCCCGACCAGGTTGAGTCGCTCGTTGCGGCATGCGCGGTGCAGAAGGTCTACCTTACGCTTCCTTCCGAAGAAGAGCTGACGCAGCGCGGCGAAGGGCAGGTGAGCCGGGCGGAGCAGGCTGTGGCCGACGGGCTCGTGCAAGCCTATGGCACCCCTGAGGATGCCGTGCAAACGGCGTCTGCAGGCGATACGGCACCCGCGAGTTCGGGTGCGGCCGGCGACGCGGCAGATGCGCCTGTGGCCACGGTCGAGGGGGAGTGACCCCATGGCAGGGCAGGCGTGCGCGCGCTGGCTCGTGTGCTCGGGCGCGCTTGAGTTTGCGGGACTTGCATCGGCGCTTGTACTTGGGGCATGCGCAACATCTATCCAGTGGGCGCCGACATCCCATGATATACGCGATATCCTGCAGTTTTCCTCACGCGACCAGAATCTGGGCGTGCTTGTGGCCGCCGGCATGGCAGGGGAGGACCCCTGCGAGGCGGCATGCGCCTTGGCTGGGCTGCATGAGGGCCGCACGGTGCTGTGCGTTGGCGGGGCGGCCGAGTATGCACAAGCGTGTGCTGCGCGTGGGGTGACTGCGACGGTCGAGCCGCAGGGGCTCATGCGGCTGCTTGTCGCCCTGCATGCCGAGGACCTGCGTGCCTGCGCGGAGCAACGCCAGCCCGACCAGGCGGCGACGCCCGAGCCGCAGGTGAGGACGCAGAACAGCCAGGACCATGCTGTCCCGCGACAGGTGCGCAGCCAGGGCGGTGTGCCGTCGCACGATTGCGAAGGGCGGCTCCACGCACCAAGCGACACTGACATCATCAACGCCATCAAGGAACCCATCGTGCTTGCCCCGGTCGTGCACCTCTCGCAGGACATCGAGTGCCTCGTTGCGGGCATGGGCGACCCTGTGCCCACGGTGTGCATCGCTTCGGCGCGCGGCGGTGTCGGCAAGAGCGCGATTGCCGTCGTGGCGGCGCTCGCGCTTGCGCACAGGGGCCTCAACGTCTCGCTCATCGACCTCGATTTTCAGTTCGGCACCTGCCTGGGATATCTCGGCAGCGGGGAGACCGACGGTCTCATCGACCCGGGGTGCACGGACAAGACCGTGTCGGTCGACGCTCGCACGCTTGCCCGGTGCCGATGCACACCGTGTCGGGGCCTTGCGGCGTATGAGTTCTGCCGCATGCCCGAACAGGCGGAGCTTCTGTTCGGGGTCTCGGCGCAGCTGGTGCGGGCGGCGCGGGCGGGCAGCGATGTGGCCGTGGTGGATTTGCCCGCGGGTGTCAACGAGACGGTGGCTCAGGCGATCGAGCTTTCAGACCGGTGCCTGTTCGTGGCAGACCAAGGGGCATTGTCTCTGGAGTCGGTCAGCGCCCAGCAGGCGCTTTGCGCCCGTTTGGGGATTCCGCGCACCAAGCTCATCACTGTGATGAACCGCTGCGACCCTCGCCACCGCGACGAGGGGTTTCTCCAACGGGCAACCTTTGAGACGCAGGCCCCGCAGGTGGTGCGCGTGCTCGACGGCGGTGCCGACGTGACGCAGATGCTCTCCATCGGCCATGCTGCCGACCTCATCAGGATACAGAACAAGTTCGCCCTGTCGGTGGACGCGCTCATGGCACAGGTCTGCTCTGGCCTTGGGATTCAGGGTTTCGAGGGGGCCCAAGAGGGGTGGGCACCACCTGAGACGGGCGCGGCGTCGGGCAAGGCACGCAGGCGCAAGGGTAAGGCTGCCGAACAGGAGGCGCCATGTCCGTTCTAGAGCGCGTCAGACAAAACGAAGGTGCGGCCGGTGCCACGTCTCAGCACATGCGTCGACTCCGCGCCCAGCTCAAAGAGGGTCTTGTCGAGCACTTGGGTTACCGCGAGCTTGCCCGCATAGCGGAGGGCCCCGACGTTCAAAAGGCGCGCGCCGAGCTTACCATTGCGCTTGCGGCTGTTATGAACGAGGGCGGCTTTGAGTCGCTGGGGGCTTCGGAGCGCGACGTACTTGCGCGAGAGACCTGCGACGACATTGTCGGCCTGGGTCCGCTTGAGGCATATATGGGCGACGAGACCGTGAGCGAGGTCATCGTGAACGGGACGGAGTCGCTGTACTTTGAGCGCGCGGGAACCCTGCACAGGGCACAACGCGTCTTCGACACCGACGAGCAGATTCGCGCTGCCATCGATCGTATCATCGCTCCCTTGGGCCGCAGGCTTGACGAGCAGAGTCCCATCGTGAACGCGCGCCTCAAAAACGGATATCGCGTCAATGCCGTGATTCCTCCCGTGGCGGTGGACGGTCCCTTGCTCACCATCCGCAAGTTTATGGCCGGCATCACCACGTTGGACGAAATGGTGGGCCTGAAGTCGCTTCCCGCCTGGTATGCGGGTCTTTTAGGGGCGGCGGTACGCACTCGGCAGGACATCGCCGTGGTGGGGGGAACCGGATCGGGCAAGACGACGCTGCTCAACGCCCTGTCGCGCCAAATCGATCCGGGCGAGCGCATCGTGACCATCGAGGACTCCGCTGAGCTCAAGTTTGCCTCCGAGGCGCACGTCGCCCGCCTTGAGGCCCGTGACGCCTCCATCGAGGGAACAGGCGAGGTCACCATTCGCATGCTCGTCATCAATGCGTTGCGTATGCGGCCCGACCGGATCGTGGTGGGAGAGGTGCGCGGCGGCGAGGCGGTCGACATGCTGCAGGCCATGAACACAGGGCACGACGGTTCGCTCACCACGTTGCATGCGGGTTCGGCACGCGAGGCGGTCCTGCGCCTGGTCATGATGGCGCGCTTCGGCATCGACTTGCCTGCCGACATCTTGGAAGGCCAGGTGGCGACGGCGCTCGACCTTATTGTCATGACCCATCGCCTGCCGGGCGGCGAGCGCAGGGTCGGGGGTCTCACGTGCGTGAATCTCTCCGACGACGGGCGGGTTGGCCTGCGCGAATGCGTGCATTACGACGACGTGTCCGATGCCTGGGAGATGGTGGAGGAGCCGCCCTTCGTGTCCGAAGGCGTGCGCATGGGCGTGATATCGAGACGGGAGGCCGACGCATGGCTGCCGTCCTAGCGGTGTGTTCCGCTGTGTGCGCCGCACTTGCAGCTGCCTTGCTTGTGGACGCGGTAGGCCGCGTGCGCCCAGGGAGGGCCTCGGTCAAGCGTGATCTGCGGGTGGCCCAGCGTCTTCTTGGTGTGGCCGAGCTGTTGGGTCATGGAAGGGCGGGCCGCGCCGTTTTTGGCCTGCCGGGTGCCGCGGCCCTGGCCGAAAGACTGCGGGGGCTGCTTGCGGCGCATGGCACGGCAGTCACGCCGCAGGGGGCGCTTGCAGCGTTGTGCATGGCCTCTCTTGCCGCCTGCCTGACGGGCGCGATCGTGAGTACCTCGCTTCTGGGTGGGGCAGTGGGCCTGGCGGCGGTCGGCGCGCTTGTGAGCGCCGCGCTGGGGTCGCAGGCGCGCAAGGACCGAAGCGTGCTTGCCACCCAGATGCCTGATGCCTTGAGGTCGCTTTCAGGGGCACTCGGAGCGGGCAAGTCGCTGTCCCAGGCGATAGAGCACGTGGGCCGCACCCTAGGTGAGCCCATGGGACCGCAGTTCCTTCAGGCGTCGTTTGAGATTGCCTCTGGACGCAGCGTCGAAGAGGCGGTCGAGGGACTTTGCCAGCGCATCGACGCACCGGGTATCGCACTGCTCGGCACGGCTCTGCAGATATCCCAGCGCACGGGCTCCCCGCTCAACGACCTCTTCTCGCAGGCGGCTCAGATGGCAACGGATAGCGTGGCGCTGCGTCGCGAGCTCGAGGTCAAGACCTCCCAGGTACGCCTGTCGGCGAAGGTTGTCGCAGCCATGCCGGTCGTGCTCTGCGGGGCCCTGACGTTGCTGTCGAGCGACTATCGGGCGGGATTGAGTCTGCAGGCAGGAAAGACGTGCTTGGTAGTGGCCGCGCTTCTTGATTTGTCCGCGCTGCTTCTGGTGAGGCGCGTCATGTCGGGGAGTCTCAAGTGAGCGCGCTCATGTGGCTGGGCGCGGCGCTTGCCTGTTTCTCGGCGGCCCTTGCGGTGTGGACGGCGACCTCGCCTGCTGGCCTTTCGTTGGCGCGCGGCCTGCTCGGACGGTTTCGCGTGCGTATGGAGGGCCTTGGGCGTGGCGGGGTTGCGCTCAAAGGGCCTCCAGGGGCGTCGAGCCTGGTAAAAGGACTTTTCTCTCGATTCGGCAAGGCGACCCGCGCTGGCATGAGACGAGGAGGGGAGGCCCGTGCAAAGGCGCGCGCCAAAAGTCGCTGTCTTGACGAGCTGCCTGAGCTCATCGACGTCGTGGCCTTGGGCATGTCGGCCGGCATCTCGTTCGACGCTGCCTTGGGCATCTATTGCGACAAGTACGACACGATGCTGGCAAGCGAGTTGTCTGATGCGATGAGGGCATGGGAGTTGGGCCTCACGACACGCTCTGAGGCGCTTCGCGTATTGGCGAGTCGCCTGGACGTCCCTGCCTTCACAACCTTTGTGGACACGGCGACCGAGTCGCTGGCGTTCGGCGCCCCTCTCACGAAGGCTTTGGGAGAACAAGCCCAGGCGGTGCGCCGTGCCCGACGCGCCGATGTGCAGGAACGTATCGAGAAGGCGCCCATCAAGATGCTTGTCCCCACGGGGACGCTCATCCTTCCGGCGATGCTGCTGGCGGTCTTGGGGCCACTTCTCGCATCGCTTTCCGAGCTCACGGGATGAGGCCTCGGTATTGATAAACCAAGCGGCGCTGCGTGCGTCGGAAAGGAGTGTGCTTCATGTTGAAGAAGAATGAGCGGATGGGCGCGATGTGCCAGGCCCTGACGCAGGGCAGGTCGGCCGTTTTGGCACGGGTGCACGCCGCGGCCCTGCGGGCTGAGGCCGCTGCGCGGCGGGGTGTGCGCACGTTGCGCGATGAGGAGCGCGGTCAGGGAACCACGGAGTACGCCATCCTTGTGGGAGTGCTTGTCGTCATCGCGATTGTGGCAATTGTCGCGTTCAGGGGTCGCATCCAGAGCCTGTGGGACTCCATCGCAAGCGCCATCAACGGCTTGTAATGCCTGCGTTTGCCCATTGGGGGCAGGGGAAGGGGCCTTCTTCGGGTGGGGGCCGGTTGCATAGGGCGGCTGTGGTCGGCGTCGTTCTTGTCGCCGGCGCGGTGGTTCTTGCTGTCGCCAGTGCGCTCTTCCCTCGGCCCGTCGATGATTCGGCGGTGTCGCCCGCTCGGGGTACTGAGGGACAGGCAGTGGGGCAGGTGGATGAGCAGCCGATTATTGCGGCCCCTGCGGGACCCCTCCCCACAGTGTTCCCCGCCTGCGCCGACGTCGAGGTCGGGCCCGCCTCCTATGCCAGGAGCCCCCTGGGTGTACGGGCGAGCTGGGAGGTAGCGCAGGGTCTGCCCGACATGGCGACGCAAGTGCTCCAGGCATATGAGGAGCAAGGCGACATCAATCTCCACTATGGTGGCTACCTGGACTTTCTTGGAAACGTTTGGGCGTGCGCCGTGTCCTGTCCGTCATGGGTCGAGGTTGTCGTCGTGCAGGACCAAGGCGGGGAGGAGGCTTCTGTTGGGTCGCATTCGCAAAATGGGCCGTGCCTTGTCAGTGTCATGCGGCTGGGTCAGGAGGCGATTGAAGAGGCTGTTGGCCCAGCTTGAAAGGAGGGCGCACGATGAGACGGGCCAGTCGACCGTGGAGTACCTGGCGGTCCTTATCGGCGTCATCGCCGTGGTCGCGGGGCTCGCGAGCCTTCTTGCGGCTGCCAAGCGGGGTGTGTTCAGCAGGCTTGCCTCGCAGGCTCTCTCCCATGTCACAGGCGGCTCCGACCCCATCGCCGCGCTCAACGAGATTTTTCTGTTCTGAGGACTCGGGTCAGGCCAGCGTGGAGGCGGCTCTTCTTCTGCCCGTGCTCATGGTGTGCCTGGCACTTCTCGTGCAGCCGATGTGTCTTCTGTACACGCGATGCGTCATGCAGTCGGCTGCCGCTGAGGGGTGTCGTCTTCTTGCTACGGCGACGGGCGACACCGATGACGCCGCCTGCGAGCAATATGTCCGCCGGCGTTTGTCGGCCGTGCCACGGGCGGACGTCTTTCTTGCGGGAGATTGGCAGGTGGAGCTTCAAGGCGACGCCGAAAGCGACGAGGTGGGCGTGCAGATTGTGGGGCATGCTCGGCCCTTGCCGCTCGTAGGGGTCGTGGCTGCCCTGTTGGGGCCCACGGACCAGGCGGGAAACGTCGAGCTCAAAGTCAGTGTCACTCGTTGTGCTCGACCCGGATGGGTGGAAGGGGGATACAGTGATTGGACGTCGATATGGGACAGTGCATAGGGCGGCCAGGCGGCCCTGCGAGGCGGGCATCGGGCTTTTCTGCGACGAGCGGGGATCCACGACGGTTGCTTCCGCCGTTGCGATTCTCGTGTCGCTTGCGCTTGTCTTTTCCCTGGCAAACGTCCAGTGGGCCTCATCGCATGCGGCCGACGTCCAAGTGGTCGCCGACGCCGGGGCGCTTGCCGGGGCCAATGTCGTCGCGGCATACGTCACCATTGCCCAGATACTCGATGCGCTCGTGCTGAGCATGGGTCTTATCGGGCTGATCACCATGGCGGTCGGTCTCGTGTTGTCCGCCATCCCCGTGGTCGATGCGGCGGGGCCGCCTGTGCTGAACGCCGCCTCAAGCGTCTTTGCCGCCCGCGGCAAGCTTTCCCGGTCCTGTGCCGCCGGCCTGCAGAAGCTCGAGGGTGTCGTCCCTTATGTGGTGTTTGCCAATTCTGCAGCTGTTATCAGGGCAAATGCGTCTCCCGAGGGCTCCTATGTCGGCTTTGCGCTGCCCTACCCCGTGCAGGGGTCGAGCGATTTCGGCGACCTTGAGTCCGACGACGCCCAGGCAAGCGCCGAGGAGCTTGAGAAGTCCGGCGAGCGGGTCGACGAGCTCTCCAAGCAGGCGGCGCAAGACGAGCAGGACGCCGCCGACGCGCTTGAGCGCGCGTGGATGGCGGACTGCGGGGGAGCGATGAGCATGCGGGAGCGCGCCTCGACTCTGGCGGGCCTTGCCGGCTCGCAGAACCCCACCTATCCTTCCACCGCCGGCTGGGACTTCGGCGTTGCCATACGCCGTGCCAGCGCCTACTACGCCCAGCGCGCAGCCATTGAGACCCCCGAGTCCGCGAGCGTCGAGGAGCGCGCTCGCTCCCAGGCCCGTCGTGTTTTCTACGCGTATGCCTACGAGCAGGTCTCTTCGTCCATCTTTGTGCGCAATGCCGACGGCAGCGTCGTGTGCGACTTGCATGCCCTGCCCCGCAACACGGCAGAGATGCGCACCACAAGCCTGTACACCCAGGCCATATGGCCGCTGAGCCGCGAGGGTTCGACGACTCGCATACATGCGTTTGCGGGATGTCCCGGGGCTTTGGGGTCCTCGGCCGGTACGGGCAGCCTAGCCCAGCTCGAGGCAGGCTCTTTCGTCGTGTGTCCTGCCTGCTCCTTCAGCGCCTCGACGCTTGGCCGGGTTCCTGCCGCTTCGACTTCCATCGACAACGGGTTCGAGTACTACTGGAAAATCGTTGTCGAAGAGTCGCGCGCCTACCAAGCCGCGAAGGAAGCGGCCAACGAGAAGTTCGAGCTTGCCCGCCAAGAAGGGGAGAGGTCCTCCGAGCTTTTTCGGGATGCGCTTACACAGGTCGCGGCCACGCGCGTCACGCTCAATCCGCCCGGCGCCAAAGGGTGCGTGTGCGTCTGCGTCGATCCCGTCTCCCATACAAGCCCCGCATCGTTGCTTGCCCTTCTCGACGAAGGTGTCGAGATTCCCTCCCGCGCCGCCTTGTCGGCAGCGGTCCTTGCCCCCGACAAGGCCCAGAGCGACAACAACATCCTGGCGAATTTCTTCGACGCGCTCGTGGTCGAGAGCGGCGCTGGTTCGGGGGTTTCGGGAGTGCTCGACTCGGTGCTCACCGTGTGGGGCAATGTGCTTGTGGCATACGGCAACGGCTATGACGCCTTGTCCGGTGCGATGAAGACGTCGTTCCAGGCGCTCTCGTCATGGGGGATGGGCGGCATTTCGTCGTGGCTTAAGGACGCCCTCACCGACGCCGTCGACCTTTTGGCGATAAAGCCTGCGGACATGTCGGCCAAGAAGCCGGTGCTCACCAGCAGCTCCAACATCTTGAGCGAGGCGGGCGGTGCCTGGTACGGCGCCATTCGCTCGATCGTATCGTCCATGAGCGGTCAGTCGGGCCCCGTGGGGCTGCTTCCGGAGCTTACCGGCGGCGCCATCACATATGACGGCCAGGGCAGCATCACGCTCGGGCAGCTTGAGATTCCAGGAACGGGCAACGTGCGCGACCTCACCATCGACTTGTCATGGTTGGCGGGTGCCGCATGAGAGCCGCGAGGGTTTTCTCAGAAGAGAACGGGCAGATGGTGGTGGAGATGGCCGTTGTTGCGCCCGTTATGATCGTCGTAGCCGTTATTGCGGTGAACCTCATGTGGTTCATGGAGGCATGCGCGCGGTTTGACCGCCTGGCCCCTGACATTGTGGTGGCGCTTGCAGTGTCGCCGGTGGGAGGGGAGGGCGGCACCCAGGAGCATGCCGTGACGCAGGCACTGCAAGAGGCGATGTCTGACCTGCGCGGCGTGAGCGTCACGGTTGTCGCCCATAGCCTGTGGGACGATGTGTCCAGCGGGGCGGGGTTCACCATGGCGCCCCACCTCACGCGTTACGAGTGCACGATGCTCTACGAACCGTGGCCTTCGGCCCTTACGGTCGCCGGTGTCGAGGCTGGTATTCCCGCTCAGCTCACGCACACAAAGTCACTGACTGTTGACCGCTATCGCTCGGGCGTCTTGTTTTGACGCGGCGCGCGGAGCCGTCGCAACGATTTGCGAGGATGACAATGCCCCCATTTGCTCAGATGCCCGCAACCGATCTCGTCGCAGCCGACCTTCCCGACGGTCGTACCGTGCCGTGTCTGTACGCTCGCTCGTTCTGGGCGCGGCTCAAAGGCCTGCTCGGCAGCGGTCGCGACTGTCTTGGGGGCGGTGTGATCTGCCTTGACCCATGCGCCTCGATCCACACCTTCGGCATGGCCTACCCCATAGACGTTGCCTTCCTGGACGAATGTGGCATCGTTGTCTCGTCACGCCGAAGGTTGGCGCCGTGTCGCGTGCTCAGCAGCTCCCAGGCGGTGTGCGTGTTGGAGCGCCCCAGCGATGGCCCCCCATGGCTTGCCGTGGGCGAGACGGTGCGCCTGCGCACCTGAACCTTTCAGCCATGCACACAAGTTGAACACAACTTGAAATCTTTTTCAAAATTGTTCTTGACGCCACCCTATAAACGGACGTATAGTTATCCCTGCACTTGCGGCCAGTTAGCTCAGTTGGTAGAGCAGAGGACTGAAAATCCTCGTGTCTGGGGTTCGAATCCCTAACTGGCCACCATGCAAACACCAAGGTCGGACGGGTAAAACCGTTCGGCCTTTTTGCGTTTAAGGGTCATGTTTAGTGTTGAGAATAGTGTTAAGAATTGCGCTAAGGTCAATCGAGGTTCGACGGGCCCTGCGTCGCCTTTTTCTTGTAAAGACACAAACTTTTTGCGTTTAAGGGTAAAAAATTGCCTTGTCGGCCAGTTTGCGCCGCTTCGATTGCATGTTTGTCGCTTTGTGCCAGGGCAACAAGTCCGCAGTCTGCAAGATGCGCGATTGTGGGCATGTGCAATCGCGTGTTGGGCAAAAGTTCAATCTCTTGTTCGTCCGGCGGAGATCTTGGTGCCGCATGCCCAAAACGAAAACAGGCCGGCCACCTCTTGGGCGACCGGCCTGCAATCAATCTTGGAATGGTGCCCGAGGTGAGACTCGAACTCACACGTCTTGCGACAAAGGTTTTTGAGACCTCCGCGTCTGCCATTCCGCCACTCGGGCTTGGTGGCAAAGGATACCACAACGTTGGCGTCGTTGATGAAGCCAAGATGAAGAAACTTAGGCTCTCAACACGAACGAAACGCATGTACCGTAGTCTCTTGTCATCAGTCTCACGTCATGAAAGGCATCACATGGAAAAGAAGCCCTTTGCGACCCTTGCACAGGTCAAAGAAATCGCCGCAGACATCCCCACGCCGTTCCACCTCTACGACGAAGCCGGCATTCGCGAGCGCGCCCGTGCTGTCAACGCTGCCTTTGCCTGGAATCCCGGGTTCAAGGAGCACTTTGCGGTAAAGGCGACTCCCAACCCCACGCTGCTGCGCATCCTGCACGAGGAGGGCTGCGGCGTGGACTGCTCCAGCTACACTGAGCTTCTGCTCTCCCAGGCCTGCGGCTTTGAGGGCCACGAGATCATGTTCTCCTCCAACGAGACCCCCGCACTCGACATGTACGAGGCGGCCAAGCTCGGCGCCCTCATCAACCTCGACGACATCACCATGGTGGACTTCCTCGAGCAGGTGGCCGAAGTGCCCGAGACCGTCTTCTGTCGTTACAACCCCGGCGGTGTCTACGAGCTGGGCAACGACATCATGGACAACCCGGGCGACTCCAAGTACGGCATGGGCGAGGCCGATATGATCGAAGCCTTCCGTCGCCTGAAGGCCATGGGCGCCAAGAACTTCGGCATTCACGCGTTTCTTGCCTCCAACACCGTGACCAACGCCTATTACCCTGCGCTTGCCGCCGAGCTCTTCGAGCTTGCCGTGCGCGTGGCGAAGGCCGCCGACGTGCACATCGGCTACGTCAACCTGTCGGGCGGCGTGGGTGTTGACTATCGCCCCGAGCAGCCTTGCAACGACATCGCCGTCATCGGCGAGGGCGTCCATGAGGCCTACGACCGCATCCTGGTGCCTGCCGGCATGGGTGACGTCGCCATCCTTACCGAGATGGGCCGTTTCATGCTCGCGCCCTTCGGCGCCCTCATTACCCAGGCCATCCATGAGAAGCATATCTACAAGGAATATATCGGCGTGGATGCCTGTGCCGCCAACCTCATGCGTCCTGCCGTCTATGGCGCTTATCACCACGTGAGCGTGCTCGGCAAGGAGGACGCACCCTGCGACCACGTCTATGACGTGGTGGGCGGTCTGTGCGAGAACTGCGATAAGTTTGCCGTCGATCGCGCGCTTCCCAAGATCGACATGGGCGACTACCTCTTCATCCACACCGCCGGTGCCCACGGTCATGCCATGGGCTACAACTACAACGGCAAGCTTCGCTCGGCGGAGGTCCTTCTGTGTGAGGACGGCTCCCACAAACTCATCCGCCGTGCCGAGACCCCGGCCGACTACTTTGCGACGCTGGGCTTTGAGGGCGCCGAGATCTCGCCGGTTACGAGCAAGCCGATCTTTGAGACCCTGGAGCAGCTTGATGCCCAGGCTGAGGCCGACTTTGCCGCAAGCCCCGCTGCCCAGTGGGTGCCTGGCAAGTAAGGGCTGCCCCGTCACTCCGCCGGCGCCAACGTGTGGCCCCCTTACGGAGGGTTGCCCGGGTGGCGTGCGACTTCCTGGTCACTTCAGCGGTGCCAACACGGGTGCCTCACGCGGTGCCCATGTGGGTAGTTTGTCGAGATGCGAGGCGTTTGAGCGCGCATCCTTGCACTGAAGCGAGAAGGCGCGTAATATGCACCAGGCTTTGTCGTCCCTGACAAAGTTGCAAGCGGGCAATAGGCCCCACCTTGCGGCGCCGTAAAGGTTGCTGTCTGGTTGAACATGATAATCTCAGCCATTTCGGTTGTTGCTATCGTATTCTCCCGGGCGTCTTCCAGAAGGCACCCGGGATTTTTTTGTTCAGTCCTCCCGCATTGCGGGATTCGAAGGAGGTGTTTCGCATAGCTAAGTCCGATGAGCCTCGCATCAACGAAGAGATCCGTTGTGCGACGTGCCGTTTGATCGGCGTTGACGGAAGTCAGCTCGGTATCTTTGCTATTCGCGATGCCCAGCGCGTGGCAGACGACCAGGGCCTCGACCTTGTCGAGATTTCCCCCAACTCTGAACCGCCTGTGTGCCGGGTCATGAACTACGGCAAGTACAAGTACGAGCAGGAGATTAAGGCCAAGGCCGCCCGTAAGAACCAGGCCAAGGTTGACGTCAAAGAGATGAAGTTCCGCCCGAAGATCGACACGGGCGACTACGAGACCAAGAAGCGTCACGTCGAGCGCTTCCTTGCAGGCGGTGCCAAGGTCAAGATCACGATCATGTTCCGCGGTCGTGAGATGGCTCACCCCGAGATTGGCCTCAACATGCTCGAGAAGCTTGCTGAGGACCTGAAGGACGTGTGCACGGTTGAGGTTCCCCCGAAGCTCGAGGGTCGCAACATGCACATGATGGTGGCACCCCTTCGCCCCAGCACCAAGCCTGCTGCAAAGCCCGCCGAGCAGGAGCAGTAATTCCCATTGGTACCAACCTGGACGCGCCGTGTCCGGGTACGAGAATATAAGGAGAACTTCAATGCCTAAGATGAAGACCGACAAGACGGTCGCCAAGCGCTTCCGTAAGACTGGCACCGGCAAGCTCATGCACGTGCAGCGCAACAAGCGCCACATCCTGACCAAGAAGACCGCCAAGCGTAAGCGTCAGCTGCGCGGCCAGGTCGCTCTGGACAAGACCGAGAAGTGCAAGTACGTCAAGTCGGTTCTCGATCACTAAGGCCGATTCTTTCCTTATTGTTCCCTCGTCACAAGGAGTGACTAACTATGGCTCGCATTAAGCGTTCTCTCAATGCTAAGAAGAAGCGTCGTCGCACTCTTAAAATGGCCAAGGGCTACTTCGGTGCCCGTTCGCGCTGCTACCGTAAGGCTAAGGAGCAGGTACGTCACTCCCTGATGTACCAGTACCGCGATCGTCGCACGAAGAAGCGCGAGATCCGCAAGCTCTGGATCGCCCGTATCAACGCTGGCTGCCGCATCAATGGCATCAGCTACTCCCAGTTCATGCACGGCCTGAAGCTGGCCGGCATCGAGCTCGACCGCAAGGTCCTTTCCCAGATGGCCATCGAGGACGCTGCCTCCTTCGCCGATCTGTGCACCATTGCCAAGAACGCCGTTGCTGAGGCTCGCGCCGCTCTGGCCCAGAACGCCTAAGTTCTCTCGCGTTCAAGGTTTTCTTGAATCATGAAGGGGTCGCCTTCCGAAAGGAGGGCGACCCCTTTTGCATGCACGGCAATTCCTGCGCGAGCGTTCGGTTCCTGCATGTGTGGTCAGCCCCGGTATAGTCACGTATGCCAGACGCAAGGTCTACAGCATTTTGGTGGGACGCTAACCCCTGCAAACAGTCTTAGCAGGCGCGAGCGACCTCTGTACTATTGTTTGTCATTGAACGGGCCACACTCTCAGACGATGAGCGTGGCGCTGGTACATGCAGACGACCGCGCTACCGGTGCATACAAAAAACGCCCCATGTTGCATCTCGTGCACATGGGGCGCCGTGTGTATGGTGGAGCGTGCGACTTGCCTGCTTGTCAATCTACTTGCTTGCGCCTTCCGTTTCTGCCTGTTCGGCGCTTACGATCTCATCGGTATGCGTCTTGGGGTTGTAACGATGCAGCAGCACGGGCTCAAAGAGGTGCAGCTTCCTAATGAAGACAGCCGAGACGCTTACAAGCAGGATGAACACGACGAAACGCAAGGGGAGCGCAACCTTGGTCATGATGATGGCACCTGCTGCTAGAAGGATTGACCAGCCGTAGATCATGAGCGCGGCCTGCTTCTGGTCGAAACCCTGCTTGATAAGCCTGTGCTGGATGTGCCCGGTGTCGGCCTGTGAGATGGCCGTATGGCCGCGACGGCGGCGTACGATGGCTGCGAACGTGTCGATGATGGGCACGCCGGCGATGACGAGCGGCACAATGAGGGTCGTGGCCGCCGCGACGCGGTTGACGCCCAGCAACGCGATGACGCCGAGCAAAAAGCCCAGCATGTTCGAGCCGCAGTCGCCCATGAAGATCGATGCCGGGTTGAAGTTGTAGCGCAGAAAGCCCAGGCAGCAGCCAGCGAGGATGCAAGCAAGCACGGCAGCGTCTATCTGGTGAGCCTCATAGGACAGATAGAACATTGCGGCACAGGAGATGGCCGTGATGCCAGCCGCAAGGCCGTCGAGCCCGTCGATGAGGTTGATGACGTTGGTGAAGGCCACAAGGTAGACAACCGTGATGGGGTAGGCGAGCCATCCGATGGGAATGAGCTCAGTCGTGAAGGGGTTGGCGACATTGCCGATGACCAAGCCGGAGGCAGCGGCTACGCATGCAGCGAGAATCTGCCCCAACAGTTTCTGGCGAGGCTTGAGGTTGCGCACGTCGTCGATGGCACCCGTGAGGAAGACAATGACGACGGCAACGGTCAGCAGCTTGTAGTCGACGCCCTGCAGTTGCATATGCGGAACAAAGACGGTGGGCCATCCAAGCAGCTTGGTTCCCGCCACTTGCACCGCTACGGCAGCCACAAGTCCCAGGGCGATGCCGATGCCGCCCATGCGAGGAATCGGTACCTTGTTGATGCGCCTTTCGTCGGGCTTGTCGATGGCACCCAGGTGCTGGGCGATGCACTTGGCGAGAGGGGTTGCCAGGAGCGTCGCAAGCAGCGCAACAAGGAAGAGAAGGGGATAATGCTCGGTCGGGTTCACGCGCTTACCTCCCGGCCCTCGCCGCATCGCGGCGCATGCGGGCGAACAGTGCGCCCGCTGCGGTCAAGAACATCGATCCTGCGATTCCGAAGGCGGCCATGCCTTCAAGGTCGGTGGGGTCGGCCGTTTGGGGAATGGTCAGTGTGGTGCCTGCGTCCCCTGTGCCCTGCTGCACGATCTTCCAGTTGGCAATCAGCGTGCCCGTGAAGTTACCCATGCCTTGCAGCACGACCGTGGCGTCGCCGATGTTCGTGTTGTTGGTGAAGCCTACGACCTGGTAATCCACGCCCACGGCAAGCTCTGTGGTGACGCCGTCGACCTCGTAGGTGACGGACTTGGGCTGAGGCGACATTGCCTGCCCGGTGTAGGGCAGGTTCGGCATCGTGACGCTCGTGAGGCTCATGTCCGCCGGCGCGATGTCAAACGTCGTCTTCAGCGAGCCGGTGCAGGCCCCGATGCCGGTGGCGGTCGCGCTCGCCGTGCCGACCTTTACGTTGTCGGTATAGCTCAGGGTGTAGTCGGTGCCCTCGGTGAGCGTCGTGCCGCCGACGGTGAGTGTGGCGCCTGTGGCCTGGATCGGCGAGCCGGTATAGGTCAGCGACGAGAAGCTAAGCGTGAGCTGGCCCTGGGAGATGTCCTTGGTGGTCGTGATGGTCTCAACGTCACCGGTGCCCTGCGCATCGCCTGTACCTTCGGGCAGGGTTGCGGCATCCGGGTCTGTCGCTTGGGCGTCGCCGGCATCCGTGTCGGCGCCGTCCTGGGTGCCCTCGTCGGCCGTTCCGGCATCGCCTTGATTGGCCTCACCATCAGCATCGGCACTGCTTGCGTCGGCGTCTTCGGCTCCCTGGCCGTCCCCGGAGCCTATCTCGCCCTCGCTGCCTTGGTCGCCTGCCTCGCCCTCGCCGTTCTGGCTATCCTCAGCTCCCTCTTCGTTTGTGCCCTCAACGCCTGCCTGCCCATCCTGGGTGTCCGCTTGGCCCGCGCTGCCCTCGGTGTCCTGGCCGCCTTCGCTGCCTGCCTCGTTGCCCTGGTCGTCCTGGGCACTCGTTCCGCCTTCGGCTCCCGCCGCGTTCTCATCCTCGCTCGGCTGTGCCTCCTGGGCCGCCTCGGCCTCGGCCGCCGCCTGCTGCGCGGCAAGCTCGGCGGGGTCCACGACGGTGAGCTGGCGGGTGACTATGCCCGAGCACAGCTCGCTCTTGGAGTTGGCCTTCACCGTGAGCACGGCTATCGAGGTTCGCTCGTTGTAGTTGATGGTGGCGGTGTAGTTCACCGGGTCGATGACGGTGCCGTCGGGTGCCATGACGTTGAAGTTGGGCATCGTGACGGTGCCCTGGTCGTTGAGGTAGAAGTTGCCCTTGCCGTCCTCGCCGGTTATGCCCACGATGGTGCATGTGCCCAGGTCATAGACGGCGGTGGGGGAGCCCCCGTCGACCACGACGACGCCGAAGTGCGGGTTGGTGCCGTCGGCGTCGGTGGCGCTGATGGTGACCGTGCCGGCTTTGTGGGCCGTGAGCGTGCCGTCGGCGGTGGCCGAGACGATGGAGGTGTTCGCGCTGTTCCAAACGAAGCTGCCCGTTTTCACGGCAACCTTGGCACCGGTGAAATCGTAGGAATAGCCTGCCGAGCCGAACCACAGGGTGCCCTCGACGGTGGCCTCGACGCTGGGTTGGACCACGTCGCCGCTCTTCATCTCGAACTTTTCGGGCAGCGTGACGTTTGTGACGTTGGCGGCGGCGACATTGACCGTGTAGGTCGCCTCGCCCGAGGCGACCTGCGCCTGGGATTCGGCGGCGCCGTCGAAGGAGACCTCGATCGTCCAGGAAACGTTGCCGTCCGCATCGACCACGCAGGCGCAGCCGATGTTCGTGGCGTCCATGAGCCAGCCGCTCTGGGTCGAATAGTCATCGCTGCTGACAAGCGTGGCGAGAACGGCTTTGGCGTCGGTTTCGTCGGTTGCGGAGCCCCAAACGAGCACCTCGGCGGCGAGCCGTTCGTTTGCGGTGTTGAAGGCCGTCCCGTCGGGGCGGATGCCCGAGCGTGCCAGCACGCTTTCGGCGGCACGCTGCCAAGCGGCGGTTTCGAGCTCGGCGTCCCGTGCAACCTCGGTGGCCCCGACTTGGGAGCGCATGTCGTTGAGGGCGGTGTAGAACGCCTCCACGGCGTCGGTGTCATTGGTGAGGGACACATCGACTGCCAGGCAGTTCTGCGCAACGAGGCCCTGCAGCGCGGGGTCGGTCTCGATTGCGTCCCATGAGAGGCTTTTCACCGAAAGGGGTTTCGAAGACGTTTGCGCTGCGCCAGAGGCGGCGGTGGCACTGGCCTGGGTGGCCTGGTCGGAGGCCTGCGTGTCCTGCTCGGCAGCCTGTGCGCCCTGATCGGAGTCGTGCGTCTCGTCTGCAAGGGCGGGTGCGGCAAGGCCTGCTGGGATGGCAAGGCATGCCAGCAGGGCGAGGGCACTCAGGGTCTGCGCGCCTGGGCGAGGCGCGCCGGTGTGGTTGCGGCGCATAGTTGCTCCTTCATTCGCCGCCCTGCCAGAAAGGGCTTCGGCGCCGGGCGGCTTAACAGAATCACATGCGATTTTACCCGTTAGAACTGAAGTCGGGCTGATGGAAGGCCACACTGCACAGCTCTACCAGAGGGTTTGCGAGCTTCTGTCAGGAGTTTCATGCCCAGGTGCAAAGAATGTTGAAAACAGTGCAAGATTCTCTCTTCACGCGCGGGGGCATTGTTGCTATAGTTTGAGCCGTCCAGCCTCCGCTATCCAGCTGCGGTCGGCCGACATTAATTTGCAGGGAACCCAGGATTGCGTGCCCTATGGATATCCTCCTTTGTTGGGGAAGCCAAAATGCACGAGGAGGGTACCCACCTCGATGAGGTGGGCCAACTTGCAACTTTGTGGGGGTTGGACCTTACCGCAAATGTGGGGGCGTGGTGCAGGCTTGCTGCATCGCGCCTTTTTTCATTTCTGTTCTTGACAGCATCTGCACGCAATGCAAAAATAACCGCTGCACTTTGTTTTGGGGATGTGGCTCAGTTGGGAGAGCGCTGCCTTCGCATGGCAGAGGTCGGGGGTTCGACTCCCCTCATCTCCACCACCGACACTATGACTGTCGATTCGCCTTTGGGCGGGTCGGCAGTTTTTTTATGCCGCTGTTGTGTGTATTCCGCAACTAATTTGTATTCGGAACATAGTTACAATCATCAAAAAGTATATTACGTCTACTTTATTCATCAGTACTTCGACTAAGGACTGCCCATGGAGTACAAGCCCCTGCAAGTGCCCGCACGTGCGGGTTTCACTGGTTCGCATGTGGAGGGCGGCGTGTGCGTGGCTGCCGGGTTCAGGGCCGGCGCCGTGCATGCAGGCTTCCAGCCCGACCCCAACCGCCTCGACCTGGCCATGGTCGTGGCCGACGAGCCCGCCGCCGTTGCCGGCGTGTTCACCACCAACGTCTTCTGTGCCGCCCCCGTCACGGTTGACCGCGAGCATATCGCTCAGTCGGGCTATGCGCGTGCCTTTGTCGCCAACACCAAGTACGCCAACGCCGCGACCGGCGAGCCGGGCCTGCGCAATGCCTATAAGACGGCCGACATGGTCGCCTCTATCCTCGACTGCCCGGCTGAGCAGGTGCTTGTTGCCTCGACCGGCATCATCGGCCAGCATCTCAACATGGACACGATGCAGGCCGGCCTTCCGAAGGTCGCCGCTGTGCTCGGGCGCGACCTTGAGATCAACGATTACGCGTGCGCCCGCGCCATCATGACGACCGACACCAAGCCCAAGCGTTGTGCCGTCGCCTGGCGCGACGAGTCGGGCGCCGTCTATCACCTGGGCGGCATGTGCAAGGGTTCGGGCATGATCAGCCCCAACATGGCGACGATGATCTGCATGCTTACCACCGACGCACCCGTTGCTCCCGTGGTGCTCGACTGCGCCCTGCATACCGCCGTCGACGCCACATTCAACCGCGTGACGGTGGACTCGGACACCTCCACCAACGACACCTGCGTCATCATGGCAAGCGGTGCGGCCGGCGGCGAGACCATCACGTCCGCCCAGGACGCCCGTTACGATGCCTTCGCGGCGGCTCTGCTCGAGGTGTGCTCGGGCCTTGCCCGTCAGATTGCGGCCGACGGCGAGGGCGCCACGCGCCTTGTGTGCGTCACCGTTATGGGTGCCGCCACGCAAGACGATGCCGACGCGGCTGCCCGCACGGTGGCCACTTCTCCGCTTGTGAAGACCGCCATCGCCGGCCATGACGCAAACTGGGGCCGCATCGCCGCCGCCCTGGGGCGCTCGGGCGCCAAGTTCGACCAGTACGACGTCGACATCGACATCCTGGGCATCCCGGTGTGCCGCGGCGGTCTGGTGGTAGACTTCGACGAGGACGAGGCCCTGGCCCGTTTCGAGCAGCCGCAGGTCGACATCGTGTGCGACCTGGGCGCCGGCGAGTGCCAGTCCACCATCTGGACCTGTGACCTCACGCACGGCTACATCTCCATCAACGCCGACTACAGGAGCTAGCGAACTATGTCAGACACGAAGACAGAGGCGCAGCGCTCGAGCCTTGAGGTGGCCCAGGAGCACGCGCTCATTCTCACGCAGGCGCTTCCTTGGGTGAAGGCCCTGGCAGGCAAGACGATCGTCATCAAGTACGGCGGCGCGGCCATGGTCGACGAGGCCCTGCGCGCGTCGGTGATGGAAGACATCATGCTCATGAAGCTCGTGGGCGCCCGTCCCGTCATCGTGCATGGCGGCGGCAAGGACATCTCCGCCCTCGTGGAGAAGCTGGGCCTGCCCGTCGAGTTCAAGAACGGCCTGCGCGTGACGACGCCCGAGGTCATGCGCGTGGTGAGCATGGTTCTGTCGGGCAAGGTCAACGAGGAGCTCGTCCTTGCACTCAACGCCCACGGCAATCTTGCGGTGGGCCTTTCGGGCGTCGACGGGTCGATGGTGCACTGCGAGATCGCCGACCCGTCGGTGGGCCTGGTGGGTTCGGTCAAGATGGTCGACCCCGAGCTTGTCAACCAGCTGTGCGACAGGGGCTACATTCCCGTTATCGCAAGCGTGGGCATCGGGCCCGAGGGTCAGGCAGTCAACGTCAACGCCGACACCTTTGCCAGCGCCTTGGCACAGACCTGCAATGCCTCCAAGATCATCTTCCTCACCGATGTCGACGGCCTGTACCGTGACTTCTCCGACAAGTCTTCGCTCATCAGCCGCCTTACCGCCGCAGACGCCCAGGCGCTTGTGGACTCCGGCACGCTGAGCAAGGGCATGATTCCGAAGGTTCGCGCCGTGCTCGATGCGATCGATGGCGGCGTGGAGCGCGCCCACATCCTCAACGGCACGGTGGAGCACTCGCTCGTGCTCGAGCTCTTCACCGACTGCGGCGTGGGCACCATGATCGCCCGCACCGAGGCCGACCTGCACCGCCACGACATCCTCTCTCGCGTGAAGAGAACCGTCGTCAACAAATAGCATGCACATGGGGCTGGCTGCGGTAAAGCGTGCGGGTACATACGCATTGCGGTCGCAGCTGCCCCTATGACACTTTTGAGATGGGAGAACTACCATGGGCGAAGCTCTGAACAAGGCCTGCGAACTCGATGCCACCTACGTGATGCACACCTATGGCCGCTCGAAGCTCTTTGTGAGCGGCAAGGGCGTTCATCTCTATGATGACGAGGGTGCCGAATACCTCGACTTTCTCGCTGGCATTGCCGTGTGCCCGCTGGGTCACGCCGACCCTGTGGTGACGGCCGCCATTGCCGAGCAGGCTGGCAAGCTGCTGCAGACCTCCAACTACTTCTACGCCGAGAACCGCGGCGAGGTCGCCCAGGAGATTTGCCGCCTGGCAGGGGAGGAGTATGGCTGGAAGACGTTCTTCGCCAACTCCGGCGCCGAAGCCAATGAGTGTGCGATGAAGGCCGCGCGCCGTTGGGCCATCGAGCACAAGGGCCCGGAGTGCCAGACTGTCATCACGCTCAAGGGAAGCTTCCACGGTCGCACCATGGAGACGCTGGCCGCCACGGCTCAGGACTGGCTCCAGGAGCCTTTCCAGCCGCTGCCGGTGGGTTTCCGCGCCGTGCCCGCCAACGACTGCGCCGCACTCGACGCAGCCATGGGCCCGGACGTGTGCGCGATCATGATGGAGCCTATCCAGGGCGAGAGCGGTGTGTGGCCGCTGAGCGACGAGTACCTGCAGCACGTGCGCGAGCTCGCCGACGCCAACAACTGCCTGGTCATCTTCGACGAGGTGCAGACGGGCCTGTACCGCTGCGGCAAGCCCTTCTGCTTCCAGACGGTGGAGGGCGTCGTGCCCGACATCTTCACCCTGGCCAAGGGTATCGCCTCGGGTGTGCCGTGCGGCGCTTGCGTGGCGCGCGGCGAGGCCGCCCAGGTGCTCAAGCCCGGCATGCAGGGCTCGACCTTCGGCGGCGGCCAGCTCGCCATGGCGGCGGCCCGCGCCACGCTCGAGCAGCTGCGCGACCGCAAGCTCGATGAGGCCGCCCAGACCGTGGGCGCCTACCTGTGCGAGCAGCTGGCCGGCGTGCCTTATGTCACCGAGGTGCGCGGCAAGGGCCTCATGGTGGGCGCCACCCTCGACGCTGCCCATGACGCCCACGACGTGGTGGACGCCCTCATGGAGCGCCACATCGTTGCCAACGCCTGCAACAACAACGTCCTTCGCCTCCTGCCCCCGCTCACCATCACCACCTCCGACGTCGACACCCTCATCTCCGCCCTCAAGTCCCTCGCCTAGCGCCCCAGCAGGCTGAAAGCCGCGCAAGGCCCCAGGCATTGGGCCCGCGCGCAGCGTCTGCCCTGCGCGCTCAAACCCAGCCAGCCTGCGCCTCCGACCCTTCAATGACGTTGGGAAAGAAAGGTGTCTCCCAATAGGTTGAAAGCCGCGCAAGGCTCCGAACATTGCATCCGCGCGCAGTGTCTGCCTTGCTTGCCTACATCCAGCCAGCCTGCGCTCCCGACCCCCTTTGACATGGGGAAGGACAGGTGTTTCCCAGCAGGCTTGGAAGTCGCGCAAGGCCCCAGATGTTGGGTCCGCGCGCAGTTCTGCAGCAACTAAAAAGGCCCCTTGCGGGGCCTTTTTAGTTGCGAAGCTGTTTGAGCACGGGCCCAACACCTGGGCCCCCGGACACGACGTATCAACCTGCGCGTTGGCGGAGCGAGCCGATAAGCCGGGTTCTGTCGTTGGACGACCATTTATCTTCTGCCTACGTTGCCGCAGGCCTCACTCTCGAGCAACCCGAACGCGGGCCGGGCCGACCCATGGCGTTCCTATTTGCCCTTTCTCCGGATGGGGTTTGCCAAGCCACGCCGTTACCGACGCGCTGGTGCGCTCTTACCGCACCGTTTCAGCTTTTCTCGCTCGGGGCAAGCCCCCAGCGGGAGTCTTCTTTTCTGTGGCACTGTCCGTCGGGTCGCCCCGCCCGGCCGTTAGCCGGCATCCTGCCCTGTGGAGCCCGGACTTTCCTCACCGAGATGCCATGGCATCTCCAGCGCGGCCGTCTGGCCCACTCCGCCAAGAGGGCAGTATATACCAACGGGAGGGACCTTGCCCCTTCCGTTGGCTTCCTTGGCTGTGACTCCACATGCCCTCCCGTGGGGCTTCGCGCGCTAGTACATGTGTACGCCTGGGATGTCGTACTTCTTGGGATTCTTTGCGACTTTCGCCATGAACTTCCTGTACTCTTCCAGGCACTTGTCCCATCGGGCATAGGCTTGGTCGCCGCGGTGGTCGGGCAGGCCCAGCGTTTCGGAAAGGTACGAGGCCATCCAGATGCTTACCTTGTTCATGCCATGGTAGTTCAGGTGGATGCCGGCGTCGCGCGCGTCATGCGACCAGTCGATGCCTACCTCGCTGGCTATGGGTTCCGTGTTCATGTCGATGAACTCGATGCCCAGGTCCTGGGCGATCTGGGCGCAGCCGTTGTGGTGCGCGTAGTCCCAGTCGCGCGTGTGGGGCGTGGCCACAAGCACGAACTGCGCCCCGTTTTCCTCGCACAGGTCGGCGAGGGCGCGCAGGAAGGCCATGTTGAGCTTGCCGGGCAGTGTCACCTCGTCGCTGGGCAGCATGTAGGAAGAGGTGTCGGCAGGCTGGCACAGCGCCTTGGGGTTGCACCCTTTCAGGTTGCTCACCTTGTCGTACTTTACTTGCCCGCTGAAGTCCTCAAGTGTGAGCTCCTTCCAGCGATGATGGTATTTGGCAACGGTGAGCTGGTCCTTGACGAACTGCTTGAAGACCTTGCCGATGTCGAAGGGGTTGTAGAGCATCTCGGTCTCTAAGAACACCACCTTGGGCTTTTGGGTCTTGAAGAAGTCGTGCAACATGGTGTAGGCATAGCTCACCTGCTCGCCGTTGACCGAGCACACAAAGCTCGTGACGCCCGTTTCCTTCCAGATGCGCATGGGCGAGAACGATGTCGAGGCAAGGCTGTCGCCCAAAAACACCGCATCGAGGGAATTATCGGGTTCGGCGAGGAAGCCATAGGCGCGTGACTCGATGAGGCCATCGTCTTTGGAGTTGCCCTTGGGCTGCAGGATGTGGCCCAGGCCGACGAGCATGCCCCACAGGATGGCGCAAAACAGGACCGAAAGGCCCAGGTACTTGAAGAAGCTGGCGAGCTTCGAGGGTTTGGGTGCGGCAGAATCGGTCATGGTACCTCGTTAGAACTGGGCGTAAATCGGGTCGAGCGGTGCGGTTCCCACGCCGTACGAGCCGAAGATGACGATGGCGATGATGAGTGCATACAGCACAACCCAACGCACGGCGAGGTTCTTGTGCGCGAGGCGCTCCGTGATGCAGCAACCGCGCTCTTCAATGACGGCCACGATCGTCATGACGACGACCATCACCGCCACGGCGGCATAGTCTTGCAGGCACAGGCCCACGACCTCGGTGGTGACCGAGGGGAAGGTGAGGCCGATGGCCATGAAGGCGCCGTTCGTGAACGACTCAAGCGTGAAGTTGCCCACGAGCTGGCCGAACATGTAGAGGCCGGCACTCATGCCCTCGGCACGGAAGAAGAGCTCACCCACGAAGACAACGACGAGGGTGCGCAGCCACTGGAACGTGCGCCAGGCCGTGCCCTCACGGTTGATGTGGAGCTTGGCGCATACCGACTGGGCGAGGGGCTCTATCAGGCCGCCTAAAAGGATGATCACGAAGTAGTACAGGCCGAAGAAGATGTACTGCGAGCCTGCGCCGTGCCACAGACCGTTGGCGAACCATACGCAGAAGAGCGTGACCGAGCCTGCCAGAAGCGGGCCGTAGCGGTTGCCGATGCGATGACGAGCCGCCTTGGTGAGCGACTTCATGGGGGCGCTGAGCGACAGGGGATAGAAGATGTAGTCGCGCAGCCACGAGCCGAGCGTGATGTGCCAGCGCTGCCAGAACTCCGAAGCGGTGCGGGAGAAGAAGGGATGGCGGAAGTTTTCGGGTAGGGAGACGCCGAAGATGCGGGCGGTGCCCAGGGCAACGTCCATGCAGCCTGAGAAGTCGCAGTACAGCTGCAGGGTATAGAGCACGGCCGCCGCCGCAACCACGCCGCCGTCATAAGACGTGTAGTCGGCGAAGATGGGCTTGACCACCAGGTTGAGGCGGTCGGCGACGATCATCTTCTTGGCAAAGCCCCAAAGGATGCGCACACTGCCTCGGTAGAGGTTGTCCTTGTTGATGGGGGTGCCGGCCCAGAGCTGCTCGGCCGTCTGGCCGTAACGGCAGATGGGGCCTTCCATGATCTGGGGGAAGAAGCTCAGGAAAAGCGCGATCCTGCCCAGGTTGGTGTCGGGCGCGATGGTGCCGCGATAGACGTCGAAGAGGTACGACGCCGCCATGAGCGTGTAGAACGAGATTCCGATGGGCACGCCGATGTAAGGCACCGCCACGGGCACGTTCACGCCGAAGAGCGCAAGGAGCGATCTTGCCACCTCGCCGAAAAAGACCAGGTACTTGAGGCAGGCAAGCAGAAGCAGGTTGAAGCCGACTCCCAGGCCGCACACGAGGCGCGCCTTCTTTTGGTAGAGCTTTTTGAGCTCCTTTTTGCGCGTTTTGTCCTGGGCGATGAGGGCGTCGCGCTCGGAGAAGAGCGCGCCCATCTTGCGTCCGGCCAGGTACACGCTCACCGTCGAGATCAGGATGAAGACGATGAGTTTGCTGGAGATGGCCCAGAAGAAGGCATAGCTCGCCACCAACAAGACCGCCCACCGCAGTCGCTGCGCTACCACCTGGTAGGCGACGAGAACGATGGGCAGGAAGGCGACGATATACAGAATCGAGAAGTACGAGTGAAGGGAGAAGTCCAAGGTGCGGCCCAGCCCAGCGGTTATGCGTCTTCTTCGACCAGGCGCGTGACGAGGGCGTCAATGGCCTGGACGGAGTTGAAGTTGGCAGGCACGATCTCCACGGCGGGGATGGTCACGTCGAAGGCGTCCTCAAGCTCGGGCACGAGGGCCAGAATCGTCAGGGAGTCCAGCACGCGGCTGTCTACGAGGTTGTCGGCGGTTTCGTAGTCCACGCCGGGCTTGAGGGATTCCAGGATTTCAATGATCTCGTCCATGGTGCGCCTTTCTTTACGTAGTAGGCCCATACGGGTCAGGGCGGGCATATTTTACCAGCTAGAAACATATACGGCCAGGCTGCGGGTGTTCAGGTATGCGGTTTTATCGACAAAACACGGCTGCATGCTGTGCGCCCGCGCGCCTAGGCATGCGGGGAGTTGAGGGGGTAGGTGGGCAGGGCGTTGCGCACGAGCCTGGCCTTGCCGTCCGGCTCCACCAGGCATACGCGCGGCAGGTCGCGGCTCAGGAAGAGCGATATGCCCTCGGTCATGCAGTAGGCGCCGGTGTTCTCAAAGGCAAGGACGTCGCCGACCTCTAGGCCCGGGAAGGGGAGCTGCTTTGCCAGGATGTCGTTGACCGAGCAGAGCGACCCGCACACGTTCCAAGGCTCCACGGGGTGTACCGTGCGCCCCTCGCGCTCGAGCAGCGCGCACTTGGGGTCGCGCATGGCGAGCGACTGGCCGAAGTAGACGAGGTGGTTCATGCCGCCGTCCACGATGGCGTAGCGCTGCCCGTCGTTCACCTTGGCGTCGGCCACGCTGGTGAGGAACGTGCCGCAGGAGGCCGCGATGCTGCGCCCCAACTCGAGGACGATGGGACCGTCGAAGGCGAAGTCCTCGAGCTGGGAGGCGAACTCTGCCAGGAACGCGTCCTCGTCGAAGGCGTCTTCCTCGAAGTACTGCACGGGAAAGCCCGGGCCGAACTCGAGCTCGCGGCACGTGAATCCGCACTCCTGCTCGAGCCTGTCCATCACCTTGCGCACCTGGCGGAGCTCGCGCGCGAGCCTCTTGGTCGAGGTCTTCTGCGTGCCCGAGAAGTACTGCACGCCCCAGATGTCCAGGTTCGGGTCGCTTCCGTGGGTCGCCACGATGTCCACGAGGTCTGCCTGGTCCAGGCCGAACTGGTTCGAGCTCGTGAGACGCAACAGGACCGGGATGCGCACGTCGTGCCGACGGGCGCACTCAAGCAGCATGTCGAACTGCAGACGCGACTCCACCGTGTAGCGCCCAATGGGCATGTCCGACCCAATGAGCTCGTCCATGAAGCGGGCGTCTTTGTTCACGCCCGACACCACGAGCGCATCTGGTTGGGCTCCGGCGTCCAGGCAGATGCGCGCCTCGCCGGTCGAGCAAGCCTCGAGGCGCTCGACCGAGCCTGCGAGCAGGGGAACGATGAACGTGTTGGCCTTCACGGCGTAGCAGAGCTCCACGTTTTTGGGCAAAGCCGAGCGAAGGCGCTCAAGACGCCTTTCCAGAACGCGGCCGTCGAACACATAGAGGGGCGTGCCGAAGGTGCGGGCATATCCCAAAAGCTCGTCGTTATGCATTGACTTCCTTCTTTCTCTGGGCGCGGGCCTGGCGGCGCAGCTCCTTGAGGCGCTGCTGCTCGGCGAGGCAGGTGTCGAGCAGGGCGCGGCGGTCGACCTTGCCGTTCTTGGTGAGGGGCATTTCGTCCACATGCTCGAGGCTTGCGGGGTGCATGAAGACGGGGAGCTCCTCATGAATGCGGGCCAGAAGCTCGCTCGAGTCGGCATCTCCCTCGTAGAAGGCGTGGATGCGGCTCTTCTCGGGGTCGAAGGAGCAGCGGCAGCGCGTCACGCCCGCGCAGCGCTCGAAGGCCGCCTCGATCTCCTCGAGCTCGATGCGGTGGCCCATGTGCTTGATCTGGTTGTCTTTGCGCCCGCAGAAGAAGAGGTCGCCGTTGCCGTCATAGGCGCCCATGTCACCCGTGCGGTACATGACCTGGGGAAACGCTTGCTGCAGGGGGTTGCGCACGAAGGCTCGCTCGGTCTGCTCGCGGGCGGCGTAATAGCCCAGTGCAACCGAGGCGCCGCATACGCAGATTTCGCCTTGGATGCCGGGCTGTGTGACGAGGCGGTCGTTTCCGTCGAGCAGCATCACCTGTCGGTTGGCGAAGGGGCGTCCCAGCGGCAGGCTCTTGTCATAGCTGCGCCCGCGCTCAACCTCGTGGTAAGTGCAGTTGCAGGTGATCTCGGTGGGGCCGTAGAGGTTCACGAACTGGGCTTGGGGCAGGTGCTCCATCCAGATGGCCAAGTGCTTGAGAGGCATCACCTCGCCGCTGAAAAGGACGCGACGCACATGGGGCAGGCCTTGCCCGTCGAGGGCGTGCAGGCTGCTCACCAGGCACAACGCGGCAACCGCCCAGGTCATGACGGTCGCGTGGCAGGCATTCACGTACTCGACGAGCGCTGCGGGTTGGGAGAAGAGCCTGCGGGGCACAATGGCCAGCTCGCCGCCGGTGGCAAGCGCGCTGTAGATGTCCTTGACCGAGACATCGAAGTCAAACGGCGCTTGGTTGGCGAAGACGTCGTCGCAGGTAAACCCAAACGTCGCGGTAAAGGTGTCGATGAAGTCGATGATGGCTCGATGGCTTGCCGCCACGCCCTTGGGCGCCCCGGTGGAACCCGAGGTGAACAGGACATAGGCAGGGTCGCAGTCGAGCACGCGAGCGCGAATGCGCTCAAGCAGGGCGGTGTCGACCTGTGCGGTCAGGCCATTTGCCTCGACGAGCCGTGCGTCCGGAAGCGCCGCGCGGGCGCGCTCGCGGGTCGTGTCGTCCACAACGACAAGGGGGTTGCCGAGTGTGGCATACATGCTGGCCAGGCGCATGTCAGGCGCGGCAGGGTCGACGGGCACGTAGAAGCCGCCTGCGTATAGGGTGCCCAGAAGCGTCGCGAGCGTGCGGGCGCTCTTCTCCATGAACACCATGACGGGCTGCGCACTTGCACCGAGAGCGGCCAGGGCGCAACCGCGCGAGCGCGCCTCGTCGAGGAGTTCGCGGTAGGTGAGCCGGGCGTGCTCGTCGCTTACCGCGCACGCGTCTGCGCGCGCGAGGGCGGCTCGCTCAAGGTATTCCAGGACATTGTGTTGAGACATGGCAGGTCGTTTCTGTGTGGCCCGATTGGCGGCGGTTCGGTCGGCAACTATTGTAATATGTAACGGTCGGGCGACGATGTGCCCCTGATGCTTTCGCGATGTGCTCCCAGTGCTTTCCATTGTGCGCGGCTGCAGAACTCTATTTCGTTTTTATGAATAAATCCTCCAATCTCAATATTGAATTTGCATGAATGGGCCGAATTCAAACATCGTCCTGTGTTATATGCGTATTATTCTCACGTTCGACAACGAACAGCATTCGCCGTGCGACGCTCCGAGTATGGTTTGCGGGCGCCGTTTACTCAGTTAGGGGGAACCATGGACCAAACGCTTGCCGGCAGGGACCTGCTTCGCCTGCTTGACCTCACTCCCGCCGAGGTCGCCCTTATCCTCAAGACCGCCGAGTGCCAGAAGGCCGATTGGGCCGCTGGCATCCACGAGGCGCCGCTTGTCGGCCAGGCCGTCGCCATCATCATGGAGAAGCCGTCGCTGCGCACGCGCAACTCGTTCGAGATCGGCGCCTATCGTCTGGGCGCCCACCCCGGCGTTATGGCCGACGACCACTCTGCTTTCTCGCGCGGCGAGACGGTCGAGGACACCGTGAAGGTGCTGCAGAACTTCTACGACTGCATCGTGCTGCGCACGTTTGCCCAGTCCAAGATCGAAGAGGTTGCTGCCTGCGCCGATGTGCCGGTCATCAACGCGCTGACCGACGCCTATCATCCCTGCCAGATCCTGGCCGACTTCCTCACCATCGTGGAGCATGGCAAGCAGCTTGAGGGCCTCAAGCTCACCTATGTGGGCGACGGCAACAACATGGCCAACACCTACCTCGAGGGCGGCGCCCTGTGCGGCATGCACGTGCGCATCGCCTCTCCCGAGGGGTACGAGGTCGACCCCGAGGTCTTTGCACAGTGTCAGGCTGCCGCGGACAAGTACGGCACGGGCGCCACGCTCGAGCTCATGCGCGATCCTGTTGCGGCCGTCGAGGGCGCCGACGTGGTGCTCACCGACACCTGGACCTCCATGGGCGACGAAGCGGAGCACGACATGCGCGTCGCGGCCTTCCAGGGCTACCAGGTCAACGCCGAGCTCATGGCCCATGCCGCCGAGGGTGCTCTCTTCATGCACTGCCTGCCCGCGCACCGCGGCGAGGAAGTCACCGACGAGGTGATGCGCGCCCCCTACTCGGTCATCTACGACGAGGCGGGCAACCGCCTGCATGCCCAGAAGGCCGTCATGTCGCTGCTCATGGGCGTCCCCGCACCTGCTGCAGCCCTGGAGGCGGCCGAGGCCGTCGCCGGGAGGTGGCATGCATGAGGGGTCGTGAGGAAAGGCAGGCCGCCATCCGCGAGATAGTGCGCACCGAGTCCACCCAGACCCAGCGCGACATCGTCGAGCGGTTGAGCGCGTGCGGTTTCAACTGCACGCAGGCCACCGTCTCCCGCGACATCGCCGAGATGGGCTTGTGCAAGCTGCCCGAGGGCGTCTACGTTCTCGCCGAGGACCTGCGCCTTCAGCGTATGGTGTGCGACCTGGTCACCTCGGTGGAGCACGCCGGCAACCTCGTGGTTGTCAAGGCGTCCACGGGAACGGCCCAGGGCGTGGCCGCCGCGCTTGACGCAGCCGATTTGCAGGATGTCCTGGGGTCGGTTGCCGGTGACGACACCATCCTCGTCGTCGCGCGCTCCGAGGAGGCCGCCGTGTCCTTCGAGAAGATGGTCAACCGTCTGCGAGGCGTGCGCCCCTAGCGTTGATTTTCTGCTCGAAACAAAAGTTGTCTATCGTCGCCCCGACATAGTCGGAGCATGTGGAAGGGAGCTCTACCATGGCACGTGAGAAGTGCGTACTTGCATACTCGGGAGGTCTCGATACCTCTGTTTGCATTCAGTGGCTCATCAACGAGCGCGACCTCGATGTCATCACCCTGCTTGTCGATGTGGGACAGGACTGCGCTGACCTCGAGTTCGCCCGCCAGAAGGCCCTGAACTGCGGCGCCATCGAGTCCATCGTCATGGACGTGCGCGACGAGTTCTGCGAGGACATGTGCTGCAAGGCCATTGCCGCCAACGGCCTGTACGAGAACAAGTACCCGCTGCTGTCGGCCCTGTCTCGCCCGCTGATCTCTGCCAAGCTCGTTGAGGTCGCCCACAAGTACGGCGCCACCTACATCGCCCACGGCTGCACCGGCAAGGGCAACGACCAGGTGCGTTTCGAGGTCAGCGTCCAGGCGCTCGACCCCGACCTCAAGGTCATCGCCCCCGTGCGCGTGTGGGACCTCCACACCCGTCCGCAGGAGATTGCCTTCGCCGAGGCCCACGGCATCCCGGTGGCCGCCAAGAACGGCAAGCCCTACTCCATCGACGACAACCTCTGGGGCCGCGCCATCGAGTGCGGCGTGCTCGAGGATCCCTGGAACGAGCCTCCCGCGGACATCTGGGAGACCACGGCCGACCTCGCCGACTGCCCCGACACCCCTGAGGACGTCATCGTGGGCTTCGAGGGCGGCAAGCCCTGCTCGCTCGACGGCGAGAAGATGAGCGTCCAGGACGTCATCGTCAAGCTCGACGCCATCGCCGGCCGCAACGGCTACGGTCGCCTCGACCAGATTGAGAACCGTCTCGTGGGCATCAAGAGCCGCGAGTGCTACGAGGTCCCCGGCGGCCTGGCTCTCATCACGGCCCACAAGGCTCTCGAGGACCTGTGCCTCGAGCGTGAGCTGCTCCACTACAAGTTGGGCCTGGAGCACAAGTGGGCCGAGCTCGTGTACTACGGCCTGTGGTTCTCGCCCCTCAAGAAGGCCCTCGACGCCTTCTTCGCCTCCACGCAGACGCTCGTGACCGGTGAGGTCAAGCTGCGCTTCATCAAGGGCACCTGCACCGTGGTGGGCCGTCGCTCCGAGTACTCGCTGTACGACTACAACCTCGCCACCTACGACGAGGGCGACACCTTCAACCGCGACTCGGCCGCCGGCTTCATCGAGCAGTGGGGCCTGCCGAGCAAGGTTTGGGCCAAGCATCGCAAGGACACCGGCAACGAGGGCACCATCTAATGCTTGCCATGACGTTTTTGCTGGCAGACATGATTGTTGTGCCTGTCTGCCTTATCGCTCTGACCTGGTTGCTCGCCGCCTACAAGCGTCGTTGCGACATGCACCCCGAGACGTTCGCCCCAACCGAGGAGGCTTAGAGGAATGGAAAACGCATCCCCCAACAAGGCCCTGTGGGGCGGCCGTTTCGAGGCCCAGCCTGCCGAGTTCCTCCAGCGCTATGGCGCGTCGCTTCCCTTCGACAAGCGCATGTGGGCCGAGGACATCCAGGGTTCCAAGGCGCATGCCAAGATGCTCGCTCATGTGGGTGTCATCTCGCAGGAAGACGCAGACGCCATCCGTGCCGGTCTCGACGAGGTCGGTGCCGACATTGCGGCTGGCAACTTCGATTTCGACATTAACGACGAGGACATCCACATGTCGGTGGAGAAGTCGCTCACGCAGCGCATCGGCGCGGCGGGCGGCCGCCTGCACACAGGTCGCTCTCGCAACGACCAGGTGGCCCTCGACGACCGTCTTATCGCCCGTCGCCTGTGCCGCGAGCTGCATGTCAAGGTGTGCGAGCTGCGCGAGGCGCTGCTTGAGCGTGCCGAGGGCGAGTTCGGCGTCGTGATGCCTGGTTACACCCACATGCAGAAGGCGCAGCCGGTGCTCTTTAGCCACCATATGCTGGCCTATTACTGGATGTTCACCCGCGACGCCAAGCGCCTGCGCGACGCCTACGGCGCCGCCGACGTGTGCCCCCTGGGCAGCGCCGCGCTTGCCGGCACCACCTATCCGCTCGACCGCTCCATGGTGGCCGACGAGCTGGGTTTTGCCGGTATCACGAAGAACTCCATGGACTCGGTGAGCGACCGCGACTTCTTCCTTGACTTGCTCTACGCCTGCTCCGTTGCGCAGATGCATCTGTCGCGCCTGTGCGAGGAGCTCGTGTACTGGTCGAGCGACGAGTTCCGCTTCATCACGATGGACGACACCTACTCCACGGGCTCCTCCATCATGCCGCAGAAGAAGAATCCCGACTTCGCCGAGCTCACGCGCGGCAAGACGGGCCGCGTCTACGGCGACCTGATGAGCCTGCTCACCACGATGAAGGGCATCCCGCTGGCCTACAACAAGGACATGCAGGAGGACAAGGAGCCCGTCTTCGATGCCGCCGACACGGTGGCTGACGCGCTGCACGTGTGCGCCGGCATGATCCGCACCATGCGCGTGAACCGCGACAACATGCGTGCCGGTGGCTTGGGTGGCTTCATGGCCGCCACCGACCTGGCCGACTACCTCGTGGGCAAGGGCATGCCTTTCCGCGAGGCGCACTCGGTTATCGGCCACATGGTGCTGTCCTGCGAGAAGGCCGGCAAGCGCCTGCAGGACCTCACGCTTGAGGAGCTCAAGCAGTTCAGCGAGCTGTTCGACGAGGGTGCCTTTGAGGCCACCGACATCGACAAGGTCGTTGAGCGCCGCACCACCGCGGGCGGCACCGGCCATGAGCCCGTGCGCGCCCAGATTGCCCAGGCCAAGGAGGCACTCGCCGCCGATCAGGCTTGGGGAAAGTAGGGCAGGGCGCCGAGAACGTCGTCGCTCGACCGTGCATATGTGTTACTTGAAGGGCCGTCCACACATCGCGGGCGGCCCTTTTGCGTTGGAAGACGAGGGACGGCCTGTACACACCGTCCGTCAAACCACCCGAGTTATCTGGTGGGCGGGCGATTGCCGGGCCGGGAGTTCCCTGGAATCTCGCTATGCGAGAGTGTGCGAGGGCGAGGCAGGCCCGCGTTGGGTAGGGCGGGCCCCGTGCAAGAGAGAGTCCAGGACCTATGCGGTGACGAGATACTCTCTATGTGCTGGAGCTCGAGAGCGCGATGCCAGGAAGAACACGATGCTGTCCCGCCTGTCTTTCGGCAAGAAAAAGGACCCAGCCAAGCGGCCGGGTCCTTTGCGTCAGGTCTGTTGTGGGGGCCAGAAGGCCCCAAGAGCGGGCTCGCTCCTTACACGTCGTCGTACGAGACATCTCCGTCGCCGGAGTCACCGCCCCAATCGCCGCCGTCGCCCGAGCCATCGCCGCTGGTACCGTCACCACTTGTGCCATCGCCGCTGGTGGTGCCGTCACCGGTGGGGTTGCCGTTCTCGTCGGTGGTCTCAGTATCCTCGGTGGTCTCCTCCTCAGTGGGCTCGACCCAGGTGCCTTGCGAGAAGCTCCAGGAGTAGTTGTCGCGGTAGACGGGGCTGCCGGCTGCGGGGAACTCTGCGCGCGGTTCGTCTTGGAGCGCCTCGGTCACGAAGTGGGAGAAGATGGGGCTCGGCAGAGTGTGCGTGGAGCCCAGCGATCCCTGGTACCAAATCTCGGTCTCGGTGCGGTAGCCCACCCACACGGCCACGGAGATCTGCGGGGTATAGCCCACGAACCACAGGTCGCGCGTGTCGTCGGTGGTGCCCGTCTTGCCGGCCACGGGCTGGTTCACGTAGGGCTGAGCCTCGGTGCCGGTGCCGAAGGACACAACGCCCTCGAGGATGTCGGTCACGGCTCCCGCCACCTCGGGCGAGACGGCCTGGGTGCCCACGGGCTCGTACTTGTAGAGCGAGTTGCCGTTGCGGTCGAGGACCTCGGTGATGCAGGTGGTGTCGTAGTGCACGCCGCCGGTGGCCAGGGTGCCGTAGGCCGAGGCCATCTCAAGCACGCTGCAGCCGGCGGTACCCAGGGTGAGCGAGTTGTAGGCGTGGTCGGAAAGGTCGGTCGTGATGCCCATGGCATAGCAGGTATCGATGACGTTCTGCACACCAATCTCATTGATGACCTGGGCATATACCGAGTTGCAGGAGAGATAGGTGGCCTGGCGCAGGCTGATGTTGCCAAAGCTCTGGAACTGGTAGTTGTTCACCTTCCAGTCGCCTACCGTGATGCCGCTGTTGCCGTTTGCCAGCACGGTGGGGTTCATGCCCGCCTGGATGGCTGCGGTGAGCGTGAACGTCTTGAACGACGAGCCGGGCTGGCGGCGTGCCATCGTGGCGAGGTTGAACTGGTCGACGTTGTAGTCGCGGCCGCCCACCATGGCGAGGATGTAGCCGGTGTTGGGGTCGATGCACACCAGGGCGCTCTCAAGCTCGTCGTCGGCGTACTGCAGCACGCTCCACACGGCGTTCTCGGCTGCCGTCTGATACTTGGGCGAGATGGTGGTCTTGACGGTGAGGCCGCCCTTGAAGATGACGTCGGTGGAGAACTGCGTGGAGAGCGTCGACTTCACGTAGTCCACGAAGTACGGGTAGGCGTAGGCGCCCGACTTCTCCGGGGGCGTGTAGCTGAGCACGAGGTCGCTCGCGACGGCGTCGTCGTATTCCTGCTGGGTGATGTGGCCCTTGTCGAGCAGGTGGGCAAGCACGACGTTGCGGCGCTCGATGGCGCTTTCGGGGTTTGCGAGCGGGTTGTAGTAGGAGGGCGACTGGGGCAGGCCCGCCAGCGTGGCCGCCTCGGCGATGGTGAGCTGGGAGCAGGGCTTGCCAAAATACGTCTGCGCCGCGGCCTCGATGCCGTAGCAGCCCGCTCCATAGTAGATGGAGTTGAGGTACATCATGAGGATGTCGTCTTTGGAGTACATCTGCTCGAGCTGCGTGGCGATGTAGGCCTCGCGCACCTTGCGCGACAGCGTCTGCTCGAACTGCTCGTCGGAGAGCACCGTGTTGCGCACAAGCTGCTGGGTGATGGTGGAGGCGCCTTCCGAGCCGCCGGACAGCTGGGCCACGACAGCGCGCAGGATGCCCTTGATGTCGACGCCGTTGTGCTCGTAGAAGCGCTCGTCCTCGGTGTCCACCGTTGCCCACAGCACGTACTGGGAGCACTGCTCCTTCGTGATGGGGGTGCGGTTCTCCATGTAGAACTGCGCGATGACGTTGCCGTCGGCGTCGAGCACCTGCGTGGGCTCGGCGAGCAGGTAGGCGTCGGAGTCCGAGTAGTCGGGCAGGTCCTTGAGCCACGACATCGCCAGCGAGTAGGTGGCCGATACCGAGGCGGCGATGCCTGCGACGACAAGCATCAGGGCGACGATGGCTATGTATTTGCCGACGCGTGGCTTGGCGGCCTTGCGCGTGGTGCGGTTGCGTGCGGTCATGCGTGGTGTCCTTTCGACGTGCACATGTAACCTTGCATTATCGCTCAAACCTTTGCGTCTCCAAAGCCTCAGGGGTCCCATGGGGGCGTTTCTTCATCGCCTGACTAGAAGCCTGAGTGAAAATTCGGCCCTAATCGCCGCTTAATTTGCGCTGGGGCGGGCTTTTTTGCCCAAAGTGCTATACAAGGCCTATACTTCTATATTTATCGGTCAGCTGGGGACCGCCCCGACCCGCGTCAGAGTGGCGCGTCTGAAAGGATGAGTTTGTTGAACGTCTCAGTCGAAGAGCAGCTTCGCATCATCACCTCGGGCACCGACACGATCGTGCCGGTCGAGGGCCTCAAGAAGAAGCTCGAGCAGGGTCGCCCGCTCAACATCAAGCTCGGCGTTGACCCCACGAGCCCCGACCTGCACCTGGGCCATGCCGTGCCCCTGCAGAAGATGCGCCAGTTCCAGGACCTGGGCCACAACGTCACCCTCATTATCGGTAACGGCACTGCCTTCATCGGCGACCCCTCGGGCAAGAATTCCACGCGCCCGCAGCTCTCCCATGAGCAGATCGAGTCCAACGCCCAGACCTACGTCGAGCAGGCCATGAAGGTCCTCGACCCGGCCAAGACCAAGATCGTCCACAACGGCGACTGGATCTTGACCATGGACCTGGGCAAGCTGCTCGAGATTGCCAGCAAGTTCACCGTCGCCCGCATCCTTGAGCGCGACGACTTCACGAAGCGCTACACGAGCCACACCCCCATCGCCCTGCACGAGTTCCTCTACCCCGTGATGCAGGCCTACGACTCGGTCATGATCAACGCCGACGTGGAGATGGGCGGCCGCGACCAGCTCTTCAACCTGCTCGCCGGCCGCGAGCTCATGGAGAAGATGGGCATGGAGCCCCAGGTTGCCCTGTGCATGCCGCTGCTCGAGGGTACCGACGGCGTGCGCAAGATGAGCAAGTCCTACGGCAACTACGTGGGCCTCACCGACACGCCCGACGACATGTTCGGCAAGATCATGTCCATCCCCGACAACCTCATCGTGCGTTACTACCGTCTCGCCACGCGCGTCGACGTGCACGAGATCGACGCCATCGAGGCCGATCTGGCCGCCGGCACCGGCGACCCCAACGCCCTCAAGCGTAGGCTTGCCCGCATCATCATCGACAACTACCACACCCCCGGTGACGGTGAGAAGGCCGAGGAGGCTTTTAACCGCGTGCACAGGAACCACGAGGTGCCCGAAGATGTGGAGGAGTTCTCTTGCGACCTGTCCGGTGAGGTCTACCTGCCCGGCCTTCTCCAGGAGATCGGCTTTGCTGCCAGCGCCGGCGAGGGCCGCAGGCTCATCGACGGCGGCGGCGTGAAGGTCGACGGCGAGGCACTGCCCGCCAAGAGTTACAACGTGCCCGGCTCCGACCTTGCGGGCCGTGTGCTGCAGGCCGGCAAGCGCCGCTTCGCGCGCATTCAGGCCCGCTAGGGGCGATTTCGGCAAAGCTTGCTTTGCAAAGTAAGTGAGGCTTTCTTTTGGGCGGTCCGCCGTGTGCGGGTCGCCCATTTTTTGTGCCGCAGGTGGCGAGAGAAAAGTTCACTGATTGTCACACATTTGTCACGAGCGCAAAGAGCCAGGTTGGGCATAGTGCCGTGACAAGCGCGTTATATATAAAAGTCTCATATGATTTTGGGTTATAGCCCTGCATGCGCAAATGTTACCGTCTTTTTCAAAGTACCAGGAAAAGGCATGTTTTTGTGTCCTTGTTCGCAATGGAGGCGGAGTCGGAGTTGGGCTATGCAGGGCAGGATCGAACCTTCAGGGCGGCCCAGCGCTCGCTTGTGCCTCGGCCGCAGCTCTTGGATGAGATAGACGACGGATTGAGCAGAGAGGGCATCGTCGTGCTGAGGGCCCCGTGGGGGTATGGCAAGACGACGCTGTTGCGCGAGTACGCGTCTCGTGCCCTGCAGACGCATGCCTGTACGGTGGTGAACGTTGACTTTGCATCGCCTGAGGTGATGGCCTACATGGCGGGCAGTGACGGCGAACTGGAGAGGACTCTTGTGCGCGGTGGATGCCTCGATGCAGGTGAGGGGCAGGGTGCGATCGATCGCGCCTGCGCACCCTCGCGGGCCGAGGATGCCGCATGCGTCAAAAGTCGTCACGGCCGCAAGCCGGCACCCTTACGGGTTCCCGCGCGCTATGCGCATCGCGCCTCGCGCGCCGTCTGGCTGCTTCTTCGTGGGCTTGCGGTTCCCTGGGCGCGTGCTGTCGACGCGGGTCAGAAGGACGCATACGAGCGCGAGGAAACAAGGCCGCTGCTGTTGATCGACAACCTTCCGCGCCTCGAGCGCGACCAAGTGGCGGATTTTGCCCGCGCGTTGCATTTTTGGGCAAGTCGGGGAGCGCACGTCGTGATTGCCTGCGTGCCCAGCAGCGGACTCGACCCACGGGTCCTTCCCCATGCGCACTTTCTCGGCCCTGACATGCTCGGTGTGTCTGAGCAGGAAATGAGCATGTGGGCGCGTTGGCTGTCCATTGCCCGCGACGTGGATGTCAAGGAGCTGACGAACGGTGTCCCTGCGCTGGTAGGGGCATGTGCGCGTATCCGAACGAGCGACGCGCGCTGTGATGCGGGCTTTCTGCACACGTGCGAGCACGTTATGAGCCACGCCCTTGTCGAGCCCCTTGCACACGGGGCCGACCTCGCGCGCCGGGCGATGATGGTGTTGGGCCGTGGAAGGCTGTCGGAGGTGGCGGCGGTCGGCGCGCTCTGCGAATCCCGCGAGCTTGAGGAGCTCGCGTTCAACTTTCCCATGCTCGGCATCGACTCCATGCGAGGAGTGTTCTGTTGCCCGCCCCTTGTCCCCGGAATGGGGTATTCGTGCGTGCGCATGTGCGTTGAGGACGACGAGAAGCTTGGAGGCAGATGCGTCGAGCTCTTGCTTCGCCGCGGCGAAGCGCAGCGTGCGGGACTGATACTCGGGTTTTTGTCGCCGCGGGAGCGGGCACGCCTGTTGGAGGCGCATCCGGCGGAGTTTGCCGACGTGCTTGTGCCTGAGATGATAGGCGAGAGTGTTGAGGCAAGCAGGATGCGCGGGTTTCCCGTGGGTGCAGGGCATGAGCAGCTGCAGGCATTTGCGGATATATGCCGCGACAAGAGGCCTGGGGAGGAGCCTTGCGGGTTTGCCGGCGACATTGCGGCCGTGCTGGGCTTTTGGCAAGGTTTTGCGGGGTTTGCGTCCAGGTACGACAACGGCAGTGTGGCGGGCCTCGTCAACGAATTAGGGCAGGCCGGCCTTGCTGCCGATATCGAACGGTACGATTGCGCACTCGCGCGGCTTGAGAGCCTCTTGGCTGCCCGGAAGCAGGACGGCTTGGGCGAGGCCGCCTTGCGCTGCCATGCAGCCTTGTGCGGCATTCTTTGCGGGCAGGCGGGTCGGGCGCGCGCCTGGTTGGCTCCTTTCGCTGAACGCAAGCGCGGGTTTCGATTCAATCCCAGCGTTCCGAGCGGTGTTGCCGACGCCATGTTGGCAGCATGCGTGGCTCTGGCGGGCCATGCTGAGGAACTGGCAAGCTCGAAAATCCCGACGGTTCCGACGCTTGACTCCGTACGCGCCTCAAAACGCTACCTTGAGGACCGTCAGGTGGGCTTCGGTGTCTCGCTGTGCACATGCATAGAGGCGCTGCTGCTTGTGACGGGCGGGGACGAAGCGCGCGCAGACGCGTTGATAGACGTTCAGCTGCGGCGCTGGTCGCAGACAGGGTGTTGTCTCGGGCAAGCGGCTGCGCGACTCGGCAAGGCGCATTGCGCCCTCGTGCAGAACCGTCCCTCCCAAGCGCGCGACCATGCCGCTCTTGCTTTGGGCATTGCCCAGAAGCTGCGCTTTCCCCGTTTGGAGCGATTTGCGCGTCTGTATCTCGTCGTTGCGCTGATTCGACGAGAGGACAAGTACGAGATAGGCGAACACGAGCTTGTGGTGCGCGCCCAGGCTGACGCGAGGCGCGGTCACGAGGGGGCGAGCCTGCTGCTCGCCCGTGCGCTGATCGATGTGTCGCAGAAGGATCTCGCGGCTGCCCGCGAGGGGCTTGAGGCGCTTGCCGCTCTGGGGAATCCCATGCAACTGCGCCTGGCCGCGCTTGTCGGGCGCGCGCTGGGCTCTGACCGGGAGGCCTTCGTGGGGTGCATGCCGCGCGAGCTCCTGCGCGAATACGGGGCCGTGCGCGATGCCCGCCGCAGGCCCACGCGCTTGAACGTCGATGACGATGCCTGCCTGTCTGCTGGATCCACTGACCTGATCAACCCTGACAGGGGCCTGTTTTTGCAGGTGTTTGGCATGATGGGAGGCACGCTGAACGGCAGGCGTCTGCAAGAGTGCGACTGGGGTCGCACGAAGGGAATGTTCATTGCATGCCTTTTGGCCCTAAGACCTGACGGCAGAATTCTGAGAGATGAGCTGGCAGATGTCCTGTATTCCTCCGAGACGCATCAACAGCGTATGAGCGCTTTTAACACCACGCTCAGCTGCCTGCGCACGGCCCTGGGCCAGACGGGAGGAGGCCCCGAGTACATCATAGGCAGCATGGGTACCCTGGGGCTCAACTACTCGATTGTCGATACCGACGTTCGTAGGTTCGAGCAAGCAACGACGGGTCTTTTGGCGCAGCACGACGAGATGACGCTGCGCGAGCTCGTCGACGAGTGCAACTCTCTCGTGCACCTGTTCGGTTTGGGCCCCGACGAGCGACTCGCCGAGCTGGGGGAGCCTGTCGCCCGGCGTGTCGAGCAGCTGCGCGACCGATTTGTCGACTGCATGCTCGTGGCGGTGGACGCGTGCTACGTCCGCGGGGAATTCGACATGGCGCTAGGCTTTGCCCGACACGCCGACGTCGCGGCGCCCGGCCGCGGTGACGTCGAGGCGGCGTACAACCAAGCGCTGCAAGCCCGGGCGCGCAGGGGCGCGCCCGAACCGTCGCCTCGTTGCGCTCGCGTCTGCGCCGCGTCCGAGTCGTCGGTGCCCGCGAGGAAAGCGCCCGTGCAGCCTGCCATCGCGTGCGCCTCGCATGGGCCAACCGGTTCGGGTTGGCAGTCATAACGCATCGTTTGGACTCGTGCGTGTTTGTTGCGAGGTTTATGCGTCTTTACCTGTGCTCTTCCTGGAACATGCCCGTGTGAAAGGGGATAAAGCGAGCTATGTGCTACATTGCATCTTTGCGAGACTGCACATTGTTGGCAGTTTTGTCAGCTGTTGACCGACCAGACCGCAGGGCCGGCCCCTGGAAAGGGCCCGGCTCCAGACACGAATAAGGGATGTTATGGCTGGTTTTCTTTCTAAGCTTCTCAACATGGGCGCCGACAAGGAGCTCAAACGCTTTGAGAAGATTTGCGCTCACATCAACGAGATTGAGCCTAACTACGTCAAGATGAGCGACGCCGAGCTCGCCGCGTGCACGCCCGCCTTCCGTGAGCGACTCGAGCACGGCGAGACGCTCGACGACCTGCTGCCCGAGGCGTTCGCCGCCATGCGCGAGGCCTCCAAGCGCGTGCTGGGCATGCGCCACTTCGACGTGCAGATCATCGGCGGCATCGCCTTGCACAACGGCATGATCGCCGAGATGAAGACCGGCGAAGGTAAGACGCTCGTCGCCAACCTCGCCGGCTACCTCAATGCCCTTGCCGGCAAGGGCGTGCACGTCGTCACAGTCAACGACTACCTGGCCCGCCGCGACGGCGAGCAGATGGGCCGCGTCTACAACTTCCTTGGCATGAACGTGGGCCTGTTGCAGAACAGCATGCGTCCGGCCGCGAAGCGCGAGGCCTACAAGGCCGACGTCACCTACGGCACGAACACCGAGTTCGGCTTTGACTACCTGCGCGACAACATGGTCTCCCGTGCTGAGGACCGCGTGCAGCGCCCGCATTTCTTCGCCATCGTCGACGAGGTCGACTCCATCCTCATTGACGAGGCGCGTACCCCGCTTATCATCTCCGGCGCCGGCACCCGCTCCACCGAGACCTACGCCAAGTTCGCCCGCGCCGTCAAGCACCTGCGCCCCGAGGTCGATTTCGAGCTGGATGAGGCCAAGCACACCATTGCGGCCACCGAGCAGGGCCTGCGCAAGGTCGAGCAGCTCGTGGGCATCGACAACATCTACAGCGACATGTCGGGCCAGCTTGTGAACCACCTGCAGCAGGCGCTTAAGGCCCAGTTCATGTTCCACCGCGACAAGGACTACGTGGTGGACGGCGACGAGGTCAAGATCGTCGACGAGTTCACGGGTCGTATCATGGACGGTCGCCGTTGGTCCGAGGGCCTGCACCAGGCCGTCGAGGCCAAAGAGGGCGTGCTTGTGCGTGAGGAGAACCAGACCCTGGCCACCATCACGCTGCAGAACTACTTCCGTCTCTACGAGAAGCTCTCGGGCATGACCGGTACCGCCCTTACCGAGGACGCCGAGTTCCGCCAGATTTACAAGCTGCCGGTGCAGCCCATCCCGCCGAACAGGCCCGTCATCCGCGACGACAGGGATGACCTGGTCTACCGCACCATCGACATTAAGTTCAACGCCGTGGTCGAGGACGTCATCGCCCGCCATGCCCAGGGCCAGCCGGTGCTCGTCGGCACCGTTTCCATCGAGAGCTCCGAGAAACTCTCCGGTCTTTTGACCCGCCGCGGCATCAAGCACGAGGTCCTCAACGCCAAGCATCACGAGCGCGAGGCAGCCATCGTCGCCCAGGCCGGTCGTTTGGGTGCCGTTACCATCGCCACGAACATGGCCGGTCGTGGTACCGACATCCTGTTGGGCGGTAACCCCGACTTCCTGTCGCTCGACATCCTGCGCGACCACGGCATCGACCCCGCTTCCGAGGACACCACCGACGAGCAGCGCGCCGAGGCCCTGGCCCAGGCCAAGATGATTTGCTCCGAGGAGAAGGAGAAGGTCCGTGCTGCCGGCGGTCTGTGCGTCATCGGTACCGAGCGCCATGAGTCGCGCCGTATCGATAACCAGCTGCGCGGCCGCTCCGGTCGTCAGGGCGACCCGGGTTGCACGCAGTTCTACCTCTCCCTCGAGGACGACCTCATGCGCAAGTTCGGCGGCGACAAGATGGCCAGCATCGGCGATCTCATGCAGCGCATGAACATGCCCGACGACATGCCCATCCAGGCCAAGCTCGTCTCCAAGTCGGTTGAGAGCGCGCAGCGCAAGGTCGAGGACATGAACTTCGCCGCCCGTAAGCACGTTCTCGAGTACGACGACGTCATGAACAAGCAGCGCCAGGTCATCTATGCCGAGCGCAACCTCATTCTCGACGGCAAGGACATCTCCGAGCACGTGGAGGAAGTGCTTGAGGACACGGTCTCCCGCCGTGCCGTCAGCTTTATCCCCGACAACGTCGATCCCGCCGAGTGGGATGTCGACGGTCTTGTTTCCTGGCTCGAGCAGCTTACCGGCAAGGAGGAGGTCGACGCCGCCGCACTCATCGCCTCCGGCGAGGCCGACGAGTCGCGCGACGCAGTCGTGGCATGGGTCAAGGATGCCTACGAGCAGAAGGCCCAGGCGCTGGGCCCCGAGCTTACGCGCGTGCTCGAGCGTCAGGTCATGCTGCGCGTCATCGACACGCGTTGGATGAACTACCTGCAGGAGATGGATTACCTCAAGGCGGGCATCGGCCTTCGCGGCTACGGCCAGCGCGACCCGCTCGTCGAGTACAAGGAAGAGGCGTACGCAGCCTTCGGCCTGCTCGTCGACACCATGTACGAGGACTTCCTGCGCACGGTGCTGCGCATCGAGCTTGCCCAGGCCCCCGGTACCGCTCCGGCCGCGCCCCAGGCACCCAGCATGCTTGCCGGCGCCCGCTTCTCCGGCCCGGCCGAGGTCGACGGCGACAACCGTCCCCGCGTGCGCCACGTCCCGGCCACCCGCCGCGGCGCTCAGGTTCCTGCCGCGCCCCAGGCTGCCGAGGACAAGACCAAGACCTATGTTGCCAAGGACGAGGACCCCTACGCCGGCGTGGGCCGCAATGACAAGTGCCCCTGCGGCAGCGGCAAGAAGTTCAAGGACTGCCACGGGAAGAACGCATAACGATGGTTGAGTCTCACGCACCCCAACTCGAGGTTCTGGCAGGTCGATTGGACGAGGTAAAGCGCTACCTCGCCATCGACCTGAAGCGTCGCACACGCGACGAGCTTCAAGAGTCAAGCGCCGCGCCCGATTTCTGGGACGACCCTCAGGCCGCCCAGCAGACGATGGGCGAGATTTCTCGCCTTGGCGAAGACATCAAGGACTACGACGCCGCGGTCGAGTTGCTCGAGGAGGCGCAGAGCGCAGACGAGCTCGCCTGCGAGGCTGACGACGAGGAGACCGGCGAGTACGCCGCCGAGTGCGTGGCCCGCTTGGAGGAGATGCTCGACGCCCTCGAGCTCTCCAGCTGGTTCACGGGCAAGTTCGACCACGGCGACGCAATCGTCACCATCAAGCCTGGTCAGGGCGGCCTCGAGGCCCAAGACTGGTGTGAGATGCTCTTCAAGATGTACCTGCGTTATTGCGACCGCAGGCACTGGAAGGTCGAGGTCAACGACGCGCCGGCCGGTGAGGCCATCGGCCTTGACCGTGCGACGTTCACCGTGCACGGCAAGGACGTCTTCGGCATGCTTTCGGCCGAGGCCGGCGTGCATCGTCTCGTGCGCATCTCTCCCACCGACATCAAGGGTCGCCGCCAGACGACCTTTGCCGGCGTGGAGGTGTTGCCCGTGCTTCCCGACGACATCGAGGTCAACCTCGACATGAACGACGTGCGCGTCGACGTCTACCATGCGAGCGGCCCGGGAGGCCAGGGCGTCAACACGACCGACTCGGCGGTGCGCATGACCCACATGCCCACCGGCATCGTCGTGACCTGCCAGAACGAGCGCAGCCAGCTTCAAAACAAGGCTATCTGCATCCAGATCCTGCGTTCCAAGCTTTACGAGTTGGAATGCGAGAAGCGCGACGCTGAGATCTCCGAGCTGCGCGGCCCCAAGACGGCCATCGGCTTTGGAAACCAGATTCGCAGTTACGTGCTCTACCCCTATCAGATGGTGAAGGACCTGCGCTCGGGCTACGAGACGGGCAACGTCGAGGACGTGCTTTCCGACGGCGACCTCGATCCCTTCATCGTCGCGTACCATCGCTGGCGCGTCATGGGTCAGCAGGAAGTGTAAGAGCGACTTCGAAGCCGCCGCGACCGTGCCTCGTGCACGACCTGTCGCGACGGCTTCTTTTTGTGCAACGTGTTTTAACGGCGTGGTACCATGCATGCCGAATCTTGTAGCGGCCGACCAAGGAGGATCGTCTAACCAATGAGCGGGAGCAACACCACGTTCGACGTCGCACGCGTGCGCGCGGCGGCAACCCAGATGCGTCGCGACATCGTGAGCATGCTGCATGAGGCTGGCTCGGGACACCCTGGAGGATCCCTGTCGGCCACCGACTTCGTGGCGACCCTGTACTTTGGCGGTACGCTGCGCCATGACCCGGCAAACCCCGCCGACCCCGAGCGTGACCGCTTCGTGCTGTCCAAGGGCCATGCCGCCCCTGCGCTGTACGCGGTCCTTGCCCAGGACGGCTACTTCCCCCGCGAGTGGCTCCCGACCCTGCGCAAGCTTGGCAGCCATCTCCAGGGCCATCCCGACATGAACAAGTGCCCCGGCGTCGAGGTTTCCACCGGCTCGCTGGGCCAGGGTCTGTCCATCGGCGCCGGCATGGCCATGGGCCTTGCCGCCGACGCCGCCAAGGCCGGCACCGACGCCAGGCGCGTCTTCGTGCTCATGGGCGACGGCGAGCTGCAGGAGGGCCAGGTGTGGGAGGCTGCCATGTTCGCCGCCCACCGCAAGCTCACCAACCTCGTCGCCATCGTCGACAACAACAACCTGCAGATCGACGGCCACCTGTGCGACGTCGTCGAGCTGGGTGACATCGCCTCGAAGTTCGCGTCGTTTGGCTGGCGCGTCGTCGAGGTCAGCGACGGCAACGACGTGGAGGAGTGCCAGTCTGCGCTCGAGTTCGCCTGCGCCAACGAGAGCGACCAGCCTGTCGCCATTATCCTGCACACGGTGAAGGGCAAGGGCGTCTCCTTCATGGAGGACCAGGCCGGCTGGCACGGCAAGGCCCCCAATGAGGCCGAGCTGGCCCTGGCTCTTGCCGAGATCGACGCTGCCGCCCAGGCTTAACCACTAGCGAGGAGCATCCAAGTATGACGAACGCACTTCCCGCCCGCGCTACGCGCGAGGCTTTTGGCGAGACCCTCGTCGAGCTCGCCCAGGCCGGCCTTGACGTGGTCGCCGTTGACGCCGACCTCGCCGGTTCCACCACCACCAAGAAGCTTGGCGCCTACGACCCGGCCCGCCTGGTCGATGTCGGCATCGCCGAGTCCGACATGATCGGCGTCGCCGCAGGTCTTTCGCTCACCGGCCGCATTCCCTTCACGGGTTCCTTCGCCGTCTTCGGTACTGGCCGCTGCTACGACCAGATTCGCAACACCGTGTGCTACGGCAAGCTCAACGTCAAGGTGTGCCCCACCCACGCTGGCCTTTCCGTGGGTCCCGACGGCGGCAGCCACCAGATGCTCGAGGACATCGCGCTCATGAACGCCCTGCCCAACATGCGCGTCCTGGTGCCTGCCGACTACGAGAGCGCCCGTGCCGCCATCCGTCTGTCTGCAGCAATCGAGGGCCCTGTGTACGTGCGCATGGGCCGCGCCAAGGTCCCGCAGGTCTACGAGCCCGGCTTTGAGATGGTCCTGGGCGGCTCCCGCGTGCTTCGCGAGGGCACCGACGTCACGCTCATCGCGTGCGGCATCGAGGTCGACCAGGCGCTCAAGGCTGCCGAGAAGCTGGCTGAGCAGGGCGTGTCTGCCGAGGTCATCGACGCCTACAGCGTCAAGCCCCTCGACGAGAAGACCGTTCTGGCAAGCGCCGCCAAGACAGGCCGCGTCGTGACCTGTGAGGAGCACAGCGTCAATGGCGGCCTGGGTTCCATCGTGGCGAGCGTGCTTGCCCGCAACAACCCTTGCCCCATGCGCATGATCGGCACGCAGGACGTCTTCGGCACTTCCGGCGAGCTGGCCGAGCTTCTCGTGAAGTACGGCTGCGACGACAACGCCATCGTGGCCGCCGCCAAGGAGCTGCTGGCGTAAGGTCGCCTCGCTTGTACATCTTCTGTGCTCAATCTTGGCCCCATGCACATGCGTGGGGCCATTTTTATGCACGCCAAAGCCGCGCGTGGCGTGCCCCTGTCCCGATGTAGCTGCGAATCTGCTGAAACAGGCTTCAGTGTCCTGGGCTTTTACTGCGTATAAACCGTGCGCGTAGGCGTGCGCTATCCCTTCTCCATACCAGTTTTGTCATGGTTTGATAAAATTCCAGGCACGTGCGCCTTGATGCGCGCAAGCAGACATGCGTTCTTTTGACACATCCGGTCTGCCCAAGTGATTGGAGTCAACAAGTGGCAAACCACTTCGGAAGCGCCGCTCCCGCCCCTGCGGGACAGCCCGCTGCCGGGGCCACGGGCGGTATGCCCGCTGCCCAGCAGCGCCCCGGCTACGGCAACGTGCCGCCCACCATCGCGATGCGTCACGTGTCGCTGGTGTATCCCGCCCAGCCTGACAGGCCCGCTCTGAACGACATCTCGCTCGACATCATGCCCGGCGACTTTGTCTTCCTCGTCGGCCATTCCGGTTCGGGCAAGTCGACGTTCATCAAGACCATCATTCGTCAGCTCAAGCCCACGGCGGGTCACATCTACGTCGCCGGCCAGGACCTCTCGAACCTGCGCGACCGCAAGGTTCCGTTCCTGCGCCGCCAGATTGGCTGCGTGTTCCAGGACTACAAGCTCCTGCCCAACCGCACCGCCTATGAGAACGTCGCCTTCGCCTTGCAGTCCATCGGCAAGCCCAAGAGCGTCATCAAGGTCCAGGTGCCCGAGGTCCTGCGTCTGGTGGGCCTCGAGGAGAAGATGAACAAGATGCCCGACCAGCTCTCCGGTGGCGAGCAGCAGCGCGTCAGCGTCGCCCGCGCCATGGTCAACCGCCCGCCGCTGCTCGTCTGCGACGAGCCTACGGGTAACCTTGACCCCGCCATTTCGCTGGGCATCATGAAGCTTCTCGAGCGCATCAACCGCACCGGCACCACGGTCGTCGTCGCCACGCACGACCGCGAGATGGTCGACTCGATGCGCCGTCGCGTCATTGCTCTGGAGAACGGCCGAATTGTGCGCGACGAGGCGCAGGGAGGGTACGGTTACTATGGTGCCATTTAATCTTGGTTACTCCGTCCGCGAGGCGGGGTACCACTTCAAGCGCAACTTCGGTTCGAGCTTCGGCGCCGTCATCACCATCTTCCTGTCGTTGTTCATCATCGGCGTGTTTGCCATCGCCTCCATCATGGTGAACAACGTGGTGGGCGACGTCGAGAGCCGCATCACCATCCAGGCCTTCCTTGCCGACGACGCCGACCAGGCTGCCGTCGACTCGCTCGAGGCCCGCGTTGCCGGCTGGGATGGTGTCGACAGCGTCACCTACAAGAACAAGGACGAGGCTCTCGCCGAGTATCGCCAGACGATGGTGTCGGCCAACGCCGCCGACGCGGTCGAGGCCCTCGACGGCCGCAACCCCATTCCTGCCTCGCTCGTCATCAAGCTGACCGACGCCTCCATGGCCGAGTCCGTCGCCAACCAGATCGTGAGCGACGACCTGTTCCTGACGGTGTGCGACGCCAAGGACACGCCTGCCGCATCGGTGCAGTACGGCGCCGAGACGGTCGAGAAGCTGCTGTCGCTCACGAACAGCATCCGCGTCGTGGCCGCCGCCCTGGTCATCCTGCTCGTCTTCGTGGCCTTCGTGTTCATCAACAACACGATTCGCCTGTCGATCATGGCCCGTTCCGACGAGATCGGCATCATGCGTCTCGTGGGCGCCTCGAACAGCTTCATCCGCGGGCCGTTCCTTATGGAGGGTATCATCCAGGCGCTTATGGGCTTCGTCGTGAGCCTGGGCGTGCTCGAGGTCTTCCATCGCCTTGTGGTGCCCCAGCTCGTGGCATCGCTCAAGTTCCTGAACTTCAACATCCCCGAGATCACCTACCTGTGGGTGTACCTCATGCTTCTCGTCCTGGCCGTCGTCATCGGTGTTGTGGGCTCCCTTATTGCCATGAACCGTTACCTCAAGGTGTAAGTGGCCGCCCAGAAGAAGCGTTCCCATCACGGACCGACTCGTCGCCGTCCCCGCAGCCCCCTTGCTGGCTATCTCAACGTCAGCATGAGGGGCTCGGGGACGGTTCATACTCAGGAAGGCGACTTCCACATTCCCGGTCGCTTCGTGGCTGAAGCCATGAATGGCGACCGGGTTTTTGTTCGCCGTATGCCTGGGTTGCACGACGGCATGCCCGTCGGAGCCGTCGCCGGGGTGGTCGAGCGCGCACACACGACATTTGCCGCCACGCTCGTGGATGACGGGCACTTGCGCGTGCTCGTGCCTCTTGACGAGCGCTTTTGCCATGACTTCATCGTCGAGGCGGCAGACCGCACACCGCAGATCCTGGGCTGCTCCGATGGCGACCTGGTGAGCGCCCGCATCCTTGTCTATCCCACCCGCAACGCCGCCGGCGTCGCCACGGTGGAGAGGCGCATCGAGAACGACTCGGCCTCGCAGGTTGCCATCGAGGCCATCATCGCCTCACACGACTTGCAGACGCTGTTCGACCCCGAGGTGCTTGAGGAAGCCGCCTCGCTCGCGCTCGATGTGGACGGTGCGTTGGCGCAACCGGGAAGGCGCGACATTCGCGACCGCTTTGTGGTGACCGTCGACCCCGATGACGCGCGCGATTTCGACGACGCGGTGTCGCTTGAGGTTCTGCCCGAGGGCGGGTGGTTGCTCGGCGTGCATATCGCCGACGTGAGCGCCTATGTGGCCCAGGACGGGCCCATTGACATGGCGGCGCGCGCCCGCACCACAAGCGTCTACCTCGCCGATCGCGTCATCCCGATGCTTCCCGAGGAACTGAGCTGCGACTTGTGCTCGCTCGTTCCCAGCCAAGACCGCCTTGCTGTGACGGTCGACATGCGCGTGAACGCCCAGGGCCTCGTGCAGGAGGCGCAGGTCTACCCCAGCGTCATTCGCTCGAAGGGCCGCTTCACCTATCGCGAGGTCGATGCGATTCTCGAGGGGACGGCTCCCGACGGTGCCGCGCATCTCGATTGTGCGGGCGTTGACCTGGCTGCCTTCTTCGGTGGGCTCGACCGCGTCAGCACCCTTCGCCAAGGACTTCGTCGCGAGCGCGGCGCTATCGAGTTCGTCTCGAGCGAGGCAAAGGTCCGTCTCGACGACCAGGGCCTGCCCATTGGCGTTGACGTGCGCCGCTCGACGCGCGCCACGAGCCTGGTGGAGGAGGCCATGCTTGCGGCCAACGAGGCTGTGGCCCGCCGCTTGGTGGCCACGGAGCTGCCGTGTCCCTTCCGCGTGCACGAGGCTCCCGACCACGATAGCATGGCGGGACTCGTGGGCCTGCTCGACGAGCTCGGCTGCCTCAAGCCGCAGGACAAGCCCGGTCTCATCTCGTGCGACTCTCACGCCGTGCAGGCGGTGCTCGACGAGGTCGCCGGCAAGCCCGAAGAGGAGCTTGTGAGCTCACTGTTGCTGCGCGCCATGAAACGCGCGACCTACGAGCCTGAGAACCTGGGTCACTACGGCCTGGGGGCGCCTGCGTACTGCCACTTCACGAGCCCCATCAGGCGCTATCCCGACCTCATGGTGCACCGCATCCTGAAGCAGGTGCTTGCGGGGTCCGTCAAGTCGCGCATGCGCCGCGAGCTTGCCTACCTCATGCCCGGCGTGTGCGCCCAGTCCTCGAAGATGGAGCGCGTGGCGGCCGAGTGCGCCTCGCTCAGCCAGCAGGTGAAGATCGCCGAGTACATGGAGGGTTTCATCGGCCAGACGTTCGAGGGCGTCATCGTGTCGGTGCAGCCGTTCGGCCTGTTCATCCGCATCGGCCTCACGCAGGCCCAAGGTCTGCTCCATACGCGAGACCTGGGTGGCGAGTGGATTTATGACGAGACGCGCTATGAGCTTGTGAGCCGCGAGAGCGAGGATGTGTTCCGGTTGGGCCAGACGATCGAGGTGCGGGTGCGGTCGTGCGACGTCTTCCGCGGCCGTGTCGTCTTTGCGTTGCCGTAGGAGCCGCGCGCGTCATACACGTTGCGGGTGAATGTGCTAGGGTATCCGTGCCGTATGGCACGAGTTGTCTGTCATGAGAAAGGGGAGGGTCGCCGTGGCGCCCGACGTCCTTGAAAAGCTTCAGAGTATCGAAAGCTACCTGGCATGTGGCCAGACCGCCGAGGCGCGCCCTCTTTTGGAGGCCCTCCTTGCCCAGGTGGAGCTCTATATCGACGAGGTGTGCGTGACGAGCGACACCCGCCAGTTCTTCTCGTTCTCCTCGCAGTTTGAAAAGCTCGCCTATCAGCGCGTGGAGAAGGACCCCCGCGAGCTGGTCGTTGTGGAGGCCCCCTTCGACCGCGTCTACGCCGACTACGCCTTCTGCCTGCTGGCGCTCAACGACCCCGAGGCTGCGGCCGAGGCGCTCAAAAAGGCCGTGCGCTGGAACCCGATGGACTGTGCGCACAGGCTCGACCTCGCTGCTGTGCTCAACACCCTGGGCGACGACGAGGAGTTCCTGCGCCTGTCGTACTCCGTCTTTGAGCGCGCGAGCTCTTCGGCCCACCTCGTGCGCGCCTATCTCAACTTCTCGCAGGCTTTTGAGTCCGCCCAGGAGTGGGAGACGGCCGCGGCGTGTGCCAAGTGCGCTTGGCGTCTCAACGCGACCGACCCGCGCGTCGTCGAGGCGTGCGATCGCCTGACCGACGAGCACCAGTGCGACCCACGCAAGCAGGAAGACGAGCTCACCCAGAGCCTGCTTGACGCCCAGGGCCTGCCGGACGGCGCCAACGTTGAGGTCGTTATCTGCGCCCTTCTGCTGAGCGACATCTACATGGAGCAGGGCAACGAGGACGAGGCCGAGCAGCTCACCTGGGTCGCCATCGACCTGGTGGGTCAGGAAACCACGCGCGCGCTCAAGCAGCTCGTGCGCGAGCAGGCGTAAGGGGACCGTCATGCAGCCCAAGTCATCATTCCAGCAGGGCAAGCGCCGCGAGCCCAAGGAGATCGCAAAGAACCGCACCGCGGCGCACGAGTACTTCATCGACGAGACATTCGAGGCGGGCCTGGTGCTCACGGGCACCGAGGTGCGAAGCCTGCGCGAGCGCAACTGCCAGATCACCGACGCCTTCGTGCTCATCAGGGGCGGCGAGGCGTGGCTCCACGGCGTGCACATCCTGCCCTTCTCCAACGGCTCCATCTTCAACGGCGACCCCGACCGCAAGCGCAAGCTGCTCCTGCACAAGAAGGAGATCCATTACCTGGCCTCCAAGGTGCAGCAACAGGGCTGCGCACTCGTCGCCACGCGCATGTACTTCGACGAGAACAACCGCGTGAAGATCCAAATCGGCCTGGCCCGCGGCAAGAAGATGTATGACAAGCGGGCCGACATGGCCAAGCGGGATATGGATAGGGAGATTCAACGTGCGTTGAAGGAGAGAGGACGCTAACTGAGGCACGCCATCTGCGGCGTTGCTTTGGCCCTCGTGTACCATCAGTACACGTCGGGCCAAAGCGCCTTGCAGCTGTCGCACCTCAGCGCGTTTGAAGTGGCTTGGACCACTGAACGGACGAAACCGAGTGGACGTTTAAACGGCTTGGGCGGTGGTGATTGGGACTACGGTGCAAAACGCCTTGCGCCCGATTTGCCTCAGCGCGCCTAAGCGCAGCGGGGACCTCTCTGACTCTTCCATCGTGCAAGAAAAAGGGCCCTTGCGGGCCCTTTTTATTCGGCGAGGAACTTTTCTAGCTCATCCCAGCGCTCGATGGCGGCGGAGCGGCCTTGGAGGTAGAGGTCGAGGAGCTTGGCGCCGTCGTGCTCCATGTTCGCCACCGACACGGGGCGCGCCGGGGCGAGCACGAAGGCGTTGCCAGCCTCTTCCTGCTCCCAGATGTACTCGCGCTGGGCGTTGTAGCGCTCGGGTCTCGTCTCGATGGCCTCCAGGTAATAGGGGAAGTCGCCGTAGAGCTTCTTGGCGGCAGGCAGCAGGGGCACCGACTGCTTCTTGTAGGAGCGTTCCTGTGTGAGCACGACCACCGCCTTGCCATTGCCGGGTTCGGCGAGCGCGCGCTTGAGCGGCACCGAGTCGGTCGTGCCGCCGTCGAGCAGGAGCCGTCCATCGACGTCGACCATGCGCGACACCACGGGCAGGCTTGCCGAGGCGCGCACGTAGTCGAGCTTCTCGGGCAGGCTGGTGATCTCGATGTAATCGGGCTGGCCGAACGTGACGTCGCTCACCACGGCATAGAGACGCGTGGGGTTGGCGTTGAAGGTCTCGTAGTCAAAGGGATCGAGGTCGTTTTGCACCTCGTTGTAGAGGAACGTGGTGCCCACGATGTTGCCGGTTTTAGCGAGCTGGTAGGCGCTCATGTAGCGCTTGTCGTCGCGAAATGCCAGGTTGACGCGGCAGCTGCGGCCGAGCTGGCCCGACAGGTAGTTCGTGGCCATGAGGGCGCCGGCCGACACGCCCCATGCCGAGGAAAAGCCTGCAAGGCCGCGCTCCATGAAGACGTCGAGCACGCCGGCGGTAAAGATGCCGCGAAAGCCGCCGCCTTCCAGTACGAGCGCAATGTCGTTTCTCATGGTGCCTCCTTGTCGGCAGTGTAAGTCTGCCATGCAGTGTACCCCACATGTGGTGTGCGTCAACGCCTCGCGATTGACAACGAGCGCCCTTGGGGGGTAGTATCTCTTTTCCGCATGAGGCCGTATGCCCATGCGATGCGCGGGTCTCAAGACTTGCGCGGTACTCTGACAAGGTGGAACGCTTCGCACCTCGCACATGGGGGCGACTGGTTTCGACATGGTCATTCTGAGGGGGGCAGCAAGCCGAGGCCTCCTCACCTCGCAAAACAGGGGTACTTGTCAAAATAAATGACAATCGTTCTAGCTACGCCCTCGCTGCTTAATTAGTCAGCGACGTCAACCCGGGGTTTATCCCCGACTCCGGCGCGACGCCATTTAAGGGGATTGCTCGTGGGATCGTAGTCTGTATAGCCCACGCTAAGACCGAACGGACTGGACTCAAGGCTGCCTGACACCGTGCGGCTGCGAGTCGAGACTTAAACGGAATCTGAGCTTGGAGATACCGCCCAGGGTTTGGCCATGGACCGGAGTTCGATTCTCCGCGCCTCCACCATCGTCTACAGCAAAGGCCTGACATCCATCTCGGGGTGCCAGGCCTTTTCTTAGCCAACATAAACATCAATGAGATGTTGTACGGGAAGTCGAGAAAGGTGCCACTCATAATGAGTATCTTCTAATGGTTGAGTGTATCGAGTTCTTATATTTACGCCATTGAATGAGATGGTGCTGGTGTTGCTGATGGTGTACGGAAGATGCAGATTGTAGGTTGTACCGGGCCGAATGTTGATGTTACGACCAGGGTTACCGCTATCGCGCATAGCCTTTTGCGTTGCTTGGAGCAGTTTGCCGTCAATGATGAGATAGTCATTGAGCCGCATGGGCACAAGTTTCATGCCAAACACAAAGAGGGTGCCCTTTTCGTCATCTTCGCTTTGATTGTTGCGCAACGTTACATCCAGGTCGATGATTGAAGGAACGTCCAGGCCTTCGATGGGCTGTGACCCGTCATCGGCGTACTCGATGAACTCATTGTATGAGACAAGGCGTGATTCATTGAGCCGAATTGCATATCCCTTGGTGTATTCGTCGGATGTGCTGCAGAATGCCCCGTCAAGTTCGACCCACTCGCCTGCGCTATGCCGTACCCGTTCGGTCATGGGCAGCGCGGTGGCATTGACATACGCAATGCGAGTGCTGAGCGCGATAGTTGCAAGGGATGCGCCGCTTAAAGCTATAAATTTGCGCCGACTTATGCGGGGTCTTTGCGAAACCGCCATTGTGTCATGCCTCCTTACGATTTGACATGCACGGGTTCGGGAATCTCTTTCAAAGCCTCATGGTGGGTGATACGCCCTTCGGCCATGTACCAGATTTCGTGAGAAAGTTCACGAAGCACATCCGAATCATGACAGGTAAGCATGACCGTTGTGCCTTGTTTGATGGCTTGCTTGATAAGGGAAATAATCAGTTCTACACCGCTGTCATCAAGGGCGTTGGTTGGTTCGTCGAGAATGAGAACCTCTGGGTTTCCTAGAATGGCTCCGGCGATGCCGAGGCGCTGGCGCATGCCGAGCGAATAAGCACGATATCGACGCCGATCATTGGGGTTAAGGCCAACAGATTCCAAGGCTGCGAGGATGGCATCTTTCGAGGGAAGGCCTCTGACATCGGCTAGTATCTTGAGGTTCTCATATCCTGTGCAGTTATCGAGAAACGCAGGACCCTCAAGGAGCAGGCCAATGGTGGGCCACTTGCCGGGGTGGCATGCAACGCCTGAGGTCTTTTGACCCACGCAATCTGTGGCGTTGCTTGCTCTAGATAGTTTGCTTGTGTGAATCCAGGGATTGCAGCCGTTTACGGTGATGGTGCCTGAGGTTGGTCGAACGAGGCCAACCGCTGCTCGCATCAGCATGGTTTTCCCGCTACCGTTCGGGCCGCTGATTCCGGCAATGGTGCCCGGCGATATGCGCATTGACACATCGCATAGCACCTCGTGTCGATTGATTGTTTTGTTGAGGTGGTCGATGTTGATCATAGGAACGACCCCTTTCTGCCCATGATGTCTCGGCGGGTAAAGATGAGACCGCCTACAAGGCTGCATACTAGAATCAACGAGATAGACAAGACGGCGCCATTCGCTGGTATTAGGCCATCAGTGAGTGCGATATCAAGTCTTGCCGCCATAAGGTAGTCACCGAGAAGTAGGGGGCTTGTGTAGTAGGCGGATGCAAGCAACAGGGTTACTGTTGTTAAGAACCCGGCGGCTGAGTTGATTAGTAGGCTTATCGCGAGCTGAAGGATGACCAACGCGCTGATTGCGCAAGGTAGGAGTAGCACAAACCCCAGAAGGCTTCCGTTAACTGAGGTACTTCCAGCGCCATACATGTCGAGCATGCGGTTTATCTCGGGTGTTGGATTAAGTGAGAAGTCTCCGTCTGTCATGCAAGTCGCCATAGCACAAACCACCAGACTGATAAGGCATAGCCCTATACCTCCGGCTATCGCCCATAGACACTTGGAAAGCCACCATGTCCAACGGTTGCCTGTGACGGCGATGAGGCGCGCACCCATTCCATCGAGGTCATGTACGGGGTACACGAGCGTTGAGCATGCGAAGGCACATAAGAGCGTTAGCCACGCCATGGGAAAGGAAAACTGTTGACCCTCCACGTACTCGAATTGTTCCATGCCGGCGAATAGAGCAAAGATAAAGTCGGCAAATCCTAGAGGGTTCGCATCGGGGTTGCTTGCCGTGACGCTTGCGTGGGACATAAAACACTCGAAGGCGCTGATGACGACCACAAGGCCAAGGAGAGGGAGATATGAATGCAGACCATGGTGCATGTCTGTGGCGAAGAGACGCAGGAACAGCCTCATAAGACATCGCGCTTTCGGGCGACAAGGGACAATGCTATTGAAATCAGCAGCATGAGTAAGACGCAAATAGCCATGGATCCCAACGTGTAGTTGTATGCATCGCCTGAAGAGCGCAGCAGGTCGATGAGGGTGATGCTGGGCCCGCTGAAATGAATGATCGCATACAGTTGCTCACTGCCATACTTCAGGGCAATGAGGGCCAGATAAGGGCCGACCATAAGAATGATGCGGTTGCGCAAGAAGAGGGACAACCCCAACACAAGCGTTGCCCATAGTCCCGCAAGAACAAAGTCGATGAGCAGGCGAACGACGACAAATGCCCAAGGGGCCTGATAGAACAGCTGGGATAGGGGAACTTGACTGTAGATGCCAAAGGCTGTCACATCGATGATACTGGGTGTGTATAGAGGCAGAAAACATGCGAGTATGACGAAATCGATGACGAGCGGTACTGCCACAATGAGGCCGCCTGCCACAAATGTAACAAGCGCCTTCGAAAGGTAATAACGGGGACGCGTGACAGTCACGTAGAGCTTTTGGGCGTATCCTGAAAGGAGTTCCGAGCGAAGCGACCACGAGTATGCGAGAGCGATGAGCATCGGTGCGATGAAAACAAACAGATTCGCCCAGAACTCGATGCGATCGACAGGAATCCAACGAGTATATGGTGAAAGTGCGAATGGCTGCTGATACGTGTATTCCATCATGCTAGCCCTGGCTGGTTCCTCCTGCAGATAGGAAGCGACCTCGCCCACCGCTGCCATGGTGGCACAAACGATTCCAATCGCGAGAACAACCCAGAAAGGCTTACATCGTAGGAGCTTTCTCCATTCAATTGCTACGAGGGCAGACAGATTCATGGGCTCACCTCGTTTTGTCTTCAATGTCTAGTTCGACGGTTATGGGGGCGACGCCGTATATCCCAAGGCTGTTTCCAATACCAGCAGTTAGTGCGCCAAGGTCCTCATCTGCTCTAATCCAGAATCCGACTAGGTACGTGGCACTCGCTCCAGGGGTAAGAGTGTACTTGTTTATCTCCTTTGGACTGGCGTCTATGGGAGAGCCGGAGAAAGTAGCCAAGCAGTAATTCGCGCAGCTGAGCGAGACATCGCTCTCGATGAGAAATTCGTAAGGTGAGTCGTTGTTATTTGCCGCGTCCACATTGTGGATAGTGATTTCAAGCAAGAGAATCCTGCCCTCAGTGCTGCCTCCGGCAATGGCTCCAACGACATCATCGGGAGGTATGGCTTCGATTATATTGCCAAGTTCTTCGGCATTGGAGGCGTCCTGAAGAGAGCTGTAAAGTGTAGCGCGAGATACAGTGAACTCTTTAGTCCCGTTCGACCAAAGAGCGACTTGCTTTGTGTCCTCGGCGGTTAAAGATGTCGGTTGACCCATAGAAATCGTTTGAGCGGCGTTTTCAAAGGCTGCTTTTGCTGCATCTCGGGCCTGCTCTTCAAGTATCGCTGTATTGCGTTCCTGAGAAGCGGAATAGGCATAGAACAATCCTGCGCCGAGGACGCCGACTGTTATCAGAATAGAAAGCGCTATGCGTTCGCCCCGCTGAAGTGCACACATGTGGTCGGCCTCCTGAACGGATGTAGATGGATGAAAAACCGGCACGACGGTTTGTCGCCGTGCCGGTACAGCCATTTAGTTCAGGTCGGTATAGGAACCCCAACAGTCGGGGCTCCAGTAACCAGTGAGCACGCCACCCTGAGAGGTTTTGTAAGCGGTTACACGAACATACGTGTAACCCTTTTCGGTCACAGTATTGTGCAGCTCGTATTCGTCTGCATGGCTGAGATATGCGCGCGTGCCGTCGGTGCAGTTCTGGTAATTGACTTTGTCGTTGCTTCCATCGGCATAGAGGAAGCACCAGTCGACGGTTCCCATACTTTCGACATCCACGTAGGTCGCTTTGGTGGTTTCCTTTGCATACCAGGGAGTTCCGTACGTTGATCCGACGCTGATGTTCAGATACAAATCCTTGTTGTTGTAGTCGCAGGTTGCAATGTCGTCCGCCATGGCCGGTGCTGCCATGGTGCCCAAACCACAGGCGAACAGGATTCCGATAAACCCGGCTGCCAGCCTCTTACTAAGTCGGCGCTCCATGCGAGTCCTTCCTCCTAGAGTCTTTTTTCACTTGGCCAAGTGTGGGCATGTGCTCGTGCATGCCCAGGACAAAAGATAGTGTTGTGGCTGTTTTTTGTCTGTAGTCAGGGTGTTCTCAGTTTGCCACAATGGCTCTACCAGGAGAAATGATCAAAGAGGCACTGGCTATTCTATCGAATAGCTTTTTGGAGCAACCCAATGAGTCCGTCTGTGTCGAGCACTCCGAGGATAGAGAGGACTTCATGTCGTGATGTATGGACGGCTGTTCTTGATAAGTTGAGCTCTGCGCCTATCTCGCCGAGCGAAGCGCCTTGTGTTGTTCGCAATGCAATGCGGACTTGTCGAGGGGTGAGACCCTTGCTTATAAGAAAACCCTCCATACGCTGAAGATCGTCAGGGGTGACTTCTCGGGGAAATTCCCTACGGTGCTTTAGATATGCCATGGCCTTCCAGCATTCAATGAGAATCACAAACGTGATGACGCAGCTGAAAATGATGACAATTGTTGAGTAAGTGTTGCTAGATAGCCGAGGGGTCGTAATGGTTCCTAGCCACAACTTGGCACCAAGGGGGACGAGGGCCGTAATAATGCCGAGCATAGCCAACATGGGTAACGTTACAGGTGCGATTGCATGCCGTCGAAAAGTCACCGATAGCTCTTCGGTGGGGCTGTCTTCAATGAAAATGATTAATGTAGTTGTCAGCAAGAGGAGGGCGCTTATTGGGTTGGTTAAGAAGCCAAACATGGCTATGGCGAGCACGGCGAGGCCAATGGATAGACATTTTGATTCTGCCTGGCTCGCTATTGCAGATAATGTTACCCCAAGTAGAAGAAGGGCCGGAATGACGACCCAAGACAGGGGCTCCATACTGAGGAATGTTAGCCATGATAGCGTCCAGGACCATCCCAATGCGAATGCAAAGCACGAGGTATGAGGTGCTGCCGCTTGATGCTTGAACTGCGCAAGCCCGGTTGCTGCAGAAGCGGCCGTGCATAGCATGAGAGCACCGCATCCCCACTGTACGGGTAGATTGCATGCGCGGAGGGCAAGTGAGCACGCACAGAGTAAGACTGTCATGCAAGTTAGGATGATACGGATGGCTGCGGTTTCCATGCGCTTGGAATGACCTCCTGCGGGGTCGGCCTTTATCAGCCGAGTCCCCATCAGCCCAAGTAATGCGCCGCCGACAGTGGCGAGAATCTCTCCACCTGTCATACATTCTCCTGTTATTGGAAGAAAGACGGCAGCGAGGGATGCCATGGATATGGTTTTGGCAACGATCTTTATGTGAGCGTCTCGCTTGCTCTCGATGGTTGCATGACTGCTTTCAGCATGGGTTGGCCCATGATCATTTACCAGCTTCTTGAACTCGCTCACGGAGGAAAAGCCGAGTTTTTTGCATGCCCTGCGGCCATACTCGCGTACGGATGACGCTTGAATGCCGAGTATCGTTGCAGTCTGCGACGATGAAAACCCCATGAGGTGGCCTGCAACGGCGTTGGCCTCCCGATTGGTAAGACCATATTGAAGCAAAGCGTCGGTATAAGGGTCGGAGACGCTTGTCGGTTTAGATGCCGAGTCGCTTTGTTCGCGTAGGTTGTCAGAGGCTGCCAGTTCGCGTGGCGCCCCCTGCTTGTTGGCGCGATTGATGACGACGGGTAGAACGGCAATCAAGACGACCTGTATCCCCGCAAAGAAGAGCATCTCACCTTGAGAAACAATGTGTAGTCCTGGAAAGGCAACGACAAGAATGGAACCGGTGACTATCCCGATGAGAAGCGCGGCGAAAGGCGGGTGTGGCAGGCGTGCGCATTGTGGTGAAGCAATGCAATCGATGTAAGCGGGGCACTTTGAGATATAGAGTGCGCACGCGCAAATCAAGATTTGCTCTAGGAGCGGGACGAGTGCCAAGGGCGCAACCGTTTCCCAAGTTAAACTTGACAGGGGCGCATCCGATGTTGCAGGTGCCAGGGGGAATGAACCATGAGGGAGCCAGGCTGTCCAGGCGATGGGCTGCAGGAGCCCGATTCCTATGAGCAAGATGGTCTTGATGGTGGAGTAACGAGCGGAGCGTCTTTGTTGTGCTTGGTTCCCGCTGCTGCGATTTGACGGTGCGGCTGTTTGTGGTACCGTCGACTGCACATATATGCCGTAGGACAACCCCGCAACCAATGAGAGAGGTAGCGAAAGGGTTGACGAGAACGTATATAAGGCCTGAGGTACAAGAAAACCTTTGTCTGTGGCCAAGCTGACAGCTGATTCAAGATTGCCCCCTGCACCCATGAGGAACAGGTCAAGCCATTCGGGAATGACGAGTGAAACGGTGGTGAAGACACCGACAGCGATTGATGTGTGCGTCACTATATTGTTGCGGCCAACGGGAATTAGGCGTGTGGTGAGCCACATGCCAGCAAGCATGGCCGCTGCTATCAAGGGATACATGAGTGAGAATGAGGCGCTTCCGCCAAGCGGTCTCATTCCAATCACATAGGGTGAACCCAACAAAAATGCTGCCCAGAGTGTGGGTTCAACTAAAGTGCGATTTTTTGATAGCAGCGACATGGCCCTCCTTTGTTCTAGCGTTTCTTCCAGCCCACGCACTCGGCCTGAATGCGCAGCAGCTCCTGCAGGCCGGGTTCGGCCAGGTCGAGCATGGCGTTGAGGCGCTCACGGCTGAAGGGGGTGCGCTCGCCGGTGCCCTGGATCTCGATGAACTCGTGACGGCCGGTGTAGGCCAGGTTCATGTCGATCTCTGCCTGGGAGTCCTCGGAATAGTCGAGGTCGAGAAGGAGACGTCCCCCCACCATGCCCACCGACAGGGCCACGACCTGGTCGATCAGCGGGATGCGCGAGATCTTCTTGGCGTCCACCATGGCGGCGAAGGCGTCGTAGAGGGCCACCCAGGCGCCGGTCACGGCGGCGGTGCGCGTGCCGCCGTCGGCGTTGATGACGTCGCAGTCCACGGTCACGGTGTACTCGCCCAGGGCCTTCATGTCGCACACGGTGCGCAGGCTGCGGCCGATGAGGCGCTCGATTTCCATGGAGCGGCCCTTGCGTGCGGAGGTCTCGCGACGCGAGCGCGTGGTGGTGGAGCAGGGGAGCATCGCGTACTCGGCGCTCACCCAGCCCGCATGGGCATCCCTGCGCCACTTGGGCACGCCTTCCTCGACGGTGGCGCAGCAGATGAGCTTCGTGGCGCCGAACTCCACCTGGCACGAGCCCGATGCGTGGGGCATCACGGCGCGCGTGAGGGTGACGGGGCGGATGCCGCCGTCGGGGCGGCCGTAACTGCGCTCGGCGGGGGCGGCGGGCGTGGGATCCTTGAACATAACGGGCATCAGTCTTGTGTTCCTTTCTCTGTGAGAGCAACGGGTGCGGGGATTGACCCCGACGAGGGTGCGGGCGGCTTGACTTACGGTTCGTGCACGAGGTCTTCGAGCTCGGAGATGTCGATGTGCTCGATGCTGGTCAGGCCGCCGCCGAAGATGAACTTGCCTGCTGCGGCAAACGCGGTGATGTCGTCGCTCGTGGTGGCGAAGCGATGGCGCACGGTGGCCTCGGGCCCCATCAGCTGGTTGCGCCTGGCCAGGGTCTCGGCCACCTCGCGCGCCGTCTCCTCGGCGGAGCTCACAATGTTGAGGTCGCGGCCGAACGCCTCATGGATGGTGGGCGCCAGCAGCGGGAAGTGCGTGCAGCCCAGCACGAGGGTGTCGATGTCGGAGCGCAGAAGCGGGCCCAGCCCCGCGCGCACGGTACCCAGGGCGTCAGGCGTGAGGAAGACGTCGCGGTCTTCCAGCCAGTCCTGATGCAGGTGGTACCCGGTGGCGAGCTCCTTCTCCACAAGGGGCACGAAGCTGGGGGTTGCCAGGGAGTACACGTTGACGCCGGCGTCGAGCTGGTGGATGGCGCGTGCGTAAGCGTCGCTTTCAATGGTGAGGGGTGTGGCGATGACACCGATCTGCCCGGTGACGCTGGCCTGGATGGCCGCCCGCGCCCCGGGTCCGATGACGCCGATCACGGGCACGCCGAACGTGCGCTGCGCCAGGGGCAGGGCCGCGGCGGTGGCCGTGTTGCAGGCGATGACCATGAGCTTCACGTTTTGGGCGGTGAGCCAGGCGCCGATCTGGCGCACGAAGGAGCGAATCTCCTTGGCTGGGCGCACGCCGTAGGGGCAGCGCTTTGTGTCGCCCACGTAGAGGATGGACTCGTGAGGCAGCAGCGTCTTGATGGCGCGTGCGACGGTGAGGCCGCCCATGCCCGAGTCGAAGATGCCGATGGGCGCGTCTTTGGCTGTGCCGCCCGTGTGGCTGCGACCAGCCGCGATGTGCAGGGAGTCCGTGATGCACCGCCTTTCTGAGGAGATGCCCGCACGCAATGGCGGGCGACTGCAACGTTTCATTGTAGCCCAGGAGGGCCTTGAGGTCTCCTTCAGTCCTTGGGAGATTGGTTGTTGCTTTGCAAGCAAGACATATATGGGGTGCAGGGCGGTCATATCATACTGTGTCTGTCTGTTCTGTTTGTCTGCGTTCAACGAGGGCGTGAAACCAATGTCGAGGTTCCTTATCGCTTCCGATGCGTTCAAAGGCACGCTTACCTCACTTGAGGCGGGCCGTGTCATGTCTGACGCCATCAAAGCGACGCTGCCCGATGCGAAGACGCGTTGCATCGCGCTTTCCGACGGTGGTGACGGCACGATGGAGGCGATGCTCGCGCATAGTTCCGGCGAGGTCGTGCATGCCCGCGTGAGCGGCCCCGTCAGCATGACGGTCGACGCACCCTACGCGATTCTGCCCGATGGCACGGCAGTCATCGAGATGTCCGCAGCGTGCGGCATCAAGCTCATTCAAGAGGGCGTGAGCACGGGACGCACCACCACGCACGGCGTGGGCGAGCTGTTGCTCGACGCGGCTTCGCGCGGCTGCTCCAAGGTCATTCTGGGCTTGGGCAGCTCCACCACCACCGACGGTGGCGTGGGCGCTGCGTATGCGTGCGGCGTCAAGTTCTTCGACCGCTACGTCGAGCCGTTTGAACCGGTGGGAGCCACGCTCGACGCGGTGCAGACCGTGGACGTGTCCGACCTCGACCCGCGTGTGAAAGCCCTGGACATCCAGGTGCTTTGCGCCGTGGAGAACCCTCTGTGCGGCACGATGGGCACAAGTGCCACGTACGCCCCCAACAAGGGCGCGCTGCCCACAGTGGTCCAGGCCCTTGACCGCAACCTCGCCCACCTGGCCGATGTCGTGAAGAGCTGCGTGGGCGTCGACATGCTCGACGTTCCCTGCGGCGGCGCCGGCGGCGGCATGGGCGCGGGCACGGCGGCCTTCTTCGGGGCCCAGCCCTGCCTGGCCATCGACGCCGTGCTCGATATCGTTGATTTTGACTCCCGCCTTGCAGGCGTCGACTATGTGGTGACGGGCGAGGGTTGCTTCGACACGCAGAGCCTGCACGGCAAGGTTGTGAGCGGCGTGGCGCGCCGCTGCAAGGCCGCGGGCGTTCCGCTCATCGCCGTGGTGGGATCGATGGACCCGGCCCTCGCTGAAGTGGGCAAGTCCATGGGCGTCACCACGTTTGCCGTGCTCAACCCCAACAACCGCCCGCTGTCCCAGCTGACGCAGCATCCCCGTTCGCGCCTTTCGCGAGCAATGACCCGCGTTGCCGAGCTCATCGCGCAAGGCGCCGACCTGCCGGGCGTCATCGAGCCGGCTCGCGAAGACTCATAGTACGAGCTGTATTTCCAAGGAGGACCCATGTCCCACAACGACAACGATCGCAGAGGCCCCATGCAGGGCAACATCCCCGGCCAAGGGACTTTCCCCAGCCAGGATGGCCCCGTGCGCCCCAGCGCCCGTCGTCAGCCGACATCGCGTTCCTCGTATTCGGCACCGCAGGGGGCTTCCGCCTATTCTCGCGACAATGCCCATGGGCGCTATACCTCCGGCAAGAGCAAGTCCACCACGCGCCGCAACGTGCTCATCGGCGCCGGCGTTGCGGCCGGCGTGCTCGTGGTGGGCGGCGTGGCTGCTGCCGCGTCGTTTGTGAATTCAATCGGCAGCCGTCTCAACGAGGGCGTCGACGAAACGACGAAGGCCGTGCTTCAGGACCAGCAGGTCGCAGCCCAGGAACTTGTGAGCAACTGGACCGACACCACACCCTTCTACATGTTGCTTCTGGGCGTCGACTCCATGGAAGAGCGTCTGGATGACGAGGATGAGTACGGATCCGACCCGTCCAACTACCGTTCCGACACCATCATTTTGACCCGTATCGACCCGGGCAAGAAGATTGTGACGCTCGTGTCCATCCACCGCGACACCTACTGCCCCGAGATCGACGGCAAGATCAACTCCTACTATGCCCGCGGCGGTGCCTCGGCTGTCATCGAGAAAATCTCTGACTTCGCCGAGGTTCCCGTGTCGCACTATGCCGAGGTCAACATTGATGCACTCGTCGCTGTGACTGACGCCCTTGGCGGCGTGGAGGTCGACGTTCCCTACGAGATCAACGACACCGAGTACATGGGCCACATCAACGGGGGCCACCTCGATGCGGGCCTGCAGGTGCTTGACGGCGCAAAGGCCGAGCTCTTTACCCGCTCGCGCCACGCCTACGACAATCTTGGCGACGGCGACCGCTACCGTGCCGCCAACCAGCGCCTTTTCATCGACGCCTGCCTCAAGAAGCTCATGAGTGCCACCCCGGTGGAGATGGTCAGCGTCATCAACACCGTGGTGGATTACGTCACGACCGACCTCACGCTTGACCAGATCGTCAACCTGGCCCTTGCCATGCGCGGCATCGACACCGCTAACGGCGTGTACTCCACGATGAACCCCACCGATTCCGAGTACGTGAACGGCGTCTGGTACGAGTACAACGACGACGAGCGCTGGCACGAGATCATGGCGGCGGTCGATGCGGGCGAGAGGCCGCCGGTGGACAGCGACTACGTCTCGGTGACCAACGACATCAACAGCGCCGATGCCGCCACGACCAGTGCAAATGCGTCCACGGTGGCAAGGAACCCTGCGTTTGCCGGCATCTCGGTGTCGGTGCGTGGCTGCGGTTGCAGCGCCGAGGCGATCGACAAGGTCGTGTCTGCTCTCACCGACGCAGGGCTCAGCGCTTGGAACGCAGGCGCCTCCACGTTGTCGCTTTCCACGACGCAGGTCATCTACGAGTACGACTCGATGGCCTCCATCGCCTCGCAGGTCGCCGCGTTGCTGGGCGCCACGGCCATCGACGCCGGCGAGGAATGGATGCTCACCGAGGGTGCCGACGTCATGGTCGCGGTGGGTGCCGACGTTAAGTAGCGCTTAGCGGGAAAGCTCTTTCAACATTTGCTCAACCTGCGCCTGTACCTGGGGAAACAATGTCACGGGTGCAGGCGTTTCGCTATGCGGGGCAATGTGCTTCTCCATCCACACCATGTCGCGCCAGGCGCCCAGCTTGTAGCCGCACGCCTCGAAGCGTCCCACCATGCGGTAGCCCATGCGCTCGTGGAAACCTACTGAACCACCCTCGTCGGGATAGGCGATGCAGGCTTCGAGATTCGTGAGGCCCTGCAGGCGCGCCGCCTGCTCGAGCGCCTCGTGCAAAAGTGTTCCCACATGCATGCCCCGTGCCGTGCTGTCCACGTAGATCGAGGTCTCGGCTGTCCAATCGTAGGCCTCCCGGGCATGAAAGACACCCAGGTAGGCATAGCCGAGCGGCGTGCTGTCTTCCCCGCAGGCGACGATGTAGGGATAGCGCTGCAGCGTGGTGCCTATGCGTTCGGCGAATTCTGCCACATCCGGCACGTCGTACTCGAAGGTGATGAAAGTGTCGCGCACGTAGGGCGCGTAAATGGCAAGCAAGGCGGGTGCGTCTTGTGCGCAAGCCACGCGAAGTGTGACGCTCATGGTGCTCCTTTGCCGGTGGTGGTTGTGGCGGATATGGTACGTCTGGTTGTTGCGTGCGTGCCATATATTCACGAGTTTGCAACGCAGATGCGTCTAACCTGTACACAAACGATTCTTTTAGCATCCCACGTTGGGAGAGGTGCCCTATGAAGATAGCGATTGCACAGGTGAATTCCAATCCTGGCAAGTTCTCGCAGACCGTTGAACGCATACTCTCGAGCGCGCGCCAGGCTTTGGCTGCCCAGGCCGATCTCGTGGTGTTTCCTGCCACGGTGATGTCGGGCGCCTACCCGCAGGGCCTGGTCGAGCACCGCGCCTACCAGCTCGACCTCATCGACGCGCTCTATGACCTGGCGGCACGTACGCCGGTGGCCTGCGTGGTGCCCGCCTACATGCTCGACTCCCAGGATGCATACACGGAGTTCTTCCTGTGCGATGCGGGAGACGTCTGCCCGCTGCGTCGTCGCGAGGCTTATACGTCTGCCATTGAGTACGACGGCGTCTCGAGCGCTCCGGTCACGCTTTCCTGGGGCGGCGTTGACCTGCTCTTTGTCGCCGGTTCGCCCTCGGCGAGCGCCCAGGATGTGCCGTGCGACGTGATGCTTGCCATGTCGCCCATGCCCTTCTGCCGCGACGACGCGTCCTCTCTGGGCGTGTTTGGCCTGGGCGAGGGCGTGCTGAGCTCGCTGATTGCCGAGTCGCCGTGCTGGATGGCCTTCGTGCAAGGCGTGGGCGCTTACGACGACGTGGTGCTCGCCGGCGGCAGTTTCGCAGCCGACCCCGACGGCGTCATCGTCGCCTCGTGCCCTATCTTCGAGGAGGGCATCTCCGTCTTTGACGTCGACGACTCGGGCGACGAGCAGCCCTCTTGTGCTGCGGGGCAGTTTGTGGGTCGCCGCGTCGACGAGATCGAGTCGATCAGCGACGACCAGTGGACGGCCTACCTCTACCGCGCTCTTGTCGTCTCCGTGCGCGATTACGTGCGTAAGAGCGGTTTCTCCGACGTGGTCGTGGGGCTTTCGGGCGGCATCGACTCCAGTGTGGTGGCGGCCCTGGCCGTGGACGCCCTTGGTTGCGAGCACGTGCGCGGCGTCCTCATGCCCGGGCCTTACTCCAGCGCAAGCTCCGTCGATGACGCGGAGGCGCTTGCCGCAAACCTGGGCATCAAGACATGCACCGTGCCTATCAAAGATATGTTCGCGGTTGCCGATGAGGGAATCGCACAGGCCTTGGGTGGTGTCTTCGAGGGCGTTGGCCGAGAGAACCTTCAGGCGCGCCTGCGCGGGTGTGTGCTCATGAGCCTGTCGAACGCCTGGGGTGCGCTTGTCCTCAACACGGGCAACAAGTCGGAGTCGGGCATGGGGTACTCCACGCTTTACGGCGACACGGTGGGTGCGTATGCCCCTCTGGCCGACGTGTACAAGGGTCGCGTCTACGAGCTTGCCCGGTGGCGCAACGCCTGCAGCCCCTTCGAGGTCATTCCTGAAAACGTGCTGGTCAAGCCCCCTTCGGCCGAGCTGAGCGAGAACCAGACCGACGAGGGTTCCTTCGGCGCCACCTACGAGCAGATCGACCAGGTGCTCACCATGCATGTGGATCGCGGCCTAGACGCGTGCGACGCGGTGCAGGCGGGCATGCCGGCCGACGTGGTGGACAAGGTGCTCACGACCTGCGCGAATGCCGAGTACAAGCGTCGCCAGGAACCCATGGGGCCCGTCGTTACCATGCGCTGCTTCGCGGACAGGGGCTGGCCCGTCGTGAACGGATGGCGCGACCATGCCAGCGAGCGCGATGCTGACGAGCCGGGTCTTGATCGCTGGTGTGATTTTGGGGATGTGGACTGCGACGATCTCGAGGCGCGTCCCGATGTGGACGAGGCGCTCGACGCCATGCTTCAAACGGGTGCCGTGCGCAGCAACCAGCTGCCCACCGCAGTGGCCGACGTCACGTTCTCCGCGCTTGCGTCTGGTCAGGCAGGTGAGATGGACGACTGCTTCGGATTCCCCATGTTCTCAAAGAACTAGCAGGTAAAAGCCACAATAGCGAGCATTGACGCCCGTGGCTGGCTTTGTCGGCTGCGGGCGTCAGCGTGTAAGCAGGACGATGATGGCCACGATGCATGCCACCACGAAAAGGCCGAGTGCAACGCTCGAGGCAATGGTGCGCGCTTTGCGCCTGCGATTTTGTGCGGAGAAAATCTGGAACTTGTCGCGCGGGCGCTCCAGATAGCGGTCGTAGTCGAGCCTGTTGGAGCGATAGCTGGGCAGGGGATGGGCGGGACGTATGCCCGGCACGGAGTCCGAGACACCCGGCGTGCTCGTTGCGCGGCCGTATGCCTGCTGATATGCCTGCTCATCATGCTCGTCAAGGGCGATTTGGTCTCGGCCTCGCCCGAAGTTCTTGTAATCCAAAGGCGCATCCTTGCTGCATGGGGGCGCCGTCTGCGCCCGGGTTGTGCCTACTATACCGTTTCTTGAGCGGCTTGCAAAACTTAACAATGCTAGGCTTAGATTTCCTTATGTGAAGGAACTGAGAAGATAAGACAATCCTGTTTATAGGTTCTCACGGGTGGAATAGAACAGTCAGCAATAAAACCAAGCGGGTCCGAACCCCCGCACAAAAGGAGGCTGTTCATCATGGCTGCTATTCTTCCTTATGGTCGCGTGAACGCTTTGAGCAACTGGTTCGACGCCATCAACGATCTCGCCAACTTCGAGCAGCGTTATCCCGAGACTCCCACCGCCTTCAAGATGGACGTTCAGGAGAACCCCGATGGCTACATCGTTGAGGCCCATGTCCCTGGTGTCGCCCGCGAGGAGATCGACGTTGAACTCAATGCCGGCCGCCTTGTTATCGACATCGACCACAAGGACTCCGAGGACGTTGAGAAGCGCAACTACGTCCTGCGTGAGACCTCCGCGTTCCATGCCACCCGTGGCGTCTACCTCAAGGATGCCGACACCGCCGGCCTGACCGCCGTGCTGAAGGACGGCGTGCTGACGGTGAATGTGCCGAAGCGGCTCCAGAACGCCAACGTCACCAAGGTCACCATCGGGTAAACCATCCAGCAGAACCTCGCCGGCTGCGTTCTCGGGAGGCTTACGTACGTCCAGTACGCTGCGCCTCCCGACGCCTTGCCGGCGAGAACCTGCGTTTTAGTGAGATGCGGAACCTGATGCGCTGCGTTCCGCGATGTCTAGAGTACTCCAGTACACGTCGGCATCGCGCGCCTTGCGCATCAGAACCCGCTTTTAGTGGGTTGCGGAACCTCGTCTGCTATCAGTTTTGTCCTCCCTCTCTTCCTTGTCAGCGCCCCGTCGAGCTTTGCCCGGCGGGGCGTTGGCGTTTCGGGGGTACAATCGCCGAGTTCGCAATATCACTTTGAAAGGAGCGCATGTGTACGAGGCCCTCAACGCTGCGCCGGCCCCGGTTGTGGCCGCCTCGCCGCTCATTGTGATGGTGAGCGGGGGATCAGACTCAACGGCATTGCTCATGCGCTGTGCGACTGCTCCCGTCGACCTTATGGACGGTCGCGGCCCTCGCATGCTCGAGCGTGACAATCTGTGCGTGCTCCATGTGAACCATTGCTTGCGCGGAGAGGAGTCCGACGGCGATGAGGCGTTTGTGCGCGACCTGTGCGCCGAACTCGGCGTTGCGTGTCGGGCGGAGCGCGTCGATGTTCCTGCGCTCGTGAGAGCCGGGGCAAACATGGAGGAGGCGGCCCGTCAGGTGCGCTACGACCTCGCCTGGCGCCTGGCAGGCGAGCGTGCCCGGGCACAAGGTCTTGCCGTAGAGGCGTCGCGCATTCTTGTGGCGCACACGGCTGACGACCGCGCCGAGACCTTCCTCATGCGTGCGCTTTCTGGCTCGGGTCTCACCGGCCTGGTGGGCATGCGACCCACACGCGGCATTGTTGTGCGGCCCCTCATCGATTGCACGCGCGAGGAGCTGCGCAATGGCTTGCGCAAACAGGGGGTAGGCTGGCGCGAGGATTCGACGAACGCGGGCGATGAGGCCACGCGTTCCTATGTGCGCCATCACATCGTGCCTGCTTTCGAGGAACGCAACCCGGCGTTTTGCAAGACGCTCGGACGCACTCTCGACGCTTTGGCCTGTGAGGAGGATTTGCTGGCGCGCCTGGCTCGCGAGCTGTTCGAGCGCGCGGCCTTGCCTGCGCGGCAGGGGAGCTGCGTGCTTGATGCGTATGCGCTTGCCCAAGCAGACCCGGCTCTTTCCCCCCGCTGCGTGCGCATGGCCCTTGAGCAGGCCTTGGGCCGTCGTGCTGCACAAGAGGCACGGTTTGAGGCAGCCCACCTCCTTGACGTAATCGCGCTTGCTCGCCGCGGGTCGGGTTCTTGCAGCCTGCCTGGCGGGATGCAGGTGCGCATGGAGGCGGGGGCTCTCGTCATGCAGGGCCCCGATGTGGCAGACCCTCCCGCCGATGTCGAGCTCCCCGTGCCGGGCAGGGTCACGTGGGGCGAGGTTGTGCTTGAGGCGCAAGAGGTCCCCCTTCAGGGACGTCCGGCGGCCGAGGTGGCGCGTGCCTGTTCAGCCCAGCTGCAAGCCGAGGGGATGCGCGAGGGGCGTGATTTCGTCCTTGTCGACGGTGCTGTGTGTGGGTGCTCCGCCCCAGGTGCGACGGGCTGTCTCACTGTGGGCTCGCCCCGCCCCGGCGAGCGCATGCGTCCGTTTGGCCTGGGTGCCTCGAAGCTTTTGAGCGACGTGCTTCCCCAGGCGGGTGTGCCCGCTCGCGACAGACCCTGGGTTCCTGTCGTACGCAGCTCTCCAAGCGCTCCTCAAGGCGTCTCCAGTGTGTGGGTTGGGGGAATTCGCCTGGATGAGCGTGCGGCATGGAGCGATAAAACGACCTGCTTGATACAATTATCGCTTGTTCATATATAAGCCGGCCGAACGGTAGGACTTGCCCTGCCGTCTCACAATGAGGGGGATCCCTTGCCGTACAACATGTCCAACGATATCGACCACGTCCTGTTCACCGCCGAGCAGCTCAGCGAGCGTGTGGCTCAGCTTGGTGCCCAGATCACGGCCGACTACGCCGACAACGACGTGCCGCCGCTCGTCATCTGCATCCTGCGCGGTGCCGCGACGTTTGCCAGCGACCTGGTGCGCGCCATCGACCTGCCCATCGAGATCGACTACATGGCCATTTCTAGCTACGGTGCGGCCACGCGTTCCTCGGGCATCCTGCGCATCGTGAAGGACCTCGACACCGAGATCAAGGACCGCGACGTCATCGTCATCGAGGACGTTCTCGACTCGGGTCTGACCCTGCGCTACCTGTCGGCCAACCTGCAGGCGCGCGGCGTGCGCTCCTTCGAGGTGGCCACGCTTCTGTGCAAGCGCCGCACTGCCGCCGTCGACCCGCGCTACGTGGGCTTCCAGTGCCCCGACGAGTTCGTGGTGGGCTATGGCCTCGACTACAACCAGAAGTACCGCAACCTGCCCTATGTCGGCGTGCTTAAGCCGGAACTCGTTGAGGGCTAACGCCCCGGCGGGCCTGTCCGACCAACACGGCCGCCCAGTGCGGCAACAAGGAGTCACAAGGTGAGCGAAGAGAACAACGACAAGAAGAAGGCCGGCAAGTCTGCGGACGCCGGCAAGCCCGACGCAAAGGGTGACAAGCGCGAGGAAGAACGTCGCGCGAAAATGAAGGAGCTCCTCAACCCCATCGACGGCACGGCTGACAAGAGCTCTGGCCCGCGCAAGCCCAACTGGCGCAGCATCCTGCTGTACGCGCTCATCCTCGTGGTTGTCGCGGTGGCCGTGGGCAGCGCCATGCAGCGCCAGGCCAACGAGAACACGGTGGAGCTCGCCACGAGCGAGTTCGTGAGCGCTGTCGAGGACGGCCAGGTCAGCGAGGCGACCTATGTCGCGATGACCTACACCATCAAGGGCGAGTACTGGCCCGAGGCCGACAAGATTGGCGACGAGAAGGCCCTGGTGCCCTTCACTTCTACCTACTTGGGCACTGACTCGCTGGCCGAGCTCATGGCTTCCCACCCCGAAGTCAAGTACGTGGCCGACGTCTCCACGACGCCCACCTGGGTCTCCCTGCTCACGAGCATGCTGCCGATGCTCATCCTCATCGGCGTCATGGTGTACTTCATGAACAAGTTCTCCGACCCCACGGGCGGCGCCATGGGCTTCGGCAAGACGAAGGCCCAGACGACCGACGCCACCCGCCCCAAGGTCTGTTTCGACGACGTCGCCGGTTGCGACGAGGCCATCGAGGAGCTCAAGGAGATCAAGGACTACCTCGACAACCCCGCGAAGTACCAGGACCTCGGCGCCAAGATCCCGCACGGCGTGCTGCTTGTGGGCCCTCCCGGCACCGGCAAGACGCTGCTCGCCAAGGCTGTGGCCGGCGAGGCCGGCGTGCCGTTCTTCCAGATCTCGGGCTCGGGCTTCGTCGAGATGTTCGTGGGCGTGGGCGCCTCCCGCGTGCGCGACCTGTTCGCCAAGGCCAAGGAGCAGGCTCCCTCCATCATCTTCATCGATGAGATCGACGCCGTGGGCCGCCAGCGCGGCACGGGCGTGGGCGGCGGCCACGACGAGCGCGAGCAGACCCTGAACCAGCTGCTCGTCGAGATGGACGGCTTCGAGGAGCACCAGAGCGTCATCCTCATGGCCGCCACGAACCGCCCCGACGTCCTCGACCCGGCGCTTCTGCGCCCCGGTCGCTTCGACCGTCAGGTCACGGTGGACCGTCCCGACGTGAAGGGCCGCGAGGCGATCCTGGGCATCCACGCGCGCAACAAGCCCCTTTCCACCGACGTCGACCTTGCCCGCGTCGCTCAGCTCACGCCTGGTTTCTCCGGCGCCGACCTGGGCAACCTCATGAACGAGAGCGCCCTTCTCGCCGCCCGCCGCGGCCATGAGCGCATCGGCATGGACGAGATCACCGAGTCGATGGAGCGCTGCATCGCCGGCCCCGCGCGCAAGAGCCGCGTCATGACCGACACCGAGCGCAAGACCATCGCCTACCACGAGTCGGGCCACGCGCTTGTGGGCCACATGCTCGCCAACGCCGACCCGGTCAAGAAGATCAGCATCATCCCTCGTGGCCAGGCGCTGGGCTACACGCTCTCGATGCCCGACGAGGACCACTTCCTGCAGACGCGCAACTCCATGCTCGACAGCCTTGCCATGATGCTGGGCGGCCGCACCGCCGAGGAGCTCTTCTGCGACGACATCACCACCGGCGCCTCCAACGACATCGAGCGCGCCACGAAGGTGGCCCGCAGCATGGTCGTGAGCTACGGCATGTGCGAGGAGCTCGGCCCCCAGATGTACGGCGAGCCCAACCACGAGGTCTTCCTGGGCCGCGACATCGCTACGCAGGGCAACTACTCGCCCGAGACGGCGCACCGCATCGACCTCGAGGTCTCGCGCCTCATCAAGGAGGCCCACGAGCGCGCCCGCAAGGTGCTCTCTGACAACGCCGAGCAGATGCACCTCATGGCGACCGTGCTGCTTGAGCGCGAGACGGTGGACGGTGACGCCTGCCAGGCGCTGCTCGACAACCGCTGGCAGGAGTACCTGGCCGGCGAGGCCGAGCAGAAGGCCAAGGTCGCCGCTGCCGACGCCGCCAAGACGGCCGAGGAGCGCGCCGCCAAGGAGGCCGAGAACCAGCTTCCCGAGGCTGAGTCCGTGGTGAAGGTGGATTCCTGCGACGCCGAGGTGCGCACCAACGCCGATGGCTCCACCACCGTCGTCTACGACGGCCACGCCCAGACCCTGCCCCCTGTTGAGGGCGAGCCTGGCAAGGACGCCCAGGTTGAGGAGAAGAAGGCCGAGTAGGCCTGGCTTTCCAGCGCAGGCACGACATACCTGCGCAAGCACATATGCGCTTCCAAGAAGAAGGGGCGGCCCGTCGTGAGCATGGCGGGCCGCCCCTTTTGCGTAAGTCGGGATATGGTTGGCGCGTGTGGGTTGGGATTGGGCAGGGGAGGCGAGAGAGCGCAGACGAGTGTGAGTGCCTAGACGATGATTACGTCTGATTGGCCTTGCCGAACACGGCTTCTACATGCGGTACTGCAATGGTGAAGTGCCGCACGGCCCGCTTGTCCATCGGTCTCCTAGCCGATGAGCACCGCGATCAGCCACACGACGGCAACCACAACGGTGCCTTTGCTCGTGGGGGCCATGAGGCAGTCGAACTTCTCGTGGTCGGGCATGGTCCACATGACGGCGACCACGCGCGCCCAGCTCATGAAGGAGACCGTGACGATGAAGAAGGGCAGGAAGCTCCTGATGCCCAGCATGCCCAGGCTCGCGAGGAAGAGAATGGCGCCGCCGGCGAGAAGCGCCGTCTCATACGTGCGCATCTTGGGGTCGCCGAGCATGTTGGCCACGGTGCGCTTGCCCTTGGCGGCGTCGCGCTTGGCGTCGCGCATGTTGTTCACGTTCATGACGGCCATGACGGGAAGCCCCAGCGCGATGCCGGCAACAAGGCTTACAAGCGTGAATTCATGCAGGTAAAGGAAGGTGCCGCCCACCACAGCCACAACACCGAAGAAAAGAAAGCTCATGAAGTCGCCCAGGCCGATGTAGCCGTAGGGGTGCTTGCCGATGGTGTAGCAGATGGCGGCGGCGATGCATGCCACGCCGAGCACCACGAACACGGCGATGGCGGTCCAGCTCGACCCCGTCATGGCGGGGCCACCGGAGAAGGCGACGAGGATGAGGGCCACGCCGACGGCGAAGGTGAGCACGCACGTGCCGACAAGGGCCATCTTCATCTGCTTCATCGTGATGACGCCGCGCTGGAGCCCGCGCTTGGGGCCCACGCGGGTCTCGTCGTCCAAGCCGTGGGAGAGGTCGCCGTAGTCGTCGGCGAAGTTGGCGATAATCTGCAAAAGGATGCTCGTGACGAACATGAGCACGAGGACCTCGATGCGGAACTGGTCGGCTGCCGCGGCGATGCCTGCGGCTACGACCGACCCTGCCGCCGCTAGGGGCAGCGTGCGCGGACGCATTGCCTCAATCCATGCAGCGCGCACCTGCTGCTCGTTGTCAGTGCCTGTAGCCTCGCTCATGCTGTGCTCCTGAATGTCTCGTACAACTACATATGGTGTTCAAGTATGACCCCAGGCGCCGCCCAGGTTGTGGAGAAAGCCTGCCGCTCGCCGACTTGGGGCTTCGGGCAAGGCGCGGACGGCGGACCCATCGCCATGCGGTCAAAGTCCCAGCACAGTCGCCTATTCTGCCAACGGCGCGCCTTTTTTGCCCGCAAGCCCTTGACTCGTTGACCTGCTTGTTCGCGAGAACCATACATATAGTCAATCGTATGTTTATAAACACAACATCATGTGGTGGCCCTTCTTGTCCGGAACAAAGGCTATCATTGCTCACGCAAGCTATGACAGTGAAAGGTTGGTGCACTCCCATGAAGATTCTGAAGCGCAACGGCTCGGAGGAGACGTTCGACGTAACTAAGATTGTCAACGCCATCGCCAAGGCCAACGCCGTCGTTGAAGAGGACCACAGGCTTCCCGCCTTCATGGTGCGTCGCATCGCCGACAAGGTGGAGGACGCTTGCGCCACTTGCGGCCACACGGTGTCGGTCGAAGAGGTGCAGGACATGGTGGAGGACCAGATCATGGCCGCCGAGGCCTTCGAGGTCGCCCGCCACTACATCACCTACCGCTACGTGCAGAACATCAAGCGTACGCGCAACACCACCGACGACAAGATCCTGTCGCTTATCGAGTGCAACAACGAGGAGGTCATGCAGGAGAACTCCAACAAGAACCCCACCGTGAACTCCGTGCAGCGCGACTACATGGCCGGCGAGGTCTCCAAGGACCTGACGCGCCGCATGCTGCTGCCCGAGGACGTGGTGAAGGCTCACGAGGAGGGTATCATCCACTTCCATGACTCCGACTACTTTGCCCAGCACATCCACAACTGCGACCTGGTGAACCTGGAGGACATGCTGCAGAACGGCACGGTCATCTCCGGCACGCTCATCGAGCGCCCGCACAGCTTCTCCACCGCCTGCAACATCGCCACGCAGATCATCGCCCAGGTCGCTTCCTCCCAGTACGGCGGCCAGTCCATCTCGCTTACCCACCTCGCCCCCTTCGTCGACGTGAGCCGTCAGAAGATCGCCCGCGACGCCAAGGCCGAGATGGAGGAGCTCGGCGTGGAGGTCTCCGCCGAGAAGCTCCAGGAGGTTGTGGAGAAGCGCCTGCGCGAGGAGGTCAAGCGCGGCGTGCAGACCATCCAGTACCAGGTCGTCACGCTCATGACCACCAACGGCCAGGCTCCCTTCATCACCGTGTTCATGTACCTCAACGAGGCTCGCAACGAGCGCGAGAAGCTCGACCTCGCCATGATCGTTGAGGAGATGCTGCGTCAGCGCTACGAGGGCGTAAAGAACGAGGCCGGCGTGTGGATCACTCCTGCCTTCCCCAAGCTCATCTACGTGCTCGAGGACGACAACATCGAGGAGGGCCAGCCCTTCTTCTACCTCACCCAGATGGCCGCCAAGTGTACCGCCAAGCGCATGGTGCCCGACTACATCTCCGAGAAGAAGATGAAGGAGCTCAAGCTTTCCAAGGGCGAGAAGCCCGGCGAGGGCGATTGCTACACCTGCATGGGCTGCCGCAGCTTCCTGACGCCCGACCGCAGCGGCAACGGCTTCAACAACGTGGCCAACGCCGGCAACTACGACCCCACGAAGCCCAAGTACTACGGCCGCTTCAACCAGGGCGTCGTTACCATCAACCTGCCCGACGTGGCGCTTTCCAGCGGCGGCGACATGAACAAGTTCTGGGCTGTCTTCGATGAGCGCCTCGATTTGTGCTATCGCGCGCTCATGTGCCGCCACAAGCGCCTCAAGGGCACGCTTTCCGATGCTGCCCCCATCCTGTGGCAGTACGGCGCCCTTGCCCGTCTCAAGAAGGGCGAGCCCATCGACAAGCTGCTCGTGGGCGGCTACTCCACGATCTCGCTGGGCTACGCGGGCCTGTACGAGTGCGTGAAGTACATGACCGGCAAGTCGCACACCGACGCCGAGGCCACGCCGTTCGCTCTCGAGGTCATGCAGCACATGAACGACAAGTGCAACGAGTGGAAGGCCGCCACCGACATCGACTTCTCGCTGTACGGTACGCCGCTCGAGTCCACGACCTACAAGTTCGCCAAGGCCCTGCAGCGCCGCTTCGGCGTCATCGAGGGCATCACGGACAAGGGTTACATCACCAACAGCTACCACGTCCACGTGAGCGAGCAGATCGACGCCTTCACGAAGCTCAAGTTCGAGAGCGAGTTCCAGCGCCTGTCGCCGGGCGGTGCCATCAGCTACGTCGAGGTGCCCAACATGCAGGACAACCTCGAGGCCGTCATCGCCGTGCTGCGCTACATCTACGACAACATCATGTACGCCGAGCTCAACACCAAGAGCGACTACTGCCAGGAGTGCGGCTACGACGGCGAGATCCAGATTGTCGAGGACGACGGCAAGCTCGTGTGGGAGTGCCCCAAGTGCGGCAACCGCGACCAGGCAAAGCTCAACGTCGCCCGCCGTACCTGCGGCTACATCGGCACCCAGTTCTGGAACCAGGGCCGCACCGAGGAGATCAAGGACAGGGTGCTTCACCTGTAAGCGCTCCCGTGGGGGCCGGGGTCTTTGTCCTGTGCTCAAACAGTCCTCGTACCGAGGGCTTGGGGTCAATTGCGCTTATGCATGCAAGCATGCAACGCGCCCTTGAACCCAAGCCCTCACTGCGGAACTGCGCCAGAACAAAGCCCCGGCCCCTTGCGCGCTTCCCGGCGAAAACAGCGAAGCGCGAAAACCCCGGCAGCCCACGGGCACCGGCGGGTGCCCGCGAATGTGGTGAGCCCCAAAAGCCCGCACGATCGGCAGGTGCCCGCGAATGTGGTGAGCCCCAAAAGCCGCGCTGCCTGCTGGATGCTCGCAAGTGAGTAGCCCCCAACGCCCTCAAGCAACCTGCTGGATGTGTTTCGTAGTCAGCAAGCGCAGGCGGTGGGTAAGGTTCTGGCGCAGTTCCGCAGCCGCGAAGCGGCGAGGACTGTTTGAGCACAGAACCTTACCCGCCGCCCCGAGAAAGGCCCCCGTATGAACTACGCCAACATCAAGTATTGCGACATCGCCAATGGCCCCGGCGTGCGCACGACGCTCTTTGTCTCGGGGTGCCGGGTGCATTGCCCGGGGTGCTTCAACGAGGTGGCGTGGGACTTTTGCTCGGGTGAGGCGTTCGATGACGCGGTGGCGCAGCGCATCTGGGACAGTCTGGAGGCGCCATGGGTGGAAGGCATCACGGTGCTGGGAGGGGAGCCCTTCGAGCCTGAAAACCAGGCGGCGCTGCGGCCGTTTCTTGAGGAGACGCGCCGTCGCTTCCCTGCCAAGAGCATCTGGTGCTTCACGGGATACCTGCTTGACCGCGACATCCTGCCCGTGGGTGGTCGCAAGCGCACGTCTGATACCGACGGCATGCTCGCATGCCTCGACGTGCTGGTAGACGGCCCTTTCCTGCAGGCCGAGTATGACATCTCCCTACGCTTCCGCGGCTCTGCCAACCAGCGCATCATCGACGTGCCTGCCACCGTCGCTGCCTATCAAGCGGCTCTCTCCCACAACGAAGACCCCTCCGCTTTCTCACCTGTCATCTGGCACGATCAGAAGCTCTACGAGACCCGCGGGTTGTAGTCGCACAACGCCTCGGCGCTGATCAATTAACTCGGTTTCATCCGACTCGGGTAAAACCGAGTTAAAACTTGAATATGGCAGCTCTTCTCTTATACTTAACTCGGACAAAACCGAGTCGGAAGGAACCGAGCTATGGAGTTCATCGGACGCGAAGCGGAGAGAAAGAGGTTCAAGCGCCTGTTCTGCCAGGATGAGCAGGGGGTTGCGCTTGTGTATGGGCGCCGACGTGTGGGCAAAAGCGAGCTCATCAAACAGTGCATGCGTGAAAATGACACGCACGGTATTTACTACGAGTGCAAACAGACGTCGGAAGCCAACAACGTCGAGAGCCTGGCGGCGCTTGTGTCGGAGTGCTTTGGGTACCCGCCCTTGGCGTTCTCGGGCATTGAGGATGTGCTCAAGTTTGTGTTCGAGCAGGCCAAAGGGCGCAGCCTCGTTTTAGTGCTCGACGAATATCCTTACTTGCGAAAGACGATTACCGGGCTCGATAGCATCCTACAGTCGCTTATTGACTGCAATAAGGATGACTCGCATCTCAAGCTTGTCCTCTGTGGCTCGTTCATCGATGTCATGAAGTCGCTGCTTGAGGCCCAAAACCCGTTGTATGGGCGCGTTGATGTGACGATTGACCTCAAGCCGATGGACTACTATGACTCGGCTCGCTTCTATCCGTCGTTCTCCAATGAGGACAAGGTACGGCTCTTCAGCGTGTTCGGCGGCATTCCGTATTACAACTGCCTGATAGACCAGAGGCTGACGGTCAAAGAGAACTTGCTGGAACTCATTGTTGAGCCTGGTGCGAGACTTGAGAACGAGGTGCCCATGTACCTCGGTATGGAAATTGCCAAGATAGCCAATGCAAACGAGGTCTTTGGGGCGTTGGCTCAAGGGTACTCAAGGTATAAAGACATTTTTGACCAGTCGCACGTCTCAAGTGGCCCCGCGATGGTCGACGTGCTCGATAAGTTGACGCGGATGGAGCTAGTGCAAAAACAGGCTCCCATCAACGACCCTGAGAACAAGCGGCGCTCGAGTTATCGAATCGTGGACGGCCTGGCGTCGTTTTACTATCGGTACGTGTTCCGCTATGCCTCACAGCGCAGCTTTATGGATACTGAGACGTTCTATGCGCGGTATATTGAGGATGATCTTGAAACGCGCTATGTCCCTCATGCTTTCGAGGACATATGTCGCCAGTATCTCATCCGACAAAACAAGACCGGCAGGCTGCCTGAGGCGTTCGATCTCATCGGCAGGTATTCCTACGACGATCCGGTGCACAAGCGCAACGGCGAGTTCGATGTCGTGACGCATGATCCGAATGGATACGCCTTCTACGAGGCAAAGTTCCGTACGACTCCTGTCACAGCGTCCATGATTGCCGAAGAAATCGCCCAGGTGCAGGCAACGGGTCTCGACTGTTATAAATACGGTTTCTTTTCACGCTCGGGATTTGCGGCTCAGGCTGATGAGCGGACCATCCTTATTGATCTCAAGGAGATGTACGAGGGGATATAGGAACTTCCGTTTGACAGAATTTTGATTGAGCAGGATGCCCTCCTCGGAGGACATCCTGCTTTTCTCTGTAACTCACAGCTATGAGACAGCCACTTCTGCCTGCTTCCCTTGTGCCGCGCGCTCTTCGACCCTGGTCAGCCTGCGGCGCCAGCCGCCGCGCAGGTAGTAGATCAGGCTCACAAGGCCTGTTGTGGTCCAAGACACCGGGTAGGCCATGGCCACGCCGAGGGCGCCGGGCATGAAGGTGCTGGCCCCGAAGATCCATGCCACGCGCAGCAGGCACACGCCTACGACAATGATGAGCATGGGTTTGAGCGTCTCGCCCGTGCCGCGCACCGCGCTTGTAAGCACCTGGGCAAAGATGAAGGGGAAGTATCCCGGCACAAGCATGTACAGGAACGTGAGCGTGTCGGGCAGAAGGCTCGTGTCCGAGGTGAAGATGCCCGAAATCTGGGGCGCAAACATGAGAATGAGTGCGGCAAGCGGCAGGGTGAAGGCGAAGCACATTCCCAGCGTTACCCATACGCTGCGCTTGGCGCGCGCTATGTCGCCGACGCCATAGCACTGCCCCATGAAGGTCGTGGCCCCCAGGGAGAAGGCGTCCAGGACGAGCCACAGCGCCATGTTGCACTTGCCGCACACGGCAAACGCCGACACGATATGGGTTCCGCACGCGTTCACGCCTGTCTGGATGACCATGTTGCTGATTGAGAACATGCTCATCTGGATGCCGGTGGGCAGGCCGATGCCCACGACCTTGCCGAGCATCCTGCGCGAGAAGCCGATGCGGCGCAGCTCGACGCGGTAGGCTTCTTGCGAGCGCACAAGCGTCACCATGACGAGTATGCCGCTGACGGCGATGGCAATCACCGTTGCGCTTGCAGAGCCTGCCACACCCCATCCGAGCACGACGACAAAGAGCACCTCAAGGACGATGTTGACGAGCGAGCAGGCGATGAGGAAGTAGAAGGGCCGCTTCGAGTCGCCCACAGAGCGCAAGATGGACGCGCCCATGTTGTACATCATCATGAACGTCATGCCGATGAGCTGGATGCGGACAAAGGTGAGCGCGTACTCCATGTTTTCCGGCGGCGTTTGCATGAGGCGCAAGAGCGGCTCGGCCAGAGGCAGGCCCACGACTGTGATGAGCAAGCCCACTGCCAGGGCGAACGCGAGGGCGGTGTGCACGGCCTCGCTCACGCGCTTCTTGTCGCCCGCGCCCCAGTACTGGCTGATGATGATGGTCGCGCCTGTTGACAGGCCCACAAAGAAGTCGATGAACAGGCTGAGCAGGGGCTGGGTCGAGTCGACCGCGCCCAGGGCGGCCGAGCCCACGGCGTGTCCCACCACGGCGGCGTCCACGTAGTAATAGAGCTGCTGGAACAGGTTTCCGCCCATGATGGGCAGAACGAAGAGCAGGACTTTCTTCCATACCGGACCGTGCAGGATGTCGAGAGCTTCCTTCTCGCCGCCCTTCTTGGGCCACATCTTCTTTGCCATGACTTATCCCACGCTTACCTCTCCGGCCAGGACGCGCACGTCGCTATCGGCTGAGACATATTGAACGGGGAGGAAGTCGAACGCGTTCGGCGACGGCATGATGCAGGTTAAATCAAGCATGGCGAGCTTCATGGCGGTTCCTCTCCCCAAGTCCGACGTGCATTTCTGCAAGGTTACCATCTGCCACCTGAAAAGCCATACATGTAAACGGGAGGTGAACGGTTAGCAAGGGGAACGGCATGGTGTGCGAGTGCCCACGGTTACGTCTGGCTTGGTTCAAGTCAGTCCGAATGAAGTGGGGCTTTTTGGATGACATTTGACGTTGCGCTTCTGAAATGCCTTGAAGTAGGTAAGGGGTGGAGGATGTGGGAAGCCTGTCTTTTGTCGGTAACCTCAAAAAGCGGGTTCCCAGCAGCAAAAGAAAACTGCCTCGGGAACCCGCCGTATGAAGATTGGAAATTGGCTTCTCGTTGTCTCGGGCCCCTATTTCACGCCGCTATACAGCGTGGTGCCACTGATGCTACCCCAAAGAACTCGCGTGTCGGAGGTTAGGCCCCAAGCATCGGAGTAGTAGATACGCTGTTCGCAGTATTTGGACGAGAATGAAAGCTCGCAGTTGTTGACTTGCATCGCCACAGTGCTATACCAGTTGCTGTGTTGACGAATGATATTGTAGTTACTGACGTCAATCGTAAAGCCAGAGTTGACGGTGAGGTTATACCAGTAGATATCCCAGCTTCCGTATCCGCTGCCGAGGCTTGTGGAGCGGCTTTTGTCCTGAACGGGTTCTGCAACAATTGTGGCTTCGGTTCCGTCCGGCAAAAGCACTGTCGCCTCTTGTTTTTCCGCGAGAGTCAGGTCAAACTGGCAGACGCTCCCTTCATCTGCCAAAGCCAAAGAGGGAACGACAGTTTCGGATGCTGCTGCAATGATACCCATTGCAGCTACGGAAAGGAACGTCCTTCGTGTGCAGCGCGTTGACAGGTTTATGAATTGTCCTTTCTGTCTGTTGTTTGCCTGAGGCGTTCGCCCCATTGCCAAGGTACGAAAGGAAATCAAAGGAATCTCCTACTTCCATCAAAGTTTGATTGAGGAAAGTCCCAAGAACCTGCCTAGGAATGCAATGCGTTTCTAGGCAGGTTCTTTACTGTCGGCGGCTATCTTGTAGACATGAAGAGAGTCGAGGCGACAAGGAGGTGGCCATGAATACCGGTTCAATGAAATCCGAGTCTTCCATCGCCCTAGAAGCTCGTGAGCTGCAGGTCATCGGCGGAAAGAAGGTGTTGCTCGATGGATTTGACCTGGTTTTGCGTCGGGGCGAGGTGCATGCTCTGATCGGCAAGAACGGGACGGGCAAGAGCACACTGCTCAAAGTGCTTGCTGGTATGAGGGTGCCTGGTTCGGGGATTGTTGAGGCGCATGGCAGCCGCATCGGCGCCCTGATTGAGGAGCCATCCTTTTTCCCGGAGCTGACGGGATTGGCCAATGCTGAATACTTGGCGTGCGTGTTGGGCGTGGCCGACCCGAAAAAGGAGGCTCGACGCGTCCTTGAACTTGTGGGGTTGAAGGGTGAGATTTGCGAAGAAATAGTCGGGGATTATTCCAAGGGTCAAAGGCAGAGGCTGGGGATTGGGCTCGCCCTCATCGGCGACCCCGCTGTGCTGTTGCTCGATGAACCGTTCAATTTCATTGACGTGTCGGGAGTCTGTTCTATGAAGGCGGCCTTTCGGCAGATTGCCCTAAGACGAGGGACGGCGATTCTCATCGCCTCGCACGTTTGCGACCACGTTGTTGGGCTTGCAGATCAGTTTTCCTTTATCGCCGACGGCGGATCTGTGTTCCATGAGAGTGCGCAGGAAATAGAAAGGCTCTGTGAGAGGTATGTCTTGCTGGAAACGGCAGACCCTGAGCGCGCCCTCGCGGTAATGGAACGCAGTGACGAAAAGTACGATGCCGTTTTAGACAATTCAGGTGGCATACGAATCCGAGCAAAGACTGTGCCAGCGAAATTGCTTCAAGAACTCGATGCGGCAGGAGTCGTGGTGGGCGAGGTACGTTCGTACGGGGAGTCCTATGAAGAGCTGTTTTGTAGGCTTTCGGATTCGGGGAGGTGATTCGCGATGCTCTCTGTTTTCAACGTTGCAGCGGCGGAGGGACGTCGACTGAAGGCCGGCTTCTGGCCCCTATTCTTTGGTATCGAGACGGTCGTATTCGCTGTTGTGGGGACATGGATGCAGGCGGCCTCGTGGCAACTGGGTGATGGGTCGAACGAAAACGTGGGTGCTTTGCTCCCGTGGGTGGGAACATCCAGCTTGTTTGTGGGCGTGACGGTCTGCAATGCGCTCCTGCGTGGCGCGGTGACTCGCGCAGACTCTAATTACCTCAGATCAACAAGAGATCGGCTTGTCTCTGCTGCCGTGCACGTGCTGTTGTCTCTGGTGATTTCGGCTGCTGTCGTTTGCCTTGGTGTTGCTACCGGGCTGATAGTCCGTGCGCTATTTGGATTGCCTTTTGTTGAAAGGGATCCGGTTGCCATGCTTGCTTGGATATGCCAGGCGGCTATGGTTGCATGGCTCGAGTGTCTCGTTGGGCTTTGCATTGGATATGCGAGTAGGAGTTTTGGGGCTGCGGCAGTAACCATGGCATTGGTGTCGCTCGGCGTTCCCGGAGGCATTCTGGCTCTTCCCGTGACGGCATGCGGTTTTAAAGCGGCCGGAACTTGGCTCGTGGAAAACCAGCCGAACACATGGTTTGCCGTGCTTGCGCGAGACGGGGTGTTGAATGGTCCCACCCTGGCTGTGGTAACGGTGTTCTGTGCCGTGCTGGTCTTCGCTCTTTTGGTTATCGCCGCGCGTCGCAAGCTTAAGTAGGTGAAACGCTGTGGAAAGTTCTTCCTGGTGCATTGCGTGCATCGCGCTGGCAATAGCATTGGCCGTCTTTGCGTGTGCAATCTGCCTTCTCGCAAGGTCGCTTGATGATTTGATTAAGCAATTGGACCAGGTAAACAAAGGGGAACGTCAAAGCATCGAGGTGTATTCTCGGAACCGTCGGGTCGTGGCAGCCGCTCAGCTGATAAACAGCGGGTATGAGCGCTTCCAAGAGAAACTCGACGCAAAAGACGACGACTTGAATAAGCTCAATGAGGAGCTTGCCTTTTTCTCGCATGACATTAGGACCCCGACGGCTGTGATACAGGGATATATGGAACTGCTTGAAATCGATGAGGACGAGGACAATCGCCGTGGGTATCGCAACAGGATTCGAGAGAAGCTGGCTTCGATGCGTGCAATGATTGACGAGCTGTGCGATTACTCGATCATCGCTGCGAACAACGAAACGTCCTCTTGTAAGAGCGTTGCGGTGTACGAGCTGCTTTGCTCTGTGTTAGCCGACCACTATGAGGCGTTTTCAGCAAGGGGATGGGAGCCTCGGATTGCGTTTGACGACGAGGGCTATTGTGTGATGTGCCCCGAAGGAGATTTGAGACGCGTGTTTTCAAATCTGGTGGGAAATATCTTGAAGTACAGTGCAGCGGAACCCCACATTGTCCTGCATGACAATGTCCTGCGCATCTCGAATGAAGTGACGGATCCCGATGGGATTGATACGACAAGGATGTTTGATCGTTTTTGGCGCGGGGATTCGGCGAGGTCGGGAAATGGCAACGGCCTGGGCTTGGCCGTTGCACGGGCATTGTGCGAACGGATGGGCGTGGGAATCGAAGCCTTCCTGCATGGTGGCGTTCTGAATGTGGAGCTGACTTTTCCCAAGGAGGAAAGGGTCACTGACCTTGTGGGAAGGCAAGTCTAAAGCCTATGCCCCAAACGGTGTTGATATACGCGTCGGTGCCAGTCGGCCGCAGCTTTGCCCGAATGTTCGCGATGTGAGCATCGGCGGTCTTGTCGCCGCGATCGACCCCATCGTTGCGGGCGGTATTGGCGATTTCGCCACGGGTGAACACGCGCCCAGGATGTCGAACGAGCAGCTCTAAGATTTCGAACTCTGTTCGGGTTAGCTTCACGGGGGTGCCATCGACGAGGAACTCCCGTGAAGCAGGGATAAGGGTCCATTGTCCAAACGAAAGCCCATTGTCGGCGCCGCAAGAAGTGCCGCTCGGTGCGGCTCGACGCAGACATGCCTCAATTCGAGCCAGGAGTTCTTCGAGCTCAAAGGGTTTGACCAGGTAGTCGTCGGCGCCCATTCTGAGCAGGCCAACTTTGTCGACAAGTGCACCCTTCGCCGACGTTACGACAATCGGGGCATTGGATTTGCTGCGAAACAGCGTGATGAACTCTTCTCCCGACAGGCCAGGAAGCATGAGATCGCTCACGACAATGTCGAAGGGCGGGTGGCCTCCGGTCAATTCAAAACAACGCAGGGAGGCTTCGGTCCCCGAATACGCCTGCGTGCATGCGTAGCCGTGAAGTCGAAGGAACGAGGCGATGACGCCGGACAGGTCGACGTCATCTTCCACAATCAGCACAGAAGTGTTTTCAGCCATACGTCATTGCCTCGTTCCTGTTTACATCCGTGGGGCTTATCCCACGCTTACCTCTCCGGCCAGGACGCGCAGGTAGTCGGCGCGGTTTGCCTTGAGGAGCTGGGGGATGGGGAGCTCGTAGGGGCAGCGCGTCATGCACAGGCCGCATTCCACGCAGGAGTCGACCTTGGCCATCTCGGCCTGCCAGTGCTCGGAGAGCCATGCTTGGGAGGGCGCCCGGCGCAGCATCAGGCTCATGCGGGCGCACTGGTTGATGGTGATGTGCATGGGGCACGGCATGCAGTAGCCGCAGCCGCGGCAGAAGTTGCCTGTGAGCTCGCCGCGCTCCGAGGCGATGAAGGCGAGCGTCTCCTCGTCGAGGGCGGGCGTGTCCTGCCCCATGTAGGAGAGCCACTCGTCGAGTTCGGACTCCTTTTGTACACCCCAGATGGGCACGACGTTGTCGAACTTGGTCATGTAGGCCATGCAGGCGCGGGAGTTGTGCAGCAGGCCTCCTGCCAGGCCCTTCATGGCGATGAAGCCCATGTTCGCCTTGGCGCAGGCCTCTACGAGCGCCTCTTCGCGCGGGGTTGCCAGGTAGGAGAGGGGGAACTGCAGCGTCTCGTACAGGCCGCTTGCCACGGCGTCTTCAGCCACGCCGATCTTGTGTGCGGTGATGGCGATGTGGCCGATCTTGCCCTGGCGCTTGAACTCCTGCATCGCCTCGTACATGCCCGTGCCGTCGCCGGGGCGGTATGCCTGGTCGGCGCAATGGAACTGGTAGATGTCCACGTGGTCGGTCTTGAGCAGGCGCAGCGAGGTCTCCAGGTCCGCCGCGAGGCCCGCGGGGTCCTTTGCGCCCGACTTGGTGGCGATGGTCACGCGGTCGCGCATGCCCTCGAAGGCGATGCCCACCTTCTCCTCGGAGTCGGAATAGGCGCGCGCGGTGTCGAAGAAGGTCATGCCGCCCTCGTAGGCGCGGCGCAGCAGCCCGACGGCCTCGCCGGTCGAGATACGCTGGATGGGAAGGGCGCCGAAGGCGTTCTGTGGCGTCGTGATGCCGGTTGAGCCAAGCGTGATGGTCTTCATGGTGGGTTCCTCTCCCCAGGCCCAATACATATACATAAAAGGGTACCATCTGTGGCCTTGAGATGTATGGAAGCAAACGGGAGGTGTGGCGCTTGGCAAGGGGAACGGCGCGGCGCATGTCGGCGCTCGAGGTCGCAACATATGGCTTGCTTGCCGCCGTGGCGCTCATCTTCGGCTACGTCGAGGCACTCTTCCCGCTGCCGTTGCCTGTGCCGGGCATCAAGCTCGGCCTGGGCAACATCGTGGTGCTCTTCACGCTGGCAGGTTTTGGCTGGCGGGCGGGTCTTGCCATCGCCGTGGTGAAGGTCGTGGTGTCGGCGCTGCTCTTTGGTAACCCGATGGTTCTCATGTACAGTGCGGGCGGCGCGGCGCTGAGCTTCGCGGCCATGTGGGTGGCGCTGCATTGGAGCCGCCTGAGCATCGTGGGCGTGTCCATGGTGGGCGGCGTCTTTCACATGGTGGGCCAGCTTGCGGTGGTCGCCTTCACGTTCTCGCCCTATGTCGCCCTTGTTTACCTGCCTGTTTTGATGATTTCCGGCCTTGTGACGGGTCTGCTCACGGGCTATGTGTGCCGCCTGGTGATACGCACCACGGCCAAGTCGAACCTCTTTAAGAGCCGTGCGCGCGAGCTTGCGCGGCGGGAGGGCGCCGCGAAGGCGCCTTCGGCTCACGGGGCAACGCCTGCCATGGAGAGCGCCGCCAAGCCGGCCCCTGCCTGCGGGGCGGCGCTTGCCACAAAGAGCACCGCCAAGCCGGACTCTCTCCGCGAGGCGGCCCCTGATACGTGCGAGGTGGAGTCTGTCGCGAAGAGTGCTGCTGCCCCCGTGTCGTGCGCCGCGCCTGAAACCGATGAGTCGAACGACCAGTCTGAAACGAGTGAATCCCATGTTTAACGCAAAAAAGACCTCTCAAGCTTCGCTGGGCCCGCGCATCGACCGACGTACCTTTTGCGGCATGGCGCTTATGGGCGGGCTTGGCCTCATCGGCCTGGCCGATGGCCGGCTGGCCGAAGCCACCGAAAGCGCCGACAAGCAGGGCGGTAGCGCTGCCTCCGCCGACGCACAGGCCGAGCCGGTCAAGGCCTCGACGTTTGCCTTCAACACGCTTGTGAACATCACAGCATATGGTGTGGATGCCGACGTGGTCGCTTCGTGCATCAAAGACTGCGCGATGTACGAGGACCTTTTCTCTGCCCGCAAGGAGGGCGCCGAGATCGTGCGCATCAACGAGGCGGGCGGCGAGCCGGTGGAGGTAAGCGCCGACACGGCGGACCTCATCGCCGTCGGCCTTGAGTACGGCCGCCAGACCGATGGCGCCTTCGACATCACCATCGGCTCGGTGAGCCTGCTGTGGGACTTCATCAACGCCGTGAAGCCCACCGACGAGGAGATCGCCGAGGGTCTCAAGCATATCGACTATACCCAGGTTGTGCTCGACGGCACGACGGTCACCATGGGCGACCCTGAGGCGCGCCTCGATTTGGGCGGCATCGCCAAGGGTTGGATTGCCGCGCGCCTGGTAGACAAGCTTGAGCAGGCCGGATGCACGTCGGGCCTGGTGAACCTGGGCACCTCGAGCGTCTACGCCATCGGTTCCAAGCCCGACGGAAGCCCTTGGCGCGTGGGCCTGCGCGACCCCAAGGACTCGATGAGCTCGCTTGCCGGCGTGGTGGAGATCTGCGACGAGGTCATCACCTCCAGCGGCCTGTACGACCAGGAGTTCGAGCTCGATGGGCAGAAGTACTGGCACATCCTCGACCCGAAGACCGGCTATCCGGCCCAGACGGACATGCTCGGCGTCGAGCTCATCGGTACCGACCCCATACAGGGCGACGCCCTGTCCACCACTTTGTCGGTCATGGGTATCGAAGAGGGATCTGCCTGGGTTGAGAAGAACCATCCCGATATCGCCGCCATGTTCGTGGACCAGTCCGACGAGGCGACGTTCGCCAACGGCTTTGAGTCGCATGGCTACATGGCCGTTAAGAACACGAAGTAGGACGCGATGAAGACGAGCGAGGAGCAGTGCAAGGCATGGGACGGCGGTCGCAGCGGCCGTCCCGCCCCGGCGTTTGACGACGCCGCCCACGGGTCGCGCGGATGGGGCATTCGCCCGGCCGACGTGGCTGTGGGCGCGACGACGCTGCTCGCCGCGCTCGGTGTGTGCTGTGTGCTGTGGTTTGGCTTTGGCGTGCAGGGCATGCCGGGAGTCTCGCTGGGCGAGGGGAGCGGTGCCGAGACAGGTGCGGGCGTCTCCGTGGTCACCTCGGGGGCGGAGGCGTCTTCCGCGAGCACCTCAGGCGACCTGGACGTCCAGACGCCTGGCCTTGATGCCGGTGGCTCTGATGTCCAGACTTCGGGCCTCGACGCCGCGGGCTCTAATGTCAAGTCGCTCGGCCTTGACGCTGGTGGTTTGGATGCTCAGGCATCTGGTCTCGATGCCGGCGGCGCGAGCACCCAATTGCCCAACCTCGATGCCGGCGGCGCTGACGTTCAGGCTTCCGACCTCGGCGCCGATGGCCTACCTGCTTCCTCGGGCAAGAGCGCTGCAGATTTGAGCCTTGATGCCGGCGGCCTGCCCGCAGCCTCGGGTCAGGGTCCTGCGGACTTGGGCATCGATGCGGGCTCAACGTACGCCGCCTCGGGTGGCGGCGATGCTGCCGCCTCGCTATATGCGGTCATCCAAAACTCCGATGGCTTCTACCAGGTGCTTCCCTTTGACGAAGACGCAACCGTCACGGTCACGGGCTCTTTGGGAACCAATGTCATCGAGGTGGCCGACGGGCGTGTGCGGTGCCTCGAATCCGATTGCTCGAATCAGACGTGCGTGAAGCAGGGCTGGGTCTCTGGACGCGGCCAGACCGTCGTGTGCCTGCCCCACAAGCTCATCGTGCAGGTGGTTGCCGACCCAGCAGACGCCGTGCCGCTGAGCTAGACGATGATTAGGTCCAATCGACCTCATCGAACGTGCTTTCTGCCTGTGGTGTTGCAATGGTGAAGTGCTGCACGCCTACTCGTTCATCGTCTGGGGGGCGAACTGCGTACTAACGGACGGGCACGGCTATCGCGAGCCGCGTGTCTGCGACATCCCGATAACGAAAAACGCCAAAAGTCTGCGTTATAACTTTCGCCAACGCGAAAAGGGTCACTTTCATCTTCTTGCCGACAGCATCGTCGCAGGTAGATGAGGTGGCCCTTTTTTGGCATGAAAGCCGCTCTTATTATTACGCATACTTTTGGCAATTCTGGTGCGCGAGGCCTTGCGAGGACGGGGATACGCGGGTGCGTGGTGCCTTGCGAAGGCCCGCGGGGCAGAGGATGTGCAGCCAGGCGGAGGCCCATCGGCGCTTGCTAGCAGCCCAGAAACGAAAAACGCCCGGGATGCGCTGGGCATCTCGGGCGTTTGAAAGTCGAACTGGTGCGCCGTCAGGGATTCGAACCCTGGACCTTGGGATTAAGAGTCCCCTGCTCTGGCCAGCTGAGCTAACGGCGCGCAGCGAAGAAGCACTATACTCCTCAGCGCATCCTAAGGCAAGCACAAACTTTCGTTCTCGTACATCTTCGCGAGATGCACAAATTTGCACCTACTCCGTGCGACCTGTGTCCGTCCCTTCGGCGGACTTGGCGCTCTCGCACAGGCGTCCCTTGCCCGCAACCCAGCGATCGAGCGTGGCAAGGATGCCGGGCAGGAACACGAGGATGAGCGCGATGGTGCACGCCGCGCCCAAGGAGAGTGTCTGGCAGATCTGCCCGATGGTGGGATCGCTGCCGAACATAGCGATGGCGCCGCACACAAGCACGATGATGAGGCCGCTCGTCATGACGGTGTGGATGGAGCGCACATACGCACTTTCGAGGGCGGGTGCCACGCCCATACGTGCGCGGGCGTCGCGGTAGTTGCTCGTAAAGAGGATGCCGTAGTCCACCGTGGCGCCCATGAGGATGCACTGTACGATGAGAAGCGCCAGGTAGTAGATGCTATAGCCCTGCAGGCCCGTGGCAAGCACGGTGAGGTACACGCCGCATTGCACGATGAGCACGAGAAGCGCGGGGATGAGTAGGTTGCGGAAGGTGAGGGCCACCACGAGGTAGATGGCGCCTGCGGTGAGCAGCGTGATGAGCATGAGCTCGTCATGGAAGCCCCTACTCATCTCCCAGGCCATGGGACCGTCGCCCACCAGGTGGTATTCGCCCTTGAGGTTGCTTGCGCACCAGGCGTCGAGCCCGTCGAGGAAGCTGAACATCTCCTGCGAGCCTGCCTCGCCTGCAAACGTCACGGCCATGATGGAGGCGTGCTCGCCGCGCAGCTTTGCCTCGCCGCCCTGTATCTGCGCGGCCATCTCGTCGACGGCCGTCTTCTGCTTCTCGTCGGCCATGGTGGAGAACGCCTTGCTCGGCAGGAGCTTTTCCTGCACGAAGCTCAAAAACTCCGGGATGGTGAGGCGCACGTCTTCGGGGGCGTCGGCCTTGTAGAGCTTGAGCAGGGCAAGCTTGCTCATGGAGTCGATGTCCTCGCCCGAGGCGTACAGCGAGTACACGATGTTGATGGTGCTCGAGTCCATGCCCAGGTCGCCGGCCTGATCGCCATACTCCTTCATCACTTGCGTGAGCTCGCTTGCGCTGTATGCGCGCCCGAGGGTGTTGCCCCAGGCATTGACCGCCTCGACGCCCTGCGCGCCCTCAATCTCGTCGATGTGCGCGGCGACGGCATCCTCGTCGTCGTTGGAGTAGACGAGCACGACGGTGCTCGTGCGGGGGAAGATCTGCGCGATGGGATCTTCCTTGGCGAGCGTATAGGAGACGCCCGTGTTTGCTTGCGCGACATACGCCACGGCGAACAGGAGCGCGAACGCCACACAGGCCACATAGCGGGCACGCATGCTGAAGCGGGCCAGGCCGGCCATTGCGCGCTCGGGATGCAGCGTGGGCTTGGCCGTGGCGCGGATGGCGCGGTCGCAGCCCAGGATAAGCGCAGGCAGAATGGTGAACACGCACACGAGGCTGCAGATGACGCCCTTTGCGAGCACGATGCCCAGGTCGGCACCGATCTTGAAGCTCATGAAGACGAGCGCGAGCAGGCCCACGAACGTGGTGAGCGAGCTGGAGGTGATTGCCGAGAACGCACCTGCCACCGCGCGGCGCATGGCGGCGTCGCGCTGATCGGCGCTGGGTCGCTCGGCTCCCTCAGGCACGTTTTCCAGGGCGAGTTCCTGGCGGTAGCGGTTCATGAGGATAATGGAGTAGTCCATGGAGAGCACGAGCTGCAGCAGGGCCGCGATGCACATGGTGACGGAGGAGACCTCGCCCATGACGATGTTGCTGCCCAGGTTGATGCCCACGGCGCAGCCGATGGTCACAAGGAACAGCAGCGACTCAAGCACCGAGGGGCACATGGCCAGAAGGATCAGGAAGAGCAGGCTCAGCGCCAAGACGAGCGTCTGAAGGGGGATGTCGCTGGAGTTGGCGTCGTCGTCGGCGATGAGCGTGGTTGCCTGCGGGTAGGTGCTCGACACCAGGTCGGCGATCGCCGACTCAAGGCTGCGCTGCTCGGCGCTCCGGTAGTCGTAGTCCATGGCCACCACGTAGAGGGCCTTGTCGTCTTGGTTGTAGGCGGCGTCTCCGGCCACGTGCGTCACCGCCCCGACGCCTTCGAGCTCGGCCAGCTTCCCTGTGAGGGAGTCGCGCTCCTCGTCGCTCAGGCCGCTCGCCATCACGCGCAGCGTGTGCGTGGAGACGGCGTCGGGCACCTCGGCCTCCATGAGCTCCACGCCCGCCTTCATCGACGAGCCGTCGGGAAGGTACTTGGTCATGTCGGTGTTGACGTGCACGCCCAGCATGAGCAGGCTCACGACCGCCGTGAGCACGGCCATGAAGGCCAGCACGACTTTCCTGCGTTTGACGATGAACCCGGCGAGCTTGTCCTTCATTGCCGTTCTCCATCCTTTAGGTATGCGCCTTTTTATGCCAGGCGCGTGCGATGCGTGATACGGTCATTCTTGCACATAGCAGGCCGTGTTAAGCTGTGCCGTGCAAACAATTCGCTTCGAACTCGACCTAAGGAGTGCTCATGAAGGACGAAAACTGCATCTTCTGCAAGATTGCCGCCGGCGAGATTCCCACCAGCAAGGTCTACGAGGACGATTACGTCATCGCGTTCGATGACCTCGAGCCCCTCATGCCCGTTCACACCCTCATTATCCCCAAGGACCACTACGCCAACATCGGCGACAACGTGCCCGAGGAGACGTTGGGCCATGTCTTCGGCGCCGTGCGCAAGGTGGCCCAGATCAAGGGCCTCAAGAACGGCTACCGCCTCATGGTGAACACCGGCGAGGACGCCTCCCAGAGCGTGCGGCACTTTCATGTGCACATGCTCGGCGGCGGCTGGATGCCCCGTCCCAACGACCAGGACTGGGGCCCCAACGCCACCAACGTCGCCCACCTCAAGGAACAGCAGGGCGAGTAGCATGGGCGAGATTCTGGATTTCAAGGGCCCGAAGACGACGGTCGCGTTCCCCGAGTTCTCCAACCCCGCCGCCGACAACGAGTGCGAGCTTGAGTACGATCCCAAGCCCGGCAGCGTCGGCGTGCTCGTGAACACGGACTCCCAGGGCGTGGCCCACTTCACGGTGACCGCGCCTGCCGATGAGGTCGGCGAGGCCATCAAGCAGGCAAAGGACGGTCTGGCTGCCTCGTTCGGCGTGCCTGCCGGCGCAACCACGCTCGAGGCCATTCGCACGCAGATGGGCGAGGGCACCTTCGACGCCTTCATCACGACGTTCGTGCAGCGCCACTTCTTCGCCAAGGCCCTGCTGCGCACCTCCGTCCTGCCGTTCCTCGACCCCGACCACCTGACGAGCGAGCCGCCGGTGGAGGGCCAGGACTACGTGTTCAAGATGGAGTGCCTGCTGCGCCCCTCCTACGAGCTCTCCTCCTACGAGCCTGTGAGCGTGAAGGTCCCCGAGAAGCAGGCCGTGGGCTCCAAGGACGTGACGGCCTACCTCGACAACATGTCCAAGGAGCTTGCTACCTGGGAAAACGACCCGTCCGCCACGCAGGTTGAGCGCGGCAGCCACGTGAGTCTCAACCTCGATTCAACGATCGACGGCAAGCCCTTCCCGCAGCTCACCGGCCGCCACGTTCCCTACCTGGTGGGCTCGGGCCAGCTGGGCGACGAGTTCGACGACCAGCTCGTGGGCATGGCCCCGCGCGAGCGCAAGGAGTACAGCCTTTCGCTTCCCATGCCCGCCGAGGATGGCTCCATCAACTACCAGGTCGTGCAGGTCAAGGCGCAGATCGACGAGATCCAGCACAGCGTGCCCGCCGTCATTGACGACGGCTGGGTGATGAAGAACCTGCCCGAGGCCCAGACGCTGCTGGGTCTTCGCAGCAAGGTCCGTACGATGCTCGAGCGCCAGGCGGACGCCGCCCAGCACACACAGCTCCTCGAGCTCACGGCCGCCGAGCTTGCCACGCGCCTGCAGGGCGAGCCCGACGAGCGCTATGTCGCCAAGATGCGCGACGAGCTGCTCTCCGAGACGATGCAGCGCCTGCAGATGCAGGGCCTCACGCTCGACGACGTGTTCGCCCAGCCCGGCTTTGACCACGAGGCTTGGGAGGCCGACCTCGACACCCAGGCAAAGGACGCCCTGTGCCGCGGCCTGGCGCTTGACTCCCTGGCCGACCACCTCGACATCCAGCTTGACGAGAAGGACATCTCCGCCGTGGTGAGCCAGATGGCACCCGGCCATGAGCAGGAGGCTTACCAGGGCCTTCTCGACTCGGGTCAGATGCCCAAGATGTGCGAGATGGCGCTGCGCATGCGTGCCAACGAGTGGCTTGTCGACCACCTGCCCAAGACGGTGGCCTCCACCGGCTCGGTCATCCTGGGCGGCGGCGAGTCGCGCCCGCGCTCCGACCGCCCGGCCGGCGACGGCCCCAAGCTCACGCTGCTGTAAGGCGAGCGGGCTTTTCATAGGTACGAGAGAGGGGGTCGTCCTTGCGGACGGCCCCCTTTTTGCTTGCGGGTTTTGTTGGGTGGATTCCGCGCGCCGCCGGTATCAGCGCGGCACCGCCGGCGCCCTTAGTCGCCGATGGCGTCGGGGTTGGAGCGCGCGGAGGTCCTTATCTGCTCAGGCTCGAGCTCGCCGAAGTTGGCGTCGCGGTCGTCGATGTCCACGTAGTCGCGGCGCTGGATGACGCTCTTGTAGGCGGGGCGGATGATGCGCCTGCCGCTCTCGAGCTCCTCGAAGCGGTGCGCCGCCCAGCCTGCCATGCGTGCCGTGGCGAACATGGGCGTGCACAGGTCCACTGGGATGCCGAGCATGTTGTACACGAAGCCGGTGTACAGGTCGATGTTGGCGCACAGGACCTTGCGTGTGCCCTTCTCCTCGGCCATGACCTGCGGTGTCATGCGCTCGATGTTCTCGAGGAGCTTGAGCTCGCGCTCGAACTCGGTGCCCTTCGCCAGACGCGAGGCGTATTTGTGGCAGATGATGGCGCGCGGGTCGGAGAGCGTGTACACCGCGTGGCCCATGCCGTAGACCAGGCCCGTGCCGTCGCCGGCCTGCTTGCGCACGATGCGGCGCAGGTAGTCGGCCACCTGGCCCTCGTCGGTCCAGTCGTCCACGTGACGCTCGATGTCGAGGCACATCTCGCGCACCTTGCGGTTGGCGCCGCCGTGCTTGGGACCCTTGAGCGAGCCGATGGCGCCGGCGTAGGCCGAGTAGGCGTCGGTGCCGCTGGAAGTGAGCACGCGGCAGGTGAACGTGGAGTTGTTGCCGCCGCCGTGCTCGGCCTGCAGCATGAGCATGACGTCGAGCATGTGCGCCTCGTCGTCGGAGTAGGCATGGTCGGGGCGCAGCGCGTCCAGGATGGTCTCGGCGGTGGAGAGGCCGGCGCGGGGGCCGTGCCACACCATGTCGCCGCCGCGGTAGCACTGCTGGATGGAGTAGTACGACAGCACGGCGATGCGCGGCATGCGCGAGATGAGGCTGAGCGCCGTGTCCACCTCGTGCTTGAACCCGGTGTCGTTGGGCGTGGGGTCGGTGGAGTAGAGGTGAAGCACGCAGCGGCTCAACATGTTCATGACGTCTTCGGAGGGGCTCGTGAGAATGTGGTCGTTCACGAAGCCGCGCGGCAGGTCGCGCTCGTAGTCAAGCACGCTCGTGAGCGTGGCGAGATCCTGCCTGGTGGGCAGGTGACCCGAGAACAGCAGGTAGACAAGCTCCTCGTAGCCGAAGCGGCCTTTGCCGGCCGTGCCCTCGACAAGGTCGTTGATGGTGTAGCCGCGAAGCGTCAGGCGGCCCTCGCAGGGCTCCTGGTCGCCCTCGTTCACCACGTAGCCGTGGACGTTGGAGATCTTGGTGATGCCGGCCACCACGCCCGTGCCGTCGGAGTTGCGCAGGCCGCGCTTGACGTTGGAGCGCTCAAACTGATGCGGGTCGATGCTGTACGTCTCAGAGAAACGCTCGTAAATGTCGCAGGGTTCAGGCACCTTGTACGGCTGCTGCGAGTTGGCCATGGTGCTTGCAGTGGGCTGTTGCATAGGGGTGCCTCTCCTCGTGCGGGTCAATCAAGAATGAAAGGTGGGTGCATCGCGACTGAGCCCGCCAGGCCGCCATACGCGGGGCGCGTGGCGGGCTGGCGGGGCATGGCCGCGGTGTGTCCGTGGGTTAAATGCGGTGCATGAAACGGAAAACGTCCTCGCGCTGCACCTGGATTTGAACGTCGAGCTGGTCGCTGAGGGCAAGCAGGGCGTCGCGCAGGGTGTCGAACGTCGTCTTGGTCTCGTCGAGGTCGACGAGCATGGTCATAGTGAAGATACCAGACAAGATGGTCTGGGAGATGTCGACGATGTTTCCGTTGCATTCCGAAAGCGCCCCGGCAACGGCGGCTACGATGCCGCAGCGGTCTGCTCCGAGCACGGTGACGACGATACGGGTCTTATCCATGTGCGCTCCTTACGGCAGGGCGGCAGTGCCGCACGGTGGTATGACGCCGGATGGCAGGCAAGCCGACGGCGTCGCTTGGGTTTCCCGGGGTATGGTACGGGGTTGAAGCCGTGCACCTCGGGACCTTCATTCTAGCGATACGAGGCGGAATTGCGTTAACTGCGTGTTGCGAACGCGAAACTTATATGAAGGCCATTGTGAGCAGGTTGTGTCATGTCACCACACAGGGAAAAAATACGCCAATATGTACGTGCTCTGTACAGGTGTACCGCTCCGAGGCAAAAGGCCTTGGAACCGTCAAGGAGGCAATAATGAACAACCGCGCGTTGATCGGCCTGTCTGCCGCTGCGATGTCGGCCCTCGTGGCCACTGCAGTTGGCTGCGGCGAGCCCCAGCAGAAGACCTACACTCCCGCTGAGGAGCCCGCTGCCACGGTAGAGGCTCCGGCCACCACCGAGGCCGAGACCACCGAGACCGAGGCTGCCGAGCCCGAGACCGCCGAGGCCGACAAGGCTGAGGAGACCACCGAGGCTGAGGGCGAGAAGGCCGAGGAGGCCGCTCCCGCCGAGGAGGCCACCGAGGCTGAGGCCGAGGCCGAGAAGACCGACGAGGCTGCCGCCTCTGACGCTGCCTACACCGACGGCGAGTACACCGCCGAGGGCAAGGGCATCGGCGGCAAGGTGCCCGTGACCGTGACCGTCGAGGGCGGCAAGGTCGCCGAGGTCACCGTGGGCGACAACTCCGAGACCCAGGGCATCGGCTCCAAGGCCATCGAGCAGCTGCCCGAGGCCAT
>CAKUAI010000003.1 GCA_934636245.1 uncultured Coriobacteriales bacterium
CAAGGCGCCCGCACCCCGCGCGTCGGTCCCGACCCCGCTGGAGCCGTTCGGGGGACTTTTTCATTGTCTCCCTAGAACGTTTCATGTTTTGCTCCTAGATCTGGTCTTCTTAAAAGTCGCCCGTCTGAGACCGCTTTTCGCGCAGTGCAGCTGCTGCCCTGCAGAGGTAGTCGTATGTGCCTGCACCAAGCCAGAGCTCGATGGTCAGGTCGGCTCCGGGCATATCGAGGAACGCCTCAAACGGTGTTTTGGGCTGAGATGAGCATGTCTCATTGACCTCACTGCCTGAGCTTTTCGTGCAATCTTTTGTTTTATCCAATGATTCGGTCTTCGAGGGGCGAGCCTCGTTGCTCGGCGAAATGTCGAAGGCAGGCATGTGTGCGAACTTCTCAATTGCGCAGGCAACGTCGCGTGCCGCCGAGCTTGCGAGGATGTCGTCTGCGGGTATTCCATCGAGCATGCATTGTGCAAGGCGTTTGAGGCTGCACGAAACCCCAGGCGTTGAACCTCGGCCCGTGGTCGCCTCTAGCGTGCCGCAGCTCTGATGCTGCGTCATAGTTGGGTTGGGCGCGCTGTGCAAAGGGGCGTCGTGGCAATTACGAGCCAGGAAATCCACAAGCTGCTCGAATGTCAAACTGGAGGCACCGGTCGATGCAAGCGTCAACGCCTGGATCCGCACGAGCTCGTCAAGCGCGTTTTCACAAGCTTCATACAGACGTTCGGTTTGGATTTGAAGCAGCGCATGGAAGTCGCAACCTTGGTTCTTGGCTTCATCGAATATGCGGGCTATTTCAGGGAGGCTATGTCCCTGCCTTTTGTACTGGCGCACGATGAAAAGTTTTGCAAGGTCGTCGGGGCCGTATTGCCGTCGGCCCCATGAGCTCTCCTGTGGGTCGAGGATGTCGGCGCCGCCTTTGCCGTCATAACATGCGCGCTGGATGTCGCGGCGCGACAGCCCCACAAGTTGCTGGACTTGTGATATCTGCCACGCTCGCTTTGGCTCGTCTCGGCTCATGCTCAACCTCCTTCGGGTCAAGCAAAGCTGTTCAACAGTTGAACAGCAAGTGTTGCGACCGCCTCCTTTCTTTGACGTTGGGAGCGGTTTCGGTGGAACGCCGTTCATGCGGTTCCCCTCTCGTGTGGGCGCATCATGCGCGGCAGGCGGCACCATGTCGCCTGCCATGAGAGGGGTTGCGAATTTTGCGAAGAACGGGCGTGCTTGCTTCTTGGGACGGACGGTGAGGCGGCCTTGCGACACGGAAGCGTGCTGCTGTAATTGCCGGGGATTAGCAAGTCCATGAATCTCGATTTCCCATGGGAAGAAGTCGGGAGGCAGATATTGCCTGACTTCTATGGGCGGCTTGTACTTCGGCAACGACGTGGGCGTGTGCAACAACAAGCGCGTCATCCCCGCGGGATGTCGATATGTATTAGTTGGTCACACAAAAGCGCCCGCAGGCAGCGAATTTTCTGCCTGTGGGCGCTTTTTGGTGGCTTGTGCTTGCATGTGCGCGACGATGCTCAACTTTTAGAGCCGAGAATACCAATCCTCTGTATACCAAATCGAGAAGCTGGCCTCGTCGGTAAAAGAAGGCGAGAACGTGACCTGGTCGTCGTCCTTAAACTCAACTTTCACTGTTTGGCCGTAAACCTCGATCGTTGTCGGAGAAGTGACCTCATAATCAATTGTCGCAAGTGGATAGTCGCGATAATAAAGGCCAAAATCACCCGAGTAATCGATGCTCTTCTTGCCAAAGGAAAGATACAGGTAGTAATAGGAGCCGTTGTTGCTTTCAATTTTCGACCAGGTCTCCTCCATGAGACGGTCGGCAAGCCTCTGCTTTCCTACAACATTGGCTATCTGTGTCGCCGCTAGATTAATTGCAACAATGCAAGCGATGAGAAGAATGCCGATGGATGTCCTTTTTGAATGTGTTGGCTGTTCTGATTTGGATGCCGACTCAGAACTTCGAGCCGTGCCCCCCTGTTTGAATGTCTTCAAGCGGGCCGGGCGTCCGCTCCTGCTCTTCTGGATTCACTTTTGCACCGCGCTAACTTCAAACCGACGTTGTGGACAGGGGGTTGTCGTCGATTGGAGGCCATCGATTTTGGTTGGTCCGGTATGGGCTGGGCGCAGGGTCTCATAATTTCAGAGGCAAACTTATAAAACAACTTGTAAAATTGTTGTTTACTGATAAAATGAGTTATCAAGTTTACAAGTTTAGGCTGAGGTGTTGAGGATGCTTGACTTTGCGAATATGGATGACGAGGGGTTTGCACGGCTGATAGGGTCCATGCGCATAGCGGGGACTGACAGGGTTTCGTGTGAGGTCAAAACGGCGCGCGGGGGCTTGCCGCGCGACATCGGCTCCACCATCTCGGCATTTGCCAATGGGGCAGGAGGACTCATTGTTTGTGGCCTGAGCGAGAAGGAGGGTTTTGTCTCTGTTGAGGGCTTCGAAGCCTCGCGCATCCAAGACATGCTTGCTGCATGGTGCGCCGAGCGTATGACGCCTCCCGTTCGCGCGATTATCGATACGCGGCAGTTTGAGGGAAAGGCGGTTGTGACGGCGTACATCCCTGAGATGAGGCCTAAAGACAAGCCCTGCTATGTGAGCGCGTCGGGAAGGTACGCCGGGTCATATATCCGTATGGCCGACGGGGATTGCCACCTTTCCGCATATGAAGTCGACCGGTTCATGGATGAGCATGAGCAGCCTCGCTATGACATGCGTGTTGTTGCGGATGCGTCGTTTGCTGACCTAGACCCCCAGCTGGTGGCAGGTGTCCTTGCGCGCGAAAGGTCCATTCATCCGCGGAACTTTGCCCATCTTGATGATGAGACGGCGTTGACCAGGCTCCGTGTGCTGGCGAGGGACGAGGCGGGGGAGTTGCGGCCGACACTGGCGGGGCTTGTTGCCCTTGGCTCCTACCCCCAGGAGTATTTCCCGCGGCTCTGTGTGACGTTTACTTGCTATCCAGGTCTTACAAAAGCTCAGTCTACTCCGGACGGACGCCGCTTCTTGGATATGACTACCTGTGTGGGGTCGATACCGGCGATGGTTCAAGACGTGCTCGCGGCAGTGGGGCGCAACATGCGCATGGGAGCCCGGATCGAGGGCACCCTCCGTACCGACGTGCCGGATTACCCGCTTGTTGCAGTGCGAGAGGCTGTGGTGAACGCCCTCATGCATCGCGACTATTCTGACGAGGCGCTTGGAACGCCTGTCGCCGTTGACATGTACGACGACAGGCTTGAAGTGAGAAACGCGGGCGGGCTGTATGGCTGTGTAACTGTCCGCTCGCTTTCAGACGCCCCCATTGCATCTGCGCGCAACCAGTTTCTGTCGGCCTTGCTTGAGAACACGCCTCTGGACGGCATCGGGTTTGTGGCCGAAAACCGAGGGACGGGCTACCAGAGCATCTGCCTGGCCCTTCAGGAGGCGGGTATGCCTGTGCCTGAGCCGCATGACTCGCCTTCGGCATTCACGCTGGTCATGCGTCGCCGAAGCGACGCTGACGATTTCGCTGGGGCGGTGTCGCGCCCGGCAAAAATGCCTTCGGGTCCCGCTTGCCCAGGCATCCGTGAGGGCGACATTGCGTGTGCCAGGGGATTCGTGAGACAAGACGAGGTGGTCATGAGGTTGGACGATTTTATCGTCGACGTCATTACCATGCGTGGCACGGCGAGCATGGCCGAGCTCATGGAAGAGTCCGGCCGATCGCGCCCTACGGTGCTCAAGGCAATTCAGGGCCTTATTGCTCAGGGAGTGATTCGACCTACCCAGAAGAAGAACAGCCCCCGTCAGCGATATGGGTTGGCGTAAGGCGTGGGGTGACCACGCGGGGCGGGCGAAGGGAGGCCGTCAAAGGAGTCTTCTACAAGTCGAGAATTTATGGGGATGTTTTCAGGCGTTCGACAGAGTTGCATGTAGACGGGGTAGGTTAGCGCAATGCGCCTGTTTTGGCATGGCGTTTCCCACATGCGTCGTAGGAAGGACAAGCCCAGCCCATGCTTAGCCGATTTTCTGTCAAGCGGCCCTACATCATCGTTGTGTCCGTTATTGTCGCCCTCATTCTGGGTGGCGTGTCCCTCTCCAAGATGAAGACCGACCTGTATCCCGAGATGGACCTGCCCTATCTGGCGGTCATTACCACCGACCCCGGCGCGACCGCCGAGGAGGTGGAGTCCGAGATTACAGACGTGCTGGAAGGCAGTCTCGCCACGGTCAACGGCGTGTCGAACGTCACGTCAACGAGCTCGGACAACTACTCCATGATCTTCCTGGAGTTTGAGGACGGCACCGACATGGACTCGGCGCTCGTCAAGGTTTCCTCGGCGGTGAACGAGGCCTCCTCCCAGCTGCCCGATGACGCGGGCAGCCCCAACTACATGGAAATCAGCTCCGACATGATGGCCACGGTCTACCTGGGCGTGCGCGATGACTCCAAGGACATCTACGAGCTCACCTCGTATGTCGAGGACAAGATCGTTCCCGAGTTCGAGCGCATCGACGGCGTTGCCGACGTTTCGGTCTCCGGTGCGGTGGAGCAGTCGGTAGAGGTGCGCCTCGACCAGAAGAAGATTGGCGCTGTCAATGACAAGCTTGCAGCGCATGTCGATGACTCCCTGGCCGATGCCAAGCAGCAGCTCGACGATGCCGACGCTCAGCTCGCACAGGCTCAGTCCGACCTCAACGCCCAGCGCGACCAGCTCGATCAGGCGGGTGGACGTGATGCCAACCCCGACGCCTATGCGCAGGTCGATGCTGCCCAGGCTCAGCTCGACGAGCAGGCGTCCCAGCTCAAGGCCTCTCGCGAGCAGTTCAACGAGCAGCGCGACCAGGCACTTGCCCAGGCCAACATCGCCGCCCTGGTTGACAAGTCAACGCTGGCGCAGGTCATTGGGGCCCAGAACTTCGCTATGCCCGCCGGTTATGTGGACGACGCCAACGACGACCAGTGGCTCGTGCGCGTGGGAGAGGGCTTCACCTCGGCAGACGAGCTTTCCGACCTCGTGCTTGCCGACATCGATGGCGTGGGCGAGGTCAAGCTTTCTGATGTGGCCGACGTTACGCTTATCGACAATGCGGGCGAATCCTACATGCGCCTCAACGACGGCAAAGGACTTCTGCTTTCGGTGTACAAGAGCTCGACCGCCTCAACCTCCGACGTGTCGAAGGCATGCGCCGCGCGCATTGCCGAACTCGAGAAGGACAACCCCAACCTCGAGATTGACGCCCTGTACGATCAGGGCTCCTACATCGAGCTATTCATCAGCAACATCCTGCAGTCGTTGGTTTTGGGCGCGGGTCTGGCCGTGGTGGTCCTCGCCCTGTTCCTCAAGTCGGTAAAGCCCACGCTCGTTGTGGCGTTCTCCATTCCGTTCTCGGTGCTGTGCGCGCTCATCTTCATGTATTTCTCGGGTCTCACGGTGAACGTCCTCACCCTGGGCGGCATTGCGCTGGCCATCGGCATGCTCGTGGACAACTCCATCGTCGTGCTGGAGAACATCTATCGTCTGCGTGGCCGTGGAATCCCCCCGGCGCGCGCGGCGGTGCAGGGTGCCAAGCAGATCACGGGCGCCGTCGTGGCGTCCACGCTCACCACGGTGTGCGTGTTCCTGCCTGCGATTTTCACTTCGGGCCTCGTGAGCCAGCTGCTCGTGCCCTTTGCGCTCACCATCGCGTATGTGCTTGCGGCGTCGCTGCTTGTGGCCCTCACGCTTGTCCCCACGGTCTCCACGTACATGTTCAAGCACATGAAGCCTGCCAAGCCGGGCTGGTTTGAGCACTTGCGCGATGCCTACGGCCGCTCGCTCGAGTTTTTCCTGCGCCACAAGGCCCTGCCCCTGCTGGTGGCGGTGGGTCTGCTCGCGTTCTCGGTTGCCGGCGTGTTCAGCATGGGCATCAACATGATGCCTTCGATGTCGAGCAAGACCATCGTTGCCCAGGTGACCATGCCTGAGGGGACCGACAAGGAGACGGCGTGCGCCACGGCCGATCAGGTGGTCGACGCGGTTCTCGATGTCGACGGGGTGGATGTCGTGGGCGCCATGGACGGCAACGCTATGCTGTCGGTCATGTCCTCGGCCGCCGGGTCCACGGGTTCCGACGACTCGTTCAACCATTTCACGCTCTATGTCCAGCTTGACGACACGATCACGACCGAGCAACAGGTTTCAAACATCGTGGACAAGATTGGAAAGAACACGCGCAAGCTCGACTGCGAGGTCCTGACGAGCGCCTCATCTTCTGATGAGATGAGCTCCATGATGGGTTCGGGCCTGTCCATCACCCTCAAAGGCCCCGACCAGCAGACGTTGCTCGACATGAGTCAGGACGTCATGGACATCGTGGGCGAGGTCGACGGGTACGAGAACATCGACAACGGCATGGAGGATGCCGCCGACGAGCTCCAGCTCAACATCGACCGCAATAAGCTTGCGGCAAAGGGTGTCACGGTTGCCCAGCTCTATCAGGCCCTTTCATCGCAGATAAAGACAGAGGCAACTTCTGCTGACATCGAGGTCGACAACACGAGCGTCACGGTGACGATTGTCGATGAAACCGACCCCGTCACGAAGGCGAACCTTCTCGACCGAGAGATCACGGTGGGCGACACCACCTTCAAGCTGTCCGACGTTGCCACGGTGACCACGGGCAAGGCCTCGACTTCCATTTCGCACGAGAACTCCGAGCGCACCATGACGGTCGCGGCCGACGTCAAGGATGGCGAGAACAACGCGCTGCTCTCTCGTGAGCTGCAGGAGAAGCTCGACGACTATGACGTGCCCGATGGCTGCACGCTTGAGTTTGGCGGCGAGCTCGACAACATTTCGACGATGCTCAGGCAAATGGGCCTCATGGCAGCACTTGGCCTCGTGCTCATCTACCTCGTGATGGTCGCCCAGTTCCAGAGCCTGCTGTCGCCTTTCATTGTGCTGCTTACGGTACCCCTTGCTTTTACGGGCGGTTTCCTGGCACTGCTGCTTGCCGGCCAGCAGCTCGACATCCTGTCGCTCATGGGCTTCCTGGTGCTCATGGGTACGGTCGTGAACAACGGCATCGTGTTTGTCGACTATGTCAACCAGCTGCGTCGCGGCGGGCTTGAGAAGCGCGATGCGCTTGTGGCGACCGGCGTCACGCGCATGCGCCCCATCCTTATGACGGCCCTCACTACCATCCTCTCCATGCTGCCGCTTGTGCTCAGCCAGGATGTGGGCGGTACGATGCAACGCGGTATGGCGCTCGTTGTGGTGGGCGGCATGGCCTATGCCACGTTCATGACGCTCTACATCGTGCCCATCATGTACGACATTCTGTACCGCAAGGTACCCAAGGAGGTCGACCTGGGCGACGAGAACATCGATGACGACCCCGGTGATGCGGCTGCCTACCTGCAGGAACGCGCTGCGCGCCTGGCTCGCGAGGCTGCCGAGGCACCCGAGGTGTCCATCACGCCTGTGACGCCCGAGGTTCCTGGCGCCACCGGCACCCCTGGAGCCCTCCCGCCGACTGCATAGAGAGCGAGGGCGCTGGATGGGGCGCGTAGATATCGCGCCGATGCTTTCCTCGATGCACGGTGAGTGCCATTCCACCCATGAGTAAGCCAAAAAGCCCCGCAGGCCTCAGACCTGCGGGGCTTTTGTTGTAGTCGGTTTGATTGATGACGTGTCAGGGTGGACGGTGGCTTCAATGACGATCCCATTACGCTGTCTTGAGCAGGCGCTCCAGTTCGAGCTGGAGCTCGTCGCGGCTGTGAACGTTGGCCTTCTCGTAGACGTGGCGCACATGCGTCTTTGTGGTGCTGTTGGCTACGCCGAGCTTCTTGGAGATGTAACCCACGCTCTTGCTCTGGCAAAGGAGGGCTGCAACCTGGGCCTCGCGCGGGGAAAGCCCCAGCGTGGTGGCGATGTGTTCCACTTCCTCGGAATCAAAGCCGAGTTGGGGGTCGTCAGAAGGGGCTGAGACCTGCGTGCTGGCCGTATCGCCGTTCGAAGCGGTGCCGGCCCCTGTCTGTTGCATGGTCGCTTGCCGCGCGGCTGACTTGCACGTGAGGCTGCTTGCTTGCCAGAAGAAGTCGGCGACGACGATGGCGGCCACGAGTACGAAGGCGCGGTTTGCATCGGCAATGGGCAGGGCTCCAAACACGGCGTTGCCCAAAATCATGCCTGTGCCAGCCGAAGCGCCAATGTGCAGCAGGCGCAGGGTGATGGACCGTATGGAAGCGCTGCGCGGCCCTCCATATCCAAAGCGGAACATGAGGAACAGCCAAATGACGAGCGAGCCGCAGCCTGCGAGGAAGAAGGCGAAAGCGTTGCCCACGCCCGCGAGGGCTCCCAGGCACAATGAGAACACGACGAGTGGCACGGCCGCAATGCGAAGGATGTGCATGTTGCCGCCAAAGGGAAGCAGGCAGCAGAAAAGCAGGACAGAAAGCAGGCCAGCTCCCTGCTCGACCTGAGGGCCACCGAAGCCCAAGGCAGAGAAACCCGCCCCGAACAAGGCAAGCGTCAGCGTCACGGCGATGGTCTGGGGCAGGGGAGGATGCACGTTACGAGAAGGGTCCGCGGCGTCGGCGACGCTGGGCGGTTCGTTTGCAAGGCCGACGAACAGGGGAGGGCAGGTGAGCAGGGGAAACAGGTAGCTCACCACACCTGCATGCGGCACAACGGAAAAGAAGGTGTATGCCAGGTAGGCTATGCCGAATGCACCTGCAAGTTTGGTGACTTCCCCTGCTGCCTCGCTCACCTGGTCAACCCAGAGCCAGAGGACCAGCAGGCATGCAGAAGAGCATCCGGCCAGGGCAGACCCAAGGAGCAGAAGCTCGGCTGAGCGCTGCTGCTCGGCAATAAGCAGGACAATCCAGGCCACCTCAAGGCCAATGCCGCTGCCGACGCACCAAATACGACGAGCTCGACGGCCCCACGAGCGAAGGGGGAGCGTTACGAGCGTGAGAAGCGCTCCAAGCATGCATGCGAGATAAAAAGAAGACGGGCTCACGATGGGCGCGGCATAGGGCGCGTGCGCGAGCAACATGAGGATCGCGAGAAACAGCGGGGAAGAAGGAAGGGACCAATGAAGAAGGTGGGCAACCGCGCTTGAGAGACGTGAATCAGTAGACATTGCTGTCCCCCTTTGAGTAGGCGTCGCGGGGTGATGCCCAGGATGAGGCGTCCTTCGCGGTTAATCTCAATCCAGTATACGCAGAAGAAATCGTTTCGTAATAGATGCAAAGTGTACGGGGTCCAAGGGCACATGATTACCTTAAAACAGAAGGTAAATACACGTACAAAAAAGTCAATACCTATGCGATTTCTTGTCAGGCTCCCCCTGGTTGGCTGATGTCTCGCAAAGCACTCACGTCGGCTTGGCAAGGTTTCGCAACATCGGAAGCGGACATTTTCGGCTGCTGCGATGTGCCTGCGGCAGCATCGAGTGCGGGAATCGAGGGGCATGGCCCCGTGCTACATCTAGGCTGAGGGCCAATGAGAAAGGGCGCGTCGGGACCAAGCGGCCCCGGCGCGCCCTTCGCGCTGGCGCCCTGGGCGGCAGGGGGACCTGCGACCCAGGGCGCGCGTATGTATGGGCCGGCTGCTCCCCTCACGAGGTAGCAGTCGGCCCCCTCTGGTGGTTGCCGAGGTATGTGCGGGTGCTGCGGAAGAGGCGAGGCCTTACAGCGCGCGGCCTGCGTCGTTGCCGCCGCGGATGGCCAGGGCGATGTTGAAGGGGCTCGCGCAGTCGCCGATTGCGTAGGTCTCGGCGACGCTGACCTCGTCGAGCAGGCCGGTGTTGGCCACCATGTCGGCGGCGTTGATCACCTGGCTGCACGGCACCGTGTAGTCCACGCCGGCGCTTGCGCTCGTGACGGTGATCTGGCCGTCGGCGACGCCGGTGATGCTGGCCTCGGTGTAGACCTGCAGGCCGAGGGCGTACAGGGCGGTGGTCATGAAGCGCTGGGCATGCTGGGACTGCTGCATGTCGAGCTCGTCGACCGTGTTGGGCGTGACCATGACCACGTGCTTCTTGTGCACGGTGAGCCACAGCGCGCAGTCGAAGGCCTGGGCATTGGAGCCGTAGACCACGACGTTGTCGCCCAGGTCGGCGAACATGAACTGCTCGAGGTCAACGACCTCGACACCCTCGCCGCCCAGGTCGAGAGCGGTGCGCGCGCCGCCGCAGGCAAGCACGAGCGCGTCGGGGGCTGCCTGGGCAACCGTGTCGGCCGTGACCTCGGTGTCGGTCACAACTGTGACGCCGGCCAGCTCGAGCTGCTTCTGGAGATAGGCGTTGAGCTGGTCGAGGTTCTCGTGCGGGCCCTTCACGGCGCTGGCGAAGGGAAGCATGCCGCCCAGGATACCGGACTTCTCATACAGCGTGACGGTGTGGCCGCGAAGAGCCGCGATGCGGGCGGCCTCCATGCCGGCGGGGCCACCGCCGACGACCATGACGTTCTTGGGGGCCGCGGCGGGCTCGAGCTCGTAGGTGGCCGGGCCGTTCTCGGTCATGACGCGCTGGGTGAGCGCGTTGACGCGGCAGTAGCCCAGGGCGCGGTTCATCTGGTTGGAGCCGATGTGGCAGTGCAGGCAGCGCGTGCAGGGCGCGATCTCGTCGATGCGGCCCTCGCGCAGCTTGTTGACGTAATCGAAGTCAACGGTGAGCGGGCGGGTCATCATGTAGAAGTCAACCTTGCCCTCGGCCAGGGCCTGCTCGAAGAACTCGGGGGCATGGGCGGGATCGTTGTAGGTCACGCAGCCGCAGGGGATGGAAAGGGCCTGCTTGTAGCGCTCGACCACGCCGATGAGCATGCCGGCGCCCTGGTGGGAACCGTCGAGGTAGCCCTGCCAGTTCTTGGAGAAGTCGTACTGGGTGCCGAAGCCCGTGGCGCCCTCAATGCCGTTGAGCAGGAAGTACAGGTCGCTGCCGAACTGGCAGGGGTGGTTGCCGAGCGGGCCCAGACGCAGGTGCATCGAGTCGGCGCCGGCCTCCTCCATGCACTTGGCCATGGCGATGCCTTCTTCCACCGTCGTGACCTTGTTGCGGGGGTTGGTCACCATGTTATCGGTGGTCATGAGTGTGGCGCTGTTGTCGAGGTTGTCGTTGTCCTCGATGCAGTTGATGAGGATCTGCACGACGAAGTCCTCGCCGGCGGCCGCCTTGATCTTCTGGATGCACTCGCACACCCAGCGCGAACGGTTCTCGGGCGTGGCGAAGCCGTACTCGTCGGTACGGGTGTTGTAGAAGCGCGAGAGGAACTGCTCGCCCTGGTTGAAGCCGGCGGCGTTGATCTCGATGGCCTCGAAGCCCATCTCCTTGAGCTGGGTGGCATACGTGGCGGCGACGTCCTCCATGGCCTGGATCTGCTCGACGGTCATGGCGTCCTCGGCCACGCTCGAGCCGAAGAGGGCCCACTGATAGCCCAGGTGAGAGCCGTACTCGGCGCAGGCCTCCACGAGGCGCTTGCCGAAGTCGAGGGCCTCGGCGCCGAAGGTGCCGTCCTCGCCCAGAGCGAAGGCCTCGCCCTCGACCCAGATCATCTCAACGCCACCCTTGGCGAGGTTGACGTAGTAGTCAAACAGCTCGTCGGTGTAGCCGGCCAGGTAGGTTGCCGAACCGGCGGCGGACTTCACCATGCGGTGAGACAGCTCGATGTTGCCCAGCTTCCAGGGGGAGAACAGCGTGGCGAAGTCGGTCTCGGTGCCGAGCCAGTCGCTGTCCTGGGGGTTGATGGAAGCGGTGTAGAGAAGCTCGTCGGCGGCCTGGGCGCTCTCGGCCTGAGCGTCAGCCTGCTCGGACTTGGCCTCCTCAGCGATGGCGCTGCTTGCCACAAGCGCGCTGGCGGCTGCGGTGCTGGCACCGGCAAGGAACGTGCGGCGAGAAATCGTGCTGTTCATGCATATCTCCCTTGTGTCTCCTTTGCACCCACGATTGGGTGCGTGTCCAAGGCGAGTATGGCGCGGACACGGCGCGATTGTCATTGCCTGAGCAAGGGTGAAGTTGGCTTTTAGCTTCACATGACAAGGGTTAGACGGGCTATCTACCTGGCCTGATGCATGAGTTCGAGAAGCTCTTGCTTTGAGTGCACGTCGAGCTTGCGGTAGAGGCTCTTCTTGTGCGTGCGCACGGTGTTGTCGGACACGCCAAGCGCCTGGGCGATGGTGGGCGTGTCGAGGCCGCGCACCACGAGTGGCAGAATCTCCGTTTCGCGCGGCGTCAGCTCGTATGTCGCGGCCGCTCCATCAGCCCATGTGGCGATGGCAGATTCCATGCGCTCCACGGGGCTGGCCGAATCCTGGACAGGGAGATTTTCATCGTTGCCTGCCTGGGCGCCGATCGTATCCTGGTCTAGCTTGCGGTGCTCGCGCATTTGCAGCATGAGCGCCATAGAGAGCACGTAGATGCACACGACCACGCTGAGCGCCAGCCCCGGCAGGCTCCCCACCCATAGGTCGCGTGTGATAAGACTTGCGAGGGTGCCGAGGCATGCGAACAGCAGCGCCAGCCCCAATGCCAGGCAATATGAGGGCAGCCGCAACGCGTCCGTGGTGTCACGCGTGCTTAGACTGTGCACGGTGATGACGGCGAGCATGAACTCGAAGAAGAAGTTGGCGAAACAGGCAAAGGCAGTGCTGAGTCCCAGCCCAGCAATGCTGAACACGACGAAGCCCGAGGCTGCAAAAGGGAAAGCTGCCTGGTAAAAGCCCATGGGCGTCACGATTTTGCCGTGTTTTTGCCATAGGCCGAGCATCACGATGCCGGCGACAAGCGTAAAGAGGGGAGAGCCGAGCATGACGGCGAGGTTGTTGGCGCCGTTGCTAAGGGCCACCATGCGAGACAGGCCCGCCACGAAACCCAGCGAAGCGAAGCTGAGAGCGGTGATGCCGTAGGCGTTCCAGACGGTTCGGGCCGTGCCGGAAGCTCCTTCCTGAGATTGGGCCGTCTGAAAGGTGCTCGCGCTTTCGATGATGTTTGACTCGCTGGCGCCTGGCTCATCTGCGGCGGGCTCGCCGATGGGAAGCGTATGCATTCCTGTGCGTCGAAGCGTGACAGAGCAGCAGGTGAGAACCCCAGCGATAAGATACTTGGAAAGCGTCGGCGAGAACGCCAGGGTAAGGCCAGCGAGTGGGAAGAGCACGCAGGCACAGCCCACGGTTCCCACAAGACGCCCGAGGGGTAGCGTTTTGAGCGTGCATCCCCAGCCGAAGAAACCCGCCGCCAGGCCGAGGCCGAGCACCGCCGCTGTGAGCGCCAAAAGGGGCGCACAAGCAGTTTCGCTTGTCAACAGGCTTGTGAGGACGCATGTTCCGCCGACGATGCCCACTGCCTCGACAAGTGCGACAATTCCAGTCGCGTTTTTCGTTGCCAGCATGAACCGATGGCTCAGCGCGAGGCCGAGCAGGGCGGTTCCTGCCACAAGGAAGCAGGGGATGGTGAAAAACGTAAAGATATCAAGCGAGGTGTAAGGCCTGGCGATACTGGAGACCGCGCCGCCCCAAAAGAGGAAATCGACAACGGCGAGAAACGACGCAAAGCCCGCGACAAGCGGCACGTCGGCCTCTATGTTGGCAAGCCATGACGGTGCCTTGTCCCAGACGCGTCCCATGCACGCCCCCTCCCCTTGATACCGATGTGCGCATGAGGCAACGGTCAATGATACCACGGCGGCTTCAGCTGTCTGCGCACTGGACAAAAACGCAGGTCAAATCCGCTGGTATATCGCAAGTGTCTTACCTTGCCCGCTCGCGTGGGCCAGTTGGTGTATTGTTGCCCTATGAACGAATGCGTCAGGGGGAAGGGCGATGTGAATATGGGCCTGGGGAATCTTGTGCTGCTGAGCGTGGGTGCTGCCACGATGTGGTTGCCCATCCATTATTCGTTCTACCGCTACAGCATCATAGGGGATGACGGCATCTACTATCCGTTTGCCCTGCTTGTCATGCTTGTTTGCTGCGGGGTGTGTATCGCGCGCCGCGCAAGGCTCGCAGCTTGGCTGGCGCGGCGACCCCCGATGGTCCTCGCGTGCTCCATGCTCACACTGGCAAGCAACGGCCTGCTCATGGGGCTTCCCTTCTTGCCGCTAGACCCCGCTTTTGCCCAGTTGCTTCACTTGGCAGCTGTCGGGTTCTACTCCGTCGTCTTCGTGCTGCTCTTCTTTGCTTGGACCGAGCGCATGGGCGACGTCATGTTCCAGCTGCCCATCGTGAGCGTCACCGGCATGGTTGGCGTGGGAATCTGCGCCGTATTCTTGCTGGTAAACTTCTTGTTTGGCACGCCGGCATATCAGGTTGCCGCCACGGTGTGCCTGGCGGTGTCGGGCGCATGCTGGCAGGCGTGCGGTGTTGAAGCGGTGCCCAATGAGGGCGGCCTTTCCTTCTTGCCCAGCGGAAAGACGTTGCGCGAGTGGTCGCTGCTGCTCGTGGCGTTTGGATTTGTGACGCTGCTGCATGCCGTGACGTTTGCTGGTGGCGGGCAGGACACCGAGCAGTCCGGAGACCCCACGTGGTTGCTGCACGCGGGCTTCATCGTTTTGCTGGCGCTGTTCCTGGGCCTGCTGTGCCTTGGCGGCGGCAAGCGCCCTGTGTCCTCGCAGTCTGCGCTCACCCTGGTCGTCGCCATGGTAATCATGATGTACGAGGGCCTGCTTATCACAACGGCGGCTCCGGGCGTCTTAAGCGACCCGGGACACCTCGCCACGCACACCGTTGTCTCGCGCACGCTGCGTGTCTTCATCTTCCTTGTTTTGATGACGATGTGCTATCGCGACGCCGCCTCGCCCGTTTCGACGTTCGGCCTTTTGTTCTTGATGGTTGAGATTGTGGGCGCGTTTGTGTGCTATCAAGTTGCTCCGGCGCTCTTCCAGTTGGCGGGGATAGACCCGGATATGGCGCGCATTCCTGTTTCGTCCAGCACGGCCCTGGTGCTGTGCGTTGTGCTCGCCGCCTTCTTCGCGATGCACATTGCGGGCCAGGGCGGCGTCGTCTTGTCTTGGGGAATGTCTGCGACCCAGGCCTCGCTTCTGGGGGAGGACAATCGCCCCTGTGCAGATGATGACACGCTGCCCGAAGGTGCCGTCGATTCTCACGAGGTGCGTCGCCGCTCCGCGTGCCAGGCTCTTGCCGACGAACACGGCCTGACGGGGCGCGAGGGCGACATCATGTATTACCTGAGTCTCGGCTTTTCGGTCAAGAAGATCGCCGACATCCTGTGTATCTCCGCCAACACGGTCTCGACCCACTCTGCCCGCCTCTATCGCAAGTTGGGGGTCCATGCGCGCCAGGAGCTCATCGATGCGGTGGACGCCGCGCAGGCACAGGTGGCGTGTTAGGGCGCTCGGCTTGGATGCACGTGCAGGCCCTGGAGACCGGTTTTGCATGCTGCATAAAAACACCTGGTAGATTGGTCATACATGGGTCATATGCCCATACATGATTTTATGTGACATGGGATTTGTCCGCACAATCATGGATTTTCGGGGTCTCGCAAGGGCAGCCTCGCGGTATATCGTTCGAGTCGTTCACAGCGAGGGCCGCGCCACAGGGGCACGGCACGCAGGGCGCGGAGCAAGACTTGGCTTCCGCGCCATGCGCTCGCCAGGATTCGACCCGAAGGGGATGCACGATTATGATCACCAAGCTCGAACAGTCCCGTCGTCAGTTCATCAAGACCGCCGGTGCAGCCATGTGCACGAGCGCAGCGGCAGCTCTTGCCTGCGGTGCTTCTTCGGCCCTTGCCGATGCGGCCACGCCTGCTAACGACACGGCTGCCGATGTGAGCGGTATCACGTGGGATGAGGAGTGCGACCTGCTCGTTGTGGGCGCTGGCCTTGCCGGTACCACCGCTGCTATCACCGGTGCCCAGAACGGCGCCAAGGTCGTTCTTCTTGAGAAGAGCCCGTGGGTCAATGGTGGCGGCAACTCCAAGTACAGCTCGGGCTGGGCGCTGTTCACCTACAACATCGAGGGCACGGCCACTTACCTCAAGAACTGCTGCGGCGAGTTTGACGCCACGCCCGATGCGATTTACGACGCCTTCGCGGCCAACCTCGCTGAGACCGAAGACTGGGTGCTCGGCCTGAACCCGCCCGAGAACAACATGGGCTACTCGGCCACGCCCGATCCCTCTTCTGACTACGGCGAGTACAACGAGCACGAGGGCGCCCAGTGGAACGCCTGTATCTGCATGCAGCCCCAGAACAAGCCCGGCACCTACCGTCACGTGCAGTTCTTCCTCGTTGACAAGATCCGCAACGAGTTCGCCGACTCCATTGAGACCAAGGTCAACTCGCCTCTGACCGCCCTGGTCCAGGACCCCGAGACCAAGACCGTCCTGGGCGGCGTGTACACCGACGCCGACGGCAAGAGCGTCTACATCAAGGCCAACAAGGGTGTTGTCATGACCTGCGGCGGCTTTGAGTCCGATGCCACGATGTGCCAGGACTACCTGTCGCTTCCCGTGTACCACACCGTTGCTGCTCCCTTCAACACCGGTGACGGCCACCGCATCTGCGCCAAGCTGGGCGCTGACATGTGGCACATGAACTCCCTGGCTGGCGGTTGGACCAACTGCGTGGCGCTCGACGGCTCCTCGCACGGCACCTATCGCTGCCTCGAGAAGCAGATGGGCATCACCGTGGGCGTGAACGGCCGTCGTTTCTACATGGACTGGGACGGCTGCACCACCTACGACTACGACTTCGGCCAGGGCTCTGACATCAGCGTGCACGTTGGCTGCCGTCACGGCCACCAGCAGTTCGGCGGCGAGTTCCACGTGCTGCCCATGCCTGCCGTGAGCTGGTTCGTCTACGACGACGCTGCCGCCAAGGACGAGAAGACCCCTGCTTACCACAACATGACGGGCGACCCCGTGGCCGACGGCTACGGCTACCAGGCCGACACCCTCGAGGAGCTCGCCGAGCAGATGGGCGTGCCTGCAGAGGAGCTCACCGCCACGGTCGAGCAGTGGAACCAGTGCGTCAAGGACGGCAAGGACCCCTACTACTTCCGTCCCGATCACACGCTTACGGCCATCGAGACCGCCCCGTTCTACGCGGTTAAGTGCGAGCCTGAGCTCCTGAACACCGACGGCGGCCCTCGCCGCGACGAGAATGCTCAGATCCTCGACATCGACGGCAACCCCATCCCCGGTCTGTACAGCGCCGGCGAGTTCGGCAGCGTTTGGTGCCATGACTACCAGGGCGGCGGCAACCTCGGCGAGTGCCTGGCCTGGGGCCGTATGGCTGCCCGCAGCGCGCTGGGCGTCGAGGCTGACCCCGCGCAGTACGAGGCCACGAACGAGACCGAGGACGCCTTCCTGGCTGCTGGTGGCAAGGAGAGCGAGCTCAACCAGTACACCGACGGCTACAAGCAGGCCCGCGAGGCCGAGCGTACCGCCGGCGCTGAGGCCGACGCCGCTGCCACCTACACCGATGGCACCTACGAGGGCACGGCTTACGGCATGGGCGAGGAGGTCCCCGTCACGGTGACCGTCTCCGGCGGCAAGATCTCCGCTGTCGAGGTTGGCGATAACCAGGAGACCCCCGGCATCGGCGACAAGGCCATCGACCAGCTGCCCCAGATGATCGTCGACGGCAACGGCGTCAACGGCATCGACTGTATCTCTGGTGCCACCGAGACCTCGCTTGCCATCATGAACGCCGTCCAGGCCGCTCTTGAACAGGCGAAGGCGTAAAGAAAAGCCTTGTGTAACAAGCGGCACCTAGCTGGTTGGTTGCCCGCCTGACCATATACGAGAACGAAGAGTCGCCCTTCCCAGGAATCTCGGGTAGGGCGACTCTTCGTTTGCCGCCCTCCACCCCCGTAACGTTGTAGAAACCGCACGGGGCCATGGGGGTTCAAGCCGACGTCATAGGGACGTTGCCGACTCTTTGCCTGCTATGAGCGTGATGAGGTCTTGACGGGAATGAACGTCGCACTTTTCGTATACGTGCTTGATGTAGCCGCGTATCGTGTTCTCGCTTAGGCAAAGCTCCTCGGCGATGAACATGGCGCTGCGACCGCGTGCAAATAGACCGGCGACTTCCTTTTCTCGCGGGGATAGGGCATATAGAGAGGCTATTCTTGAAAGTTCCGCCTCGAAGGAAGACCGTGCGTCATCGGTGTCTTTGTGGATACCGTCCGATTCGTCTTCAAAAAGCGTTGACCAGAGGTCGTCTTTTCCAAAGCACCATATGGCAACTATGGCCAGAAGCAACGTTATTGCCAAAAGGCCCGCCGACGGCATGTCTCCATTACCTAAGGCTGCGGTCAAAAGGCCTCCAACCACATGGCCGGTATACACGATGGCCTTGAACACGCACAGCGCCGAAAGGGGCCCTGCCTTCCAAATCGTCATCAGGTTGATGATTGCAAGGCTGCCGACAAGCTCGAACATCGAATATCCCAGCGCCATGGCGACATTGGCCCACACCGTGTCCATCTGGGACAGCAGAAGGCAGAACGCCCCCACGGCAAATGTGGCCGTGAGCCGTGACAGGATGCCGTATCCCGTGTCGCCCATGCGCCAGGTCATCGCGACAAACAAGACAAGCGCGACGAATTTGGTCGAAGCGACTACCGCAACCGTGACCGACGGGTCGTTTTGGTAGAGCAGGTCATTTGAAAGGCCGAAGGCAAGGGCGATGGAGAAAAAACCCATGATTACGGTACGCGGCACCCTGATGTTCGTTAGACCTTCGCGCGCCTCGCGGCCGGCTGCGGCAAGATTGTCTGACAGTCGTGGTTTCAGTAACAGGAATGTCGCCCCGACTATCAAGAATACCCCGCAAATATAAATCGAAGCGAGGCCTCGGACTATAAACGTCGCAACAAGCAGAACATCGAGAAGCGAACCGCAGACAAGGCAGGCGCGGGCGTCGTTGAGGAAAAGGGCGGACATGCGCTCGAACAACGAGAGGTAGAGAATCTCCGAGCCTATCACCATGCAGACGAACCCAATGGAGGAGAACGCCGGCTGAGCTGCAGACAGGCCCGATGCAAAGAGCAGACTGCCCAGCACGATGAACGCCATGCATAGGGCAATCAGCCAAGGGCGGTTGCGCAGGGAAACGTTTTGGGCTGCCAAGGGAATGGTGGCGGCGATGATGACAAGTCGGCACATGCTATATGAGGAAAAGCTGCCCAAAAAACCGGACTCGGTTTGAAAAGCGACGTCGAAGAGTCGGAACCCCATGACTTCACCGCCGGCCGTCAGAAATGCGAATGCCCAGACAAGAGGATTGGCAAACACCTTTCCTAAATTGGACATCTGATGCCTCCTTACGGGCCAGACGGATCTTTTGCAGCCACTTCGCTTGGATTTGTAGGATATCACCATGGCAAGACCCTGCGGCCCATGAGGGCACCCCCAATAATTGGGGGTGTCCCTACCAGCCGATTCTCTCAGTTTCTGGGGCTATGGCGATGCCGCGCCTTTGCCTAGTGTGCATTGCGACGTGCAAAGCCGAGCGCGTCGACGTCAATGTGACGGTGCGTGTGAGCACCGTTGCCAAGCCAAGGAGGATCGCATGGAAACGATTCACAACGTGTCTCGTAGGAATTTCGTTAAGGGCGCGGCTGGAGGCGCGGCCCTGGCGGCAGGTGTCGCCGGCGTTTCCCAGGCGCTTGCCAACCCCCTGATTACGACTGTGACCCCGGACTCGTCGTCTAAGGGTGACGGGGATGAGTCTGCCTATACGGGTGGCGTGCCTTCGTTCATGGTTGCTCCCGACCCGATTCCCTCCGACCAGATTACCGATACGCTTGAGACCGAGGTGCTTATCATCGGTGGCGGCATAGCCGGTTCGGTGACGGCGTCGAGCTGCGTCGAGAACGGCCTCAAGGTCATCATGATTGAGCGTAACGAGCAGTCTCGCGCCGTGGGCAAGGACTTCGGTTTCGTCAACCCCCAGTGCGTTCTCGACGAGGCCTGCGAGGAGCTCGACCCCTATATCCTTGCACGTGATTTCGTGGTGAAGAGTGCGAACCGCGTTTGCGGCGATGTCGTGTACCGCTTCATGTCTCGCTCCGGCGAAGCCGGCAACTGGTGGACCGCAAAGAACACCGAGTGGGGCTATCATCCCGTTGTCCAGGGCTACTCGAGCAACAGCGACTTCTACCGCAACTACACTCATGTCGCCTTCTATTACCCCGAGTCTGGCCAGCCCGAGGGGCGCTACGACGTTGTGCGCGACGAGATCGACCATATGGCCCAGGAGGTCATCGACGCCGGTGGCCAGTACCTCACAAAGACGGAAGCCGTGCAGCTTCTCAAGGATGAGGACGGGCGCGTGACTGGTGCCGTCTGCACCGACGCCGAAGGTAATTACATTCAGATCAACGCCTCCAACGCCGTTGTCCTGGCAACGGGCGATTACGGCGGAGACGACGAGATGTTTGACTACTATACTGGCTGGAAGCGCGACCTGTTCGACCTCTACACTGCCGCCGGTACCGGCGCAGGCCACAAGATGGGACTTTGGGTGGGGGCTCAGATGCAGGAGGCGCCCCATCCCATGATGATTTTCCGTGCCTACAGCTACCATTATCTGCGTACCAACAAGCATGGTAAGCGTTACTGCAACGAGGACAACGGCTACCCCGGAGCTGCCGTCGCTCAGCTGCGCCAGCCTGATCAGATCTCCTGGGCCATCTGGGACGACAAATGGAAGACCGAGCTGCCCGCCTCGCTTGCTGTTGGCGGTGGCATGAGCTGGGACCAGGATTTCCGCGGGATTCACGACGAGTGGACCGTAGAGCGCGAGGAAGAGACGGCGCTGTCTTGGGAGCGCGAGGACGGTTTGCTCCTTGAGGCTGACACCCTTGACGAGCTGGCCGACAAGATGGGCTATACCGGAACGGACAAGGAGAACTTCCTTGCCACGGTCGAGCGCTACAACACCTTGGCCGAGGGCGGCGAGGACAAGGACTTCGGCAAGCGCCCCGAACTCATGACCCCCATCGTCCAGGCCCCGTTCTACGCCCTGAAGATGACGACTCAGCTTGCGGTGACCGTGGGCGGTCTCATCACCGACGTCGATGGCAACGTCCTCGACAACGACGGCGTCGAGATTCCCGGTCTGTATGCAATCGGTACTGTTACCGGCACGCTTTTTGGCGTTGATTACAACGAGGTCACGGTTCCGGGCATCAGCATGGCACGCAACGTCACCTTCGGCTGGCTCATGGGCAAGCACCTCGCCGGCGTCGACGAGGAGTAAGCATCCTCAACATGGAGGCAAACTGCGAGGGTACGGGCTGTGGCGTGGGCGAGGAGGTTCCCGTCAGGGTGGCCGTCTCCGGCGCCACCGAGACCTCGCTTGCCATCATGAACGCCGTCCAGGCCGCCCTTGAACAGGCGAAGTAAGCTTTAGGCTCCAAGCTCTAGGCGAGGCTTCCCCCCAACTCGCCAAGTTCGACAAACCCCTCTGAGGCCGTCGGCGCACCCCCGCGCCGGCGGCCTTTTGCGTGCTCTTGCTGCTCTGGCGTCCTGCCGCGCTGCCGCCCGACTGCTTTGCCGCCCGCAGCCTTGCCGTTCGACTGCCTTGTTGCTCTGTCGTCCTGCTGCGCGCTTATTGCCTGATTGCCTCGATGGCCGAGATCTTCGTCGCTTTGCGCGCCGGGTAGTAGCCCGAGACGAGGCCGATGAGCATGGAGAACACGACGGCGCCCAGGTAGAGCCACCAGGGGATGACTGACATGCGCGCCGTGGTGCCGCCGCCCACAAGTGCATGCAGCCAGCCATCGCCGGTGAAGTCACCTGCGCTCACGAGATTCATGCCGAGCGACACCGCGAAGCTCACAAGGCAGCCGGCTGCGCCGCCGAGAAGGCCGATGGCGCCCGCCTCGGCCAGGAACAGCGCCCGGATGTCGCGCACGTAGCACCCCAGCGCCTTCATCACGCCGATTTCGCGCGTGCGCTCGGTGATGCTCATCACCATGGTGTTCGTGATTCCCAGCGCGGCCACGAAGAGTGAGATTGCGCCCAAGCCGCCCAGCATGAGCTGTTGCTGCGCCGCCTGCTGCTCCATGGGCTTGCGGATGGACTCCATCGAGTAGGTCGAGAAGCCCATGCCCTGGATTTCCTTCTCCACGTCGGCCACGTGCGAGATGTCGTTGACCTTGACGATGGCCTGGCTGTAGGTGAGGGCGGGCGTCTTGCCGATGACCTGCGCGAGAATCGCCTGTACGTCGGCCACGTCCATGACGATGCCCTGGCTTGTCTCGTCGCCCTTCGAGTAGTCCTCGGCCAGCTTCCCCACGGGGTGCAGGGTAAAGCGCATCTTCTCGTTGCCGTTTGAGTCGAGCGCGGCGAGCGTGAGGTTGCCCACCGAGAGGATGTCGAAGAAGGGGTCGGGTGCCAGGCTCTCATCGGGCATGTCGCCGGTGCCGTCCCAGTCGTAGAGATAGGAATAGCGGTCGACGTACTGGCTGCCTTCAGCGCGGTAGGTGTCGGAGAAGTTGTACGCGAGCCACTGGCCCACGAGCACGTCTATCGCGCCGCCCGTCGTTGCCTTGGACATGCCGCTGGTAGATGCCTTGAGCTGCTCTCCTTCGATGGGCTCGTATCCCACACTGTCGAGCGCCGACGCCTTCATGCCCACGATGGTGGCCCAACTGCACACGTACCTGTCACCCGTGCCGGCATAGAGCGTGAACATCGTGTCGTCGCTGTCCAGGGACATCTTGGGGCTCACGGCCGCGACCCCCTCAATCGCCTCCATCTGCGCGACGGCTTCGTCGTTGAGCTTGATGCCGTCGTCGGACGACGAGTACGCATACGGCGCGTTCACCTGGATCACGCTGAGGTCGCCCATCTGCGCGAGGGTCTGGCTCATCTGCTCGGAGAGCCCCAGGCCGATGGAGACCATGATGACGATGGAGCAGGTGCCCACGAGGACGCCCAGCGAGGTGAGGACGGTGCGGGCGCGCCTGCGTTTGAGGTTCTGCAGGCACATGCCTGCGATGTCGGAGGCCCGCACGGGCTAGGGCCTCATGTGCGAGGGGGCGCCGCTGGGGTCGTTCCCGCTGCTAGAGTTCGTGCTCGGGGCGCCCGTCCCCTGAACGTGCGACTGGCTGCCGTCTGCCTGGCCCAGCTCGCCGGGCACGCGAGACTGGCCGACGCCGCGCACGATCGTGTCCTGCCCACGTGGGATGACGGGCACATGCTCGTTGAGGGGCGGCACCGTCATGCCCCAGTCACCCCAGTCGTCATCGTCGTCCCAGCGCTGGCTGGCTTTGCGCTTCTTGGCTCCGCGACGCACTGCCACGACGATGAGAGTGACGGCGGCAAGCGCGGCGATTGCAATGCCGATGATTGCGGGCACGGGAAGGCCCTGCTGGGCGCCGTCCCCCTCAAAGCCATCGTCCATGCCGCCGCCGAACAGGGCCTGCAGCTCCTCGTCGCTCATGTTGGCATACGGGTCGTCCATGACGTCTACCTGCAAGGGAAACGTCTTGGTCACCGTGTCGTCGTTGGCGTTCTCGTATTCCACGGTGAGCGTGAGGTTGAGCGTGCCGCCCTGCGTGGGAGTGAAGGCAAGGCCGATGGTGCCGCTCTTGCCCGACTCGAGGTTGCCCACGTTCTGCGCGGGCGTCTCGGTGTGGATGCCCTCGCCGGAGATGCTCACGGCCACGTTGGACACGGCCGACTTGCCTTTGTTGACGTAGGAGACGGTGACGGTCGCCTCTTCGCCCACCGAGGCGTAGTCGGGCGCGATGGGGTTCGCGAGCTCGAAGCGGTCGGGCTGAAACACCGGAACCGTGAGCTTGACCTCGGTGTTTGCACTCTTGCGCTCGTTGTTTTCCACGTACTCGTACTTGAAGCCGATGGTCACGGTGCCGGGCACGGCCTTGTCGCCGGAGATGGCCTTGAGGTTGAGCGTCTGCTGCTGCAGCTCGCCCGCGCCCAGGTAGGCCGAGTAGAACGTGTTGGTGCCACCGTTGATGGTGAACTGGTCGCCCGTGTCCACCGACACCACGAGGTTCTCCACGGTGAGGGAGGTGCTGGTGTTGGTGAAGGCAAACGTGAGCGGAAACGTGCTGCCTGCGGCTACCGCGCCTGTGCCGTCGCCGTAGGAGAAGTTGCTCACGATGACGTTGGGCACGGGCTTGTCGGGGGTGCCGGCCGTCGTGGTCTGCTGGGCCGAGCCGCCCATGCCGTCGGAGAAGTCGGGTACGCTCGTGCCGCCGTCGCCCCAGCCACCGCCCCAGTCACCGCCCCAGTCACCGCCCCCGTCACCGGAGCCGTCGCCGCTTCCGTCGCCCGGGGTTGCACCACCGTCGCCTGTGCCGCCCTGGTCGGGGTTGTCGCCTGTGCCGGGCGTCGCCGCGGCGCAGGGAATCGGCACGCTGTCGGTCGCGCTTGCCTGGGTGAGGGCGCCGTCGCGCACGTAGTTGAAGCGCGTCTCAACGCCGAGCGACTGCGCGGCATTGGCGCTGCCGTCGAGCGCGGCAACGGTGATCTTGACGGTCTGCTTGCCGTGCGGCTCGATGTCGGGCAGGGCAAGCGTGGAGGAGTTGCCCACGAGCACGAGTCCCGAGGAGGTCGAGAACGAGGTGACGGGTTGGATGAGTGCTGTGTCGCCCGTGTTCTCAAACGTCACCTCCACCTCGGCCTGCTGGCCGGGAGCCAGGGCGGGGATGTCGGCGCGGCTCGCGATGAGCGTGGGCGCAGGCGAGGGGGCCGGCGTCGGATCCGGCTCGGGCTGGGGATTGTTGGGGAGAGGGTTGACGATGATGCCGCCCTGCTCACCGCCAGAGGCACCCGGCTGCTCGCTGATGATGGGCACGTCGCCCTCTGCCAGGGCGTTGTGGGTGCCGGCAGAAAGCAGCGCCGAGGCGCACGAGATGGCAAGCACGGTGCCGGCCAGGGCGGCCGCGAGCTGACGGCGGCGCTCTCTGCGGGCGCACAGGCTTGTGGGGGTGGGCGAGAAGAGCGGCATTCCTACTCCTTGATAACGGCGTCGCAGGGCGCGGCGTCGGTTGGTTCGCTGGTGGCAGTTGCGGGCGGCTCGGCAGGGGCGGCGGGATGCTCCACGCGCTCGTCGCTCACGATGAGGCCGTCGATGAGCGTGACGATACGGTCGGCGTAGGCGGCCATGTTGGGGTCGTGCGTCACGAGTACGATGGTCTGGCCGTGGGCGCGCGCAAAGCCGCAGATCATCTGCATGACTTCGGCGGTCGTCTTCGAGTCGAGGTTGCCGGTGGGCTCGTCGGCGAACATCACACGCGGCCGCGTCACGAAGGCGCGCGCGATGCCCACGCGCTGCTGCTGGCCACCCGACATCTGGCTGGGGAAATGGTCGGCCCGGCTGCCCAGGCCCACGCGGGTGAGCATCTTGCGGGCCAGTGCCTCGCGCTTGCGTTTGGGCATGCCGCGGAAGGCGAGGGGCAGCGCCACGTTTTCGGTGGCGGTCAGCGCGGGCAGGAGGTTGTAGGCCTGGAAGATGAACCCCAGGTACTTCTGGCGAAAGGCCGCAAGCTCGTTTTCGTCCATGCGCGAGATGGGTGCGCCTGCGATGTAGACGCAGCCCCGCGTCGGCTTCTCCAGGCCCGCGAGCTGGTTGAGCAGCGTGGACTTGCCCGAGCCCGAGGTGCCGAAGATGCAGCAGACCTCGCCTGCCATGATGTCCAGGTCGATGCGCTTGAGCGCCACCACGGTATCGTCTGCCAGGCGGTATTCCTTGCGTAAGCCGCGCACCTGGATGACAGGGCTCTTGCTGGCGTTGTCCATGCCCACCTCCCCAACCTTCTCGACGGTGTCCCCCTGCCCACCCTTCGGGCAATGCCGCCCATTATAAGAGAACCCCGCCCGCCCCTGTCGGCGTTTTACGGGTTGTTGGTGACATCACCGTAAGGTTGCGGATTGCTTGGAGAGGTGCGGCGGATGCGGCCAAACCTCGATGCACCAATTGCTTGCTGTCTGCCGCCCTCGATTTCAGACGTTCTCAATCAATTGCGCGATGAGCTCGCGCGATGAGTGGGTGCCAGTCTTTTTGTACAGCGATGTCATGTGGTTCTTCACGGTATGGGGACTCAGAGAAAGTTCGCGCGCAATTTCCTCTCGTGTCAGTCCATCAATGAGCATGTCCATGATTTGCGCCTCGCGCGCCGACAGTTGGCAGGAGGCAATCAGCGCGGCCTTTCGGGTTGAGATACGAGAATTGAGATCTTCGTTTTCCGGGAGCTTCCCCTGGGCGATATCGGTTGCGTGACTCATGAGGCTGGGCAAGAACGGAACCGACATGAAGAGCGCGGCAATGCAGATTGAAGCCGTGGGTATGACGGGCGCATCTGGGAATGCCGGGCTCGAAAAAGCTCCAAATACGATTGTGGCCATGCAGGCGGCAATGATGAACGGGACGAAGTTGCGCGCGGCCACCGATTGGACGTCGATGGAAAACTGCTCTGCCAGTTCAAGTATCAAGAGAATCATTATTGTATTGACCAGGAGATATGAAGCGGCCGAGGCAAAGCAGGCGAACATGGGATGCGCCTCGCTAAAAAGAGGCACGAAGCCCCATAAAGTGCCAATGACACATATGACGACTCGCAAGAGTAGGCCAAATCGCCCAAAGAGTTCTTCGCGGGCCTTGAAGGCAAGAACAATCATGGCGATGTTCGCAACGATGCCCGCCAGCACGATTCCCCATGTCCCACCGTTGAGGCGGCCCTCGCCAAACCCGCATGATGCGGCCACGCTAAACGACATCGCCCATACAAAACCCAGGCAGCTTGTGGTTGCGACGACTGTGCGTGAGAGATGGTATATGACAGAGGGGTTTTGGCACGTATTCTGCTGGGATGATGTGCGATGAATGGCCGTGCTGCCGATGAGAAACAGTCCTGCGAGGCACTCCATGGTCAACGCCGCCAGCATTCCGCCGCTGGCGACGATAAGCCCCAGGGGCATGAAGGCGACGGAAACAAGCGAACAGCACGCCAGCAGAATCAAGCAGAAGCCCTGCCCGCGGCTTCGGCGAATGGATGCCAGTGCTTGGAATATGTTCAAGAAAGGGAGCGCCGAGGATGCTCCAAGCAGGATTGAGCCTGCCACGATGCCAACGTCGGGAATCCCCATGGCGCTGAGCGAATACATGAACGGGAAGGACAGGAGCAGACCGGCGTTGCTGGACCCGCGCACTAATCGTAGGTTTTGCACGCTTCGATTTGTCGTCGCAAGAACGATCATGAGGACGACCATTGCTGCGAAGAAAAACCCGCGGGCTATGGCGAGGACGACCTGCGATTGCGCCAAGGAGGTGGCGCATACGGTCCCAACTGTTCCTACGGGATAATATGTTTGGAAGAGGCCGAAGCCTGCGCACAACGCAATGATATCGTGCCAGCTTAGTCCGGCTTTGGGCCCTTTGGCCTCTTGAGTTTTCGGCATGGCCACCCCTTTCGGAAGACGGGGCAATACTACCATGTGATGAGGGGAAATCGGCCCCATTGGGACTATTGTCCTATGGTGAAATAAGACGCAACTCCCATTTTGTCGCCTGGTCTGAGGGGACCAAAATCTGTGTCAGCGGCAAAGGTCTGCCTGCGATATGCGAAAGGACGGCCGGCTGCTCTTTTTGGGAGAAGGAACGGGACATGGAGGAGGAAGGCAAAATGGAGTCTATCAATCGAAGGGAATTGCTTGCCGCGACGGTGGCTTTGGGAGCCATGGGAACTGCGGCACTTGCACCAAAGGCTGCCGACGCAGAAGAGGTCGGCACGCCGGACGATGTTGCTTCCATGGGCGGGAGCACTATGGGCATCGATGAGCTAAACCGTCGTCGCCATGAGCTGGTCGACTCTGTGGGCGAGCATGTGTGTGAGGACGGCACGGTTGTCCCGGCCGTTTGGAACAAGCTCCGCGCCCTGTTCAACTCCTACGGCCTGGGCTACGCCGGAGATGTCGAAGAGGACGTGAGCTTCGACTTTCTGATGGCCAATATGACCGAGGACGAGGCTCAGGCGTATATCGAAATGCCGTACGGCGTGGTCTTCACCGCGGCGGAGTTTGCCGCCGCCTCCGGGCGCGACGAGGCGGAGTGCGCCAACGTGTGCGAGGACCTGTCTCACCGTGGCCTCTTGTGGCGCGCGCGCCGTGCAGGCGTGGCTTATTATCACCACGTCGCTATTGTGCACGGCGTTTTTGAGTACAACCTCAATCGCTACTATGAGGATGGCTGGATTCCCTCATTTGTCTCGTCCTACCTCGAGCCCGTTTACACCAATGCGGCTTTCTTGACGGGCGGAACGCCTTTCTATTACGCGATTCCGTGCGAGGAGAATATTGTTGCCGATGAGGAGGGCATCCTCCCCCTTGATGATTACCAGAAGATTATCGATCGCAACGAGGTAATCTGCGTCGCTCCCTGTCAGTGCCGCCTCATGGCGATGTCTGCGGAGGGCATAGAGGCTCCGGCCCTCGGGAGCGAGGAGCTTAAGGATTACATGAGCCCCCTGTGCGGCCATCCTCTTGAGACGTGCATGGTCTTTGGCGAGGAGGCCGAGTACTACATCGAGAACGGCATTGCTCGCCAGATTGATCGCGACGAGGCCAAGTCCATTCTCGAGCGCTCTGTGGACCATGGCATGATCCTGCAAAGCTGCTTCACGCAGGGCAGCGAGGTTATCTGCAGCTGCACGGGCGAATGCTGCGGCATTCTGAAGGGTTATGTGGCGGCTGGCCCGGAAGCCTGCGAGGAACTGGGAATTAGTTACGCCAACACCAGCAACTACGACCTCGTTTACGACAAGGATGCTTGCGTGAAGTGCGGGGCATGCGTTGAGCGCTGCCCGATGTTTGCCATCTCTATGGATGACGAGGGGTACCCGCAGGTCAACGCGCTGTGCATGCGCTGTGGCCAGTGCGGCATCGTGTGCCCGGCGCAGGCCCGCAAGCTGACGGCCAAGCCGGTTGAGCAGCGCCTCGAGATGCCCCATGACATGCTCGGTGATTACAACCTCAAGGCGGCCTATCGTTTTGAGCACGACCTTGTTCACTAAGCTCTGATTTTTCTATTTACTGCCCCCCTGCAGCGCCGCCCGCACCTGGTAGTTTGGTGCGGGCGGCGTTTTTTTGCGGGGGTAGGGCCCCGCAGGCGGGGGGAGGAAGACGCGCCGGGGTGCTCCCGCCGGGCAATTGGCTGGATGCCGACGCAGCCCAAGGTCTTTTCGGCTTGCTGCATTCACGACGGGACTGTGAGCCGCAAGGGCAGGGTTTGCTGGTTCTGGATCTTGCCGACCTACTTCTGCTGCGTCTTGCTGTCGAGGCTCTCGGCGCGCACGGTCATCCTGTTGGCACCCGCGTAGTGCACGGTTACCTGGATGCCTTCGGCGTTGGTGCCCGAGAACGACTCGTCGCCTCGCTTGTAGTCTTGGTCGAAGCCGGCCGCGAGGAGCTCGTCGACGTAGGCGGCGTAGTCGTCGAGGGCGGTGTGCCCTATGGTTGCCTGCCAGACGGACGAGCTGTCGGTCGTGACTTTGCCTATGTGCGAGGCGGGCGCAGGCAGACTTGCTGCCAGGCCGAATGTGGGCCAGGTGAGCTCGTCGAGCTTTGTCGTCCCGTCTATGCTTACGTCCATCACGGATGTGCTTGTGAACAGGTGCAGGCTCAACCTGTTGCCCTCGGCGTCGTAGGCGTAATAGGAGTAGTCGCCGATCCATTCGGGTTCGACGTCGAAGCCCTTTGCCTGGCAGGCTTCAACGTAGGCTGAGTAGGTCTCCTCGCTGCAGCCGCGCACCTCGAAGCTCAGGTAGGAGTCGCTGTTGAAGGGCATCGTGCCCCAGGTGCTCGCGGGCTCGGGCAGCAGCGTCGCCAGGCCCGTCGTGGGCCAGGCGAACGTCGCGCTCTCGTATTGCGCCTGCTCTGTCCGCTTCATGTCTGTTATGCCGATGGTGGCGACGATGATGAAGGCGACAAGTGCCACTACCAGGAACTTGAGGCACCCGTGCTTCTTGCGGGCGAGCTTGTCGGGCTGGAGGGGCTGGCCTTTCGGTTCCTGCTCTGTGGGCGGCTGGGCGATGACCTTGTCGCTTGTTTCGGTCTGCCCGGCGCCGGTCTGGTCGTGCATGTCGCGCGCGCTTCCGCCCCGGGCGCCAGCCGTATGCTGCCTTGCCTTGATTGGCCGCCCGAGCGCGCGGGCCAGGTCGGCGGCCGACTGGTAGCGCGCGCTGGGCTCGAAGGAGCAGGCCTTCTCAATGGCGGTTCGCGTTGATGGCGTAATGCCGTCTGCCTGGGCAAACGTCTCGTCGTATTCAGCCTCGCCGGGATGCACGCCGCAGAGCATGAAGCCCAGCAGCCGGCCAATGGAGTAGACGTCGGAGCGTGCGTCGGTCTGCGCGAAGCCGTATTGCTCAGGTGAGGCATATCCCCAGGTGCCGAGCGACGTGGTGTCGCGCGTGGCCTGGGCGCTGCGTGTGCGGGCGATGCCCAGGTCGATGAGATGGGCGCCGTCGGCGGCCACGATAATGTTGGCCGGCGTGATGTCGCGGTGGATGACGCCTGCGGCGTGCAGGGTTTCGGCTGCCTCGCAGATTTGGGCCGCCAGGTCAACGGCCGCGCTCTCGTCCAGCTTGCCTTTTGCCTGCACGAGGCTTTCGAGCGACTCGCCGGGCATGTAGTCGTACACCACCACGAAGCGGTCGGGCAGCTCGTAGGTTGTCTCCACGTGGGGGAGTCGTGCGCAGTCGCATTCGGGCAAGATGGACCAAACGCGCCGATTGGCCAGCTCAAGGGGGATTTTCTTGCGCACGAACGGCCCGGCCCCGTCGATGGTCACGAGCTCGGTGGTGCCATTGGGCTTTTCGGCGAGCACGCGCTCGACGTGATAGCTGTCGTCTATGCACATGGCGTGCAAAACTTGCTCGTCGTTCACGCGCTCTCTCCCTTCCCATCTCGGCAAAACCAATATTCTAACCTTGCGGGAGGGGTTGTTCCTCAGTTGGCAACTGAATTATGCGCGCGCGATGCGGCTCTTCGGTGCGAGTTGCTGGCATCCCTTGCGGGTGCTCCACCTATTGGAGCTTGTCGGTGCCGAGCAGGGTTTTCTCGCTGAGACGGTAGAGTTCGTCGTCGGTTTCGGCGCGCGTGAGACCATGCTCGATGCACCAGATGAGCACGGCGTCGCGGCGATGCTTGCACCACAGCTCCGCAACGCCTGCCAGGCGCAATATGCGTTGCGTCTCGGGCAGGTCGGCCTTCAGGCCCAGGGCGAGCATCACGGCGTGGTCGCGCCCCGGGCGGCTTTTGCCCGAGAAGATGTCGTACACCACCGTGCCGTTGAGGCCCGAGCCGCGCATGACGTCGGCTCGCTTGAGCTTGCGCTTGTGGAGCAGCTCAAACAGGTAGTCGGGAAGCGTCGCGTCGGGCATCTCGGCGCTTTTAAGGTATGAATCGACCGTCTTGCTCGCAAGCAGGCGTTTGAGCAGCTCGTCGGTGAGGCGTTTGGTGGACGATGGGGCACCTGCAGGGGAGGTGCTGGGCGTCTTGGGCTTCGCGGGGCTTTCCTTGGCTGCCGCGCCGCTGGCCGGGCGGGGGCCCTGGGGGTTGTTCGCCTGTGGGCGACTGCGGCTTGCCGACTTCGGGGTGCTTGGCTTGTCCGCCTTGTTTGTTGCCGTGCTGCTCTTTGTGTCCTGCGCCATGTTGCCTCCGGGCCCGTTGGTTGAGTGTCCGCAGTATAGGCATGCAGGAAGACAGTCGCGCGTCCGATTCGGCGACTCGTCGAATAAGCTCGTGCTGAGGAAACCTGTCGATGTGCATCCAGCTTGCCGGGCTAGCGATACAGCGCCAGGGCCCTGTTCGCCGCCATGTTTGCGGCACCGCCTGAAAGGCCCGTAAGCGTGTCTCCCTCGCACAGGCGCTGGTCGGCCAGGGCGACGCATGCGTCGTAGGTGCGGAAGACCCGCTGGGCCCGGGCCACGTCGGAGTAGACGTTCCACCAGCCGCGGGCCAGGGCTGCGGCGCGCGTGCGCACGAAGCCCATGACGTCGTCGAGCGGATAGCCCAGCAGGAAGCCCACCTCATGGGGAAAGCGGTCGGTGCCGTCGGGGTTGCGGGGTCGGGAGTCGAAGCTGAGCACGCGGGTTTGGAGTCGATCGACACAAGCCTTGTCGTCGTTCACGTTATAGCCTTCTACCTCGAGCATTGTCGCTTCTGGGTCGCGGCCGATGAAGGCGCGCATGAGCGCGGGCCGCCATACGAACACCATCGAGCTGCCTTTGCGGTGCGCCATCACGCGAAGTCGCACGCCTGTCTCGCGAAGGGCAGCATCGGCGCGTTCCACGGCGAGCTCGATTTGTTCGCGTGCCGCCTGCGCCATGATCGGCTTGCCACACGGGTGCGCGCCCACTTGATGGTAGCGCACGACATTGAACATCCCTGCGGGTTTCACGCCCATGAGCACAGGTGCACACTGCTGGGCGACGCCCTGCTCAAGAAACGTTTCAACTCGGCCGTACGGAAGTGATTCCATGGCGACTCCTTAAAAGTAATCTGTGCCTAACTAGATAATAAAGTAAGGCAAGGAAAACTATGATGACGCAGCGACAAGGCAAGCAAATTCCATGAAGGGGCAAAGGCTGGCCGGTGTCCTCGACGTGTTTTGGCCCACCCGTGGATGAGGGGGTCCTCACATGCTATACTCCGCTGGGAGTACAACATGTGAGGAGACGCTTATGGAGGGGTTCGAGGGTGCGGTGCGCTGTCTCTATCATGGGTCCTTGTATATTGTTGAGCGGCCCGAATACGGGAGAGGCAAGCCATATAACGACTACGGGCTGGGCTTTTATTGCACCGAAACGCCTGATATGGCTAAAGAATGGGCAGTTGCGCGCAATCGCAATGGGTTTGCCAACCGCTACGAGCTCGATTGTGCGGGACTTGATATCCTCGACCTGTCGCAATCTTGCGGGGTTTTAGGATGGCTTGCTGTTTTGCTCGAGAATCGCGTGTTCGACGCTCCCTCGGCGCTTGCTTATGAGGCTCGGGAATATCTCAAGCAAGTTTTTATGCCCGACTACCGCGGGCGGGACTGCATTGTCGGGTATCGCGCCGACGACAGCTACTTCTCGTTTGCCCAGGATTTCATCAACGGCACCATTTCATATCGCCAGCTCGGCCGCGCGATTCGTTTGGGGAAGCTTGGCGAGCAATTCGTCTTAAAGAGCGAGCGGGCGTTTGAGAAGATCGAGTTCAAAGGGTATGAGCTTGTGCGTGCTGAGCAGTGGTACGGCCGCAAGATGGCTCGCGACAGAGTTGCCCGACGAGCATATTTTGATTACGAGCGTGAGCATCGCATGAAAGGCGACATCTACATCACGCAGATTCTTGATGAGGAGATGACCCCCGATGACCCGAGGCTGCAGTAGCGCACTGGCTGCGAGGGGCGGTATTGACGAAGGGCAATGCGGTCGCGTCGCGTACGATGCAACCTACCTGGGGACAGCACGGGTGGTTCTTGCGCGCATGCTTGACTATGCCGTCAACGTCCTTGGGTACAGGCTCGCGTGTTTTTGGGCATTGTTCCTGGCAAGCGACGTGTCGCATCTTTTTGCCCATGGAGACGCGTCGGTTGTTGCAGGGTGTTCGGGCATCGAATTGGCGCGTGTTGTCTTACGAGAGGCGGGCTGCGACCAGGGCGAGCTGCCCGGCACGCGATTGACGGATGCTCAGGAGGCAAGCTGGTATTGCGGCGGGCGCAGCGAGGAGTATTGGTGTGGCTGGGCACTTGCGTATTACCAATGGCGGCGTGCACTGAGCTTCTCGGATATTGAGGCCCGTGTTCCCATCGAGGACGTCCTGGCCCTGTATGATCCGTATCACGAAATGGACGAGCGACAGTTTCTTGATAGGATGGACGAGGAGTGCGCTCGCGTTGTGCCTGCTACCAAGCTTCAATCATGTCGCAAGCGGGTTGGTTTGAGCCAGTCTGGACTTGCTGTGGCGTCGGGTGTTCCCCTGCGCACCATCCAACAATACGAGCAACGCCAGAAGAACATCAACCACGCGCGAGCATGCCAGGTGGCGGCGCTTGCGCATGCGTTGTGCTGCCGGGTGGAAGATTTGTTGGAGCCTGCGTTTATTACGCATGAGATGAGTTTCTAACAGGGACGTGCCGACGGCACGCTCAGTAGAGTTGCTTGTGCGATTTGCAGGGCGGGGGGGAGTGCGCACGATAAGCGAGCTGGCACAGAAGACGAGCGGCGACGATGACGCTGCGGGCCTGGCTGTCGTTGCTCGGTAACGTGCAGTCTCCCTGGGCGAAACTGCCTGCTCGCTTCGTGGATCCCACAAACCCCGACGGCCCCTCCCGAGCCGGTTTTGGCGCCGGTGCAGGAGGGGCCGCGACGAGGAATTACTCGTTCAATGTCTTTCTAGGCGACCTTACCAGCACACCTTGGCGAGTGCCTCGGAGTAGTCGGGGGTAGTGGGCACCTCGGTCACGGCTGCGGCGAGGGCCTCCTTGGCCTCGGCGTCCTTGGTGTCCACATCGATGCCTTCGGCTGCGGCGACGGCCTTGGCGAGGTGGCGTCCCTGAACGGTGGAGCGGCCGGCGGCCACGCCCACGATGTACTCGGGGTAGTTCGTGGCGAAGAAGTTACCCGAGCAATCGCCGATGGCATACAGGCCCTCGATGGGGTTCTTGCCGGAGTCGAGCACCTGCAGGTCGGCGTTGATGCACAGACCGTCGAGCGTGGTCAGCAGGCTGGCGCCGTACCAGCAGCCGTAGAAGGGTGCCGTGCGAATCTGGGAGAGACGATAGGCCTCCTTGCCGTACTGCGTATCCTTCTGCGCGTCGTACAGGGCGTTGTACTCGTCAATCGTGGCAAGGAAGGCGTCTTTGGTGTCACCCTCAAAGCCCAGCATGTCGGCGAGCTCCTCAATGGTGTCGGCCTTCTTGATCAGATCAACACCCATTGCTTCCATATAGCTGTCGATGGTGCCACCCTGTGCCATGAACTCGCGAGAGGCCGCTGCACAGCCGCCCTGCATGAAGCGGACCATGTCCTGGGGGGCATCTGAGTCCATGACCTGGCAGAACACGCCGCCCGGCTGCATACCTGCGGCAAAGCAGATGTTGTCGTACGGCGCGGACTCGTTGGCGAAGCGCTTACCGTTGCGGTTGACCTTGAGGAAGGGCTGGCTGCCCAGGTTGAGCTGGAAGCGCGTGCCAGGGAGCATGAGGCCGCCCTTGCCGTTGTCAATGTAGCCAGCATCGACGCCCGGCTCAACCGCGCCGCGGTCGAACAGCATGGGCGTAGGGTCGTTCTGCTTGGCGGCGCCTGCCCACATGCCGGCCTTGATGCCCGTGCCAGTGCAGGGCGGGTTGAAGGCGGCTGCCGTGGTGCAGGCCACGGCGTCGGGCTGCAGGGCCTGCATCATCTCGGGGTTGGCCGTGTAGCCGCCGCAGGCAAGCACGGTGTATTTGGCGTTGACCTGCACGTAGCCGTCATCGGTGTTGAAGATGGCGCCGGCGACCTTGCCGTCCTCATGTACGAGCTTCACCATCTCGTAGTCGAAGTTGACAACGCCGCCGTTGTCGGTGATGTGATTGCAGATGACCTCGTTGCGCGTGGGCGGGATGTAGGCGGTGCCGCTCATGTGCTCGGTGACGGGGGAGTAGTACAGCGTGCCGCCCTGCTCTTCGCCGCCGTAGTCAGGGAGCATCACGGCCTCGCCCACGGCGTTGAACATGGGCGTGTACCACTCGACCGCCTCGGCGCTCTCGTCGATCCACATCTTGATGAGGTCGCGGTCGCACTTGCCGCTTGCGTAGCGGGAAAGCTCGTTGAGGAGCATGCCCGTGTCCGCCTCGATGCCTGCGTCCTTGACGAGCTGGGTGTTCACGGCACCCATGTACTCACGCGAGCTCGAAGTAATGCTGAGCTTCTCGGCAAGGAAGAAGTCGAGGCCCATGTCGACGGCGGTTGCTGCGCATGCCAGGCCAGCGGTGCCGGCTCCCACGATGAGCAGCGTGGTCTCCTTGGTGTCGACGATATCGGCCTCGGCGACTTCGGGCTCGGTGCCGAGCCAGCTGGGTGCGCTGGGGGCTGCGGGGGCGGCAGCCTCCTCGGCGAAGGCGGCGCCCGACAGGGCACCGGCGGCCAGGGCGGCGCTGCCTGCGCCCTTGATGAACGTGCGACGATCGAATGCCATGGTGGTTCCTTTCTCGTATGGGTTGCACGGCGCGATTGGGTTGTCGCGCCGCACAGGCCACGGCGTTACAATGCACCCCGAATGGTGCTTCCTTCCCGCCCTGTCGGGACCGCCCTGGGTGGGTGGCAAGCCGTGCGTGCGGTTGGGATGATGGGCCGTTTCGCCCCGCCCCGTTGGGGTGGTGACAATAAAGTAGCTGGTAAATGCGGCGAATGGCGAGGAATGATGGATAAAGGTACGTTGCGCCTCATGGTCATGCTCTGCGTCGTCGAGGCGCTGATGGGCACGAGCGCGTTCTTCTTCAATGGCCCGCTCAACATGGGCGATGTCGTTGATTCGCAGCGCGATTGGGCGACGCTAGCCCAGATTGTGGCCGCGACTTGCCTTGCGCTCATCGCACGTTATGCCCCGCGGGCCGTGAGTTTTACTGCGGTGTCAGCCGTTTGCGCTCTGGCCGTCCCCATCGGTGCGTTGCTTGCCTGGTGGGGTTCCGTCCAGCAGCTTGTCGTGCCGCTCATCATAGGGGCTTGTCTCACGGCTCTCGTGCGGCTGTGGGAGAGCGTTGTCTTTCTCGTATTGCTTTCTCGACTGCGGCTGTGGCAGATGGCTGTCGTGCTTGCCTTGGGCTGTGCCCTTTCGGTGCTGCTTGCATGGTTGGTGGGCCGGGGCGGCTACGTGGTCACGGCTGTTGTTGACGCTGTGTTCACGCTGGCTGTGTTGGGTTGTATCTTTTGGCAGGCAAAGGGGGAGTTCCATGCGTTTGCCTGTGCCGAGCCGGCCGTTGATGTGGCGCTCACGGCACCGCGATCTGTCTTGCCTCTGAGTCACGACTTGTTTGTGTATACCTTCTTGTTTTGTACCGCATACGGTTTTGGCCTGCGTTACGAGCATGCCGACGGAGGCCTGCTCGTAAACGGTGTGCTCGCGGCAGTGTTTCTGGGTATTGTGGCATACGTCTTGATGCGGCGTCTCTCGTTTAAGGTCGATGTTCTTTTCAACGTCGCATTTATTCTCGCAATGGTGGGTTTCCTGCTTGTTCTTATTGACGAGCCGTCTCTCGTGTGGCATGCGAGCGTTGCGCTCACAGCGAGTAGCCAAGTGTTTAGCCTGCTCATGTGTCTCGCCCTTGCCGCAGTTGCAGCGCGGAGCAAGGCGGGAGCCCTGTCGACCGTCGCGTGGGGCTACGCCGTCTACTATGCGGGTATTGTGGCCGGTGCCCAGCTGGGTCTTTTTGCCACGGGCTTGGGCGCCGAGGGACATTTTCTTGCCAAGTGCCTGGTGGCGACTATGTTTGCGGTTATCTGTGTCTACACGCTCTATTCCATCCGTGACTTTGGATTCGACAAGACAATCGAGGGCGTCCAAGAGACTGCTGTCATCCCGGCTGACTTGGGCCAGATGGATGCTTCCGGGCTGTCTGGTGCGGGATATGATGCGGGTATCGAGCAACGTTGCCGCGAGCTTGCCGCGTCCTTTGGCCTGACGGAGCGTGAGGGAGAAGTCTTTGCCCTGCTCGCTCGCGGAAAGAATGCCACGCGTGTTACTGAGGAGCTCGCCATTACCAAGAACACGCTCAAGTATCATGTACGTCATATTTATGAGAAGTGCGGCATTCATAGCCAGCAGGAGCTGATTGACCTGCTGTAAGTGCCGCTGGTTGGAGTTGGAGAACGCAAGATGATGGACGCACAAGAGCCGCATTCGGCCGCATGGGGTACCTGCTACGGTGTGGGCGTAGGGCCGGGAGATCCGGAGCTGCTCACGCTCAAGGCGGCGCGCGTGATAGGGGCGTGCCAGGTGGTGGCAGCGCCACAGACGCGCGGTGGGGCCACGCTGGCGCTCGATATCGCGGCGCGGGCGGTGAATCTGGCGGACAAAGAAATCGTTCGTCTGCCGTTTGCCATGTCGCGCGATGCGGGGGAGCGCCAGCGCATGCATGAGGAATCTGTCGGGCTCATCGCGGGGCAACTTGCTCAGGGCAGGGACGTCGCGGTGCTCACATTGGGCGACCCAGGTGTCTTCTCGTCGTTCTTTTACCTGGCAGATGGCTTGCACGAGCGTGGGTTTGCCATCGAGGTCATTCCGGGTGTCACGAGCTTCTCGGCTGTGGCAGCTCGTCTGGGTCAAGGACTTACCGAGATGGACGAACCCCTGCATGTGGTGCCTTCGGCCGCGTGTACCGACCAAATCGACGAGGTGCTCGACCTTCCGGGTACGAAAGTCCTCATGAAGCCTTGCGGCAAGCTTGGTGAGCTTGCCGAGGCGCTCGAACGTCGCGGAGAACTGTCCCGCGCCTCGCTTGTTGCCGACTGCGGGTTGCCCAGCGAGCACGTCTGCCGAGACCTCGCCTCCTTCGACCCAGCCGAACACCCCAGCTACTTCACGACGCTTGTGGTGAAGTGACGGCTTGCGAGCGTATGGAAGAACGGCTCGCGAGCTATGAGGCCACGATACTTGCCGTGAAGTGGCGGTTTGTGGCCGGTGTCTAATCGCCGGGAAGCAGGCGAAGGGGCGTACGGATGGCCTCCGGTTTTCCGATGGTCCAGTTTTGCGAGCTACAGGTTGAGAAATCCAACGTTTTCCTCCCCGTTTTGCCCGGCAAACGTTATATTCTTCAACCCATTGCTCGCCAAATGCCGACCATTGTACAAAATTGATTCTCGGAGCGAGTTTTGCTGTTATCAGCGGTAGGCAGGAAGCGGCATTCCCACTATCGGCTGGATCGACTGACGGTGTGTCTCTGGTCCAGGGTTTTACTGGTGGTCTTGCTTTGAATTCCCGCTATTGTCGGTATATCTACCAGGCACAAAAAGGGAGGCCCACCTGCATGGATGGGCCTCCCTGAGACATTGCCGATCTGCTTGCGCGGGCGCCAGGCCCTGACCGCTATGCCATTCCCAGCCAGGTGCTGATGACGGGGATCCAGCCGCCGACCCACACGATGACGATGAGCACGGGCAGCACGTACGACACGTACACGCGCGCCCAGGCCGGGAACTTCATGCCGTCGCCCTTGTCGACCTCGGCCAGGAACGCCTTCCAGCCCCAGCCGCGCTTGGTAGTGCAGAACAGCAGGAACACGAGTGCGCCGATGGACAGAATGTTGTTGGAGAGGATGAAGTCCTCAAGCGACTGGATGTCGCCGATGCCGGGCACCTGGAACGCCGACCACACGTTGTAGCCCAGGATGCAGGGCAGGCCCAGCGCAAAGATCAGCACGCCGTTGATGGCGCAGGCCTTCTTGCGGCTGACGCCCCACTGGTCGATGCTGAACGCCATGATGTTCTCGAACACGGTGACGATGGTGGAAAGCGCCGCGAAGCTCATGAACAGGAAGAAGAGTGTCGACCACAGACGGCCCATCCACATTTGCTGGAACACTGCGGGCAGCGTGATGAAGACGAGGCCGGGACCCGAGCCGGGCTCCATGCCGAAGGTGAAGCAGGTGGGGAAGATGATGAGGCCGGCCATGAGGGCCACGAGCGTGTCGAGACCTGCGATGCGCACGCTCTCGCCGGTGATGGAGCGCTCCGGGCTCATGTAGCTGCCGAACACGCTCATGGAGCCCACGCCCACGCCGAGCGTGAAGAACGCCTGGCCCATGGCGGCGAACACCGCCTCGGTGAAGCCCTCCGGCCCGTTGGCGAAGAGCTTGCCGAAGTCGGGCATGAGGTAGAAGGACAGGCCCTCGCTCGCGCCTGGCAGCGTCACCGCACGCACGCACAGCACGATGAGCAGCACAAACAGGAGGGACATGAGCACCTTGCTCACGCGCTCGATGCCCTTTTGCAGGCCGAAGCTTGTGACGACGGCGCCAAACACGACCACCACCACCAGGCAGGCGATCATCTCGCCGGGGTTGGACAGCATGGTGCCAAAGACGGCTTCCACACCCTCGGCGCCGATACCCTCGAAGGCACCCGTCGCGCTCTTCACCGTGTAGTCGAGCATCCAGCCGGCCACGGCGGCGTAGAACATCATGAGCAGGTAGCTGCCCACCAGGCCCAGCCATTTTGCCCAGTGCCACTTGGTTCCCTTGGGCTCGAGCACGTCGAAGCTGCGCGCGATGCCCTTGTGGGAGCCGCGGCCGCACGTGAACTCAAAGATAAGGATGGGAAGCGAGAAGACAAGCAAAAACACCAGGTAGATAACGACGAAAGCCGCTCCGCCATACTGACCGGTGATGTAGGGGAAACGCCAGATATTGCCCAGTCCGATGGCGCATCCCGCCGCCGCGAAGAGGAAGCCCACCCGTGAGGCGAACTGTTCGCGCGACGGCTTTTCGGACACTGCGGGGGCCTCGATGCTCGATTTCATCTGCATGCTCCTGAATCCGTTGCCGTGCGCCCCGCACCTTGCCGGCGGGGCAGTCGACCCACTATAGCACTGAATGGTCCCGGTACCAGGCGGGGTTATGCAAATGGGTCTGGGGAGGAGGGGAGGCTGGGACCGGAAGTTGCCGATGTCGATCCAGAGGGAAAGCGCCGGATATGCAAATGACCCCGGGGGGGAGGACCGGAGCCTTCCGGGTCCGGGGGCAGAGAGGTGCGTGAGGGCGAGTGGGACGTGGGCCGTCTCGTCGCCGATGCGTCAATGTGGTCGTCGCGCTGGACGAGTGCGACGCCTACAGTTGCGATATCTCTGACTGGGTATGACGCCTCCTCTTCACACTTTGAAATGAGGAGGCGGGTGGTGCGGCGTTTCTGGGGGTTGTGGGCTCACCCAGATAACCCTTCTTACCAGGCAAAACTTTCCAACAGGAAACTTTTTCTAGATTTTGCTTGCGTTTTGTGGGGCGGCGGGAGTAGGATACGCCGCAACATAGTCATCTGTTCAGGGCGAGGTGCAATTCCTCACTGGCGGTGATCGGGAGGCAACTCCCGCGAGCCCGCGAGCCCCAATAGGGGCAGGATCTGGTGCGAACCCAGGGCCAACGGTCAAAGTCCGGATGGAAGAGCAGCGAATGACGTTTTTTGGTTACGGGAGGCGTGTAGGCGCCCCTCGTCCTTAGGCGCATTCCGAGAATCCATGAAGCCCGTCGGCAGGTGGTCGGCGGGCTTTTTTCATGCCCTGAGAGGCTCGCCGACCTTCTGCCGCTACGGGAGGAAAGGTTTGTGATGGCAGGGATGGCAGGTACGCAGCTTGAAGGGGCGGGCCAGGGGGAGGCCTTCGACGCTGCGTTTATGCGCAGGGCGCTGGAGCTTGCGGCGCGCGGCGCAGGACATACGAACCCCAACCCGCTTGTGGGCGCGGTCATCGTGCGCGACGGGCGCGTGATTGGCGAGGGCTGGCACGCGTGCTACGGCCAGGAGCATGCCGAGCGTCGGGCGCTGGCTGACTGCGCGACTCGCGGCGAGGACCCTCGTGGGGCGACGGTGTACGTGACGCTCGAGCCGTGCGCGCACCACGGCAAGCAGCCCCCGTGTGCCGACGCGCTCGTCGAGGCCGGCGTGGCACGCGTGGTCGTGGGTTCGCGCGACCCCAACCCGCTCGTGGCCGGCAAGGGCAACGCCCGACTGCGCGAGGCGGGCATCGAGGTGACGGTTGATGTCCTGCGCGATGAGTGCGATGCCATTAACCAGGTGTTTTTCCGCTACATTATGTCGCGCAAGCCCTATGTGGTGGCCAAGTGGGCCATGACGGCCGACGGACGCATCGCCTGCGCCTCGGGCGACGCCCGCTGGGTCACGGGCCCTGCTGCTCGAGAGGACGGCCATGCCCTGCGCAACCGCCTGGCGGCCATCATGGTGGGCGCAGGCACGGTTGCGGCCGACGACCCCCTGCTTACCTGCCGTCTTCCGGGTGGGCGCAACCCCCTGCGCGTGGTGTGCGACACGCATCTGGCGCTGGCTGAGGATTGCGCGCTTGTCCGCAGCGCCGAGGCTGGGGAGGCTCCCTTGCTCGTGGCCTGCGGCGAAGCAGCGGGCGAGGTCGCCGAGAAGGCTGTCCGCCTGCGTGCCCGCGGCGTCGAGGTGCTCGAGCTCGCCCTTGATGCGGCGGGCCATGTCGACCTCGCGGCGGTCCTGGAGGCCCTGGGTGCGCGCGGCGTCGACTCGGTGCTGCTCGAGGGCGGCGCCCGTCTGCACGGCAGCGCCTTCGCGGCCGGGCTGGTCGATGAGGTTGTCGCCTACGTCGCCCCCAAGATTCTTGGCGACCCTGCGGCTCCTGGCCCGGTGGCAGGCCTGGCACCTGCGGTGATGGGCGAGGCTGTGCACTTCGGCGCCCCGCATGTCGACGTCCTTGGCGATGACGTGCGCCTTTGCTGGCGCGTGGGGCACGCGGCCGACACGCACGCCGCAGCCGCGCTTCCCTGCCTTGCCTGCGGGCCGCTTTATCCCGGTGGCGCCACCACGGCGCAGCATGTGTCCGAGTCGCTCGTGAAGGCAGGTGAGTAACGTGTTCACTGGCATTGTCGAGGAAGTCGGCGCCGTCGTTTCCATTCCGCCCGCTGGTCGTGCCGGCAGCCTGACCATTGGGGCGAGCAAGGTCCTGGAAGACGTTGCCCTGGGCGACTCCATCGCCGTGAACGGCGTGTGCCTCACCGTGACCTCGTTTGGCAAGGGCCGCTTCTCCGCAGACGTGATGCCCGAGACGCTTTCCCGCTCCAGCCTGGGGCACCTGCGACCCGGCAGCCACGTCAACCTCGAGCGCGCCATGGCGGCGGGCGGCAGGTTCGGCGGCCACATCGTGAGTGGCCACATCGACGGCACCGGCCGCGTGGCCTCGCGTGTCGAGGACCAAAACGCCGTGCGCGTGCGCATCTCCTGCGCCCCCTCCATCGTCGGCCTCATTGTCGAGAAGGGCTCCATCGCCATCGACGGCATCAGCCTCACGGTGTCGGGTCTGTTCGACGACGGATTCGAGGTCTCGGTCATCCCGCACACAGGCGGTCAGACCACGCTGCTGACCAAGCGCCCCGGCGACGTCGTCAATCTCGAGAACGACGTGGTGGGCAAGTACGTGCAGCGCCTGCTCGGCGTTGCGCTGGGGAAGGGCGACGCCGTCGACCTCAGGGCGGGCGCGCCCGCGGTGCCTGCCGAGCGATTATCCGCTGCCCCGCCTGGAGGCATCACGTTCGACTACCTGGCGGCACACGGCTTCTAGCAGCTGATTCTTCGCTATCCGTTCAAACGAATATCCATTCCCGAACACGGCAATCCCGTCGTGCTGGCACTACCCGTATTTTTTTTCGCTTATTTGACTCTTTTAGAAAGGACAAGGACCATGGCAGACATCGAGATGAACACCATTGAAGAGGCAATCGCCGAGCTTCAGATGGGCCACTGCATCATGGTGGTAGACGACCCCGACCGCGAGAACGAGGGCGACCTCATCTGTGCCGCGCAGTACGCCACGCAGGCCAACGTCAACCTCATGGCGAGCCAGGCCAAGGGCCTCATCTGCATGCCGATGAGCGCCGAGATTGCCGCCCGCCTGCAGCTCGACCCCATGGTGACCAACAACACCGACAACCACGAGACTGCTTTCACCGTGTCGATTGACCACGTCGACACCACGACCGGCATCAGCGCGGCCGAGCGTGGCTACACCGCCCACAAGGTTGTGGAGGAGGGCTCGCGTCCCGAGGATTTCCGCAGGCCCGGCCACATGTTCCCGCTCATCGCCCGACCCGGCGGCGTGCTGCAGCGCAACGGCCACACCGAGGCCACCGTTGACCTGCTTCGTCACGCCGGCATGAAGCAGTGCGGCCTGTGCTGCGAGATCATGCGCGAGGACGGCACGATGATGCGCACCACCGAGCTCGCCGCCCTTGCCAAGAAGCTCGACGTCGTCTTCGTGAGCATCAAGCAGCTCCAGGACTACTGCCGCGTGCATGACAACCACATGCGCGAGGAGGCCGTGGCCAAGCTCCCTACCGACTACGGCGAGTTCACCATCCACGGCTTCGTGAACGACATCACCGGCGAGGAGCACGTCGCCCTCGTGAAGGGCGAGATCGGCGACGGCCGCGACGTGCTCGTGCGCGTGCACTCCGAGTGCCTCACCGGCGACGTCTTCGGCTCCAGGCGCTGCGATTGCGGCGACCAGCTGCACCGCGCCATGGCGCAGATCGAGAAGGAGGGCCGCGGCGTCATCCTCTACATGCGCCAGGAGGGCCGCGGCATCGGCCTCATCAACAAGCTCAAGGCCTATCGCCTGCAGGAGGAAGGCATGGACACCGTCGAGGCCAACGAGGCCCTCGGCTTTGCTCCTGACCTGCGCGAATACTGGAGCGGCGCGCAGATTCTGCGCAGCCTGGGCTGCAAGAGCATCCGCCTGCTCACCAACAACCCCAGCAAGATCTACGGCCTGGGCGACTTTGGCCTGGAGATTGTCGAGCGCGTGCCGATTGAGATTCACGCCCATGACTGCGACCGCCATTACCTCGAGGTGAAGGCGAGCAAGATGGGCCACATCTTTGAGACGGCACTGTCGGCGTAGCGATTGCAAAACCGGCCCTGGTCCTCATCCCGTGCTCAAACAGTCCTCGTACCGCTCCGACTACGTCGGAGCACTGCGGAACTGCGCGCGGGACGAGGACCAGGGCCTGCGAGCCGACACGGGCCGCCCGCGAACCGTCCGGTGGCGCGTTAAGGACAGGGCGGAACTGCGCGTGGGACAAAGCCCAAGGCCACGCGCGCTGAACGGCCGATCGCGCGGGACGTCTAGGGGCGCGTAAAGGGCGGGGCGGAACTCGCGCTGAACAAAGACCCCTGCCCGCGCGCGTTGAACTGCCGATCGCGCGGGGGCGTCTATCGGCGCGTAAGGGGCTGCGGCCGGAGCAAGGAGCTTTGTTCCTCGCTCGGACAGTCCTCGCTGGTTGAGGCCGTGGGCCACAACCAGCTGCGGAACTCGCGCTGAACAAAGTTCTTGCTCGCGTGCGACGAACAAGGCCCCTGTTTATACAGGGTGTTTGTTGGAACGCATGGCTAACTATAAGTGGATTGATTGAGATTGAGAGAAGGAGTCATCATGGCGGTTAAGGTTATTGAGGGCAACGTTGTTAACGAGGGTATCAAGGTTGGCATTGTGGCGAGCAGGTTCAACGAGTTCATCGTGAACAAGCTGCTCTCCGGCGCGCTTGACGGTCTGCATCGTCACGGGGTGCCGGATGAGGACGTGAACGTGGCGTGGGTGCCCGGTGCGTTCGAGATTCCGCTGGTGGCGCAGAAGATGGCCGAGAGCGGCAAGTACGACGCCGTCATCGCGCTGGGTTGCGTCATTCGCGGCGCGACCTCGCACTACGAGCTCGTGTGCAACGAGGTGGCCAAGGGCGTGGCGCAGACGTCGCTCAAGTCCGGCGTGCCCGTGATGTTCGGCGTCATCACCACCGAGAACCTCGAGCAGGCCATCGATCGCGCTGGCGCCAAGGTGGGCAACAAGGGCTACGAGTGCGCCACGGGTGCCATCGAGCTCGTCAACCTGCTGAGGCAGATCTAATACCTGCCGTTCGGGTGTGGGCGCGGTCACGAGGTGCGACCGCCATTCGCCGCATGGTGGTGGCTTGTCTCGCTCGGGTGTGGACACAGTCGAGATGCTGTCGGCCACTGTACGGCACTACACGCTTGCCCTACCCGGGTGTGGGTGTGTCGCTCCTTTTGGCTGTGACTTGTACTTCATAGATGCTTGTCTTACCCAGGCGTGGGCGCGATGCCGTCCACGCCTGGGTTTTTGCCGCTCTGCCTGGCGGCTCGGGCCGTACGGTGGTTGTCCTGTGCACTTCGCCTGCTTTAGCGCAGTCTCGTGTACCATCCCAACATATATATTAGATGCGCCCGGACCGCGTGCCCGGGCAAGGGGAAAGACACGGGAGCGATAGAATGGACGCGCAGGCACAGGCGGGGCAGTCTCGACAGATGGGCTACCAGGTGGCCCCGGGCTACGAGCTTTCGCAGGTTGAGCGCATTTTCTGCGAGCTGGTTGAGATTGACTCGCCCTCGTTTCACGAGCACGAGATGGCCGCCGAGGTGCGTAGGCGCCTTGAGGATCTGGGCTTCAACGTTGTAGAGGACGCCACGAGCGGCAAGAACGACGGCATGGTGACCTCGATTACCTCCACGCGTCGTTTCGGGCGCCTTATGGACAGTGCCTCTGACCTGGTGCGTCTCGTGCATACGGGCAGCGATTGCGGCAACCTTTTCGCGACGCTTCCCGGCGTGGGCGAGCCCATCCTGTTCATCACGCACATGGACACGGTGCAGCCTGCTTTCTCCAAGCACGCTAAGGTCCATGCCAACGGCATGATTACGAGTCTGGGCGACACGGTCCTGGGTGCCGATGACCTTGCTGGCATCGCTTGCGTCATGGCGGCGGTCGACCACCTGCAGCAGGCCGGCATCCCGCACCGCCCCGTTGAACTCGCCTGCATGGTAGCCGAGGAAGTCGGTAACGTTGGCGCTCGCGCGTTCGACTTTTCGCAGTCCAAGGCGCCCGTGGCGTTCACGCTCGACTACTCGGCCGACCCCAACGAGTACGCCTACCAGGCCCCCACGATTCTTTATCTCACCATCGAGGTCATCGGCCGCTCTGCGCACGCCGGCTTTTACCCCGAGCGCGGCGTCAATGCCATCAAGATTGCCGCTCATGCTATTGACCAGGTGCAATGCGGCCGCATCGGCGATGATACCACGTGCAACATGGGCATTATCTCCGGCGGTCGCGGTACGAACATCGTGCCGAGTGACGTGGTTATCCGTGGCGAGGTGCGCAGCTACGACCATGCCAAGGCGGTGCATCAGACCCAGGTCGTGCGCGACATCTTTGAGCGCGCGGCACAGGAGCTGGGTGGAGAGGTGACCATACAGGTGAGCGAGGCATGCCACGCCTACTGCATGGGCAAGGATTCCGTCCCCGTGCGTCTGTTCGAGCGCGCCTGCGAGAGTCTGGGCATGGCGGCCGTGGGCAAGCCAACGTTTGGCGGCAGTGACAACAACGTGTCGGTGGCTTACGGCATTCCCGGCATCGTCATCGCCAACGGCATGCGCGACGCCCACTCCACCAACGAGCACGTCCTGCCCGGCGACCTTGCCAAGGTCCAAGCCATCGTGGAGAAGCTCCTCACGATCGACGTGGAGGGGTAAAAAGGACGAGGGTTCGCACTGGTTTTTTACAACAAGTGCGGGCGGGACGTAATCGAATACGTCCCGCCCGCGCCATTTGTTTGTAGCTGCTTGCTGGTGCCGCTTGTTTCTTACTGCTCCGGCACGAGGTCGGCGATGTCTTCCCACATGACGGGCTTGGAGGGCTCCAAGCCGCCGGTCACGGCGTGGATGGCGGTGTAGCGGCCGGACGTGAAGCAGTGGCCGGCGCTCATGCCGGACTGATACATCGACCAGTCAGGTGCGCCGCAGAGCTGGCCTGCGCCGAAGCCCGTGGCCCACAGGTGAGGAATGACCTCGCCCTCGGTGGTGATGACCTGGTAGTTCTCATTGACGGTCATACCAGCGCACAGGGCGGAGACGCGGATGTGCTTGCGGGCGCCCCAGAACGGAGCCTGCTCGATCTTCTTGAGGTACTTCGGGTTCTTGCCGAAGTCCTCGTCGAAGCCGGCATCGACGAGCTCGTTGTAGCGCTCGACGCTGGCAATCAGGGCGTCGGCGGGAACCTCGATCTTCTCGGCGAGCTCCTCGAGGGTGTCGGCGCAGTACAGGTCGACGAGGCCCTCGATGACCTTGTTGCCAGACGCGACGGAGCGGTCCATCTCAACCTCGGGCATCCACTTCTGCACGGCGTCGGCGGGAGTGGCCTTGAAGCCCATCTCGGGAACGGTGGTCTCGTAGTTGCCGTCGTAAATCTGGACGAACCAACCGGGCTTGGGCTGGTCGCGCATCTGAACGTTGATCATGGTGAAGGGCATGTCCTCGTTCATGAAGCGGTTGCCGTCCATGTTCACAGCCATGAAGGGCACGGAAGCCATGGGGCCCGAGTCGAAGTCGTGCATCATATGGCAGTGGCCGGTCTGCACCATGCCGGCGCCGAGCTGCATGGCCATGAGGATGCCGTCGCCCGTCTTGCCGAATTGCTTGCGGTCGAAGCCCAGGATGTCGGGGCAGTAGCGCTCGACGAGGCTCTCGTTGTTCTGGTAGTCGCCGGTGGAGAGGATGACGCCCATGGTGGCGTTGAACTTGATGTACTCGCCGGCGGCGTTCTTGCCTACGACGCCGGTCACGGTGCCGTTCTCGCCCTGGATGAGCTGGACGCCGGGGGTCTCGTAGTAGAAGTCGACGCCGCGCTCCTCGGCCAGGTTGGCCAGGGCCATGATGAGCTCAAGGTTGCACTGGGGCTTGGGGCCGTAGTTCCACTCGTGACGAATCGACTTGGTGCCGTCCTCGTACACGTCTTCCTCAGTGGAGACGTTTGCGGGCGGGTTGCCGGCCTCTTCAGCACGAAGACGCAGCCAGCGCATGGTCTCGCCGGAGTGGTAGGTGTAGTACTCCACCAGACCGCGGTCGGCGCGCCAGTCGACGCTTTCCATGTAGCCGCGGATGTAGTTCTTGATGCCCTGGGGGTCGCTCATCTCGAGCTCGACGCCGCTCTCGTTGGCGCCCTGGGAGATGCAGACGGACTCCTTCTGGAGCACGCAGGCCGTGGCGCCCTCCTCAATCGCGGTCAGGGCTGCAGGCACGCCGCCGGTGCCGCCGCCGACCACGACGACGTCATAGGTGTACTCGGCCGCGAACTCGGTGATGGGGGCAACCTCAACGGGGGAGCACTCGTAGTCAGAAGCGCATGCGCCCTTGGGGTACTCGACCTCGGCTGCAGCCTCGTCGGCCAGGGCGACGCTCGAAAGCGCGGCGCTTGCGACGCCAGCTGCACCGGCAGCCTTGAGGAAGTTCCTGCGGTTCATCTCCATCGGTCAACCTTTCTCTTCGAATGGCCCAGTCCGAAGGCGTGCGCGCTTGGCATGCGGTATGCCCGGCACGCTTGCCGTGGGACGGAGCGCGCAATGCCGGGCTTGCGTCCGGCTCGACGAGATGAAAGGTAGCCCACGCGCTCACATTCCACATCGCATGGGCGAGATGAAGGGTTTTACCTGGGATTATGGTGTCAACTCGCAAAAGAGGGACGAGGGGGTTAAGCCGTGTGCCCGGGCGATGGTTACGCGCAGGCGCCTCGTTGCGTGTGCTCAGATGATGATCGGGCGCAGCCGGCCAATTGCACATGCCCAGACGATGGCTGAAGGCAGCCGGTCAATTGTGCATGCCCAGATGATGATGTGGCGCGGCGGGCCAATTGCGCATGCCCAGATGATGGCCGAGGGCGGCTGGTCAATTGCGCATGCCTGCGCCTATGCGGCTGTAATGGCAAAGCGGCAGAAGGCGCGTGCTTGTCGCACTACGAGTGTTTCTCAGCGAGCTCTGTCTTCACGGCTGCGGCGAGTTCGATGATCTCCTGTCGGGAATGGACGTCCATCTTTGCGTAGGCGGAGCGATTGTGCGTGCGCACCGTGTTGACCGAGACGCCCAGAAGCTCGGCGGTCTTCTCGAGGGAGCGGCCCTGGCTTGCGCAGCGCACCACTTCTGCCTCGCGCGGGGTGAGACCGTAGCGATTGGCGAGCTCATGAGAGACGAGCCCCTCCACGCTGTCCTGCACGGCGATGGCCGCCGTGAGGTCGGCTGCGGGGTCGATAGGCATTGCGCTTTGGGCGGCCGCTTCCGTGGGGCGCAGCAACAGGAAACCGAGCATGATGACGATGGCGGCTGACAGGATGAAAATAACGACCGTGCCACCATAGGTCATGAGCACGGCCTGCCCGCCCTGCGCTTGCGAGAGGTGCGCGGGTACGGCGATGTAGCGCACGAGCGCCGCCAGCGCCTCGGGGATAAGCAGGAAGAGGCTGGCACGCTTGGCGAGGTCCATTTTCGACCAGCGTTCGGGAGCCACGACGAAGAGCACGAGCAGCATGGTAAAGCCCACGCGGGCGCTCGTGGCAAGGTTTGAGCCGAGTCGGGCGGCATCTTCGGGCGCAACTGCCATGACGAGCGCGCCGGCGAAGAAGAGGAGCATGTACGCAATCCAGTTAAAGAAGACAACGCGGTTGAGCGAGGCCCCGCGCACCAGAAGTACTGCCGTCACTGCGACGAATGCGATGTTGATGAGGCTCATATAGAGCGTGCGCACCGAGATGTCCGAGATGTCGAACCATGGGTTCGTGACGCCACGGATGAAGTTGCCCATGACGCAGAAAAGCGCAAGCAGGATGCAAAGGGCCAGCGATGCAGTGCTGAAGGGCGAATTGGTTTCCCTGAAGGTGGTCGTTTGTGCAGGCTGGGCGATGTGCGGTACGCAGAGGGCGGCCACAAGAGGGGAGGCCACGCAGAGGGCGGCCTGAACCACTGCGGGGAACAGGTAGAAGAGGTTGCTTGCGAAGCACAGGCCAAACCCGAGCACCACGATGAGCGTCGCCCGGCGCAGTTCCATGCATTCAAGCGCTGCAAGGTAGGCAAAGAGGCACACGGTAAAGAAGACGACGTTGGCCGCCGTGCCTACGATGCATTGAGCGAGCTCGAGTGTTCCGAGGGGTGCGAGCCAGAGAAGCAGGCAGCCAATCGATCCGAGCATGCCGCTGGCGAACAGGACGTTCCTCGAGACGGCCAGCCTGGTCAGGTGCGGGCCTATGACGAGCGCGGCCGTGGCACACAGGGCGAAAGTAATGGCGAACGCGCAGAATGCGCCCTCGAAAGCACCCACCGAGTGCACCTCTGCGGTCTTTACGATGCTCAGGAAGAAGGCTCGGAAATAGGGGAAGAGAATCGACAGGCCAAGAGCGCATGCAAAGTCGCGCACGGGCTGATTCCGTGTGACGGATGTTGTCGTATCCCCATCGTGCATGAAAAGACCTCCAGTCACCCTCGTCTTAGCGATGCGCGATTATACCAAAAGGGGGAGGGACCGCCGTCAGACGGGGCTCGCGCGGTGGCTCGGCACCCGTTCGTTGCCGCTTTTGGCAGAGAAACGAGTTTCGGAGTAGTCTTGACGTCCCCGTTGGTCGAAAAACGAGTTTCGGAGTAGTGGAGGCTGTTTATTTGGGCGCTGCAAGCTGTGATTCGGGGTTTGGGGACGCAAATAAGGTGCATTGGAGGACAAATCCGTTGTTTATCCAACAGATTTTCACGTCTAATTGAATGGACGGAGGCAATCGGGACGATTCGACTACTCCGAAACTCATTTAGCTGCCAGAAGGGACGTTGCAGCTACTCCGAAACTCGTTTTGCTGCCAGTGGGGGTGTGTGAGGCTACTCTGGCGGCCTGTTGTCACCGTCCGAGCAGTGGAAAGCAACTGGCGGGCCGGGGCGTCGATGTGGACACCGCGGCCCGCCAATGCGTGCTGCTGTAAGTTGTTCGCTATTGGGCTGCAGCCATCACGCCAGAGAAGGCATTGACCTTGTCCTGCATGTAGAACTCGGTGGAAGCCTGGATGTTGGAGGCGCTGCCGGACTGTGGGTTGCTGTCGGAGGGCTGGCTGGCCTGTGACGTTGCAGGGCCAGATTGATTGGCTTGTGCGGCATCGCCGGCGAGCTGGCCATTTTGTCTGTTGTCAGGCCCGGCCGGAGGCTCGCCGTTTCCATCTGCGGGAAGCTCGCTGCCCTGTTCGTTGCCGGGGGTGCCAGCAGGGGGCTGGCCATTCTGGCTGTCTTGCGATTGATCGCCGTTGGGCATGGCGGGCGGTTCTTGACCGTTGCCTTGGGAGCTGGTGCTTTCGTTCGTAGGGTCCTCGCCGTTGGGCATCATGCCGCTGCTCGTTTCGCCCTCCGCGCTAGGCGCCGCGGCACCCCCAGGTCCAGCTTGGCCACCGAGGCCCATTCCACCGTTGGGTGCGCCCTGGTCGCCCTGCCCGCCGGGGCCCATGCCGCCAGGTCCGCCCTGCCCGCCGGGCCCCATGCCGCCACCAGGGCCGCCTTGTACATCGGTGCCGGTGTAGGCCTGCTGCGTGCCGCCCTCGTATCCCGTGACGGTGTCGACGTCGTAGACGCCCTGAGTTTCCTGGCCCGAGACGACGCCGCCTACATACACGCTGTATGTTCGATCGACCTCAAAGTTCGGGCAGCTCAGGATAGCTCCCAGATAGCTGCGCGTCTTGCCGGAAGCGGTCTCGTCCTCCGAGGGGTCATAGGCGAACACGATATCGCCGCTCTCGTTGCACACCACAATAGCGTCGCCGGCGTCTTGCGAGGAGGCGAACTGCAGGTTCATTGTGACCTGGTCGGAGTCGCTCTCGGCCCAGTCCATGGTGGAGCCCAGCGCCACGACGGTGCCGCCGTTGATATAGGAGCCCATGTTGGAGTCCAGCCCCGAGTCGGAGCGGGGATTGGCCATCGAGATGACCGTGCCGCCGTTGATGACGAGGAAGCCGTTCGAGTCGATGCCATCGCCCTCGTCGCCCAGACCGGCTACGATGTGGAGCGTGCCGCCGTTGATTGTGGTGACTGAGACGCCGTCTTCGTTGGTGTTGATGCCGTCATCCTGCGAGGCAATGGATACGTTGCCGCCGTTGAGCGTGAGGTGCAGCTCCGAGTCGAGGCCCTCGTTGTCGGCCGTGATGTTGAGCACGCCCGTGCCGTCCTGCTCGCCCTCGATGTTCATGGACATGAGCGAGTAGAAGGCACCGTCGATCTTCCAGAGCTTCTTCTGCTCCTCTTTGTCCTTGTAGATGCGGGCGACGTGGCCGCCGGTGACGTTGTTCACGCTGCCGTCAGCGATGACGACAACCGCGCCGGCATCGGATGTGTCCACGGTCGGGCTCGCCGCCTCTGCGCTCCAATCGCCGTCGCACTCGTACACCCTGTGGAACACGACGGCGGGGGCAACATCGCAGGTAATGTCGAGATTGTCGAACACGAGCGTGACCTTGGCGCTTGCGTCCTCGGCTGCGTCTTCGCCCAGGTCGACCCATACCTGGCCGACCGAGATGGAGCCTGACAGGCGATAGGTGCCCGCCTGGGCGATGTGCACGACGCTCACGGCCGCCGCATCCTCGGCGCTGTGACGTTCATCGTCTGCGCCCTCGCCGTAGGGGTTGCCCGAGTCGTATTCGTCGCGGTCCTCGTAGTACACCACGTCATGGGCAAGGTAGACGCGCTCGCCCTCGTCGAGGGAAATGTCCTCGCCGTCGACCTTGATGCCGTTGTCGGAGAAGGCGATGGAGACCTCATCCGATGAGGTCTGCTCCGCCCCGTCGGCCCATGCCGACCCGGCGCCGCCCAATGCTGCGCCTGCAAGCGCGCAGCCAAATCCCGTGATTGCGGAACGGCGGGTCATTGCAAGGGAGCTCATCGGGTGCATGGTGCTGTGGTTCTTGCTCATCTCAAACCTCCCAAGGTGTCTGGGGTCGTCTGCGCCGCGCAGTTTTATTGGCGCGGCGCGACGCCATTTAACGCTCTCGGGAAGCGTCTTGTGTTCGCGTTTGCGCGATTCCGCCGCCCCCGCGCAAAGCTGTCGGGTGCTTCAGAATGCTGCAGGGCGCTTCAGGATTGTGGGGGAGGGGGCGGGCGGACGAGGCGGACAGGCTGCGCACGGGCACACGGGCGTGGTGCTGTGGAAACGACAAGTGAGTATGACTGGCTGTGGAGAGTGCGTTTCTTACCTGCGGTGTTGTGGACAAAATGCCGATGAGTCCAACTTGCGTTCTACTTCTCGGCCGTGAGTTGGCTTACTCCCCGTGGCAAGCAAGACATCCTCCTATGTATGCCGGTGTGAAATTGCCCTTATTCCTCCTCGAACTTCCAGTCCTCAATTGCCTGGAGATACTCGGGCTCGATGGTGTGGCCCACCATGCAGGCGGTGCTGGAGAGGGCGTAGTACACCTCTTCCTTTACCACGGACTCGACAGATTCGCGCATGCCGGAGATGAACCACTTGCGCGTGTGGCCGAACATCCCCCACACGATGTAACGGGCAAGGTTTTGGTTTGAGCGCCAAGCGCAGGTGGACTCGCCGTATTCAGTCTCGAGATGGTCGAGCAACAGGTCTTCCTCGGCATGGCGGCACGAATCGAAATAAGGCGAGACGCACACGTTTTCCAGGATGACGCGCGCGAGGTTGGGGTTTGCCTTGAAGAATTCCAGCAGGTGAGCGCGCTCGTTGAGCGTTTCGGTGCAGGCGTCGTGGCGGCAGGCATAGTCGCGCAGGCGCTTCATGGGTGTGCGGAAGTAGATGATTTCCTGCAGATAGCAGTCCTGTACTAAGTCTGATAGGGCGGCGTAGTGGTTGTAGAACGAGTTCTTGCTCACCTGCGCCCGCTCGCACACCTCGCGCACGGTTATGTCGTCGTACGATTTTTCCAACAGCAGCGCCATGACTGCCTCGCGCAAATATTGGCGCGTGCGCGTCGCCCGCATATCTGCCATGTGCCCCTCCTTCTCCCGCGTGCAAGTATAGAGGACAAAACGCGGCAATGTGAGAGTTTACCTGAGGTGAATTCGCACTGTTTGCCCCGCATGTCCCAAAAGGGACGCGCGGGGCGTTTTGGCAGTCGGCAAATCATCCGTCTGTCCCTATAGTTTCGCCGTCGGGAGAAATCCCGGCAGGGGAGAGTATGGGAGAAAGGAAACCGCAGATGGAAAGCATGTCTCGCAGGGGTTTTGTCGCCGGTGCCGCCGCCATGGGCGTCATGGGGGCAAGCGCCGCCCTGGCCGAGGAGCTGCCCGGCATGAAGACCGACAGCCCCGAGAACACGATTGATGCCGCTCCCGGCGTCATGACTCAGACGCTCGACGAGCTCAACGCCATGCGCCAGGCTCACATCGACGCCGCCAAGGAGTACACCTGCGCCGATGGCACTGTCATTCCCGAGGTCTATGTGAAGCTGCGTGCCTGCGTGGAGGGATACGGCCTGGGCGTGGGCTCGACCAATAACGACAGCTCCTTCGACTTCTTCATGGCCTACTGGACTCCCGAGGAGGCTCAGGCCTACATCGAGATGCCGCTTGGCGTTGCCTTCACGGCTGCCGACTTCGCTCAGAAGTCCGGCCGTGACGAGGAAGAGTGCGAGCAGCTTTGCTACGACCTTTCCTACCGCGGACTGCTCATGCGTTGGACCCGCGCTGGCGTGCACTACTACCATCACATCGCCTACGCCCATGGCCTGTGGGAGTACGGTCTGCTTGCCCAGGAGCGCGAGGACGCCAACGCCGCCGACTTCATGGCGCTCGACACCATCACCGAGTGGGCCGACCTGCACAAGACCGAGGACTTGGCCAACGCCCACAAGCGCGCTGACCTGCACTCCACCGTTTTTGCCGAGGATGCGGCCCTCTTTACCTCCGAGACGCCTTTCTACTATCCGGTGCCGGTGAACCAAGAGGTCCTGCCTGACGGCGAGGAAATCCTGCCGCTCGACGACTGGAAGAAGATCATCGAGCGCAACGAGATCATCGGTGTTTCCACCTGCCAGTGCCGCCTGCGCCGCGTGCTGCAGGACCAGGTGCAGGACGGCTGCGACCACCCCATGGAGACCTGCATGTCGTTTGGCGAGGAGGCTCAGTACTACATCGAGAACAACCTCGCCCGTCAGATTGACAAGGAGGAGGCCACGGCCATTCTCCAGCGCAACGTCGACCTGGGCATGGTCATCCAGAGCGCGTACTCCAAGGCCAGCGAGGTCATCTGCTCGTGCCATGGCGACTGCTGCGACATTCTTTCCACGTATGTAGCGCTCGGTGCCGAGGGCTGCGCCGCCATCAACTCGATGCCGCAGGTGAGCCACTATAACCTGGTTGTTGACAGCGACGCGTGCATCAAGTGCGGCGCTTGCGTCGAGCGCTGCCCGCTCTTCGCGATTACCATGACCGACGATGGCCCCGTGGTTGACGCCAAGTGCGTGCGCTGCGGCCAGTGCGCCACTGTCTGTCCCACTGAGGCGCGCAAGCTTACGGTGAAGGACGACAACCCCGAGCTGCCCGAGGACATGCTCCAGGACTACAACCTCAAGGCTTCTTACCGCTTCCTCAACGGAATCGTGCACGAGTAAAGCCTAGCGCGAACGCGCGAACATCCAAATAGCTGCTCCACACGCCGGTCGACGAGAACCCCCTGCATCGTCGACCGGCGTTTTGTGTTCGAGGGCGCGGGGTCGAAGGGGAGGTCTAGCGCGAGGGGCTGCGGGTGTTTGGGACGGCGATGGCTGGGGCACTGCTGGCGGGAGGCGGGGGCTGGAGAGGTATATGCAGGCGGCTGGGCAGTGCTAGCTGGGGTTTTGCCAGTGGAGGAAGCGTACCAGGGAGTTGTCTGCAGGCGCCGACATGGCTTCTCGTGCGTTTTCCCTGGCGATTCGAAAAAATTCAGTTGGGAGCGGATTGCGTGGAGGAGGGGATGCTGGCATACAATGGCCGGGATTGGAGGTCGTTTGTATGACTGATTGTCTTTCTTCTGCCGATGATTTGCGGGCGTCGAAGCCGCCTGCACCTTCGGATGATTCGACCGCGCCGGATGCCGCCTTAGTGAACGAGCCTTCGACGTCGGATTGCGCCGCTTCGCCCGACGTGCCGTGCGGCCTGCCTTTCTGCTGGTGGCACTATGCGATCAAGGCCGCGGCCGTTGTGGCGCTGCTCTTCCTGTTCAGCCGCGTTGCCGCATGGGCGCCTGGCTGGTGCGTCGCGGTGGTTTGGGCAGTGTGCAGCGTGCTGCTCGCTGCCGGCATCACGTACCATGCGGTGGTGAAAAAGACAATCAATCAGGCTGCGCTCCATGCCGGCGGAATGTTGGGCCGCATTAACGGGGGCCGCACGTTTCGGTTGATCGTGGCGTTTATCGTCTCTGCCGTGGGCGTTGCCGGTCTTCTCGTTGCCTCTGTGGGTTGGGATGCATGGCAATGGGGTTTGGCTATGGCGGCTGTGCCCTTGTTTTTGCTGGTATGCATGCTTGTGGACAAGGTTGTGGGCAAAGAAGCCGCATTGCTGTTCCGGGCGTCTCTGGACGTGCGGGCGAGCGCGTGCATTACGGGCGTGCTCCTGTTTGCCGCAAGCTTCGCGTTGTTCGCGGTGCAACCCACCCCCGAAGTGACGAGCGCGACCGAGGCATTTCTCAGCGCGGAGAATCCCTTTGCCTCCTCGCCGAGCACCATCATGTCGGAGGCTGGCCTTGCTGTCTCGTATGCCGATGCGCTGTCGACCTATGGTCTCTCCAGGCTTGGCGAATTGAACGCCTTTGGCCGTTATTGCGCCCAGACGTTGCTGCTGGTGTCGTCACTCTTCGGTCTAGCTGGCCTTTTGGGTACCTGCGCGCTCGACGTGCGCGAGCTTAAGCGCGTGTTTTTGCCGCTGGAGAAGATCGGGGCGGGGCAGGATAAGATGCCCTGCGCCAGCCATGGCGCCAGCGTCCCTCAGCCTGCCCCCCTTAAAGCTCCCATCGTGGCTGCGGTCGCGGCGCCTCTCATTCTAGTTGGCGCTTTCGTTGCGTCGGACAGTGCCCTCGCTCAGATGAAGGCCGCCGACGAGCTCACTCCGGCCGAAAACCTGGTGCGGGAGGCATTCGGCACCACGGCATACGTGCTCGACAACAAGTATTACGACCAGCAACAGGTCCAGGCCCTCATGGAGGAGACGACCGTGAAGTCGGCCGCCTTGTCGGAAGACGCGCGCAACGACCTCGTCCCGCGTGTCAATGCGGCGTTCGACGCGCGCGTGGCCAACGTCGACTCGTATCTTGATTGGTACTACAGCTTGGGCGCCGATTACGAGCGCCTGGGCAATCTCATTACGGGCACGATTGAGTCGTTTGTGGCCGACCAGCTTACCGAGAGCCTCGAGGCGGGCGTGGACGATTCCGAGTATCTGTCTACCCTGCAGAGCTATGTCGATCGAGCTGCAGCTCTCCAGGCCGAATACGAAGAGGGACTGGCGAACAGCGAGCTGACTGGAATTCCCGAGTGGCTCCTGACCTCCACCGAGGCCATTACGGCCGACTTCCTCTCTGGTCCGATTGAGCCCACGCAGCGCCTGCTTGATGCGGGCGAGCGCTTTGGAATCAGTGCGACGGCCGGCGCCGTCGGAGGCGTTGCCGCTGGCGTGGCGACGTCCAAGGCCGTAGGTAGCGCGGCCGAAAAGGCGGCTGCTAAGTCTGCTGAGAAGGCCGCAGCAAGCGTGGCTGGCGACGCAGCGGAGAAGGCCGCGGGCAAGCAGGCGGCGAAGACTGCCGAGAAGGCGGCCGCCAAGGGCATCGGCTCCAAGATTGTCGAGAAGGCCGCCAGCAAGGCTTTCTTCAAGGCGATTGTCTCGCGCATCGGAAGCATGCTGGGATCGCGCGGGGTCGGTGCCGCTGTGGGTGGCGCTGCTGGCACACTCGTCGGTCCTGGAGTGGGCACGGCAGTCGGCATTGCCGCAGGCGCCGCCATCGGCGTCGGTGTCGACTACGGCCTGCTCATGCTCGACGAGGCGCAGAACCGCGAGTCCTACAAGGCCGAGATCATCGAGTCCATCGAGGAAGAACGTGCCGATCTGCTTGCTCAGATTGAGGGGGCCGTGTAGCGATGCTCGCTCAGGCCGAGTAGGGCGCATAGGGGTTGGTTTTACTACTCTGAAACTCGATTGACTGCCAGCGGAGACCCACCCGCTGCTGCGCCATCTCAGGGAGTTCCTTTCGCAAGGCTGGCAGCAGACTGCCACAAAGAAGGGGGCGGGTTTCCGATGCTGGAAGCCCGCCCCCTTCGCGTCCTGCAGGTGGGTTACTGTGACCCGGTTGCGCTCATGCTATCTGCCTGCTGTTTTACGCCATGTTGACGACGTTCTGGCCGGCGACGTAGCCGTAGAACTGAGCCATGCCGATGGACAGGCCTTTGAGAGAGGTGGGGTAGCTTATTACGACAAGAGCGTGCTGACATGCATCGGGTTGAGGTGTGTTGACGGGTGTTGGAAGGGTATCAACCGACGGTCTCAACGCCTGCCCGTGGCTTGCGTGATGCGTGCGACGGTTGCAGACACAACTTGGCAGCGCCTTTCCAGTTCCTCGCGAATGGCTTCGATGCGCTGCTGGGGCATGATGTCGTTCTTTGAAAGGATGTCGGCCGCTTCGTCGGGCCATCCTGTAAGGCGACTTGGGTCGAACCAGGCGTATGCATCGAACAACTTGACCTGACGCAACGGTTCCATCCCCTCGCCAAAGGGCGGTGCCACGTAGTTCCAGTCCTGGGGATATTTGAGGTGGCGCTGCCAGCACCAAAGCGCGGCACCGCTGTCGAAAATGGGCGCCACGCGTGTGTACTCGAGCGTTTCAACGTTGCGGATGGCTCCGAAATTGCGCAGGTGACGGTCGTAGTTGGCAATGAGGTAGTCGCACAGAAACATTTTTGCAAGGGCTTTCTTGACGCGCGCCTCATCGAGGCCGGCGGCGACGAAAGCGTCAAGAACCTGGGGGTATGTCACAGTGCCGTGCGTGCCAAGCGCCGTGTGCACAAGGTCGTGCGCGGGTACGAACTCCTCATTTGGTCCGAGGAATTCCGGGCACGAGCTGTATACGCCGCGCTTGTCAAAGACGAGCGTATAGGGCACAAAATCGGCCTCATTGAGCAGCCGTCGATGAAGACTCGTTGCGGCGACCTCATTAAAGGGCTCCTGCCCAAAGAGCCCGGTCGCCCCCTTGATGAGCTGGCGTTGCCCGCTGGCTATGACCCACTTCTTCTGGAGGTTGCCCCCGGCTGTGGAGTTCGGGCTCATGAGGTTGGCGCGCGCGCCCGCGGAGGGTGTCTCGAGCGTGAGCATGCCGAGCTCGTCGGAGAAGTCGTTGTCAAAGAAATTGACATCTTCCCATGTAAGCTCGCTGCCGCTTGGCCTAATCCAATAGCGATCTGACAAGCTGAGCCCCAGGCTCTCTTCGGCAAGCACCGCAGTTGAGTCGAGGCTGAGCGAAAGCAGCAGGCGTTCGATTTGGTGGCGCGAGGCCGGGATTCCGCGATGGCGCCACCAGGCGTTGAGTGCCGTCAGGTTCGTTGTGTCGTCGTTGGAGAGAATTGCCGGGGGCGCCCAGGCAACCTCTTCGAGCGAGGTGATGGCCGTTGCGGCGTGCAGCGTCGAGTCGTACGCAAACGAAAGCACGCAACGGTTCTTGTTCATCAGGTCGAACTGCGCCATCTCGCACTCCTCTCGCTCGAACGACGGGCCAACGAGTCAGTTACATGCGCAAGCATAGCGCAAAAGGGCTCGAACTAATCCCTCCCGAATATCCGCAGCGCGTTTTGCCCCAAAAGTCTTGGAGTTGGTTGAAGGCTGAGGGTGTGTGACAATATGTGTGCAAGTTATGAATTGCCTATCTATTCTCATGTATCACTGGACAGCACTGCTCATTTCTTGGTATATTTAAATCCTCGCAGCGACGCGAGCGCACAAGTGGGGTGGTAGCTCAGCTGGTTAGAGCGCCGGCCTGTCACGCCGGAGGTCGCGGGTTCGATTCCCGTCCATCCCGCCACTTGTTACTTTGCGAACACCCGTCTTCTAGGCGGGTGTTTTTGTTTATATCGACAAGTTCATCATCATCAACATCGTCAAATGCAAAGCAAAGACGCAGCTCATCGCCTACGACAACGATTTTTTGCACGAACATGTCGATGATGGCCCAAGGGTCTGGGTCGACGGCAAGCGAGTCAAGCCAACCCTCGTAATCCTGCCATGTAATCGTTGAACTTTCCGATTCTTCAGCTTCGCGCAGTTCAATTTCCAATTCAGACTTGTGTTTTTCAAGTGATGAAATGCGCTCCTTAGCGCCTGGTGGCGTAATTCCGCCCTCTATCGCTTTCCAAATATTCTCAAACGCCGAGTCGATTTTACCGATCTCTTTGCGCAGCCGTTCGATTTCCTCGGCGCGCGCATCCTGCTCGGCACCCTCTTCCTCTCGATATTCCTCCCAAGCCTCCTTGAGCCTTGCCCGCGTGTCGGGCTTTGCGAGCGAGTCAAGGATTGCGTCGCACACGGCTTCCTCCACTACATCGCGGCGGAATGTCCTGCGGCACCCGGGGCACTTGTAATAGGTGTATACCTTGCCACTTTTGCCCGTGCCGCTTGTGCCTACGTAAGCGCGGCCACAGTCGCTGCATGCCATCTTGCCAGACAGCGGCGCTTCCTCCGTGGCATTAATCCTGCGATGCGAGCGGTACTTCGAGTTTAGGGCACTCTCTATCCTCTCCTGCTCCTCGCGCGACCAAAGCGCGGGCATGCCGCCCTCTATGCGGTGCCCTGCGTAGTCGTAGACGCCGCAGTTCTGCTCACGGCGCAATAGGCGGTCGACCGTCGAGAAGCTGAAGGGGTTGCCGCGCCACGTGCGCTCTGCTGGGAACGCCGCCGCAATCTCTGCAACGGTGCGACCCGTGAGGAGCATGTCCTTCATCTTGCGCAGCACTTCGGCCTCGTGCTCGTTGATCTGGTAGTAGCCGTCTACGATGTCCCACCCGTAGCGCACCTGCCCATTGGCCATGCCGCGCTCGGCGTTCTTCTGGATGCCGTCGCGCACCCTTTCGGCATTGAGGGCGCTTTCGTACTCGGCAAGCACCTCAAGCATGCCGAGCTGTAGCACGCGTGTGGAGCCGCCACCGAGCGACTCACCGGCATAAAGGATCTCCACGCCCGACTTGCGCAGCATGATGCGGGCGAGCGCCATCTCGTCGCGGTTGCGCATGATGCGCGTGACCTTGTAGATCACCACATAATCGAAAATGCCAGTTTTGGCGTCTTCCATCATGCTCTGGAAGCCCTCGCGGTCGGTATTGGTGCCCGTGTGCGCGTAGTCGGTATAGACCCGTACCACATCCAGAGCGTTTTCTTCGCAATAGGCGCGAGATTTCTCTACCTGTATCTCGATGGATTCCGAGCGCTGGTTGTGGCTCGAGAATCGCGCATAAATCGCGGCCCTGGTTCTTGATTGCATGCTACAATGCACCTGCCTTCTCTGACTGGGTTGGCACTGCCCCGCACGTGTCGTGATGGATGACGTGCGGGGCGCTTTGTATTCTTTCGGAAATTCCGAAAGAATCAATCACACTCCACAGCGGTGAAAAAGCCTGTATCGCCGGCTTTCAAATGTCGTTCGTCAGCCTTAACGCGACGTTCAACTTTCTTTGTATCTTCCTCTGCGGGCAGTTCTTCAGGACGAATACCACGGTCGACAAGCGTTTTGCGGATGCTGCCATTGTTGCCCATATGCTCATCGCAGATTGGCTTTACGCCCCGCAAGTCCTTTTCAACGACGTTGTGCGCGGTCATCGAATTGGCAAGGTTTTTTGCGGCGATGGCCACATCTGGCAGAAAGTCGGCAAGTGCCGCCTTCTCGGGCACGCCAAGCTTCTTCTTCATTGCGCTCGTGCTGTTGCCGCCGAAGAGCACCGAGTCACCGCGTGACTTGATGCGTGCAAAACCCGTGCTGTCAACGTCTCTTTCGAAAGCTACTGCGGCAAGGGCCTTCTCGGATTCTGCCAAGGTTTTGCGTGCGGAAAGGCGTTGCAACTCTCCCATGCGCTGCTCGATGAGCTCTTGCTTGTGGGCTGCAATGGCGAAGTAGGACTGGGCGAAAGCCACCTCCTCTTTGCGTGGGTCGCCGTTCATGGCGATGAGGTAGCAGGCATATCGTGTGAGCTTGTAATCGCGCACCGGGCGTTGGGTACCAGCGCCGAGGACAGCCATTTTCGTGACCTCACGAAAATGGCTGTCAACTGGTGTTTTGCCAGTCTCGCATGAAATCATTGCGCGTTTAATTGCCTCATGGAAGTTCTCCCAGCGCGCATACCCAAGGTGCTCCATGATTTCTCGGGCATACCAGAACTCTACTCCGTCCTCTGTATGGGCAAGTTCATCGAGTGTTAGCCTGCGTTTTTCAATCTCAGTGCTCTGCATAGTGCTCCGTTTCGTATCTAGTAGACTAATCCGTCTACTTCTTACATTGGCCGCTAATCTGGTTTCGACTCGCCAGCGGCGAGCCGGGCGGTCTGCGCAATGTTTTGCTGCCAAGCCGTGGAGCTTTGGCGGTAGTTCGCTACGACCTCGCGCTCGTCTTCGGTCATGGGTGTGTCGGTCTCCGTGTCTTCCTCGTCCCATCCGAGGATGTCGTTGGGTGTGCAGCCGAGGGCGACGCAGCAGTTCCAGATTTGTTCGACGTCAGGGGTTGTTATTTCGCGTTCCCAGTTTCCAATTGTGCCGATGTTGACACCCGTCGCGTCGGCAAGTTCGCCCTGCGTCATGCCGGCCTTCTTACGCATTTCCCTAATCCTCAGGCCCATCGGTGCTCCTATCAATGTGGACTGTTGCGGATGATACTACGCGCTTTTAGGAAAATAAGCAAATATTTTAGGAGTTTACTCTTGCAATAGTGAAAAACTTCGTTATTATAAGCGGCGAATAATGAAGACTTTGGCTATTAGCCGTGTTGATAGCCAAGTACTTCGTTATTTTTGATAGTCCCTACTAGAACTAGGGACTATAGGAGCGTTCTCCTTGACAAGCAAGGAGAACGGGGTCCCCTCAAAGTTGTAAGGAGGTGTGATTTATGGAATTCGATAAAAGGATTTTTGCAGCCAATTTAAGGCGCGCGAGGGAGAAAAAGCACTGGACTCCTAAGCAAGTGGCGAAACTGTCCGGCGTCTCTTACGACTCTATATGCGATTACGAAAGCGAACTGGTCTCATCCCCGGGCGCTGCGGCTATATGTTCGCTGTGTAAGGTGCTTGATGTCACCCCCAATCAACTTTTCGGCTGGAAAGAAGTCGCCTGATGGAGCAATTTCCGTTCTTTCTCCTGCTTGTTCTCATCTTGCTATTCGACCTGCTCAGAGATTAGAGCATCGTCCATGATGACGCACAGGGCTCCACCAACGCCGATTTAACCACCGCACATCACCACAACCCGCGCATGTTAGGTGCCACCGGGGAAATTCCGTCGCGCAAGGCCGCAGGCGGGGAGCGTCACCTGAAGAATATCCCGGCTTAGCTCAGTGGACAGAGCACCCGCCTCCTAAGCGGGCCGTCGCAGGTTCGAGTCCTGCAGCCGGGGCCATGGTTCCCTTTTCACCTGCGTCCCCGGCGGGGCGGGCGGGCACTTCGGGAGCGGTAGGGCATGCCGCAGAACGTCGAAACGCCGCCGATTCCTCCCCAGGGTCTCGCTCATGCGCTGCTCTCGCAAAGGGCGGTGTGACGGTCGCGCCCTCCCCGCCGAGGACGCAGGGACAGACTAACAGAACGATTGGAGGCGACAGATGGACGAGTTGGCCGCGTGGATTTTCATCGTCCTCACCATCGCGCTCGGCGTTTTCATCGGCAGCTTTCTCAGCAAGTAAGGAGGTGTCATCGGCCATGTATGAAACAAAGGCAGAAACCGACGGTTATCGTGGTGGTTTCCGTCGGGAACAGAGCACAGGAGCACGTCGCCCGCAGGCGTGTGTTTTTCCGCAGGGCCGACAGGGCCGTGAGGATCTGGAAGAAGAAGGCGCCTGTACGTGGCTGCAACCGCGTACAGGCAGTGTCGAACCCTTGGCCGGAGACGACACGGACATCCTAGCAGATTGGCCGGCGCCGGTGCGCGCGGCGGCCTATGTCTTCACCTTGCTGTGCTTCATGGGCATCGTCCCCATGGCCCTGGCCACCGCCGTGGGCTGGGTCATCGACGCGCTGAACTGCGCGTGGGTGCTCCCGGTGGGTGTCGTGGCCGTGTGCGTGTACGGCTACAGGAGGTGCGGGCTGTGAGTATCGACGTGGAGGACTACACCCAGTCCCTCGATGACGTGGTGAGAGCCGAGAGGCTCGCCACGTACCCGCTGCCGCTCAAGGTCGAGGACAGGCGGAGGCTCTTTGACGAGTGGTGCGGCCGCAACCCCGACGTGCTCGACGAGATGGAGCTGGCGGCGCTCAACATCGACGCCCGTGGCCTGCGCGTGTCGGCGAAGTACCTCACCGAGCGCCAACGCTACGAGGGCCGCGTGAACATCGTCGGCGTGCCCTTCTTCGACGGCGACGGCGTGAGGCACCTGTACGCGATCAACAACACGGACACACCGCTCATCGCAAGGTGGCTGCTCGCCCGGCACCCAGACCTGAACATCGAGACGCGCAAGAGCGTCTACGGCAACAAGGAGGACGCACATGAAGCGCAAGGAGATTAGCGAGTACCTCGACGAGCTCTTGGACGTGGCCGGGGACATCGACATGAGCATCAACGTCGTCGGCGACGATGCGGCCAAGAGGAACGTCCCGACCGGCACGCTGGCCCTGGCCCTTGTGGCGTCGACCTTGATGTTCTGCATCGACCTCCTCGAACCTGACGCGGTGTGCCCCGACCACGCCGACGCGCTCACGGCAATCGTGTCGGACGCCCTCCATGGCTACTACGGGGTGTGACGCCGAGGCGCGGGCCCGCGAGCCCATGGCCTACTTCGCCCACGACTCCAACGCCGCCCAGGACTTCAAGTGCCAGAAGCTCCTCGTGAAGTGGGGCAACGAGGGCTACGGCGCGTGGTGGAGGCTCTGCGAGATGCTCGCCTCCGCCACGGGGCACGCCCTGCTCCTTGAGGATGACGATGACTGGACCATCGTGGCGACGCAGACAGGCATGCTCGGCACGCCCGACGACAAATTCCCAGGCGCGCGCAAGTGCGAGGCTTTCATGCAGACCCTCGTCGATATCGGGCTCATTGTCAAGGGCGAGGACGGCAGCTTCTCAAGCCCCAGGATGCAGCGAAACGCGCATGTCTTGGGCGCCCAGAAGGCGGCTGGCTCGAAGGGTGGGCGGCCCCGCAAAAACGCACGCCCCGACGAGGAATGACGGCAGAAAAAACCAGACCGAAAACCCAGGGTTTTAAAACGCGAAACCATAAAAGAAAAGAAATAAAAGAAAAGAAATAAAAGAAAGAGAGTTTTTGGGTTGGGCCTTCGGACCAACCCAACCCAAAAACTCTCTCTTTCTTTGTTGGGAGTCTGCCAATAAAGGAAGTCTTTTCTTCTTGGTTCTTCTTCTTTTTCGGCAGTTGTTTTTCGCGTCGCCGGGCAAGGCTGAAACTGAGTTTTCAACACGTTTCAACAAGTTATCAACCGAGTTTTCAACAATCGGATTTGGAGGTAGGAAATGAACCTATCGAGCGAAGACCTCGCCTTTCTGCGGGGCCTCCAGGAGGAGCTGAACATGCAGCCCACGCTCGGCACCGCAGACCCGCGCTTCTGGGTCATCATGGACTACGAGTACGTCCCCACGGACGAGTGGGTCTGCGCGGACGCCATCGACTTCAACGGCCACACCCTCGACACCGCCGACTTCCTCGACTGCATCTACGAGGAGGTTCTCGAACACGACGGGTACGTCGCGGCCACAAGATGGCTTGAGCAGCATCACATCCGCCTGGACGAGGACGGCCACAGCCAGGTGTCAGAGTACGATTACGTTTTCGGCGAGCTTGACGAGATCAGGAAAGAGCACCTGAAGGCGCACCCCGACGACTCGATTGACTTCCTGGTGCGCCGCCGGTTCATCTCCTCCAACTCACTCTTCCTCACCCTGCGCGAGGCAACGGAGCACCTCAAGGCGAACTGGTACCACTACGATAAACTCGCCCATCCCTACTGCATGTGCGCGTTTAGAAGCCCGCAGTTCGAGAGGCTCATCAAGGTGCTGCGCACGGCCGACTTCAGTGAGGGCGTGACGGCATGAGCGGCCGCGCGCTCTCCAAGGAGGAGTTCGTCTCACGGTTTCTCGTGGCGCGGGCCAAGAAGGCAAGAAGACCAAAGGGCGCCGCAAAGCCGAAGCCTTGCCGGTACAAGCCGCCCACGAAGCCGGTCGTGCGCGACGACGGCGTGCGCTTTGCGTCAGTCGTCGACGCTCTGGTCGTGAGCGGCTACGCGCCGGGCGGGGGGTCGGCTGCCAGGAAGCGGATTGACGGCGGCATGACGTGGCGCGACGGTCACGTCTACGAATGGGCGTAGAAAGGGGCGGCAATGGTCACTGGATCGACGAAGGGCGCCGCAGCGACGGTCGCGGCATTCAATGCGGTGGCGCACCCGCGCCACTACATGGGACACACGGGCATCGAGTGCATGGATGTGATGCGCTCGATGATGGGCCGCGAGGCAATGGCCTCCTATTGGCGCGGATGCGTCTTCAAGTACCTGTGGCGCGCCCCCGACAAGAACGGGCTTGAGGACCTGAAGAAAGCCCGCCAATGCCTCGGCTACCTCATCGCCGAGGTCGAGGGCGGCAAGGGCGATGGGCGTTAAAGTCCTCTACGACGAGGCGCGCGGTGTGTGGTATGCCCAACCGTACCTGGGGAAGTCCTCTGACGGGCGGCAGATTCGCCCGCGCCGCAGCTTCCCCGACGCCGCAACCGAGGAGCAGGCCCAGGAGCTCGCCGAGGCGTGGGTGCGCGGCCTCAACGCCGACGGGCAGGTGAAGAGCGCCTACATCGCCGACATGCTCTGGGACTACATCGCCACGCGCTCCGTGAAGGACATAGCGCCGAACACCCAGAAGCGCTGGGGCCTCTTCACGCGCTCCTACGTCGGCAGGTACCTCAAGAACAGGGTCGCCCGCGAGCTGACCCCAAAGGACATGACCGACTTCGAGCAGCGCCTGGGCGCGCCGAAGGAGCGCGGTGGGCAGGGCCTGTGCCGCAACTCGGTCTCAAGCGTGCACAACTTCCTGCGCGGAGCCTTCAACTTCTGGGTTCGGGTGGGCCTGGTCGACTCTAACCCGATGCTCTACGTGAGCAAGCCCCGCGAGGACAGGCACGAGGCCGTGGCAATCGACGAGTGGGACATCGCGTCCGTTGACACCGCATTGCTGGAGGCGATGACGCCGCAAGGGGAGGATGAGCGCTCAATGCGGCAGGCCGCCTACGCCTTCGCCGCGTGGCTCTCGCTGCACACAGGGATGCGCCTGGGCGAGGTGTGCGCCTGCAGGCGGCGCGACGTCATGCGGCAGATGCGGTGGGTGCACGTGTGCGGCAACGTCATCGAGGTGCGGGGCGGCATCCAGTACGTTGACATGCCGAAGGGCCGCAAGAGCCGCAACATCAAGCTGACCGACGCCGAGATTGCCACGATAGATGCCTTTCTCGCCTTACAGAATCGCGTATACGGGCGTTTGAGTCCCGATGCGGCACTGGTGAGCGCAGGAGGGGGTTTCATGCGCCCTGGCACGGTTTCAATCGCTTTCAGCCGTATGCGCGACAAGTTGGGCCTGCCGAGTCGGTGCACCTTCCACACGCTGCGGCACACGCACGCCACGTGGTGCCTCATAAACGGCCTCAACCTCAAGGACCTCGCATACCGCATGGGGCACGCCGACGAGTCAATCACGCTGCGCACCTACGCGCACCTGATGCCGGGCCGCGACGAGGCGGCGCCGGAGATCTTCAACAGGTTCCTCGCACACCTCAAGGACGGCGGGGAGGGGAGTGTAAACGGGGTGTAAACGGCCCCTTTGGCCAAGCGGCTCCACGTGGCCGCATCGTGCGAGGTGGACGGACAAAAACGCATAAGGTGAAAGCCCGCCCTGTGCGTATCCGGTTAAGGAATACAGGAGTTAATAAAAGGAGGGTCGATTGAAGACCTTTGAAGTGAGCTATGAGGAGTGGGGAAGGCTCATCGCCGCCCATGCCGACGGTGACGAGTCGGTGTTCGAGCATTACGGGAGGCTCCCCTTCAGGCTGACGTGCAAGGCGAGCTACATCGTCTGCAAGAAGGGCAGAGACGGAGGGCTTTGCGTGAGCACGGGGACGTGCGGCGACCTTGAGATGCGAAAGCGCAAATGGCGTTCCTCTGCCGCTGCGGCGCTGTTCCTTGTGCTTGGCGCTTTCCTGACATTCGGTCTGTGGAGCATTGTCGAGCTTGGCATGGTCGGTTTCATCGGCGGCTCTTTCTCTTGGGCCGCACCGGCGGTGTACACGCTCGGCACAGGCGCGGCAATCGCGGTCATCGCCTTGCTTGAAGGGAGCCTGCAATGAGCGACAGCCTGAACACTTGCACGCTCAGCGGCCGCCTTGGAGCCGATGCAGAGGTGCGGTACACAAACACCGGCCTGGCCATAACGCAGCTATCCCTTGCCGTGAAGCACGGCAAGCGCAAGGCAAACGGGGACGGCTACGAGGATGAGACCTACTGGATTGACGTGACCATGTACGGGAGGCGCGGCGAGTCGCTGCAAGCCAGCCTGTACAAGGGCGCTCTGGTGGCCATCACGGGCCACCTTCGCTCAAGCTCGTGGGAGAAGGACGGCAAGAGTTTCAAAAAGACCGAGGTAGTCGCCGACAACATCGAGCTGATGACCATGCAGAAAGAGCACCGGCAGCCCACGGGCCAAGCGGCACCTGCCCCGCAGGCAGCACCTTCGCCCGTATACGACCCGGGCTTGCAGGCGACGATTGACGGCTACTACGCGTCCAGCCAGTCGACTGGCGTGTATGACGATGAGATTCCGTTTTAAGGAGGGCGCACAATGGCGATTCTGAGACCGCTAGATCAGCTCAGCGATTACCGCTCCTGTGGCTTGAAGCTCTTGGAAGAGGCGTCTGAGGCGTGCGAGGAGCTGAAGAAGTACGAGAAGGTCTGTGCCCTCATGACAGACGATCTTTTGCTGGCCTCCGCAGTGGCACCAAAGGTGTCCGCACTGCGCGCCTCCGCGCTGCACGAGCTGTGCGACGTGCTGCAGGTTGTGACGAACTGCCTGCATGTAATGCGCGTCACGCCGTTTGAGTTGGACAACGTCGTTCTCGACGTGCGCTTTGGCAATTACAGGCGCTGCCGCAACGAGGTCAAGGAAGCATGCGCGCTCAAACTCGAATGGCGCGAGATTGACAGGGCGGAAGATGACGAGATCGGCGATGGCGATGCAGATACTGACTAAGTGTGCGCGCTGCGGCGCGCTGGTGGAGCCATGCCAGATGCCGACCACGTCGCACGCCGAGACCGTGCGGTTGTGGAGTACGGTTGCGACCTGCACCGTGGACACAAGCGGTACCGTCGCGATGGACTTTACCTCCACGTTCGTGCTCTGCCACGACTGCATAGGGCAGCTCACGGACTGGCTCACGGGTGAGTCTGACGCGCTGCAGAATCCGCAGGCGTCGACAGACGGCGTGGCCGCTCTGGTGCGCGACATGGCTGTTGCCTTGGATTTCAGTCGCGATTCTGCTTGGTGCTCGTGCAGGTATTTCTATCACTCGGAAGATTGCAACGGATGCCCTGCGGACGGTTCCGGCCAGCCGTGTCACCGTGTGCTATTCGACGACATTCGCAGGCGCTGCGAGACGCTGGGAATCGACCTGAAGGCTGGCGATCGGTGATGGATGTGTTCGCCAAGTGCGCCAGATGCGGCGCGATGGTGGAGCCTTGCGATGCGAGGGAGACGGCGGGAGGCACGCGCATGCGGTTCTGGATGGCTGCCACGACCTGCACCGTGGACACCGACGGGGGAATGGTGCTGGACTTTGGCGGCGCGACGGTGCTCTGTCCAGACTGCATGGGTCAGCTCAATAAGTGGCTGGCCCGCGGGCAGACCAAGGACCTTTCGATCGCCGAGGGCATCATCAGGGACATGTACGCGGCGCTGGGTGCCAAACCACACCGCCAGCAGGCGTGCGAGTACCTGTCCGGGAGGGACCCTGGCACCTGCGCCAGGTGCGCGGAGGACCCCAAGCAGTGCGTCGACGAGATGTTCAAGGACATCCGCGACCGTTGTGCTGAAATCGGCATCGACCTTGCAGGAGACGGCAATGAGTGACTTCCAAAGCGAAGACTCGTTCGTCAAGACGCGCAAGCCTCACAGGTGCGCGTACTGCGGCGGGGAGATACCGGTCGGCTCAAGGGTTCGGGTCGAGTCGGGCAAACGGTACGGGGAGATGTTCAGGCGCTACGTGTGCGACGGGTGCGACCCGTGGATTGAGACGTTCTGGCATTGGTGCCCAGGCGGCGAGTGCGCGGACCTTGAAGGCACCTTCGAGGACTTCCGGTGTTGGCTGAGGGAGATGTACGAGGAGGATTCAGATGCAAGGCAGTGAGGACAGCCTGAGCAGGCTGATTGGGGACATTGAGCAGGCGGCGGCGGACGGCACGTGCGAGTACTGGGGCAAGGGCAACAGATGGAACTGCAAAGGGTGCCCTGGAGACTCGAAAGACTTGAGCTGTAGCAAGACGGCATTCGACGACATCGCCCGCAGGCTCCACGCGCTGATGCCGCACGACGCGGACGGGCGCGAGATAAAGGCAGGCGACACGATCGAAAGCCACGTCGGCATGCAGATGGACGTCACGGACGTCATGCCACTGCCTGTCCGCATTAGCGACGACGGCACCAGCCCGGTCACGGCCGGGGTGCCGCACCTCTGGCGCGTGATGGAGCCGGACAGCTGGGAGCGGCTGGAGCATGACGCCTACCACCTCGTGATGAGCGAGTACCTGGATACGCCCGAGGATGACGTCAAGGACCTCGTGCGCCGCGCCAAGGCTCTTGCGGGGGTGGAGTAGATGGCATACCTGAAACCGCTCGAAGGCGACTGGACGACCCGCGACTGGGGCCTGAAGGTCCTTGAGGAGGCGAGCGAGCTATGCGAGTCGCTGAAGATACTCCACGACGACTTGGCGCAAGACAAGGACAACCATCTCAGGGACCGCGCGATTTACGAGGCGTGCGACGTGCTGCAGGTGGTCGCTGGCTGCCTTGACGCCATGGGGGTCACCGAGTGCGAGTTCGAACGTCACGTCTACGAGATGCAGAGGTGCAACGACGAGCGCGGCCGTCACGAGAAAGAGGAAGCGAAGACGTTGACGGTTGATTGGGGTGCGCATGACTAGCGACGAGGAGCGGCGAGAGACGGCTGCGAGGCTGAGGGCGCTGCACGAGAACCACGATTGGTACGACTTCGACCAAGAAGTCGACGGCATAGAGTCGGCCGTCGGTTGCAATTACGGTCAACCGCACGTGTCACAAGGGCTGCTGCTGCGCCTGGCCGACCTCGTCGACAGGCCGACGTGCCGAGACCTATCCGAGAGAAGCGGAGAGTTTGCAAGCGACGTCTTCACATGCTCCGCTTGTGGAAACGAAATCGCGACGTGGGACGGCGCCGGTGGGTGGTTGGATGTGCGCTATTGCCCGTTCTGCGGCGCGGAGGTGGTGTGCGATGATTAGCGAGCAGGATAGGCGGAAGGTCTTGCAGTACCTCCACGACATGATTCTGCGGCCGTGGAAAATGGAGACCCGCCTGCGTGTCGAATGCCCGCTCCTCTTCATGGGCATCGACGTGGACGACGACGGCTGCGTGACGTACTACGACGTGGAGCGGCTCATCGAGCTGGTGGACAGGCCGACGTGCCGCAACGCCGCCGACCCATGCGACGGCAGTCTCTTCGAGTGTTCGAACTGCGGCGAGGTGTGGGAGTTCACCTGCGGCAACCAGGCCGACAACCACCTCTGCTTCTGCCCCCGATGCGGCGCTGAGGTGGTAAGCGATGATTAGCGAGCTTGTTCAAAGATGCGAGGTCATGGCGTGACCGCGCGCGAGTACCTTGAGGGCGTAGCCTCCGATGTCCGGGCGCACCGAAGGGCCGAGTTGCTTTTGACGTTCGGCCCCGCTTCCGGCGGCATGCGAGGTGGTTCTGGCCTGACGGACCCGGTACAGGCGCGGTTTGAGTCAGACGAGCGTGCGCGTGCCGCCATGGCGCGCACCGAGGGGACGATAGGCGAGGCGCTTGCCCGCATCGATGGCCTGCGGACGCTTTTCGGCCGCAAGGCCGACGTGCTGGAGATGCGATACATCGACCTTGCGGCCTGGGATGAGATCGCCGTCGAGCTTGGCGTGGACAAGCGCAAGGCCCATAGGTGGCATGACATGGTGTGCGACTGGGTCGACTCATTCGGCTGGGCGAGGGCTTCGAGAGGCTATGGCACCGCCCAGATATGATTACACATTTTCTTCATTGAAAATGACACCTCGAAATGGTAAAAAAGCTACAGTTTGTTTTCTGTGAATGAGCAAGGCCCGTCAGTCGCAAGGATTGGCGGGCCTTTTGCGTCTCTGGAGGGGCCGGCCGTACAGGCGATGTTTGCTTAGCGGGTCCGCTCAGCCTTCCTTGCCTCCATGTCCGCGCGGATGAGGGCTTTCACATAGCCCGCCTTGCTCGGTTGCTCGTCGAGCCAGGCGAGTATGTCCGCGTCGCCCGGCATGAAGCGGATGGAGACGCTTTTGGTGTTCTCCTTCTGGTACCGCGCTGTGGCGCGCTTCTGTGCCTCGCTCTGTGCCATGGTGCTTGCCGCCTTTCCTTCCGTGGTGGTAAGATGAGAGCGGGCCGCCCCGCTTCCTGCGAAGCGGCCCTTGTCCTATCGGCGGTTGTGCCTGCGGGTTCTCCTGACTGTGAATCTGAAAACCCAACGGCCAATCGCCAATTCGAAGGTAACTCTCATCTCATCACCTCCCTTCGAATGACTATAGTATAGTGCATTACCCATATAATGTAAATAGCAATACCTATATTTTTGCAGTTGAAGCCACCTTTTTAGGTGGCTTTTTGCGTTTAAGGGGGCCACATGGTCACACGCGCGCAGATGGTCGAGATGAGCCGCAGGCACGACACTCAGGTGGCGGCAGCCTTCAGGCGAGCCTTGGGGATAAAGCAATGGCCCTTGGCCCCGCGAAAGAAGAAGCGCCGCAGGCGCAAGCGCCACCACGAATGGCGCGGGATGCTTGAGTGCTTCCGCAACGAGCGCAGCCCCATGGACTCGGGCCGATGCTGACGCACACGTGCCCGGGGTGCGGCAGGCTCGTGCCGTACGGAACGCCGCGCTGCCCGGAATGCCAGAAGGCTTTCGAGGCCCGTCAGGCCGCGCGAGAGCGTGACTACGCCAAGGAGTACTCGCAGCGCAAGGCGAAGGACGATGACCCCAAGTACGCGGCCTTCTACCGCTCCAAGGAATGGCGTGCGCTTGCGGCCGCAGTGCTGAGTGAGCGCGGTTTCCGCTGCGAGCACGACGGCGACCCGGCCCACCCGCGCTGCCGCCACATCGCGTGCGAGGTGCACCATGAGCCGCCCATCCGCACGCCAGACGGCTGGGCTCACAGGCTCGACCCTGAGCACCTGCACTGCCTTTGCACCGAGTGCCACAACGAGCGCCACCGCAGATTCCAGGGTCGTCGCGCGTCAGGCAAGGGCGGCCCACGCCACGCGCGTTGACCCCGGGGGTGGTCGGAAAACTTTTCGGCCTCTCGGGGACAACGGTCACAGGGGATTTCAGCGCGCAAAAAACACCGCAAAACGATTTTCACGGAAGAGGGGGTGCTGGCCATGGCTAGACCGCGAAAAACAGTGGCTTCCATCGAGGCTGAGGGAAACCGCCATAAATTCACAAAATCCGAGCTAGAAGCCCGCGCCGCCTCAGAGTTGAAGGTCGAGCCGGGCGGCCTTGAGCCGCCGAGGTTCCTCACCACCAAGACACAGCGCGAGGAGTTCGAAAAACTGGCCGAAATGCTGGCCCCTCTTGAGGTCGCCTGCGAGCTCGACAGCGACTCGCTCGGCATGTACGTGATGGCCAGGGAGCAGTGGGCGAGCGCCAACAAGAAACTCCGCGCAGCATTGCGCTCAGGCGACCTCGACGAGATGGCCAAGGCGACGCGCGTGCAGGACGCGGCCTTCCGGCAGGTGCGAGCCTGCGCCGGAGACCTCGGCCTCACGATCACGAGCAGGTGCCGCATCGTCGCGCCGGTGAAAGAGGGCGAGAAGCCGCCGGAGAACGCTTTCGCTGAGTTCGCGGGCGGATGCGCGCCTCCGGGCGGCGGTGATGGCTAGGGACAGGGTCACCGAGTACGCCGAGAGGGTGTGTGCGGGCGAGGTAGAGGGCACAGGCGAGCTGCACAGGCTTGCCTGCGCCCGCCACCTCGCCGACCTGTCGAGGCAAGACGTCGTGTGGGACCCGGCCGCCTCCGAGCGTGTGCTCTCGTACGCCGGGAAGCTCACCCTCACCGAGGGAATGCAGCCCAGGCGCCTGCAGCTGCTCGACTGCCAGGCTTTCGACGTCGGCGCGACCTTCGGGTGGAAGCGGCCGGACGGAAACCGGCGCTTCCGCAGGCGGTACAAGACGCTGTCGAGGCAGCAGGGCAAGACCATGGAGAACGGCCTCATGGCGACCTACGTCGTCGCCTTCTCCGGCTACCGCCAGGGCAAGCTCTTCTGCGTCGCCACGAAGAAGCGCCAGGCCCGCCTGGTGTGGGAGGACGCCTCGCGCTTCGTGCGCGGCGACGCGGACCTCGCGAAGTGGTTCGACGTCAAGGACTACAAGAGCCTCATCACGGCCAAGAACACCGAGTGCACCATCGAGGCGCTGTCCAAGGAGGCGGGCCTCGACGACGGATTCCGCTCGATATACGCGTCAATCGACGAGATCCACCAACACCGCGACAACTCGATTTACAAGGCGATCTACGACGGCACGCGCTCGCTGCCCGAGACGCTCGTGTCCATGATCACCACGCGCGGCAGGCAGCTCAACAGCTTCTGCCACGACATGGACAGCTACGCCGAGCACGTCCTGCGAGGCACCATGCAGGCCGACGACATGTTCGTCGACATGTACTGCCCCGACAGGGGAGACGACCCCATGGACGAGGCCACGTGGCGCAAGTCCAACCCCTTCAGCTTCTCCACGCCGCAGGGCGTCGAGCAGCTGCGGCGCGACGCGCAGACGGCGCGCGACATGGGAGGGCAGGAGCTCACCGACTTCCTCGTCAAGAGCGTGAACATGTGGGTCGAGGACGACGACCGAACGTTCGTGCGCGACTCAGACTGGGCGGCATGCGCCCGCGAGATGGCGCTTGAGGACTTCAGGGGCGCACAGGCGTGGGTCGGCCTTGACCTCTCGAGCGGCGGCGACCTCACCACGATGGCTCTTGAGTTCAGCATGCCGGACGGTAGCTGCTTCGCCTGGTCGCACTCCTTCATGCCGCGAGGCCGCTTCTCCGAGCACATGCAGACAGACCTCGCGCCCTACGACCTGTGGGAGTCCCAGGGGCTCATCACGGTGACGGGCGGCGACTCTGACTTCAAGAACGACTACGGGTTCATCATCTCCGAGCTTCGCGAGCTTGTGGACGGCCTTGGCCTGCGCGTGCAGGCCATAGGGATCGACCCGCACAACGCCGACGGCGTGCTCGGCGAGCTTGAGTCCTTCGGCGCGCCCGTGGTGCTCGTGACGCAGTCGGCTCGCAACCTCAACGACGCCACGGTGGACGTGCAGCTCCTGTGCCGCTCCCACAAGTACCTGCACGACCCGCGCAACGAGCTCATGACGTGGAGCTTCGGCAACGCGCAGACGGTCATGAACAGCTTTGAAGAGATCAAGGTCGACAAGCGCCCGCACGCGAGGTGCAAGCGCATCGACCCGGTGGACGCCGCCATCGACGCCCACTTCGTGAGGATGACGCAGCTGGCAGAGCAGGCGCCCGTGGACGAGGCGGCCGCAGCGCTCGACTGGCTTGCGATGATGAGTGGATAGGAGGCGCCCGTGGGAAGGTTGCGCGACGCCCTGTCGGCCTTCAGGGCCAAATTCGCGTCGAATCGGCCCGACGAGTGGGTGAAGCTGGCGGAGTTCCTTGGGATTGACGCCAAGAGCACGCCGCGCGACGCCCTTTCCGAGGCGACGTACTACACGTGCCTCAAAGTCCTTTCCGAGGCGTTCGGCAAGATGCCGTGCAAGGTCGTGCAGAAGACCGAGGCGCAAGGCTCGCGGCCCGCACGCGACCATCAGGCGTGGGGCGCGGTGGCCCTGAGGCCGAACCCCTACACGACGGCGGCTGGCTTCTGGTCGACCATGGAGATGAACCGGTGCCACTACGGCAACGCCTACGCGCTCATCGACAGGCGCGCGGGCGACCTACGCCTGTGGTCGCTCGACCCGACGTCCGTCACCTGCTGGTACGACGACACGAGGGCGCTGTCCGACGTCGAGGACGTCTGGTACCAGTGGTCCTCGCCGCGCGGCCCGGTGATGCTCGGCAGCGAGGAGGTCGTGCACGTGCGCACCTCCGACAGCTTCGACGGCGTCGTGGGCGTGCCCGTCATCACGCGCCTCGCGGCGACCGTCGAGGGCAACGTCGACGCATTGCGCGTGCTCAACAAGCTCTACGGCTCGAACCTGTCGCAGAAGATGGTGCTCAACTACACCTCGAACATCTCCGAAGACCTGGCGCAGCAGATGGCGAAGCTCGTGCAGCAGTACGCCTCCGGCGAGCTGCGCGACAAGGGCATAGACAACGTCATCCCCATCCCCATGGGCACGCAGCTCACGCCGCTCAACATGAAGCTGGCAGACACCCAGTTCCTCGACCTGCGCAAGTACTCGGCGATACAGATCGCCTCGGCGTTCGGCATCAAGCCGTACCAGATAGGCGACTACGGCAAGGAGTCCTACTCCTCGCAGACCGCCCAGTCGCTCGCCTTCTACAAGGACACGCTGCTGTGGCCCATCGAGGAGTACGAGCAGGAGCTCACCTACAAGCTCCTGGGCGACTCCGAGGTCAAGGACGGATACCAGTTCAAGTTCAACACGTACGCGCTTCTGCGCGCAGACCTTGAGACGCAGATAAACGCGATCGTGGCCGCCATCGCGGGCGGCCTGTACAAGCCCAACGAGGGAAGGGCCTACCTCGACCTCGACGCGGCTGAGGGCGGCGACCAGCTGCTCGGGAACGGCTCGCTCATACCCCTGCGCATGGCGGGGGTCCAGTACGCGAGAGGCCAGGAACAGGGAGGAGGTAAAAAATGAGCAGGATGACAACGAGCGGAACCGTGTGCAAGTCCTTCGCGCCCGACGAGGCGGACATGGCGCTCATCAACGCCCAGGCGCTTGAGCCGCTTGAGGCCGGGGACGTGTACGCCTTCCGCGTCGACATGTGCGACACGGCCGTCGACCGCGCCTTCGAGCACTTCAGCGACGAGGCGCTCGGGCAGATGGCGAAGCTCTTCGTCGGCCGCACGGTAATCAAGAACCACGACCGAAAGTGCGACAACCAGGTGGCGCGCCTCTTCCGCTGCGAGGTGGAGGACAGGGGCGACCGCCGCGCGCTCGTGGGGTACGCCTACACGCTCGACAACGAGGCCAACGCGACATTCGTCGCCGGCCTCAGGGCGGGGATCTACCGCGAGGTCTCGGTCAGCTTCGCCTGCAAGTCGGCGACGTGCTCCATATGCGGCACCAACAACGTCGAGCGCTACTGCAAGCACTGGCCGGGCAAGGACTACGACGGCAAGACGTGCACCTACGAGCTGTCCGACGTGTGCGACGCCTACGAGCTGAGCTTCGTGGCGGTGCCGTGCCAGCCGCGTGCCGGCACGGTGAAGTCGTACGGCGACGAGCCGTGGGTGCCAGGCGAAGAAGAGCAGGCACCCCGCGCCGACGGTGCGCGCGAGCTCAGCCTGAGGGCGCGTCTGACGGGCGCCTGGGCCGCCGGAGAAGCGGCCGGGCACGAAGGCGAATAGACCAGAGAGGAAACGCATGAACAAGAAGATGAAAGAGCTGCTCGGCAGGATCGCCACCAAGCAGAAGGAGGCGCAGGCCCTGCTCGACGAGAAGGACTTCGACTCCGCCGAGAAGGCGCTCGACGAGTGCGACACCCTGCGTCGCGAGTACGACCTCGTCGAGCGCGCCTACAAGGACCAGAAGGCCGAGGCTTTCGAGGCCATGGAGGCTGCCGGGGTGGGCGCGGCCTCCGACAAGGAGGCCAGCGCCGCAGCGGCATCGGTCGAAAAGTTCGGCCACGACGTGAAGGACCGCATCAAGGCTTTCACCGGCCTCAGCGAGGGTATCTCCGGCTCCAGCCAGCTCGTCGTGCCCGAGGACGTCTCGACCCGCCTGGAGCAGCTGCGCACCGCCCGCGCCTCCCTGCTCGACCTGGTGAGGGTGACACCCACCAAGACGAAGTCCGGGTCGCGCTTCTTCAAGAAGCGCACCACAAACAGGGGCTTTACCCTTGTGACGGAGGGCGGTGCCATCACCGAGGGAGAGCCTCCCAAGTTTGGCAAGTACGACTACGCCATCAAGAAGTACGCCGGCTTCTACCCGGTCACCAGCGAGCTCCTAGAAGACTCCGACGTCAACGTTTCCAACATTCTCGCGGAATGGCTCGCCGAGGAGTCCCAGGCGACGGTAAACAGGCTCATCATGGACACCGTCAAGACGAAGACCGCCAAAGCCGTCACGTCAATCGACGATGTGAAGTACGCCTTCAACGTCACGCTCGGACAGGCTTTCGCAGCCACGTCGAAGGTGATCACGAACGACGACGGCCTCAACTGGCTTGATTGCTTGAAGGACAAGAACGGCAACCCCCTGCTGCGCGAAAACCCGACCGACCCGCTCAGCCCCATCCTCGCGCTGGGCTTCCGCCGCGTTCCGCTTATGGTCGTGCCGAACGTCGTCATGGAGACGACGGACAAGAAGATTCCGTTCATCGTCGGCGACCTGCGCGAGGCCGTGGAGTTCTTCGACCGAAAGCACCGCACGATCATGGCGTCCAACTCCGCGACTGCCGGCGATTACAACGCCTTCTCCAACGACCTGGTCATCCTGCGCGGAATCGAGCGCGAGGATGTCGTCACGCGCGATGCCGACGCGTTCGTGCGCCTCGAGCTGGACACCACCGTCTCCAACACGGAGTAACCGGTGGCCGGGGGAGACTGCGCCATGCAGACAGTGACGGTCGACGCGCTCGCCGCCTACCTCGGCGTCGACGCGGCCGACGACCCCATGACGCTCGCAAACCTGAACATGGCCGCGCAGGCCGCGAGCATGCGCCTGCGCGGCGCCCTCGGCGAGGACGCCGACCTCATGGACCCCCGCGCCGTGTACCTCTGCCTCATGTGGGCCGCAGACGCCTACGACGAGCGCGGCACGTCCGCATCGGCCAAGCAGGAGGGGGCGATGTCGCGGGCCGAGCGCGACATCGTGTGCCAGCTGCAGCTTGAGGCCAGGGCGAGGAGGGGCGAGGCATGACGTTCGACAAGCCCGTGAAGTTCCAGCGCATGGACGGGCAGGGCGAGTGGCACGACGCCTTCCGCGCGCACGCCTGCGTCAACAAGACGCAGGGGTCCCAGCCCCTCGACGCGGGAGCCCTGCGGTCGAGGCAGTCGCTGACGTTCCGCATCCGCTGGAGGCGCGAGTGCCGCGACATCCCGGCGCACATGCAGGAATGGCGCGTCTCCTACGACGGGCGGACGTACGCGGTCGTCGACACCGACGACTTCATGGAGGGCCACAAGACGTTCTCCGTGGACGGTGAGAGCTATGGCGACTGACATGGTCGTGGGGCCCGAGGGCGTCTCCTCGGCGCTCTCGGGCGTCCTCTCCGAGTGGACGGACGCCGTCGTGCGCGCGGTGAACGCCGAGAGCAAGGCGAGCGTCCGGCGCCTCGCCAAGGCCACGCGCGCCGCCGCGCCCGTCGGCTCGCGCGCGACGCACTACCGCTCGCACATATCGAGCAGGCTCCTGCAGCGAGGCGCCATGGGTGACACCTACGTGTGGTACGTCAAGGGCAAGGACGCGCGACTTTCGCACCTGCTGGAGCGCGACCACGCCACCGGCGCGCACACGGGCCGCGCCAATGGCACGCACTTCATCCGCCGCGCGCTCGACGCCGAGGAGGTCACGTACGTGAGGAACCTGAAGGAGGCGATACGCCGTGCTTCTCGATGACCTCATGGAGGGGCTTTCCGCCACGGTGCCGAACGCCGAGACGCTCTTTGTGAAGGCCCCGAAAGACCGGCCCTACGCCGTGTGGGACGTCGCCGTGCACTCAATCGCCGCCGACGAGTGCATGGCGCGGCGCGAGTACACGGCGCGCATCACTCTCGTGGAGCACATGGCCGACGGGCGCGCCGCGCGCGACGCCCTGGAGGAGTCCCTCGACTCGTTCTGCCTGGACTGGTCGCGCGGCGAGCGCGGGTGGGACGAGGCGGAAAGGGTTTTTGCAACAGATTACGAGTGCAGCTGGGTCGAAACCGCCTAGCTGCCCGCGGCCGCCCGACCGGGCGGCAGAGAGACAGGAGAACAACCGTGAAGAAACGCATCACGCTGGGGTCTGGCAGCCTGTACTGCTCCGAGTGGGACGGCGAGACGCTCCCTTCCGTCGAGACGCTCAAGGTCGAGGAGAAGCGCCTCGGCCTCATCTCCGGCGGCGCAACCCTTGAGTACGGCAAGGAGACCTACACGGCCAAAGACGACCTCGAAAAGGCGAAGAAGACCGTCATGACCACCGAGTCGGCCTTGCTCAAGACCGGCGTCATCACGTGGGACGCCGACACGCTCGACACGCTCTGCGAGACGGCGCGCGTCACCGACGACGCCAAGACCGGCTGGCGCACCGTCAAGATTGGCGGCGTCGACAACGCCGACGGCAAGAACTACGTGCTGCTGTTCTACCACCGCGACGCAGCCGACGGCGACAAGTACGTCATGATCGTCGGCCGCAACAACGCCGGCTTCTCCCTCGCCTTCGCGAAGGACAAGGAGACCACGATCGACGCGGAGTTCGAGGCCATCCCCATGGACGACGAGGGCACGCTGATCATCTACGCCGAGATGGACGAGTCCATCAAGACGCAGCACACGGCCTAGACGGGGCGAGGGGGTAGGCGATGGATGAGGCATACGCCCTCGACCTGCTGGCAAAGCGACCAAAGGGCCCACGCCTGAAGCTCGACCTCGGCGACGGCCCGGTGACGCTCGACTTGCTCGCGCCGCGCCGCCGCGAGGCGCGGGCCGTGGAGCTGCTCGCCAAGCACGCCGAGCGCGGCGGCGTCGAGTACATCGACGCGCTCTACGTCGCCGCCTCGGTGCTCCTCTCGCACAACGCCCAGGGCATCGCGGTCGACTGCGACACGGTCGCCGACTGCCTGAGCGTCAACGAGTGCGCCAAGGTCGTGGAGCTGTGCTCCCGCGCACAGGCTGCGGAGGCCGAGCGCCTGGGAAAAGCGTAGAGCTGCCGGACTACCCGGTGCCCTCGGACGGCGAGCCGCACGAGCGCTACGAGGTCGCGACGAGCTGGGACGTCCTCGTAGCGAACTACGCGCGGCTCAGCCTCCCGCAGGCCGACGCGCTGGGGCTGGCCGACTGGCTGCTCCTGCGGCGAGACGCCTTCATCGAGCGCCTGCGCACCACAGCCCGCGGCTCCGAGTGGCTCGACAACGCATGGCGCCTGTCTCAGGTCGACATGGACACAGCGGGGCTCCGCAGCGAGTTCGGCAGCTCAAACGGATGACAAGCGGGTATAATGGAGGCAGACGGAAACGACGAAAGGGGAGCGCGATGACGCCGAGCGAATGGGCCGACTACATTAAGTCAAAGCCGTCGACCCCGAAGCAACTTAAGCGGGCCAATAGACTCCGTGTCACGTTCTGGGTTCTCTTTCTCCTTGTTTTCGTGATACTTCCGATATTCAGACCAATCTGGTCGTAGCTTTTGAAGAAGGCCCCTGCGAGGGGCCTTCTCATTTCAGGTGCACAACAGCATAGGGGGAGCCAATGGCGGCGAACACACTCAAGGGCATCACCGTTGAAATCGGCGGTGACGTCACGGATCTGACATCGGCGCTCGCCGCCATGGGCAAGAGGTCCCGCGAGCTGGGCACGGAACTTTCCTCCGTGGAGCGTGCCCTCAAGTTCAACCCCGACAGCGTGGAGCTGCTCGGGCAGAAGGAGGTCTACGCCTCCCGCCAGGCACAGGTGCTGGAGAAAAGGCTCGACGCCGTGCGCCAGGGCCTCGGCAAGGTCGAGCAGGGTTCCGACGCCTTCTACCGCCTGCAGCGCGAGGCGGTCACGAGCGAGAGCAAGCTCAAGGCGATGCAGGCCAAGGCCGACGACGCGGCGCGGGCCCTTGCAGAACTGGAATCTGGCGGCAGCAGCGCGGCCGACGGCTTGACGCAGGCGGGCAGCGCGGCGGACGGACTCAATAAGTCGCTCGAACAGGTCAAGAACGGCGCCGCGTTCTCCTTGGGCGAAGACCTCCTCGACGCGGCCAAGGATCTTGCCAGCGCGTCTCTTGAGCTGTCACAGTCATGGGACACCGCAGACGCGGAGGTGAGGGCCGCGACCGGCAGCGCGTCCGACTACGCGCAGGTCGTGTCCGGCGTGTCGCGGGACCTCTACGCCGACGGCTGGGGAGACTCCGTCGACCAGCTCACCGACTCCGTGCTCAAGGCACGCGAGGTGCTCGGCGAGCTTTCCGACACCGACCTCTCGACAGTCACGGAATCGGCGCTCACATGGGAGCGTGTGTTCGGCTCCGACGTCACCGAGAGCCTGCGCGGCGTCAACGTCCTCATGGACAAGTTCGGCCTCTCGGCGTCGCAGGCGTGCGACCTCATGACGGCCGGCATGCAGCGCGGCCTCGACTACACCGACGAGCTCGGCGACAACCTCTCGGAGTACGCGGGGCGCTGGGCGGAGAGCGGCACGTCCGCAACGCAGTACTTCAGCATGCTGCAGGCAGGCGTTGACGCCGGTGCCTACAGCCTCGACAAGGTCGGCGACTACCTCAACGAGTTCCTCACCTCCCTTTCCGACGGCCGCATGGAGGCCGGAATCGGGGGCTTCTCGCAGCAGACCCAGGCGCTGTGGGAGAGCTACAAGGCGGGCGGCGCCACCGCCCAGCAGATGCTTGACGCGGTCGTCGGGGAGCTTCGCGACTGTGGCAGCGAGACCGAGGCCCTCACGAAGGCGAGCGACCTCTGGAGTAGCCTGGGCGAGGACAACGCGCTGGGCGTCATCACGGCGTTGGCCGACGTGCAGGACTCCTATGGCGACACGGCGGGGGCGGCAGAGAGCGCGGCCCAGGCGATGGAGGAAAGCTCATCGCAACGCTTGGAATCCTTCAAGCGAACGGCGCTCGGGCTGCTCGAACCGATTGCCGACACAATCCTCGGCACCACCACCGACGTGTTGGGCGCCGTCGAGCCCGCCGCCGAGGCTTTCGACGAACTCGACGACGGCACCAAGCGCGCCGTCGTGTCCGGCGTTGCCCTCGCGGCCGCCTACCCCAAGGTGTCAGCCGCAATAAAGACGGCCAAGGCGGGGGTCGAGGGGCTGTCTGCCGCCGAGCAAGCCGCCGCCGCCAAGGCGAAGGCCCTCGCGACAGCCCAGAAGGCGCTCAAGGCGAGTCTTGCCGGCGTAGGCATGGCAGTCGCGGCCATGGCGCTGTCGGCGTTCGTGTCACAGTGCACGGAATGGGCCGAAGCGGCCAAGGAGGCCGAGGAGCGCTCCGACAGGCTCGCGGAGGCCGCAAAAGGCGTGACGTCCGCACTCAGCCAAGGCTCGGGGGACGGCTTCTCAGGCGTCTCTGCAAGCGCCGCCGAGGCAACCCAGTCCGTGTCTGCACTGCGCGATGAGATCGCCGAAACCGTCACTGAAACCCTCGACCTCTATTCGTCGATCTCCTCGGACAACTTCTCCATGGAGTCGAAGAACGCGGAGGTCGAGCGCCTCGCCCAGGAGATCGAGGAGCTGAGCGCGAAGTCCTCGCTCACCGCAGACGAGCAGGCGCGCCTGTCCGAGGCCGTGCGAAAGTTCAACGAGGCAACCGGCGCGGGCATAGAGGTCGTCGACTCCTCGACCGGCAAGCTCAACGCCAACGCGGAGGCCATCGACAAGGTCACCGAGGCGTACAAGAACCAGGCGCGCATAAAGGGCTACCAGGACGCGCTCTCGGGACTGTACGCGCAACAGGCGGACGCGCTCATGCAGGTGCAGCAGGCCCAGGACGGCCTTGCCGCCGCCGAGGACAGGCTCGCGCAGGCACAGGCCAACCTTGAGGCCGCCGAGGCAGACCCCTACGTCATGATGGCACCCGACCTCTACGCCGACTACCAGACCGCAGTGGCATCCGCCTCGTGGGAGGTCGAGCGGGCAAGCGCCGCCATGGATGAGGCGACCACGAGCTACATGGGCCTGTCTGAGTCCGTCGGGGTCTACGAGGATGCGCTTTCGGCGCAGGTCGACCAGCAGGACGAGGCTGCCGGCAGCGCCGACGGCCTTGCTGAATCCGAGGAGGCGGCAGCAGACGCGGCCACCGCCCTCACGGATGCCTCGGAAGCCTCCGTGCAGGGCCTGCGCGCATCGGCCGACACGGTCGAGGAGGCCGTCGCCTTGCTGGACGGCCTTGCGGACGGGTCGCGCGACGCAGGGGACGCCATCGAGGACGCCTTCAGGGGGGCCATGGGCGACGGCAAGACCGTCGCAGAGCTCACCAAGGAGGTGAACTCGGCGCTCAAGGAGGCCGGCGTCATCACCGACGACCTCACCGAGCGCGAGGTTCTCCTTGGCTACGCGACCGGCAAGACGGGCGACGAGATGGTTGCCTACGCCCGCGACATCCAGGCCGCAAAGGACGCGCAGTCCGAGCAGGAAAAGGCCGCCGAGGAGGCCAGGAAGGCCGTCGAGGAGTTCCGCAAGAGCGTCTCCGACCTCGTGGAGGACACGCCCGGCCTCGCCAAGGCGCTGACGCAGGCGGGCATGGACGCCGGGTCCTTCGCAGACATGCTCGCTAGCGCCGGCGTGAGCGTCGAGGACTTCAAGGCGACCTACGAGACGCTCGGCGACGTGGCGAACCCCCTGCAGGCAATCGAGCAGGAGACGGGCGTCTACACCTGGCAGATGGCCCAGAACCTGCAGACGAACATGGACACGGCGAACCAGTGGGCTGACGGCATGACGGAGCTGTACTCCCGCTGCACCAACGACAACGAGGTGGCGTTCGCGCAGTACGTCGAGTCCATGGGGTCGGACAACCTCGAGTTCCTCAACTACCTGCTCTACGACGCCGACGTCTCCTTCTCAGAGCTCGCCGACCTGTACGCACAGGGCGGGCAGACGCAGGCCGACGCCGCGCTGCGCGTGCAAAAGGCGGCCATCGACGCGATGGTCGCCAACGGCGACGCCTACTACAACGAGGCCGGCGAGGTCGTCGACAAGGCGGGCAACGTCATCGTGGACAGCGCCGGGAACGTTGCCCAGCAGGCGACCGACGCAATGGCCCAGGGCATCGAGGAAGGGTCTTCGACCGCCGCGACCAGCGCCGAGCTGCTCGGAGACGCAACCGTCGACGGGCTGATGGAGCTGCCCTCGGAGATGCAGGCGCGCGGCGAGGCGGCCGGCGGCTACCTCGGCATCGGCTTCGGCTCGGACGCCGCCCGTGCCTATATGGCCCAGGGTGCCGCGTCCCTCGCGAGCGCCGCGCGCGACTCGGCCATCGAGCTTGGCAGCGAGATGCGGGCTCGCGGAGAGTACGCCGGGGGCATGTTCGCCCAGGGCATCGCAGGCGCCGGGGTTTCCGGCGACGCCCTGTCTCAGGCCGTCGCCGGGTCGCTCTCCACGTTCGCCGACAACATGGCGACCGTCGGCGCCGCAGCGGCCATCGCCTTCGCCGACTCCCTTCTGGAGGGCTACACCGTGGCTTGGCAGAACGGGCAGGCCCTCGCGCAGGCCGCCGAGGGCGGGGCCGGCCCCGGCGCCTCGTCGATGGAGTCGCTCGGCAAGGGCGCCGGCAAGGCGTACGGGCAGGCCCTCGCCACGTCGTCCAACCTCTCGATCTGCTCGACGAGCGCCAAGCACCTGCTCGACGCCCTGTACGGTGGCCTCGCAGACGGCATGACAGGAGCCATCGACCGAGGGCAGGCGCACGGCGGTTCGTATGCGGCCGGCATCCTGTACGGCTACACGGCGGCGTACACGAACGCCCAGTCGCTCGTCACGGGCGCCCTTGAGGCGATGTCGGGCTACGACTCGCAGGCGCAGGCCGCAGGCGAGAGCTTCGGCGAGGCATGGGCACGCGGCGCGTCCTCTGCGCTCGCCGTGGCCGTGTCGAACATCAGAGCGAACATCTCGACGGCGGTGTCTAACCTGTACACAGTGGGAAGGACGTGATGGAATGGCCGTGACCGGAATCGGCATCAGCGCATCCGAGAAGGACTCCTCGTCCTACGGGTCCCACGCGATACGCCCCGGCACGTCTACCGACGCGCTCTACATCAAGTGGCACACCTTGTACGCAGAAAGCCAGAAGTACGCCAACGTGGCCGTCGCCTGGCGCGCGGTCAAGAGGGGCGACGTGCCGGGCGGCGACGGCTACGGCGACTGGGAGCGCAGCGAGGCTGACGCCTCACAGGTCGCATGGTATTGGCGGCGCTTCCCGGTCTCCGAGCTGTGGCACTCCGAGGAGGACCTCGACGGCCCCGGGTACTGGTGGGCCGCGCCGCTCGACTTCACAAGCCAAGACGGCTCCACCGTCACGCACAAGAGCATCGCCGAGAGGCTCTTCGCCGGGGACTACAGCTTCACCGGGCGCTCGTACGACGCCATAGAGATGCTCGTCAAAGTCCGCATGGAGTACGAGGAGGACGGGCAGACAGTGAGTGCGCCCCTCGCCCAGGAGACGCTCTACGTCGGGTACATCCCCGAGTACCACGCCACCGGTGCCCGCGTCACCAAGGAGGGCCTCGTCGTCGCATACACCTCACCCGGGTGGGAGCGCTCCTCCGACAGGTGGTGCGCCGACGACGGGGTCTCCTCCAGCGGAGGCAAGGTCGTGGGGGCCGGCCTGTGGGGCACGCTGCGCAGGCACGGAGAGCTGCTCGTGCCGTGCTCCCAGATGATGCGCGACCCTTACGGCGAGGAGCTGTCCGGGACGGTGCGCTTCAACGCAGTGTGGAGGCCCTCCGGCATGCCCTTCGCCTCGATGTCGCTCTCCGGCATCGTGCCGGCCGACACGCGCACGGCGAACACACCGACTCTGCGCGCCACCGCGATGCCCGACGGCACGGTGATCGTCGACGTCGGAGACTCCGGCGACAGGGGTGTGCCGCTCGCGAAGGCCACCGTGCGCCTCGTGGGCGGCGCCTACAAGGACGTCGACGAGGCCGAGGTAGACGTGCCGGGGCAGCACGTGTTCAGATTCCCACCTCTTGGCATGCAGACCTCATGGGAGGCCGTGGGCGTGTCGGAGTCGGGGGCGGTGTCAAAGCCGGCCCGCGTCACCTGCCGCACCTCAAGCGCACGGCAGGTGACGACCTACGAGTGCCTCGACGGCTCCGCAAAGGTGCGAGCACGCTACGACTACACCCCAAAATGGACGGGCGAGCAAGAAAGCGAGCTCGTCAAGCTCGCCGGCAGGGCCCGCGAGACGGCAGGGTACGGCGAGGGCGGCTCCTTGCGCCGCGACGCGACGTTCACCGCGTTCACGCGGCCCGTGTGCGGCGTCGAGACGGTCGACGTCTCAGACCTCGACGCCCTCGCCTTCGCGGGCGGCGCGATGCTGCGCGGCCCGGGTGGGACACGCGTGAAGCTCCACATAGAGTCGGTCGACTACGAGCGCCGCGACGAGGCGGCCTTCATATTGTCGGTCAGCGTGTCGGCAAAGGAGGTCTCATGACGGCGGACTGGGCGGCTTCCGGCCGCCGCGACACCTACGAGCTTTGGGCGGTGGACCCCTTCAGCCTCAAGGACGTCTCGCGGGTTGAGTTCGAGCCGTCCCAGAGCTCGCTCACGTTCGCGAAGGACTCGGAGACGGGCGCCTCGGCGACGCTTCGCGTGTGGGCTGGATCGTGGGACATGGCCAACTGCGACAGGCTCCTCAAGCTCAAGCACGTGGCCTGTGTGGGCGACACCGTGCGCGCCGAGACCGTCGGCACGTACTTCGTGCGCGACCCGCCCGCAACGGAGCGCTTCGGGAGGTGGGCCCAAGACCTCGCATGCTACTCGACCCAGCTCCGCTACACCGAGGACGTGCTTGACGACGACCTCTACGTCGCGGCGGGCTCCAAGGTAATCCCGGTCGTCGCGAAGCTCGCCGAGGAGGTCGGCGGCACGGTGTCGGTCGACCTGCGCGCCGCCGAGGGCGACACGGGCCTGCGGGCGGCAAAGCTCTTCAGGGTCGGCGAGTCGCGCTCTGAGACCATGCAGACGCTCCTCGCCCTCGTCGGCTGCCGCATGTCGGCCGACGAGGACGGTCGCACCCTCATCGAGCGCGACCTCGCGGCGTCGGAGATGGAGCCGTGCTACGAGTTCGAGGTCGGCCAAGGGTGCGTGTGCGAGTCGCCCGCCGAGTGGGAGCAGGGCGGCTCGGGCGACTGGAAGAACCGCGTCGTCGCGTATTGGAGCCGCGACTCATTGCCCGACCCCGACGACGGCATGGGGTACGCGGGCCGCGTCGTCGTAGACCTGGACAGGGGCCACCGGCACAGCTACGAGAACACAGGACGGCGCGCGACGCAGCTGCTGGAGCTCACGGAGCCGTGCACGCAGGCGGAGCTCGCGGCCCGCGCGAGGAAGACGCTGGCAAGCCTTGCGGACCAGCCGCGATACGTCGTGCTGAGCCACGTGGGGGTCCCCGGACTGAGGGTGGGCCGCGCGGTGACGCTGCGCAGGGCGTCCGGGACGTGGAAGTGCGAGGTCGACCAGATGGAGGTCGACTCCCTCGGGCCGCTCATGATGACGAGGACCAAGCTGAGAGTGTTGGAGTGATGCCATGGGAACGTATTACGACGCCGCGCGGCTCCTCTTCGGCAGGGCCGGGCCCAACGCGGCCCTCAGCGGCCAGCAGGCCGCCGACGCATCGGTGACCTACGGCACGGCGCTCGCCGACTCAGAGGGGTCTGCGGGCGCGTATTCCGTCTCCGCGCACCTTGACAGCTCGGCGGACGACACCTCCGTCACGCTGTCGGTCGACGCGCCCGTGAGCAAGGGAGACCGGCTCAAGGTGGTGACCCAGGGCGGCTGCACCTTCGCGGTCTCCCTCGGCACGATGGCGCGGCAGCAGGTCGCAGACCGCGACGCGGCCGCAAAGGCCAAGGAGACCCTCGACAAGCTCAAGGAGCAGGCCGACAGGTTCAAGGAGACCGCCGACACCATCGTCTACGACAAGGACCTCACCGACGCGCTTGAGCAGTTCTCCCGCACGCTCTCCGCGACGTACACCTCGGCGAAGCAGCTCGAAGAGCGCCTCAAGGAGTACTCGACGGTCTCGCAGACCTCAGAAGCCATCAAGGCGACGGTGACGAGCGAGTACGTCAAGGGCCTCGTCGTGGGCGCGTACGAGACGCCCGAGAGCGTCAACGAGAAGCTCACCAGGTACTCCACCATCGAGCAGACGGCTGACAAGATCGCGTCCACCGTGAGCGCGGAGTACATCAACGAAAAGATTGGCGACACCTATTCGACAAAGACAGAGGTGGAGCAGACGGCTGAAAGCCTGACTGTAAAGATCGCGGCCAAGGTCGACGAGCAGGGCGCGCGCGACGCCCTGTCGGCCATCATCAAGGCCACGGAGCAGGGCATCGAGGTTGGAAAGGTCGACGAAAACGGCGAGCGCAAGACGCCGTACGCCCTCGTCTCGTCTGACGGCGCCTTCGAGATCTTCAGCAAGGACGGGCTGCCCATGTTCAACGCCGCGTCGGACAGGACGTGCAAGCGGGAGCACAGGTGGTCGCCGCTGGCGCCGTCCGACAGCTCCTTCGCGGACGTGCCGACCCTCGCCCTTGTGGGCGTCGAGCTGCTGATGAGCTCGCCTGGCGGCGTGTCTTCGGGAACGGTGAAACTTAACCTCGGCGGATACTCGGTATCCGACTACATGTTCCTAGAGTTCGTGTACACCGACGGCACGCGCTCGTACGCGCAACGCCTCTACCAACCGGCGCTCAACGCATCGACCTCGCTGTCCCGTACGGTGTCCGACGGCGAGGCGCTGTACTCGGCGAGCGTCACGGTCAAGGTCGATGCCGCCGGCAGCATCACGCTGTCGAACAACGTGCAGCTGTACATCTCCCCGACAGGCACAGCGACCTCAGAAGGCAAGCTCAAGCTCGTGAAAGTGCTCGGATGGGCCTAGGCCAGCAGAAAAGAGAAAGGGGGCACCCATGGCGGTGTCTGTGACGTGCGACCTCGACCTCGACCTGGCGAAGAGCCAGGGCGCGAGGAGCGACCAGGTCGTGCACATAAGGCAGGGTGAGGCCGGCTGCTGCACGCTTCGCGCCTCGGTGCGCTCCGGCCAGCTCCAGGCGGACCTGTCGGGCCTGACGGTGGAGCTTGTCGGGCTGAACTCCCGCCGCGAGCTCGTGGAGCAGGCCATGGCCAGCCAGTCGGCGGGCGTGTGGCAGTGCACGCTGAAGTCGGAGTGGGGCTCGCGCACCGGCCTCTGCATGGCGTACGTGCGGGTCTCCGACGGCGCGGGCGTGGTGGGCACCACCGACGCCTTCACGATTTCCGTCGCGCAAGGCGCGGACATGTCCGAGGGCGAGGCCGCCGAGTACCGCCGCGAGCTCGACGCGCTCATGGAGCTGCTCAAGGAGTCGCGGAAGGGCGCCTCGGCGAGCGCCGAGGCGGCAGCCACGGACGCGGGGAAGGCCGCGAAGTCGGCATCCGACGCAGCGGCGAGGCAGGCCGAGGCCGCCACGAGCGCGTCAGAGGCCAAGTTGAGCGAGGGCAAGGCCGCCTCCTCGGCATCGGCGGCGAAGACGGCCCAGGCCGACGCAGAGACGGCGAAGACGCTCGCCGAGGGCAGCTCCCGCACCGCAGGGACGGCCGCCGACAGCGCCGAGGACGCCGCCCGCGCGGCGTCGAGTAGCGCGACTGTTGCGGCTCGCGCCGAAACGTCCGCAAAGGAAGCCGCCGGCAGGATCGCCGCGCTTGAGCCCCAGTTGAGGGAGTCGGAGGAGGCCCGCGTCACCGCCGAGGGCGAGAGGGTCGCCGCCGAGAAGGCCCGCGTGGAGGCGGAGCAGGGAAGGGCCGACAGCGAGTCGGCACGCGAGACCGCAGAGGGGTCGCGCAAGGCCGCCGAGGCCGAACGGGCCTCCGCAGAGCAGGCGAGAGCCGAGGCCGTCGACGGAGAGGTCGCCAAGGCGACCAAGGCAAACGAGGACGCCGCCAAGGCCGTCGCATCCGCGACGGAGGCCGCCGCCGACGCGCGCAAGGCGGCCGACGAGGCGCGCGGCGCCATCTCCACAGACATGAGGATTTACTTCAAGCGCGTCACCGACGCCCAGGGCAACTCTCGACCTGTGCTGGTCGACATGACGGTTTAGGAGGTCAATGGATGGATTTCAACTTTCCGACGAACGAGGCGCTTGAGTCTATCGCGACGGCAATCAACGGCCTTGGCGCAGCAACCGTCCCCGAGTACGACGAGAGCACGGGGCGCTATAAGAACGCGTCAATCGCCGCATGGCTCGCGCGCATGCGCGACGGCAAGAACTACGGCGTGAGCATCCCCAAGGGCAGCGCCACGGCGTGCACGAAGACGGGCGCGAACGCCGGGGTCGCGAACCCGGTTCCGGGCGTCATCGGCCGCCCGGCGGTCGACCCGTACGTCGGCAAGGGCGCGTTCCTGTTCTTCGAGGTGAACGGCGGCGTCGACGCCGACGGCACGCCGTACGTGACCGCAATCGACGGCGACGGCCGCTTCTCGCGCAAAGATGACACGTGGATCATGGCGCCGGTGCTGTACACGCTTGAGACCGAGACTGACGATGCCGTCAACCTCACGGTCTCCGACACGCGCCAGCCGGGCATGGGCAGGCAGCCCGCAGCGCTGCTCCCAAACGGCTCCCAGCGCCCCTACATGCTCTACGCGAAGTACGCCCTGTCGGTCGACGCAGACGGAAAGCCCCGCAGCATGAGCGGCGCGCCCGTCAAGACGCGAAGCGTGAGCCACGACGCCGGCGTCAGCCTGATGAAGACGGCCACCACGGGAGACTCGCTCAAGGTCGCCGCAGACGACTGGTACGTCAAGGCGATGTTCTTGCTCAAGTACGCCACGAAGAACAGCCAGGGCGTCTTCGCGGGCTGCACGGGCTACGACGTGACCACCGCGCCGACGCTCGCCGAGAGCGACACGACGCGCGTGGTCGTCGAGAAGGGCAAGGCCGACCAGATCGTCGTGGGCTCCGCGATGATGCTCGGCACCCACGCGGGGGACAGCTCCGACCGTGGCTACGCCTACAACTGCGACATCTTCGATGGTGCCAGGGTCGTAAAGAAGGTCGCCGTCGACGATTCCAACGTCGCGCTCTACTTCGACGTCGCGAAGCCCTTCAGCACCGCCACCACCTACCAGCTCGCGACCGCGCCGTGGAACACGGGCGCGTGCGACATGGTCGAGGGCGACGGCTCGCCGACGAGCTGCACTGATAGCAAGCAGCCCTTCGTGATTCAGGGCATCGAGCTTGGCTTGGGCATGTACGAAGTGTTCGGCAACGTGCTCATCCAGTACACCGGCACCGGCACCGTCGTGTGGGTCAACCCGGACACGCAAAACGAGAAGCCTGGCAGCATGCCAGACTCGGCACTCACGGCCGGGGCTTTCCCTGGTCCCGCGACCGAGGGATGGAACTACGGCCTATACCCGAAGACCTCCCACGGCCTGATGATGCAGCAGGGCACTGGCGCGTCGACGTCCGTCGGCATCTGCGACGGCAACTACAAGGTCGCAGACACCACAGTCGGCTGGCGAGAGTGGCTTTCCCTCGGCGGCTTGTGGAACGGGGGCTACGCTGGCCTTTGGTACGTCAGCGGCAACAGCGGCACCGGCAGCTCCGGGTGGAACTTCGGCTCGCGCCGCTCTGCCAATGGTCGCTCCAGGGGTGAAGCGGCTTAAAGCCGCGAGGGGGCCTGCCCCTTTATGAAAGAAGGAACTAACAGGGATTCGCGGCGCGCGGGCTGTCATGTTCTCTTGGCTTTCCCTCGGCAACTTGAGGAACAGGGGCAACGCCGGCCTTTGGTACGTCAACGGCAACAACGGCACCGGCAACACCAGGTGGAACATCGGCTCGCGCCTATCTGGACACAATCACGAACAACCAGCTTCATACACTTCCGCCGCGACTACCCGCCGTGCTGGCAACGAGCGGGCAAGCCTGGGTCAACCGACTGAAATGGCTCCAAGACCACTGGGACAGTAGCCGCCTGGCGACCCCTCAGAGAGCATCCAGAGAGAAACGGTCTGAACAGTTGAAGAGCTATTGCAAGGGGCTCCGCATCGACGGGGCCCTTATTTCTAAAGCGTACGAATCGTGGCTAGACGCACCCGCTGGCAAGAAGAACGCATGGCGCGTGCCTGATGAGCACGGCAGCGCCGCCGCGCTCATGGCTGAGATCGAGGGCGAGATTGCGTCGCGCGCACTCACGCTTCGCCCGATTAAGCGCTACACGCACCACGAGCCGACCAACGGCAAGCTGCGCGTCATCGGCGTCGAGTCTGTCAAGCAACAGGTGTGCGACTACGTGGCGATTGAGGCCATGGGCGACCTGCTGCACGCGAAAGTCGGATTTTGGCAGGTTTCGAGCGTCAAGGGAAAAGGCCAGCTGATGGCGGCGCACGCCGTGAGCCGCTGGGTTCAGGCCGACGGCTATTTCGTCCACCTCGACGTGCGCAAGTGCTACCCGTCCATCAAGGCCGACGTGGTCATGCGCATCCTTCGCCGCTACGTGCGCAGCCCCGACGTGCTGTACCTGTGCGAAACGCTGCTCGCCACCTACGGCGGCGGGCTTGAGATCGGCAGCTACTTCAGCCTTCGCATGGCACAGCTCGTGCTCTCGTTCGGCTACCACGCCGTGGAGGGCATGCACAAGGTTCGACGCGGCCGCAGCGTCCCGATGGTGGCGTACCAGATCTGGTACGCCGACGACATCTACCTTTTCAGCCAAGACAAACGCAACCTGCGGAGCGCCGCGCGGCAACTGCAAAAGCTGCTGCTCAAGGACTTCGGCCTCCACGTCAAACCGTGGAAGATCTGCCACGTAAGCGACCAGGAGCCCGTCGACGTCGTCGGCTTCACCGTGCGCAGGAACCGTGTGACGCTTCGCCCGACCCTGTTCCTGCGCGCACGCCGCGCGTTTCGAAAGTACAGGCGCGCACAGACGCTCTGCCGAGCGCGGCGCGTCTGCAGCTATTGGGGCTGGTTCAAAAACACCGACTCGCTCGGCCTGATTATGAGCAACGGATTCGACAGGACATTCAAACAGGCGAAGCGGCGCGTCAGCGTCGCGGAAAGGAGCAGGCATGAGCTACCAGACAATATCGGCAACCCCGCCGGAGGCAGTGCTGATTGAGGCGCGTGCAGACGGCATGGGTGCCGACGTGTGGCTGCGCAAGAACATCGAGAGAGACGTCGCAGACAATGGCCCCGACGCGGGGAGGGCGATTGAGTTCTACAGGGCTGACGAGGTGCATTTCGTGCAGGCCGGAGCACCGACAGTCGATGAGGTGACGGCGGCCTTTGACGAGCTGTGGGCGGCGCACGATGGCGACGGCATGACCGACGCTGAGCGCATCGCGGCACTTGCGTCATCTGACTCTGACAACGCGGACGCCTTGGCGGAGCTTGGCGACATGCTTGCCGAGCAGGCAGACGCGCTTGCGGAGCTGGGAGACATGGTGGCGAGCATGCAAGGGGGTGAATAGACGTGGCGAAGATCTATTACAGGCAGGTCAAGGCGGGCAAACGCACGCTCGACGAGGTGCCCGAGTATTGGCGCGAAAAGGTGCGCGAGATGCTTGAGGCAGAGAAGGCGGAGTAGGAGGTCATATGCCCGGAGACGAGACGTACGTCCACCTCATCGACGCCCTCGGCGGCCAGGGCCCCCTGTGGCTCTTCGTCGCGGGCGTGCTCGTCATCGCGGCCTTCGTGGCCGTCAAGGCCCTGCCCGTGATCAGGGACGTGCAGAAGGGCCGCCTCGGCATCGAGGAGAAGCGCGAGGCCCGCAAGGCCGACGAGGCGCGCCTGCGCGACAAGCGCGACCGCGAGCATGCCGAGACGTCGGCCAGGATGGTCGACGCCATGAACCGCCAGGCGGCCGGAGACCAGGCCATGGCGGCCGCGCTCACGGCCATCTCGACGAGGCTCGAAGCCTCGCAGGCGGGGAGCCGCAGGATGGGCGAGCAGGTCGACGAGATCGCCCACCAGGTGGACGACATCCACGCCGTCACGGTGCGGCACAAGCCGTAGCCGAGAAGCGGCCATCATACGATCGGAGGATTTGCATGAGCTACTTTCTGCCGGAGGGGGCCTACCAGGCCCTCAAGTGGGTGGGCCTCATCGCCCTGCCCGCCGTGGCGACCTTCTACGGCGTCTGCGCGCCGCTGTGGGGCTGGCCGGCGCCCGAGGCCGTCGTGTCCACGATCAACGCGGGCGGCGTGCTCTTGGGCGCGCTCGTTGGTTACAGCGCCGCCACGGCCAAGCCCGACGAGGGGGCGGCCGATGATATGGAATAGCAGCCACGACGAAAACGGGGCATATGCCTGGGGCGAGCCCGGGGACCAGACTGGCGGCGAGTGCAGCGTGCGTTCGTGGTTCAGCTCGCCCTGGGATTGCGTCCTGCGCTGGCCCGACCAGGCTCTCGCCGCAGAGGCTGCCGAACTTGGCAGGCACGCGGCGGACAACGACAACATCGGCTACTGCCAGGCCCACAGGAACAGTTTTTACGAGCGCCTGGCCGAGACAGGCACCTGGGACCCCGCCGACATCGCGGAGCCCTGCGAGGGGGACTGCTGCCGCGACTGCACCACGGTCTGGCAGGCCGTCGGCGAGCGCCACGGCATCGAGGCCCTCAAGCGTCTCGACCCCGACCCCTACGGCGACACGACGTACACGGCCAATGCCCGCGAGCGCTACGAGGCCGCAGGCTTCCAGGTGCTCACGGGGAGCTTCTTCACGGGCTCTGACGCGCACCTGCTGCCCGGCGATTGCCTCCTCAACGAGCGCGTCCACATGGCCATGCAGCTAGACGTCGGCTGGGACGTGGACGAGGGCGTGTGGTGCCCGGGCGGCACAGGCCCTGTCCCGGAAGAGGAAGACAACATCAAGGAGGCAACCATGAACTTTGCGAGCATCATCGACGCACCTGAGGGCCGCTACCTTTGGGACGGCCACGGCCTGCACGAAATCGAGACGGACGGCGAGCTTGAGAGCGTGCGCGGCGTCTACGAGAAGGACGGCTCCACCATGCCGACGTACACCTTCACCAAGGAGGGCAGCGTCGGCCGCATCAGGGACGTGCTGGCCCGCTAGGCCACGCTACATGCGACAAAAAATCCCCCGACGGGCTTCGGCTCGTCGGGGGATTTTTGTGTTGAAATAGGCGTGCGGGCTTGTCCTAAGCGCTAAGTTTTTTTCTGCCGGGGCTTTCACACGTGGTTATCACAATAATTAATTTTGGCATGACTTCTATTTGAACTTTTGTACCTAAAAGTTCAATTCTTGTTGTTCGCAATGATTTACGCATGGGCCGCCACTTCAAATTTTTAGACCCGTCAGAAATGGCGGGTCTTTTTTTGTTGTATCGAAAACCTTCACGCCACTCAACAAGGCGAGTCCCCCAAGGGCTAAACTGACATCTAGCACTTTATTACAATCCTAAATGTCTCATTCAAAATTATTGACAAAATCTATATATAGATAATATCATGCTGAACGGTATAGGAGAGAGAAAGGCGGTATGTCATGAGTAGCTCGGCTCCCCGTCAATTTCCTATGTCTCGGCGTACGGCGATTCAAATCGCTGCTGTGGGGCTTGCCGCTGCGATTCTGCCTTCACTGACTGCGTCGGCGGCAAATGCGGATGAAGTTCTTTTTGATATTGCCGATGACACCACTGTTGGCGACGTCCTAAGGGCACTTCACCCTGAGCATTGGGCGACTATTGATCCTTGCGTGCAGAGAGTTCTCAATGAAGCCCCGTATGGCTTTGATTGCAGCAACTCTATCCCCAGAGTGGGTGGTTCTGTTACGTTGCGTGCTACCGATGGAGTGGGTTCATCCTATGTTGAAGGCACGTATCGGGCAAATGAGGTTTGTCCCATGGTTGCTTGCTACGTTACCTACAGCAAGAACGGAACGGTTCTATTTGACCGAGGGCCTGTCACTGCGGAGTACACGTCATGGGTTTCCATCAGCGGAAATACAACTGCCCTATCGCCTGGTACATATAGGGCCGTAATCACTGGCTACCCTATCCAGCCGCCTCCTGGCGGTAAGATTGAATATTCACAGCGGGCGGTTACGGTGACGATTCATTAATGACCGCAGGGGGTTGCCATCATGAAGTCTTTTCTTGCTGCGGTCGCGACGGGGGCTGTCATCGTCTGTACGCCCATGTACGCCTGGGCATCTGCGGGGTGCCCAGGCCGTGAGGCTTCAGGCGATGGTTGCTCCTGTGCACACCTGTCGAGCGCTTGTCTTCCGGCCGATTCTGAAAACCCAGGGGCGACCGTTGCATATTCTTCCGCAGGCCTGGTTATTGGTGACCTTCTGATGCATTTTGAGCCGCAGTACTATCAGTCACTCAGTGAGCAGCAAAAGGCTGAGTATGCCGAGGAAAAAGTCGCGGACATGTTGAGTTTGCAACTAGGTAACCCTGGGTCTTCGATGGGTAGCGCGTGCTTGTTGAGCGATCCAAGGGTTGGGAGCAAGGGCGGCTTATGCCCCTATATCGACATGGCCACGTTCAACCCAGGAAGCATGGTACATGCGCGCGTTTTGATATTCGACAAGACCACCGGTGACCTTGTGAGCAATGAGGCATACGAGGGCCTCAATGCTATCTCGGTCATTGGGAGCGCCGTGACGCATCCTGCGCAGCGGGATTGCACGGCGGTTGCCTTCGGGTATGCATATACCGAGAACTCCTATGGCCCGGTCGTTGCTCGCTGCCTCGAGTTTGATCCTCAGGCGGTGCAGCGCGTCCAGTAAGGAACTGCCGCCCGCGTGCTCCTGAGGCCTGCGGGCGGCGGCCATGCTAACCCCACATCTCCCAGACCTCGGGCTTGTAGCCCACGGTGGCCTTCTTGCCGTTGCGCACGATGGGCTCCATGAGAACGTGCTGGTTTTCCAGGAGCTTCTCCATGCGCGCGTCGGCCGGGATGTACTTGAGCAGTGCCAGCAGGTCCTCGTCCTTGGCTTTGGGGTTGATGAGCGCCTCGACGCCGCCGGTGCACTGGGCCACGCTCGTGGGCTCGCCCTTGCTCATGCCCTTTTCCTTGAGGTCGATGAACTGGTACTTGATGCGGCGCTCCTTGAACCAGCGCTCGGCCTTCTTCGTGTCGAAGCTCTTCTTGGTGCCAAAAATCTGAATGTTCACACGAGTCTCCCTGCGTTCGAGGTCGTGTGCGCCACCTGCGGATTTGTTTCAAATAGCCTATGGGACGCGGCGTTCCTCCCAACTTTTTTGGCGCGCGGCGCGGGGCTGAGCTGCTGGAGTTCGCGAGAAGGGCGATAGAGTCGAGCCTGGAGCTTGCGGACAGGGTCGAGGCGGCATAGTATAGGCGACGTGGTTTCAGGCTGCGGCGAGGCCGCCTTCTTCGGAGCCGGGCCTTGCGCCAACTTTCGCGACACTACCCGGCGGTGTTCTATCGGGTTTGCCTCGATGCCTGCCCTAGCCCTTCATCACAAGGGTTTTCTTGCCCTGAAAGGCAATGCCGTAGGTATGGATACGCTCGGCCGGCACGTCTTGAGCGATGAGCCCCGCACAATACTGCCTGTTGGCGATTTGAGTCAGTGCGTCCTCGCCGGCTTCTTCGAGTGTCTGATTCTTAGAGCATGTCTTGAACTCAAGAATGATGCCGGGGTCGTGTGCGGGGCTACAGGGAACGAGGGCCACATCGAAGCGGCAAAAGCCGCTTTCCCGATTGCTTTGCACGAGATACCGCCCTCGAAGGTCTACAACGAGCCCCAGCACAAAGCCGTGATAAAAGGACTCTGCAGCTCGTCTTCCCGTGTCAAAGTGACTGAACGACTCGTGGGCTACATCGGACAGGTACGCATCCATGGCCTCGGCGTCACCTTCAAGCATGGCACGGCAAAACTCGCCATATGGCCCCTGGAACTGCGCGAACCAGCTGCCGACAGTCCTCTCAAGCATGCGCAGGGTCTCGAGGTTTGTGACTGTCAGGGTGCGATAGTCGTGCCAACCGTCCTCGAAGTCGGTGCACTTGAGGTATCCGCTGGCAAGCAACAGACTCCACACGGCATCGGGGCTCTCGGCAAGTTGTGAGAATACGACCTGCTCATCAATGGGCCTGGTGATGGAGCCACCGTCCAGAAGGGTGCGGAAATCCTCCTTCAGCGTTTTGTCCCCCTGTGCGATGCATGAGGAAACAAGGCCGTTTGCGCTGGTATTGGCCCAATAGGGTTTAAGTGCGCCCTCTTTGAGGTAGTTGACGACCGACCAGGGATTGTAGATGTCGGGCGTGCGGCCGAAAACGAAGCCGTCGTACCATTGTTTGACCCCGTCTTCGTCCGTGCGGCCCATTTCGTCCATCGCGGCGAAGACCTCGTCTTCTGTGAAGCCGAAGCTGGTCTCGTACGCCTCGGTCGTCGTGGTCACGACGCGCAGGTTGTTGAGGTCGGAGAAGATGGATTCCTTCGACACGCGCGTTATGCCTGTGAGTAAGCCGCGCTCCAAAGAGGGGTTCGTCTTGAACGTAGAGTTGAGCAGCGGGCGCATAAATCCAACGGCCTTGTCCCAGAAACCGCCTGTCCATGCTTCCTGCATGGGCGTGTCGTATTCATCGAGCAAGACAATGGGCCTTTTGCCAGTTTTGCGCTCAAGCAACGAGCAGAGGAGCTTGATTGAGCTTGCCGCCGTTGCGTCATCCATGGTGGGAGAGATTCCATAAGGCGGTTCTGGACCGTCCCAATCCCGGGCCTGTGCGCCAAGCTCGTCTGCATGCGCTTTGAACGCATCGGCGAGGACCCGGCACGTTTTCGCCCGGGCGGATTCAAAGGTGCCTTCCTTGATATCGGCGAAGCTCAGGAAAATGACCGGCAACGTGCCCTGGAGGGCGCGCATTTCTTCATCGGCCCAGATGTTGAGCCCTGCAAAGAGATCGGCGCGCCCGGCGTATTTGGTGGAAAAGAACGCCTCGAGCATGGAGAGGTTGAACGTCTTGCCGAATCGGCGAGGACGAGTGATGAGGGTTACTTGGTCGCGTGCATCCCACCACTCACGAATGAATGACGTCTTATCTACCATGAAATCGCCGTGCTCGCGGATGTCCGCAAAGCTCTGGTTGCCTATGCTGATCGTCCTGCCCATCTGGTCCTCCCTGCGTCCGCTTGACGGGGATTGTACATCAGCTGGGATTGATGGGGCATATGGCACATGTGGTGCCCTGTTTTGTCGTAAGGTTTGCCGTCATAAGAAGGCTTTTGAAGACAGGTGCGCCGACGAGCCGTCGAGTGCGCACCAAATGAGAGAAAGGCCTGCTGATAGCATCTTGCCGGCGTCGACGAGGAGCAACTGCTCCAGCATTGGGGTAAAAAACTCGACACCCATCCCTTGGGAACGCAGCGTGGACCCAGGGGATGGGGGTTTCTACCCGCGCAGCTCCTCGAGTGCTGCGACCTCGTCGGCCATGACGGTGGCTTCGAGATGCACCCAGCCGCGCGTGACCTTGCTGAGCCCGCGGTAGAAGCGGGTTTGCGCGCAGTTCATCACGGCGTCGCACAGGTCGTCGATCCAGTTGAGCTGGTGCTCCTCGTTGAACTCCTGCGCGGTGCGGGCGTAGCGCAGCGCTTCTTCGGCATTGCCTGCATGCAGGGCGTCGTTTGTGCGTTCGAGCAGCGTTGCCACGAACTCGAATTCGAACGTCACGTGGTCCTCAGGGGTGTGCAGGGTCTCGCTGGGCTGCACGTGCTCGGCGCAATACATCTTATATACCTCGTCGCGCGCATCCTGCATGAGCAGGTCGGTCTCCGAGGTGAAGACCGACTCGTAGGGCGTTGCGGCGAAGCTCTCGTAGTTGCCAGCCGCCAGGAAAGTATGCGCGTAGTCCACCGCAAGTTCCTGGCGCGTGCCGGTGTCGCGTTTGCGCAGGTAGCGCCTGATGTCCTCGAAACCTTCCGCGATAAGGGCGTCGCCGCCCGACATCCCTGCGAAGTCCTGGCTTGCCATATGCTCGACCTGGGCCTCGCTGACCTCGGTGAAGTACAGATGGGCCAGGGTTCGGTACAGCGCCGCGCGCCCTCGTTCAAGGCGATGAGCTGCGACTTCAGCTCCGAGTTCTCGTCCATGTGCACTCTCTCCTTTATCCGGCGCCCTCAGAGCGCCACGGTTTGATCAATTGCAAAGCGGGCGCGGGCGGACGTGTTCTCGCGTCGCCCACGCCCACAACCAGGTGTTTCATGCGCCGGCCGGCACCTCGTGTACCGCAAGCGTGTCTTGCCTGCGGTACGCATTGCGTGCGCCGGTGTGCCTTGTGCGCCGGCTGGCACCTCGCGTGCCTCGCGCTCGCGTACCGACCGGCTCAAAACAAAAACCTTACTCGCTCACCTTGAAGTACGGGGCGCCCGTGGTGTCGGACGCGGGGGCGAGCTCCTCAAGCGGGATCCACTGCGCCACCTTTTCGGAGAGGATGTAGCGCGTGAGCGGTGCGTTGCCCGAGTCGGCCAGGCTGTGGATGGCGGCCTCGTCGGTGCCGGCAAGAGCCTGCGACACGTCGGAGTCCGGGTCGTCCAGGTCTCCCCAGAAGCGGGCGTTGGCGCAGCAGGCGGCCACGCAAGCCGGGTCCTCGCCCTTGTCGGTGAGGTGGTTGCACATGGAGCACTTCTGCACCACGGACTTCTGCGCGTCGTAGCTGCGCACGCCGTAGGGGCAGGCGTCCATGCACTGCTTGCAGCCGATGCAGGAGGCCTCGTCCACGAGGATGCGGCCCTGCTCGTCGCGGTAGGTGGCGCCGGTGGGGCACACCTCCAGGCAGGGGGCGTTCTCGCACTGCTGGCACTGCAGCGACAGCCAGTACTGCTCGAGCTCGGGGAACGTGCCGTGGGGGCCCACCTGGATGAGGTGGTTCCAGTACACGCCCAGGGCCACGTCGTTCTCGTTCTTGCAAGCAACCTCGCAGGCATGGCAGCCGATGCACTTGTCGAGGTCGGTGACTAGGCAATAGCGGCTCATTCGTAATACGCCCCTCCCGTGAAGTCGCTGGGTTCGGGCATCCAGGGCTCGAAGTCCTCAGGCTCGTACCACACGCCCTCGGGTCTGGCGGACTTCTCGATGCGCACGCGGATGCCACGCAGTGTGTAGGTGCCGAACTCCGGGTTGTAGTAACCGGTGTTCTTGGTAAGGACGTTCATGTTCTCGAGCGTCCAGGACTTGCGGCCGTCCGAACCGTCTTCCAGGAACTCGGGGTTCCAGAAGCGCTCCATGTAGACGGAGTCGCGGGCAATGCCCTCGGTCACGCGGGCCACGCCGTAGATGCCCTCGGCCACAATGGACTGAGCGTCGGCGGTGAGCTCTTCTCCAGGCACGAACTCCGAGGGGCCCTGGTCCTTGCCGCCGGCCAGCGTCGTGGCCTTGTCCACGCCGGTGGTGATGTCGCGGAATACGTCGAGGCCGTCGGTGCGCGGCGAGTGCACGTTCACCCAGTCGCCGTCAACGATGCCCAGCTCGTTTGCGTTCTCCGGCGAGATCCACACCTCGGGCGCGGGGTAGAGCTCGCGCAGGTAGGGGTTGTTGCGCAGCGTGCCGTGGTGGAAGTAGGGGATGCGGCCCTCGGTGAGGGTGAGCGGGTAGTCGTCGCCGAACTGCGTCTCGTCCTCAGGCGTGAAGTAGTAGGGCATCGGGTTCCAGTCGACCACCGAGGCGGGCATCTCGAAGCTCTCGCTGCCATGACGACCGATGTAGAGCATCTGGTCGGCGTAGGGGCCGCACTTCTTCGGGTTGTCCACGATGTCCTTGGCGGCGGTAGAGAAACCGGTGTAGAGCTGGGGTGCGTTCGGGTCGGCAGCCTCGGCGCTGGGGCCCATGTCACCCTTGGGGCCGCCTGCTCCGCCGCCGGCGCTCACGAGCTTGTAGCCGTCGTAGGTCGTGCCGCCCCAGTACTCGTCGTCGGTCGCCCACTCCTCGGGCATGCGGCTTGCTCGCTGCGGCGGGTACGCTTTTCATCGTTATCACGCGGGCAACGATGTTTCCCTCGCGCACGCTTTTTATGGTTGGCTGCGTTTTGAGCGGCCTTGGCACGACGGGGCAGTTCTTGCGGTTTGCCCCCATGGTGGGGTCGCTGCCCCCACGCCGCTCGCTTACGGCGATCGTCGAGTGCTCGCTCGTGGCCTCGATCGTGTTCCTCTGCATGGCGCATCTGTCTGACGAGGCCGCGTCATGCGTGTTTGTGGCGCTGCCGCTGCTGGGCTCGGCGTTCATGCTCGTGCGCGGCAAGGAGTCGCCGGCCGAGATGCGCGTCCTGGGGGATGCGCCCCGTGGCGAGCGCGGCGTGCGGGGCCTTGCGCTCTTCCTCGTCTCGGTGGCTGTGTGTTCGGCGGCCCTTGAGCTCATGAAGGGCGCGGTGCTCGTGGCTGTGCCGCCCTCATCGAGCGCCGCCTGCCGCATTGACGTCGATTTGATCCTTGCCGTGGTGTTTGCGGTGACTTTCGTTTGTCTGCATGCCATGCGCGACTTCGATCTCGCTCGGCTGTACTGCGCCATTGTGGCTGTGCTCGTGGTTGTGCTCACGGTTGTGGGCGCTTTGGCTGAGCACACCCTCGCCGTGGCCGTGGTGGCGTCGTGCGTGTGCTCGATGTTCAACACCGTCGTGTGGGCGATGCTCGCCTACCTGGCCTATCAAGCCCAAGGCGGGGTGCTGCGCTACTTTGGCCTGGGCAACGCCGCCCTCTGCTCGGGCACCATCGTGGCCGGTTCGTTTGTCGCGGGGCTCGCGGAAGGGCAGTCCGACGTGTCGCTGCACATGATCTTTGTCGCCCTGGGTGCCGTGGTGCTCGTCGACGTGCTCTTTGTCTTCAACGAGCGCAGGGTCAACGAGCTGCTCCCGCCGGTGGACGACGCCCTCGCGGCGGACGAGCAGCCCGCGTCGACTGCGGGCCAGGCGGACTCCGACACGCGCAAACCCGGCCGCTACGTGCAGGCCTGCGAGGCCATGGCGCACGACGCCGGCCTTTCGACGCGCGAGAGCGAGGTGTTCCTCGCGCTTGCCCGCGGTTGGACCGCCCAGGAGATTGCCGAGCACGAATCGCTGTCCATTTACACCGTGCGCGCCCACATCCGTTCCATCTACGCCAAACTCGGCGTGCACTCCGGCAAGGAGCTGCGCGACCTCATTCGCGACCACCAAGCAGGCGAATGACGCAAAGGGATGAGCGCAATGTGCCATTCCCAGTCGAGGGCAGATTGTCTTGGTGGGCAGTTTTAGCAAACTAGTCGACCGAGGTCGCCAAGGCCAATGACCGAACCATGGCGAGTCTCAAATGCCTCGTGACCACCATACACGACAAATCGCTCATCTGTTTTCACGCTCATGGTGTCTCCGAGTTTGTCGATAATCGAGAAGGCGTCGGGCCTATAGGTTGCCGAGGACTTGACTTCGATGACGCGTGCCGGCTGCCCTCCCTTTTCCACGATGAGGTCGATCTCGTTCTTTGAGCTGTCGCGCCAGTAGAACAGCTTCGGCTGACGCCCCAGGGCATAGTAGCCTTTGACGACTTCGGACACGACGGCGTTTTCATATAAACTTCCGCGGTGCTGGTCGCCAAAGAGGTGATCGGGTGACTCTATGCCGAGCAGGTTTGCCGCCAGGCCCGTGTCGTAGAAGTACAGCTTCGGGGACTTGATGAGACGTTTGCCATAATTGCGGTAATACGGTTGCAGGCGAAAGACAATGAAGCTCTGTTCGAGGACAGAGATCCAGCTTTTTGCCGTATCGACGCTAATGCCGCAGTCGCTCGCGAGGCTGTCGATGTTCAAAATTTCACCAGTTCGTGCGGCGCACAGCGAGAGAAACGTGCCGAACTCGGCAAGCTTGCGTACGCCGAGTTCGTTCCGTACGTCCCTTTCAATATATGTGGACACATAGCTCGGGAAGAAGTCAACCGGGTCGATGCCCCATGCGTGGATGCGTGGATAACCGCCCCTGTAAAGGAAAGCGTCGATGCTGGACGGCGTCATTCCTGCGTCTGCAAGTTCTGCATATGAGAGGGGCGGCAGATGCATGATGGCGACGCGTCCGGCAAGAGACTGCGAGACGTTCTTCATGAGCAGGAAGTTCTGAGAGCCAGAAATGACATACTGGCCCGGCATGCCCCGACGGTCGACGACTCCTTGCATGTAGGAGAACAGCTCGGGCACGCGCTGCGCCTCGTCTATGATGACACGTTCGTCGTAGTGCTCCAGAAACGATCGAGGGTCGTCCTGCGCAAGGGCTCGAGTGTCGGTGTCTTCGAGTGAGACGTATCGGTAATCAGGAAAGACATTCTGCACGAGTGTTGATTTTCCGCTTTGGCGAGGCCCTGTCACACTGAGGACGGGAAACTGTTTTGCCATTGAAACGAGCTTGCCTGCCAAAGTGCGAGCAATCATAATTACCTGGCCTTTTTTGCTGGACTATTTCTGCTAGTAGTAGTTCTGCATTAAGTCTAATCGTACTTTTGCACAAAGTCTAGTAGTTGTTTTGCACAAAGCCTAATCGTACTTTTGCATAAAGTCTATTCGTACTTTTGCACGAGTCCTATTCGTTGTTTTGCATGGCGGATGACGCAGAGGGACGGGTGCGGTGCGTTATTTTGCGCCTGGTGGGCGATACAAAGGGCTGGACACGCTGCGCCTGCCTGCTGTGCCAGATGCGCATCCGAATTCCCCCAAACAGGGAGGGCGCGGCGGGGATGCCAGTTTGCATTCCCGCCGCGCCCTCATCGCTGCGCTTTCAACGCCTGCTCGCTTACTCCCAGCCCTCCCACACCTCGGGCTTGTAACCCACGGTGGCCTTCTTGCCGTTGCGCACGATGGGCTCCATGAGGACATGCTGGTTTTCCAGGAGCTTCTCCATGCGCGCGTCGGCCGGGATGTACTTGAGCAGCGCCAGCAGGTCCTCGTCCTTGGCTTTGGGGTTGATGAGCGCCTCGACGCCACCGGTGCACTGGGCCACGCTCGTGAGCTCGCCCTTGCTCATGCCCTTTTCCTTGAGGTCGATGAACTGGTACTTGATGCGGCGCTCCTTGAACCAGCGCTCGGCCTTCTTCGTGTCGAAGCTCTTCTTGGTGCCAAAAATCTGAATGTTCACGCGAGTCTCCCTGCGTTCGAGGTCGTGTGCGCCACCTGCGGATTTGTTTCAAATAGCCTATGGGACGCGGTGTGAGAGGAATTATACTTCCTCCCAACTTTTTTGGCGCGCGGCGCGGGCCGTGCCTGAGAGACTGCAAAGGACGCGTATGACTAACGATGCCCCGGCGTGTGTGAGCGAGCTTTTCTGCGGCAAGCAGCCGCTGTCGTTCGAGATCTTCCCTCCCAGGGGCGACCTGACCGAGGTCGAGGCCCGTCGCGTTGCCGGCGAGCTGGCTGAGATGGACCCGGCGTTCATCTCGGTGACCTACTCCGCCGGCGGCTCGGGCAACTCCGGCGCCACGACGAAGGTTGCCTCGCTTATCCAGAATGAGCTCGGCGTGCCCAGCGTGGCGCACCTCACCTGCCAGGGCCTCACGCGCGCCATGCTTGAAGAGAAGATCGCCGAGATGCGCGCCGCCGGCATCAAGAACGTGCTCGCCCTGCGCGGCGACCCCAGGCCCGACGCGCCGCAGGGCGACTTCGCCTATGCCGCCGACGTCATCCCCGTGCTGCGCGCGGCCGGATTCTGCGTGGGTGCTGCGGCCTACCCCGAAGGCCACGTCACCTGCGCCTCGCTTGAGGACGACATCGCCCACCTGCGCGAGAAACAAGACGCCGGCGCGCAGTTCCTCGTGACGCAGCTCTTCTTTGACAACGAGGACTTCTTCCGCTTCCGCGACCTGGCCGCCCGCGCCGGCATCACCGCACCCATTACCTGCGGCATCATGCCCTTCATGAGCAAGAACCAGGTCTCGCGCATGATCTTCATGTGCGGTGCCTCGCTGCCTTCGCCCATCATTCGCCTGCTCAACCGCTACGAGGGCGACGACGAGGCCCTGCGCCGTGCGGGCATCGAGTACGCCGCCGCCCAGCTGCGCGGCCTGCGCGACGCCGGGGCCGATGGCCTGCACGTGTACACGATGAACAAGCCTGCTGTGGCCCGCGCCGTCTGCGAGCTTCTGTAGGCGCGGCCGACGATGGGCGAGGTCGCTGCGGCGCAGACGGGCGGGCACATCCGCACGTCGGAGGTCCTGCGCTACCTGGGGCATGCTGGTCAGGAGATGACAGACGAGCTCAAGGGGCGCATTGCCGCCGGCATCGACCTCGCCGAGCGCACCTGCGACCCCAAGTGGGTATGGCGCGCCTTCGAGGTGGAGGAGCTGCTCCCAGCCGTGCGTCTTGCGGGCACCTCGCTTGAGCTGGGAGGATATGCCATCACCGGCTTTCTTGCGGGCGCCTGCCAGGTGGCGCTACTCGCCTGCACGCTTGGGGCCTCGGCCGACCGCGAGCTGCGTCGCCTGGGGCTTGTCGACCCGCTCGGCCAGCTCGTGTTCGACGCCGCCTGCACCGACCTGGTGGAGTGGGGTGCCGACCGCGCCTGCGAGGAGATCGCCGACTACGCGGCCAAGCTGGGCCTCAAGGCGGGGGATAGGTTCAGCCCCGGGTATGCCGACCTGCCGCTTGACGTGCAGGCGGATTTTCTTGAGGTTCTGCAGGCTCCCAAGCGCCTGGGGCTCACGGCGAGCGTCTCGAATCTGCTCGTGCCCACCAAGTCCGTAACGTGTATTGTGGGGCTGTACCCCCAGGCGCCCGCCAAGGGACATCACCTGGGGTGCGGCGCGTGCAACATCTGGCCCACCTGCCAGCTGCGCCAGCGCGGCACGCCGTGCTGGGATCGCGGTCGCGCGGACGAGCGGGAGGGCGAGTCTGCCCGTACGCCTGTTGCCGCCATCTCTGACCTGCCATTTGAGTAATTCCTGAGTGAGGTATCCCATGACGACCGACTGCTTCCGCACAACCGATCCCTTCCTGCGCCGCGCCTTTGCCGGCGAGGAGTTCCTCGTGTTCGACGGGGCGATGGGCACCATGCTGCAGGAGGCGGGCCTCAAGGCCGGCGAGCTGCCCGAGTTGCTCAACTTCTCCCATCCCGAGACCGTCACGGCCATCCACCGCGCCTATGTGGAAGCGGGTGCCGACGTCATCTCGGCCAACACGTTCGGCGCCAACGCCCATAAGCTGGGCGACGCCGCCAGCGTGGAAGACGTGTTCGCGGCCGGTATCGCGTGCGCGCGCAAGTCGGGTGCCCGCTACGTGGCCGCCGACATCGGTCCCATCGGCGCCTTGCTCAAGCCCCTGGGCACCATGGATTTCGACGAGGCGTACGACCTCTTTGCCCAGCAGGCGCGTGCCGCCCAGGCTGCCGGCGCCGACCTCTTCGTTGTTGAGACCATGACCGACCTGCTCGAGGCCAAGGCGGCGGTGCTTGCCTGCCTTGAGTGCACCGAGCTGCCCGTGGTGGCCACCATGACGTTCGGCGAAGACGGCTGCACCTTCCTGGGCACGAGTCCCGAGATCTGTGCCATGACGCTGTCGGCCCTGGGCGTGCAGGCTGTGGGCATAAACTGTTCGCTGGGCCCCGACGCGCTTGCGCCCCTGCTCGCGCGCATGGCGCCCTTTGCTCGCGTGCCCCTCATGGTGCAGGCAAATGCAGGACTTCCGCGCATCGAGGACGGCCGTACCCTCTACGACATCGACGCCGAGGCCTACGCGCATGCGGCCGAGGCCCTGCTCGACGCCGGCGCCACCGTTGTGGGCGGCTGCTGCGGCACCTCGCCTGACTATATCGCCCGCATTCGCGCCCTCGTAAGCACGCGCGTGCCCATGCCCCCACAGGCCCGCGACGCGCATGCCTTTGCCGTGTGCAGCGCACAGAAGACGCTGGTCATGCAGGCGGGCAAGCCCTATGCCAACATCATCGGCGAGCGCATCAACCCCACGGGCAAGAAGCGCCTCAAGGAGGCTCTGCGCTCGGGTGACTTCGACTACGCGGTGGGCGAGGCACTTGACCAGGCAGAACTCGGTGCCGACGCGCTCGATGTCAACGTGGGCCTGCCTGAGCTCGATGAGCCCCGCGTGCTCGTGGAGGTCATGGAGCGCATTCAGGCCGTGTGCGACCTGCCGCTGCAGATCGACTCCTCCGACCCCGAGGCCGTGCGCCGCGCCGTGCGCCGCTATGCGGGCAAGGCCCTCATCAACTCCGTGAACGGCAAGGCCGAGTCGCTTGAGGCCGTGCTGCCCATCGCCGCCCATTACGGTTGCGCCGTCGTGGGCCTTACGCTTGATGAAGACGGCATACCCGAGACGGCCGAGGGACGCCTGGCCATTGCGCGCCGCATTGTGCGGGCGGCCGAGGAAGCGAGCATTCCGCGGGAGGACGTGGTCATCGACTGCCTCGCCATGGCGGCCTCCACCAACCAACGCCAGGTTGCGCAGATCCTGCGTGCCATGCGCCTCGTGCACGAGGAGCTCGGCGTGCGCTGCGTGCTGGGCGTGTCCAACATCAGCTTCGGCCTGCCCCAGCGCGAGATGGTCAACGCGGTGTTCCTCTCGCAGGCCTTTGCCGCCGGGCTCGACCTAGCCATCATGAACCCCAAGTCGCGCCGTATGTGCGACGTGGTGGCCACGCAGCGCGTGCTCAACGCTCAGGACGAGGGCGCAGCGGCTTTCATCGAACGCTACGCCCAGGCCCCGAACCCCTATGACGCTCCGGCTCCCGTGCAGGGCGGCGCTGCTGTGGGTGCGCAGGTGAGTGGGGCTGGGGCCGCCGGGGTATCCGCGAAGGGTACGCAGGTGAGTGGGGCTGGGGCTGCCGGGGTGTCCGTGACGGGCATGCAGGTAGATGGGGCTGCGGGCTCGGGTGCGACCATGCCTACGAGTGCTGTCGCATCGCAGGCTGTGGCCGACGGCGTGTGCGACGGGGCAGACGCCCTGTCTCGCGCGCGTCATCTCATCCTCACCGGTCGCAAGGCGCAGATGGAGGCGGTGACCCGCGAGCTTCTTGCCAGCCGCGACGCGCTGGAGGTTATCGACGGCTGCTTCATCCCCGTGCTTGATGAGGTGGGTGCCAAGTTCGAGCGCGGCGAGCTCTTCTTGCCCCAGCTCATGGCTTCAGCCGAGGCGGTCAAGGTGGGCTTCGACACCGTGAAGGCATGCGTGCCTGCCGGTGCCGCCCAGGACAAGGGCGACATCGTGCTCGCCACCGTGAAGGGCGACATCCACGACATCGGCAAGAACATCGTGAAGATGCTGCTCGAGAATTACGGCTACCGCGTGCACGACCTGGGCCGCGACGTGGCGCCCGAGGCGGTGCTCGAGTGCGTGCAGGCAACGGGCGCGCGCCTTGTGGGCCTGTCTGCCCTTATGACCACCACCGTGCGTTCCATGGAGCAGACCGTTGAGCTGCTGCATCGCGAGGTGCCCGGCGTCAAGGTCATGGTGGGCGGCGCCGTGCTCACGCCCGAATACGCAGCCACAATGGGCGCCGAGTACTACGCCAAAGACGCCGCCGAGTCCGCCCGCATCGCCGGGGAGTTCTTCGCAGGGAAATAGCCGCTGGATTGCTGGCTGGAGTGGCGCTCGGGCATCTTGCGCTGCGGCAATACGGCGGTGCTTGCCAAGGCGGTGTTCGAGAAGCGGGCAATACGGCTGTGCCGGTTACTGGGCAATACGACAACGCCCGCTGTGCAGCATGCGGCAAACTCACTGGGAGGGGTCGACGCCCCTCCTTTTTTGTATGGAAGGCCGTGGGCTGGGCCAGACGCCGCCTCCCACTTTTTGGCGCGCGATGGCCTGAGAGTTTGCCTTTCCCCTCTTAACTGCCAGGCGATGTGCCATGAATCCGTCCGAATTGCCTCTTCGGCGAGCGATGGGTTGAAGATTCCAACGTTTTTTCTCGGCAAAGGGACCTTTTCCTTCGTATATTTCAACCTGTCGCTCGCAGGGCAAGCCCTTGCGGGCGCCGGGTGCCTTGCAGCCTGTGCGCAAAGTGATGGAGTTTTGCGGCAGGCTATTATGTGCGCCGCGCCGCTTCACTAAACTGCATGCTTGCTCAAAAGCTGCCGGCAGCGTTCACGCCGGGCTTGTCGCATCCGTGTGCCCAGAACGAGGCCGGATGGGGAAGCGCGTTTCGGCTGCGAGCCCCGGTGCGCCACGGTTTGGCGCGTGTCATCAAAGGAGCTTCAACCGCATGAATGCAAATGCAACCGGTGCCGTGAAGGGTACCAGTTATGTCCCGCTGCTGGGTGTGCTGTACGCCGCCGCCTTCCTCGCGGGATTCAACGAGAACCTGGTGAACATGGGCCTCATGTCCATCATGGGGGAGTACGGAGTCGACTCGGTCACGGCCCAGTGGCTGGTCACGGGCTATATGATTGCCTCCACCGTTGTGGTCATGTGCATGGCCTTCTTCTATCGCCGCTTTGAGCTGCGCAAACTCTTCTTTGTGGGGGCCATCTTGTGCGTGGTCGGCTCGGCGATGGGCCTTTTTTCGATGAACTTCGCCTTCCTGCTCGTGGCGCGCCTTATTCAGGCCGTGGGCGCGGGCATGTTCATCCCCATGATGATGAACACCATTCTCGTCGTCACGCCCAGGAACAAGCTGGGCACGTTCATGTCCATCGGCGGGTGCATGATCAGCTTCGGCCCGGCGTTTGCGCCCGTGGTGTGCGGCTGCCTTGTCACCGCCTTTGGCTGGCACTCCGTGTTTGTCGTGCCGCTCGTGGGCATGGTGGTGATCGCCCTTTTGGGCATGGTGTTCCTGCGCAACCTGGGCACTTCTGAGGTCCATCTCGATGTGCCGAGCGCATGCTTGTCGGCCGTGTTCCTCTTCACGCTGTCGTTCGGCCTGGCCCAGGTCATGGCGCAGCCGGTTGTGGGCATCGCGTCGCTTGCGGTGGCCATTGCCTCGGCGGTCGTGTTCGTCGTGCGCCAGACGCGCTGCGCCTTCCCGCTCATCGACGTCACGCCGATGAAGAGCATCCGTTTCTGGCCTGCCACCGTGCTCGTGGTGGTGGCCATGATGATTATGTTCTCGCTTTCGGTGCTGCTGCCCCTGTACTTTGAGGGCGCCCTGGGCATGTCCGCGTTTGCAGCCGGTCTCGTGATCCTCGTGCCCGTGCTCGTGAACACCGGCTTCACCCTCGTCGCCGGCCGCATCATGGACAAGCGCGGCGAGTGGCCGCTGCTGCCCGCGGGCTTTGCGCTCGCCGCCCTGGGCACGGCCGCCATGGCGTTCGTTGCCCCCAGCCAGTCGGCCCCGGCGCTCTTTGTCGCCGCGCTCTTCGTGTACTGTGGCATCGGCCTTGTGTTTTCGCCCTCGCAGACTGCGGGCCTCAAGACGCTGCCCCCTCAGCAGAATCCCTTCGGCGTGGCGCTCATGACCACGTTCGTGCAGGTTGCGGCCTGCGTTGGCCCTGCTCTCTTTACTGGTGTGCTGTCGAGTGTGCAGGGCGGCGCCATCGCCGGCGGCGCCGATGCGGGCCTGGGGTGCGCCCTGGGCTTCGCCGCTGCCATCGAGGTGGCTGCCGGCATTGCCTTCGTCGGCCTAGCGGTGGCGTTCGTGTACTCGCTTGCTGCCCATAGGCGCGCGACTCAGGCGCCTGCCGCCGCGGGCGCTGGTATGGCGGGCGCTGGCGTGGTGGGCGCTCCTGTGGGCCACGGCCCCCAGGGTGGCGTGCCTGCGGGCGTGGCGGCCACGCCCGCGACCCGTGCCGCGGTGTGCGAGGGTGCGGCCGACGAGCCTGGTCGCGCCGCTCAGACCGACGCCGCGGCGCGTGCGTGCGCGGCAGACGAGCTTAATCTCGGCGTCCAGGCCGGCACCGCGGCCAACCTTTCTGCCGCGACGCTCGCCGACATTATGGAGCGCGAGCCGTACGCCGTGGCGGCCGACGCCCCTGTGAGCGAGGCCATGCGTGCCCTCGTCGAGCACCAGGTGAGCGGCCTTCCCCTCGTGGATGCCCAGGGCCATGTGTGCGGCTTTGTGTCCGACGGCGACATCATGCGCTACCTTGCTGACAAGACGCCCGCTTTCACCAGCTCGTATGTGTTCCTCGAGGCTGCCAACAACCAGTCCATCGACGAGCGCCTGCACGAGTTCATGGTGCTGCCCGTGGCTGAGATTGCCACCGACAAGGTCGTGAGCCTGCCGGCCAGCACCACGCTCAAGGATGCCTGCCAGACGCTTGCCCAGCATAAGTTCAAGAAGGTTCCCGTTGTGGACGAGGCCGGCCGCATGGTCGGCGTCGTCAGCCGCTCCAGCATCCTGCGCCGCGCCATGGAGAGCTATCTGGAGAAGTAAGTAAGGCGCCGCTGCCCTTTGCCTGGCTCAATCAAACGCGCCAAGTCTGACCGCCCCGCATGCTCCCGCTGATTCCTGCGAGCATGCGGGGCGGTTTTGTTTGTTGGCGTGAAGGGGGCGTTGGAGGAGGCTGGCGTCGAGGAAGCCCGACGTTGGGACGGCGGAGCGGGGGGTCGTGCGCGAGTCCGTACAGAGGCCGAGCACCTCCCTGTCATCAGGCACGGGGCCTTCTCGTAAGCCAGCCTCTGCATGCGAGGAACCTGAGCGTAAGCAAGCCGGCCCCCATGCGAGGAGCCTTCGCGTAAGCCGGCCCCTGCATGTGAGGAACCTGCGCGTATAAGCCAGCCCCTGCATGTGAGGAACCTGCGCGTATAAGCCAGCCCCTGCATGCGAGGAACCCGCACGTAAGCCAGCGTCTGCATACGGGGGCTTATTGGGCGTGTTCGGCGGCTGCGGCCTCGACGCCACGGGGTCGCCTGCTCTTGTTGTCCGTCCCATCCCGTACAGTTGCACCCAATGTGCGCGAGATGGGAGGCAAGGCATGACGGTGGCGCAGGGACACAGGCTCGAGTTCGGCGATTTGACGGGAGTGGGGCTCGAGGGTTCTCACCAGGTCCATTGGCAGTATGTCGAGGTGGAGGCCACGATACAGCCCAGCGGTTTCATTGTGCCAAAGGTCCTGATTTGGCCCGACGGCAGGCGGTTCCCCATCTCGCGCATCTCCAAGTGCCAGATGAGGGACCGGGACAACACCTGGTACTACGAGGTCGTGATAGGCAGGGCGACCAAGCAACTCTGGTACAGGCACGGCGCCTTCTTTGTCTGCGTCCCCGAGGGCGGCATCCTGCACGGCGGCGAGCCCCCGAGCATGGACCGCTACGAGCTGCGCAAACGCTATGGATTCAATGCCTAGGTCCAGGTTTCGCTGCGCGCTTCAGCGGTCTGCCTGCGCGTTTTAGCGGTTTGCCCGCGCGCTTCAGCGGCTGGCCTGCGCGCTTCAGCGGTCTGCCCTCGCGCTTCAGCGGCTGGCCTGCGCCCCGTATTCTTCCCGGCATGCCTCAAGCACGTCGAGCATCTCTTGCTGAGAGTGAACGTCGAGCTTGTGGTAGATGCGTGCGACGTGCGTTTTGGCTGTTTGTAGCGAGATACCTAGTGTGTCGGCGACGTCTTGCCTGGTGTGCCCCCGTCCAATCAGGGCGAGGACCTCGATTTCCCTCGGCGAAAGATCATAGCGCGCTCCCACGAGCCTCATGAGCTGCTCGTAGTTGGGGGAGTTGCCCACATTCACCTGCTCACCGGGCCGTATCTCGGCCCACGCGAGCGCAGGGCGCTCGAACATGACGACTACCAGGAGCGCCAGCAGCATCGCCATGCCGGATGCAAGCGTCAGCGCCATGGGGCTCGCGCATGTTCCGCCGTCAGCGAAGGCGCAAATCCACAGCGCAGATCCCACGGCCTGACCTGCTTGCACGGTGCCCAGGCCCCCGCCGATCGTTGCCAAAGCCGGAAGGCTGTGCCTCAGCCGGGGCGAGCCGAGCAAGGGCCACAGCAGCACGAAGAAATACTGGTAGCCCAGCGCATGGATTCCCGGGCCGACGAAGCCGTAAGCTGGGAAGGGGAGCAACAGGTACGAGACGGCCATCAGGGGGAGCGCGACCTTGAACGTGAGGCTCCACGCGCCCATGTTCAGCCTGAAGTGCGATAGGTAGGCAAGCGCTGCGGCCATGAATGTGCCAAGCACCACAAACAAGCAACTGACCTGGTAGAACGAATCAGGGAGCAGCTCGTAGGACGTTCCTACAAATCCAGACGACATACCCATGACAAAGCAAATCGTGCAAAGCTGCAGCGGAGGCTTGAGTCGCTTGATGTCAGGAGGCCTCGGGCTTCTTTCGAGGGCCGCATTCTCGTTGTCTGGTTGTTCGGGATTCTCCCCGCGACTCGCATGGTCATTGCCGAGGGGCCGGGAATTCTTTTTGTGAGCCGCACGTCCGCTGCTGAAGGACTCGAGAGCCCGTTCATGAGGCAGATGTTCGTTCAGGGCTGCTCCGGGCTCTTCTTTGGAAGTCGCGCTTCTGTTGTCGAGCGCCTGCGATTCTCCCATGCAGGTCATGCTCTCGCCGCCGTCACTGCTGCGCGCGGAAACCTCGCGCGAGCCCTGAGTCTCGGCGGAGGCTGCCAGGCAAATCAGGGGGCAGACGAGGCCGATTGTGCGGCCTATGCAGTCAGGCAAGAAGTGGCAGGCAACCATGAAGGCTGCCGAGATAGCGAGCGCGGCAACGATGTGCGCGAGCGACGCGCGTGTGCCGAGGTGGGACGTGAGCGAGCAGAAGAGGCACAGCAGCAGCCCCTGCCCAATGCCTGTGAGCACCCCGGAAGCGAGCGCGAGCACGGCCAGCTCCTCGCCTGCGCCGATCGGGGTGAGAACGAGCGCGGCGGCCGTTCCGAGCAGGGCGCAAAGCGAGCCGATGAATCTCATGCCCTTGTGGAGGTCGCGGGGATGGCCGCACCGGTTGCGCAGAGCGAGCGTGCATATCACCAGGGACGCCACCGCGGCGACCCCTGAATGTGCAAGCCAACGACTGTTGGCCGTCGCCATATCGAAGCCGCTCAGCGAGTAGCAGCCGCCCTCGTAGTGCAGCCATGTCCAAAGAACCAGGCAAGAAATGCCAGCGACCAGTGCCTTGTCAAAGACGCCGGTGCGCTCGTCCGCCTCATCCATATATCCCCCCTTGCTTGCACCCAGTCTAGGGGAAGCTGAAAGCGGGGGCAAGTCAGCGTTCGGCTGGGCACCCTCTAAGACGAGGCAAGCGCCGTGCCTGTCCTAAAAAACTGCCTGCTCATCGTGTCAATCGCCCTGTCATATTGACGGTCCTCAATACGCGTGGTGAGCCGAATCAATACCGAAGGGTCAGGACTTTATGGCGCGGCTCGCATAGGCTGGGGGTACTGGGCGGGTGGGCGAAGTCAGGCTGAGGGAAGCGGCTCTGCGCGCCCCGCCGCGCAGGTGGAATCTATAAGGCACGGGAAGGGAGTCTAGAATGGGCATTGAGACGAAAAGCTTCACTCGTTCCAGCTTCGTTAAGGGTGCGTCGCTGGGAGTGGCCTCCGCTGCTGCCATGGCGCTGCTCGGGCGTGAGCCCCGTCCCGCGTTGGCCGCCGAGGACGTCGTCTGGGACGAGGAGTGCGACGTTCTGGTCGTAGGCTCTGGTTATTCTGGCCTCGCTGCCGCCTACGAGGCAAATCTTGCCGGCGCCGATGTGCGCATCATCGAGAAGCTCGCCATTTGCGGCGGCAACTCCCTTGTGGCCGACGGCGACTTCGCCGTGTGCGAGTCTGAGGGCCAGAAGGCGCTGGGCATCGAGGACTCTCCCGACATTTTCGTGCATGACATGCAGGTAGCGGGCCTGTTCCTCAACGACGTGGAGAAGTGCCGCCTCATTGCCGAGAAGTCCAACGAGACTTGGGAGTGGACGCGCGACGTGCTCGGCGTTGAGTGGCAGACCAACAAGGACGGCATCGTCGAGCCCATCCCGTACGGCGGCCACAGCACTCTGCGCACACTGCACCCTGTGCTCGCCCACGGTTCAGCCATGGTTCTGCCGCTTATCGACAAGCTCTCCGAGCTGGGTCTCGAGATTCAGACCGAGACCATGCTGGCCAACCTGGTGAAGGACGAGAACGGCCGCGTCGTGGGCGCCGAGCTTCGCGTGGGCGCCTCCAACAACGACGTCACGTCCGGCGAGCCCCTGTACCTCAAGGCCCGCCGCGGCGTGGTCCTGGCCTCCGGCGGCTTCGGCCGCGATGTTGCCTGGCGCAAGCAGCACGACCCGCGCCTCGACGAGTCCGTTGACTGCACAAACGCCGCCGGTGCCACCGCCGAGAGCCTTTGCACTGCCCTTGATTGCGGCGCCCTGCCCGTGCACCTCGACTGGATCCAGTGTGGTCCCTGGTGCAGCCCCGACGAGGAGGGCTACGGCGTGAGCGCCACTTGGATTGACTCCGTGAACCCCTATGCTCCCGCGCTCAACCCCTTCACTGGTGAGCGTTGCACCAGCGAGCTTACCGACCGCAAGCGTTACTGCGACACGATTTTCGAGGTCGGCGAGCCCCTGATCCAGGTGAGCAACGAGAGCAACGTCCCCGAGTGGAGCCGCTACTCCCTCGACGCTGCTCTCGAGGCGGGCGTGAGCTGGAAGTTCGACACCCTCGAGGAGATCGCCGAGCGCTTCGGCATGCCGCTTGACGCTTTCAAGGCGCAGATGGAGCGCTACAACAAGATCGTCGAGACGAAGGTCGACGATGAGTTTGGCAAGACGATTCCCGCCGAGGCCAAGTCCGTTGAGCCTCCCTACATCGTCACGCGCATGTGGCCCAAGGTCCACCACACCATGGGCGGCGTGAAGACCGACCTCGACTGCCACGTGCTTGACGTTCGCCTGAACCCGATCCCCGGCCTGTTCGCAGCCGGCGAGATTACCGGCGGCATCCACGGTGCCTGCCGACTCGGCTCCATGGCAACCGCCGACTGCCTGGTCAACGGCCGTATCGCCGGCCAGATGGCCGCCGCAGAGGAGCCTGTCGAGTAAGGAGCGCGGAGAAGCGCGAATCGGGCGGTCTTGCGCCCGGGTTCGAGCTGGTTAGACAGCGTTGAGCGCCGGAGGGCCTTCACTCGGTATCTTGCCGAGCCAGGCCCTCCGGCTTTTTCGTTTGTTTAAGTAGACGAACCTGCTGGGCCTCAGCCGCGTCTAATCTCGATAGACGTAGTTTTTCAAAACCCACGTTTGCATTTGGCGTATGGGTTATTTTAAGCGCCATCCCTTGGCGGTCGTCCTCATGATGTCGAGCACGTCCTCCTTGATGTTCGGGGGGAGGTGCCGCAGCAAAAGCAAGAACTCCTCCTCGGCTCCCGTGAGGGTGGAGAATCCTCCTTCGGAATCCGAATAGCCCAGGATGTCGTTGGGCGTGCACTTGAAAAGCTCTGCTAGAGCGACGATTCTGTCGGCTCCCAGCACTGCCCTACCCGTTTCCCAGGCGCTGTAGGTCGCTTTGCTGATCCCGAGCTGTGCGGCAACCTGCGCCTGGGTGAGGCCGGACGCTCTTCGTATATGAATGAGCGCGGTTAAGCGCGGGCCTATCCCGTCCATTGCATGCCTCCTTTTGGTCAAGGGGCACTTTGACGCTGCAAATGGAATGTATGTCTAATGTCATTAGACTTAAAAGACTAATAAGCGTAGAATCTAACGACGTTGTACTTGTTGGCTAACCTGGAGAGATTTTTGAGCTCAGATCAACAGGGACAGCGAAGCACAAGCACAACGACGTATCCAACGCAGAGATGGTCCGCAGTTGAGGACCAGCAGGGGAAAGGACATTGTTATGAGCCTGTCGATTACAAGGAAAAGCATTGCAGCGGGATGCCTGGCGGGCCTCATGTTGTGTGGAACCGGGTTGATTGCGCCTGTAAGCGGGAACTTTGATGCGAGCGTCCTTGCGCCTGTTATCGCCCAGGCAAAGTCCTCGTCCACCGCTTCGACCATCAAGAACGGCGAGTTCTCAATGTCCTACAGCGAGTTCGTGGACAACTTGAACACCGCATTCAAGAGCTCGCAGCTTACCGAATTCGCAGAGCTTGAAGCAGTAGTGTTCTCAAGCGGCTCAGAGCTTCGCATCGACATCATGCGCGGAACCAAAATCATCGGCTATGCAAAGCTTTATGACGACAACGACAACGAGCTCAGTAAGAAGCAGGCATCCAAAGGGTTCGATGACGCGACCTTCTTCATTCCGATGGAGGATGACGATTCTACGACCTACGGAACGGTCATCATGTACGCGGCGTTCTATGCCACCAATCCAGAGCTTGCCCCAAGGGGCGTAGAGCGCCTCGGGTCGTCGGGGGTCAATGACATCGTGAGCGCGCTCACCGATAGCGTCGAAGTCGTCTCGGAATCTCCTGCCATTATGGGCGGCGGCGTGAGCTACCAGGGAATCAAGTACACGCTCCTTCTCGCGGACGACACGTTTGTCGCAGGCGTTGAAGTCAAATAGCCAAGAATCACGAGGCTCACAATCAAGTCGGTATCTTCGCGGAATCCGTCGCTGCTCGACACGGGGTTTCCCATGCGGGCGAGACTCCTGCTGCCTGATAGCCCAGCTGAAGAGGGTTCTTCTGCAGATACCAGGCAAATATAGGTGAACCATAGCCGGGCGCAGCCTTGGCAGCAATCACCAAGGATGATGCGAAGCATCTGGTAAACGAACTGAGTGAATGCAGCAAATGTAACCGACCGAACAGAAAGGGCATTGCAATGGAAAAGGTAATTTCTAGAAGGGAAGCGGTAAAAGGGGCAGCGTTGATGCTGCTATGCGGCATGTCGGCGACGAGCACCGCAATGGCCGCAACGACGGTTTCGGGTGGCGGTGGCGGCCGCTACTCTGCGCCTGTTTCCACGGATGACAAAAGCATTCCGAAGACAAACATCGTGACAATTGACTCGTACGATGAGGTTCCTACCAGCCTCATGAACGTCGTGTTACGAAACTATCTTCAGCTGCTCGACCTTCCGTTCAGCAAGACGGGCTTCGACGCGAGCTCGCCCGATGACGCGAGCTCGACGGATAAGCCGCTTTTCGAGTTGGCGAACGGCAAACTGGCCGGACAGAAGACCGACAAAGTCGCAGTGAGATATGACGCCGTTGAGACCGGCGAAGAGAAGGCGTCGAAGCTATATTTCTGTGTGTACGGGGCGCTGAATGACCATTGCGAGGGCAAAACCCAGGAGGTCATCGATGCAATTGCGGCGTCTCTTGGGCTCGACTCGCTGGAATACACAACCGAACAGTCCGAGGATATCAACTGCTCCATTTTGATCAAGGGCGCCGAGCTTGTTCTCGACATTACGAACAACCTCGGCCTGGTCAGCGTTGTGGTCAGGCGTTCGGAAGCGCATTCTAAAGCCGTGGGTGATGTCAGCACTGCTGGGCTCGGCAAGCTCGCCGATTGGGTCTGGAGCATTGACGCGGGTCTCTACACTGGCGAAAGCTACAACAATATGATTGCCCTGGTCAGCGAGGGCGGTGCGGCCTGGTCGGTGCTGAATGGCGCCGAGGTGACCGCCGCGGCGGTCTTTGATGCGACGAGCCAGCTCCAAAACGCCGTCGACTCGCTCGTGACGCTCATGTTCCCGTTCACGGCCAGCGACTTCATGGTCAATCTCAATGGCGCTTTGGAGAAAGTGAAGGATAAGACCGGCGCTCTTTACGTCGCACTCCCTGGCCAAACGAAAGATGGCGGGGCCTGCATTTTCGTCTACGACTCCAACCTTAGTCAGCCGACGGTTGCAATAGCATTTCTTGACGGCGATGAGGCGACCGTGCCCAGCGCGGATGTTGGTGGAATCTGGCGGGTCTTGGTTTTCCAGACGGGTTCGCTTGACGATTTTGCTCCGATCGTGATTGCTTCGATTATGGCCGAAGACCAAACGATCGGACTAAAAACAGCGACTGATGTGTATGGCGATACCCTCAATGCCGTGAAAAACGGTGAGGAATACTGGTACAACGGCCGTCGCTTCGGTCTCCAGGCCAGCGACACTGCCGTCTTCATCATTTCGGCGAGCTAGAGATTTTGGGCAGGCGGGGCGCTGCTGGTCAAAGGCAGCGTCCCGCCGTGTTCTGGTGGGCATGCGGAAGTTCAGCTCGGAGGTCCGCATATCTATTCGATGCCTTCGTTTAGGAGGAGACCTATGACCGAAAACGGCGACAAAGGGCCAGATGAGACGAACGTTCTCATGGCCATTGGGTTGGCAATCATCGCCATCTTCATGCTCTGGTGTTTCTCATCCTGCGGCGGCCCGCCAAGCTCGTCATACCACTCGAGCAGCAGCTACTCCAGCAGCAAAAAGAGCAGCTCTGGTTGGGACGCAGCCGTTGAGGAAGCGAGCCACTACCACTACGACTCTGCGGGACACATCTACAGGGATTAAAGAAAGAAGGGCATTACGATGGAATTCCGCATGACAAGAAGAGAGATGCTGGTGGGGCTTGGTCTTGTTGGGACGTCGCTTTGTTTCCCGTATATCGCCCATGGAACCGAGGCTGCCCCTTCTGATTCGAACGCAGTCAAGACAAAACAAATCGTTTGGAATGAGCTGCAGTTCGACGTTCCTGCCTCTTTCGAATGGAACGAGACCGGGAATTGCAACGGCATCCAGGTCGAGTGCCCTGTATACAGCGGTTTTGACAACGGCATAGCCCAGGTCTTCTTTGTGAAGAGATGGACCGTGGACGATTTCTCGGAGGACTCATGGGCCAACCTCCTTACCTGCGACTTGTCTGCTTGGATTGACTGCGTCGTCACCAGCGATACGATGCTGCTCGGTTTTGACTACTGGGACGCCAAGTCTTACAACAACGGTGACGTCAGGATTCTGGCCGTGTTTGGCAAAGACCATGAGCACAGCGACGAGAAGAAAGTGTGCGCCATGGCCACGGATGGCACTTCGGCCTGGTACATATGCCTTTTTTTCACCGACAACAACGACGACGACGCCACACAACGCGCCGTTGACTTGATACTGGGCAGCGCGACGTTGGCGCAGGGAGAAGCGGACTCCATCGACAGTGCTCCTCTAATCTCTTACGAGAAAGAGACCCTTGAGACTCAGGGTCTCTCGGTCGACCTCCCTGCGGGGTACCAACAGGATGAAGGCGGGGAGCACGCTTGGAGCGGCTACGTCAACGGGGTTTACTACCAGGTGACCATCGAGACCTTGGTTTCGAAGGGGTCGGACGATTGGTATGCCGTCGGCTACATCAAGGATGCCGACGGGCTTGAGTCCATAGCCAAGGAGTGCATTCTCAGCGACCCCGAACAATCCAACGTCGTGGTGTTTGGCAACAAGAGCTATTCGAATGAACACGTCGACGTGGCCGCGCTCTTCTGTTACATGGACTCTGACCCTGACAACGACCTGGTTATTGCTGCCGTTGTCGGTCGGGAGAGGGCCTGGCTTGTCGGGGTATGGGTGCAGTGCGAGGGTGATGACGAGATGGCCATCTCCCTTGTTGACCAGATTGCGGCGAGTATGACCGACGAGGCCGAGACGAAACGAGGCAAGGCAGCCCTGCTGGAAAAGAGCAAGGCGAGGGGCTAGTCAATCGTTGGACATTCATATCAAGAGGAGATGATTCACCGTGTACACACCGCCTGGGTTCATTGTCCTGATAATCGCAATTGTCCTGCTGATTGCCTACATCCTGCTCATCAACCTCTTCATCGGGGTTGTCGAGGCCAAGGGCTACGCCGTCGCGAGCTGGCAGCTGTGGTTCCTCGGCATCGTCTTCACGCCGCTTGTGGTGGCGCTGTACGCTGCGATTCTGCCCGATAGGGGGTAGAAGATGTACTCACCCGCAACTCAAAGCGTCGTTCCCTGTGAGAGAGGCTGGTGACGGCGCTATATCGTAGTGATTGGAGGAGCATATGAAACGCAGAACGTTTCTTGCATCGGCAGCAACTGTGCTCAGCTCGATTGTGTGGTCACCGTGCCTTGCGTTGGCGAAGGCTGACTTCTCTTTCTTGGACGAAATGTCTGAAGAGGAGCTTGAGGAGTTGCAGGCAGAGGTGCGGAATCGTCTGAGGGGTATGGATAGGGCGAATGAGTTTGGAACTGTCGTCGTCACTGCCGTCACTGAAGGCGAGATTACGTTCAGGGGGATACCGTGGGGAGCTACAATGAACGAAACGTGTGGACTGCTTGAGGCGGACGGGTTGCGCAGCGGTCAAGCCGTGGGACACGATATATACAGGCCATCCTTAATTTCTTACAGAAATTGCAGCCATGCCGGAGATAGCGTCGAAGACGGCGGAATTCAAATCGATTACAGCGATGTTCCGGTCGCCGGGTCTGCGGCGGAGGCGACCCTTTGCTTCAGGTACCCGCTCGATGACGACGGGCGGCTTGATTGCTCGGACGGTAGCGCTCAGTTCTACCTCGCACGCTACGCCCTGACCTTTGACGACCCGCTCGGAGCGTATAGTGACATAAAGGCAAAGCTCGATGGCGTATACGGTGAATGCTCTGTGTCGTCCGAGGGAGGTTGGGCCGATGACAGGGCGAACACCTGGACTGACAAAGACGGCAACTGGGTCAGGCTCTCGCTTTATGAAGGCTATGATGAGTACACCTATTCGGGATATATCCTGCTGATTTACTGTGCTTCCGGAGCTGAGGATGCTCTCGATGAGATTGAGGGCGCGGCTCGACGGCTGAGGGTGGATGCGGAACGGGGCAAGCGCGAGACAAATCAAGGCAATGTCTCTGGCCTGTAATTAAAACAAGCAAAAGATGCCAGAACGGCGTTGGCTATCAAGACCCGCTTCATGCGGGTCTTTTCATATAAGCAAGTAAAGTTAGTCGTGCACGCTGGTATCGGAATGCGAGATGGCTTCGCCACCCGCAAGGCGAGGAACGGCATAAGCCCTGCGAGGCTGAAGTACATCATGGGGCATGCAGACATCGCGACCACGTACAACATCTACACCCACCTGGGCTTCGAGGATGTGCGTGAGGAGGTGCTGAGGATTGAGAGGGAGGGTCTCTGAGGACGGCGTTTCCAGGTTGTCGTTTCAGGGATTTCCTGCTCGCACTCAGTAGCGCTGGTTGCTGAAACACCTGGTAAAGCTTGTGGTAGAAACTGTCTGAAATCGGCTTTCTACCACATTTTGTACCAAAAATTCCCGCCTTGACGTCCATTTTGCCATCGATGTGGTGTTGTTCACGTTGGTTGACCGCATTCTCAAGCATCCCCACATATGCTATTCTACCTGCTTGAACATCGACCTTCAGCAAAGGAGCCCGCCTTATGCAAACGCCCATCCGAATCCTTTTCGTCTGCAAGGGCAACATCTGTAGGTCGCCCATGTGTGAGTTCGTGATGCGGGATTTGGCCATGAGGGCGGGGAGGGCCAACGAGTTCCGCATCGCTTCGGCGGCCACCACGAGCGAGGAAATCGGCAACTCGGTGCATCCTGGCACCAAGCGCATGCTTGCGGCGCACGACATTGCTTGCGTGGGCAAGACGGCCCGCCAAGTCAAGCGCGACGAGTACAAGAGCTGGGATCTTGTCGTTGCAATGGACGATGAGAACGTTTGCGACCTCATGCGCGTCTTTCGCAACGACCCCGAGCACAAGGTGCACAAGCTCATGGAATACGTTGAGGGAGGCGACCTCACCACCGCCCGCGCCGTCGCCGACCCCTGGTATACCGGCGACTTCGAGACGACCTGGAATGACGTCCTCGCCGGTTGTCAGGGGATTCTCGCCGCAATGTAGGGGTTGGCAGCCGAGCTGCCCCGAAAAAGGCCGTATGTTTGCGTTTTAATTTGACCGGGTAAGGTAGCCGACCATATGCGCCTAACGTTTTGCCTGGTAGATTGACTGCTGCTTCAGCGGGCTACTCTGCTTGCTGGATTAAAACGCAAACATGCACGTTTTTTGCGATGCAGGCAGTCATATGGCGCGCATGATTGGCCTACTGCCACAGTGGGCGCTCCGACTGCGTGTCTGTTGAGTAATCGCTTGTAATAATCAAGCGATTCTATCTGCTTAATTACTTAACGATGTACAAGGCGGGTATACATGGCACCTGCTGCGACGACGAGGCGCTCGCCATCCTCGTGAGCGGCCTGCACGCTGCGCAAACGAGGAGATTGGACTATCTTGCCGAAAGGCTGAGGAGCCGTGTGTGCACCGTCACGGACGTAATGGCCGTGCTGAAACATCGAGCCTAGAGCAGGAGCGACTGCAAAGAAAGCGGGGCCGAGCCCCCGGAAAGATCCTCGGGCTCGGTCCCGCACTGGTTTAGCGTGAGGTGGCGCGCTCGTGCATTGGCTGTTCGTTACGCCCCAGCGACGACGTTCTTGCCAGCGACGTAGCCGTAGAACAGGCCCATGGAGCGGGCGATGCCGGCCACGGCGATGGGGTACTGCACGGTGAAGCGGCTGCCCTGGATGTTGCCGGCGACGTAGAGGCCGGGGATGATCTTGCGGTCGCGGTCGTAGACGTGGCACTCCTCGTCGCTTTCAAGGCCGCCCACGCATGCCAGCGATGCGGCCGGGCTGAAGGTCGACGCATAGAACGGGCCGGTCTCGATGGGGAAGAGGCGCTTGGAGCTTTTGCCGAAGTCCTCGTCATAGCCACCTGCGCACAGCTCGTTGTAACGCTCGACTGCCTTGGCTGCGGCTTCGGCGTCGATGTCGAGCTGGGCAAAAAGCTCCTCGAGCGTGTCACCCTTGACGAGGGTTCCCTGCTCGACGCCGTCCTCGACGGCCTTGGGATAGATGATGGCCTCGGGCTCAATCATCGACTCGGTGATGCTCGCCTGATCATCGTCGACGTAGTAGCTCTTGGAGCCATGCGCAGGGGGCATGAAGGGAATTGCGGCAGGCCAGTTGGCGTCGAAAATCATGTAGCCTGTCATGTCGCGCTGGATCTCGAGCTGGTTTTCAAGCTGCTGGCCGGGAACCTCCTCGTTCATAAAGCGGTTGCCGTCCTTGTTGAGCAGCAGGAACGGCGTGCAACCCAGGGGACCCGAACCCATGTGGTGAATCATGAGGGCGTGGCGCAGCTGGATCATCGCGCCGGCCCAGTCGCCCATGACCAGGCCCTCGCCCTGTGCCACAGGGTCACCGTTGGGGTCGCGGAACATGCCCATGCGCATGTTGCCGTTGTAAATCTGCTCGGGCAGGAAGAACTTGACGAACTGGTCGTTGGCAACGTAGTCGCCACAGGCCAGCACGACGCCCTTCGAGGCGGTCGCCTTGATGTACTTGCCGGTGTTGTAATTGTAGGCGTACACGCCGGTGACGCGGCCCGAATCGTCTTTGATGAGCTGCTCGACGCGCGTCTCGTAGTAACCCTTGCCACCGTTCTCCTCGGCGTATTCGAGCGCCATGGCGTCAAGCTCGCGGCCGCAGATGGCAGCGGAAGTGGGGTAGGTGGGGTAGGCCTCCTGCGTGTAGTCGTACTCCTCGGGCTGAGGCCAGCACAGAGGGGTCACGTAGTGGTCCTGGTCGCCGTTGGGCGGGAAGTCGTACATGTCCTTGCAGATGTAAATGTCGGGAGCGATTTTGAAGTACCAGTCGAACACGTCGCCTACCTCGTCGAACCAGCGCGTGTAGATGGAACGCTTCGCGAAGTAGCCGCCCTCGTCCATCTCGTGGTTGACAACCTCGTCGCGGTCGAGAATGCCGTAGTTGCCCCAAACCTTGTTAGCTTCGGAATTGATGATGGCGAACTGACGACCCGGCGCCGTGTTGCCCGTCGTCTTCTCGAACCAGACGACCTCGGCACCCTCTTCAACGGCGGCGCGGATTGCAGTGCAGCCGGCGATGCCGCAGCCCACAACGATGACCTCGGTGTCTACCTCTTCCTCGACCATGTCGTCGGTAATTGCAGGCGGTTCGGCGGCCCAGGGATAGTCGGGGCGGGTGCCGTTGGGTGCCGCAGGGGCGCTGTCCTGGCCATCGCCTGCGGGAGGCTCGCCTGCGGGTGCCTCTTCGGCCAGGGCAACCGAGGCGGCGGCGATGCTTGCGCCAGCGGCGCCTGCTGCGGCGATAAACGTACGGCGGTTGAGCGCTGTGTTCATAACGATCCCCAATCTCTTTATGAATACCTGCTGCGTCGTGCAATGGGCAAACCGAAATGCCTCTCGCACGCCTTGAAGCATAGAAAGCCCTGGCAGCTGAAACGGGTGAAAGTCGCATTGCGCGATGCTAGCGATGCGGCCGGGCGCGCGCCTTGGGGTCACCCGCAAGTTAGTATTGACGGTGCGTGAGCTGGAACAATCCATAGGATACTGACGACGCCGAATAACATACATTTCAACTCATCAAATGTATGTTATTCGACAAAACCCCAGTTGACGAAAATCAAAATCTTCCGAAATGTATGTTGTTTTGCGCGCGGCCATCTAACCCTCCGTCCTGCGGGTTTCTTTCGCGCCCCAACCACCCCTGCCCGCGTCACGTGATTTCACGAAATCGGCGGTTTGAAAACAAGTTGAAAGTCATTCGCACATTTCGGGTGTGGCACCGGTCGGGCGGTAAGCGTTCTATATGCCCTGCGCGCCGATGCGCTGGCAGATGCATGCCTTGGCGCGAGGCGCGCACGCAAGGTTGGAGCCAGGCATGGCTCCATTCCCTGTGGACAGACGGGCGGGATAAAAACCTGCTCCCAAAGAGATTGGCAAGCGAGCCGCATGGCCCGCTTGACCGCGAAAGGAGTCTCACACATGTCCAAGATGACGCGCAGGTTGTTTGTTGGGGCCGCTGCCGCAAGCGGTGTTGCGGCGATTTCGGCTTCTATTGCCCTGGCCGACGAAGCGAAGAAGGACGAGGCGGCGCAGGCCGACGCCCCCGCCGAGGACGCGGGCGAAGAAGACAAGAAGCCGGCTGGCCCCGGCGGCATGAGCGACCCTATCGACAGCGCCCGCGAGCTTTACAAGGGCTGGCTCGGCGAGGCCCCTCAGATTTCCGATGACGACATCGTCGAGACCTACGACGCTGATGTCGTCATTCTCGGTGGCGGCCATGCCGGCACGCAGTGCGCCAAGGAGGCCGCGAAGGCCGGCGCCAAGGTCGCGGTTCTCGACCAGCAGGCTCAGGACATGTTCATGTTCTACGGCGAGGACATCGGAACCTTCAACTCGCAGTACGTGCAGGACATGGGCTACGGCCCCTACGACGAGCAGGACGTTCTGGCACAGTGGGAGCGCACCTGCGGCTACCGTGCCAACCCCGAGCTCGTGCTCACCTACATCCGTAACTCCGGCGCCATGATCGACGACGCCATTGCCATCTGCCAGGAGAAGGACCCCTCCATCCTGACGAACATGAACGTGCAGCAGCCCGACGTCACCTATTGGGTCGACAAGTCCCAGCCGTGCGACATGGGCAACTTCAAGACCTACGTGGGTACGTTCTGCATGCGCTCCGAGATCCTCGACGAGGTCGCCGAGGGCGTGGGCGCCTACTCCACCATCGGCAAGCTCGAGGATTGCTGCCGCGAGGTGGCCGAGGCCAACGGTGCCACCTGGTATTACGAGACGTCCGCCGTGTGTCTCGTGAAGGACGGCGACAAGGTCGTGGGTGCCATCGCCACCAACGCCGACGGTCAGTACGTGCGCTTCAACGCCGCCAAGGCCGTCGTCATCGCCACGGGCGCCTTCCAGAACTGTCAGCCCATGATGGCCGAGTTCTACAGCGAGGCCAAGGAGCTGCAGGCCAAGAACGGCATCGCCGCCTACACGTCCACCGACATTCCCGAGTCCGGACGCGACACCGGCATCGGCCATCGCATGGGCTGCTGGGCAGGCGGCCGCATGGAGGCCGGCCCCATGGCATCGCTTGCCAACGTGTCGGCACCCGGCCCCTTCGGCTTTGCTCCCACGCTCATCCTCAACCGCGACGGCAAGCGCTTCATGAACGAGGCTGACTTCAACGCAATGGGTAATATGATCAACCGCCAGCCCAAGGGCATCTACTGCAACCTGTTCGACGCCAACTACCGTGACATCATCGCGCGCGGCGGCACGAACCACGGCGGCGTCGACTTCGGCCAGGCAACCTACGTGGAGCAGTGGACCGAGGACATGACGCATGTCGCAGGCGCCGGCGCCGAGGGCTACGTGGTGCGCCACGGCTGCCTTACCGAGCGCGCCGACATGGGCAAGACTCCCGTGTACGGTGCCCAGACCCTGGAGGAGCTGGCCGGCTACCTGGGCTACGAGGGCGAGGCCGTCGACAACTTCGTGGCGAGCGTCGAGCGCTACAACGAGCTGTGCGAGGCCGGCAAGGATGACGACTTCGGCAAGAAGGCCGACTTCATGCTGCCCATTGCCACACCTCCCTTCTACGGCTCGGTCGCCGATTCCTCCACGCAGGCTGGCACTGCCGTGTCGCTGGGCGGTCTGGTGACCGACACCACCTTCAACGTTCTGGGCGACGACGACTGCGGCATTGAGGGCCTCTACGCCATCGGCAACTGCTGCGGCGGTCGCTACGCCCTCACCTACCCGGGCATTCTTGCGGGCAACTCGATCGGAATGGCGATGACCAACGGCTATGTCTGCGGCCAGGTAGTCGCTGCGCTGTAGGGTGCGCTAGCCTGATGCGCCCCGTTCCACAGACGCTCATGTACTCTAGTACACATCGCACCTGTGCGCTTTGCGCATCAGAACCCGTGCTTCTGAGGGGATGTGGAACCTGGCTTCTTGAGTGATTGGTCGACCCCGCTCGAGCACTGCGAGGAGCGTGCTTGGGCGGGGTCGATTTGCGTTTGGGGAGCATCGAGGGCGTTGGGGCTATTCGCGCGACGATGCGGACGGCTCAATGGGCGGGCCAGCTCGAAAAAAGCTGCGAGTTTGCGTTTTAATCTGGCCGGGTGAGGTAGCCGACGGCCTGTGCTTGGCGTTTTGCCTAGTAGATAGGTTGCTGTTTTGGCGGGCCACTCAGCTTGATGAATCAAAACGCAAACATGCACGATTTTTTGCCAGCCTCGATTGTCCGCGAGCCCGCGAGGCGCTTTCTTCTACACCCCGCGGGTCCCGACATGTGTTGCCTGCACTGCGTTTCATCCTCGCTGGCCTGGTGCTGTCCTCTGGTGCGTCTAACTGATACAAAAGATGGGTGCAATGTGTTATCTGGCTGATGGATGGCATGGGGCACTATGTCTCACTCGCTTGTTTTCGTTGGGCGTGGAGCCTGCTGCTTGTGGTGTACTCACATACCTCATTGCCTTGTAATTGCGTTGATCGTGCAGGTTGCCGGGCGTGCTTTGCGCGATACAGGATGACATTCGATGGACGAAGCAAAGAGGGCCACCATGCGCGACGCGGTCATCTTTGCTTGGCGCAGGTCGGGTTATACACATGATGTCGCGCGTCGCCTCGTGCTACGTCTCCTTTTCCTTGTTAACTTTCAAGTCTTCCATCATCTGGTGCGCAGCTTCGGGGCTTATGAGGCGAAGGGAGCAATCGTCGGGTTTGGGGAACGCGAGAAGGGGCAGGCTTCCGTACCAGATGGTCTGCTGGTCGAAAATGGCATAGCAGCTTGGGCCGGAATGTCCAAGTTCGACGCGGCAGCCACAGTTCGAAAGCCTGTTGAGCGCGTCTGCGGCAACGGTTGCCTTTTGAACGAGGCAGGTGGCGGTTATTCCTCGCTGCGTTGCATCCAGCAGGGATGATTCCAACCGCGTTACCAGGGTTGCGCTGACAAAGGGCGCGGCGATGATGATGCTGCGCCTCGCTTCGCGGATGTCGTGCACAAACGTTGCCAGGAATCTCTCTGCTGTTATAAATGCGCTGGTACCAGCATTGGTGGAATTCGATTCTGCGGTGGGTCCGGCAGTATCACCTGGCTTTTGCCAATCGCTTCCAATCGGCTCGTACCCGAGTCTCACGTATGTCTTGAGGCGCTTTTTGTACATCCGCTCAAGCATGGGAACGTTCAGGTCGACATAGTCGTACACGCGCACGTCGGTTTTGCCCTCCGAAGTGCGATGAAGGCGACCCGACTGTTGGGTGACGTTGCCGCTCCAGGAGATGGGCGTGGAGAGGAAGAGTGCGTCGAGGTTGGGCATGTCGAAGCCTTCTCCCAGGTAGCTTTCAGTGGCAACGAGGGAAAGCGACTGTTTCGTTGATGCCTGCAGCGCCTCAGCAATAGCCTCGCGGCGCTGGCGCGGGGTCCCTTCGCCCACGAGCAGCCGCACTTCGGCTCCGCCTTCCTCAATCAATCGCGCCAGTTCGCGTGCGTGCTTCTTGCGTTTGCTCACCACGAGGGGCGTCCTGCCTTCGTGTAGTGCGTCAAGCACGTCTTGGGCAATAAAGCGGGTGCGGTCGGCGTGATCGCACGCGGCGTCGAGTACTTGCGCAAAAGATGCGTCCTCGGTTAGATTGGGGAAGTGCATGGCTACATAGCGCGTGACGAGGTGGCGAGCGAATCCCTGCTCGGCCGCCTGGGCCCGCACGTCGATGCTGTGGCGTACAGGCCCGCAGAGCATGGTAACTATGGGGTCGAGTCCGTCGGCGCGTTTGGGTGTGGCGCTCAATCCGTATACCCGTTGCGCCCGCACCGCCTTGAGCACGCGCTCAAGCTGCGGTGCCGCGGCGTGGTGGCATTCGTCGCAGATTACAAGGCCGTAGTTCTGAACGAGGTCTTTTACCTGGCGCTCTCCGGGTATGTCTGATTTTTCAAACAGGGATTGGAACGTTGCGACATCGACAAGGCCACTCGGTGCTGTTTTGCCTGCCCCTATCGCGCCGACGAGGGGTCGTTTCTTTTTACTCAGGTTGCCTTTCGGGGTGAGCTGCGGCGGCCGCGTGTCCTGAATCTCTAGAAACTCGCCGAGTTGTTCGACCCACTGTTCCAACAAGGGCGTTCTGGGCACGAGGACAAGGGTCGGAAGCCCCAATCGTGCAATCAAGCTTGCCGCAACGACCGTCTTGCCAAATCCCGTGGGGGCGCAGAGGATCCCGGTGTCATATTCCAGCAGCGCCTGAGCTGCATCTTCTTGGGCCGGCCGCAGCCTTCCGGCAAACTCTGCCTTAATGCGCCCTTCGGAAAACCGTTCGTCGAGAATCGTATATGCTGCGCCAGATTCCTCAAAAAGAAGAAGGAGATTCTCCTTGCAGCCACGCGGCAAGGTGATGCAATCGCTGCGGTCCTCGGACAGATCGATGACGCGCGGCTTTCTCCAAACAGACTGGTGCATGGCCTGCGCGCGATAAAACTCGGGATTGGCGAAAGCGGCAAGCCGGCGAATGCGGTTGCATGCGGCGGCCGAAAGGCCTTCCAGGGGGACATAGACCATGTCGGATTCCGTGAGCACGGTAAGGGCCGGGAAGTCTTGCGGTGTGAGAGGATGCTTGGGTCGGCGCATGAACGAGCGCGCTCTCCCAGATTGCTGCGCCGGGGATGTTGTGTCTGCTGAGGGGGCGGAGAACCCGGCACACTCCTTATCTAGCTGCGTATATGCGAACGTCCCCAAGAGACCACCCGTGCGTTTTCTACATATAGCGACGGAGGTTTCGGCCTGCTTCTCCGTGACCTTTCGGATGCGAGAAAGAAATTCCCATTGATCGGGATAGGGGTTGAAGGCGTCGTCGACAAAGACCGAGTTGCCCTCGCGCTGCGCCCGGCCTTGGAATGGAAGGGAGATAAGGTTGCCAAAGCCACCTTCTACCAGCGTGTCTTGGGTGGGAAAGAGCCGGTCGTACGCATCGAGGCGCATGGTTTTGGATAGGCTGCACGCTAAGGTTATGAGCGCACAGCCCAAGTTGCGAGCGAGCTTTGCTGTGACCGGCTCCTCAAAAAACAACCATGCATGGCCGCCGTTGCCGGACCGCGACCGCTCCACGGCGATATCGAGGTCGAGTTGGCGTCCGGCATCGCGATATGCGGCCACGTTTTGCTGCCAACCGGTATCGTCGAAGTCGGCGACAAGAACGGAGGTCTCACAGTTTTCATCGGTCACATAGAGCCCCACGACATCGCGCAGGCGGTCATCGGCTCCCCTGAAATGGGCGATCAGCACCTGGTCGGTGAGGGGCTTGAGGTCGCGATTGGGGCAATGGGCGCACAGACCGGAGCTTTTGCGCTTTGTCGGGTTGGCCTTGGGGCAAACGTTTGCTTTCCATTCATTTGAACAGGCGGGCACATAGGCGATGCCGCCGTCTTTGCGCTGGTAGCCGTGGGCATAGACGTTGTCGCGCCCGTGAAAGAGAGACTGGAACAGGCGCAGCTTGTCTGCGGTGGAACTCGCCGTAGTGACGATGCCTTCGGACTCGGCCCATTCCGAAAGGTCGGCAGCTCCCTGCAACCATTCGTTTTGAGTGGCGTAAAGCACGGTTTTCTCGGATGTATCGGGGGCAGACTGCTGACATGCTTCGCAGATTACAATGGGTTCGCCGTGCCCAACATGTGAGATGCACCGGCTGAGCGCGAGGCGTCGTCCGTTGATGAGTGCGTGCTTCGGGAGGCTGGGCATGGCTGCTCGTCTCCTTCCCCAGGGGGTATGGCCGTTGTTGTGCAATTGTAGCAGGCGGCCGGGGCGATTAAAGTAGAGAGACGGCTTGCTCTTGGTGAATTACCCGCAAAGCAGTGTCGCACAGTGGCATTCGGCAATACAAAGGGGCGGGTGCATTGCGTCATTTGACTGGTAGACGACTTGGGATGACACGTTGTACCCGTCCCTTTCGTTATTGTTGGCGGGCGACTCGATTGGAATGGCAGTGATCAATGGTTGCGTCTGCGGCTGGGTAGTCGCCGCGCTGTAGCTTGCGAGGGCTTCGGCCTACTTTTCGTTCCGAGAGGCTTGCGTGCTCCGGCATGCATCGCTTTTGGACGCCTTGCAGGTCAGGGCCTGTGTTTTAGATAGCCGCGGGACGCCGTTTCCCGTGCAATCAATCGTTCCCGTTCAGGCGCACACGCGGCGCTTGGACGGGGGTGATCTGCGTTTGGGGCTGTTGGAATGACGCAAGGGGACGGGTGCAATGTGCCGTTTCTCGGGTCAGATGATGGTTTTGGAGCAACGTCGAGGAGCGGCGATTGAACGGGGCCTCCAAAAATGCCGCATGTTTGCGTTTTAATCTGGCCGAATGGAGTAGCCAGCTATCCGCGCTTATCGTTTTGCCTGGTAGCCGGGTTGCCCCTTCTGCTGCCTACTCCGCTTGCTAAATTAAAACGCAAACATGCGCGATTTTTCTGTCACCCGACCAGCCGTGCTACAGGCGACCTGCCTGCAGGGCCCTCTTATGCGTTGGGGAAGTGCTCGCATGAGCTGTTTTCGGTAACGTAGGGAAGGAACGCCTTTTGGCCCAAGCCACCCTCTTTATATACTCTCCAGGTTACTGAGTCGTATCATTGCATCGACTGTTGTGATGACGGGGGAGTGGTATGGGCACTGAAACGATCGGCAATCTTCAAGATGAACCGCGCAAGAATGCTTTCAAGTCTCCAGAAGTGCTTGCTGCCGTACTTTGTATTGCCTTGCAGCAAATGGGTACCGCATTGCTTACCTCGACATATGCTCAGAGCGCCGGTGCTGTTTTTGCATGGGAGGCTCCGATATCGTTCGGCTTCTCCGTTGTGCTCATTGCGATGCTGTACGTTCTCGTGTCTCGCTATCCCGGCAAAATTGCCGACAAGGCGTGGACGTTGGTCGGTGTGTTCGTCAACATACTGGGTGTATTTCTCATGGCGTTGTCATTGCGCACGGGTAGTATCGCCCTTGTCGTCGCGGGCGGTTGCCTGCGCGGGGCGGGCGGAGTGTGGACCATGTATATGGTTGGCCTGCTGCTTGTCGATATCGCTCGCACATACAGCGTCGCTGCCGTGCTTGGTGTTCTGGCGGCGGGCTGGGTTTTGGCCCTCCCAATTGAGGCGGCTGTTGCGAGCTTTACTTTAATGGGCAAGCTTGCCGTCGTTGCCTTCGTTCCCGCAATACTTGCAGTGCTGGCGTTCCCTGGATTTCATCGCGCAACTTTGCCCGCGCGTACTGCCGAGGCAAGCGCGAGCATGCGCGTGACTGAGCCTAAGTCGTTCATTCCCTTGAGCAGCACTGTTTTCGTAATGCTTGCGCTACTCAAGACTGCATTCTGTTTTGCGTCTGATTTTACGCGTGCCGAGGCGGATGTGCGTTTGCCTGTCCTCATTGCGTTTGTGATTTGCGTTTCCGCAGTGACTGCGTTGCTTTCAGTGAGAGCCCGCCACGGCCGGCCGGTTCTGGGACTGCTCTACAGGATTACGCTTATCTGCGTGTTGACCGGATTTCTGCTTTATATTCCACTGGCTTTGGGGCCCTCGTCCATATCAACTTGGGGAGGCATTGCGCTGGGCATGGGAGGAGATCTGGCGCGAATCTTGTCCTATGTGCTGCTGGTCGAAATCGCAAAACGCAACCCTATTGACGCTCCGGGCGTTTGCCTCGTTGTGACGGGGGCCAACACGCTCGGCGGTCTCATAGGAACTTTGTTTTCAAGCCTTGCAGCATCACTTTTGAATTCCCCTCTCTCTTATCAGTTGCTGCTCATTCTACTTGTTCTGGTTGTCATTGTTATAAACCTTGCCATGCCCAATGCGCTCGCGTTCGACGAGACGGTCAATGAGGTCGATTGCCCAAGCGAGGCTTCTGGCGCGGGTCTTATCGCGTCCTTTGAGGAATCCGTTTCGAAGTTGGCCGATAGTTTTGCCTTGACTCCGCGCGAGGCTGAGGCCATGGCCTTGCTTGCCCGGGGCCATGGAGCCCAATCTATTCAGGAGCACATGGGGATATCGCATAACACGGTGAAGATGCACATTCGCAATGTGTATGCCAAGCTTGGTGTGCACTCGCGCCAGGAGCTCATTGACTTGGTCGAGGGCAACACGACGGCCTGATATGCGCTTTTTGGCATACACCCCTGGCGGGTGTTGCGGTCTTGAGGCCGGTGATGTTCTACGATGCTGACTGGAAAGCATGGCCACATACCGATTGCCTTGCTCTTAAACATAGTTATTTACCAGGCAGTTTAATAAATACATCCCTCCTGGGTGTGTTGAAGTCCCTGTAGCGGAATAGTGTTCGAGATGTTAGGCGCAGAAAAGGGCGCCTGTCAGACGGCCATCTGGGGCTCTCTGGCAAAACTTCCGTGAAAGGGATGCTGATATGTCCGGAAATGTTTCTCGCCGTTCGTTTGTAGCCGCTGCGGCTGGTACTGCGGCGCTCGTCGCCTCCGGTTCGGCTGTTGCCCTGGCTGACGATTTGGCTGGAGTCGCCGATGGTACGTACACCGCCACACGTTCTGGTATTGGCGATGTTACCGTGACGCTTGTCATCGGCGACGGTGCCATCACGGATGCCCAGGTTGATGTTTCCGGTGAGACGAGCTTTATCGGCGCACAGTTCGGTGACCTTTATGCCTCCTCTATTCTTGATGCTCAAGGGGCGGAGTTTGACACTACGACGGGTGCCACGATTACGTGTGATGCCGTGAAGCGCGCTGTGGTTGATTGCATTGCGCAGGCAAAGGGCGAACAGGCCCCCGTGTCTTCGGTGGTCGACGACGCTACGGATACCGACTGGTTGGGTAGCGAGCCCGCGATTGACGAAGCAGGCGTTACCGAGACGTGGGACACCGACATTCTTATTGTGGGCGCGGGCAACGGTGGCCTCACTGCTGCGGCCTACGCCGCAAAGAACGGCCTTAATTTCCGTTGCATCGAGAAGTATTCAAGCCCTCAGGACGTACGCGGTTGGTACGGTGTCGTAGATTCCGCCGATGCCGCGGCTGCCGGCGCTGTGCCCATGGACCACAAGAAGCTCCTGTCTGAGATCAGCCGCTATGCAAGCGGCAAGTGCAACCAGCGAGTTGTGAAGATGTGGATGGACGAGTCCGCCGATATGCAGGCGTTTGTATCGAGCATTCTGACGGCCGATCCGTATAAGGCTTCCGTTGCTGTCACGACGGGAGAGGAGGCCTCTTGGCCTGCAGAGTGCGCTCAGGAAAATACCGACTACATGTTCCCTGAGATGGAGCACTTCTGGAACGCCTCCGATCCGTCGCAGCGTGTCCCGCGTTTGGGGATTTTTGCCGAGGTGTGCGAGGAGGCTGGCACGCCTGTGGACTTTAACACCGCCATGGTCAAGCTGGAGAAGGACGCCGATGGCCGCGTAACTGGCGTCATCGCTCAGAATCAGGAAGACTATCACCTCATTCGCATCAATGCGGCCAAGGGTGTGCTGCTCGCTTGTGGCGGTTATGCGGGCAATCCTCGCATGATGCTTCAGCTTGACCCGCTTGGTGCGGCCGTCACTACTGCCGCCAGCTATAGCCCGCGTACGCACGGCGATGGAATCCGCGCAGCTGTTTGGGCCGGCGCTGATATCGACCAGGAAGGCGCGCCCATGCTGTTTGACCGCGGCATTGTTGAGCCTGGGGTAAACGGTGGTTATATCGAGAACGCCAAGGCCTTCGGCGGGCGCGAGTTCCCCGGTACCGTGAAGCAGTTCAACCCTGGTTCGCAGCCTTTCCTTAAGGTGAACCGCGACGGTGAGCGCTTCATGAACGAGAGCCAGCCCTACAATGACGCTTCGTTTGCCGCTTATAACCAGCCCGGCCATGTGTACTGCATGGTGTTCGACGGTAATGCCCAGGCGGATGTCGAGCGCTTCCATACCATCGGCTGCTCGGCTGGTACCCGCAACATGGGAATCGAGAATATTATGAGTCAGCAGCTGGAGAGCGGCCTGGTAAAGCAGGCCGACACGCTGGAGGAGCTGGCTGACGCGTTGGGCTTTGTGGACGAGGCCAAGGAGGCCTTCCTGGCCACGTGCGATCGCTACAACGCCCTGTATGACGCCCAGGAAGACGAGGACTTCGGCAAGGCGTCTGTGCGCCTGTCCGAGCTGCGTACTGCTCCGTTCTATGGGTGCTGGCTCGGCGCTTCGTTGCTTACGACTATCCAGGGCGTGAAGATTAACGAAAAGGCCCAGGCCATGGATAAGGACGCTCAGCCCATCGAAGGCCTGTATGTTTGCGGCGATAACTCCGGCAGCTTCTTCGCCAACAACTACCCCTGCCTGATGCCCGGTATTGCGTGCGGCCGTACGATGACCGAAGCAATCAAGGCCGTGAAGCAGATGGGCGGCTTGGAGTAAAAAGCAGCTTGCGTCGCGGCCTTGTCGCACCTGTTTTTGAATAACGTCAAGCCGTGCACGCATATTTGTTTTAGATTGCTAGGCGCCCCGGTGGATTGAATCCCATCGGGGCGTTTTTAGCTAACAAGCTAAGTTTACGAGACAAAGAGACGGGTGCACTGTGTCATTTGACTGGTAGAGGCCCTGGTATGACATGCTGTACCCGGCCTTCTCGTCATTGCTGGCCGGCAACTCGATCGGTATGGCCATGACCAACGGTTATGTCTGCGGCCGGGTAGTCACCGCGGTGTAGGTTGCGCTGGCCTCGCCTTTGAGTGATTGGTCGACCCCGCTCGAGCACTGCGAGGAGCGTGCTTGGGTAGGGTCGATCTGCGTTTGGGACTGTTGGAATGACGCAAAGGGACGGGTGCAATGCGTCATTCCGCAGTGATGTGGGAGGCTGGCGGTTGGGCCAGCCCAAATAAGACGCGAGTTTGCGTTTTAATCTGACCGGGTGAGGTAGCGGGTTGCCTGTGCTCGGCGTTTTGCCTGGTAGATAGGTTGCTGTTTTGGCGAGCTACTCGGCTTGCTGAATTAAAACGCAAACATGCATGATTTTTTACCGGCTCCCGGTTGGTTGCGGGGCCGTTGGACCTCGAGCTGCTTGTTCCTCGTGTCCGGCGCGCCCGGTCATGCTTCGCCTCCATTACGTTTCGTCCCCACTGGCCGGCGCCGCCTTCCTGCGCGTCTATAATGCCTCCTGGCAAGACCCTGATCTGGGAGAGAGGACGCACAATGAAGGTTCTGCTTGTAAACGGAAGCCCGCGGGAGAACGGCAACACCTCGGTGGCGTTGGCGGAAGTGGCCCGTGCGCTTGAAGCCAACGGCATCGAGTCGCAGGTGTTTTGGCTCGGCACCAAGCCCATCAACGACTGTATCGCCTGCGGTAAGTGCTCTGAGCTGGGCGGATGTTGTGTCATCGGCAACGACGTGGTGAACGAGTTCATCGAGGCCGCCCGCACTGCCGACGGCTTTGTGTTCGGCACGCCCGTGTACTACGCACACCCCACGGGCCGCATTCTCTCGGCGCTTGACCGCGCGTTCTACGCAGGCGGCAGCGCCTTTGCCCACAAGCCCGCGGCTTGCGTGGCCGTTGCCCGCCGCGGTGGCACCACTGCCTCGTTTGACGTGCTCAATAAGTACTTCACCATCAAAGAGATGCCTGTGGTTTCCTCCACGTACTGGAACAATGTGCACGGTTGCACGCCCGGCGAGGCTGCCCGGGACGAGGAGGGCCTGCGTACGATGCGCAACCTTGCCTCCAACATGGCGTGGCTCCTGCGCTGCATCGAGGCCGGTCGCGCCGCGGGCATCGAGACGCCGCAGGCCGAGAGCGGCCCGTCGACGAACTTCATTCGATAGTCTAAAGGCCTTACCAACCTTGCGGGCCCCGGCCGGCAGGTACTTGCAGCTTGCAGGTCGGGGCTCATGCTTCCGCGACGTCCTCAGCGCCTCCCCTCTGCTTCTTTTGTCCTTGTTGGACTGATGCGCCTGCCAGGCGCTATCATGGGCTGCTTGACAATTATGAGGCAAGGCAACGGAGGGCATGCAGGTGGACGGGCAAAGCGAAAACGAGTCGATGGCGGGCGAGATGGCGCGTCCGGCTCCCATGATGTTCCACCCCGAGCTCTCCACGTCTCGCCGTTGGGCCGTGCTCGTCAGCTTCGTGTGGGCCTCGGCCATCTCCATCATGAGCCAGCTCACGATGACCACCTGCCTGCCGTCGATCCTGACCGACTTCGGGGTGTCCACCGAGCACGGCCAGTGGCTCACCACCTTGTACATGCTGTCGCTGGGCATCATGGTGCCGTGCAGCGGATTCTTTACCACCCGCTTCCAGAGCAGACATATTTTCCTTGGTGCCAACCTGGTGTTTCTTGTCGGTCTGCTCGGTGCGTTCGCGCCGAACTTCCAGGCCCTCGTGGCTGTGCGCTTTGTGCAGGGGTTGGCGGCGGGCCTTTTCATCCCGCTCATGCAAATCGTCGCCTTCAGGCTCTTTCCGCCGGAGCGCCGTGGTTTCGCCATGGGCGTGGTGGCGATTGCCCTGGCGGCGGGCCCCACGATGGGTCCGCTCGTGGCCGGCATCTGCACCGACCTGTGGGGCTGGCGCGCGGTCTTTTTGGGTGTGGGCCTGCTCACGCTGAGCTCCATCGCGTCGTACCCGGTGATGCGCGTGCTGTCCGACCCCACGCAGCACTGTCCCTTCGACGTGCCGTCGCTGGCGATGCTCGCCGTGAGCTTCGTGGGGCTGCTTCTGGGCGTGTCGAACCTGGGGGTGTTTTCCAGCGACGCGGCGCAGGGCCTCGTGGAGTCGGGCCTGCCTCTCGTGGTGGGCGTGGCGGCCCTCGCGGTTTTCGTCCGTCGTCAAAACAGGCTTGCCCAGCCCCTGCTCAACCTCGCGCCCTTCCGCGACCGCCGCTTCGTCATGGGTTCGGCCGCCGTCATGCTCGTCTTTGGCGTGCTTATCAACACCGAAGTCTTCATGAGCGTCTACATCCAGTCTGACCAGGGCTTTTCGCCCACGGTGGCGGCGCTTACGCTGCTGCCGGGCTCGGTCATATCGGCAAGCCTGTGCCCCTTCACGGGCCGCGTGCTCGACAAGCACGGCCCTCTGGGTCTGGCAGTCGTGGGTTTTACGGTGCTCGTTGTCGCAGGCACGCTGGCCTCGTTCGTTGAGGTCTCCTCGCCCCTGGGCTACTCGGTGCTCGCCTTTTCCCTGCGCAGCTTCGGCAACGGCTTCGTGCTGCAGAACATGCAGACGTGGGCGTGCAACGTCCTGCCTGAGCATCTCATGACACACGGCACGGCCATCACCAACACCATGCGCCAGATGGGTGGCGCCCTCATCAACGCCTCGCTCTTTTCGCTCATGGGAGCCGCGACGCCCGCGCTTGGGCAGATGGGCGGCATCAAGTTGGCGTTTGCGGTGTCGACGGTCGCCGTCGCGCTCATGGGCGCGTGGCTAATCGCAAGCCTGGCGCGGGAGAAGAGGGGAGCAGCGCGATGAACATCGCCGTGAGTGCCTGCCTTCTGGGCACGCCCTGCCGCTACGACGGCGGCTCCAAGCCTTGCGATGCCGTGCTCGCCCTGGGAGAGCGTCACACCCTCGTGCCCATCTGCCCCGAGGTCATGGGAGGGCTTCCCACTCCGCGCCTGCCCAGCGAGATCGTCTGCGCCGAGCCCTGTTGCGTGCGTAACGCCGAGGGTGCCGACAACACGGAGGCCTTCGTGCGTGGGGCCGAGCTCGCCCTTGCCTGCGCGCAAGAACGCGCCTGCGAGCTGGCCATCCTCAAGGCCAAGAGCCCCAGCTGCGGCATCGGCCGCGTCTACGACGGTACCTTCACCGGCACGCTCACTTCCGGCGACGGTGTTGCGGCCGCCCTCTTCAAGCAGGCCGGCATCCCTACGACCGATGAGAACCACCTCCCCGAATGACACAAGGGGACGGCCGTGTCGCGTCATCCCGACACTCCGCGCGCCTACCCCACTTCCTTCTCGCACAGAAGGTCGATGAGTTCCTGCTGGGAGTGGACGCCCATCTTGGCGTAGACGTTCTTCACGTGGTACTTCACCGTGTTGTAGCTGATGCCGAGCTCCTCTTGGATGCGCGTGGCGGTGTTGCCGTGGGCGAGCAGCGTCATGACGTCGGCCTCGCGTGCCGTGAGGGCGTAGCGCGCCACCGCCTGCTCGCAGCGGGAGGCGAGGCTGTCGACATACTGCACCTCCACCTGTGGGGCCGCCACGTCGGGTGCGATGCCCTCGATCGCCGCGTCGAACACAAACGAGCGCCGCGTGAGCAGCGTATAGAGCACAAGGCCGGCCAATACGGCGATTACCAGGGCGTTCTGCAGCAGTTTGTCCCCGGCGAGCAGGGGAGCAAGGAAGCTGTTGGGAACAAGCCAGAGCGTCACGCCGACCGTGATGCCCGCGTAGCTTATGGCGTTGCCCCAGCAGATGGTGGGGATCGCCTCGGCGGTGTTGCGCTGCGCCGCAGCCGACAAGGCAAGCCAAATAAGCAGCTGCAGGCACATGTAGCCCATCATGAGCAGGGTGCTCGCGAGCTGTCCCGTGCGGGCGTCCCCCGTCAGCACGAACATGAACCCGACGGCCACGCTGAAAAAGGCCGCGACGAAGAGCGAGTCGACCTTCGTGGCGGCCTTCGCCTTCCAGGCGTAGAGGGCGACCGCCCCCGACGAGGCAAGGGAGGCGATGCTCACCGTCAGGGGTCCGGCGTAGTTCTCGCAGCGCAGGGCAAAGCCGTAGGCAACGCTGAAGACGAAGATGTACACATAGAACGCATGCGACAGGGGCAGGACCGCCTCGGGCTGGGCGACCTGCTGGCTTGACGTGGGCTCGACCAGGGGGAGGCGCTCGAAAAAGCCCTGGGTAAGGGGCCGGCAGAGCACGACGACCGCGACGCTTGAGACGGCCGCGATGAGGTTCACCAGTCCATAGGGCGCCCATTCGTTTATGGCAAACGCCAACACGATGCCCGCCAGGCCCGATAGCGCCATGGAGAGGCAGGCTTGCCGGCGCGGCAGGCGCGCGAGGGACAACAGCCACAAGACGATGCCCCACAGGTCGATGGGCGCCACCGCCACGACGCCGGCGACAATTGCAGGGGCGCTGCCAAGCACGACGCCAACGGCGCACAGGGCGTATCCCGCGACACTCAGCCCGATGGTGCAGACGGTAAGCATGCGGGGCCGGATGAGTGCGGGCCGTTTGCGCGCGATTACGAGACAGGCGATGGCCAGGGCGATGCTGACCGCAGTGGAGAGGTCGCGTGACCAGTTGAAGATGCCGTCGTAGGCAAGGTAGAGCGTGCCGTTGAACACGAGCGTCATCATCATGGAGAGCGCGCTGGCAATGAAAAGCCGCATGTATTCGGCCCTTGTGAGACCGTCTTCGTTGCGCGATGCCTGCGTTTCGCTCATGTCGCCCTGACCCTCCATGGTCACCCCCAATTTCATCGCGAGAAAATATACCACGTCTAGCAGGCGTTTGTCTGAACCCACTCGCAGCGGGTAGGGCGTTTTGCGGGCCGGGTGGGTAGAGTTCGGGTTGTTCGCGGCAAGGGAGGCGCACACAGAGACCACCTGCCGCCATACATTTCGCTTGTCACAATCAAGCACATGAGAAAGGATTCCAACCATGGATCGTCGTTCTTTTGTCACTGGTTCCGCCCTGGGTCTGGCGGGCATCGCCGCCTCGGGCGCCATCGCCGGCGTCGCCCTGGCCGAAGAGGCCGCGGCCACCGAGGCCCCCGTCGCCACCGCCACGGCGGCCGAGGGCGCCCTCGCCGGCGCCGGCGTCTCCATCCCCGACGCCGCCCCCGCTTGGCTTGGCGCCGAGCCCGAGGTGGACGCCGCCGACATCACCGCGACCTACGACTGCGACATCCTCGTCGTCGGCGCGGGCTGCGCCGGTTCTGCCGCTGCCGCCACTGCCGCCGAGCTGGGCCTCAACTGCATCACGGTCGAGCGCGCCTCCTGCGTGCCCGAGACCCGCGAGTACCTCTGCGGCGTCAACACCAAGTACACTGCCGGCGAGGAGCCCGTCGACACCGGCAAACTCCTCAACGAGATCAGCCGCTACTCCTCCGGCAAGGCCGACCGCGACCTCATCAAGATGTTCATCGACAACTCCGCTGAGACCGTCGAGTGGGTGGGCAGCTACCTGGAGGCCGCCGGCAAGGAGTGCGTCATCGACGTGCCGAGCGACCACGCCACGGGTGGCACCGACTACTACCTGCCCGTCGTGCAGCACGACTGGGAGCCTTCCTACACCCACCCCATGCGCAACGACCTCTTTATGGAAAAGGCCGCCGAGGAGGGCAACGCGGTTCTCTACAACTGCAAGCTCGTCAAGCTCATCCATGATGAGGAGGGTGTGAAAGGCGGCATCTGCGATTACGAGGGCAACCTTATTCAGATCAACGCTGCGCACACCGTCATCGCCACGGGTGGCTATGGCGCCAACCCCGAGATGATGATGGCCCTGCAGCCTGACACCGTGCACTGCACCACCGCTTGCAGCTACCATGGCCTCGACGACGGTTCGGGCATCAAGGCTGGTATCTGGGCCGGTGGCTCCAAGCAGCCCGACGCCACGCCCATGATCTTCGATCGCGGCGCTGTGGTGCCCGGCCAGAATGCCGGCTATGAGCTGTGCGACGACGGCGCCTACCGCTTCCCTGGCAAGAATTACCAGCTCAATATCGGTAGTCAGCCCTTCCTTAAGGTCAACCGCGACGGCAAGCGCTTCGCCAACGAGTCCACGCCCTATGACAACATGCTCTTTGCCACGCGCCGTCAGCCCGGCGGCGTGTTCTGCCAGGTGTTCGACGGCAACTGCGACCCGGACATTGTGCGCTTCTCGATGATCGGTTGCGCGAGCTACACCACCGCCATGGTGCGCGACGCCGGCTTCACCGCCGAGGAGTTCATCTCCATGGACGGCGGCGACGGCCTGTTCGTGAAGGCCGACACGCTTGAGGAGCTTGCCGACAAGCTGGGCTTCGAGGGCGACGCCAAGGACACCTTCCTGGCAACCTGCGAGCGCTACAACGAGCTGTTCGACGCCCAGAAGGACGACGACTACGGCAAGGAGGACTACCGCCTTTCCGAGCTGCGCACCCCGCCCTTCTACGGCTGCTGGTACGGCGCCTCGCTGCTCGGCACGCTCGACGGCCTCAACATCAACGCCAAGATGCAGGTGCTCGACGCCGACTACAACGTGGTGCCCGGCCTCTATGCCGCCGGCGACGCCTCGGGCAGCTTCTTCTACACCAACTACCCTGAGTACATCCCCGGCCTGGCCGCCTGCCGCTCGGTCACCGAGGGCCGTCAGTGCGTCAAGATGATCGCCGAGGACGCGGGCCTTGCTGCAGGTGCCGAGAAGACCCAGGTAGAGGCTCCTGTGGCAACTCCCGCTGTGGCCGACTGCGCCGACGGCGCCTACACGGGCAGCGCCGAGGGCATCGGTGGCACCCTCAACGTGACGATTGAGATCTCTGGCGGCAAGCTCACGGTGACCGAGATTGGCCCCAACTACGAGACTCCTCGCTACCCGGGCTACGGCGCCATCGAGAACGGTACCTTCGCCGAGCAAATCGAGGCTGCTCAGTCCGACCAGATCGACGGCGTCACCATGGCGACCATCACCACCGGCGCCATCAAGCGTGCCCTGCGCGACGCCCTCTTGCAGGCTGCGAAGTAACACGAAGGGGCGGGTGCGGTGTGCCATTCGCACGCCGCTACCTGCTAGATAGCTAAACACGCGCCCGGGGCCAGCCTCATGCCGGCCCCGGGCGCACTTGTTTGCCGTATGTGCTGGCACGCCGCCTGCCGCGCCGCTCCGAGCTAGCTGATGCGGAAGTTGCCTTCGAGCGGGTCGAAGCCGAACCAGTGGAAGCCGTCGATGTCGTAGGACGTGCACACCACGGGGAAGTCGACGCCCTTGTCGGTGTACCAGAAATGCTTGATGTTCACCGAGTAGGTGTTGCGCGACGTGGGCACGCATTGACCTGACCAGTAAATGAGGTGGTCATTGTAGGTGACGATGAAGCCCTGCACATACTCCCAAGCGTTTGCGCTGGTAAGAGCAGTGGAACGGTCGGTGAAGTAGAGGTTGCGCAGCGTGCGGCTGCCGCCATCGACGCACGGCACGCTCACTGCGGTGTTCCAGAACCAGCCGTAGGGGATGTCGCCCTCCTTGGTGGGCGCGGTGGGCCAAGCGGCGAGTGCCTCGCTTGCTCCCATGGCGACGCTTGCTGCAAGAGCCGCCCCTGCCGTTGCCGTAATAAACGAGCGCCTGCTGAGTTCCATAACGCACTCCCATCTTCGTAGGGGCGCAGGGCCATGGTGCGCCTTGCTCTGTCAGCCTTACTGTACCATCTTTGGCCTGGTTGCGCACCTGCCAGCCCTACGGGGCTTGTACGCCTTCCTTCTCAAAAAATTTTTCCGCCCCGTGAAACATCTCAGCCCTCGCACGCGTATATATCAGTGAAGGGCGCCCTTCGAGAGTGCGACAGCGTGTCACTTGAGTCCGATGTCGCGCGGCTACACTGTACGTCCCCTGCGTGAAAGGACCGCATCCGTGCAAGACAAAGAGCAGTTCATCAAGGTGGTGAACATGCACAAAGGCAGTGTGTTTCGCCTGGCATATGGCTACCTGCGCAACCGCGCCGACGCCGAAGACGTGGTGCAGGAAGTGTTTCTCAAGCTGCATCGTTTCGGCGGCAGCTTTGAGAGCGACGAGCACGTGAAGCGCTGGCTGCTGCGGGTGACCGTCAACGAATGCACGTCGGTGTACAGGGCGCTTCGCCTGCGGCCGGAGAACATCGATGATTACATCGATACGCTCGAGATGCCCGAGAAGGAGCGCGACGGCGAGCTCGTGCGCCAGCTCATGGCCCTGCCCACGCGCTACCGCACGGTCCTCTACCTGTACTACTTCGAAGGTTACTCGACTCACGAGGTCGCAGACCTGCTAGGGGTGCCCGACGCCACGGTGCGCACGCGACTGGCGCGGGGACGTGCAAAGCTCAAGGACGTATTGGACGAAGGGGGCACGCGATGACCCATACACAGCACACCTCGTCGGAAATGACGCCCGAAGACCTCGATCGCGCGCGGTTCAAGCGGGCACTTTCGAGCATGGACGCCTCTGACGAGACGATTGAGAGGATCATGCGCATGGCTGAGAAAGAAGATAGGTTGCAGGCGCAACAGGAGCAGACGTTTTCCCAGGTAACAGGCTCGGGCTCGCACAGCAAGAAGGTGCCCCGCGCCCCGCGTGGCAGGCTTCGCGTGCGCACGGCGGTTGCAATCGCGGCCGCCACGGCGCTCGTCGCGTCGGCAGCGTATGCCGCGGTGAACGTCGATTTCGCTCAGCTCGCGTTCGGGCCAAAGGGCAACGCCGACGTCGAGGCGCACACGGTGGTGGAACAGGATTGCATCAACCCGGTGACCGGCGAGCCCAAGAGCTGGGTCGCCCCGTCGCGTACCTGGGCGGATGTGGACGAACAGACTGCCGAGCGCCTGCTCGACGGCTATGTGTTCGACGCGGGGCTCACGGCCGAGTTGCACGGTTATACGCTCACCGTGGGCCAGTGCGTGATGGACGAGAACGGCAACGGCATCGCGGCCATCACGATCGAGAACCCCGACGGCGTCGATATTGCCGACGCTGGGTATGGCGAGGTGTACCTCTCGAACGACGCCCCGGTTTTCGAGCTCGTGCAGTCTCCCGACGGCGAGTCGCCCTGGGACGTTCGCATTGTGCGCGACGTCGAGGCCAGCACGGATACCAAGCTTGTGGGCGCCGCCTACTTCGGCCCGTTCAGGGGAACCATCGGCGAGGGCCTCGTCTGGTCGCTGGAAAACCGTGAAGACGGCGGTCAGTCCTCGGTGCAGGCCAGCAACGCTGCAGGTGAGTCCACCTATCTGCCTGCCGCAACCGTGCCTGCGAAGGAGTTCAAGGACGAAGACGGCGCGACGGTGGAGCTTTCTCCCATCGGTATGGTGCAGCATCCCGCCAGGGCCGACCAACACATACGGGAAGTGGTGATTCGCTTTACGGACGGCACCGAGTACACGGTGGACCGTTGGGGAGTGGATGACCCGGTTGTCAACAGCGTGCTGTCCTACGGATATGGCTGGGAGAACGAGGACGACGGCGCCCGCGTGTTCAACCGCCTCGTCGACGTCGATGCGGTGGAGTCTATCGTGCTGCGTGGCGTCATTCGGGCCGATGACCCCAACGACGAGCAGGAATTCGAAACGGTGCTGAGCGCCTCGTAGTGGCTGGTATAGGTGGACTTGTCTTGCAGGGTCACATGGCTGTTATTTCAAACCGTCTGGTTTGCTGCGCTTGTATCCGCTGACAGATATCCTGATTCGTGACTACGCAGCCGCCAGCTCGATTCTTTGGGGCGGCCCGGCGTGAACGACTTGAATTGTTGCGTTTTGCATTATCGGCCTAGGCAGCAGACTTGTAGCGCAATCGAAAAGCGCCCGCCTTCCTCGCGCAATCGAGGAAGGCGGGCGCACTTGTTTGCGCCGGTAGTTTTGCTCATCTGCGTTAGAGCTTGCTGATGCCGCAACGCCCTGTGCACGATATATCTCTACTGCAAGGTCACGAAAAGCCTCGTGACGAAGCCGGCCTCGTTGCAGCGCCAGCGCCAGCTGAAATACGTTCCCCAGAACTGCCCTGCGGCATCGAGCTGGTAGAACGTGTTGTCGAGCGTCTCGCCGTCAATATAGAAGTCGAGCATGTCGATGACGCAGCCAGGATAGGTGTACACCGCTTGAATCGCGGCGTCGGCCAGCGTGCAGGTCTCGGGGGAAAGACGCACGTACCCCGGGCGGCCCAAATCGACGGGCGAGTCGTGCCGGGGCGTCCATCCCCAGTGGTCGCGTGCCAGCGTCTGCTCCGACACCATGAAGTAGAACCGCTGGGCGCCGATGTCCTCGTCCATGTCGTCCCAGGTGACGTCGGAGTAGTACCAGGTACCGCCGATGCACGTCATGTTCCAGGTGTGCAACATCTCCTGGCTGTCAACGACCTCGCAGGGGATGCCGAGCCGCTCCATGACGAGCGCGAAGGCCGACGAGTAGCCCGTGCAGACTGCCTTGCCAAAGGCGAGGGCGCCCAGCGGCGTGCGCGACATGGTGTCGAGGATGTAGGGCTCAACCACGTCGTGGTCGTAGGCAACGTTGTTCTGCAGCCAGTCGTACACGTACAGCGCCTTGTCATATTCGCTGGCAGCGGGGTCAATCTGCGCGACAAGCGAGGTGATGGCGGCGTCGAGGTCGGCCTGGTAGGTCGCAAGCGCCGCGTTGTCGATGCGGTAGCTCACCTGGAAGGAGACGGTCTCTTCTCCGCGCGTCGAGTAGTCGATGGTCAGATAGTGGGCTGCCCAAGGTGCCGTGTGCAGGTATTCGAGGGCAGCCTCGAAGTCCTCGGTGCTGATATGGCTTGCCGAGATGTCCACCAGATCGAGGCTGCAAGCGATGAGCGTCTCATACAGCGCCTGCAGCGCGGCCAAAAAGCCTTCGGAGTATTGGGCGCGGTCGGCGTCGGTGATGCCTGGTACGCTAGGCGCAGCCGGGGTATCGGCCCCGCAAGACGAGGCAGGCATCGAGACCTGCGCACTGTCCTGGGCCCCCTGCGCCTCAAGTGCATCCCCGAAGACCGAGCGCGCGGCCCAGGCGGGGGAGGCCCTGCCCATCAAGCACGTGCCGGCAGCGAAAGTAAGCCCGACGACAAGGTCGCGGCGGGAGACGGTGCGTTCGACGTGCTTCATGGGCCCTCCTTATGCGAAGTGCTTGCCCTCGCGCTTGTCGGCCGTCTGATCGGAATCGGCCTCGCTCGTGGCGGCAGCCTTCTTCCTGCGCTTTGCCTGCCAGCCCTTCACGACGCCGATGGCAGCGGGAATGGCCGAGATGGCGATGATGAGCACGAGCACGAGCTCAAAGTGCTCCTGCACAAAGGGCACGCCGCCGAAGAAGTAGCCCAGCAGGGTGAAGACAGACGACCAGGTGATGCCGCCCAGGATGTTCCAGATGACGAAGTGGTGCCACTTCATGCCGCCCATGCCCGAGAGGAACGGCACGAACGTGCGGATGAAGGGGAAGAAACGGCCGAGGAACACGGCGAGCGGGCCCCACTTGTCGATGAGGGCTTGAGACTTCTCGATGCGCTCGGGGGTCATCGACTTGACCTTGCCCGAGGCGATGATGCGCTGGCCGAAGAAGTGGCCGATGGCGAAGTTGCACTGGTCGCCCAGGATGGCTGCGCACCACACGGTGAGCAGCAGCGGGAAGAGCGACAGTCCGCCGCCGTCAGCTGCAAAGCAGCCGGCTGCGAACAGCAGCGAGTCGCCTGGCAGGAACGGGAACACGACCACGCCGGTCTCGATGAAGATGATGAGGAACAGCGGCGCGTACACCCACACGGCGCCCAGGCCGGTAATCCAACCGGCGATGGCGGTGCGCGGGTCCTGGATGAGTTCGATCAGGTATTGGATGGGGTTCATGCGGGGGAGCGATCCTTCCGTGAGGCGGGCAACGTGCGTGCAAAAACGATCCGGCTGCAGCCTTGGTCCTGCCGACGCCGCGGCAAAGCCTCAAACGCATCCGAACTGGGGTCAAACAAAGCCTGCTGCAGTATACCCGCCCTTTACGCGCTGCCCCCGCCTCCCGCCAATCCTTGACATGGTTTTTGCTTGTGGCAGATGAGGACTGCACATACAAGGAGGTCGCCCCGGCAGGTCATGCGACGGCGCCGCATTGGCGCAGACGAGGGGCGAGTGTAGAATGGTGCCACCGGTCTTTCCGAGGAGGGGGCTCGATGGACGAGAAACAGCTGGGGGCGTTTCAGGCCGCATATGAGACGGGGAGCATGGCAAAGGCGGCGGAGGAAGTCATCATCACGCCGCAGGGGCTTTCCCGCCTGATTGCCTCGCTTGAGGCGGAGCTGGGCGGGCGGCTTTTTACGCGGACGAGCCAGGGCGTCGTTCCCACCGACCTTGGGCGCAAGGCGTATCCCAGGACCATGAAAATACTCGCGCTCATGCGGGAGATGCGCGTCGACGCCGATGATGGGCGAGAGGTCGTCTCCGTGGCGTCCACAAGCGGTGGTCTCACGTATTTCGGCAGCGCTTTGTTTGACGACTTCGAAAAGGAATGCCCGGACGTCGTTGTGCGCGTGGAGGAGGGCAACGACGAGCATATCGCGCGGATCGTCGCCGCCGGCTTGGCCGATTGCGGGATTCTTTCGGGGTCGCCCGACCTTACGCGGTTCGACTCCACTCTTTTGGCGCGGCATCCTCATGCGCTTATCGCTCGGCCCGATGACCCGCTTGCCCTTCTCGCCGCTTCCCGGGAAGACGGCTGCGTTACGCTCGAGGACCTTCAGGGGCGCACCGTTGGCATTATGGGCGAGGGATTCAGCCCTTACAACTACATTCGGGAGCGCATGCTGCGCGACTGCGTTGCGCCTGCCGCGCTCATCGGCTTTGCGGAAATGCATACGGGTATTGTTCGCGTTCGTTCAGAGGGGCTGTGCGTCATCACGACCGATTTCGTCGTGCCTCCCGGCACAGATGAGAGCCTGACAATTCTGCCGTTTCGCGACAAGCAGTTTACCTGGGATGAGTACGTCGTTGTCCCACGCGGCGTCAAGCCTTTTGAGGGCGTCGTCAAACTGCGCGATTTTCTCCCCCGCTGGTATCAGCAGCATGAGCGGGCCCTGTTCCCCTGGCGCAGCCCCGACGGCGCATGGCCGACGCCGCGCCCGTTGGGTTTCTTTCTGTGCTGGTGCGCTAGAGCCTTTTACGCAGCGGGCTCCATGTCCTTGATCTTGGCGCCGACGAGCAGGCCGAACGTGACGCAGGCGGAGATGGCGGAGCCGACGAGGTAGTGATTGCCCTCGATGGAGCGCAGCATCATCTCGCCCAGCACGAAGAGCCTGCCGCCGCCCACGGGGCGCTTGTACTGGTCGACAGCCTGGAAGTCGTCATCGCAGATAAAGCCGATGGTGGGGGCGTACAGGATGCAGGGACGGTTTGCCCATGCGTAGTACGGGGGCTTGTCCAGGGGGAAGGGGTCGCTCGTGCCGGCGCCGTTCAGATACTGCCTGTGGAAAAGTGTGTCCTCGCCGTTGGCCATGTCCTCGTTGTACTTGGCGAGCGTCTCGGCAAGCTTGGGGGCGTTGATCTTCTCGGCCAGCTCCTCAATTGTTTCGCCGCTGATAAGGTACTCGAGCTTGCTCTCGGTCAGGCCGAGCGGGTTGCCCTGCGCCATGGCGGCGTCGTAAATGTTCTGGTCGATGACGGTGTAGGCGAAATACGTGCCGGTGTCGGGGTTGATGCCCTGCTTGATGAGGTCGCGCGAGCGGCTGTTGGTCCAGTACTGGCCGTCGTCGGTGAAGCGCTCACCGTCCTTGTTGACCAGAATCGCGCCGAACTGGCAAAGCTCGCAGTAGTTGAGCGTGCCAGAGGGCTCGTAGCCTTCCACGAAATAGAGGTTCGAGCGGCCCCACATTGCGGCACCGAGCTGCATCGCGGCGAGGAAGCCGTCGCCATAAGCGCCCAGGCCGGTCACCTTGTCGACTTTGCTTGCGCCGGGGAGCATCTCCTCCATCATGGTGTCGTTGCGCATGAAGGCGCCCGTGGCAAGGACGGTGGCCTTTTTGCCGCGAATGGCAATCGTGTTTCCGTCCGGATCGGTGGCGTAGGCACCCAGAACCGTGCCGTCGCCATCGGCGATAAGCTCGGTGAAGGGGGTCTCGAACTTGATCTCGACGCCCTCTTCCACGCAGTGCTCCTCGAGCAGCGCGCAGAGCTGGCGCGGGTCGGTGACGTAGGTGCGGTTGGTGCTGTGGCCAGACGAGTTGATGACGGGACCGAACTCAAGACCCCAGTCGCGAAGCAGGTTGTAGGCGTCGGTGCAGTTCTCGGTAAAGGTGTGCACGAGGTTCTCGTTGCGTAGGGTGTCGGCGCTGGGGTAGTCGCCGTCGGCGCCGCCCCAGGCAAGCATGTCCTCGGCCATAGCCTCGGGAGAGTCCTCGATGCCCGCCTCCTCCTGTCGGTCGGTGCAGCAGGCGGAATAGTTACCCATGCAGTAGCACGTGGAGGACGTGAAGACGTTGTCTTCGCGCTCGAGAACAATGACGCTCTGGCCGTCGGCGGCTGCGGCGTACGCGGCGCTCAGGCCGGCAGAGCCAGCTCCGAGAACAAGTAGGTCGCACTCGAAGTCCTATGCTTCGGGAACCTTGCCGTTGGCGGCTGCCGGCTCATCGGCGAGGGCCATACCAGTGGCAAGGGTGGTGCATGCGGCCGTTCCGGCGCCAGCGATGAAATTACGACGGGTCATATCGTGCATGATAAATCCCCTTCTTTTGGCGGGGCCCCCTTGGCCCTGCTCGCAATTGGTACATTACGGTTTCGCCGAGAAGCTGGGAATAAACGGCTGAGACAGGGGGTCTCAACCCATAGTGGTGCCACGCTTGTTGACGGTCGTCAGCACATGCGGTGGTTATGCGACTTTGACCAGGAAAGCGCGAGCTCACGATAGGCCAGGGCGGCGGGAGTCAAGGTCCGAGCCTTGGACGTGACGAGATAGATTTCCCAGAAGAAGTCGTCTTCCTCGAAGGGGATGACAACGGTGCTCGCCCAAGGGGTCCTCTCCTGCCAGTAGTCGGCGCCGATCCACACGGCGTTGTTGTCGTTGACGAGCGGCATCGCGCTGTACGTCTCTATCACGCCTCTGATGCGGCTCCTGTCGACATCGGCTTTTACGAGCCTGTCGCATACGCCTTGAAAGTCCACGTAGTCGCGGCCAAGAAGCGTGACGGTTTGATTTGCAAGGTCGGCGAGGCGAACGCTCTCGCGTTTTGCAAGCGGGTTTGCCTCGTGAACGACGAGTATGTGCTTGAACGACATGAAATGCTCGACGGTATACGCTTCGTCGTCTATCGGTCCGCCGATGAAGCCTATCTCGGCTTCTCCGGAGCCAAGCATCTCAAGCGCCACTCGGTCGGTGACGTCGTCCATGATGAGTTTGACGTAGGGGTTTTCGCACTTGAAGGTGTACGTGAACTCATCGTCGAGGTACACGAGTGTTCCTGTGGTGGCGGCAATTCGTATCTCGGCGTTGGTTTGGCTGTTTGCGTCGCTTGAGACCTGTTCGAGGGCCTGCAGGAACTCCGCGGCCTTGGGATAGAGCGCCTGCGCATGGCTTGTGGGGACCGTCCCATGGGGCGATCGGATGAAAAGCACGGCGCCCAACTCTTCCTCCATGCGCCTGATTGCCTTGGACAGGCCTTGAGGCGTCATGTAGAGCCTCGACGCCGCCTTGGTGATGCTCCCGCAGTCAATGACCTTGACAAACGCCTCAACGCTGCTGATGTCCATGCTGCCGCCTTTGTCCGAAATTAACGACCAATGACATTATGGGAGATGCCGCTGCGTTTGGCTCTCAGAAACCTTGCGGCTTGCATAAGAGAGCCGCCCTCCTGCCTCGATGAGGCGAGAGGGCGGCCGTATGCTGCAGTGTTTTGGGGGATGTCTTGCCTTACTTAGCCCTGCATGGTGAATTCGCTGGCGCGAACAAGCTGCTCATGAGCGGGCAGGTCGGCGTAGATGTTGCGGCCGAACTCGTAGGCAGCCTCGAGACCGCCGGTGTCCTCGATGTGCTTGAAGCTGCCCTGACGGTGCATCTCGGCGTTGGCACCCCAGCTGTTCTCGCCACAGCCGCCCACGAACAGGTGGCCGCGATCGTGCAGGCCGATGTAGTTGCAAATGGCGGTGTGGTACCACTCGCGCACCCAGTTGTAGGTGTACCAGCCCGTGTCGGCGGAGGAGATGAGCAGCGCGACGTCGAGGTTGCGGTACATCTCATGCCAGTCGTGCGGCAGGTCGTAGATGTTGGAACCGTCGCTGACGCGGTAGAAGAGACGCTCGATGGCGTTCTTGAGCATGCCGGTGACCATCCAGTAACGCATGGGCGTTGCGAAGACGATCATGTCGTAGTTCCAGTAAGCGTCGACAATCTGCTGCATGTCGTCGTCCCAGATGCAGGTGCGGTCCTCGCTCTGGCGGCAGTGGCCGCAGCCGATGCACGGCTTGAGGTCCATCTGGCCCAGCAGGAACGTCGTGACCTCGTGGCCCATCTCCTGGGCGCCACGGGCGAACTCATAGGCCATCTTGGCGGTGTTGCCCTCGGTGACGTCCTGACCCGAACCCACGAGGATGGCAATCTTCTTGGGCTCCTGAGCGGGCAGGTCCTCGGCGGCCACGTAGTCGGGGATGTACGGGTCGTCCTCGGAGGAGGCGGTGTCGGCCTTGGCCTGCTTGGTGCTAGTGGTAAATCCCAGAGCGCTCAGTGCGGCAGCGCCAGCGGCCATGGTCTGGGCAAAGCCTCGACGGCTCATTTCCATCTCAATCATTTGATTTCCCTCACCCTTGGAATCCTTTATTCGCAGCTGCTTGACATGTAGTCTAGGGTGTGGAATGGGCAAACGGAATAAATGAGATCTTGCCCGGGGGCAACGAAATGTTGAGGGCAGTCACGCCTTCGAGCCTGTTCTGTCCAATTGGCTCGACGTCATGCACGGGCGACGGGCGGTGGGCAAAAATCAAAGCTCCTTCTAGTCACTGCCAGCGATTTTCGCGAGGTCATGCACCTCGCTTCTGTGCGACGACGTCTATTCCAAGCATTTGGGCGAGGCGAAGTGCCCGGCCCATCTCTACGGTGGGCTTGCCGCGCTCGACGTCGGAGACGAAATTGATTCCCACGCCGCACCATTCTGCCAGGTCGGTTTGTGTGAGGCCCTGCTCTTTTCGGGCCTGTCTAATAAGCGCGCCGAAGTCAGACACGTTTGCGACGGTTGTCATGGGCATGCCTCCGGAATTGCGATTCACGCGAACGAATGAAATTCTACCAGACTCGCTGTGATTCACTCGTACGAGTGAAAATATCTTTCTAAAAGATTAATTCGCCCGTTCGCATGAAGTTTGTCTTGAGCGAAACCGGGTGGGAGGAGGGCCGTTTCTGAATGGGGCGCGCTTTGTCTTGGTGCGCGTCCCTACTCCGCCACTGCTTGTGCCAGCGACCAGAACGCTTTCGTCGCGCGGCGCATGTCGGCACCGCTGCCGCGTGGACCTGCGGGTTTGCGCACGACGTAGGTCCCGAACCACTCGCCGCCTTCCACTGCCAGGCGCAGGGCCACGAAGCCGCGCGGGGTCTCGGCCACCGAGGGCGGAAAGCCGAAGCACGAGGCGTTGTACTCGTAGAGCAGGTGGCCCAAGAGGGCGGCGTCGGTCACGGTGGCGCAGATGTTGGGATGGACGTCCTCATCGGCGCAGCGCTGCATGACGAAGCGATGCACGTGGTTGTGTTGGCCGGCGGTTACAAGCCGCAGGTGGTTGAGGTCGCACAGCTCAAGATACGGCCTGCCCGCCAGGGGATGGTCGGCGGGGATGTAGAGCCATACGCCCACGCGCCGCACGCATGTGAAGTCGAGCGAGCCCAGAAGCGCCGGGTGCGAGCCGACGATGCCGACGTCTGCATTGCCGCGCTCCACCGCCTCGAGCACGGTGTCGGTGCTCATCTCCTCGATGTAGAGGGCAACCTGCGGGTGCATGGCGGCATAGCGCTCGAAGAGGCCTTTCGGCACGGCTTTGCGCCCGCCGGTAACGAGGGCGATGTTGAGGGGCTCGCGCAGCTCGCCGTGTGCGTCGGGCGCGCCTCCGGGGTGGCGCAGGGTGCGCTCGCAGAGCTGGTCGAACGCGGCCACGACCCTGCGGCCCCCGCTCACGAGCTCCTCGCCGCGGTCGGTGGGCACGTACCCTGCGTCGATGCGCTCGAACAGGCGCGCCCCCGCCTCGGCCTCCAGGCTGCGTACCGTCTTGGCCACAGCCTGGCGGGACACGTGCAGCCGCTCGGCCGCCTTTGTGAGCGTGCCGCAGTCGTTGAGCGCGATGATGTAGCGCAGGTCTCGGATGTCCATGCGGGTCCTCGTTGCCTCGGTGAAACGTACGTAACTAAAGGTTACCCGAGACGTAATCTCAAGTGGCGCTTTACGCATTGCATCCGTCTAAACTCCCCACTCGAAAGGCGGCGCAAAGGGGCGCCGTCGCACGGGGATTTCCAGAAATGGAGACGATTCACATGCAGAAGAACATGAGCCGCAAGAGCTTCCTCGCAGGTGCCGGCACGGTTGCCGCAGCTGCAGTTGCTGGCAGTGCCGCCGTCGCGCTCGCCGACGACGCCAAGCCCGCCACTCAGGCCGCCGAGGGCAACATCATCACGCGCGAGACGCTCGAGCAGGGCACCTGGTCGTTCATGGTTGCTCCCGAGCCCGTCGCCGAGGACCAGATCGCCGAGACCAAGACGCACGAGATCGTCGTTGTGGGTTCCGGTGCCGCCGGCCTGTGCTGCGCGGTGTCGGCCGCTGAGCAGGGTGCCGACGTCATCGTGTTCTCCGCTGGCACCAAGCCGCTTTCGCGCGGCGGCTCCTTCCAGGCTATCGGCTCCAAGTACCAGGCCGAGCACGGCGTCGAGGACGACCCCGAGAAGCGCCGCGTCCAGACCCAGATCGACCTCATCGCCGGCGCCCGCATGATGGATTCCCGCAAGTGGATGCGCTGGGAGAACAATTCCGCCGAGTCCATGGACTGGATGATCGACAAGATGGCCGCCCGCGGCATCGAGTGTTCGCTCGCCATGCCCTACGCTGACGTCGACGGCGTGCTCGACACCCCGGCCGGCGAGCACAACTTCTGGACGGCCGACGCCCCCATGGGCGTTTTCCAGGGCGCCCCGCTCGTGGCCAAGGCCTGGGCCGACATCTTCACCGAGGACTACGGCGGAGAGATCGACTACTCCACCGTCGCCCAGTACCTCATCCGCGAGGACGACAATACCGGTCGCGTGAGCGCGGTCATCGCCCAGGACGCCGACGGCAACTACATCAAGTACGAGGCCACCAAGGCCGTCGTTCTCGCCACGGGCGACTTCTCCAAGGACTTCGACATGATGGCCCACTTTGCCCCCTACGCTTGGGAGCACTTCAAGGACGTCCTCACGCCCGAGGTGGACTACGACGCCGAGATGGTCTACACCGGCCTTATGCCTGGTACGGGCCAGAAGATGGGTCTGTGGATCGGCGCCGGCTGGCAGAAGACGTTCCCGAACCCCTCTGCCATCAACGGCGCCGTGTCGGGCCCCACGCACTGCGTGGTCGACTCCTTCTGGGGCATCAACCTGGCCAAGGACGGCCGCCGCTTCCACAACGAGAACACCAACTTCGCCTTCGGCGCCTACACGCGCATGAACCTCAAGGGCGGCACCGCCTACGCCATCTGGGACTCCCAGTACGCCTACACGCAGGATTCCTGGGACGGCCTGGGCGCCACCATCGACAACGTGAACGGCGAGATGTTCATGCCCAAGACCCCCGAACAGCTCATCGCCAGCTGGGATGCCAACGTCGAGTCGGGCAGCTACTTCAAGGCCGACACGCTTGAGGAGCTCATCGACCAGATGGAGGGCCTCGACAAGGAGAACGCCCTGGAGTCCATCGCCAACTACAACACCTACGCCAAGAACGGTCTTGACGAGGAGTTCCACGTGAACCCCGAGCTGCTGCACCCCATCGAGACCGGCCCGTTCTACGGCTGCATCACGCCTGGCTCTACGTTCCTGTGCGTCATGGGCGGCCTGCGCTGCGATGAGCACTGCCAGGTGATGGACACCGCCGACGAGCCCATCGAGGGCCTCTACGAGGTCGGCACCATGATCGGCGACTTCTACGGCGGCGCCTATAACTTTGCCTTCCAGGGCCAGAACCTGGGCGCATGCTGTACTACCTTCCCCTACCTCGTCGGTCGCGACCTCGCCGCCCTTTAAAGTGTTGCGGAACCTCGTCCGCCGCGTTTCCAGAGGCTAGAGTACTCCAGTACACGTCGCCTCCCGGCGCCTTGCGGACGAGAACCCGCTTTTGGGAGGGCAGAACCTCAGGCGCTGCGTTCTGCAAAGGCTCATGTACTCCAGTAGGCCAAAGGCCCGCACCGCGCACATCAACTCCGCGCGCTTTGCGCCTGAGAACCTGCTTTTAAGAGGGCGAAACCTCACGTGCGGCGTTGCGCAGGGTCTCACGTACGTCCAGTACGCATCGACCCTGCGCGCCTTGCGCATCAGAACCCGCTTTTTGGAGCTGCAGAACCTCAGGCGCTGCGTTCTGCAAAGGCTCATGTACTCCAGTAGGCCAAGGGCGCGCATCTCGCACATCGACTCCGTGAGCCTTGTGGACGAGAACCCGCCTTTGGAAGGGCGGAACCTCACGCGCGGCGTTGCGCAGGGTCTCACGTACGTCCAGTACGCATCGGCCCTGCGCACGTTGCGCGTGAGAACTTGTTTTTGAGAGGGCGGAGCATCGTCTGTGATATTCAAGGGCGCTGGCATATTGATGTCAGCGCCCTTTTTTGTGCGAGTTGCGCGTATCAGTGTTCGTTATGATTGGCGGATGCTTCGACAATGACGAAAATCGCCAAAAGTCTGCGTTATAACTCTGATGCTCCGGTAGCTCCAAAACACGCGGGTCATCTACCTGGGGTGATAGAGACACTCAATATGGAAAGCACGGGCCCGCAGCTCCTGGGTCATATTATTACGCAGACTTTTGGTCTTTTTGATTGTCGCGCTCGGCAACGCATGACTAATGAGGCGATATCGACGTTGCTGTGGCGTCATTTTTTCCGGTTGCCTGCAAGCTGATGGATGTGAGACCAGCTACTCATGACTTCTCTGTGCAGTTCATCTGCTCGCCGTGCCTGTGTGTCGGTTTTCTTTCGGGGCTGGGTGCCCAGAAGCCGTGCGATCGTTTTCGTGAGTGCAGCGAATCTTTGTGCATCACGTAGCTGGGCAAATGTGATGGGAAGCACATTGATTCCCATGTAGCTGAGCGCAGTACAGCGGTCGGAGTCAGACAAGAAGCTGCGCTCTTCCTGATGGATAACAGCGCTTTGGCACTCAAGGTCGAGGCTGCCATCTTCCCAAAAGAGATCGCACATGCAAAACTGACGTTGAGCGAGAAGCCTGCCTTCTCGCGACAGTGTGACCTTGCGATTGAATGTAAAGTCGTCAAACCCTTCGCCGCCCAGGCGGCGGGGGAAGCCGAGCAGAATGCCAGCCCGGACTTCGAAGGGTGAGGCTGCGCCTTCCCGCATGAGTGAGGCGGCCTGCTGCAGGCGAAGCCTGCCACGTCTTGCGTCGGACATTTCCGCGAAGCGCAATATCGCGTAAGGTGTGGCGAGCGGAGGACGGGACCACAGGTTGGTAAGGCGACCCTTGCCATCCACAAGAGGCTCCCATCCTGCGATCTTTGGAATCCCGCGTCTCTCGAGAATCCGTTGGAGGCATTCCCTGATAAGAGATGGGGGATTGTACACAGCAAAGGAGCCACAGAGTTCATCGCCCATCATGATCAGCTGAGCCAGGCTTGCATGGGCGGCGAATTGCTGCAGGATGAGCTCGGGAGTCGCCACCCAAATGTCGTCTATGAGATGCACACGACCGCCCGACGGGATATCACCCGTCCAAAGGTGTGACCTTAGAAGCGACGATGCATGAAACTGAACGCGTGCATGTACAAGAATGTCAATGGACGCCGTGTGGTTGGCGGCAAGAGACGGAATAGCCCAGTGCAAGTCTCGACTTGTTGCGCCAGAGCGCCGAGTCCTTGTGTTTGGGTTTAAGAACAGCGTGCATAGAGGAAGTTCAGCGAATGCCCTTGCTCGGAAGACCTGAAGCATGTCGGGGCTTATGATGTCTGACAGCAATGGATCATCGCCTGCTCCCGCTAGGAGCAGGTGGACAATCGGCGGGATTCGCCAGTAATTAAATGCCGTAACACCGCAAATAGTAGTCTCCATGCGCTTACCCTACCATGCCCAGACAACGGCATGGAGGGGCAGATTCACATTGGGGTCATTATTGCAAGACCTCCTTATTTTGTGACAAAAATACCTGGTAGATGTGACGTTTGTCACAAAAAGTCACAGGATTTGAAGCAGGCAATCGACCTCAGGAGATACTCGGTTTTTTGAGGCAACGTTGCTGCGCTTCAAGGTGCTCACTGCGAAAAAAGCCAAAAGTATGCGTTATAAATTCCGCCACATTGGCAGAAGGAAGAACGGACTTTTTCGCCACTGTATCTACCTCGTGTAATGTTTGGGCGAGAATGGGCATGCAGAGCAGCTTGAAATTATAACGCAGACTTTTGGCAGTTTTGGTTGCAGGGTAGCGCGGGATGTGGAAAAGGCCGGGCGAAAAGTCCGTCCGAATGGTCGTTCGCATTTGGATGGGCGTTTTTTGCTCACAGCCAACTTTTAGGGGCAGCAGCCGCGCCGATTATCTGCGCTGCGAGAGCCCCGCAGGGTCAGGTCCCGCTTCTGATGATGTCGCATCATTGCTTGCAATTGGATATTGTTGGAGAGCGATGAATCGAAAAGTCCATCGAAGGCCTCTATGCTATCGGTACATGCTCGGGTCGCTATTACTCGGGCAACTATCCCGTTTACCTGGTGGGCAATTGCCTGGGTCGCAATATGACCTTTGGCTACCAGGTCATTAAGGAGATTGCCGGCGAGGCGTAAGGCTGTCGTTGTGCAATTGCATGATTGAGGCTAGCCAACGCGCGCCCCAGGTGCATGCCGTGCCTGGGGCGCGCGTTTTCGCGTTCTATGCTGCGCTTTGTCCGGGCTGCCGCTCTCTGTTGCCCGTGCGCGTCGCATTGGTTGAGCACTTTGATTCCGGGACGGCAGGGCGAGCGCCTGAAACGTCCGTCCGCTCATGCCCTCGCGCCCGGGCGATTACCCTCGAAAATATCGTTCGGCATACTCCAGGGACTTGTCTATGAATTCCTGCAGCTTATCTATATCGTTATACATTCCATGGTTGGAGTTGGGGAATTCGATATAGTCGTACGGTACATTGTGAAGGTCATAAGCATCCATCAGGTAATACTTCTGACTCACTGGGACGCAATGGTCGATTCGGCCGTATGCAATCAAAGAGGGGACCGAGTCGTCCGTCACGATTCCTGCTGGAGAGATCCGCTGGATGTCCAGCGTATAGTCGTCCAGCTCCTTTCCGGTCATCATCTTGCAGAAGTCGCCTTCCGACGTAAGTCCGTCTACCTTCATGAGCAGGGACCACTCGGAGGGTTCAAAACAAGTGGGCGCAGCTACTTGGAAGACGAACCTGACCGGAATCGCAGAGTTCTCATTGTATGCCAAGTTCATGGCCAAGGTTCCACCTGCAGACACGCCGAATGGAGCCATGCCTGCGATGTGGTAGCCAAGTTCCTCCGCCTGTTGTTGGATCGCTTGAACGGCACTCTCAATCTCTTCGTTCATTTGATAGATGGATGCATCCTTGCCGTGCGTCTGCAAGGTGTAATCTACAGAAGCGGTGATATATCCTTGCGAGGCGTAGTATCTGCACCACGTCTCACCGTCATCTTTTGAGCCGGAATTGAAGCTTCCGCCGTGAATATAGAGAATCAAGTATTGATTCTGGCTCTTGTCCAGTCCGGAGGGAACGTAGAGGTCGTACTGATTCCCATTTGCGTTTTCGTATGTCTGGTTTCTGAACACTTCTCCGCTCGAATCCTGTCCGAGCGATTTTACAAACCGTTCCGGCGCACTTCCCAGTAGAGAGATTCTTATCAGTGCGCTGGCAAGAAAGACGAGAATGAATAATCCGACGTAGGCGATTGCTTTTGCTTTGTTGCTCATATGATGTTGTCCAACAGAAGTTTTCCGCATATTGCCCCCGACACGATGGCTGTGGCAACGACAATTGCCACCACGAGAAGGTTCTTCATTCGCACAATGCTCTCCCGATTGACGCGTTGTTTGTTTGATCCTTTTGGGATTTGCAACATTGCTTCCGCGCAGGGTCGCTATTTCATGTAGGTATCCAGATAGTCCACAACGGTATCCAGATACTCCATATAGACCGCATTGTCGTTTTGGAGGCCATGACCGGAATGTTCAGCCACGAAATACTGGTAGTCCACCCCGTTTTCTTCTAGTGCGGCGACCAGCGGTTTAGACGCGGCAAACGGCTGCATCTTATCGAGTGCGCCGTAGCACAACACGGAGGGCACGGTGTCCTTCGTAACCCAGCGGTCTGCGGAAATCGGCTTGACCGATTCTAGATAGGCACCGGATGTAATGTCTTCCGGGGTAATTGTCTGACCGGATATCACGCTAAACAGCCCTGCGGCGGCCTCTGGGTTTTGGTCGAGTCCGAAGATACCCCAATCCTCCACGTGAAAACTGCCCGGGCCGACTGCTTCAAACATCATTTTGACTGGAACAGGCGAGGTAGCGGCATCTCGGTATGCATAAATCAACGCAAGACATCCCCCTGCGCTACCGCCGGAAATTGCCATCCGGTCAATGTTGTAACCGAGCTTTTCGGCTCGTGCAACCACATGCGGCATGGCTTCTTTGATTTCTTCGGATTGGCTGTACACGCTGGCTTCAGGGTTTTCTGCCGAAAACAGCGTGTAATTTATTCCTGCCGCCACATAGCCTTTGCTGCATAGCCATTCAAGCATCTTGGCGTCGTCAGACTTGTCTCCGAGGGTAAACCCACCAGCATGGAGATAGACCACGAGACCGTAGTTCTCCTGGCTGCTATCTGCGGGAACATATAAATCGAACTTGTTGGCGGTACCGTCCCCATAGGGCAAGTCAGTATACGCAATGCCGACGGTTTCATCCCAATTAGTCTCGTACTTGCCCTGGGCCGGGTCGCCGGTTAACTTGAGAAGGGCAAAGATGATGAAAGCCGCAAGAAATGCAGCTGTATAGAGCAGCCCCCATTTCGGTATCCTCACAGGAAGTTCCCCCCGAACAAAGTGCCGCCCAGCAGCTGGTTAAGGGTGGCGCGAACAGCCAGACGCCCTAGAATTGCCCCTAGCAGAATTGAGACCGATAGAATAAGAAGCCGCTTTTTAACCAAAGTGATACCGCCAATTTTTAATACGTCCAGAGTGCAGTTCGTCTTGATTTTTCGATGGGACGAATGTATCGTCAACTCAGCGTCGAGTCAATTGTATCGGCATAAATGAGACAAAGAAGGGCGTTTGTATCATCCCATGAAGAGCATGAACAATCGGGAGAAGAACACCTATGTTCGACAGCACATCCTGTCTGCGTTGTTGGAATTGATGAATACGCAGAGCTTTGCATCCATTAGCATTCAGGGGCTGGTGAATGCCGCGGGGGTCGGAAGGGCTTCCTTTTATCGAAACTTTGCAAGTAAAGAAGATGTGCTGCGGCAAGAATCGGTTCGATTGACTGCCGTATGGAAAGCACAGTTTGACGCAGCTCATCCTGATGGTACGCCGGGACAAGACTCATTGTGGCTCGTCAGCCTACTTGACTTTTACAAGAGCCATGCTGAGTTTTACCTCGCGCTGTATCACGCGGGGCTCTCTGAAATCGTATTGGAAACGATTCTCGGTTACTTTGACCGATCGCCTGAGATTCCCAATGTGCTGGCCTATCTGAATTCTGCCATCGGGTATATGCTGTATGGCTGGATACACGAGTGGATGCGTCGCGGAATGCAAGAAACCGGAACGGAGCTCGTCTGCATAATCGAGGAATCGCAGAAAAAGTGAGGCCAAGCGATGTGAGGCGTCCTAAAGAAGAGGCTGCGTGAGGCTGACGTTAGTAGAGAAACTAAAAGAGCCGCCAGTCCTTGAGACTAGCGGCTCTTATCATTTCAAGTGGTGCGGCGTACAGGATTCGAACCTGTGACGTTCTGATTCGTAGTCAGACCCTCTATCCAGCTGAGGTAACGCCGCATTGCAAGGAAGTAGTATGCCCTAGTTTGAGGCTGCTGTCAACAGGCATGAGATACTCTTCATAATTCAAACGAATTCGAGAGATGACCGTGCTCTCTAGGGTCAAGGTGTCGGTCGGCATCTTGACGCATTCATTCCATCCAGCCGCGTCCCGATTATCCCGGCGAACATCGACGAGTCCGTTGGACCTGGCGCACAGAAGTTCTTCGGCCGCTTACCGTGCGAATGTGACATTCAGGGCGCGTGGGGCTGCGGCCCGGTGGTTCCGGTAAACATGGGCTCCTTGTGCCAATGCGGTCCACCATGGCTCCCACGTTCAGCTATATCTTCGGCTGACCTGCCCGTCTGCCCCTGAAGGTCATCGTGCTTGTCTTGTTGATTTAAGCGCATCGAACACGGCGCGCACATGAGGGTTCGGCTCTCGACGCCGACGGACGACGCATAGGTCAAACGTGTCCTGGGTGTCGCTGAGTGGCCGGGATACGATATTTGGCCCCATGGTGGCATACCCAGGGAAATACACCCCGAATACAACCTGATCAGAAGATAATGGTGTGCAAATAGCGTGCTCATCGCAATAGAGGTGCGGCTCGCTGATGTCATGCTTGCGACAGATGCGTGCTACATATTCGTGATACCCAGCACGTCCTATCAGGGGATATGTCAGAAGTGTTTGCCCTCGGATGTTGTCAAATGTAATGTGCGGAAGCGATGCGAGCGGATGGCCTCGATAACAGGAGACGCCAAACGGCAAGTTCATCAGGTGCTCGACACGCAGGCGTCGGTCATTGCGTAAAAATGCCCCATATGAAAAGGCGAGCAGTATATCGGCCTGGTCTTCAAAAAGAAGATCGATACTGTCTCTCAGCCCAACGTCGCGAATGGGCACGGTAAGGGGGGTCCCATTTTCAATCACGGCATCCCGTGCATCGGCAACGAGACGAGAGAGGTCACTGTTGAGCAAGGGTCCTGCTACTCGCACCGTTGCATTGGCCTCACGCGTCAATCCTGCGTTTTGCGCTGATCGCACGGAAGCAAGCGCTGTCTCATAAGATTCGACAACATCTCGCAGTCCATCTACGAACAGCTCGCCCTCTATGGTCAAATCGACGCTCGCGGTATCGCGGTCAAAAATGCGGAAACCAACCTCCCGCTCGGCGGCTGCCACATGTTTGCTCAGCGTTGGTTGGGTGACAAAAAGCTCTTCAGCTGCATCGCTGAAACTGAGCCTGTCAGCAACGGCTATCAACTCACGGCAAGAGCGAATATCCACGTCAACTCCCGTCTAACCATGTCAAGCAGCAGTTATTCCATTTTGTACTCAACATAGTGCCAAAACGGACCTTCCTGATACTTTCACCTGAGCCCATAGTAGTCCATGAAGACGGCATCGAAAAGGGAGGTGCCGCCTGATTCAGCTGGAGCCGGTTTTCGGTAAGCGGGTGGGGGATGAGGATCGGCACGTCGAAAGGGGAGCTAGCATGACTGCAAACGTTATGTCACGCAGGGGTTTCGCCGGAGCCGTGGGTGCGGCTGGTATAGGCATGGCAGCGACGGGCTTTGTCAATGCCGCCACAGCTCGCGCTGATGAGGCTTCTGTCTTGATTGGAAACCTTCCCGCAGAATGGGATGCTGAAGCCGATGTTGTTGTCATCGGCATGGGTGGAGCTGGCTTGTCTGCTGCCATTGCAGCAAAGCTCGCTGGAGCAGAATCGGTCATTACACTTGAAGCGGCCCCTGAAGAAGAGGCCGGCGGCACGACTCGTGTTTCGGGCGACATGTTGATGATTCCGGATGACGTGGATGGTGCGGTTGCTTATCAGACGGCCTTGAATGGCCCTTACGCCGTCGACCCTGATTGCATGAGGGCATGGGCAGAAGGTGTGACGGCCAACTATGACTGGCTCACGCAGGATCTTGGTTTTACGTTGGGCGATGCGGCGGCCGGTCGTCCCGAGTTTCCCGGCACTGTCGGTGGTGAGCACATCAAGACCTACTATGTCGACGGCATCTGTGGCATGAGCTCGCTGTGGATTCCCCTCATGGACAAGGCAAATGAGCTGGGCGTTGAGGCGCTGTATAACGCTCGCGCTGTCAGGCTTATTCACAACTATGAGACGAAGGAAGTCTACGGAGTTCTGACTGAGGACGGTCGAGCCATCAAGGCACGCAAGGGTGTGGTAATGGCATGCGGCGGTTTTGCTGGCAATCCTGAGATGATGCAGGATTATATGGCGTCCATGGGCTGCCCCAACACGTTCTTCCTTGGTTCTCCGTACAATGTGGGCGATGGTGTGAAGATGGCCCAACAGATCGGCGCCGATCTTTGGCACATGAATAGCTATGCGGGTGCTAGCACCTGCGTTCGAGCTATGAGTGCTGATTCCATCATCTGCGACATTCCCTATCCCACCGGGCATGACTATATTTTTGTCAACGGTGAGGGAAAGCGTTTCATGTACGAGGAAAAGCGTTCCATTGTCCGCCATGGTAAGCAAAAGGACAAGGGAATCTGGCCTCTGCTTACCGTGCCTTCTCCTTCCTGGATGATTCTGGGAGGCAACAAGAGCGGCACTATTGATATTCTGGGTATGGTCACCTATATGGATTGGCCTGTCATCATGGGCAAGGGGCTCAAGACGAATCAAGAGCTCATCGATGCCGGCATTATGTTCAAGGCCGACACAATCGAAGAGCTTGCCGAAAAAATTGGTTTCCCGCCCGAGACGCTTGCCGAGACCGTTGCGACATACAACCAGTATTGCGCTGACGGTGCCGATCCTGAATTTGGTCGTGGCGAAGAGGTCTATACCAGTAACCTGTTTAATGCCGTTGAAGGCAAGGACCAAATTTCCAATGCAGGCGAAGGCGAGGGAGGCGGCGAGGAGGAGCTTGCCATCATGGCGTTTGACCTTGAGCCGCTTGAGGGCCCGTTCTATGGCATCGAAATCGCCTTGGGTATTCTGAACAGCCAGGGCGGCGCCCGCCGCAATGGCCTGTGCGAGGTGCTTGATACGGATGGTCAGCCCATCCCGCGTCTCTACTCTGCTGGAGAGTTCGGCAGTATTTACGCTTATATGTACAATGGCGGCGGCAATATTTCCGAAGCCGTGGCAACTGGTCGCGTTGCCGGCCAACAGGCGGCCGGTCTTGACAGCTGGGAATAATGTTCGCACGGTAATTTCTGCATGAATTGCCCCTGCGCCTGCCGTATGGGAATCGGACGCAGGGGCACGTGTCTGTAGGGTCCATTGCGAACAACTGCCTGTGAGCGGGTTCTCGATGCTGCCTTGGTGTTTGATAGTGACTTGCGGTTCCATGAAAATCCCCCAGTAGCGTATCCAGCAAGAAGCGTGCTACTGGGGGATGCTTTATCACTGATCTTTTGAGTGTGTATCTTAATCGCGCCAGCGCACGTGGTCTTCCTGGTAGTTGCCGCTGGCGAAGTTGTGGTCGCGGGTGCGCTTGGGGTAGCGGCGGTACAGCTCCTCAAGCTCGCTGCCAACGCCGGCGTCGCTCGTTACCTTGGACACGAAGATGTCGCGGTTCTGGAAGTTGTAGTCGGCCACGGCGCGAACGATTCGGCCGTCTTCGGCGTACTCGGCCATGAGGACGTGGTGGACGTAGCCGTCGGGGTCGTACTCGATGGTGGCACCGAGGCTGCCGGGCTCACCGGGCTTGTCGGTGGTCTCAAGGCGCAGGTGGACGGGCGCCACGGCGGGTGCCCCCTCTTCCTCGCTGGAAATGAGCTCAACGCGCGTGAAGCCGTAGCCCTTGGGGCCAACGCCCATGTAGAGCGCGCCAATCTCGCCGAACTCATAGCCCGAAAGCTCGCGCGCCTCGCTGAGCAGCATGTTCACGTACTCGGTTGCTTCAACGAGCTCGTGGGCAAGGGGGTTCTCCATGTCTGGCTCGCCCTCGGCAAAGGGGAAGGCGTAGACCGTCTTGAAGCCGCCCTTCTTGCGGCGCGACGTCACCACGGGCAGCATTCCTTTGACGCCGAAGGGGAAGTTCGCGTCGTTCTCCACCCGCGTGTCGATGTAGCGCTCAGCGCTCAGCTCGCTGCGCTCGGTGCCATATGAGTCGTTTGCGCCAATGAATTCCAAGGTTGCTCCTCAGTGGATGGGTCGTTTGGAGCCAGTATAGCGCAGGGCCGCGCGCATGCGGCTTGCAAGCGCGCGGCCCCATCGGGTCAACCAAAGAGGATGCTGGATGCGCGAGGCGTCTAGACCGTCTCGCAACCTTCGATTTCGCCCCTGTTCATCTCGGCCAGAAGCTCGCGCATCTCGTCGGGCGAGAACGTGTACTTCTTGGAACAGAAGTTGCAGGCAAGCTCGACGGGCTCGCCTTCGTCGATGAGCTTCGCAAGCTCGTCTTTGCCCAGCGAGATGAGGACGCGCTGAGTGCGCTCGCGGCTGCAGTTGCAGGCAAACGAGCAGGGGGTCGCCTCGAGCGGCTCAAAGTCGAGGCCCTTGAGAACGAGCTCCAGAATGTCGGCGGGAGCCAGGCCGTCCTCGAGCATCTTGGTGACGGAATGCACCTCGCCCAGGTTTGCCTCGAGCTTTGTGAGCGCCTCCTCGGAGCAGTCGGGCATGGCCTGCACGATGAAGCCGCCCGACTGGCGCACGGAGAGGTCGGTGTCCACGAGCACACCCACGCCCACCGAGGTCGGAATCTGCTCGCTCTGCACGTAGTAGGCGCTGATGTCGTCGCCGATCTCGCCCGAGAACAGGTCGAGCTGGCTGCAATAAGGCTCGCCCCAGGTGGTGTCCTGGATGACGGTGAGGGTGCCTTGGCCCACAGCGGCCGACACGTCGAGCTTGCCCTGGCCGTTGAGGGGAATCCACACGTCGGGGTTGCCGGCGAAGCCTTTCACGTGGCCCTGCGAGTCGGCGGTCACGGTGAGGCTGGCGAGCGGGCCGTCGCCCTTGATGACGAGGCTGAGCAGCTCGCCGGGGTCCTTGAGCATCGAGCCCATCATTGCGCCCGCCGTGAGAAGCCTACCGAGTGCCGCCGTGGCGACGGGGCTCGTCTGGTGCGCGTCGCGTGCGAACTGCACGGTGCGCTTCGTCGTGGTGGCAAACGCGCGAATCTCTCCGCCGCAGGCCGTGCCGCGCACCACGTAATCGGTGTCGCCCAATGCGGCGATTTGTGCGTCCAGTTCTTCCCTGGTCATCTGTGCTCCTATCTGCCTGCCTGGCGTGTGGGCGGGGCCCAGCCAAGCGCGTATCGTCTTCGCGCGTCGCGCTATCGAGCGCGCGCCTTCAAGTCATCCGCGCATTATACAGGCGTTTGTTTGAAGCACGTGTGGTTATCGGGTCGATTGAACGCGGGTTTCAAGCAATGCGATGAGCTCCTCGCGGCTATGTGTATCGGTTTTGGCGTAGATGTTGCGTAGGTGCGTGCGAAGTGTACTTTCAGTTATGCACGCAGTATCGCAAATGAAAGTATTACTGTTTCCTTGGAGTACGAGCAACGAAATCTCTCGCTCGCGTTCAGAGAGTCCTAGGCCACCGCAAACATAGGTCATTTCTTCAAGCGTGATTGCGCTCAAGTCCATCGAGGATGCCTTACTGGGCGTTTCATATCCACCGCGTTCTTGGGCTTCTTCCATTTCAAGGCGTTTGACCACCTCGCCATCTTCGAGAAGGAATACCGATACGAGTACGGTGACAGCGATGATGGCGGCGGCTGTCCCTACGAGGGACAGGCCAGATAGGTTGAGTTGAGAGCAGAGAATTTCGCTGGTGGTACTGCAGGTAGTGAGGGCAATTTGGCCGACGGCGAACACGAATGCGCCGCCCCTTGGGTCGTGCTCGCCTATACGTGCCCAGAGCGTCCAGGTAAAAACGCGGAAAAACGCCCAGGCGCCGCCAATGGCCAAGGCCTCATAGTGTTGACTGCCTGGCTCTAGTACCAAGGTAAGGAGCAGACAGCCAATGACGAATGGGGTAATGAGGCGGTAAAGCCGGGAGAAACTGCCAATTTTACCTTGTGTGACCTGGGCGATTGCCAAGATAACAAGGCAAACACAGATGCCTGCGACAAGTGTATAAAACTCAGTGGAGACGGTCGTTTTTGTCTCTGAGAGATGGTTGGTGGCGATAAAGACTGCGCCGAGGGCACCCGTGGCGATGAAGGGCTTGAGGCTAGGGAGCGCATGGGTGGAGGAGCCGTCCCTTGAACCGTGGCTTGATTCCTCAGTGCCCCAGCCTTTTAAAGCCTCAGTTCTCAGGGCCAACAGAGTGACTCCTGATAGCAAGGGGAGTATGGGTCTAAAAACCAAGGCCGCCCCAGGAGAGAGGCATGCCTCTATCAAGCAGATACCGAACGAAATGCCGTAGCCGCCCGCAGTACAGCCAAGCATGTGAGAGGCGCCACAGGAGCTTAGGAGTTCTCCCCACAGCACGACAAGCCCCGCGCTCGTAGCGAACAGAATTCTTCCGATGGCAACGCCAACAAAGTGCGCCTCGTCGCCGATCCACCCACAAAGATAAAGCAGCACGGTTCCAAGGGCTGGTCCCATACAGGCGATAGAAATGAGCCAGCGGCGCTCAATAAGCATGCCAGGTTTCCGGTGCGTGCTCACAGCGAAAACAAGCAGCAGGAATAAGAGAAGGGTAGTGGCGGCATAGCCCCATATGCCGAGTGTCTCACGCACGCCGGACAGAGGGGCGGGGAAAAGAGTGGGCGAAATATCAATAGTTTGCCAACCGAGGTAGCAGCCGATGCCAACGGACATAAGCATGCGAGCGGCCGGACTGAAATCGGTTTTTCCACGCGCCCTGTGCGGGGAATTGTTCTCGATGTCCCGCGCCTCTTCTGCCATTACGGTGACTCCCTAGCGTGCATCGTGAATAAAATCGACAAATATCCAGCTCATAGACCGTGCGAGAAAAGCAATACCTCACAGTCTACCTCACGTGGGGACATACGGTACCTTTCATTTTCACGCAGGTTCATCGGCTTGACGTATGGATTGATGGCTCGGCGCGGACGATGCTTTGAATTGTCCGACCGACGCATTCGCGCCTGTCGTTTTTTTGGCCTGGGCTGGTGTGCCCATCAATATAAGGAGGCTCTACTATGAATGACAGCACTTTGAACCGTCGCTCTTTTGTTGCCCTGTCGTGCGCTGCTGCTGGTATGGTTGCGGCTGCTGGTACCGGTACTGCCAAGGCTGATGACGTTAAGGCCCAGGCTGTTGCTTTGGGCAATGCCGACGTCAACTTTGCCGAAGAAGTCGAAGTCCTCATTGTTGGTGCTGGCCTCTCTGGCATGATGGCTGCCTGGGAGATTGCCTCTGCGGGGCATCAGGTTCTCATTGCTGAGCAGAATGGCTTCCTTGGTGGCGACGCCATTTACTCTGCCGCTTGCATGATGTGCACTACTGCGGAGCTTACCAAGGAGGAGCGCCCTGAGAAGTACATGGATGAAGAAACCATCCGCACGCTTTTTGCTCCCTACTACGATTCCGAGCTTGCCCTTGACAAACTTGTTCAAAATCAGATGTGGGCAGGCAAGTGGATTGACCTGCTGCATTATGAATGGGGCTACGAGTTCCAGCCCCGCATGGAGTGCCCCTATCTCCAGGCGTACTTCCCGAAGGATGGTATCTGCACTATGTATACCGCCTTTGACCTCATGGATCAGAAGATTCAAGAGGCCGGTGCGACGTATGAGTACGACATTGAGATGACCACCCTTATCGTCGACGCCGAGGGTACTGTGTGTGGCGCACGCTTCCTGCAGAAGGACGGCACCTACAAGGACATCAAGGCGGGCACTGTCGTTATTGCAACGGGCGGTTATGTCTCCAACCAGGAGTGGATGACCCAGTACGCGCCCGACTACGCCGATCTGGGCAACATCGTCTCCGGCCGCACTGGCGAGGGCATCAAGGCGGGTCTGGCAGCCGGTGGCACTCTGTTCGGCATGGGGCCCGTGGGCAACCTCAATCCTAAGTACGAGGCTGGCCACATGCTGGGCGTTCACTACCCCATCCTGGGCATTCTTCCCAATGGCAAGCGTTTTTACTGCGAGACTGCTGTTCACAACGCGGCCACCGGTGCCATCGCCGCCGGCTATCACGAGTGGTATACCATTTTTGATGACGTCGCGATGAATGGTGTTGATCAGGAGCTCCTCAAGCATGCGGGAGATGCGGTTCAGACCGCCGCTTCCTTTGAGGAGCTGGCTGAAATGACGGGTATTCATCCCGATTACCTGCAGGCTACCTTCGATGAATGGGCTTCGATTTGCAACGGTGAAGCAGAGGACCCCTTTGGTCGCACGCTTTTCCTGCAGGAGCTGCAGCCGCCGTTCTACTTCATCCGTAACGTTCCCGTGCGCTACAAGTCCCTTGGCGGCCTGAACGTCGACCTGGAATACCATGTGCTCGATGCCGACGAGAACCCCATTCCCAACCTTTATGCCTGCGGCTGCGCTGCTGGCACTGAAGATATCTGCCCCGCTGCCGCTTCCGGCATGATTGTGGGCACGACGGTGGTTAACGATCTGGCATAAGAAATGAAAAGCGCCCCCGCCTGGCTCACGTGTGTGGACCAAGCGGGGGCGCTGGTTTTATCGTGCGTGGATGGTGACGTGTGCAGGTTCGGGGCTTCTGCGGCCATCCGCCGTCACAGAGCGCACCAGTAGCTCGTAGTCGCCAACCTCAGTGGGTGTGAACGTGTAGCTCCAGCGTACGGCAACACTGACCTGAGAGTTGGAGGTGTCGAAGAACGCCCACTTCTCGCCGCCATCAAGGGAGAATTCGACTCCAATGATATGCGCGTCAAAATCATCGGCGTACCCGTCTACCTCCGGGGACTGTGTTTTCATCTCTGATGTCCGCATTGTAGCACGAGCGGTTATCGCAGGCGCACCGCGTGACCTCGAGAGGGGGGCGATGCGGGTTGAGTTGGATTAAAAAGCTCGGGATCTCGGATGCGCGCGACTTCCATTTCGGTGTACAGCACGAAGAAGATGTCCTTCTCATCAGGCAACCTGATGGCGTTTGAACGTCCTTATCGCGAGAGCAATGCCCGCCGCGAAAAGCAGGAGGTAGAAAGCGGCGAGGAACACGGGCAGCTCGACCACGACAGGGCCTATGGCATACGAGACCATGTCGAAGAGGTTGAAGGGGTTCAGTGCGTCGTAGGGGAACAGGTAGATGATGTGGTTCGCGATGCTGCTCGTCATCGTCGGCACGAAGACCGGAATCAAGATGAGAGCAACGCCGATTGCGAGGATTCCCATGGGGCTGTCTATCTTGGCCGATAGCGCGAGCACTATCCCAAGGAGGGCGAGGGTTGCGAGATACCCGACGAGGCAGCATGTGAGGGCAGCGGCTGACAGGCTTATGTCGTAGGTGCATGTGATGCTGTAGATCTGGATGGGTAGACCTGCGCCGTCGGCTCCGTAGAAGACGAGCGTTATTGCCAGGAAGACGAGTGTGAAGACCCAGTATATTGCGCTTGCCGCGATTACAGAGGCCGCCGCCTTCGCGCGCCCGAGCCTTGATTTGCCGAACTTGGTGGACAGCAGGATGGCGTCGGTTTTGGCCTGGTACTCCCCGTTGAACACCGATGCGCACGTTATCACGACTGCGAGCATCGCGAATATGAGGAACTGGGCGAGGTTGAGGAAGTTCTCCCATCCTCCTGCGTATCCGTACTCGATGGGCGTGTGCACGGCTTGCGCCTTCTCGTTCCAGAACGCCCTCTCCTCGTCGTTGTACGAAAGGACATCGTTCGCGTCGAGCTTGGAGGCTATCTTCGAGCGGACTTGCCCGTAGAGGTCGACGGTGCCAGTCGTGTCGATAGTGGCTGCCACGGACACGGGCATCTGGTAGCCTTGCATCCAAGGGCCTGTCAGCAGCGCCATGAGGGCGCCGTTCTTCGCCCTGAACTCCCAGTACTCGCCCGCCTTCTCCCCGTAGGGCTTCCTGTCCATCCTGTACTCTGACCTGACCTCGCTGTCCGGACCGATGAACTCCTTGAACTCGCGGAGCGCCTCGGTGGCCTCCTCGTCGGTGATGGGGCCTGCGAGCGCTTCCGCGTTTGCCTTTATCGCGGTGATGGCGGCAGTGCCCTCGAATTCGGTGCCCATCTCCTTGGGGTTGAGGGCGTACTGGGACGTTATGTTGAAGAAGGCCATGACCGCGACCAACGCCAGGACGGCTGCTATGGAGACCTGCGAGACGCGCCTTGAGAGCACCTTCTTGAGCTCGTATCTGATGAGGCTACCCACGGTGCACTCCTTTCCTGTTTTCGATTGCGTCCTGTCCCACTTCCGCTTTCGTCCGCGAAACCGGCAGGCCCCCGGACTGCTCCTGGAAGAGGTAAAGGTAGACGTCCTCCAGCGTCGGCTCCACGGCGCGCGCGCTCGGATGCGGACGCTGCTGCGCCACCACGCGAACGATGGCAGAGCCGTCCTGGGCGTAGCGGATGTTGCCCACCGTGAGCGATGCCGACATGGCGTCTGCCTCCCTCGGGGCGACAGCGCACTCCCAGACGCATCCCCTGATGCCCCCTGTGATCTCGTCGACCGTGCCCGTCGTGATGATGCCGCCAGCGCGCATCACGAGGATCTTGTCGGCGATGTACTCCACGTCCGAGACGATGTGCGTGGAGAGGATGACGATCTTGTCTTGGGCGAGAGAGGATATGAGGTTGCGGAAGCGGACGCGCTCCTTGGGGTCGAGCCCTGCGGTGGGCTCGTCGAGCACGAGGACAGACGGGTCGTTGAGCACCGCCTGGGCGATGCCGAGCCGCTGCTTCATGCCGCCGGAGAAGGTCTTGACCTTCCGTTTTGCGGCCTCTGCGAGGCCGACAACGCCCAGGAGTTCGCGTGTACGCACTTTTGCCTGCTGCGCGGTGAGCCCCTTGAGCGATGCCAGGTACATCATGAAGTCGCACGCCGTGAAATCCGGGTAGTAGCCGAAGTCCTGGGGCAGGTACCCGAGGCGCGCCCGATAGCCGTCGCCAAGCTGGTCTATGGGGATGCCCCCGAATAACACGCTTCCCGATGTTGGCCTCATGACGTCGCATATCATGCGCATGAGCGTGGTCTTGCCTGCGCCGTTGGCCCCGAGTAGGCCGTAGACGCCGGGCGTGAAGCTGAAGCTCACGCGATCGACAGCGATATGGCTGCCGAACTGCTTGGTGAGCCTGTCAAGCCTGAGTTCCATGTTCACTCCTTGTCCTTCGTTCGATGTTGCAGATAAGCAGGAGGAAAGCTAGAGCGCCGCCTTTGACAGGCGTGGCGAGAGGCCGCCTGAGACGCAGCGCATGAGCCTTGACGCCTCCAGGGCGGCGAGCGCCATGGAGGCCATGAGCGCCGCGACCCATACGGCGAGAGACGCGCCCTCGTACCAGAGGGGGAACGCCGTGCTCAGCAGCCAGAGCGCCGCGAGTACGGACATCGCAGGAGCGACGCTGGCGACGAGCGAGTTGCCCGGCAGACGACGCGCCGCATAGAAGCAGGCGGCACACGAGCAGAAGAACGGCGTGCATGCGTACAGCAGTGCGCGAAGCGCGTCGATCCCAGCGAGCGTTGGCACTGCCGCAACGACGAGCGTAATCCAAAGCACGTCGGCCAGGCCGAAAAGCAAAAGCCTGCTCGCTAACACTTGCACGCAGCTGAACCGGCACGAGTACTCCATCTCGCAGACGCGGGTCTCGAAGCTCTTGAATACCGATGGTGCCGCTATGGCAACCGAGAGGGCCGATGCCGCCATGACGACGATGGGGCTTCCCGAGCGCAGGCCAATCTCGCCGACGAGAACGAGCATACATGCCAGAAGCGCGATCTGGAGCATCCATGCCCAGGGACGCACGAACCGAGCCTGGCTCGCGACGAACCGCCAGAGCGGGATGTAATCCGCCTCCCTCGTGCCTCCGCAGGCGCGAGCCGCCTCTGCTTCCACCAGCAGTAAGGTGCGCTTGCGCGCCGAGGCGTCGGGGGATGCCGCGTCAGCGGCGTAGTAGCTCCTCAGCGCATCCTTTAACTTCGAGTCACCCATGGCCTTCTCCCATCAGTTCCTTGAGCCTGCCGAGCGCGTGCCGCTCGATTCGATAGAGGGCGAACCTCGACTTCCCCGTCACGGCGGAGATGTCGGACATAGGCAGGTCCTGTCCGTAGCGCAGCTCGATGACCTCGCGCTCCTCTTCCGTAAGGCGGGCGAGGGCATCCGCCACGATCAGCCGTCCGTCCATGTCTGCATGCCGCGCGTCAGGAATTGCCTGTGCATCGTCCTCGTCCAAGGCGCCAACCGGTCTCTGGCCTCGGTAGAAGTCGGCGCAGACGTTGCGCGCGCAGGTGTAGAGATACGCGAGGGGCTTTCCATGCTCGGCGTATAGCGCATCGCTCCGCACGAGCCGAAGGAACACCTCCTGCGTCACGTCTCGGGCATCCTCTTTCGAGGGGAGCCTTCGCGCGCAGTAGCGGTACACTTCGTCGTAGTGCTCCTCTGCGAAGCGCCCTACCAAAGAGTCGTTCTCGCGGCCTGGCGCGTCCGCCCTGCCGTTGCTGCCGTATGGAAAGCCTTGCATTCTTTTCCCTCACCTCCTATAGGGCATAACGTGGTTTGGCGCTGGGATGTGCGCGGAATTATGATATTTACGTCCCATGCAATGGAGGAAAACCACAGCCAGCGATGCTCGGTGAGTGGCGGATATGCGAGGGGGTGGCAGGCGGAAAGGGGCTTATTCGCTTTCCCAAACCGCTCTGGTCATTTGAACGAGGCGCGCCAGAGATTGTAATCGTCCTGAGTCATCTTCCCCGACTTGAGATCCTCCTGTGCGCCCTGCCATGCCTTGATAGCAGCGTCAAGCTTCTGGGCTCCCTTTGTCTTCGGGTCGATGCGCAGAGCGTCGATAGAATCTGGGGCGATTCCGAACGCTTCCTCAAGCCTGAAGAGATACTCCATGGCGTCACGTGCCGTGTCGGTCGAGTAACCCTCTAGCGCCCTCTCGCTCACCTTGAGAGCCTTGGCGATCTCTTTGAGCTTCTCTGGAGTCGGAGCTGCTCGGCGGCGTCCCTTCTCGCGTCCTCGCTCTTGACCATGTGCATGTAGGCGAGGGCGAGGGCAGTGAAGTCGTGGACGATGGGCGCCCTCTTGGTGAACGACACGAGCACGCGGTCGATTCCCAGCTCTTCGACCGCCATCCTCGAGATGGAGCCGACGTGGTCGACGCCATCACGTCGACGGCTAAGACTTTGCAAGCATGCAAGCAGAACTTTTATGTGTTATAGTTACAAGATAGTTAGCTCCGGTACGACCGCTGATTCAAGTCGCCGGGGCTCAATTTTTTTCTAAGGAAAGGTCCCCCATGCCGGACGCTCCGAAGATAGACCGGGCGCACGTCATATCGTGGCTTTCTGAACCGCGATATAGCAAATATCTCGAAGTAACACGAGGCGATGACGCCGTCGCTCTCAACCTCTACCTCTGGAACATCGGCCTTGCGCAGGCCGTCTTGAAAGACGTCTCGTTCTTCGAGGTCGCCCTCAGAAACGCGTACGACAGGGCAATATCCTCCACCTGGAGCGGGTCCGACCACTGGCTGTTCGACGACGCCTCTCCCGTAAGGCACCCGATCCTCAGGACGAATAAGCGCGGACAGGTCAACGATGCCAACCGACTGAACAGGAATTCGATTGACCACCTGAGAAGCGGCCTTCGCGAGAACGCGACCGCAGACGACATCGTCTCGAACCTCACGCTGGGTTTCTGGGCCCACATGACGGACCGCAGCCATGAACGCGATTTGTGGATTCCAATCATCCATAAGGCATGGCCAAAGGGGGCAGACCGAAACGACGTCAATGAATGGATAGCGGGAATCAACAAGATCCGTAATCGTGCCGCCCACCACGAACACCTCTTCGCACATGCGGGATGCGAATGCGGGACTTTGCGATCGTGCCGAAACGCCGCTTTGCTGTTCGCTCAGCTTGAGCCAATTGCGCACAGTTATATTTACGAAGGAAGCATCAATAGATGCTCGGTCGACAACTACCTGGAGGAGCACCCGGCCCCTTGCGACGTTGCGGTCTGAGAAAACCCACGCGCGCAAGCCGGGGCAGATATTTGATACCGATTCGTTTGTTTTTGCTCCGCCCGCCGATTTTGGTTGTGAATGCTGCCCAAATGTGCCCAGTGAATTGCTCGATGAGATGCCCTCAGGCGACTATGTCGTGTATTACCCCGAATCTATCGTTGGCGCTGACGGATCGAATCGATTCATCCACGACGTGAACCGCCTGCTTGATTATATTGAGGAGCACAATCTGGAGGTAGCCGGCGATTATTACGGGATTGTACTGGCAGAGAGTGAACTTTTTGGCTATGCAGAGGGAGACATGCTCTATAAGATGTGCATCCCGGTGACTAAAAAGCGCATAGGGGAAAGTCAGAGAATCGTTGCCCCGCGGGGCATCCTTGGGCGCATGAGACAACTTGGCAAGAAGCAGGGGCAGTAGCGAGCAGTTTCATATTGCCTGCTCAAATCTCGTTTTATTCCTCTTGGAGCTGGGCCCTTGCCGCTCCCAAACGAAAACGTGCCGACCAGGTCGCGAGGGACCCGGCCGGCACGGCAGGCAAAGCGTGCGTGAAGCGGCGGGTGGCTACGCCCTGGCCAGCTCGTTGAAGCGGAAGTTGCCCAGGGGGGTCTGATGGAAGCCCACGATGTCGGCGCGCGTGGCGTTGGGCCAAGGCATCGTGAACAGGGGAATCCACACGGCCTGCTCGCGGAAGGTCTGCTGCATCTGGTGGTACATCTCGACGCGCTTGTCGTCGTCGGTCTCAGCGTTGCAGGCGTCGTTGAGGGCGACCATGTCGTCGGGCTGGCGGAAGTTCGTATCGAAGCCGGAAGCGCCGTCGAAGTCGAAGATCCACTGCATGAACTCGGAGGGATCCTGGATGTCGTCGGACCAGTAGTCGATGATGGCGTCGAAATCCATGGCGTACATGCGGGTCTTGTACGAGGTGGCCTCGATCTCCTCGATGGAGACGGTCACGCCAATCTTGGCCCACTGCTGCGTGAGAATCATGGCAATCTGCTTGTCGACCTCGTTGCCGCTGCGCATGAGGATGGTGATCGGGAAGCCACCGTCCAGGCCGGCCTGGGCGAGCAGCGCCTTGGCGCCCTCGATGTCGGGCTCGACGGGGTCGAGGGAGTGGTCGCAGTACTTGCTGGTGGGGGCGAAGATGGTGCCGATGGCGGTGCCGTAGCCGAAGAGCGCGACGTCCACGATCTCCTGGGGGTCCGTGGCCTTGATGAGGGCCTGGCGGGCCTCGTCATGGGCGAGGTACTCGTTCTCGACGTTGAGCGACATGAAGCGGGTGATGGTGGAGGGCAAGGCCGCAACGACGCAGTTGGGGTCGCTCTCAATCTGCATGAGGGAGGAGAGGGGCAGGTCAACGGCGATGTCGATGTCGCCGCCCTGCAGCTGGATCTGACGGGAGGCGTCGTCGGCGACAACGCGGAACTCGATGTCAGCCGTGGCGGGCACGCCGTCCTCGCGGTAGTAGGGGTTGGCAGTCATGGCCAGGTACTCGCCGCGCTTCCACTCCTTGATCATGTAGGTGCCGGTGCCCAGGGGGCCGTCGACGTAGCGATCCGCGCCGACCGACTCGAAGTAGGCCTTGCTCTGGACGCCCAGGGTAAAGATGCACAGGTTGGCGAGCGTGCTGGCGGCCTCAGACTTCATGTACACGATGACGGTCGTGTCGTCGGGGCACTCGACATGGTCGAGGTTCTCGACGCACATGTGCCAGTTGGAATCCTCGGACTGGATGGCGCGGTCGAACGTGAACTGCCAGTCCTCGGCGGTGACGGGGGAGCCGTCGGAGAAGGTGAGGCCTTCCTTGACCTTGAAGGTGTAGGTGAGGCCGTCGTCGGAGACGTCGTAGCTCTCGGCCAGGCACAGCTCGATGTCGGAGCCGTCGTCGCTGGTCATGACAAGGCCCTCAAGGATGAGGTTGAAGATGAAGATGTTGGTGTTGCCGACGCAGGTGACGGGGTCCAGGTTGTCGGAGTCCTGAGCACGGCCGATGACGATCGGCTTGGACTCGCCGTCGGCGAGCGCGCCGGCCGGTGCCAGGGCAGAAAGGGCGGCCAGTGCAGCGGCGCCCTTGAGGAAGCCCCTGCGGTTCATGGTGAAGTCAGAGCTCATGTCTCGTACCACCTTTGGTTGGTCCGGTCACGCCTGTGCCCCTTTGACACGACGTGGCGGCGGAAGGTTGGCCGCATTGTAAGCCACTTCTTCCAACAAGGCGATAGATATGCATCATTTCGCTTAAAAAGGCTTAAATACTAATTTTTGAGCGTAAATGACGCATACAGGGGCTCATATAGAGTCTACGGCGGGTAACAAAAACCCGCAGGGAACAAAACTGTTCCCTGCGGGCTTCCTGGGAGGCAATGGTTGCGCCGTGATGGCGCCGTCGCCTTTATGCGCCAGCGAGAATGCCGACGTTGGGACGGTTGACGTACTGGTCCTCGGGTGCGTCCTCGCTGCCGGGGATGGCGGGTGCGACGGCCTCGGCGGTTACCTCGATGGACACGACGTTGCGCGTGAAATACTTGGCGGCGGTGCCGTCGAGCCACACCTGGTTGGTGCCGCCCACGGAGGCGCCCAGGTCCTCGCCGTTGATGGCGCTGGCGATGATGGCCCTGCGCTGCATGACGTAATCAAGCGGCAGCGACATGGTGTAGCCGTCGGCGGAGGTCAGCGTGACGGTGTTGGCGTTGGCTGCGGGCCTTGCGCGCTCGATGAGGGCGGCCAGGGACACGCCGCTCACGTCGGCGTTCACCACAGCGCGGCCGCCGGCGGGGTTCGCGGCGCAGGAGCAGCCCATGATCTGAGACAGCGTGCCGTCATCCTGGGCAATCTCACCGATGGTGGCGTTGTAGGGGTTGGCCACGTCGCCGCACACGGCGATGGACCAGTCGTCGGCCTGGGTCACGGCAAGCTCGGTGGAGGCGCCGCACAGCGTGGCGCTGGCCTTCTGGAAGACGTCGGCGATACGGTCGTTGGGCGTAACCGTCGTCTGGTCAAAGGAGAACTCGCCCTGAACGTTGGGAACGCGCACGACGCCGCTGGCAAGGGCCTCTCCCTCAACAGCCTGGCTGGAGGCGGGCACGGTCGTCCAGGTGGCAGATGCATCGGCAGCCGGGCTGGCGGCAATGGCGAGGCCGGGTACGAGCAGGGCAGCCGCTCCGGCGGCGCTCAGCACTTTTGTCGTTGAGACTTTCATTTCTAGCTCCATCCTCGTAGTGCGGGGTAGCTTGGTTTGAGTGTCAATTTGAGTGTCAAGTTCAGGTAGAGCCTTGCGCGGCTTACCTCACGTTGAAGAAGACCTGCGAGGGGTCGGTGCTGACGGAGCCGTCGGCTGCGACGCCGCGAACCATAAGCAGGTAGCCGCCGGCCTTCTCGGGCGTGAACTCAAACTTCCAGTTGATCCAGCGAGAGACGTCGGTGTCGCCCAGCTCGTAGGTCGTCCACGTGGCGCCCTTGTCCATGGAGATCTCGACGGCGGTCACGGGTACCTCGTAAGCGTCGGCAAAGCCCTGGAACTCAATGGTCTCGCCCAGCGGGAAGATGGTGCCGTTCTTGACGTAGAAGATGGAGGTGTTCGGCTTGTTGAACATCTCGCCGGTCTTGGGGTTCGTGAAGCCCTGGAAAATGCGAGGAGCGTTGTCCTCATAGGTGAACTTCAGCTCAACAACGCGCTTGGTGTAGTGGCAGCCACCGGCAGGGGCGGTCCAAAGCTGGACGGGGTAGCCCTGGAGCATGCCGAGGGGCTCGCCGTTGATCTCGGTCACGAGCATCATGCTGTCGAGGTACTCGTAGACGTACTCCATGGGCAGCGGGTACACGTCCCAGCCGTCATCGGCAACGGAGTGCATGGCGGTGGCGGCGGGGTCGACGCCGGCATCCTCAAGGATGGTGGCCAGCGGGATGCCCTTGACGACGACGTTGCACACATAGGCGCCGGCGGGCGGGTTGGTCTGGCAGTCCATCTTGATGGTGCGCTCAACCATCTGGTCCTCGTAGTCGGAGAGCTTGAAGGTGAACGGGTTGGAGGCCGCGTCGCCGTCGACGGTGATCTCCCAGTTCTCATAAGCCTCGACCGACGTGTCGTTGTCGGGGGTCACGCCGCGGTGGTCGTTGTTCTCCCAGTAATAGAAGACCTCGTCGGTGTCGGTGATGGTGTCCTGCGTGAAGCTGAACGTGGCGCCCGACAGGTCGGAGACGTTGGAGACGCCCATGTAGGCCTCGTTGTACTTCACGAGGTCCCACATCTCGAACTCGCCGGTGGCGGGGCTCACATAGTGACACGAGTCGCAGCTACCGCCCAGGGCGGCGAACTCCGCGCTCGTGTTGTGGATGGCGTGCATGCTGTCCTGGAAGTACAGCGCCTTGGAGTGGCACATGTAGCAGAACTTGATGGTCGCGTCGACGTTATAGGGGTTCCACAGCTCGGGGTGCGGCATATCCATTTCCTGGGTTACATCCAGGATGGAGGTGTGGCAGCCGCTTTCGGTGCAGCCGCGCTTGTCGCCCTTGAGCGAAGTGGTGTTCCACAGGAACGGGTCGCTCGGAATGGTCTGGAGCTGCGTGCCGTCCTCGAGCGTCACAACCTCAGGGGAGTGCTCCGCCATTGCGACGGCGGCCTTGTCCTTCTGAGCGACCTCCTCAGCCATGCCCGTGTTCGGTGCCAGGCCGGCGGCCATCATTGTGCCAGCAAGCACGCATGCGGCGCCGCATGCCAGCAACCTTGTGGCAATCCTTCCCTCCATGATGTGTCCCCTTTCTTTGTGGTGCACCGTATGCACGCGGATACACCGCCCTCGGGTCGCGCCTCCCTTTTGACGCGACGCCCTTCGGACTCAGCGTAGGCGCGAGGGGCGGGTTTGTCTTCAAGAGAAACCTCTGATTTCGAAAATGGGGCCTTTTGAGGATTGATAGGGGTATCTGCCTGGTCTTTTTGCTACACTGGCACCAAGGTGTGGATGCTATCAATAGAAACTGTTGATGCGTTTCGGGGGAGTCGTGCCAACTGGTTCTGTTGTTTTGGCCTGTATGTGGCAAATGTCGCATCTTTGTTTGCATAAGTTTGCGCCGTTTGATAGGGCGCGGCCAAAGGGGAGCTGGGGCGCATGGCTGATAGGCGAGAAGGCATTGGGGAGGATGGGGCCGCGGTTGTCGGTGGCCCGTCCATGCGTCGGATTGCACGCGCCGTCTCATGGGTCAATGTGGTCGGTTTTGCGCTGTGTCAGGTGTGGAACGTCTTGTGCGTTGCCCTGCCCGATCCCGTGACATATGGCGAGCCGTTCCACGACCTTCGCTGGTTGTCGCTGCTTACCGCGCTGGTCATGTGCATTGTGGCCGTCGTCCGTCGTCAGTCGATTCTTGCGGCTGCTCATCGCATCTCGACGTTCGTCGTTCTTGCTGCCATTTCCGCCGCGAGCAGTTTGCTCGGACCGGTGAGCGTCCTGTTCCCCGTTGCGTCTGAGCTGCTCATTCATCTGGCGGCCGTGGGCGTCGGCGTCGGATTTGCAGGGCTGTTCGTGTTGTGGTATGTGCGCTTCTTTGAAACGGGCGACATGATGGGGCTCGCCTTTAGCGTGGTTGCCGCGGCCCTGCTTTCCTATCCTATGGCAAACGTCCTGGATACCGACCAGATCAGCCCGTGGGCTTCCGCCTTTGCGGGGTCGTTGCTGCCGTTGTGCTCTGCCATATGCTTTTGGGCGGGCAGCCGTTTCTCACGGGGCCAGGTGGTAGATGAAGAGACAAGTGCGCCCACGACGTCTGAGGCGCTCGACGACGGTTCGCCCGAAAGTGCGCTCCCGGCTGTGGACGCCGCTTCACGCCGGCTCTTCCTGCGGTTTGCGGCCTGCCTTTTTATAGTTGTCTGCGTTACGGAGACGGCTCGCAACCTGCTGCTGGGAGGCACGGCAATCAGTTTTTACTCTGGCCTTGCCAATCTGGGCGGCCTGATGCTCAAAATCGGCTGCGCGGCATGGCTTGTCTCGGTGTTTGACGCGCGCGACGCGCGGGGTGTCTCGCTGGCATACCGTATCGCGTTCATCATGCTGTTGGGCGTTGTGCTCTGCACGCCGCTTCTGCTGCAAGGCAACCTTTTGGCGCACATGCTGCTTGACGTGGGGTCGTTTTTCTTCCAGCTTGTCGTGCTCATGGTTGCCTACCAGATAGGCGTCGGCCTGCGAATCGGCCCTGTCGTCGTGTTCGCCTCGGCCCGCGCTGTGTGGGCGGCCGGGGTCATGGCGGGCATCGCGATCGCCCAGCTGTGGGGAGGCCCCGCGGCCGTGCAGGCTTTCGCGGTGGTTTTGGGAATCGCCGTGGCCGCGGCCTTCACCTTCATGTTCACCGAGAGGGATTGCACCGACGTCCTGGCAAGCCTGCCAGAGCCCGACCACGCGCCGCGCTTCAGGGAGAAGTGCGAGCATGTGGCGGGACGTTACGGCTTGTCGGCCCGTGAACTCGAGGTCCTCATCCTCATGGCCAAGGGCCGGTCGGCCTCGCGTGTGGCTGAAGACTTGGGTGTCACGCTGGCCACGATCAATTCGCACGTCAACCATATCTATCGCAAGCTCGGGGTCCACTCGCGCCAGGAGCTCATCGACGTGATCGAGCAGAACGCGGGTTAGTGATCTCTAGTCTCTAGCTGCGAAGACCTCAAACTCCACACTGTCGGGCAGGGGACTCGCGTCGCCATCCTCATTGATGGAGCGCACAAGCAGCTGGTAGAGCCCCTCTTGTTCAGGCGTGTAAGAGAAATGCCAGGTCAAGAGCTTGCCGGGGACGGCACCCTCGGTTGCGTGGCGCGTCCAGGTGGCGCCCCCGTCGAGTGAGAACTCAACGGCGACGATGGCCTTGTCGAAGTCGTCGGCATACCCTTCAAAGTTCATGGGCTTTCCAACGGTTCCCGCGATGCGTCCAAGCATGGCTGCCTCCAAAATGTGTGCGTGATTGTGCAGACAAGGTTCTCACGCGGTGCCCACTTGGTCAACAGGCAAGTCTGTGCGGCGCTGTGTTTGGGTCAAGACGCTTGCAATTGTGTTGCATGCGGGATACTATTGCGCTCGATAAACCCCCCGGGGGTATGTGTCGCATAAGAACGGGATGATGGAATGAGCGATTGCTGTTGCGCGCATCATGCGGACATGCCTGAAGAGGTGCCGCAAGCCACAGTTTCAACCGAGGAAGAACAACCTCATGACCAGGCATGTTGCTGTGCAAAGTACAAAGCAACGCCGCGCGGCGAGGAGTTTCAGGCCGACCTGCAGCGCAGGCTCAACCGCGCCATCGGCCAGCTCAACGGCGTGAAGGCGATGCTTGACGACAACCGTTATTGTGGTGACGTCCTGACGCAGCTTGCCGCTGCGGAGAGTGCCGTGCATCGCGTGAGCGAGATGATCCTGCGAAACCACATGCAAACATGCGTGGTGGAGCAGATTCGCGCGGGGCATGACGAGGTCGTCGACGAGGCGATGGACTTGATTCACAGGTTTGGAGGAAGGTAAGTGGCAACTCAGGTATTCGACGTCACGGGCATGACCTGCGCGGCGTGCTCGGCTCGCGTCGAGAAGACGACGAGCGCGGTGCCCGGTGTGGAAAAGGCCGTGGTCAACCTGCTCAAGAACAGCATGGAGGTCACGTACTCGGGCGACGAGGCGGTCCTCGCCGCAATCAGCGACGCTGTGGACAAGGCTGGCTACGGCGCCATCCCGCGTGCCGCGCAAGGCGCATCGGCTGGCGCGGTGGCTCAGAAGGGGCCTGCCGGACCCACGCCGGCGCAGATCGCCCAAGCCGAGGCAAAGCGCGTGCGTATCCGCCTCATCGTGAGCTTCATCTTTACGATCCCGCTGTTTTACCTGGACATGGGCCATATGTACGGCTGGCCCCTGCCGGGTATTTTCTTGGGCCACGAGAACATGATGACGTTTGGACTCACGCAGTTCCTGCTCGTCATCCCTGTTATCGCCATCAACTTCAAGTTCTTCCGCAACGGACTCAAGGGTCTCATCCACAAGGCCCCCAACATGGACACGCTTGTGGCGCTGGGCACGGCTGCGTCCACGCTCTACAGCATCGCGGCCCTGTACCGCATTGGGTATGCGCTCGGCCATGGCGACATGGACGGGGCGCATGCGGCGGCAATGGACCTGTACTTCGAGAGCGCCGGCATGATTCTCACGCTCATCACGCTGGGCAAGTACTTCGAGGCGCGCGCAAAGGGCCGCACGACCGACGCCATCGCCTCGCTCATGAACCTGGCCCCCAAGACGGCGGTGCTCGTGGGCGACGACGGCGCGGAGCGTGAGGTGCCGGTTGAGCAGGTGCAGGTGGGCGACATCTTGGTTGTCCGCACGGGTACGGGTGTGCCGGTCGACGGCGTGGTGGTCGATGGCTCGGCCGCGCTCGACGAGTCGGCGCTCACCGGCGAGAGCGTGCCGGTGGACAAGACTGCGGGGGGCGAGCTTTCCGCAGGTACGGTGGTTGTTTCGGGCTATGTTCGCATGCGCGCCACGCGCGTGGGCGACGATACGGCGCTCGCCCATATCATCAAGCTGGTGGATGACGCCACGAGCAGCAAGGCCCCTATCCAGCGCATCGCCGACCGCATTTCCGGCGTGTTCGTGCCCGCGGTCATCACGGTGGCGGTCGTCGTGTTCTGCATCTGGCTCGTTGCCACGGGCATGGATGTGACGAAGGCCATCGTTCACGGCATCTCGGTGCTTGTCATCAGCTGCCCGTGCGCCCTTGGCCTGGCAACCCCGACTGCGATTATGGTGGGCACGGGCCGCGGTGCCAAGCAGGGCATTCTCATCAAGAGTGCCGAGACGCTCGAAAACGCCCACGATGTGGCGTGCGTCGTGTTCGACAAGACGGGCACCATCACCCACGGTGCGCCCGAGGTCACCGACGTGGTGTGCGCCCCCGGCATGGACGAGGCCGACCTTCTCACGCTTGCCCTGAGCATCGAGGAGAAGAGCGAACATCCCCTGGCGCGTGCTGTGGTGGACTACGCGGGCAGCCGCGCCACCGACAAGCTTCCCGTGAAGGACTGGCGCCAGGTGTCGGGCCAGGGTCTTGCTTGTACGACCGAAGGCCAGGAAGCTTTTGCGGGCAACGCGCTCATGATGAGCGAGCATGGCATCGACCTGGCGGGATTGGGAGCGCGTGCCGACGAGCTTGCCGCTCAGGGCAAGACGCCGCTCTTCTTTGCTTGGGCCGGCCAGCTTGTGGGCCTTATTGCGCTTGCCGACACGGTGAAGCCCACGAGTGCCGCCGCCATTGCCGAGCTGCGCGCGATGGGCATCAAGACCGTCATGCTCACGGGCGACAACGAGCGCACGGCCGCTGCCATCCAGAAGCAGGTGGGCGTCGACGAGGTTGTGGCTGGCGTGCTGCCCGAGGGCAAAGACGCCGAGATTCGCCGCCTGCAGGCGCAGGGCAAGGTCGCCATGGTGGGCGACGGCGTGAACGACGCCCCTGCTCTGGCGCGTGCTGACATCGGCATTGCCATCGGCGCCGGCACCGATGTGGCCATCGAGAGCGCCGACATGGTCCTCATGCGCTCTGACCTGCTCGATGTGGCCAGTGCCATCAAACTTTCGCGTTCCACGCTGCGCAACATCAAGCAGAACCTGTTCTGGGCGCTGTTCTATAACGTGATCTGCATTCCGGTGGCTGCTGGTGCGCTCACGCCGCTCGGCGTCACGCTCACACCCGACTTCGCGGCCTTTGCCATGAGCTGCAGCTCGATCTGCGTCGTGAGCAATGCGCTTCGCCTGCGCGGCTGGAAGCCCAAATGGCTCTCGACCGAGGCCGGCAAGGTGGCGACGGGACAATAGGGGTTCTTGCTTGTAAGATGGGTTCCACGATGCGGGGCGGCATGGTCGCCCCGCATCTGACATACGTAGAGTGCGGGCGCTTCGACGCCTGCCAAGAAGAGTAGAAGGGATTGCAATCATGGGTCTGTTCAGCAAGAAGGAGACCGCCACGTTCACTGTCAAGGGCATGCACTGCCCCAAGTGCGTGGCCCGCGTGACCGACGCGCTCCAGGGCGTCGAGGGCGTCACCGCTGCCACCGTCACGCTTGAGGACGAGAAGGCCGTCGTCGAGGGCCACGGCTACTCGGTCGACGCCTGCATTGCCGCCGTCAGCGAAATCGGCTTCGAGGCCAGCCTGGCATAAGAGGGACACCGTGGTTTAAGGCTGGTGGGGGGGCTGCTTCCATCCATCAGAGTGGGGCCTTACGCCAACACACGATACCACCGCACGCTGCATAGACCCTGCGCTTGCACGGCCCGATTTGTGGCCGCAAACGCGCAAGGGGCGCCAGGTTCTTCCCGGCGCAGTTTTCCTAAAAGAAGGGGCCCGCGAGGGCCCCTTCTTTTAGGAACTGTTTGAGCACGGGAAGAACCCAGCACCCCCTCGGGAGCCTTGTCCGAGCTACTCGGCCCTCTCCACGTAGCGTGCCATAGCGCACTGCACGATGTCGGAGCGGTTGATAACGCCCACAACCTGGCCCTCGTCGAGGACGGCGACCTTCTTGAGATGGTTCTCCCCGAGCACGCGGCATACCTCGGGAAGGTCGGCATGGATGTCCACGCCGATGATGCCCTTGGTGCCGATCTCCTTGGCGGGCAGCTTGACCAAGGCGTCGAGCACCTCGTTGAAGCCCTCGCCCTCCTTGGTCTTGCTGATGGTCTGGGACATCATGACGATGGGGTCCACCACGGTGGCGGTGCGCTTGGAGAGGAAGCGCATCACGTCGCCGTCGGACACGAAGCCCAGGGCGTGGCCGTTCTCGTCCACGAGCGGGGCCGCGGAGATGCCTTTGTCAACAAAGAGGTGCAGGGCATCGAGCACGGTTGCGTTGGCCGGCAGGGAGTACACGTCGCGGCGCATGATGGACTCGAGGATGCTGCGGCGCTCGCCCGTGGGGTCGGCAGAGGCCGCCTCGCCGGGCTTGTCCTTCACAAAGACGAGCGTGAGGATGAAGGCAGCAAGGCACATGAAGCCTGCGACGACGAAGGCCATGTTCGTGCCGTGGATGCCTGCATGCACGGGGTCCATGCCGGTGGAAGAGTTGGTCACGGCGGTGGAGACGCTCACGATGATGGCGGTGCCCAGCGAGCCCGCTACCTGGCGGAACGTGTTGCTTACCGAGGTGCCGTGGTTCATGAGGCTGTTGTCCAGGGCGTTCATGCCCCAAGTGCCGATGGGCATGTTCACGAGCGACAGCGAGAAGAGACGCACGGTGTAGAGCGCGCAAATCCACGAGACAGGCGTGGAGTCACCCAGCAGCGCAAAGCCGAACGTCGTGATGGTGAGCACGCCGGTACCGATGAGGCTGAGCATGCGCGGGCCGCGCTTGTCGAAGAGGCGGCCTGCAACAAGGCCCATGAGGGCCATGACGATGGCGCCGGGCAGGAGCACCAGGCCAGAGGTGGTCGCCGAGATGCCGCGCAGGGACTGCAGGTAGATAGGCACGAGGATGCCGGCGGCCATGAGGGCGCCCTGCACGACCATGCTGATGATGGTGGAGATGAGGAACTTGCGGTTGGAGAGCACACGCACCTGCAGCATGGGCTTCTCCATTTTGAGCTGGCGGGTGAAGAACACGACGAGAGCCACAACGCCCACGATGACGCCGACTAGAGCGGCTGCGCTCACGCCGGAGCCGCCGATGACCGACAGACCGTAGAGCAGGCCGCCAAAGCCCAGCGTGGAGGTGACGACACTGGGCACGTCGAGTGTGGCGTCCTTGCGCGCACCCTGGCCGTGCTCAAGCACCACGGCAGAAAAGGCCAGGATGATGACGCCTAGTCCTGCGACGATGAAGAAAAGGTCGTGCCAGGTGGCGTTGTCGATGATGAGGCCGGCGGCCGTGGGTCCAAGTGCCGGCGCAAAGCCAATGACGAGGCCGTACAGGCCCATGGCCGTGCCGCGCTTCTCAACGGGGAACATGAGCATGAGCTCGGTCATCACGAGGGGCATCATGACGCCCTCGCCGGCGGCCTGCACGAGACGGCCCGCCAGGATGGTGGGGAAGTTGGGCCCCCAGCCCGCGATGGCAGAGCCGGCCGTAAAGATGGCCATAGCGACGAGGAACAGGTTACGCATTGAGAAGCGGTCGATGAGAAATGCCGTGATGGGAATCATGATGGCGTTCACGAGCGTGAAGCCGGTGGTGAGCCACTGCGCGGTGGAGGCGTCGACGTTCGTCTCAATCATGATGGAGGGAAGCGCCGGGGTCACCAGCGTCTGGTTGAGCACGGCGATGAACGTGCCGAAAATCATCACCACGAGCATGAGCGTTTGTTTGCGTGTGAGTCCGAGTAATGCCATATGCGCCTCTTCAGTTCTTATTCCTAGAAAACATGTAGCAATCCAGGGTATGCCTGCCATGTGCGCGCCGCGTGCCGAGAAGGTGGTTTCCTCATGGATGCACGGGCAAAACATGTTGCGTGATTTCCGACGGCAACGCTCTGTGTGGATACAAACGAGTCGTTAACCAGCATGTTTGTTGAAAAATCACCAACTATTGGCGAGAGGCAGCAATAGTTGGTGAACATGGCCTCTGCCGCGGTTTTCGCCAACTTTGACCGCTGTGCTTGCTCGCGGTGTTCCATATATTTTTCCTCAGAAACGCACGGAGGCTTTTGGGGTTTGCCGGACACGCGACGGTGCGGTCTGAGGAGGAACAGCGTATGAGGGATGACAACGATATGACGCACGCAGCGCAGTTCGATCGCGAGGAAGGCGTTGAGGCTGCCGATTCCTGCAAGCAGGATGCTGCGGGGGACCGTACGCCTGAAGAAGTAACCGCGTCCTTGCGTGCGCGCCTTACGGCCAATCACGCCAACACGCTCGCCTACATTGCCTGCCTCAAAGCTTGTACTGGCGCACCTCGCCCATATCGCGAGGTCGAGGAGGAGCTTCTGGCCTCGCCTGCGTTTGCCATCTCGCTGCAGACGCCCCATACCTTGCTGGGCTTCCTCATTTCGGACGGCGGCATTGAAAAGATCAATGTTGACCCTGAATCTGAGGTTGAGACTCAAGGTGAAAAGGGTCCCGAGGGCGATGCTGCCATCGGCGAGGGTTCTGAAGCCGCCGCTTCAACTGACGCATGCATGACGGATGACGCCCAGCCTGCGGTACCTGGTGAAACTGCAGATGTCGATCAGCCTGTCGACTACCTTTTGCACACCACGGAGCAGGGTGAGGCGATTCTGGCCGAGTTTGACGGAGTCGTCCGGTTCGAGCGCCTTCTTGCTGCTGAGCCTGAAGGTTACCTCGAGGCTTACCTCATCGTCCTGGATACCTGCGCCGACGAGGGGGCGAGCCTGAAGGCGATAGAGGCCGCGCTTGCGGGCCATTCTGCTCTCACCAATCCCAAGCGCGTGTATGCGGGCTACTTCATCTCAAAGCTCGAGCATGTGGGTGCCATCGCCTGGACAGACGCTTGGCACATCACGGAAGACGGCAAACGCATCATCGCCGCCCTTGCTGCGTAGCGACGGAGAGCGGTTGTTTTTGGTTTCAATCGCGCACGGTGCGCGTTGAACACGCCCTGCTTCGGGCGGGGCGTCATAGGAGAGAGGAAGGACACAACATGTTCGAGAAGGAGGTCACGATGGAGAAGACCACGATGTCGCGTCGTACGTTCACCAAGTGTGCCGCGGCGCTCGGTGCCGTTGCTGCCCTGGGTATGGGCGTGTCTAGCGACCTGGTCAAGGCCGACCCCGCCCGTGCCGAGGAGGCCGACGAGGAGCAGATCATCAAGACGTCGTGCCGCGCATGCATCGCAAGCTGCGCCGTGCTCGCTCACGTCAAGAACGGCCGCGTCATTCGCATCGAGGGCAACCCCGAGAGCCCGATGAGCATGGGCGGCGTGTGCGCCAAGGGTATGGCCGGCATTCAGGCCCTGTATCATCCCAACCGCAACAAGTACCCCATGCGCCGTGTGGGCGAGCGTGGCGGCAACGACTGGGAGCGCATCTCCTGGGACGAGGCTCTAACCGATATCGCCACCCGCATCAACGAGGTTTCCGACAAGTACGGCTCCGAGGCCATTTCGGTCTCTACCGGTGGCGGCGGCAACCCGCACTTCTCCAATGTCAAGCGCTTTGGCGAGGCCATCAACACCCCCAACGTTTGGGAGCCTGGCTGCGCTCAGTGCTACCTGCCCCGTATGGGCGCCTCGCTTCTTGCCTATGGTGCAGGCAAGCCCAACAACCTCTCGTTCTCTGACTCCAATGGCTGGGACTACTATTACACCGACTCCGCTGTCACGAGCCTGGTCCTGTGGGGCACCGACCCTTCGAACTCCTCCGTCGCCACTGGCGGTCGCGCCCTCACCGAGCTGCGCAATCGTCCCCAGGGCCTCAAGACGGTCGTCATTGACCCGCGTTTCACGATGGATGCCGCCAAGGCCGATGTGTGGCTTCCCATTCGCCCTGGTACCGACGCCGCCCTGCTGATGGCCTGGACCAAGTGGATTCTCGATAACGAGAAGTTTGACGCCGAGTTCTGCCGCACCTGGACCAACATGCCCTACCTCATCAACCCCGAGACGCGCCTGACGCTCAAGGCGACCGAGGCCGGCCTCGAGGGTTCCGACACCGACTACGTCGTGTGGGATTCCGAGAAGAACGAGCCCGTCGTTGTCGAGTACCCCATGAACGAGGGCGTCGTGCCCGCGCTTTTCGGTGAGTACGAGGTCAACGGCATGAGCTGCAAGACCGGCGGCCAGCTGCTCGCCGAGTCTGTCGAGGAGTTCACGCTCGATAAGGCCGCTGAGATCTGCTGGCTCGATGCCGACCAGATCGAGAAGGCGCTTGAGATCTACACCGATCCCGAGGGCCAGTCCGGCATCCTCCAGGGCGTGGCCATCGACCAGTACGCGCAGTCGCAGCAGTGCGCCCTGGCCGCTCTCAACCTCGAGTTCCTCATGGGCAATGTCGAGAAGCCCGGCACGATGCTCCAGCGCTTCAAGAACGCCCCCTGCCGTGACCAGCTAGGCAACACGCCGCGCCTCCTCTCCACCGAGAAGGTCATGAAGCGCTGCGGTTACGTCGAGCACAAGGGCCTCATGTGCTGGGACATGGCCTTCATCCCCGACGTGTTCAAGGCCATGAAGGACGGCGACCCCTACCAGATTCATATGTGGATCGAGCGTTCCGGCAACAAGCACGTCGTCCTGGGCAACTCCAGCTGCCTGGACGAGGTCGTGCCCAACCTCGACTTCGTGCTGCACATCTACATGTACCCCACGGCATTCTCCGTGCTGTGCGCCGACATGCTGCTGCCCTGCACCGAGTGGCTTGAGACCAACCTCACTATTCCGCAGCTCAACACCATCGTTATGCGCCAGGCGTGCACGCACCTTTTCGAGACCGTCGAAGAGGGCATCATCTGGACCCAGATTGTTCAGAAGTGCGCCGAGCTCGGCAACACCGACGCGGCTCGCGCCTTTGACGCTGACGCCTGCATGACCGCCCCGTTCTACAAGAACGAGTACGAAAAGCAGCTCATGCACCTCAACAAGCTCGACATGACCTGGGAGGAGGCTTGCAAGGAGGGCGTCATCACCTGGTGCACCCCCGAGGAGTACCGCACCTATGGCGTCTACCTCAACACCGACGAGGAAACCGGCAAGCCCAAGGGCTTCGGCACGCCTTCCAAGAAGCTCGAGGTGTACTGCGAGTCCAACATCATCCTGGGCCGCACCGGCTATCCGTGGGCGCACTCCACCGAGGAGGCCAACCTCGTCGTCGAGCCTGCCAGCGTTGAGTACGAGCCCCTGTGCTACTACGAGGAGCCTGCTGAGAGTCCTCTGACCGACACCGAGTACCCGCTCGTGCTCACCGAGGGCCGTCTGCCCATGTACCACCACGGCACGCTGCGCAACATCCCGTACCTGCGCGAGATCTATCCCGTGCCTGAGTGCTGGATTCACCCCGAGGATGCCGAGAAGTACGGCATCACGGACGGTGAGTGGGTCAACATCGAGAGCCGCCGCGGCAAGACGCACGGCAAGGCCAAGGTCACCACGGCAATCGCCAAGGGCGTCGTGTACCAGGAGCGTTTCTGGGCACCCGAGCTGCTTGATTCCGACGACCCGGCTCAGGCTTACAAGGCGTTCAACATCAACGTCCTCACCAAGAACGACCCGCCCTACAACCCCGAGTACGGCACCTACACGCTGCGCGGCTTTACCGTCAAGGTGACCCCGTCCACCGATGAGATCTGCGACAAGATCTGGACCGAGCCGTCTCAGTTCGCGGTGTGGATGCCCGAGGCTTCTGATCCTACCGAGGAGGTGTTCGACTATGGCGCGTAATTGCATAGTCGTCAACATTGACCGCTGCACTGGTTGCTATGCCTGCCAGGTGGCCTGCAAGATGCAAAACGAGGTGGCCCTGGGTCTTGCCTGGAACCAGGTGAAGATCGTCGGTCCCGTCGGCGAGTACCCCAACATGGTGCGCTACCCGCTGCCTACGATGTGCCAGGAGTGCGAGAACGCCCCGTGCCTCGAGGTTTGCCCCACCGGCGCCACCTACCGCGATGAGGAGACCGGTGTTATCCTCATTGACTCCGAGCAGTGCATCGGCTGCCAGGCTTGCATGCAGGCCTGCCCCTATGGCCAGCGCTGCTACAACGAGCAGGCCGGCGTTGTGGAGAAGTGCAACCTTTGCCACGACCTCACGGCCAAGGGTGAGCTCCCCGCATGCGTGAAGAGCTGCTCCGCCGGCGCCCGCTTCTATGGCGACCTCGACGATCCCGAGTCCGACGTCTCCAAGGAGCTCGCCAAGTATTCCGAGGACCAGATTCACACGCTGCCCGATACGGGCAACGCCCCCCTCACCAAGTACATTATCACCTCGATGCACGGTGAGAACGCCTGGCAAGAGAACACCTATTAAGCACGAGAAGCGCTGTGGCCGCGTTGCGCAAGGGCTCATGTACGTCCAGTACACGTCGCCCTTGCGCGCCTTGCCACAGCGCTTCGTAGCCAAGTAGCGACGGATTAAGGAGAAGCCGACATGGATCAGCAGACAAAAGACGACATCATCACTTCTGGCGCCGACCGTGCCGGCTTCTACAGCTTCTTGGCGGGTGTCTATCTGTGGGAACCTACCTCCGAGCAGATTGAGGCCATGGCCGCAGCCAACTTCCCGGCGGGAGAGGATGCCTTTGGCCGTGGTTATGCGCTTATTGTCGATTACCTGCGCCATCGCGACACCGGTACCCGCCAGGAGATTGCCGTTGATTATGCACATACGTTCTTGGGCGCCGGCAACTACGACAAGCTTATGGCACCGCCCTATGAGAGCGTCTATACAAGCGAGGAGCACCTGCTCATGCAGGATGCTCGTGACGGGGCACTGTCGTTTTACCGCTCTGAGGGCCTCGACCTTCCTGCGGAGAACACCACGCCTGAAGACCACATCGGCTTCGAGATGCAGTTCATGGCCAAGCTCATCGACCGTTCCTGCGATGCCCTGAGCGCGGGCGACGAGGCTGAGTTTGCCCGTCTTGTGCGCGTACAGCATGAGTTCTACGTTCAGCATCTTGCCAACTGGCTGCCTGCTTTCATCGCTGATATCGAACGTCATTGCAAGACCGATTACTATCGCGGTGTGGCTCAGCTTACGCGCGCCTTCCTTGCGGAGGAGAAAGAGCAGCTCGAAGGCCTTGCCGAGGTTGTCAGGGCGGCCTAGCTTTTGTCACTTGAGGCGTTCGGCGGTGAGCTTCCGGCTGAGTCTCTGGCAGGAGAAGAGATTCTCCGCGTACAATCGGTCGCATGTTTGCCGAGGGTTTAAACGCCACGGCTAATCCAGTGTGCTAGCATTCAAAAGGTCCCGTCTCTGACGGGGCCTTTTGTGTTTGAGGGAGAGAAGATACAGGCGGATTGTGCCTGGCAGTAGGGGAGAGCAGCAGATGGGCAGTGCTCAGGGCAAGGACAAAGGCAAGGGACCCGAACAATCAACCGACGAGGTGGTTCTGCATGGGCCCTCGGCTCTGGCACGTCTTCTGCTCGATCTTGACGAGCAGTGGCCCTCGCTTCGTTTTGTGGGTTTTGGTCTGTATTACGCCTGGATTTGGCTGTGCTATGACAGCACCACCCTGCTCGATGCTTCGATTCGAGCCAATGCGGATACGACCTTTGCAATGTACCTTGCCTCCACCACTGCACTTGGTCTCACGCTCGTGCTTGCGGCCGCCTTCCCGGCCGTCTCTGCTCGACTTACGCAGAACAAGCCTTTCTTGCTTGCAATGGGGCTTCTTGCTGGTATAGCAACGGTTTTCGTCAAACTCATGGCTCCCAATGGGGCGTTTGATTCCGTGTTCCTGCTCTTTTGCGTTCTCACCGGCCTGGGGACGGCGTGGGTATGTTTGCGCATGGGCATGGAGTATGCCTCGGTTGGCTCTCGTCGTGCGACTATGAACGCTGCGGCTGCCTTTGTCGCGGCCTCGCTCATGTACTTCTTGGTACGCGGGTTGCCCGAGCACCTTGGTCTTGGCGTCATGGCTTTGCTGCCGTTGGGCGCGACGCTCTGCACGCTGACGCCGGCCGGTGACGCCCCGATGGAAGAGCCTGTTGAGCCGCACGATCATCTTTTGCCGCGCTGGTTCTTTTTGCGACTCATGTTTGCCATTGCGGTGTTTTCCGTCGTTGTGGGAGTCACGCGCGGCTTTTCCGCACTGACCCAGGCCACGAATGTCCTTGATGACAGGGGATGCATGGTGGTATTTGGGATGGCTCTCGTGGCAATCCTGCTTTACGTGCTTGTTGGTACGCTGGGCAATGATTTCGACGTAAGCCGCCTTTACTACCCAGTCATCATTCTTGCTTCGCTGGGCATTCTCGTCATGCCACTCGTTGACGGTGCGGGGCAAGCTGGCGGCGTGTTCGTCGGCATCGCCTACGCCTGCTTCGTCATGATCATGTGGTGTCTCTTTGCCCACGTGGCTTATGTGACGGGCGCGCCGGCGGTTCGTGTCTTTGGTTTGGGACGCGGCACCTCCGCCCTGGGAACAACGGCTGGTTGGCTTTTGGGATCGCAACTGGCTGGCCATGAGATGCTTGACGCCACTTCGATGTTCGTCGTTTCATGCGTGATGGTGCTTGCGCTGCTTGTGGTGTCGATGCTCGTGTTCAATGACCGTGCGGTGGGAATGGTGCTGCGTATGGTGGGCAAGCGCGCCGCGCAGGACGCTCAAAACGGCAAGGACCTCGCCGGTGGCGCTGACTCTATGAAAGGCGCCCTGCGTGAGGTTGGTGGCAATCTCAAGAGCGCTTCATTACCATCTGAACAGGATGGCGATGAGGTGCAAGCGGGCGAATCAGATCGCGCAGGAACGTGGACACGCTCTTGTTTGGATATAGCGGCCCGATTCGGCCTGTCACAGCGTGAGACGGACGTTCTGTTCCTTCTCGCCAAGGGTCGCACGATTGCCTTTATCGCCGACGAACTCGGCGTCTCGTTCAACACGGCGAAGTCCCACATTCGGCACGTCTATGTGAAGATTGGAGTGCATACGAAGTCCGAGCTCCTCGATCTTGTAGAGCAAGGTCGTAAGTAATGAGTTGCGGAACCTGATGCGCTGCGTTCCCGGGAGGCTCACGTACGTCCAGTACGCATCGCCTCCCGGCGCCTTGCGCATCAGAACCCGCGTTTTAGTGGGAAGCGGAACCTCACGCGCCGCGTTCTCCAGAGGCTCACGTACTCCAGTACGCATCGCCTCTGGACGCCTTGCGCGTGAGAACCCGCTTTTAGTGGACGCGGAACATGACGCGCTGCGTTCTCCAGAGCCTCATGTACTCCAGTAGGCCAGGGGCCCGCACCGCGCACGTCGACTCTGGACGCCTTGCGCATCAGAGCTCGCCTTTTGATGGGATGCGGAATCTCGTCTGCGGCGTCTTGTGCCACAAACAAAAAATGCGGCGGATCCGTCGTCTGCGGTTAAGGGGGGAAGTTCCGCAGGGGATCCGCCGCTCAAGGGGAATGCCAGGCGTCCAAGCGTAAGGGGGTCGCTCGCGCCGGCTCATTGAGGAGGCAATGTCTGTGTCTTGCGAGGGGTTGGCCTCAATTTCTAAGCGCCTGTCCCGCTTGACTGATTGCATAATGCCCCAATTGCGCCTTTCGCGCGCCACCCTCAAGGTGTTATATGCTAAAAATCGCTATCTAGCTGGGAAAACCTTTGTGAAAACGTCTTCACAATTGCGCTTGTCATCCATTAGGCAGGATGGTGATGAGGCAGTGTGTACGATTGCAATAACCTCTCGTCACCCCCGCAAAAGCGTCCTCACCCCAACAGGGCGGGGTCAACGGTGCCCAATAACCCCTGGCCGGGACGCCGTCGACCCCTTTCGCGCTAAAACTGCGTTCCCACAATTCTCGGGCGGAAGCCGTCCTTTTCGAGCGCTTCAACGATCTCATGCTTGTGATCGGTGCCGAAAGCTTCGATGGTTACGCGCAGCTCGACTGCGGCATTGCGGTTCGTCGTCACAAACTGGTTGTGATCCAGGCGGATGACGTTGCCCTTATGGTCGGCGATGGTCTGGGCCACACGCACAAGCTGGCCGGGGCGGTCGGGGAGCAGCACGCTCACAGTGAAGACGCGGTCGCGCTTGATGAGGCCGGACTGCACGACGGAGGACATCGTGATGACGTCCATGTTGCCGCCCGAAAGCACCGATACGACTTTCTTGCCTGTAAAGTCGAGGTGACGCAGCGCTGCAACAGTGAGCAGGCCCGAGTTCTCAACGACCATCTTGTGGTTCTCCACCATATCGAGGAAGGCCACCACGAGCTCGTCGTCTTCGACGGTGATGATGCCGTCGAGGTTCTCCTGGATGTAGGGGAAGATGAGATCGCCGGGTTCCTGCACGGCGGTACCGTCGGCAATGGTGTTCACGCTCGGCAGCTTTATGACATGGCCGGCCTCCAGGCTCGCCTTCATGCATGCGGCGCCTGCCGGCTCAACGCCGATGACGCGAATCTTAGGGTTGAGCAGCTTTGCCAGAGTGGAAACACCCGTGGCGAGTCCACCGCCACCGATTGGCACAAGGATGCAGTCTACCAGCGGAAGCTCCTGGAAGATCTCCATGGCGATGGTGCCCTGGCCGCAGGCAACGTCGAGGTCGTTGAAGGGGTGCACGAAGGTGAGGCCCTGCTCCTCGGCAAGTTCGCAAGCGCGCGCATATGCCTCGTCATAGACGTTGCCCACAAGCTCGACGTTGGCGCCGTAAGACTTGGTGCGCTCGACCTTGATGAGCGGCGTTGTGGCGGGCATCACGATGGTCGCGGGAACGCCGTACTTCTGCGCGGCCGCCGCCACACCCTGGGCATGGTTGCCGGCCGAGGCGGTGATGAGGCCGTGCGAACGCTCCTCGTCACTCATGGTTGAAATCTTGTAGTAGGCACCGCGCACCTTGTAGGAACCCGTGCGCTGCATGTTCTCCGGCTTGAAGAACACACGGTTGCCGGCGATGGCGCTGAAGTGGGGGCTCTCAATGAGCTTTGTCTCTAGCGTCACTTCCTTGACCTTGGTTGCCGCCCTTTCAAATGCGTCTAGCGTAAGCACCCTGTTGTCCTTTCGTTATCAGCCTTATCGCGTGCGCACGGCTTCGAATGCCGGCTCGATAAAGCCGCGGATATCCTGTTCTTGAGTCTCGCTTTTACGCAGCGAAGCGAGAAGCGCCTGGTAGGCTCGGGGGTCTACTTTGCGCAGAAACACGCCAAGCACTGCCTGTTCGGCTTGGGTAAAGGCATATTCGAAGACCATATTGCGCACCACCGCATCAAACATGCGGCCCAGCACCTGCTCGGCGGGTTCCATGAAAAGGCCTTTTGCCATGTTGACTGCCTGAGGCACCGCTTCGCCGCAGATGTTGCCCAGCGCGAGGCCTGCAATCGCGCCCACGGGGCCGGCTGCCATGCCCAGGGCGCCTGTGATGGCGCGTGCTCCTGCGACGCCCACTGAGCGACCGGCGGATGAGATGACGGTGTCGGCTGTCATGCTGAGCACATTGTCCTGCTCAGTCTTGGGGGTCACCGCGGCGATGCCGCCGGCTGCTTGGGCCGCTGCCTGGGCGACGCCCGTGAGGCTCACGTCTTGATTCTCGTTGAGGCCACGTACGGCCGCTCTTCCCGAAAGCCATTCGAGCACCGCAGCAGAGAGCCCGTTTGCCCCCGTGTAACGCACAGCATCTTCCAGGGCCACGTATGACAGGCCCCGGATATGCCCTGCTTTTGCGAGGTTCATTGCCTGTCGGTAGGTGAAGGCACCCTTGCGCACGAGGATGCCTGCGAGGCGCGCATCGTCGCAACCGGTGACTTTACCGGCTTTGATTGCGGTGCGCGCGCGTTCCAGTACAGCGTCGAATTGGGTAAAGGGCACCTCCACCGCGTGCAGGGCACCCGTCTGACCAGGGGTGTTCAGCGATTTGAGACAATCCGCGTACGTGAGGGCGGCGGACTTGCGATAGATGCTCTCAACACCTCGAGCGACCTTAACCTTACCCTCAAGGAGAGCTTTAGAAGCCTCTTCTATGAGTTTGTCAGACCCATGTGCCAGTCGCATGCATTGGCGTGCCAGGGTGTCAAACTTCTCGGCATCTTGGCAGGGGATGCCTGCGATGCAGGGTTTGTTGGCGTGCAGGCTTATAAACGAAGGGTCGAAGTTGCGCCAGCGCAGGTAGTGATAGCCCGCGCCGTCGTCTTGTGACCAGTCCACGTCATCGTCTTCGTCGCCCGACGGGCCGTCTTTCAAGAAGATGCCCTGGCCAGTCACCACAAGGCCGTGCGTGCGCGTGCCAAACGTCACATCTGCCCAGATGATGTCCTGCTCGCAGGGCACAGGCAACGTCTTCTTGATGTGCTTGACGGCCCGATCGGTGAGCTTGGTCTGCGCGGGGCCCAGGGCCGCAAGCACCTGGGCACCCAGATAAGGCAGCTTGACCCCGCTCGTCGATGCGGGCAGGGCCTTGACGCTAGTTGCCATTGGACCTCGCTTCGTCAAGCAGGGGCGTCATCTTGCCTTGAGACACAAGCGTGAGATGCTGCGTCGCGCGCGAGATGGCGGTGTAGAGGCGGTGCTTCGACAGCTCGTCCTCGCCGTATTCCTCAGCCTGCGCATCGGCCACGATGACGCGGTCAAATTCCAGGCCCTTCGCGAGTTTGAGGTCGAGCAGCACGCAGCCCGACTCAGGCAGGCGGCCTTTGCCGTCCATGAGGCGCGGAGCAAGCTCGCCCATGCGGTCGCGCAACTTGCGGTCGAGCCAGCGGGTGCGCCTGCCGTTGCCGGCAATCACGGCGCACAGGCCGCCTTCGTTCCTGCCGGACTCCAGCGCGCCTTCCAGCGCAGCGAAGTACGTCTCGTCGTCCAGGCATTCCTTGAACTTGACCGTGTGACCAGGCCTGCGCACCGAGGAGACGCTCATGCCCTCGTCGCGCTTCATGAGCGTGGTGAACACAGCGGTGATCTCAGGCGAGGAACGGTAGCTCGTCATGAGCTCACAGGTGGCGACGCTGCCGCGCATCTCCTTGAACAGCTCCTCGATCTGCGCGAAGCTTGCCGTGCCTTCCCAAATCGCCTGGTTCTCGTCGCCCAGCATAAGGAAGCGCGCGTTGCAGAAATACCGTGCCAGCACCATGAGCTGCGCGGCGGAGTAGTCCTGCACCTCGTCGATGACCACGAGCTTGGCGGCCTCGTCTGCCTTGCCCGCCAGCTGCACCTTCAGGTACAGCCACTCGATTGCCGTCAGGCTGCTCGCGCCGAGCATGCGCATGCCGATGCGGTCCAGGCGAAGCCAGCCGGCGTTTTCCACCATCTCGACGTAGGGGGCACAGAGCTGCTCTACGTAATCGCGCGTGCAGTCGGCCACGTCCTCCTCGTCGTTGGGGTCGACGAGTCGGCCGAAGATGCGCTCCTGCTCGTCGGGGTCCATGGTCGTGACCTCGTCCTTCATGGCGGCGCTGGTCGCAAGCTGGTTGATGCGCGCATCAAGCTTGTCGAGCAGGTCTTCCTCCACCACGCAGCACAGGCGCGGACCCGGCTTGGTCCTGCCCAAGAACCGCTCGACAGTCTTCCAGATTTGCTGGGCGGTCAGGAGTTGATGCTCACCGGCCGCGATGTCGTGCATGTCCTCGGGCTCGAGCTGGAGCGTTTTGAGGCCCTCGTCGATGCGCTTGAGCGACTCGGCTGCGGTCTCGGCGCCCAGTGAGCGGTCGCCCGGACCCACGAGCTCCATGAGCTCTGCCCAGGTGAGAGCGTTGGGGTTCTTTTCGCCCAGCTCGGGAAGCACGTTTGCGATGTACTTCTTAAACACGGGGTTGGGCGTTACAAGATATACCTGGTCGGCACGCAGGCTCTCACGGTCGCGGAACAGCAAGAACGCGATGCGCTGCAGCAACACCGAGGTCTTGCCGCTGCCTGCCACGCCGCGTACCAGCATTGCAGGCACGTTTTCGTGACGGATGACAGCGTTCTGCTCCTTCTGGATCGTTGCCGTAATCGCCTGGAGCTGTGAGGAGCGCTGTGAGGTGAGCGAGGCCAACAGCAGTGGGTCCTCGATGGCCACCGAGGTGTCGAAGTAGCACTTCAGCACATCGCGCTCGATGTCGAACTGGCGGCGCAGCTGCAGGTCGGCCTTGATCTCGCGGCCGTTTGCCCAGTACGAGGTCTGTCCCATGTCTTGGTTGTAGTAGGCCTCAGCCACCGGCGAGCGCCAATCCACCACAATGCGGCGATGCAGCTCGTCGGCCATGCCGGTCGAGCCCAGGTAGATGTCGCGCGCCGCGGGCTTGCCGGCAATCTGCAGCCTGATATGGGCAAAGTAGGGCTTCTTGAGAAGCAGGCGCAGACGGTTGATGGTCTCAACGTCGGCATCGTTTGCCAAGTTGAACGACTCAATCACGCTGTTTGCGGCAGCGACGTTGGCATACGTCTCCATCGAGAGGTCGTCGCCCTCAAAGTCGGGGGCAATCTCCTCGCGCATGTTCGACTTATATTCCCTGATCTCGGCCAGGTTTGCCTCAAGGCGCTCGGAGGCTGTGCGCTCGAGTTCCTGCAACTGACCGTAGACCTTGCTGAGATGTGCCTGTTCTTCGGCAAAAATCTTATCTTCCACTTACTGTGACACTTTCTCGTCGATGAGGGTCTTCGAGGCGTCGTACACCCAATCTGCCAGCTTGTTGGTGGGATGCTCCTTCTCGTCGAGCATCTCAACTTCCTCAATCCTGCAGTAAGAGGGACAGCCGTGCTCAGCTGCCATCTTGGCGAGAGGGCTCTTCACGGCGGTCGCGAGGTCGATTAGGTCGAACTCTTCGCGCGCCTCGTCCAGGGTACGATGCACGATGGAGTCCGTCTCCATGTTGCGCCCCTGGTTTACAATGCCCCAGCTCACAACGTACACGCTCATCTTCAAACCCCTTTTCTCTCATGCCGAAGCCCTTTGCTATGGAACCGCGAGGGGCCGCTTGGTCGCGCATGTTGCGCGCTGCCAACCAGCATACTCGTTGGCAGGACACGTACACAGTAATTAAATGTCCTATTGTATGGTTGAGTCCCCTCATGTTTTCTTTGACCTTGCGGTGAATGAATAAAGCCCACGAGTCGGCCATACCCCGTTCGTGCGAACTGTTGTGCTGCCTGTCATGGCTGATGCTCGCGGACCGTCATGGGGGTATCATGTTCTCGTCTAAGATACTAACTGGCTTCGATACATCCAAGGAGTGTATGTATGTCGAGTGAGAATAGGCCCAGGTCTTCCCAGCGTGGCACCTCGGGTGCGTCCCGCTCTGCCTCTGGTTCTGCCTTCGGTCATGGACCCAAGTCCAGCAAGCCCCGCTCTGCCTCCGGAGCCGCTTCTGGCCGTGGCCCCAAGTCCGGAAAGCCTCGTCCCAAGCAGGATGAGAAGGCCAAGGCGGCAGCCCGCGCCCGCCGCAAGGCCAAGCAGGAGGCCCGCAAGACGGGCGTCCCCGGCGAGGAGGTCCAGCAGCCTCACGATCCTATCCTGCGTGTCCGTGATTTCACGAGCGTCGACTTCAGCCAGCTTTCGTACATCATGCCTCCCGAGTGGTTGTTCGACGGCCTGACCGACGAGCAGAAAACCGCCCAGGCAAACATGGACTTTGCTGGTGTGCTCCGTGCAAGTAACATTCGCCTTGTGGCGACCATCGACGACGGTACCAACTACGACCCGGTTCTCGTCGGCATTGCCTTTGCTTCCACGGTACGCTTGCCTGAGCCCAAGGACGCCTTTGTTTGGAAAGATGTATATGAGAAGGCCTCCGAGACGCTGCGTTACGGTGCCCAGCCTGCCCGAATTGCCCGCACTTATGAGCTGCAGCTTGGCGAGCGCGGACAGATGCTCATTGACGCTGCCGGTGAGGCTCGCGGCGAAGACACCGAGCTCGAGCTTTTTGTCGTGAACCCCGAGTATCGCTCCCATGGCGTGGGCAAGGCCCTGATGGCCGAGTTCCAGAAGAGGCTCGAGAATCTTGGCGCCCAGAGCTACTGGCTCCAGACCGATTCTACCTGCACATGGCAGTGGTACGAGAGTCATGGCTACACGCGCGTGGCAGACGTCGAGCTTTCCGCCGATTATCCCATGCCCCCCACGGGCGAGCCCGCCGACGGGGCCCCGCATGTATTCATGTATAAGAAGGACCTTGTTGCGGAGCCTGCGCAGGAGTAAAGGCGAGCGAGGGCGTCGGCTGGGCTTGCGCCAACATAAGTAATTCCTGCATCTAGTACGGTTCGTTTCCTTGTAAGAGGGGACGGGCCGCTTTTGTTTTGACAGGCGGGCCGGTGTCGGGGTCGATCACCCCGGGCGCCGCTTGGCCGGGAGAGGCGAGGGCCTGTCGGCGCATCCTACTATGTGGTTCCTGGTTTCGTGCGCTACATATATGTGTGGGTCGCTTGCGCTATAGGCGGGCTTGCGGGACGCCGGTGCGGGCTTGCCCGGTCGCGGCGGCCGGCCCGGAGCCCGGGGGAAGCATAAAAACGCGCCTAAAAGTTTCTTATTCCCCGACTTGTGTGCGTCCTGTGCATCCCGCCTCTCGCCCTTGCCCCCAGCCTGCGCCTGCGTGTATAGTTCTCCCTCGCGCCGCACCCCGATGTGCTGGCGCGCGAACCCCGAGAACCGGATACTGCGGAAGACGCAGGAGGTCAGACAGACCATTTAGGACAGGCTTACAAAGGTGGCTTGAGGAAGAAGAGATTCTACCTCAAGCCCCCGTCTTTCATGAATTCCTTGAATCCATTATTTTTTTCAACTTTAAAGTCCTTATTTGGACGGAGAGTTCGATCCTGGCTCAGGACGAACGCTGGCGGCGCGCCTAACACATGCAAGTCGCGCGGTTAAAGCCCCCTCGGGGGTGCATAGAGCGGCGAACGGGCGAGTAACGCGTGGGCAACCTGCCCCCCTCCCGGGAATAGCCGGGGGAAACCCCGGGTAAGGCCCGGCGACCCCCCAGGAAGGCATCTTCCAGGGGGCATACGAAGGGGAGGGGGATGGGCCCGCGTCCGATTAGCCAGACGGCGGGGTGACGGCCCACCGTGGCGACGATCGGTAGCCGGGCTGAGAGGCCGGTCGGCCGCATTGGGACTGAGACACGGCCCAGACTCCTACGGGAGGCAGCAGTGGGGAATATTGCGCAATGGGGGGAACCCTGACGCAGCGACGCCGCGTGCGGGAAGGAGGCCCCCGGGCCGTAAACCGCTTTCAGCGGGGACGATCGTGACTGTACCCGCAGAAGAAGCCCCGGCTAACTACGTGCCAGCAGCCGCGGTAATACGTAGGGGGCGAGCGTTGTCCGGATTCATTGGGCGTAAAGCGCGCGTAGGCGGCCCGGCAGGTCGGGGGTGAAAACACGGGGCCCAACCCCGTGCCTGCCCCCGAAACCGCCGGGCTCGAGTCCCGCAGGGGATGGCGGAACTCCCGGTGTAGCGGTGGAATGCGCAGATATCGGGAGGAACACCGGTGGCGAAGGCGGCCATCTGGGCGGGCACTGACGCTGAGGCGCGAGAGCCGGGGGAGCGAACAGGATTAGATACCCTGGTAGTCCCGGCCGTAAACGATGGGCGCTAGGTGTGGGTGCGCAAGCATCCGTGCCGCAGCCAACGCATTAAGCGCCCCGCCTGGGGAGTACGGCCGCAAGGCTAAAACTCAAAGGAATTGACGGGGGCCCGCACAAGCAGCGGAGCATGTGGCTTAATTCGAAGCAACGCGAAGAACCTTACCAGGGCTTGACATACGGGTGAAGCCGGAGAGATCCGGTGGCCGAGAGGAGCCCGTACAGGTGGTGCATGGCTGTCGTCAGCTCGTGCCGTGAGGTGTTGGGTTAAGTCCCGCAACGAGCGCAACCCCCGCCGCGTGTTGCCATCAGGTCATGCTGGGCACCCGCGCGGGACCGCCGGGGCCAACCCGGAGGAAGGTGGGGACGACGTCAAGTCATCATGCCCCTCACGCCCAGGGCTGCACACGTGCTACAATGGCCGGCACAGCGGGTTGCGACCTGGCGACAGGAAGCGGATCCCCCAAAGCCGGCCCCAGTTCGGACCGGGGGCTGCAACCCGCCCCCGCGAAGTCGGAGTTGCTAGTAATCGCGGATCAGCACGCCGCGGTGAATGCGTTCCCGGGCCTTGTACACACCGCCCGTCACACCACCCGAGTCGTCTGCACCCGAAGTCGCCG
>CAKUAI010000004.1 GCA_934636245.1 uncultured Coriobacteriales bacterium
TGGTTGATAGGGCGCAGGTGCAAGGCGCGCGAGCGCCTCAGCCGGGCGCCACTAATCGGCCGAGCCCTTCGGGACCATTTAAAAGGTCCCTCCGCTCCCGACCGTTCTCAAGGGAACCCTTCCTCAAGCGCTGTGCGGCCCCCAGGGCGCCCGCGTCACCAAAAGGCCCTCCGGGGCCTTTTCGCGTTTATAGGGACTTTTGCTCAATCAATTTTCATTTGGATCTGCCACTCCTTGGTTTCTTGACCTGCCGCTGCGACGCCGGCCTGGTTTTTCACCCCCTACAGGGGCTTTCCCGTTCAATATGCGTATAATACCTGTGTCCTACCACCAAGTATGGAGAGGTTAATATGGCTGTTGATCGCGTTAAGGTAGTTCAGATTATTGAGATTATGCGTGAGTCGCTTCAGGCCGACGGTGGCGATATCTCCCTGGTCGACATTTCTGAAGACGGCGTTGTCACGGTTGAGCTGCATGGTGCTTGCGCTTCTTGCGCGCTTTCATCCTACGATCTTTCGATGGGTGTTGAGCGTGTGCTGAAGGAGCGCGTGCCTGGCGTCACGAAGGTTGTCGCTCTCGAGGATGATTAATCATGGCTGAGCCTCGTTGCTGGGAACTTCGTGGGTGCGATGGCCTTATGGGCTTGACCGCCCCGATGACGGAGGAGTGCCCGCACTGTCGCAGCGACTGCTACAACCCTTGTCCGGGCGAGTGTCACTACACCGCTTGCAGCAGGCCCACGCATAAGGTTGCAACCGACATCAATTTGATTCTCGATGCCACGGTTGATCGGTATGCGGCTATCAAACAGGCCTGTTATACCTGCGAATTCTTTCTCAAGCATGCCCCTCGTGTTGGGCAAGTAGATCGTACGTGTGTGGTTGTGCCTGAGGCTGCGCAGAGTGATTCCGAATCCAGCGTCTCTATTCACTGCTTCTAATTTGGAGGCTCGTTGCTTGATCAGATCTATCACGCAATCAGCCCCATTGCGTTTTCAATCGGTCCCGTAGACGTTCGCTGGTATGGCTTGGCATATCTTGCCGGTTTCTTTTTCGCTGCCCTGGTTATGTATCGTGTTGCCCGGCGTTGGAAGCTGCCGATGAGCATCGACGATGTGTTCGTTCTCATCGTTTTTATTGCCTTTGGCGTCATTATCGGGGCGCGTGCGGCCTATGTGCTGTTCTATAACTTGGATTACTATCTGAGCAATCCGGTGCACATTTTGATGTTCAACGAAGGCGGCATGTCCTTCCATGGCGGGTTTGTCGGCGCGGTTCTTGGCGGCCTGTGTGCATGCAAGTATCTCAAGCTGTCATTTGTGACCATGTGCGACCTCGGTGCAATAGCGGCTCCCATTGGTTTGTTCTTCGGCCGTTGTGCGAACTTCATCAATGGCGAGCTGTGGGGCAAGCCCTGTGATCTTCCTTGGGCTGTTACGTTTGAGTCGGGTGGGGGAGTTCCTCGCCATCCGTCGCAGTTGTATGAGGCATTGCTTGAGGGGGTTGTTCTCTTTTGCATCCTCTTTGCCATGTCACGGTGTCGTCCTGCGTTTCCCCAAGGCACGTTTATCGGCATGTTCATGGCGTGCTATGGGGTGTTCCGCTTCCTCATTGAGTTTGTGCGTGTGCCCGACGCTCAGCTTGGGTATCTTTTTGGGCCCATCACCATGGGGCAAATGCTCTCCTTGCCACTGGTGATACTGGGCATAACCCTGGTCATAGTGGCGCATAAGCGTAACTCAGCCCAGAGACTTCATGTTGAGCCGTGATCTCTCTAGTGATTTGCTAAAAAGATGAGATTTTCTATTCCAGATGCTTGCAAGATTTTGTAGCATAGGAACGTTATGTCTGGTGTGTTTTGCTGTTCTCATGGCGACGGAACACGCCTTGGTCAATTGAGTCAGGTAAGAAGGAGCATGCATGTCCGGACACTCCAAGTGGGCCACCACCAAGCATCGTAAGTTTGCGCAGGATGCAAAGCGCTCGGCGCTTTTCTCTAAGTTCTCGCGCATCATCACTGTTGCCGCTCGTACGGGTGGCGACCCCAACCCCGAGAACAACTTTGCCCTTGCTGCGGCCATCGAAAAGGCCCGCATGAACTCCATGCCCAAGGACAAGATTGACGCTGCTATCAAGAAGGCCTTCGGTTCTGGTTCTGATGCAGCCAACTACTCCGAGATCACCTATGAGGGCTATGGCCCCGCCGGTGTCGCCGTGTACGTTGACTGCCTGACCGACAACAAGAACCGTACCGCTGCCGATGTCCGTTCTGCCTTCAGCCATGCTGGCGGCTCCCTGGGCACCACCGGTTCGGTTGCCTTCCAGTTCGAGCGCAAAGGTTCCATCGCCGTTGAGAAGGTCATCCACTCCGACGACAAGAAGGTTGCCGACCGCGAGAACGCCGTCGACGAGGACGAGTTCATGATGGCCGTCGCCGAGGCCGAGGGCGAGGACTACGACGACAACGGTGACGAGTGGATCGTTTGGACCGCTTACGACAAGATGCAGGATGTCCACAAGGCTCTTGAGGCCCAGGGCATCGAGGTCAAGGGTAGCGAGCTCACCATGGTTCCCACCACCCCGACCGCTGTCTCCGTGTCTGACGCTAAGAAGGTCCAGCGCCTCATCGACCGTCTTGAGGAGCTCGACGACGTTCAGAACGTCTACCACACCATGGAGATGACCGACGAGATCGCCGCGGCTCTCGAGGAAGAGTAACCTTCCACGCGCAAGCATGGTGAATCTTGAAGGCCCCGGGCATCTGCCTGGGGCCTTTTCGCTTAATATAGCCTGTGACGTCTCGTGCAACCTGCTCGTAGGTAAGAGAGGATGGTCCCTATGAAGAGATGGAAAAAGACCGTCACGTCGGTGTTCCTGATTTGCTCCGTGCTCGTGCTTGTAGGTTTCTTCTTGCTTGTTTGCAGCTCTGAGCTTGCCAGTGTCGTCAAGGGCTTGCTTTTCGCGCTCGGCATCGTGCAGGCATTGGGCATCCTGTTGTTCTCTGCCGTCTATGTGTATTCGCTTCGGCATCAGGCAGGCGTGCTTGCCGCGGGCCCCGATGGCCGCATTGCCATTGAATACACCGCGCTGCGCTCTGTTGCCGCATATTCTCTCAAGAACCTTGAGGGCATACAGGTGCTCAAGATCGTTCCCAAGGTCGTGCGCAAGGGCGACACGTCGTTTGTTGACTTCAAGGTCGACGTGAGCGTGCTTTCCGAGCCCAGGATGAGCTCGGCTGCCGCACAGATTCAGACGTGCGTGAAGAAGAGCGTCGAGGCTTTTTGCGACAGCCAGGTGCGCAACGTGAACGTTCATTTTGTCCTGCCTAAGGCAAGCTCGGTGAAGCGCCCTACCTCGAAGGCAAGGGCCCTGCTCGAGGATTTGTCCTCTCAAGACTAGAAAGGCTGAGACCATGCATAGGAACAAGAAGTCCTGCGAAATCGAAGACGTGCCCGTTGAGGTTGTCGAGCTCAACGACGAGCAGCAGGCCGCAGGCGACGAGGATATCGCCGAGATTCATGCGGAAGTTGAAGTCGAGGACGAAGACGAGGCTGCTCTTGAACAGCCCGAGGCTGACGATGGGCTGATTCAGGACTCCGCCGAAGGCGACGCCCCGGCCTGCGACACGATTGAACAGGCATGCACCGAGGTCAACATCAACGACGAGAGCACGCTTTCCATCGACGGTGGCGTGGTCGAGAAGATTGTCGCCATGACTGCCCGCGAGGTTGACGGCGTGCTGCAGTTGAAGGGCAACCTGATCAACTCTCTGCCGGGCCTTCGTGGCTCCGACACAACCAAGGGCGTCTCCGTCGAGATGTCGGGAGACGATGCTTGCACGGTCAACGTCGCGGTCATTCTCGAGTACGGCAAGTCGGCGCCGCGTGTGTTCCAGGAACTGCATGACAAGGTCGCCGGTGCTATCGAAACTATGACGGGCCTTAAGGTTACCGCGGTAAACGTCCGTGTGACCAACGTGCTCACGCGTGCCGAGATCGAGGGCGGCAGGCGCAAGGACAAGGGCGAGGCATAGTCGTCGTTGCCATAACGACATGCAAGAAAGGTTGGCAGAATGAGTTTTCGCCGCTCAATCGCGGTTGGCTCGGGTAGGCTGAGTGCCTGGGCGTTGAAGAACGTCTTTCACCGCAACGCCTCGACGCTCCCCGGGCGCATTGCGCTTTCGGTAGATTCGCATGCGCTTGAGGACCTCGGGTCGCGTCCTTGCAAGGGTAACATCGTCGTGTGTGGAACAAACGGCAAGACGACGACAACCAACTTGCTTGCTCATGCGGTGCAGGACAGCGGCCAGCGGGTCGCCTGCAACTGGGCGGGGGCAAACATGGCGACGGGTGTCACGACGGCGCTTTTGCCCTCGACGCCCGTTGAGTGGGGCGTATTCGAGAACGACGAGCTTTCGACGATTCATATCGTGCCCCATGTGAAGCCCCAGACGTTGCTGCTTCTCAACCTGTTCCGCGACCAGCTCGACCGATGCGGCGAGATCGACCATGTTCAGGACGTCATTGTGCAGGCCTTGTCCGCCTCTCCTTCGACGACCCTTCTGTATGATGCCGACGATCCTCTATGCGCGGGCATTGCGGTAAAGATCAAGAAGGCTGGCGGCAAGGTCCTGTCGTTTGGTATTGGCGAGGATTTGAACCTGCCGCAGGAACGTGTGCGAGGGGGAGCGTTTTGCCAGGAGTGCGGAGCGCCTCTCACGTACACCTATCACCACTACGGCCAGCTGGGAGATTTCTCCTGTCCCTCATGCGGATTTGAGCGCGGCGAGCTTGACTATGCTGCGCGCAACGTCCGCGTGGGCATTGACGGTGTCTCGTTTGACGTTGTGACTCGCGATGGGTACTGCATGGGTCGCATCCACGCGCCGTGGGGCGGCGTGTACATGGTGTACAACCTCCTCGGCGCTTTCGTTGCGGCACTGGGTGCCGGCGTGGACCTCGAGCAATTCCAGAAGACGGTTGACGCGTACGATCCCAAGAACGGCCGCCTGCAGCGCTTCTCGGTGAAGGGCAGGCATGTGACGCTCAATCTGGCAAAGAACCCCACGGGATTCAACCAGAACCTGGGCCTGCTCATGTCCGATCCTGCTCCCAAGGCAATCTACATTGTCATCAATGACAACGCCAACGACGGCACTGATGTCTCTTGGTTGTGGGACGTCGACTTCGAGCGCATGGGCGATCTGAAAGACAAGGTCGTCTATGTCGGAGGCTTACGTGCAAACGACATGCAGGTGCGATTGAAGTACGCTGGCATCGATGCGCAGATCGCAGGCGACGTCGCTGAATTTCTGTCAAAGACCCAAGAGCTTCCCGGCGATTGGAACGCCTGGGCGCTTACGAACTACTCGGCCCTTTGGCCTGTGAAAGCCGATCTTGAGAAGTTGGGGGATGTGCAGTGAGCCGCAAGTTGAGAATCGCCCACCTCTTCCCTGAGCTGCTCAACCTCTACGGTGACGGCGGCAACATCATCACGCTGCAGGGGCGTTGCGAATGGCGGGGCATCGAATGCGAGGTCGTTCCCGTTCATTTCGGTCATCGCCCCGACTTTTCAGACATCGACATTGCATTTATCGGAGGCGGTAGCGACCGTGAGCAGCGCATTGTCTGCAACGAGTTGCTTGCCGTGGGTACCGAGCTGCGCTCGTATGTCAATGATGGCGGCGTGCTGCTTGCTGTGTGTGGCGGCTATCAGCTCCTGGGGCACAGCTACGTCATGGGCGAGGAAACCCTCAAGGGCTTGTCGCTTGTCGACATGTACACGGACCGGGGAACCCCTCGCCTTATTGGCAACATCATGATTCAAACTGAGCTTTTCGACATGCCCGTGGTGGGTTATGAGAACCATGGCGGAAGGACCCATCTCGCCGATGGGGTCGAACCCCTTGGCCGTGTCGTTCATGGCCATGGCAATGACGGCGCCTCCGGCTACGAGGGCTGCCGTTGGAAAAACGTCGTCGGTACCTACATTCATGGGCCCCTTTTGCCCAAGAACCCTGAGCTTGCCGACTGGTTGCTTGCCCGTGCGCTCGAGCGTCAAGGAGTGTCCTGCGACCTTGCCAAGCTCGATGATTCGCAGGAGCGTGCAGCCAACGCCGTCATGGTATCGCGGATGGAAGCCGGGGAGGCGTAGGGGATGGGCGAGGCCGTTTCCCTGTTGGGCGACCTGTCGTGCCTGGATGCCTGCGAGCTGTGTCCCAGGCAATGCGGGGCCAATAGGAATGCTGGTAAAACGGGTGTGTGCGGGGCTGATGACAAGCTGCGCGTCGCGCGTGCCGCCCTTCATTTTTGGGAGGAGCCGCCGATTTCGGGAGAGCGGGGTTCGGGCGCCGTGTTCTTCTCTCACTGCCCGCTCAAGTGCATCTTCTGCCAAAACCGCGACATCTCTTCGGCGGGATGGGGCAAAGAGGTCACCGTCGAGGAGCTTGCCCAGGCAATGCTGGGGCTGCAGGCCCAGGGTGCGCACAACATCAACCTTGTGACGCCGACGCACTACACGCCGCATATCCATCGCGCGCTTGAGATTGCTCGCCGGGACGGCCTGGACCTTCCTGTGGTGTACAACACGTCCTCGTATGAGCGTCCCTGTGTGTTGCATGCGCTCAATGATGATGTGCACGTGTGGCTGCCCGACTTCAAGTACGCATCCCCGAACCTTGCCTGGGAGTTGAGCCGCGCACGGGATTATCCCGAGGTCGCACTCGAAGCTATTGGGGTCATGGTCGAGCAGGTGCGGCGTGCGGGCGGCAGGCGGGTGGACGACGACGGCATCATGCAGCGCGGCGTCATCGTGCGCCATCTCGTATTGCCGGGCCATCTCGACGATACGTTCCGTGTCCTGCAGACGCTGTGGGCGCGCTTTGGCAACGACATCGACATCTCGATCATGAATCAATACACTCCCGTCGCCTCTGCCGAGGTACTCGGGAGCCATAAGGAGCTCTCTGTGCCGCTTCCTCAAGAAGACTACGAGGCAGCCCTGGACTTCTCCGACATGCTTGGGTTTGAAAACCTCTGGTGGCAACAGGGCGGTACGGTGGGGGAGAGCTTCATCCCTGCTTTTGACGGCTCGGGTGTCGTGTCCGGCGGCCAGGCATGAGTCGACATCGCGTTGCCCATGCTGCCAGGTTGATGTCCCTTTGGGCTGTTCTTGCCATCGCCGTGACTCTCATTGCCTGGGTGCCGTGCGCCTTTGCCGATCAACCTGCTCCCACGCCCGCTGCGTCAAGCAAAGAGTCGCTCATTGACACCTTCATTGCAGGTACCGACCAGACCAGCGGAGTGGCGGTAGCCGTTTCAGCCGATGGGGCCGTGCAGCTGAGAAACAACTATGGATACGAGGCAGGCCCGGATTCCGCCGAGGTCGGAGAGCGCACGGCCTTCGAATGGGGCCGCACAAGTGACCTGCTTGTGTGGGCTGCTGTCATGCAGTTGGTTGAGGCGGGACAGCTCAACCTCAACACAAACCTCAGCGCCTATCTGCCTGAGGGGCTGGACCTGCCCGAAGGTTACGAGTCCCTGGACTTGCTCGACCTCATGAACCATGTCAGTGGCTTAGACGTTGCCATGGTGGGCAATGCCTCCTCGCTTGCCGACGGCTTGACCGACGCCACGGTTGCGCTTTCGCTCTTCGAGGTGGAGGCGGGATTTGAGCCTGGCTCTATCGTGGGATACACCCCCTATGACGCGCTTCTTGCGGCCGTTGTCGTGCAACAGGTGAGCAAAGTTGACTTCGTCGAGTACGTCCAGACGCATATTTTCGATGTGTTGGGAATGACGAGCACGAGACTCATGGTGGGCGGCGATGCAAGCAGGGCTGCGGCTGACGACCTTTATGGCGAATCGGGTTATCGCTTGGCAAAAGGCGCGGTGGGGCCTACGAGCGTTTCCTCTCCGCGCGCCACGACCTCCTCGGCCTTTACCTGCTATGGCTCGGTCGATGATCTGCTCGTGCTCGGCCAGGCGCTCATGGGCCAGGGCGACCGTGCGCTTTTCAGCAATCCTCAGACGGTGCAGACATTCTTCTCGGTGACGCGCACCTATCCGAGCCTCGGTGTGGCCCGCATCGCGCACGGCATGTTCAGCTTTCCCTTTACGGCGAGTGTGTTGGGCGAGTCGGGCACGACCGCATCGGGTTTTACCAGCTCGTTGTATATGGATCCCGACAGTGGCCTTGTCGTTGCCGTTATGACGAACCAGTCCGGTCGATTCGACCTCACCCAAGGCATACCGCGCGTGCTTTTCGGCCGCACGGACATCTCGGTGGGCGCAGCGGACTCCCCGGATAACTATGTGTGGGTGGGAACCTACCAAAGCGCCGGCAACGCTGCCTTGGGCCCAGCCAAGCTCCTCACTGCGCTTGACCGCGTCGTGGTGTCGGTGAACGCCCAGGGCGTTCTTATGCTCGACAGCCTGACCGCGACCAACCTCGGCGCTGGTGTGTACTCAGTGGATACGGCGGTTGACCAGGACGTATATCGCTTCCATGTGAGCCTTGCGCGTGGCAGTGAGTTCTCCCGCGCTGACGAGGACTACTACCTGGTGCCCGATTACACGCTTAACGTTGAGTTCACCTTGCTTCTTCTCGCCGCGCTTGGAGGCGTCTTCTGCCTTGGATATGTGCTGAGGGGAGTTCTGAGCTGTTTTGCCGGCTTGCGGAGGCACCGCCGCCCTCGCATACAAATTGCCCCGCTTCTTCTTGCTTTTGCCACGGTTGTTTCCCTTTCGGCCGCGGTTTGGGGAATATACAGCCTGTCGGTTGGCATTGCGCCTGCTGCGCTCGGAGCACTGCTCGTTGGCGAGAGGGTGTACTGCGTCTTGGCCGTGGCGATCATCGTGTGGATGCTCGTGACGCGCTGGCGCGGCTCCACGTGGACGCGTGGCCAGAACGTCGTGGCCGTGCTCGTTGCGCTTGCGGGGTTTATGATGATGCTAAACCTTGTGTACTGGGATATGCTGGCCTGATGAGTGGGGTTGGCGGTTATAATGGGCCGTCAACATTGAGGAAGGAAATCCAATGAGCGACAACGACACCCCCCTGAGCGACGAAGAGCGCGCCGAGCTTGAAGCCCTGCGCGAGGCGAAGCGCGCTGCCGACGAGGCCCAGCGCGAGCGAGCCGCACGTGCCGAGCTCGAGAACCTGCGCAAGGCTCAGAAGTACGCGAAGGAAGACGCGGAGTACTACGCTGAGAAGGAGCGCCGCAAGGAGGAGCGCCGTCGCGCTCGGGAGAACCCCGACTATGGTCTGGACGATCTTGAGCCGATGCCTGCCAAGCAGAAGATCGTCATCGGCGTCATTCTCGCCATGTTCGTCCTTCTTGTGATTTACCTCGTAATGTTCAACATGGGCAAATAACGTCAACGAAGTCTGCGGACTTTGGTGGCGACAGTGATGGGAGATTGCACATGGGGCAAACTGCCCTCGATGCGGCATTGCGCGCGTCGAGCTTTGAGCCTGACGGCGAGAACGGGATCGGCCTGCTGACCGACCTGTATGAGCTAACTATGGCGGAGGGCTATTGGAGAAGCGGCCTGGCCGACATGGAGGCATGCTTTACCTCGTTCTTTAGGGAGAATCCTTACGAGGGCGGTTTCACGCTCGTCTGCGGAACGGGCCAGTTGGCCTCGCTTGTCGAGAACTTTCGCTACTCGCAGGCCGACATTGCCTATCTCGGCAACCTCCAGGCCCCGGGCGGCGGCCCCATGTTCTCGCCGGAGTTTCTTGAGTGGCTCTCGCAGTGGCGTCCTCGTGTCACGATCGACGCCTTGCGCGACGGCGATTTGGCTTTTCCTCGTGAGCCTGTGGTTCGCGTCTGTGGTCCCATCATCGACTGCCAGTTGCTTGAGTCGCCGTTGCTCAACCTCGTGAACTTCGAGACGCTTGTTGCAACGAAGGCCGCGCGTGTATGCCAGGCGGCCCAGGGCCGCCCCGTGGCGGAGTTTGGGCTGCGCCGTGCCCAGGGTCCCGACGGTGCCCTTTCGGCGGCGCGCGCTGCCTATGTGGGCGGATGCGCCTCGACGTCTAACGTGCTGGCCGCAAAGCGCTACTCCATCCCGGCCTCCGGCACCCATGCCCATGCCTGGGTCATGGCGTTTCCCGACGAGCTCTCGGCGTTTCGTGCCTATGCTGAGGTGAGCCCCAAGAACTGCACCCTGCTCATTGACACCTACGACGTTATGCGCGGTGTTGAAAACGCCATCATCGTTGCCCACGAGATGGAAGGCCGCGGCGAGCGTCTGGCTGGCGTTCGTATCGATTCCGGTGACCTGTGTGCCCTGTCGCAACGCGCCCGCGCCCGTCTTGACGAGGCCGGCCTGCCCTATGTCAAGGTTATCGTCTCGAACGACCTCGACGAGCATCTTGTCGAGTCGCTGTTGCTGCAGGGAGCCCGCGTCGACGGCTTCGGCATCGGCACGAAGCTTGTGACCTGCTTTGACCAGCCGGCGCTGTCGGGCGTGTACAAGCTCTCCGCCAAAAGGATGCCTGGCCAGGACTGGGTTCCTGTGCTTAAGGTGTCCGAACAGGTATACAAGCGCACCATTCCCGGCGTGCAGGATCTACGTCGGTACTTCGACGAGTCAGGTGCGCCCGTGGCCGATATGATCTGTACCGTCGACTACCCGCACGGTGTGCCCGCCACGATCGTCGACGTGAACGACCCACTGCTCACGCGCTCGCTTGACGGCTTGCGCTGCGAGTCCATGCTGTGCCGTTTCACGCAGGACGGCGAACGCGTGGCGCAACCTGAGGATTTGGCTTGCGCCCGCGCCCGCGCTGCGGCAAACCTTGCGACCCTCAAGCCGGCAAGCAAGCGACTGCTCAACCCGCAGGTGTATCCCGTGGGCATCGAAGCCGGTCTCTCCGAACTGCGTCAATCCATGATTGCTCAGGCGCGTTCCACCCAGAACGACCTCACCTGGCGTTAAAGCACAATGAAAGGCATGTTCATGAATCAGGAATCTACCGCTGTTGCCTCAAACTCCTATGACGACCGCGGAATGAGGGCGCGTATCGCCGACCTCGTCTCGTGCGCCATCGCCCAGGCTCAGGCCGCAGGCGAGCTGCCCGAGTTCGAGGTGAGCGACTTCGGCATCGAGAGGACCAATGACGCCCAGAAGGGTGACTGGACCTCCACTGTTGCTATGCGCAGCTCCAAGGCCGCGCACCGCGCTCCCCGCGACATCGCCGCCGCCATCATCGCTCACATGCCTGCCGATGAGGCTGTCGTGTCCGTTGAGGCAGCGGGTCCGGGCTTTCTGAACTTCAGCCTTGCCCCCGAGGCCATCTGCGGCGTCTTTGGCCAGGTCATCCGCGAGGGTGCCGACTTCGGCCGCTGCAACGACGGCCAGGGCAAGAAGGTCGACGTCGAGTTCGTCAGCGCCAACCCTGTGGGCCCCATGCATGTGGGCCATGGACGCTGGGCGGCCCTGGGCGACTCCATGTGCCGTACGCTGGAGTTCTGCGGTTGGGATGTCACGCGCGAGTTCTATATCAACGACGCCGGCAACCAGATGAATACGTTCGCCCGCTCCATTGAGAAGCGCTATCGCCAGATTGTCGAGCTTGTTGCTGGTGGCAAGACGGTCGACGAGGCCCTTGAGACTCTCGAGGCCGACCGTGTCGCCGCGCTCGACGATGTCGACGGCACCCTTGACACGCACCCCCTGACCGATGATTTCGCCGGTGAGCTCGGCGGCGATGCGTACGGCGGTTCCTATATCTGGGACATCGCCCGCGTCTTCTACGACCAGGACGGCACCGCTCCTCTCGACATGCCGGTTGAGGAGCGCCTGCATGACTTCCGCGAGCGCGGCTACCAGGCGATGCTTGCGAACATCAAGGACGTGCTTGCCCAGTGTGGCTGCAACTTCGACGTCTGGTTCTCCGAGCGCACGCTCCATACTCCCGATGCGCAGGGCAAGACGGCCGTCACGCGCGCCTTTGACAAGCTTCGCGCGGCTGACAAGCTGTTCGAGGCCGACGGTGCCCTTTGGTTCCGTACGACCGACTACGGCGACGACAAGGACCGCGTCCTCATGAAGTCCGACGGTTCGCACACCTACTTCGCCTCGGACATCGCCTATCACTCCAACAAGTTCGACCGCGGCTTTGACCGCCTCATCGACATTTGGGGCGCCGACCACCACGGTTACATCGCCCGCATGCAGGCCGCCGTGGAGGCCATGGGCCACAAGGGCCAGCTCGACGTGCCGCTCGGCCAGCTCGTGAACCTGCTGCGCGCCGGCAAGCCCGTGCGTATGAGCAAGCGCAAGGGCACCATGATCACCTTCGAGGAGCTGCTCGAGATGGTGGGCAGGGATGCCACGCGCTTTACGCTGCTGTCGCGTTCGAGCGACCAGGAAGTCGACTTCGACATCGATGTCGTCACGCGCCAGAGTTCCGACAACCCCGTCTTCTACGTGCAGTATGCACATGCCCGCATCTGCTCCATCCTGCGCAAGGCTGCTGAGCAGGCCGGCATTTCCGACACATCCGACCTCGATGCCACGGCGCATGCCCTCATCGGCGACGATCCGAACCTCGCGCTGCTCACCGACCCGGCCGAGCTCGCCCTTGCCCGTCACCTTGCCCACTTTGGCGAGACGGTTGCCGGCTGCGCCAAGGACCTGGCACCCTTCAGGCTCACGCACTATGCCACGGGCACTGCGGCGGCCTTCCATGGCTTCTATACCAACTGCCACGTGCTGACTGACGACGCCGAGCTTACGCGCGCGCGTCTGGCTGCCTGCGACGCCGCAAGGCGCGTGCTTGCCCAGACGCTTTCTCTCATCGGTGTAAGTGCGCCGGTGAGCATGGAGCAGCGTGGCGAGGAAGCCGCGCAGTAGTACTATCTACCCAGCAAGCCAGGCCCGACAGGCGTTGTCGGGCCTTTTTCTTTTTTTGAGCTCACCAAGGAGGCATTCACATGGGCGTGGTGAACATTGCGGTTATCGGACTCGGCACTGTCGGCGGCGGTCTCGTGAGGCTGCTCCAACGCCATCATGACGACTATCTTGCCTCGTATGGGGTCGACCTGCGCTTGAAGCGGGCCTGCGCTCGCGGCGCGCGCCATGCCGAGGAGTTGGGACTTCCTGAGGGCGTCTTTACGACGGACTGGCGCGAGGCTGTGTCCGACCCCGAGGTTGACATCGTGGTGGAGCTCATCGGCGGCGACCATCCCGCCCGTGAGATTTTCGAGGCTGCATTTGCGGCAGGCAAGCATGTGGTCAGCGCCAACAAGTCGATGCTTTCGCATTGCATGGGCGAGCTTGCCGGCATGGCCCACGAGTCGGGCGTTCAGCTGCGCTGCGAGGCTGCAGTGGCCGGTGGCATCCCCATCGTCGAGACGCTTGAGCATGCGCTTGCCGGCAACGAGGTTCTTACCATCGCCGGTATCGTGAACGGCACGACGAACTACATGCTCACGCGCATCGAACGCGAGGGCCTGTCGTTTGACGAGGTCCTGGCGGACGCCCAGCGTCTGGGCTATGCCGAGGCGGATCCCACCGCCGACGTCGACGGTCTCGACGCTGCCGCAAAGATTGCCATTCTGGCAACCATCGGCTTCAACACGCGCGTCACGATGGACGACGTGTCGCTTATCGAGGGCATCCGCGGCGTCTCGCCCGTCGACGTCGCCTGCGCCAGGGAGTGGGGCTACCGCGTGAAGCTCCTGGCTGTGGCGCGCAGCACTGCCTCGGGCGTTGACGTGCGCGTGCATCCCGCGATGCTGCCCATGGGCCACCAGCTCGCAAGCGTCGATGGCGTTTTCAACGCCGTCTACGTCGTGGGAGACGCAGTGGGCGAGACGATGTACTTTGGCCCCGGCGCCGGTGACTTCCCCACGGCAAGCGCCGTCATGGGAGATGTGCTGGCCTTGGCTACGCCCCTTGCCCATGGCAGCAAGCCTCTGGCAGAGGCAAAGCCGTTCGACCGCGTGCTACCCGTCTGCAACCCGCTTGACCTTACGGCCCGCTACTACGTGCGCCTTGCGTTGGAGGACAGGCCTGGTATCTTAGGTCCCGTTGCCAGCGTCTTTGGCGACGAAGGTGTTTCCATCGCCTTGGTGAGCCAGCCTTCGCACGACGAGAACGCCGCCGCTTCTCTCGTGCTGCTGACCCAGCCCGCGAAAGAGCGCGCCGTTCAGGCGGCACTTGCCAAGGTGCGCGAGGTCGAGGGCGTACAGGAAGTGTGCTCGGTCATCCGCGTGGAGGATACCGAAGCCTGGAAGGCTGGCAAGCTGGCGAGGTAGCTCATCTTTCACTGGCGTTGCCATGCGTGCGGCGTGTTTTCGCGCGTCGGTGTTGCCGCCCTGCTGAGCGAGGCCTCGGCGGGGCGGTTTCGTTTTTCTTGCACCTTGGGTGCGACAAGGGAGGGTTTCAACGTGAAGGACGCGCGTGACTTGCGCTATCAGCTTGAAGATATCGACCGCAGGGGTTATCCGGCCTACAAGGGGCTTCGAGGGTGCTACCGCTTTGAGGCCTATGAGCTGTGCGTCAACCATGTCCAGGGCGACCCGTTTGCGGCGCCTTCCGACGTGTCGGTGTACCTCACCCACGACAGTGCCGGCTGGCCCGCCGACCTGTACGCCACTCCTTGGCGAGCTCGGGCGTTCTCCGATTTCCTTGTCAGGCGTTTTGGTCGCGCGGCGGCGCGGTACTCGTTCAAGGTGTCGGGGTCGGGCAAGAGCGGCGCGCTGTACACGAGCCGCCCCGGACCCGAGGTATTGGAGCGCAGTGCCTGTATGCTGGGGGAGGAAGGGTTCGAGCTCTGCTTCAAGGTTGGGTTCCCCGCTCACGGCAGGTCGGTGGACGCCTCCGCTCTCAAGCGCATTCTGTTCGACTTTGTTCCGCGCATGGTCGATGAGGCGCTCGTGTGTGACGCAGGCGGCCTCAAGCTTGCTCAAGCCGCGTGCGATCTTGCAGACGACCAGCATTTCATGCGCGGCGAGCTCGAGCGCCTGGGTCTGGTGGCTTTTGTCGCGGACGGCAGCATCCTGCCGCGCGAGAGCGGCTCATCTTCAAAACCCATGCGTGGCGCCCTGCCGTTCGAGGCTCCGTGCGAGCAGGAAGTCGTGCTTGATCTTCCGCAGCATGGTCCCACGCGCGGCATGGGCATCCGACGCGGCGTGACGCTTATCGTGGGCGGCGGATACCACGGCAAGTCGACGCTGCTACAGGCTCTGCAAGAAGGGGTGTACGACCATGTGACAGGTGACGGGCGTGAGTATGTCGCGTGCGATGCCACGGCCGTGAAGCTGCGTGCCGAGGACCGCCGTGCAGTCCACGAGGTGGACATCTCCCTGTTCATTGACAACCTGCCCAACGGTTGCGACACGACCTGCTTCAGCACGCTCGACGCAAGCGGCTCCACCTCCCAGGCGGCCAGCGCCATTGAGGCGATTGAGGCAGGATGCCGCGCGTTGCTTATCGACGAGGACACCTCGGCCACCAACTTCATGGTGCGCGACGCCCTCATGGCTACCGTGGTGAGTCCCGAGCATGAGCCCATCACGCCTTTCGTGGCGCGCGTGCGCAACCTTTGGGAGAAGGTGGGTATCTCAAGCGTCATCGTCGCCGGTAGTTCCGGTGCGTTCTTCGGGGTTGCTGACACGGTGTTGCAGATGGAGCGCTACGAGGCGCATGACATCACCGAAAGGGTGCGTGAAGTCTGCCGTACCAGGGGAGCCGCCCCGGTTGCATGCGCCTCGGGGTTTGCCTTGCCGGCAAGCGGTACACGCCATGTGCATCTGAGCCTGCCGACGACTCGACGCGATTTCGTGCGAGATGAGGTGGCTGAAGGGGAAGCGATTGATGCAGCAAGCGGAGCCACGGGGCGTTCTAGTCGCAAAGGCGGAGGTTCTGGCAAGGAGCGTCGCCTTAAGGTTCGTGCGAGTCGCGATGAGGTAAGCGTGGGCGGCGGCGGCGCCGACCTGCGGCTGGTGGAGCAGATTGTGGATGCCGAGCAGGCCGCAGCGCTTGCCCAGATGGCGCGCGTGGCTCTGACACGCGGGCTGCTCGATGGCCGCCGAAGCATGGGGGAGGTCGTGGAGGCCGTGTATGAGGAATGGCGCCGAGGTGGCTGGGAGGCGCTCGATGAGCACGGAACGCCTGCTTGCGGCCTTGCGATGCCGCGCTCCCAAGAGCTGGCCGCCATGCTCAACCGCTGGAGGGCCTAGCTGGCCCCCAATCGAGCCATGCCCTATGCTGGCGGGCTCGCAAAGAACGTCCCGCACCGAAACGGCCCCGCATGTGGCTTGCACACGCGGGGCCGTCGTGTAATCAAAGAACGAATGCCAAAGGGCACGAAGTGAGGGCTTAAGCGCTGGCCAGGGCCGCGTTCACTGCCTCGAAGATGGCCTTGGAGGTGACGGTTGCGCCAGAGACGGCGGCCACGCCGTCGGTGCCGTTGGCCTCGACGATGGCGGCGGGCAGCTGCTCGATGGCCTTGGAGCCGATGCCCTGGGTCTCGGAGTTCTCGCCAACCTCAACGGCAGTGATCTTGCCACCCTCGACGGTGACGGTCACGGGCACGTCGCCGCCGATGCCCTTGGCGGAACCCTCGTAGGTGCCGTCAGCGATGGCCGCGACATCGGTCGCAGGGGCCTCCTCGCCGGGCATGCCCATGGAAGACTCCTCAACGGGCTGGTTGGCGGCATCCTCAGCGGTCCATTCGATGGGCTGGTTCTTCATCTCGTAGGTCTCGACGACGGTGTTGTCGATGATGGAGACGTCGCCGTCGTGGGCGGCAATCATGCCCTCGATGCGGCCGTATACCAGGGCGAACGAGCGGGAGATGCCGGGCACGGTGGTGGGGTAGCCGGAAGAGAAGCGACCGCCCTGGTTGTTGCCGGCGGCATAGAGGCCCTCGATGACCTGCTCGTTGTCGTCGACGACGCGGCCGTACTTGTCGGTCATGATGCCCGAGGAGGACACGAGGAGAGGACCGGCGTTGTTGAACTTGCAGGCGTAGTAGGGCGGGTTCTCCAGGGCGTACATGCAATTGGCAGCCTTGTAGTAGTCCGTGTCCTCGCCGGCTGCGGCCAGCTCGTTGTAGCGGGCGATGGCGGCCAGGGCGGCGTCGGCGTCGGCGATGTCGGTCTGGGCGATGAGCTCCTCGAGCGTGTCGGCAGTGACCGTGGTACCGGCCTTCACGGCCTCGTCGATCTGGGCCTGCGAGCCGAAGCCGTCGTTGGAGGAGAGGCGCTGGTTATCGCCGTCCTTGAGCTCGTAGATGACCTGGCCGTGGCCGGCGCCCATGAAGCCGACTTCCTCGTTCCACTTGGAGTCGAAAATCTGCCAGCAGTGGTCCTGGTTGTTGCGCATCATCTGGTCCTGAATCTCCTGACCAGGGATGTCCTCGTTCATGAAGCGCTCACCGTCGAGGTTGAGCATGAGCATGGGGGCGCAGCCGAGCGGGCCGCCCATGGTGTGGGCCATGCCGGCGTGGGGGCCGGGCTCCATGCGGGCGCCAACCCACAGGGCCATCTTGTCGCCGTCGCCGGTGTTAGCGGCGTTGCCGTCGGGGTCGGTGGCGGAGTACATCACGGGCAGGTAGTAGTACCAGGGCATGTAGTACTGGAACATCTCGTTGTCGCCCGTGTAGTCGCCCGTGCACAGGATGACGCCCTTGGCGGCGTTGAACTTGAGGTACTCGCCCTCATAGGTCTTGGCGATAAGAGCGGTGACGCGGCCGGACTTCTGGTCATCGCCACGGACAAGCTGGTAGCCGGCGGTCTGGTAGTACGTGGTGCAGTTGCCAGTGGCTTCGGCAGCCTTCACGAGGGCCTCGCCGCAGTAGGTGAAGCTCTGGGCGCCACCCAGGCGGTAGGTGGTCTGCCAGGTGCCGTAGTAAGCCTCGCGGGGCTCATAGGGGTTGGGCAGGGGGAAGCGCTCGGGCTGAATCCATGCACCGGCACCGTTGGGGGTCGGGGTGGCCGTGGCCTCGAGGATGTACAGGTCGTCCAGGGCGTCGCACACCCAGTCGAAGGTGGCGCCGGAGTGACGCAGCCAGGTCATGTAGAGGTCCTGGTTGGCCTTGGAGGTGGAGCCCTTCATGAGTTCGTGGACGATGCCCTCGGCGTCATGGCTGTAGTTGAAGCGATCAGTGAACTGGCTCTCGAAGGCGCCCACATCACCACCGTTGAACGTAGCGCCTGCGCCCTTCTCGAGCAGGCACACCTTGGCGCCTTCCTCGGCGGCCGCGCGGGCAGCGGCCTCGCCGGCGGGGCCGGCGCCCACGACGACGACGTCGCAGTCGATGGTCTGGGAAATCTGATCGTCGCCGATAAGCTCGGGGGCGGTGAAGAAGCTGGGGTCGGCGATGACCTTCTCGCGCACGGCGTCGGTGGCGCCAGAGGCGTTGGCGGCCGTGGTGGGGTCAGCTGCGCCCTCGGCTGCGGCCTTGCCTTCCTCGGCAAGGGCGGTGGCAGCAGCTGCGCTCATGGCGATGCCGCTCACGCCAAGTGCGGCGCTGCGCAGGAAGAATCGACGGGAAATCTGCTCACTCATGCTGTGTTCTCCTTATCGAACGAACAGGACTATTTCAGAGGGAAGGGCAGGGGAGTGCGAGGGCCTGCCCTTCCCTCGTGAAATCAAATAACGCTTGCGGACTACTCGGGCCTCTCGAGGCTGCAGCAGGCCAGGTTCTGCATCAACATAAAGCGGGTTCTGATGCGCAAGGCGCACAGGGCCGACGTGTACTGGCGTACTCTAGGCCCTGTGCAACGCGGCGCATCAGGTTCCGTATCTGCTAATAGTGGGTTCTCGTCCGCAAGGCGCGCGGATGCGATGTGCGCGGTGCGGGCCTTTGGCCTACTGGACGTACATGAGCGTCCGCGGAACGCGGTGGACGAGGTTCCACATCATCCCCTAGAGGTTGCCGAGGTAATCACCGAGGGCATAGCCGCCAGCCAGCGCAAACCCGATGGAAGCACCGTTCATGGGCGCGGTGTACTGCAGCGGGAAGCGGCCGCCTGCGCAGTTGCCCGTGGCGTACAGGCCGGCGATTTTGTCAAACGTCTGGGCCGCCATGACCTGCTGGTTGCCGTCGACGAACAGGCCGGCGAACGCGCACATGATGTCGTTGCGGTTGGGCGTGTTGGCATAGCAGTAGTAGGGCGGGTTGGTGAGGGCGATCATGTAGGTCGGGTCCTTGCCGAAGTCGTCGTCGGCGCCCTTCTCGCACAGCTCGTTGTAGCGCGCCACGGTGTCAATGAAGGTCTGCTGAGATTCCTCGTCGAGGCCCATGTACTCGGCCAACTCCTCGATGGTGTCGGCGCCGTACATGTAAGCAGGATTGTCGGGACCGGTGTAGGCCGGGCCGCGCTGGATCTTCACTGCCAGGCCGTCCTTGCCGGCGGCGTAGGCCTGATCCATGGAGTCCTGAAGGGAGGAGATTGCCTCGTCGGTGGCTTCCGGGTTGAAGTGCTCGAGCGGATTGACGTCCATGTAGGCGGCCACGTTGGCATCCCACACGTCGTAAATGAAGCCCTGCGGCTGGCGGGCGCCGGAGATGCCGGACAGAACGCCGCCGGCGAAGCCCTCGTCGCCGTAGCGCTCACCGTACTTGTTGACGCGCAACACCGGTGTGCCGGCAAGCGGGCTCATCGGCAGACCGAAGTTGCCGCCCATGGCAGCACGTGGGCCAATTTCCATGGCGGCACCGGCCCACAGGCCCATCTTCTGGCCCTGGCCACTCCAGCCCTGGCCGGCAAGCTGCTCCTCAGCCGTGTTGGTCTCGGCGACTTCTTGGCAAAGCGCGGCGAACATGTCCTTGTCGCCCGAGCAGTCACCGGCGGCCAAGACAACGCCGAGCTTGGCGGTGTACTTGTGGAACTTACCGTCACCATCCTTGCCAACGACGCCGGTAACGCCGTCGGTCGCATTGCCGATGAGGCAGTAGCCGCTCATGCCGTACACCACAGTGCCGCCGGCGTCAACGATTGCCTGGCGCTGAGCAGCCATGGCCTTGTTGATGCCCATGCCGAAGCTGGCGGCGGCAGGGTAGGAGCAGAAGTCGCCCACCTTGTGCTGCCAGCCGGCGGGTGCCGGCCACGCCTGGGCCATGGGCTTGGAGTCCTCGGGACACACGGCCACGAGGTCATCGAGGGCCTTGCCGCCGAACACGGCGAAGTCGTGGACAAGCTTGCCGTTGGCGCGGTTGGCGCTGTGAAGCTGCCAGTTGTGCACGAACTCGGCGACATCGTACTCGGGCACGCCCTGGTCGAACTGCCACTGGGAGTTGATGTGACCGATGGCCTGGCCAAGAATCATGAAGGTGTCGACGTCGTCGTCCTGCTGCTCAAGCACGATGACGCTCTTGCCCAGCTCGGCGGCATGACGGGCGCAGGCGGCACCGGAGTGGCCGCAGCCCACGACAACAATGTCGGCTTCGCTTTCATCCTCAAACTCGGTGGGCATCTCGGGCGCCTTGCCCAGCCAGGCGGGGTTCTCCTTGAAAATGGTGGGGACGGCGCCGTCTGCGGGCTTCGCCTCCTCGGCGACAGCGGTGCCGGCGGCTACGGTGCCTGCGGCGGCGAGGGCTGCGCTGGTGACGAAGATGCGGCGGGTAAGCGCCTTTTCTGTCATGCTCATTACATGCTCCTAACGTATGAGGAACCTTGCAGACAACCCGTTGCGGGCTTGCCTGCGATGACAGGGCAGACTCTAGGGCGCTTGAGTGCCCAAATCTTCACCTCGTGTCCGTGAACCTTGTTTTAGCTGGCAGAAAGCCTAGTTCACCTCGATGAGGTGAACTATTTCGGGCATTTTGTACCTTGTGGGAATACGTGTTCGCTCCGTCGTGTCGTCAATGCGACCTTTTGGGCGAGGTGGCGTATCATAGGGAGCTGAAAAAATGCAGCCAACGGTGAGGCTGAAAAGGGGACGGCACGATATGCTAAAAAATGTTATCGATGCCATGGCGGGCGTTGTCAAAGACGGGTGTCAGCGTCTCATTGCGCTATGCCTGGCTGTCGCTTTGACGCTTGCGGGTGTCACCCGCGCTCTGCTTGAGATGAGCGTCGGCGGGGTAGGCAGCTTTCCCATGCCGGGGGACAATCTGCTCATGCTGGGCTTGTGCTTGGTGTGTTGCTGGGCTGTGTCCCATTGGCACCGCAGTGTCGCGCGGGTTGCTCGCACGGTAGTGGGAAGGGCGGTTGTGGCGGGTTTCGCGCTCACCTGTCTTGTCTTGTTGCAAGTCTGCCGGGTGCTCAATCCGCTTGTGGGCGCGCAGCTGCTCTTCTTTGTGGGGGCATTTGTGCGCGTGGCAGGCCTCTTCATGCTTGTTGCCGTGTATGCGCGCGTCGACGCTCGGGATGTGGGTGCGCTTGCTGCGCAGGTCGTGTGGGCTTTGGGCGTCTCCGTGGTGCTCGATTTCGTCTTCTTGTTGCTTGCGCCCGGTGGTGTCGCCGTCGTGAGCTTCGTGTTGCCGTTTGTAGCATGGGCGTGCTTAAAAAGGCTTGATACGATGGATGACGTTTCGAACGCGCCGAGCGCCCCGCCTTCGACGTGTCCCTCGGCGTCTCCCCGTGAGTCCACGTTGGAGCGAGCGCGCCTGTGCGAGAGGCCGTCATGTGTTAAAATGCCAGGATTTCGCTTGTTTACGTTTGGCTTGTATGGGATGGTGGGCGGCCTTGCCTCAAGTCAGGCCCATGCACTGGCTCCCACAGCCATGGTGCAGCCTTCACTTTTGCATTCTTGCCTGGTAAACGACCTGGGCCTTGTCCTGGGTGCATGTGCGCTCATCGCAGGGACGCTGTGGCTCGTCAGCCGCTGTGTCGATCCGTTTGCCCTGCGCTGCTTGCTGGTGCCCGCCTTTCTCGTGGCCATCTTTCTGGCCCCGCTGCTCGCGGGGTTCATGGGCGAGGTGGTACCCGTGCTCATGGCGCTGTCGCAGGCCTTGTTCTACGGTATGCTGTGGATGTTCCCCACGCCTGCCCCTGCTGATGAGCGGTTGCGCTGGTTTGCTGCGGTCTGCGGCGCCTTTTTTGTGGGCACCCATGCGGGCATGTGGCTTGGGGGCGATTTCCTGCCCGCGTCGGGCGCGGGTGACATTTATATGGTTGTAGCCGCCTTGGCTTTGGCGGCTCTCATCATGGTGGAGTTTGCGCCTCGTCTGTTTGGTCCGCATGACGGGGTCGCTCTCGTTGATGTGGGTGATGCGGCTTCTTTGGGTGAGGTACAAGACGCTTCCGCATGCCCCGATCCTGCCTTGGAGGCAAGCGCTGCCCTCGACGCCCTTGCCAGCCATGCTGCCGATGTCTGGGGGCTCACACCTCGTGAGCGTGCCGTGCTGCCGGGCCTTTTGCGCGGGCGCAGCGTCGCCTGGGTTGCCGAAAGCCTTACTGTGAGCAAGAACACCGTGCACACCCATATGCGCAACATCTATCAGAAGGCGGGGGTCCACTCCCAAGAGGAACTTATCGACGCTGCTGAGGCGCTGTAGGGGGAGGGCGCGTGAATCGCGCAGGGGGAGCACCTCGTTTGTGGTGTTCGGCCCATACAAAAACCGCCCGTCAACCTTGTCTGGGATGGTTGACGGGCGGTTTGGTGTTTTAGGGTTTGGGATGGAACAGGGGCGCCTTACTCGCTCTTGGCGCTAGCCGTGCTGGCTGCAGGCTTGCTGTCGGACGCGGAGCTGCCCGACGTCTCCGGCGTGCTCTGGCTGGAGGCCTTTGCGCCCTCCGAGCCGTCTTTGCCGGCACCGGTTGCGGGGGTAGCCGAGGAGCTGCCGCGTTGGTCGGTGTTGTAGAAGCCGCTGCCCTTGAGCACGATGCCGCTTGCGGAGAACTCGCGCGAGGCGGCAGCGCCGCAGTCGGGGCATACGACTTCGGGATGCTCGCGCATTCCATGGGAGACCTCGAACACCTTGCCGCAGGACGTGCAGCGATAATCGTAGCGTGCCATTCTTCAGAACTCCTTGCTTGGGTGTGGCCACGTGGGCCGCATGGGTAGGTCGCGTTTGTTTGAAACTACTGTATCCAATGCCGTTGGCAAAATTACGGTGGCAGTGTGGGTTCCATATGCTTTACGATAACAACTTGCGCCCGCAGGGCGTTTCTATACGACGGGAGCCGCGACAGGCGGCTGAGAGGCAGGCCGTAAAGCGCCTGCGACCGAGACGACCGTGCCGGTAATGCGGCACGAGCAGAAAGGGGTTGCATGCCCATGCTCGCAGAGCGATTCGAAGCAGTTCGCAAGTCCGTACCCTTGGTTCACAACATCACGAACTATGTGACTGTCCACGATGTGGCCAACGTTATCATCGCGTGCGGCGGCTCTCCCATCATGAGCGACGAACCTGACGACGTGGAGGACATCACCTCCATTTGTGGTGCGCTCAACATCAATATCGGCACGCTCAACTCCCAGTCCATCCGCGCCATGGTGCTCGCCAGCGCCCGCGCCGAGCAGCTCGGCCATCCCATCGTGCTCGACCCGGTGGGTGCCGGTGCCAGCAAGCTGCGTACATCCACGGCTTCCACGCTCCTTGCCCAGCGCAAGATTTCCGTCGTGCGCGGCAACATGAGCGAGATCAAGGCCCTCGCCGCCGGTACTTCAACCACGCGCGGCGTCGACGTGGCTGCCGATGACGTGGTCACTACCAGCAACCTCGACGAGATGGTGCGTTTTGTGCGCCAGTTCAGCGCTGCGTCGGGCTCCATTGTGGCCGCTTCCGGCGTCATCGACCTGGTGAGCGATGCCGAGCATACCTACGTCATTTCCAACGGTCACCGTCTTATGGGCCAGATTACGGGTTCGGGCTGCATGTTGAGCGGTGTGGTGGGCGCCTATATTGCGGCGAACCCCGACAACATGCTCGAGGCCGTTGCGTCGGCTTTCTGCATGTACGGCCTGGCCGGCAAGTTTGCCGCTGACCGTGCCCTTGAGGAGGGCGTCGGCAACGCCACGTATTCGAACTATCTCATCGACGAGGTCTTCAAGATGACCGCCGACAAGGTGGAGCAGGGCGCCATCTATGACCTCATCTAAGTGGGCCGGCGCCGCGCGCGGAAGCGACGCATATGCTGACGCCCTGCGTCGCTGCCTTGCGGTCTATGCCGTGACCGACCCGCGCTGGCTCGACGGGCGGCGGCTCTGCGACGTCGTGGAACAGGCCATCTTGGGTGGAGCGACGTTCGTGCAGCTGCGCGAGAAGGACGTCGACCACGCCCGTCGTTGCGAGCTTGCCCGCGAGGTGCTTGCCGTCTGTCGCGCCCACGACGTCCCCTTTGTGGTGAACGACGACGTCGAATGCGCACTCGAGGTGGGAGCTGATGGCGTCCACGTGGGCCAGTCGGACCTTGCCTGCGCCCAGGCCCGCGAGATGCTGGGCCCCGACGCCATCGTTGGCGTGAGCGCCGACAACCCCGCCCAGGCGCTGGCCGCCTACGAGGCCGGTGCCGATTATCTGGGATGCGCGGTCTATGCAACGCCCACCAAGGGCGATGCTGAGCACGTGGGTCTGGCTGGCCTCGCTCAGGTTGTGTCCGCCACGCCCTTGCCTGTTGTTGCCATCGGTGGTATCAACCAGGGCAATGTCGCTTCCTTTTGCCCTGCGGGCGCGGCGGGTGTGGCAGTGGTCTCGGCTATTTTTGCTGCCGCCGATCCCCGTCAGGCCGCTTGCGACCTTGCCGGGGCCGTCGCGGCCTGGCCGCATCACAGGCAACTCTAGCGAGTTTGAGAGCAGCTTCCCATTCGCCTGAGTGGCAATTGCCCTTGTGCGGCCTGTCCTGGACGTGCGTCGGTGCTCGACGCGTTCTGGGCAGGCCGTTTTTCTTGTATTGGAGGACCCATGCAGCTTCCTTCCGTTCTCACTGTCGCCGGCAGCGACTCGTCGGGCGGCGCCGGTATCCAAGCCGACCTCAAGACTATCGCCGCTTTGGGCCTGTATGGTCAAAGTGTGATCACGGCGCTTACGGCGCAGAACACCTGTGGGGTCCGCTCCATACAGGAGGCGGATGCGCAGATTGTGGCCGACCAGATGGACGCCGTGTTTGAGGACATCCGTCCCACCTCCGTTAAGATTGGCATGCTTTCAAGCGCTCGGGTCGTCCGTGCGGTTGCGCAGGGCCTGCACCGCCATGAGGCAGGCAACATCGTTGTCGACCCGGTCATGGTTGCCACGAGCGGGGCGGCGCTCATGGCCGACGGTGCGGCGCGGGCCATGGTGGACGAGCTGTTCTGCCTGGCGCAGGTCGTGACGCCCAACATTCCCGAGGCAAGTGTCCTGGCCGGCATCGATGCCGCAGCCCAGGGTCTGGATTCCATGGTGCAGGCCGCTTGCATCATCGCGCGCACGACTCCCGGTGCGGTTCTCGTAAAGGGCGGTCATCTGGCAGGGGAGGACTGCGCGACCGACGTGCTCTTGCTGCCGGGTGCCGACGACCCCGTTGTTTTGCGCGGAGAAGCGGTGCAGACGCGCGGTACCCACGGCACGGGCTGCACGCTCTCAAGTGCCATCGCATGCTTCTTGGCGTATGGCCTGCCGGTTGAAGAGGCCGTCCGCCGGGCGAAGGATTACCTCGCGACGTGTTTGCGCGCGGGTCTTGACCTGGGGCGGGGAAACGGTCCGCTCGACCATATGGCGCCCCTGCGGTCCCATATTGCCGTCCCGCAGGTTCAAGGCGCCGCGCCTCGGAGTGCGGCCGTCAGCCCGTGCACGACTGGTCCCGCCCTGATTGTCGGTGGTTCCCCCGAGACTCCGGCGCCTGAGTTTCTCCGACGCTGCGCGCAAGGATGCTCCCTTGTCATTGCCTGCGACTCCGGCGCCGACGCATGCATGCGCGCTGGCCTGCATGTCGACGTGCTAGTGGGCGACGGTGACTCGCTGAGTCACGAAGCCCTGGCGTATGTGCGAGCAGGTGCCGCACGGGAGCTCGGTTTTCCCATGGACAAGGACGATACCGACCTGGGCCTGGCGCTTTCCTGGCTCGCCAATCATGCGATCGAACTCGGAGTGTCTGGTATCGTCGCGACTGGCATCACCGGTGGAAGAGTCGACCACGAGTTGGGCGTTTTTGGTGTTCTTGCACGCATGGTGACACTGCCCATTCGTATCGAGACGCCCGCGAGCACGGTTCACGTCCTGTCCTGTCAAAGCAATCCGCGTGTAAAATTTTGCGCCCAGGACGTGGGTCGCACCCTGAGTGTGGTTGCGCTGCCCGCTCCTGCCTGTCTGAGCGAGTCGGGCATGCGTTGGAACCTTGACCATGCCACCCTTAATACCCTCGATGACCTGGGAATTTCCAATGTTATCGAGCAAAAGGGCGCTGTTGTTGAGGTTCACGCAGGTACCGTGTTCGTCATTGTCGAACGAGAGCACATCCATAAGGAGAGCATCCTTTAATGGCGGTTTTGCGTACGCGACCTCTGGAATATCTGCGACTAGGATATGAAGTTTTGCATCTTTGCCCCGGTGTGTGCTAATCTTCTACAGTTGCCGATTTAAGCGGGCGGGCAGAGCGTCCCGCAAGCAGTTAGAAGGAGTTTTCGAGATGTCCCAGGTTTGCGAAGTCTGCGGTAAGCACCCGGTGTTCAGCCGCTCCATCAGCCACTCCCACCGCGTCACCAACCGCCAGCACCGTGCCAACGTGCAGTCCCTGTACTGCATCGTTGACGGCGAGCGCAAGAAGGTCAAGGTCTGCACCAAGTGCCTCAAGGCCGGCAAGGTCGTTCGCGGCTAGTCTTCACGCGTAAAGTGTGAGTTGTAAGGCCTCCGTACGGGGGCCTTTTTTGTGTCTCGGTGTATACTTCCTTGAATTGAGTGCAAACGGCTATCAGTGACGGGAGCAAGACTATGGCAGACAAAACGAACGGTGCCCTCATCGTCTCCGATGACGTGCTCGCCGACCTGGTCGGCTATGCCGCCAAGGAATGCTATGGCGTTGTTGGCATGACGTCCCCCGCCCCCACGAGCGTGCAGGAGGGCATTGCCGGGCTTCTGCCCGCGCAGCGCCTGCGCAGGGGCATTGAGATCGACCGCGACGAGAACGGCAAGCTTTCCGTCGCCCTGCACGTCGTGCTCGAGTACGGCGTGAACCTCACCGCTGTCAGCCAGAACCTTGTGGACGCGGTCCAGTATGTCCTTAAGAACATCGCCCAGATTGACGACGCTCACGTGGTCGTCCATGTCGACGCGATGAAGGTCCGTGAGGCGTAAAGCCCTGCCAACGTATCTATGGGAGAAGTCTGATGATCGAGCAGACCGTACGCAACAGCTTCATCGTTGCCGCTCGCGCCGTCAAGGAGCGCAGCGAGGAGATCAACAAGCTCAACGTCTTCCCGGTGCCCGACGGTGACACCGGTACGAACATGTCGCTCACCCTGGCCACGGTTGTTTCCGAGATTGAAGCGCTGCCGGCCGACGCCGCGATGCCCAAGCTCGCGGCTGCCGTGACGCACGGCTCCCTTATGGGCGCCCGCGGCAACTCTGGCGTCATCACGAGCCAGATTCTTCGCGGTCTGGCCGAGGGTCTGGCTGAGGTCGAGGGTCCCGCCGACGCCGGAGTCGTCGCATCGGCGTTCCGCCGTGCCGTCAAGGTGGCCTTTGCCGCCGTGCGCAAGCCTGTCGAGGGTACCATCCTCACGGTGCTGCGCGACGTTTCCAAGCGCGCTGACATGTGCGAGAAGAAGCACGCGACCCTTGAGGAGACGCTCGACGCCCTGGTGGCCGAGGCTTTCGAGAGCGTCGCGCGCACGCCCGACCTGCTTCCCGTTCTCAAGGAGAACGGCGTCGTCGACTCGGGCGCGTTTGGCTTTGCCATCTTCCTTGAGGCTTTCTGCGCCAACGCGCTCGGCCGCGAGGGCGGGGTCTCCTCGGCTGCAGACAAGGCCATGGCCCAGGCTAACGCCAAGGTTGCCATCGAGCTCAACGATGACTGGGAGGGCTCGGAGTTCCGCTACTGCACCGAGTTCCTCTTCAAGGCCGAGCAGACCTTCGATGAGGACGCCACGCGTGACTTCCTTGCCACACAGGGCGACTGCGAGCTTCTTGTTGGTGCGTACCCCGACTACAAGATTCACGTTCACACCGACCGTCCCGACCATGTGCTCGACCACATGCTCGCCATCGGGCAGATTTTCAACGTCTTCATCCATAACATGGACATGGAGGCCCACGAGCGCACTGAGAAGATTGCTCAGGACAAGGCCGCCGAGGCCCCGGTCAAGCCGCTCGGCGTCATCGCCGTGGCTGCCGGTTCCGGCCAGGCCGAAATCCTGCGCTCCCTGGGCGTCGACGTCGTCGTCGAGGGCGGCCAGACCATGAACCCCTCCACCGCCGACATCCTTGCTGCCGCCAAGCAGGCGCGTGCCGAGCAGGTCATCGTGCTGCCCAACAACGGCAACATCATCATGGCTGCACAGTCTGCCGCCGCAGCTGCCGACTTCCCCATGGCGGTCGTCACCACGCGCAGCGTCCCTCAGGGCTTCTCGGCGATGTTCGCCTTCAACCCGACTGCCTCGCTCGACGACAACGCTGCCGCCATGGCAGAGGTCCTGCCCGGTGTGCATGACGGCGAGATCACCCATGCCGTGCGCGATTCGCAGACGGTCAACGGCGACGCCATCCACTCCGGTGACGTCATCGGCCTTGTCGAAGACAAGGTGACCTACGCCGGTTCCGACGTCTGCGACATGTGCGTCGAGATGGTCAAGGCCATGCAGGCCGACATCGAGGGCGACACTCTCACCATCCTTGCGGGCCTCGACATGCCCCAGGACGAGTTCGAGGCCCTGGTTGAGCGCCTCGAGGACGCCGTGCCCGACCTCGACGTCGACGCGCATCGCGGCGAGCAGCCCCTGTATCCCATCGTGCTTTCCATCGAGTAGCCCGCTCGGCTCTCGTGTTCAGACGTATATGAGTTGCGCGCAGGCCGTCTCATCCGCCGACCGTCTCAAGCAGACGGCGGGTATGGGGTGGCCTGTGTCGTTTATCCGTGGCGTAGGGCCCGCCAAGGGTGCCCTGCTGGCAAAAATCGGCGTGCGCTCGATCTTCGACGAGCTTATGGCAACCCCTATGCGTTACCTCGACTTGAGCCAGCTCGTGGATGTGGCGCATGCTCGTGTGGGCGACCAGGCGAGCTTCGTGGTGCATGTCGACAAAGTCGAGCTCAAGCGTCCCCGTCCCCGCGTGACGGTGGTTGAGCTGTCGTGCTACGACGACACCGGCGTCATCATGGTGTGCTTTTTCGGGCAGCCTTGGCTTGCCCAGAAGTTCGCTGAGGGTCAGACGCTGCTTCTTTTTGGCAAGGTGAGCTTTGGCTATGGGTTCAAGCGCCTGAACTCGCCTTATTGGGAGGCGCTCGAGGGTGACGGCCCTGGGTTTGCCTGCGCATGCGCTGGGCATCCCATGCTTCCCGTCTATCACGCCACTGAGGGGCTCACGGGCCAGTGGCTGCGCAGGCTGTCGTCGGAGTGCCTGACATCTTTTGCCGACGTGCTGGACCCCTGGCCCGCCGTCGTGCGGGCACAGCGACGCCTTATGCCAATCTCGCGTGCGTTGCGTGCGATGCACTACCCGTGCGATGGGGACGATGCCGAAGCCGCCCGCCGAAGGCTCGCCTTTGACGAGGCCGCCTTTCTCCAGGTGGCGCTGCGCGCCCGCCGCGATGTGCGCGTTATGGGGGTCAAGCCTGTCGAGCATGTGGTTGACGGCCCCCATGAACGTGCCCTGTGCGCCGCTTTGCCGTTTGCCCTCACTGCCGACCAGCAAATGGCCGTTGAGGAGATTCTCCTCGATATGGCAAGCCCGCAGGCCATGAGCAGGCTGCTTTTGGGAGACGTGGGTACGGGCAAGACCGCTGTGGCGACCTTGGCTCTGGGAGCCGTGGCCGACTCAGGCGGCCAGGCCGCCCTCATGGCCCCCACAACCGTGCTTGCCCAGCAGTATGCCGACAAGGTGGGGCCCCTGCTCGATGCGGCGGACATTACCTGGGCGCTGCTCACGGGCGCCACGCCCAAGGCGCAGAGGGAGTCCATCCTCGAGGGTCTCGCGCAGGGCCGTACCTGTGTGCTTTTCGGCACGCATGCGGCTCTCTCCGAGGATGTCTGTTTCAACCGCCTCACGCTTGTCGTCATCGACGAGCAGCAGCGATTCGGCGTGAACCAGCGCAATGCGCTGCGCGAGAAGGGTCGCGGGGCCGACTTGCTCATCATGAGCGCCACCCCCATTCCGCGCACGATGGCCCTGGCACTTTACGGCGATCTTGACCGCAGCTACCTGCGCATGCGCCCCGTGAAAGGTGCCGGCATCACCACCGAGGTCATCGCCAAGCGCAATCGCGCCGATGCCTACGCCGCCATGCTCGAGGAGATCGCCCAGGGTCGCCAGGCCTATGTGGTCTGCCCCTTGGTTGGCGCGCCGGCAGGGGAGGGCGACGAGCCCGACCAGGCGGCTCTCGAGCTTGAGGCAGGCGAGGACCCTAGCGACCCCCAGGCGGCCCAAAAGGTCGCCCGCTCCCTTGCTGGCAGCGTCTTTGGGGCCTATGAGGTGGGGCTTCTCACCGGTCGCATGAAGCCTCAGGAAAAAGCCCAGGTCATGGCCGATTTCAAGGCGGGTGCGATTCAAGTGCTCGTCTCGACCACCGTCATCGAGGTCGGTGTCGACGTCCCCAACGCAACGGTCATGCTCATCGAGGATGCGGAGCGTTTCGGTCTGGCACAGCTCCATCAGCTGCGCGGCCGTGTGGGGCGAGGCAAGTACCCCGGCCATGTCTTCCTGTGCACGAGCGCCACTTCGGCCAATGCCAAGCGGCGCATGAAGGCGCTCGTCGATACTTCGGATGGTTTTGAACTTGCCGAGCAGGACCTGCAATTGCGCCGAGAAGGCGATATCATGGGCGTCCGCCAGTCGGGCGAGGTCTCGCTTCGCTTTGTGGACCTTGCCCGCGACGCGGACCTTTTGCAGGATGCGCACGACTTGGCATGCGACATGCTCCAGGCGGATCCTCTCATGCAAGACCCATGCCATGTTCCCATCAAAGCGGAGGTCGTCGCACGATACGGCGACGTTTTCCGCGACGTAAGTGGAGGTTAAGCAGATGACACCCACTGCTATTGCCGATACGGCGTCCCAGACCCGCGCACCCCGGCGGTTCCTCGTGCCTGGCACGTTCGACCCCATCACGCGCGGCCATCTCGACGTCATCGAGCGCGCAAGCAGGCTCTGCGACGAGGTGATCGTCGCGGTCGCCGAGTCCAAGCACAAGCGGGGAGGCACCGCCTTCACCCTTGAAGAGCGCGTGCAGCTTGTGCGCGAGGCCACGGCTCATATGCCCAGCGTCTCGGTCATGCCGTTCCAGGGGCTCCTCGTGACGTTCGCGCGCTCGCTGGGCGGCGTGACGGCGGTGGTCAAGGGGCTTCGCCTCACAACTGACTTCGAGTACGAGCTGCAGCAAGCCAACCTCAACTACCGCATGGCCCCCGAGCTCGAAGAGATCTTCGTCATGGGCGGCGCCGACTACGGCTACGTCTCGAGTTCGGCCGTGCGAGAGATAGCGGAGCTGGGCGGCGACGTCGCACAATTTGTCACGCCCAACGTTGAAGCCGCGCTTCGTCGACGTTACCCGTTGAATGGCTGATATTTCACAGCCTGCCCTTAAAGCGCGGCCTATCTTCTGCTATTCTTAGCAGCTTGAAGATAGGCAATCCGCGTCCATGCGTTAGCCGCCCATGCGTTAGCAACACGTCGCCATCGGAGGACATCCCATGCCCGGTACTGAAATTGAAGCCTTCATTGAAGAGCTGGAAGATCTGATCAACAACGCCAAGTCCCCCCTGTCCGGCGGCGGTTCCAAGAAGATCATCGAGGCAGACACGGCGTATGCCATTCTCGATGACATCAAGCGCTCGCTGCCCGAGGAGTTCCAGAAGGCGCGTCGCATTCTGCGCGAGCGCGACGAGATTATCGAAGAGGCCAACACCCAGGCCAACCATACCATCGACGATGCCAATGCACAGGCGTCCATTATGGTCAGCGAGCAGGAGGTCGTGCGCCTGGCCAACAACATGGCCGCCGACATCAAGCGTCACGCTGAGGAAGACGCCCGTGACACCCGTTACTGGGCCGAGGGCGTTGCCGACAAGACCCTCGAGCAGCTCCAGAACCAGCTGCACGTCGTCATCGACATGGCCTCGCATCTGCTCGACCAGACCCAGGAGTGCCGCAACCTGCTGACTGGTGTGGCTCAGGCTGACGAGCCGGCCGAGTACCAGGACGACCGCGATGTCCAATAAGCTTTCCTTCCCTCAGGTCAAGCTTTCCATCGAGAGCGGCCTGGCGAGTCCCGGCGACACGATTTCGGTGCAGGACACCATTGATGTCGACGCCTTCTCCATCGGTGGGCGCGACCTCAAGGTGAGCGATGGCATCTCGTACGATATCGTGCTCACCAATACCGGCGACGGCATTCTTGCCACGGGCATGGCCCGCTTCGAGGCGGACACGGCGTGCGACAGGTGCCTCGGTCCCGCCCATCTCGACGTCAATGCCGAGATTTCGTGCTATTACCTGCACGAGGAGCCTGAAGATGAGGTGGAGGACGAGAGCGATTTCGGTCTCATCGACGCTTCCGACGGCACGGTGGACCTCGGCGAGGCAATCCAGGGCGGCCTTGCCATGGAGATTCCCTATGTGATCACCTGCACCGATGACTGCAAGGGCCTGTGCCCGCAGTGCGGCGCCAACCTCAACGACGGCCCGTGCGGCTGCGTCATCGTGCATGACCCCGACTTCGATCGACCCAACCCCTTCGCGGCACTGGCTGCCCTCAAGTTCGATGATGCCGAGGCCGCCCACGATGTGGACGACCTCGAGGACGTCCTCGATGACGACTCCGACGATTTGGACGACGAGGAGTTCGAAAAGGAGTGGGAGAGCCGCGAGGCGGAGCAGGGTGAGCCCCGCTAGGTGTGAAGGGGCTGCGCAGGTTCTTTTGACCTTTTGAACGTATGGACTTTTGTGTTATTATAACCAACCGTGCAATGAGCAGTTCGCCCTCCCAGGGGGAGGAGCGAGTTTTAAGAGAGGTACACGATGGCAGTTCCCAAGCGTAAAACCGGTCGTAGCAAGACTCGTTCGCGTCGTGCCGCGAACACCAAGGTCCAGACGATGCAGACCTGCATCTGCCCCCAGTGCGGCGCCGCTAAGCTCCCTCACCGCGTTTGCCCCACCTGCGGCACCTACAAGGGCCGTCAGGTCATCGCAGTCGACTAACGACTACTCCAGGGTTTGCCCAAAGGCCGGCGTTCGCATCTGCGACGTCGGCCTTTTTTGTCCCTTTTCATTTCAAACGAAAGAAGGAACATGAGCGCAGAAGACATGAAGGATGCAACCCTTACCTGTGTGTGCGTCGACGCCGCTGGTGGCGACCGTCCCGTGAGCTGCGTGCTCGAGGGCGTCGCGCTCGCCCTTGAGGCCGATGAGAACCTCAAAGTTGTTCTCACCGGCCCCAGTGACGAGATCGTCCCCTTTGCTGAGGCCCATGAGCGCTGCGAGGCCCGCCCCACAACGCAGGTCATTGCCATGGAAGAGCATCCCGTGCAGGCGGTGCGTTCCAAGTCCGACTCCAGTATCGTTGTCGGGTGCAAGCTCGTGCGCGAGGGTGTGGCCGACGGCTTCTTCTCCGCCGGCTCCACGGGTGCCGTCATGACTGCGGCGGTGCTGGGCATCGGCCGCATCAAGGGCATCGACCGTCCGGCGCTCACTGCCGTGCTGCCCGGCCCCAAGCCCACGGTCTTCCTCGACCTGGGCGCCAACGCCGACTGCAAGGCCGAGAACCTCGTCCAGTTCGCGCAGATGGGCCTTGCCTATGCGCGCATTGTCCTGGATGTCGACGAGCCGCGCGTGGCGCTGCTCAACAACGGCTCCGAGGAGACGAAGGGCTCGATGTTTGCCCAGGAGTGCCATGCCCGCCTGAAGGAGACTGTGCCTCAGTTCGCCGGCAATGCCGAGGGCAACGACCTGCTTGCAGGCACCTTCGACGTCATCGTGACCGACGGCTTCACGGGCAACACGGTCCTCAAGGGCCTCGAGGGCATGTCGAAGTTCCTCATGGGCACCATCATGGGTGCCGCAAAGGCAGACCCCGCCCTCGCCGCCGCGGCCGGCGCCCTCAAGCCTGTCTTCGGCAAGGCCAAGGACGCCCTCAGCGGCGACAAGTACGGCGGAGCCATCCTGCTCGGCGTCAAGGGTGTCGTTGCCATCGGCCACGGTGCCACCTCGCCCCAGGCGGTCATGAACGGCACGCTGTGCGTCGCCCAAGCCGCCCGTGCCCAGCTTGTCGACAAGATCGCACAGAGCTGCGGTCGATAGGGAGGCATCCGTATGTCTACCATCAACGAAAAGCTTCACTTGGCCCAGCAGATCCTGGGCTACCAGTTCATGGACACCCAGCTTCTGCGCAGCGCAATCACGCACCCCTCCGCCGTGGAGAACAAGCCGGTCACCGCAGGCTACGAGCGTCTCGAGTTCCTCGGCGACTCGGTTGTGGGCTTTTTGGTCGCCGACGAGATCTTTCGCAAGTTCCCCGACATCGACGAGGGTGGCCTCACGCGCCTCAAGGTGTCCATCATCTCGGGCGAGACCCTCTCGAAGGTCGCCCATGAGCGCGGCTTCGAAGACATCATTATCATGGGCCTTTCCGAGAAGGGCACGGGGGCCCGCGGCATGCATTCTGCCTTGGAGAACGTCTACGAGGCCGTGACGGGCGCCATCTTCATCGACGGCGGCCTTGAGCCTGCCAGGCGTTGGGTGCTCGACACCCTCGGCCCCCTCATGGTTGCGGGCCGTGCGCTTCCCAAGGAGAACCCCAAGTCGCTGCTGCAGGAGAAGACCCAGGCACAGTTCCGCGAAGCTCCTCGCTACGAGCTTATCAGCGTGGGCGGCCCGGCCCATGTTCCTGTGTTTACCTGCGACTGTCTGCTTGGCGAGCGCCATGTCGGACGCGGCGTGGGCTCCTCCAAGAAGGAGGCCGAGGCTGCAGCCGCCCAGGAGGCGCTCAAGAACCTTGGTTACGTCAAGGTCGCAGGCACCGACGAGTCTCCTGTCGTCGAGGACCTCGACGCGCAGGGCGATGCGAGCCCTACGGACGGGGAGTAGCCGGTGTATCTCAAGTCGCTCACCCTCAAGGGATTCAAATCGTTCGCAGACAGGGCGCATATGGTGTTCGAGCCGGGTCTCACGGTTATCGTGGGCCCCAACGGTTCGGGCAAGTCCAACGTCAGCGACGCCATTCGCTGGGTCCTGGGCGAGCAGAGCGCCAAGCAGTTGCGTGGCGCCGCGATGGAAGACGTCGTGTTCGCGGGTTCTTCGGCCCGCAAGCCCGTAGGTATGGCTGAGGTCGACCTGACGCTCGACAACTCAGATCACGTGCTGCCCGTCGACTTCGAGGAGGTCGTGGTCACCCGCCGCATGTATCGCTCCGGCGAGAGCGAATACCTCATCAACGGCGCCCCCGCCCGTCTGCTTGATATCACCGACATCCTGCATGACACGGGCCTGGGCAAGGAGACGCACTCCATCATTGGACAGGGCAAGCTTGACTCCATTCTTGCCAGCAAGCCTGAGGAGCGCCGCGCCCTCATCGAAGAAGCGGCGGGCATCTCCAAGCACAAGCGTCGCCGCGAGCGCTCGCTCAAGCGTCTGGAAAGCATGGAGAGCCACCTGCAGCGCGTCCTTGACGTGCAGAAAGAGGTCTCCCGCCAGCTCAAGCCCCTGGAGCGCCAGGTTGACAAGGCCAAACGTGCCTCGGAGATTTCCGAGCGCGCTCGAGAGCTGCGCTGCATCCTCGCTGTGGACGACCTGCGTCGCCTGCAGGCTCGCTGGGACGAGGTGCAGCGTGCCGAGCGCGAGCGTTCTTCGGAGCGCGACGTGACCAACGCCGTGGTGGTCCAGCGCACCCAGGAGCTCGATAATCTGCGATTGCTGCTTGAGGAAAAGGGCATCTTTGCCGGCGACCTGTCCGAGCAGCGCCGTCGCGGCCAGCTTGTCTGCGAGAAGCTCGAGGGCTCGTTGCGCCTTCTCGACGAGAAGGGCCGCAGCATGGCCCAGCGCACAAGTCAGCTCTCCTCGCTTGTGGCCGACGACGAGGCCCGCGGCAAACAGATTCTCGAAGAGTGCGAGCGGTCACGCGTAGACTATGACGAAGCCATGGCGGCGCTCAAGACGCTGCGCGAGCGTTCCAGCGAGACGAAGCAGGCGGTGGATGCCGCGCGCAAGGTGCGACGCAAGGCCGAGGAGGAACTCGACCGCGCCCGTTCAAACTATCGTGCCACTCAGCGCGACCGCGACATGTGCGCAGTGGCGCTTGCCAAGGCGCAGGACGCCGTGAAGAACGCCGAGGTACAAGACGGAATCTTTGCCACGCGCGCCAATCAGCTCGATGAGACCATCACCCAGCTCGCCTCGCAGCTCTCCCAGGCCACTGAGAAGCTCGACACGTGCCGGACGGCAATCGAGAGTGCGCGCCGCGAGCAGGAGTCCGCGGCCATTGCGTTCAAGCAGGCCAAGGATGCCCTTGCCAGCGCTCAAGCAGAAGCTGCCGAGGCCCAGCGTGCCTTGGCAAGCGCTGAGGCGCGTGCAAGCGCGGCTCGAGAGACGGTCATGCAGGCCGAGAACTCCGTGCCGCTCGCCAAGCGCCTGTGCTCCGACGCGGCTGCGAAGGCCTGCGCAGCCAGGACGAGCGAGGTTCTCAATGTCCCTGGCGAGCTCGAAGGCCTGGTCGAGCGCCTTCTGGGCGATGGCCTTACCGGCTTTGTTGTTAACGGTGCAGAGGGTCTTGTGGGTCTGGGCCAAGCGGCTCAACGCCTTGCGGCTGACTCTGCCGGCACCATCCATATCGTTGAGGCGGCATTTGAGGCCCCGCAGCCCGAAGGCGAGGGCGTGCCTGGTTATCGCTTGCTCGACCGTGTCTCGACGCGTCCCGGTTTTGAGTCGGTGGCCCGTGCTTACTTGCAGGACGTCTGGGTGGTGGGCAGTGTCGAGGAGGCGTGCCGCGCCGCGGCGCTTTTCCCGCAGCTGCGCTTTGCCACGCCCGACGGCGCCGTTGCCTCTCGGGGCGGCTTGCTTGATGTGGGCAAGGTTGGCTCGAGCTCGCAGAGCCTGTTTGAGCGTCGTCGTGTGCTTTCGGAGCTTGAGGAGGGCCTGCCTCGCCTGCGCGAGGACCTCGCCTCTGCGCGCGCGGCTCAAGAGGCGGCGGAGGCCCAACTTTCTCAGGCGCGCGATGCCCAGGCAAACGCCTCCACCCAGGTGGCTCGCCTTACTGGTGAGGAGCGTTCCTGCACCTCCGAGGTTGCGCGTCTTGAAAAGGCGTGCGCGGCAAGCAAAGCCGAGCTCGAGGGCGTGAACAAGAAGCGCGAGGAGGCTCGCGAGAAGTCCAAGCAGGCCTTCACTGAGCTGACCCGCCAGCAGGAGCGTCTCAACCTGCTCGTTAAGATGCTCGAGGACGCCGAGTCGCTGCGCATTCAGCTTGAGGAGGCGTTCGATGACGCGCGTCGTTCTGAACGTCTGGCGCATGAGGACGCCAACAACGTACAGCTTGAACTTGCCCGCGTGCAGGAGCGTTCGAACTCCCTGCAGCGCGGCAACGACCGCCTTGAGCGCGAAGGTGCCGAGTTGGCACAGCGCATCACGGAGTCCCGTGCAAGCCTGCGCACCCTCAAGGTGACCTCGCAGCGTGTCGAGCCCCTGCGCGCCCAGATTGCGGCGCTTCTCGATGCTGCTCGCGCCGTGGGCGTCACGCTCAATGACCGCGCCAGTCTCGCCGAGGCCGACTCCGCTCAAATCAAGGAGACGATCGACGCTGCCAAGGCTGCTGTGACCCAGGCCGAGGAGGCGCGCACCCGCGCCACGTCGGCCCTGGCCGACATTCGCGTGCAAAAAGGCCGCCTGGAGGTTCAGGTGGACCAGGCGGTGAAGTCCATCACCTCGCAGCCTGGCGTCGTGCTCGAAGAGGCGCTTGAGCTTCCCGAGCCCGAGGACCGCGAGGCCGATGCGCGCGAGCTTCAGCGTCTCGAGCGCCAGCTTGCCGAGATCGGTCCTGTCAACCAGGTCGCCTTCGACGAATACGAGACCCTCAAGGCTCGTTCGGACTACCTGTCCGCCCAGGTTGAGGACTTGCAGCATGCTCGCAGCGACCTGCGCAAGATTCTCGCGGCTATCGACCGCAAGATGCGCGACGGTTTCCTCGAGGCCTTCGACACGGTCAACAAGAACTTCGGCGAGATGTTCGGCCTGCTCTTCCCGGGCGGTCAGGGTCATTTGGAGATGACCGACCCCGAGGACCCCTCCTCCACCGGTATTGAGGTCGTTGCCCAACCCCGCGGCAAGCGCGTCACGAAGATGTCGTTGCTGTCGGGTGGCGAGCGTTCTCTCACGGCACTCGGCCTGCTCTTCGCCGTGTACAAGACCCGCTCGGTTCCCTTCTATGTGCTCGACGAGGTGGAAGCCGCTCTTGACGACTCCAACCTCGACAGGCTGCTGGGCGCCATTGAGCGCCTGCGCACGAACACGCAGCTTATTGTCATCTCTCACCAGAGGCGTACCATGGAGGCAGCCGACGTGCTCTACGGTGTCTCGATGAAGTCCGACGGTGTCAGTCAGGTAATTTCTCAGAAGCTCGAACGCAAGTAGCGAAAGGCGGTGTGGCCGCATGGGTTGGTTCCAACGGCTCTCAGAGGGCCTCAACAAGACGAGGAAGAAGATCTCCGGCGAGCTCAACGTGCTCTTCGAGATTGGTCCGCAGGTAGGCGACGAGTTTTGGGACGACCTTGAGGCGACCCTGCTCATGGCTGACATCGGCGTGGGCGCCACCGACCAAGTTGTCACGCGTCTGCGCGAGCGTTCCCAGCGTGAGTCGCTCACCGGTGTGCGCGAGGTCAAGGAGGCGCTTGTGGAGCTTCTTGCTGAGGCGTTCACGCAAGCCGAGTCCGACCCCATAGCCGCCAACCCTTCGTGCGTGCTCTTTGTGGGCGTCAACGGCGCGGGCAAGACTACTACGGTGGGCAAGATCGCCTCCGAGGCCAAGCAACTAGGTCGCAAGCCCATCATCGGCAGCGCAGACACCTTCCGCGCCGCTGCCATTGAGCAGCTTGAGGTTTGGGGCGAGCGCGCCAACGTCGAGGTCATCAAGCGCGAGCGCGGTGCCGACCCGGCAAGCGTGTGCTACGACACCATCGAAGCCGCCGAGCACACGGGGGCCGACCTCGTGCTCATCGACACGGCGGGGCGCCTGCACACCTCCACCGACCTGCTGCACGAGCTTGGCAAGGTCGTACAGGTCACGAGGAAGCGCGCGGGCATGCCTGTCTCGGTTGTGCTGGTCATCGATTCGACCACGGGTCAAAACGGCCTCAACCAGGCCAAGGAGTTCAACCGCGCACTGGGTCTGGACGGCGTCATCATGACGAAGCTCGATGGCACGGCGAAGGGCGGCATCGCGCTTGCGGTGAGCCACGACCTGGGCCTTCCCATCCTTCGCGTCGGTGTGGGCGAGTCCATCGAGGACCTGCGTCCCTTCGATGCCCATGAGTTCGCGCGCGCCCTCATCACGGGCGAGGAGGAGTAAGCCACCATGGCAATGTTTGAGAGCCTTTCTAATCGCCTGCAGGACACCTTCGAGGGTCTGCGCGGCAAGGGAAAGCTGAATGAAGCCGACATCGATGCGGCGATGCGCGAAGTGCGCATGGCCTTGCTTGAGGCCGACGTCAACTTCAAGGTCGTCAAGGAGTTCGTCGCCAAGTGCAAGGCTCGCTGTCTGACCAGCGAGGTGCTCGAGTCGCTGTCGCCTGCGCAAAACGTCGTTAAGATTGTGCTCGACGAGCTTACGGAACTTCTTGGCTCTACGGAGAGCCGCCTGGTGCTCACGAGCCGCATCCCCAACGTCATCATGCTCGTGGGTCTGCAGGGTTCGGGTAAGACGACGGCTGCGGCCAAGCTTGCTCTGCTGCTCAAGTCCCAGGGTCATGCGCCTTTGCTTGCGGCCTGCGACGTGTATCGTCCCGCCGCTGCCGATCAGCTCGAGACGCTTGGCGGCGAGCTTGGCGTCAAGGTCTACCGCGGCGACGGCAAGCATCCTGTCGACATCGCCAAGGGTGCCATTCGCGCCGCAATCGACGACATGAAGGATGTCGTTATCGTCGACACCGCGGGTCGCTTGCAAATCGACGAGACGATGATGAAGGAGGCCGCCGACATCAAGGCGGCCGTCAAGCCCGACCAGATTCTTATGGTCGTGGACTCCATGACCGGCCAGGACATCGTCAACGTCGTACAGGTGTTTGCCGAGCGCGTCGACTTCGACGGCGTCATCATGACCAAGCTCGACGGTGACTCGCGCGGCGGCGGTGCCCTGTCGGTGCGCAGCGTTACCGGCAAGCCCATCAAGTTCATCTCCACCGGCGAGAAGCCCGACCAGTTCCAGGTGTTCTATCCCGAGCGCATGGCTCGCCGCATCCTGGGCATGGGCGACATGATCTCCATCATCGAGAAGGCCCAGCAGCAGGTTGACGAAGAGCAGGCTCAGGCCGCCGAACGCATGCTCAACCAGGGCCTCACTTTCGACGACTTCCTGATGCAGATGAAGTCGATTAAGAAGATGGGTGGTTTCACCTCGATCCTGTCGGCGCTTCCCGGTGGCGATCGCCTTATGCAGAAGGCCGATGGGCAGATTGATGACTCCATCATGGACAAGACCGAGGCCATCATCATGTCCATGACCAAGGAGGAGCGTGCCAAACCCCGTATCATCAACGGCAGCCGCCGCGCCCGTATCGCCAAGGGTGCAGGCGTCGAGGTCTACGACGTCAACAGCCTCATCAAGCAGTTTGATCAGACGAACAAGATGATGAGCAAGCTGCGTTCCGCCAGCAACCAGCCTCAGGGTAAAGGTAAGGGTAAAGGTAAGAACAAAGGTCGCAACAGCATGAAGTCGCTTGGCCGCATGATGGGCGGCTTGGGCGGCATGAACCCGGGGGATATGGCGCAGATGCAGAAAATGATGCGCGACATGATGAAGTAGGGCTCCCGGAGGGGCGCCGCATTGCCTCAGTGCTCAGACAGTCCTCGCAATAAGGCCGCTCATGCGGCCTTATTGCTGCGGAACTGCGCCTGAGGCAAAGCGGCGCCCCAGCGCGCTACGGCATCATGATCGGTTGAGGGCCGAAGGGCGGGGGCTTGCGGGGTTCACGGGGCTCCGCGGTGTTCCTCAGTGCTCAGACAGTCCTCGCAAAAAAGCCGCGTGGGCGGCATTATTGCTGCGGAACTGCGCCTGAGGAACATCGCGGAGCCTTGCGCGCTGCTATGCCATGAGCGGCTTGAAGTTCAAAGGTATGGCGCATGCGGGATGGTGTTCGGGAAAATGCGGTTGTTTAATCTGCCGTTTGCTCAAGTATGAGTTGAGGGTAGCAATTCTGCGGGTTTAAGCTACCTATAAGGTTTGAGTTTAGAGTTATGGATGAGAGTGGGGTGCGTGGGCGTGACTAAGGGATGTGTGCCGGTGCAGGGGGTTATTTTCGACTGTGATGGGACGCTCATGGACACCATGGGGCTGTGGTTGGAGGTTGAAGACCAGCTGGCGGCGCGTGTGGGGCACGTGTTCAGCGCCCCTGAGCAGGACATGATGCGTACGCTCACCATATCTGAGACGGGGGAGTACCTGCATGGTGAGTTGGGCATTCTGGGGTCGGCCCAGGAGGTCGTCGACGAGATCAATCGTCTGGCACGTGACTACTATGCCATCCGAGCAACGCTGAAACCCGGCGTGTTTGAGTTCGTGAGTGAGCTGCATCGCCGTGGTATCCCATGCGCCATCGCTTCGTCGAGTCCGCATACGCTGCTTGATCCTGGCGTCGACCATACGGGGCTCGCTGACTTGCTCGTGGCTGTTGTCTCGACTGATGACGTTCAGGCCTCGAAGCGCGAGCCTGCGGTATACGACCGTGCACGCGAGTTGCTTGGTTCGGACCTTGATGCCACATGGGTGTTTGAGGATGGTTCGTACACGTTTGCAACCACGGTGCCTGCCGGCTATCGCACCGTTGGGGTGTATGACTGCGATGAGTCGGGCACGTTCGAGGAACTTTCGCGCCTCGCCGACGTGGCCGTTCACAGCTTCAAGGAGCTCGATGTCGACATGTTCCTGGCGGGGGAGTATGCCAAAGCCTGTGCATAGCTTCTTGCAGCGCGAGAGCCCTATGGAATTGTGCTCGATCTTTCAGTCGCCGCTCAAGAATGTGGATTAGAGGATGACAGTCTTTTGGATTCGCTTGCAGGGTACAAGGGCACGGACACACATAGAGACTGGGGAGGAGCCTTAGCCTTATGGATATGAACGAAAGCAAAAAACGTCGAGCTATGATCACCTATGTCCTCATAGGTTTGGTCGTGCTTGCCGTGCTCAACGCCGTGGTGGCTCCGGCCATCAACACGAATCCCGTGCAAGAGGTCCCTTATACGCAGCTGCTCTCCATGGCTGACGAGGGCAAGGTCGACGAGGTCGAGTACAACTTGTCTTCCGGTGAGATCAAGTACAGCTCCAAGGCGGATGACGGTACCACGAGCTATTACAGCACCACGTACTGGCCCAACGACTCCACGCTGCTGCCGCGTCTTGAGAAGGCGGGCGCCACGGCGACCACCCACATCGAGGTCAACAACAGCGGCATGTTCATCTACCTGCTCACCTTCTTCCTGCCGATCATCATTTTCATCGCTTTCGGTTGGTGGATGAACAAGAAGCTGCGCAAGGCCATGGGCGACGACAACCCCACGATGAGCTTCGGCGGTTTCGGTCAGGGTTTGGGTGCTTCCAACTCTAAGATCGTTGCCGAGAAGGAGACGGGCGTTACGTTCGACGACGTCGCCGGCCAGGACGAGGCCAAGGAGGCCCTGACCGAGATCGTTGACTTCCTCGACCGTCCCGAGCGCTATGAGGAAATCGGCGCGAAGCTGCCGCGCGGCGCTCTGCTTGTGGGTCCTCCCGGCACGGGTAAGACACTGCTCGCCAAGGCTGTTGCCGGCGAGGCAAAGGTGCCGTTCTTCTCCATTTCCGGCTCTGAGTTCGTTGAGATGTTCGTGGGCCGCGGCGCGGCTCGTGTGCGCGACTTGTTCAAGCAAGCCAAGGAAAAGGCCCCCTGCATCGTCTTTATCGACGAGATTGACACCATCGGCAAGCGTCGCGACACCGCCGGCTTTTCTTCCAATGACGAGCGCGAGCAAACGCTCAACCAGCTGCTTACCGAGATGGACGGTTTCGACAACCACAAGGGTATCGTCGTGCTGGGCGCCACAAACCGCCCCGAGACGCTTGACCCCGCTCTGCTGCGCCCCGGCCGTTTTGACAGGCGCGTGCATGTCGAGCTTCCCGACCTTACGGGACGCAAGGCGATTCTGAAGCTCCATGCCAAGAACGTTAAGATGGCAGGTTCAATCGACTTTGGTGCAATCGCAAAGGCGACTTCCGGCGCATCCGGAGCCGACTTGGCCAACATTGTGAACGAGGCTGCCCTGCGCGCGGTGCGCGAGGGACGCAAGGGCATCCTGCAAGAGGACCTCTACGAGTCGGTTGAGACGGTCATCGCCGGTCAGCAGCGCAAGAGCCAGGTGCTCTCCGATAAGGAGAAGAAGATTGTCGCGTACCACGAGATTGGCCACGCTCTTGTCGCGGCAAAGCAGACTGCTTCGGCTCCCGTGACGAAGATCACCATCATCCCGCGTACTTCCGGCGCTCTGGGTTATACGATGCAGGTTGACGACGACGAGCACTTCCTCACGACGCGCGAGGAGGCCGTCAACAAGCTGGCGACTCTGTGCGGCGGTCGTGCGGCGGAGGAGATCATTTTCGACCAAGCTACGACCGGTGCGTCCAATGACATCGAACAGGCCACGAAGCTCGCGCGCAACATGGTCACGCGTTTCGGTATGTCTTCGCAGTTTGGCATGGTGGCTCTCGGCACGGTTAACAACCCCTACCTTAGCTCCGATTCGTCGCTCACCTGCAGCGAGGGCACCGCTGAAAAGGTCGATGAGGAGGTTGTTGAGCTTGTGGGTCAGGCGCATGCGAAGGCGACGCAGATTCTGCGCGAGAACATCCTCAAGCTTCACGAGCTTGCCGCGTACCTGCTCAAGAAAGAGACCATAACCGGTGACGAGTTCATGGCCATCTTAAACGACGCCCCTCAGCAGGCATAGAGGTCATACAATGGGCGGATGTGTTTGGCAGATGCGAATCTGCCGCACATCCGCCCTTTTTCGTATAGCTGGGAGACCCATTGCCACGCATGCATCAGGACAACACGAACAACGCGGCTCAATCTGCTGCGCCTAAGAAGGCGCAGCTTGGTCGCGGTGCCCAGGTCGCAAGTATGATTGCCGGCACGCTCATCGGGCTTGTGGCACTCGTCTATCTCTTGGGTTGCGTGTATTACTACGACCGATTCTGGCCCAACACCAAGATCGGCGATGCGAACCTTTCCAACATGACAGAGGCCGATGCCGTCTCCACGCTTGACCAGGTGTCGCGCAGCCGCACGGTTGCCGTATCGGGCCAGGGCGTTTCGTTTACGCTCACGGGTGGCACTGCCGGCCTTGAAATCAACTCCTCTTCAGCGGTCAAGACCGCGCTCGATGACAACGCGTGTTGGCAGTGGCCTTTCCAGGTATTTGCCGCTCATGATGAAACCGATGCATTGAGCTCGTCTTTCGATCTTGACCTGTTACGCTCTGCCATTGAGTCGTCTGTCTCGTCGTTCAACGCAAGCGCCTCCGACCCCATCGACGCGACGCTGTATTTCGACGAGTCCACCAATCGCTATGAGATCAACCCTGGTTCTTTGGGCACAAAACTCGACATCGACTCGATTATGGAAACCGTGCAGACGGCCCTTGCCCAGCGCAACCCCTATGCTGCGCTTACGAGCGTGAACCTGGTCCGTCAGTCCGTCAAGGCCGACGACCCTTATCTCATTACGGAGCGTGACACGGCGAACGCCTATCTCGCCTGCTCGCTTGACCTCACGCTCAACGGCACGCTTGTGGCATCCGTCAACCCGTCGGTGGTGAAAGATTGGATTACCTTTGGCGAGGACGGCACGGCAGTTCTCGACGAGGCACAGCTCGTCGCTTGGGTCGACGGCGTCGAGTCGCTTGTCGATTCGGTTGGCTCCACCCGTACCTACACGCGTCCCAACGACGGCCAGGTGTTCACGGTGTCGCGCGGTAACTACGGTTGGATCAGCGATGGCGAGGCGCTTGAGGATCTCGTGCGCAACGCTGTGTACAGCTCGACCGTCGGTACCTCTGAGATTCCCACCAAGCAGTCGGCAAGTGCGTACAACCCCGGCGGCGCCGATTGGGCGGGCAGCTCTTGGATTGATGTCGATCTGGGCGAGCAGTACGTGCGCTACTTCGACCCGAATGGTAATGTTTTGTGGGAAAGTGCCTGCGTCAGTGGTGCCTATGGCGTGCATGATACTCCTTTGGGCGTGTATTCCATTTACAATAAGGCACTCGACCAGACGCTTCTGGGCAACATTGACCCAGAGACGGGCAAGCGCGAGTATGAGACCCCCGTCAGCTACTGGATTCCGTTCAACGACGGTGTGGGCCTGCATGACGCCAACTGGCAGCCTGACTTCGGCGGTTCCATGTATATGAGCGGCTATGGCTCCCACGGCTGCATCAACCTGCCGCCCTCCGCGGCTGCCGAGCTGTACTCTCTGTGTTCTATCGGCGACGTCGTCGTCGTTCATTATTAAAGGTGTAGCAGGTAACACTCGATGTCCTTTTGCGCGGGACCTACCTGCGCAGCGTTATGAAAGGGTTTGGACAAGTGGCAAAAGAGAATGACTTCAGCTCGACGCTGAACCTTCCCAAAACCGACTTCCCCATGAGGGGCGGCCTTGCCAAGAGCGAGCCCGTCCGTCTGGCGAAGTGGAACGAGGAGGGCGTCTACGAGCTCACCCTCAAGAAGAACGAGGGCCATCCCTCCTTCGTGCTTCATGACGGCCCGCCTTATGCGAACGGCCCGATTCACATCGGCCACGCCATGAACAAGATTTCGAAGGACATCATCAACCGGTATTGGACGATGCAGGGCCGCTATGTGCCCTACATCCCTGGTTGGGACTGCCACGGCCAGCCCATCGAGCACAAGGTTGAGACGAAGCTCGGCACGAAGAAGTTCAACGAGACGCCCGTTGAGAAGATTCGCGAGATGTGCAACGAGTTCGCCGTTGAGAACATCGAGCTCCAGAAGGCCGGCTTCCGCAGGCTCGGCGTGCTGGGCGACTGGGACAACCCTTACCTGACGCTGTACCATCAGCATGACGCCGCCGACATCGAGGTCTTCAAGGCCATGTTCGATCGCGGCATGGTCTACCGTGGTCACAAGCCGGTGCACTGGTGCAAGCATTGCCACACCGCTCTTGCCGAGGCTGAGATCGAGTATAGCGACGAGACGTCGCCCTCCATCTTCGTGCGCTTCGAGATGACCTCCAAGCCTGCGGGTCTGGAGTCCTTCGAGGGTCCGGCTGATTTCATCATCTGGACCACCACGCCTTGGACCATCCCCTCTGACCAGGCCATTTCCATGAAGCCCGGCGCATTGTACGTCGCCGTTGAGCATGACGGCCGTGCCGAGGTCATGCTTGAGGCCCTTGCCCCCAAGCTCTGCGAGGAGTTTGGTTGGGACTACACGCCTGTCATGGTCGACGGCCAGCCCTACATCCAGCCGGCTGAGACCTTCGAGGGCCTCCACTACAAGCAGCCCGTCTTCGACGGTGTCGAGGGCGTCGCGCTTTTGGCCGACTACGTTGGCGTCGATGACGGTACGGGTATCGTCCACAACTCGCCCGGTCACGGCGTCGACGACTACTTCGCCTGCCTCAAGGCTGGCATTACCGACATCTGCATGCCGGTCGATGACGACGGCAAGTTCTACGTCGGCGACGAGTTCGGCTGTGGCGGCCCCTTCTCTGGCATGGACACCGACGAGGCCAACCCCCACGTCATCGAGTTCCTGCGCGAGCGCGGCACGCTCGTGCGCGAGAAGAAGATCACGCACAGCTATCCGCACTGCTGGCGCTGCAAGAACCCCGTTCTGTTCCGCGCGACCGACCAGTGGTTCGTCTCCATGGACAAGACGGGGCTGCGCGCTGAGGCTCTCGACGAGATTCAGAACAAGGTGACCTGGTACCCGGCTCACGCCGCCAACCGTATCGGTTCGATGGTCGAGCAGCGTCCCGACTGGTGCATTTCCCGCCAGCGCAACTGGGGCGTGCCGATTCCGAGCTACACCTGCCAGGACTGCGGCACGAAGGTCATGAATGACGACACGCTCGATGCCGTCATCGCCCTGTTCCATGAGAAGGGCTCCGACGCTTGGTTCACCGAGGACCCCAAGTCTTACCTGGGTGATGCCTGCGTGTGCCCCAAGTGCGGCGGTGCGAACCTCAAGATTGACCGTGACATCCTCGACGTGTGGTGGGACTCCGGTGTCTCCTGGAAGGCCGTTTGCGAGTACCGTCCCGAGCTCACCTATCCGGCTGACATGTATCTCGAGGGCTCCGACCAGCATCGCGGCTGGTTCCAGAGCTCCCTGCTCACGAGCGTGGGCGCCAACGACCACGCGCCTTATCGCGCCGTTATCTCTCAGGGCTTCACGCTCGACGGCCAGGGCCGCAAGATGAGCAAGTCGCTGGGCAACGTCATTGACCCCAACAAGGTCTGTGACGAGATGGGCGCCGACATCATCCGTCTGTGGGTCTCCTCTGTGGACACCTCCACCGACGTCGCCATCGACCACGAGATTCTGAAGCGCACGAGCGACGCCTACCGCCGTTTCCGCAACTGCTTCCGCTTCCTGCTTTCCGAGCTCTACGACTTCGATCCTGCTACCGACGCGGTGTCTGCCGAGCAGCTTCTGGCTGTCGACGCCGTTGCCCTTTCCAGGATGTGCGCCGTTCATGCCAAGGTTGAGGAGGCCTATGCGGGCTATCGCTTTAACCAGGTCTACCGCACGCTCTATGACTATGTCGTGACCGAGCTTTCCAACGTGTACATGGACGTCGTGAAGGACCGCACGTACTGCTGCGCGGCTACGAGCGTCGAGCGCCGCAGCGCCCAGACGGTTCTGGCTGAGATCCTCTCGATGCTCCTGCACGACCTGCAGCCTATCCTTGCCTTTACGTGCGACGAGGTTCTTGGCTACCTGCCCGAGTCCATGCGCGAGGGCCAGAAGTACGCCGCCCTGCTCGATTGGTACCACGCCCCCATGAGCGCCGAAGAGGCTGCCAAGCTTGCTCCCGCTTGGGATGCGGCCGACCTTGTGCGCGACGCCGTGAAGAAGGCCCTCGAGCCCGTTCTCGCGCAGAAGACTATCGCCAAGAGCCAGGAGGCGCGCGTGAGCGTCGTCGCCCCCGAGGCGGTTGTTGAGACGGTGGCTTCATCTGGCATTGATATGGCCGAGTTCTGCATCGTTGCTGGTGTCGATCTTGTTGCCGGTGAGGTGGAAGAGCCCCAGGCCCAGGTCGAGGTTGCTCAGGGCGACAAGTGCCCGCGTTGCTGGAACGTCCGCACGCTGTGCGAGGACGGCCTGTGCCAGCGCTGCCACGAAGCCCTGGAGGGTTAGGTTTCATGCAGAGTCGCGCCGCCCGCGTGAGTCTGTTCGCGGGCCTCTTCGTCATGGTTGTCCTTTTTGACCAGCTCACCAAGTGGGCGGCGCGTGCATATTTGGCATCGGGTGCAAGCGTCACGCTTGTGCCCGGTGTCATTGATTTGCATCTTGTTTTCAACAAAGGAGCCGCGTTCAGCCTCGGCGAGGGCTGGACGTGGCTCTTTGTTGCGGTTGCAGTCGTGCTGTGCGCGGGATGCGCCTGGGCCGTGGCGACCCAGGGCCTTTCAAAGGCCGCAACATGCCTTCTGGGTATTGCGGCGGGCGGTGGCGTGGGTAACCTCCTCGACCGTGTCACCCAAGGGTGTGTGACGGATTTCTTCATGCCCACGTTTGTGAACTTCCCTGTGTTCAATGTTGCAGATATCTGCATCACCTGCTCTTTTATTGCCCTGTTTATTCTCTATTGGTCGCATGACGCGCGCTGTCGGGAGGTTGAAACCCATGAGTGAGCTTGTCCAGCGGAGTGTTTCTGCCGAGCATGAGGGTGTACGCCTCGATCAGTATCTGGCTCTTGCCGGGGTTTATGCGAGCCGCAGCGCCGCGACCAAGGCCATCGAAGAGGGTCTCGTAAGCGTCAACGACGAGGTTGAGACTTCCAAGAAGCGCACCCTGCATGCCGACGACGATGTGGCCGCCGAGGTCAAGGAGCATATCGACGCCCCCATTGTCCTGGAGCCCCAGCAAATTCCCCTTGACATCCGCTATGAGGACGACGATCTCATCGTCCTTTCCAAACAACGAGGCCTGGTATGCCATCCCTCGCAGGGTCACGTTGACCGCACACTTGCCAACGCCCTGTTGTGGCATTGCGGCCCCGAGCACTTGGGCACCATGCAGGGCACCGACCGCCCCGGCATTGTCCATCGCCTCGACATGGACACCACGGGCCTCATGCTTGCGGCTAAAAACGATCATACGCAGGCGCTTCTTCAGGAAGCTATTCGCATGCGCGCGGTTGACAGGCGCTATGTCACGCTCGTGCATGGCAATATCGCCCCCGACACGGGCCTTATCGACGCGCCCATCGCCCGTCATGCCAAGGATCGACTGCGTATGGCTGTGAGTGAAGACCCTTCGGCACGCCCCTCGCTCACGACCTTTACCGTGCTTCAGCGCTTTGAGGCTGGCCGCAAAGACGACGGGTACACGCTTCTGGAATGCAAGCTGTACACCGGCCGTACCCATCAGATTCGTGTGCACATGTCTTACATTGGCCACCCCGTGGTGGGCGACCCCTTGTACGGTCGCGGCACTCTGCAGCAGAACCTCGACCTCGATCGGCAGTTCCTCCACTCTTGGAGCTTGGCGTTCGAACATCCCACGACGGGCGAGCAGCTGCGGTTCAAGGATGTCATCACCTGGGAGCTTGACGAGGCACTCGTGGGCCTTGAATCCCGTGAAAGCGAGCTTACCGCTCAGGGCAAGATTGTGCGAGAGGCGCTTGAGGAGGCCTCCTATGCTCCTTCTGGCTCTTGGTAGCCGTGCCGGTTTTGGTGTATTGTCGCTTGTAGCGTTGGTCAGTGCAGTGTCCCAGGAAGGGCTTCCCCCATGCAGATAACGCCCATTCTCGTGTTTAACGCCGTGGTCCTCGTCTTTTTTGTCCTGGCGTTCTTCTATCAGTTCGTCTACATCTTCATTACGCTGCGTTACAAGCAGCACCCCGTAAAGCCTGCGCGTCGCCTGCATTCGTATGCGTTTGTCATCTGCGCGCACAACGAGGGCGCGGTCATCTCGGAGCTCGTCCGTTCCATCAAGGAGCAGGATTATCCCAGCGAGCTTATCGACACGTACGTCTTCTGCGACAACTGCACCGACGACACCGCACAGCTTGCGCGCGAGGCCGGCGCCATTGTTTTTGAGCGCCCCGGCGGCGGCCAGAAGGGCAAGAGCTGGGTCATGGACTACGGCCTGTCTCGCGTGCTCAAGGAACACCCCGGCAAGTACGAGGCCTTTTTCGTCTTTGACGCCGACAATGTCTTGTCCAAGACCTATGTGACCGAGATGAACAAGGTTTTCGACATGGGCGGGTTCGCTGCAATCACGAGCTTCCGCAACTCGAAAAACTTCGACTCCTCTTGGGTCAGCCGTGGGTACGGCACATGGTTCATCCGCGAGGCGACCTACCTCAACAACGCCCGCATGATTTTGGGCACGTCGTGCGCCATCTCCGGTACCGGCTACCTCATCTCTGCCGACATGATCGAGCGCATGCACGGCTGGGACTTCCACCTGCTCACCGAGGATATCCAGTTCTCTGTGTTCTGCGCCGTCAACGGGTATCGTATCGGCTATGCGCACAATGCCGTGTTCTACGACGAGCAGCCTGTGACCTTTTTTGCTTCCTGGAAGCAGCGCATGCGCTGGACCAAGGGTTTCTACCAGGTCTTTGCCAAGTACGCGTCGGCCTTGTTCAACACCTGGTTCAAGGGTCCCAAGAACCGTGTCGCCCCCGATGTGAAGGAAGACCGTTCTTGGCGCTTCGCGGCGTATGACATGACCATGACCATTGCTCCGGCAATGATCCTCACCATCGTCTCGGCGGCGGTCAACGGCATCTACCTGCTGCTGGGCCTTATCGCCCCCGAGATTGTGGGGCCAACCGAGGTCAGGATGTGCCTGGGGTCGTTTTGCGCCACGTTTGTGACCTTCTACCTGACGTTTTTCCTTCTGGCCCTTCTTACCACGGCGACTGAGGGCAAGAAGATGCATATGACGCCGCTGCACCGTTTCACGAACCTCTTCACGTTCCCGGTGTTCATGCTCTCCTATGTGCCCCTCGCCTTGGTCGCGGCCGTCAAGAAGGTCGACTGGGTGCCCACGCGTCACACCATCTCGAAAACGCTCTCTGAGATTCAGGCGCAGTAGGGGGAGCCTGATCTACGTGTCGGTTTCAAGTGCGATGGTTAAATGCAGCTAAAGTCGACATGTAAACCTCGCTCGTGCAATATCATGTAACCTTTAAGCGTGACATGCCAAACAGTGTTCTGACGTCAAGAAAGGATCTGGGAATGGCCTACTACTACCCTGAGGCGGCACATACGTTTAGCGAGTATTTGCTGGTGCCTGGTTACAGCGGCTCCGAACACACGCCTGAGAGGGTCAGCCTGCGTACCCCTCTGACGCGCTTCCGTCGCGGCGAGGAGCCTCGCATCTCGCTCAACATCCCCATGATCTCGGCCATCATGCAGGCCGTCTCTGGCCCCAAGCTTGCCGTTGCCCTGGCTACTGAGGGTGGCATGTCGTTCATCTACGGCTCGCAGACCCCTGAGGACGAGGCTCAGATGGTTCGCGACGTCAAGACCTACAAGGCCGGCTTTGTTCGCAGCGATTCCACGCTGACGCCCGACAACACCCTGGCTGACGTCCTGGCCCTTCTTGAGAAGACCGGCCACTCCACCATGCCCGTCACCGTCGACGGCAACCCCGAGGGCAAGCTCCTCGGTATTGTGACGAGCCGCGATTACCGCGTCTCCCGCATGGATCCCGCCACGAAGGTCTCCGAGTTCATGACCTCCGCCGAGAACCTCGTGTGCGCCCCCGACACCATCACCCTCTCCGAGGCCAACGACATCATCTGGGAGCGCAAGCTCAACTCCCTGCCTCTCGTTGACGCCGAGGGCAACCTCAAGTACCTCGTGTTCCGCAAGGACTACGACGGTCACAAGTCCAACCCCAACGAGCTTCTCGACCAGCAGAAGTCCTACATGGTGGGCGCTGGCATCAACACCCGCGACTACGCTGAGCGCGTGCCGCTGCTCATCGAGGCCGGCGTCGACGCCCTGTGCATCGACTCCTCCGAGGGCTACTCCGAGTGGCAGAAGCGCACCCTCGAGTGGATTCGCGCCAACTACGGCTATGACATCTGCGTCGGTGCCGGCAACGTCGTCGACGCCGAGGGCTTCCGCTTCCTCGCCGAGGCCGGCGCTGACTTCGTGAAGGTCGGCATCGGCGGTGGCTCCATCTGCATTACCCGTGAGCAGAAGGGCATTGGCCGCGGCCAGGCTTCCGCTCTTATCGATGTGTGCGCCGAGCGTGACCGCTACTTCGAGGAGACTGGCATCTACGTGCCCGTGTGCTCCGACGGCGGCATCGTGCATGACTACCACATGACCCTGGCTCTTGCCATGGGTGCCGACTTCATGATGCTTGGCCGCTACTTCGCCCGTTTCGACGAGTCTCCGAGCCGTCGCGTCATGGTCAACGGCGCCTACATGAAGGAGTACTGGGGCGAGGGTTCGGCCCGTGCCCGCAACTGGCAGCGCTACGACCTGGGTGGCAACAAGAAGACGATGTCCTTCGTCGAGGGCGTTGACTCCTACGTGCCCTACGCTGGTTCCCTGAAGGACGGCGTCGCCGGCTCGCTTGCCAAGGTGAAGTCCACGATGTGCAACTGCGGCGCTCTCACCATCCCCGAGCTTCAGGAGAAGGCCAAGATCACGCTGATCTCCGCCACGAGCCTTGTCGAGGGCGGCGCTCACGACGTCCTGCTCAAGAACCCCAACCAGACGGTTGTTTCCGCTAGCAACGGCACATACGCCAACTAGCGTCGGTTTCATCGACTGATCAATCTAAGGCGCGACGAGATGCATATCTCGCCGCGCCTTTCGGCATGAAAGGCAAAGCGCATGTGCACTGAGTGCGACAACACCACGGCCGCCCCTCAGGACGGCATCCCGGCGTACGACGCCGCCGCCATCGAGACCAAGTGGCAGAAAGCTTGGGCTGACGAGGACCTCTTCAAGACCGATGAGGATCCCGCCAAGCCTAAGAAGTACGTCCTTGAGATGTTCCCGTACCCCTCGGGCGACCTTCACATGGGCCATGCGCGCAACTACACCATCGGCGACGCAATGGCGCGCCAGGCTCGCATGCGCGGTTTCGACGTCCTGCACCCCATGGGCTTCGACGCCTTCGGCCTGCCGGCTGAGAACGCCGCCATCAAGCACAACACCCAGGCTGCCAAGTGGACGTACTCCAATATGGACAACGCCCTGGCTACTATGCGCCGCATGGGCTTCTCCTACGATTACGATCGCCTCGTGCGCACCTGCGACCCCGAGTACTACCGTTGGGGCCAGTGGATGTTCGAGAAGATGTGGGAGCGCGGCCTTGCATACCGCAAGAAGAACCCGGTCAATTGGTGCCCCAAGTGCAACACGGTTCTTGCCAACGAGCAGGTGACCGACGGCAAGTGCTGGCGTTGCGGCAGCGTGCCGGAGAAGCGCGACCTCGAGCAGTGGTACCTCAAGATTACCGACTATGCCCAGGAGCTGCTCGATGACCTTGACACGCTGACGGGCTGGCCCGAGCGCGTCAAGCAGATGCAGGCCAACTGGATCGGCCGCTCTGAGGGTGCCGAGGTCGAGTTCACGCTTTGCGATGCCTCAGGTGAGCCCACCGACGAGAAGATCACGGTCTTCACCACGCGTGCCGACACTCTTTTCGGCTGCTCCTTCTTCCTGCTCGCCCCCGAGTACAAGGGCCTTATGGACCTCGTCGCGGGCACCGAGTACGAGGCTGCCGTACGCGAGGTCGTCGAGGGCGCCGAGAAGATCACCGCGGTCGAGCGCGCCCAGGGCGAGCTTGAGAAGCACGGTGCCTTCACCGGCCGCTATGTGGTGAACCCCATCAACGGCGTCAAGGTGCCCGTGTGGGTTGCCGACTACGTCATCTCCGACTACGGCACGGGTGCCGTCATGGCCGTTCCTTGCGGTGACCAGCGCGACTTTGAGTTCGCCAAGAAGTACGACCTGCCCATCGTCCCCATCATCATGGGGGAGGACGACCCCCTTTACGCCCAGCTCAAGGATGAGCGCGAGCGCGTCGTGACGGGCGTTGACTGGGAGACGGCCATGACGGCCGAGGGCTTCCTCGTGCAGTCCGGCAAGTACACCGGCATGGTGGGCGGCAAGCATTCCGAGGGCGAGGCTGCCATCGTGGCCGACCTCGAGGCCATGGGTGCCGGCCGTCGCAAGGTGAACTTCCGTCTGCGTGACTGGCTCATCTCCCGTCAGCGCTATTGGGGCAACCCCATCCCCATGGTGTACTGCGAGGATTGCGGCATTGTGCCCGTTCCCGCCGACCAGCTCCCGGTGCGCCTGCCCGAGAACCTCGACCTTGCTGCCGGCGAGACGCTCGCCGAGTGCAAGTCGTTCTATGAGACGACGTGCCCCTGCTGCGGCAAGCCTGCCCGTCGCGAGACCGACACGATGGACACCTTCACCTGCTCGAGCTGGTACTACCTGCGCTACATCGACCCGCACAACACGGAGCTGCCCTTCGACAAGGACCGCGCCGACCACTGGATGAGCGTCGACAACTACATCGGCGGCATCGAGCACGCCATTCTCCACCTGCTCTACTCGCGCTTCTGGACCAAGGTCTGCCGCGACCTGGGCCTGTGCGACATCGACGAGCCCTTCGTCAACCTGCTGTGCCAGGGCATGGTGAAGGACGAGAACGGCGAGACGATGAGCAAGTCCAAGGGCAACGTCGTGCCGCCCAGCTCGGTCATCGAGCCCTATGGCGCCGACACCATGCGCCTGTCCATCCTCTTCATCGCTCCTCCTGAGAAGGACTTCGACTGGGACCCCAAGGCCGTTGCGGGCTGCAACCGCTTCCTCAAGCGCTCCTGGCGTACCGTGTGCCAGCTTGCCCAGACGGCTGCCAAGGGCGATGTCGAGGGCACGCTTGCCGACGAGGCCTCCAAGACGCTCTATCGCGAGCTCAACCGCACGGTCATGAAGTGCACCGAGGACTTCGACCGCACGCAGTTCAACACCGCCATCTCGGCTGTCATGGAGATGGTGAACGCCGCTGACGACTATCTCAAGGCTGTCGGTGCCGCCGATCGCAACGAGGCCCTGTGTTTCCTGGCTGCCAGCGACATCGTGCGCTGCCTTGCCCCCATTTGCCCTCACTGGGCTGAGGAGCTTTGGCACGAGCAGCTGCACGAGACGGGTTCGGTCTACAACGCCGCTTGGCCTGAGTACGATCCCGAGGCTGCCAAGGCCGACGTGGTCGAGGTTGCCGTCCAGGTGTGCGGCAAGGTCCGCGTGCATGTGGACGTTCCTCGCGAGATGGACGCTAACGAGCTTGGCAAGGTCGGCCTTGAGGCTGCCGCCAAGTGGGTCGAGGGCAAGACCGTGATCAAGGTCGTTGCCATTCCTGGCAAGCTCGTCAACATTGTGGCGAAGTAGGCTGTTGGGCTCCCGGCGGGCCGGGTGTTCGCCTGGTGCTCAAACAGTCCTCGTGAAATACTTCGAGGCCCGCTCGGCTTATGCGTGCAAGCACGCAACGCCCGAGCGGGCCTCTCGCATTTCACTGCGGAACTGCGCCCAGGCGAACACCCAGCCCTGGCGCTCATTGCCTACAAGTTCGCATGGGGCACTTTTTGGGCTGCGCCCAGCCAAACTGAACCCCTCTGGCACGCGGTCCCTACAGGGTTCGCATGAGGCGCGCCTCATAGAGGTTTTGCGCACTTGTGGGTGGGTGGGGGCTGGGGCTTGCATAAAGTTGTGGTTTTGGGTATATTGCAAGTGTACTTAATCTGCTTACCTATGTTGAGGAAGCGGGCCCTTGGCCCGCTTCCTTTTTTATGCCCCCGCTGGGGGAGGGAGGAGCGACATGGCTGCCGTAAAAGCCGATGAGCTGGTCCTTGAGGCCCTGGAGGCCCATGCTGCCGAGCGTGGCCTCGACATCGTAGACGTCGAGGTGGCAGGTCCTGCCTCCCACCCTACGCTGCGCGTGCGCATTGACAACCTTGAGGGTGACACCATCGACATGGACACCGTGTGCGCCCAGACCGCATGGGTGTCCGAGGTCGTCGAGGGACTCGACCCCTTCGCGGGCGCCTATGAGCTCGAGGTTTCTTCCCCCGGTGTCGATCGTCCCCTGCGCAAGGAGGCCGATTTCACCCGCTTCGCCGGCGAGACGGTCGTGTTCGACGCTCACAGCGCCGTTGATGGCCGCAAGTCGTGGACCGGCACCCTCAAGGGTTTCGCTGAGGGCAACGTCCTCGTTGAGGTCGACGGCCAAGAGTGCGCCCTTGCGCTTGACAACATGAAGCGCTGCCATATCAAGCCTGATTTCGACGCCATCATGACCGCTGCCAAGAAGGCTGCCAAGCAGGCCAAGGCCGCCGCAGCCCAAGCCGGCGACATCGAGATCGAAGGCGTCTCCGATGAGGACGACGCTGAGTAACCCCACCCGCTCTCTTTAAACATTCGGTACGAACAAGCATCTTTGTTTGAAAGGAAACGCCCCATGGCCTCGGAAATGATGGAAGCCCTCATCGCGCTTGCCCAGGAGAAGCACATCGATGAGCTGTACCTGCTCGACCGTCTTGAGCAGTCCCTCGCCAAGAGCTACGCCGACCTTCTGCACCTCGACTGGGGCGCAAAGGTCACCATCGACCGCCAGACCGGCAAGGTTTGGGTCTACCGCCTCGAGCCCGTCGACGACTCCATGGACGAAGAGGGCAACTACCAGGAGTGGGAGGAGATTGACGTCACTCCCGCCGACACGAGCCGCACTGCTGCCCAGCATGCCAAGGCCGAGATCAACTCCATCGTGCGCATGGCTGCCCGTGAGGCCATCTACGAGGAGTTCTCCAAGCGCGTCGGCGAGCTCATTACCGGCACTGTGCTCCAGGTGACCAATGACTTCACCATCCTCAAGATTCGCGAGGGCGTCGAGGCCGAGCTTCCCCACTTTGACCGCCGTCGTTTCCCCGACGAGATGAACGAGCGCCCCAACGGCGAGTACTACCAGCACAATCAGCGCGTTCGCGCCGTCATCGTCGGCGTGCGTGACCCCAAGGCCGTCCAGAACGGCACCGCTTCCCGTGGCGAGCACAACCGTCCCGCCATCATCGTTTCCCGTACCCACCCCGACCTCATCCGTCGCCTCTTCGAGCTTGAGGTTCCTGAGGTTTATGACGGAATCGTCGAGGTCAAGGCTGTTTCCCGCGAGCCTGGCACCCGCTCCAAGGTTGCCGTTGCCTCCCTCGAGCAGCACCTTGACCCCGTGGGCGCCTGCGTCGGCCCCAAGGGCACCCGTGTGCGCACCGTTGTCTCCGAGCTTCGTGGCGAGCGCATCGACGTCGTTCTGTGGGACAAGGACCCGGCGAAGTACGTTGCCAACGCCCTGTCGCCTGCAAAGGTGACCCGCGTGCTGGCCGACACCGAGAACCAGTACGCCACGGTCATCGTTCCCGACGACCAGCTCTCCCTGGCCATCGGCAAGGAGGGCCAGAACGCCCGCCTCGCTGCCCGCCTCACCGGCTGGCACATCGACATCAAGAACGAGTCGCTTGCTGCCAACCTCATGGGCAACCTGCACTCCCTCATGGACAACGACGTTGACCTGTCCGACGAGGGCCGTTGCTCCTATGTCGACGAGCAGGGCAACCGTTGCCGCAACCAGGCTCGCCCCGGCACGCACTTCTGCTCGGTGCATCAGGCGTCCGCCGGCGTCGCCGACGATTTCGACTCGCTCATCTAGTCCTGTAAAGGGGGAGATTGCATGGCCGAGGCCAAGATACGCACATGTATTGCCTGTGGGCGTACCTCAAACAAGTCAGACCTGGTACGATTCGTAAGGCAAGCCGACGGCCGTGTTGCACTCGACCCCACGGGAAAGATGGCTGGGCGAGGCGCGTACGTTTGCGCGACGCCTGAGTGCCTCGACGCCGCCCGGAAGCGCAAGGGGCTTGACAGGGCGCTTCGAGTAAAGCTTGACGCCGACACGTACGCTCGTCTGAGCGATGAATTCAAAACGCTGTGCCTTGGGCACATCGAGCAGTAGGGACAGGAGACACACATGGCCAAGATTCGAGTTCATGAGCTTGCCAAGGAATACGGCATGACCGGCAAGGAGATGCTGCAGCATCTCGCCGATATGAAGATTCCCGCCAAGAGCGCCTCGGCCTCTCTGGAGGATGCTTACATTTCCATCATTCGCCGCAACCTCGCTCCCATCATGGAGCAGCGCGCCGCGCAGATCGAGGCTGAGAAGCAGGCCGCAGAGCAGGCTGAGAAGCAGGCTGCCGAGGAGGCCGCCCGCGAGGCAGAGGAGCAGCGTCTTGCCGCTGAGGCCCGCCGCGAGGAGGAGCGCCGCATCGAGGCCGCCCGCCGCGCCGAGGAGGAGAAGCGCCGCGCCGACGAGGAGGCCGCCCGCAAGGCCGAGGAGGAGAAGCGCCGTGCCGAGGAGGAGAGCAAGCGCCCCCGCGACACCGCCCCCAAGTCCGCCCCCTCGTTCTCGAGCCTTCTGGCTCAGATCGCCCAGCAGGAGCGCGTACTCGCCGATGCCAACAAGCAGAAGGAAGAGGCTGCCGCCGCCGAGAAGGCCGAGCAGCCTAAGCAGCAGCGCTCCAATGGCCGCAACGCCGGTGGCGAGAACCGCGGCAAGCAGGGCGGCAAGCCTGCCCGTGGCGAGGCCAACAAGCAGCAGGCTGGCGAGGGTTCCTCTACGAAGGCCCGCCTGAAGAAGGACGCCCAGGTCGCGGCGCAGCCCGAGGAGCGCGCTCCCCGCAGCGCTGAGGAGTACAGCCGCGACCGCGTTCTGGCCGAGGCCCGCGCCGCTGTGCAGGAGGCAAGCCGCGAGACCGGCCGCCGCAAGAAGCGCAAGGAGCGCCGTGAGCTCGCCGCTGAGGAGGCCAGGCACCAGGAGGCCGTTGCCGACGCAATCGCCAACGACCAGAACCCCGCCGACCTCGATGTCGTGAAGATTCGCGAGGGCATCACTGTCTCCGAGTTCGCCGACGCCCTCGAGGTTCCGGCCAACGACATCATCAAGCGTCTTTTCCTGCTTGGTTCCCCACTCACCCTCACGCAGTCCATGTCCAATGACCTCATCGAGCTCATCTCCGACGATATGGGCCGCCGCGTGAAGATCATGAACGAGGAGGAGGAGAACTCCTTCACCTTCTACGACGACCCGAAGGACCTCGAGCCCCGCGCTCCTGTCGTCACGGTCATGGGCCACGTCGACCACGGCAAGACCTCGCTGCTTGACGCCATCCGCCACACCGCCGTTACCTCCGGCGAGGCCGGTGGCATTACGCAGCACATCGGCGCCTCTGAGGCCGTCATCAACGGCCGCAAGATCACCTTCGTCGACACCCCTGGTCACGAGGCCTTTACCGCCATGCGTGCCCGTGGTGCAAAGGTCACCGACATCGTCATTCTCGTGGTTGCCGCCGACGACGGCGTCATGCCGCAGACCGTCGAGGCCATCAACCACGCCAACGCCGCCGGTGCGCCCATCGTGGTTGCTGTGAACAAGGTCGATAAGCCTTCCGCCAACCCCGACCGCGTGCGCCAGGAGCTTGTCGAGCACGGCGTCATCCCCGAGGAGTGGGGCGGACAGCACATGTTCGTCAACATCTCCGCCAAGAAGGGCATCGGCATCGACGAGCTGCTCGAGGCTGTCCTGCTGCAGGCCGACTACATGGAGCTCAAGGCCAACAAGAAGACCTTCGCTTCCGGCTACGTCCTCGAGGCCAAGCTCGACCGCGGCCGCGGCCCCGTTGCGTCCGTGCTCGTGAAGCGCGGCACCCTGCACGTGGGCGACACCGTCGTTGCCGGTCTTGCCTATGGCCGCGTGCGTGCCATGCTCGGCCAGAACGGCAAGCGCGTCTCCTCCGTGTGCCCCTCTGAGGCCGCCGAGATTCAGGGCCTGAACTCCGTGCCGGATGCCGGCGACGAGTTCCGCGTGTTCAAGGACGAGCGCGAGGCCCGCGCCCTTGCCGATCAGCGCGCACTCAAGCGCCGCCAGGCCGAGCAGGAGCGCCGCACGCACGTCACGCTCGAGAACCTCTTCGAGACCATGGACCAGGCCGACTTCAAGCAGCTCAACCTGGTTGTCAAGGCCGACGTTCAGGGCTCCATCGAAGCTCTGGCCGACGCCCTGTCCAAGATCGACCAGTCTGAGGTCAAGATCGAGATCATCCACTCCGCAGTGGGTGCCATCTCCGAGACCGACGTCACCCTGGCCGCTGCCTCCAACGCCATTATCATCGGCTTCGGCGTGCGCCCCGACGCCAAGGCTCGTGACGCCGCAGAGCGCGAGGGCGTCCAGATCAAGACGTACCGCGTCATCTACCAGGCTCTCGACGACATCAACGCCGCCCGCGTCGGTATGCTTGCCCCCGAGTTCGAGGACCGCGACACCGGTAGCGCCGAAGTCCGCGAGACCTTCAAGGTTCCCCGCGTGGGCACCATCGCCGGCTGCATGGTTCTCAACGGCGAGATCAGCCGCGACGACAACGTTCGCGTCGTGCGCGACGGTGTCGTGGTGTACGAGGGCAAGATCGGCTCCCTGCGCCGCTTCAAGGACGACGTCAAGACCGTCAAGAGCGGCTACGAGTGCGGTATCGGCGTCGAAGGTTTCCAGGATATCCATCTTGGTGACATCATCGAGGGGTATAAGACCGTCGAGATTGCGCGAAAGGAGTAAGACATGAAGCAAAACTCCGCAACTCGCCGCCTTGCCGAAGAGGCAAGGGAAAAGATCGCGACCATCCTCATGATGGAGATTTCCGATCCGCGTCTTGACCTTGTGACCGTTACGGGGTGCGAGGTATCCGTCGACCGTTCGGTGTGCAAGGTCTGGGTCAGCGCCGATCCCGACTCTTACGACGAGGTGCTCGAAGGTCTGCAGTCCGCAAAGGGCCGCATTCGCTCGCTCCTTGGCCGTTCGCTGACCTGGAGGGTGACTCCTGAGCTCATCTTCCAGATCGACCGCTCCACTGACGAGGCCCAGCGTATTGCAGAGGCGCTCAAGAACGTACCGCCGACTATGTCCATTCCGAAGGACGAGTTTGGCTACCCTCTTCCCGCAGAAGAGGAGGGTTCTGACGCCGACGAGTCCGACGAGGACGAAGCAGGCGACGAGAACCTGTAACAGCACTTTGATGTAACCCAACACGAGGGGGCCCTTTCGATGAGATTTGACGATGCGTCCGAGATGTTCGAACGCGCCCGGCAGATGATCGAGGGGGCCTCCTCGATTGCTGTATCGGGTCATACCGACCCCGATGGCGACGCTTTGGGCAGCGTTCTTGCCATGACCCTGCTTATCGAGCAGATTTGGCCCGGCAAGACGGTCATGCCGCTTTTGGCAAACGACCGCCCAGTGCCTGCCAACCTTGCTTTCTTGCCTGCGGCTGAGCGCCTGCGCCCCGCGCAGGGCTCTTCGTGCTCCCCAGACCTCTTCATAAGCGTCGACACGCCCACTCGCGCCCGTCTGGCCGACTCGGGCCAGGTTCTGGTGCGCGCGGGTGCATGCGTGAGTTTCGACCACCATCCTGCGGTGGAGGACTCTTTCGACTGCGCATATACGAACCCCTCGGCTGCCTCATGCGCCGACGTGGTTCTCGATTTCGCAGACTACTTGGGAGCCCAGCTTTCCCGCGACACCGCAACGTGCCTGCTTGCGGGCATCATCACCGACACGGGACGCTTCCAGTATCAAAACACCGACCCCCATGCGCTTGAAAGCGCCTCGCGCCTCGTGCAAGTGGGTGCCGACCCTTCGGATATCTGCCTGCATGTCTATCAGAGCAAGACGATGGCGCAGCTCAAGCTTCAGCAGGTCACGCTCGATCGGCTGGCCTTGGCATGCAACGATGAATTGGCATACAGCTATGTGCTCCAGTCCGATTTTGCTCGTTTCGGCGCATCTGCCGCTGACTGTGACGAGCTGGTCGACAGCGTTCGCTCGCTGGGAGGCATCAAGGGCGTGCTGTTCTTGCGCGAACTGCCCGAGGGCGGGTTCCGTGGCAATCTGCGCTCCAAAGACGCATCTCGCGACGTGAGCCTCATCGCACACAGGCTTGGAGGCGGCGGGCATAAGATGGCCTCGGGCTTTTCAGTCGCCGGCACGGCGCAAGAAGCCGTGGTGCGTGTCTGCGAGATATATGCCGACCTGTATCTTGACGCTGAAGGTGGTGCCCAATGAAGCGCACGCCAAGTGGCCTGAACCTGCTTGTGGGCATCGACAAGCCCTGTGGCATGACTTCGCATGATGTCGTGAACAAGGTGCGTCGCGCGTTGGGGGAGCGCCGGGTGGGGCATGCCGGCACGCTCGATCCCTTTGCCAGCGGCATCCTCGTGGTTGGCGTCGGTCAGGCTACGCGACTCATGCAATATGCCACGAGCGACTTCAAGTCATACACGGCCCGCATCAGCTGGGGCATGGAGACGCTGACCGACGACCTCGAGGGCGAGGTTCGCTGCGAGGCGCCCGTCCCCGAGGCGGTCCTCGACAAGGAGTATGCCCTTGCGGCCCTCGAGAGGCTTTCTCGCCAAACGGAGCAGGTGCCCCCGGCGTTCAGTGCGATTAAAGTGGACGGCGTGCGTGCTTACAGCGAGGCTCGCAAGGGCCACGAGGTCGAGCTGGCCGCCCGTCCCATCGAGGTGCGCCAGGCCGAGCTTCTCGCCATGGGCATCGATGAGCGCGGACCTTGGTGGGACGTTGATTTCACGGTGTCGAAAGGCACCTACATCCGCGCCCTGGCACGCGATTTGGGCCGCATGTGCGAAAGTGCCGCACATCTGAGCGCACTTTCACGCACCTCGAGCGGCAAAGTTGACCGGTCGAGTTGTATGAGCCTGCCTGAGCTCGAGCAAACCGAGACGCTGCGCGTCATCGACCCAGTCGAACTTCTCGGTTTTCCCGTCATTCAGCTCGACGAACAGGGCGTGGCAGACATCAAGTGCGGCAAGAAGCTGTCATGCGCGCGCACCGATGGCGGACGTGCCCTTGAGTTGCCCGAGGGGCAAACGCTGTGCCTGGTGGGTCAAAACAGGCTTTTTGCAATCGCAACTCGCTCACAAAAGGCTATAGTAGCTCTTTGTGTCTTTTCAGACGGCATAAGCCGTGGGGACGTCGTCCTCGAGAACCGAAAGGGATTGCATTGACGAATTCGGCGATACTGGACCTCGCGCGCCGCACGTTTCTCCGTGATGTGCCCCTCGACGCGTGCGCGGTGCGTGGTTTCGGCCATCCTGATACGCGAATCATCCGCCCCGGTGTTTCACACGAGGGTTTCATCGGTGATGCCGTGTGCACCATTGGCGCCTTCGACGGAGTCCATCGTGGGCACCGCTATCTGTTCCAGGCAACTATCCAAGACGCTCGTCGCCGTGGGGTCCCCAGCGTCATCTTGACGTTCGACCCCGATCCCGACGAGCTCTTTTTCCCAACGGCGCGCATTCACAAGCTGCTCAACAACGAAGACCGCCTGTCGTTTCTCACCAAGTTCGGAGCGGACTTCGTCGTGTGCCTGCCGTTCAACCGCGAGCTTGCCGCCCATAGCACCGAGGCGTTCTTCAAGACGTATGTCTTCCCCACGTTTATGCCCAAGGCCATTCACGTGGGCGCCGACTTCAAGCTGGGCGCAGGCAATGCCGGCAACGTGGCGGAGCTTCGCCAGTTGGGTTCGGTGCGTGGCCGTAGCTGGGAGGTCAACGGGTACGACTTGCTCTGCAACAGGGCGGCCCCCGTTTCCGCCACGCGCATTCGTCACCTTCTGATCGACGAGGGTGACTGCCGCACGGCAAACAACCTGCTCCAGCGTGCCCACTTTGTCCGCGGTACCGTTGTGCGTGGCAGGCAGAAGGGTCGCACCTTCGGCTTCCCCACGGCAAACGTCTCCCTCTCATACCCTTATGTCGTGCCAGCTGAGGGCGTCTACGCTGGCCTTGTGCTCGTCGATGGCGTGGCATGGCCGTCTGCAATCAACGTGGGCATTCCCCGCACCTTTGCCGACGAGCCCAACTGCGCGAGCATCGAGGCGAATATGGTGGGCTTCAACGAGGACATCTACGGTCGCGAAGTTGCTGTTGCCTTCATCGAGAAGCTGCGCGGCCAGCAGAAGTTCGCCTCCCTTGACGAGCTCATGGCTGCGGTCAACGGCAATATTGACTGGGTGAGGACCAACATCGGGCCAACCGGCTTTAGGATTTAGCGTGTTCACTCCCGAAGAAAAGCAGAAGGTGCGCGAGGCGACCGACCTCGTGCAGCTTGTCGGCGAAACGGTGGCTTTGCGCCAGCGTGGCCATGACATGTGGGGCTGCTGCCCCTTCCATCACGAGAAGTCTCCGTCCTTTCATGTGATGCCTGACAGGGGTTTCTGGAAGTGCTTCAGCTGCGGCAAGGGCGGAGACTGCTTCAACTTCGTGATGGAGCGTGACCACGTCGAGTTTCCCGAGGCTGTGCGTATCCTGGCCGACCGTGCAGGCATCGTGCTGTCCGATGACGGCTCGAGTTATAAGCGCGACCCCAACGCGACGCAAAAGGGCCGTTTGTATGAGGTTGTGCAGGCGGCGGCTGAGTTTTATCACGCCCAGCTCACCCGCTCGCGTACCCCAGCCGCAGCAGCTGCGCGTGACTATCTCGGGCATCGCGGCTTCGGCTCGGCGGTGGCGCAGAACTGGACGCTGGGGTATGCGCCGGGCATGGGTGCCTTGTCGCGCCATCTGTCTTCGCTTGGATTCTCGCCTCGCGAGATGGTCGATGCCAACCTGGCCATTCGCCGCGACGACGGCACGCTCGCCGACCGCTTCTACAACCGCGTGATGTTCCTCATCCGCGACGAGCGCGGTCGCGCCGTTGGTTTTGGCGGCCGCGTCCTCGACGACTCCAAGCCTAAGTACCTCAACACGTCCGACACGGCGGTCTTCCACAAGAAGGCGAACCTTTTCGCCCTCGAGCGGGCCAAGGCGTCCATCACTGCCAATCTCGAGGCCATCGTCATGGAGGGCTACACCGACGTCATCTCCTCCCACGAGGCGGGCATCACGAACTGCGTCGCCCCTCTGGGCACGTCGTTTACCTCTCAGCAGGTCAAGATGTTGTCGCGCTATCTCACGCCGGCAGGGGAGCGCCTGTCGCGCGGTCGCATCGTCTGCCTGTTTGACGGCGACGAGGCCGGCCTCAAGGCGGCCGAGCGCGCGATGCAGTACGTCACGACCACGACCGCGGGCATGTACTGCGTCGTCCTCCCCGGTGGCATGGACCCGGCCGAGTACATTGCCGCGCAGGGCGTGCAAGCCATGCGCGACCGCATTGCCGAGCGCGTGCCGCTTGTGCGTTTCGTCATCGACCGCCATCTGGACCGTTTCGACATCTCTACGCCTGAGGCGAGGGCGTTGGCGCTTGCCGATGTCGTGGGTGCCATGGGGCCAATCAAAGGCAGCGTTTTGGCCGACGAGTACGTCGACTATGTGGCCGGAAGGCTTCTGGCCGATGCCTCGACGGTGCGCGGCGCACTTGCCAACGTGCGTTGGGTGGCTCCTCGCGAGGACGACTCAGATGATGCCCCGCTCATCAGCGTGCGTCAGCAGTCATTTGATGTGCGCGACCCCGAGCCGTCCTATGAGCACGTGCAGCCTGTGCCCGTTGTGCCGCTTTTGCCTGAGGACGCCCGTGCCCTGCAGCTTGAGCGTGAGCTTCTGAGCGCCTTGGCAGCCGACGTGCGCGTCGCGAAGTACTATGCCGACCGTGTTGCCCAGCTTACCTGGCGCGATCCCAGTCATGAGGCGATTGCCTGGGCCATCATGGCGGTTCAAGACGATGCGACGCCGCTACAGGTGCTCGACGACGCCGAGGCCGTGTGCCCGGGCGCCGCGCAGATCTTGGCCTCGGGCGCCCGCGAGATCGAGGCTGACAAAAGTGCCTGCGCAGTGGAGGTGCTGCTCGACGACATCGAGGCACGCGAGCTGCGTCGCGCTATTGAGGCGGGCCGCAGCGAGTTGCGCACCATCGACCCGCAGGACACGACGACCCTGCGCGACAAGATGGCGGCTCTTTCCGACCTCCAGCAGCGTCTTATGCAGCTGGAAGATAGGCGAAGAAAGCGCAACTAGGATTGACTTTAGGGGTATAACTCGTCATAATCAATCAGTTGCACACTAGTCGTATTGTGTCCTGTTTTCAATCGGTTGAATGAATCAGACGCTCGTTACGGCACTTAGAGGCGAAAGGACCCGGTTTGAGCAGCGAAAACAGTGTGGTGGCTTTTTCTAGCGAACTCTCATCGGCTATCGAGAAGCTCATTGCGACGAGCAAGCCCCTCGGTACGGTGACGGAAGACGAGATTCAGGTTGCCCTGGCCGACGTCGACGTCGACGCCGATGAGCTCAATGTCATCTATGACCAGGTCCGCGGTGCTGGCATCGAGATCACGACCGCCGGCTCTGCTGAAATCTCCGAGGAGGACGAGGAGTCGTTCGCCGAGGAGCAGATCGAGGAGGAGATTGACACCTCCGAGGCCGCCGTCGTCGATGCCGAGCTCGGCAATGCACCCGTCACCGAGATTACCGGCAAGAAGCGCCGCAAGCATTCCCCGCGTCGCGACCAGACGCCCCAGCCTACCCAGCTCACGGGCGACCCGGTGCGCATGTACCTCAAGGAGATTGGCAAAGTCGACCTTCTGACCGCTTCTGACGAGGTCGACCTCGCCATGAAGATTGAAGCCGGTCTGGAGGCTTCGCGCAAGCTCGACGAGGCTCACGACAATGGCATCCAGCTTCCCCGCTCCGACCTGCGCCGTCTTACCAAGATTGAGCAGATTGGCGTCGAGGCCAAGCAGAAGCTCATCAGCGCCAACCTGCGACTCGTCGTCTCCATCGCCAAGCGCTATGTTGGTCGCGGCATGCTCTTCCTCGACCTCATCCAGGAAGGCAACCTTGGCCTCATCCGTGCTGTCGAGAAGTTCGACTACACCAAGGGCTTCAAGTTCTCCACGTATGCCACGTGGTGGATTCGCCAGGCCATTACGCGCGCCATTGCCGATCAAGCCCGCACCATCCGTATCCCCGTGCACATGGTCGAGACGATCAACAAGCTTGTCCGCGTGCAGCGTGCGCTTCTCCAGGAGCTCGGCCGCGAACCTACACCCGAGGAGATCGCCGAGAAGATGGACATGACGCCCGACCGCGTCCGCGAGATTCAGAAGATCTCCCAGGAGCCCGTGTCGCTCGAGACGCCCATCGGCGAGGAGGAGGACTCCCAGCTCGGCGACTTCATCGAGGATTCCCAGGCCGTGGTTCCTCCGGATGCTGCCAGCTTCTCGATGCTTCAGGAGCAGATTTCTCAGGTGCTTGACACGCTTGCCGAGCGCGAGCGCAAGGTCATCGAGCTTCGCTTCGGTCTGGCCGACGGCCATCCGCGCACGCTTGAGGAGGTCGGCAAGGAGTTTGGCGTTACCCGTGAGCGTATTCGCCAGATTGAGAGCAAGACGCTTGCCAAGCTGCGTCACCCCTCTCGTTCGAGTAAGCTCAAGGACTTCATGGAGGAGTAATCCTCTTATGTGTTCGAAATGTGTTGAATTGAGATTCCAGCAACTAGGACTTGTTTCGCCCGCTGAGATAAAGTATCTTTATTTCTTGCAAGCGCGTTTCTGAAAACCGCATTCCCCGATAGCTCAATGGTAGAGCACTCGGCTGTTAACCGAGTTGTTGCAGGTTCGAGCCCTGCTCGGGGAGCCACGTTGACTCCATGGCCGCCACTTTGGCGGCCATTTTTGTATCGCCCTCTTAGCTCAGTGGATAGAGCGTTCGCCTCCGGAGCGAAAGGCCGACGGTTCGATCCCGTCAGGGGGCACCATCGATCGAGCAAGCCCCGTACGCTGCAAACGTGCAACGTACGGGGCTTTTTCTTTGCATATTGTCTTCAGGGGCCGCGGTGTCCTTTTGTCTTTTGACTCCTGCGTGCTCTTGTGTCCGGGCGCTATGCTAGTATTCAAGCGCATGATCGCATCTGGCGCATGCCTTTTCCAACAACCTCGCTGGTTTCGGAGGGACTCTTTGTCTGACGCACTCACCCCCGCAGTCTCTTCAGGCGTCACGATTGACGCCGAGGGGCGCAAGCAGATCCGCAAGAGCACGGTTTTCATCCTCAAGCAGCTCGTGACGCGCGACTTCAAGCTCAAGTATCGTCGCTCCGTGCTGGGCGTGGTTTGGAGCGTCCTCAACCCGCTTCTTATGATGGCGGTCCTCACGCTCGTCTTTTCCACCATGTTCCGCTTCGACATCGAGAACTATCCCGTCTACCTCATCTTGGGCATGACGTTGTTCTCGCTTATGGCCGACTCCACCAACGCCGGCATGCTCTCCATCATCGACTCGTCGGCTCTTCTCAAGAAGGTGCGCATCGAGAAGGTGGTGTTCCCGCTTGAGAAGGTCTTCTTTGCGGTGGTCAACTACCTCTTCTCGTTCATCGCCGTATTGGGTGTCATGCTGTTCTTCCGCATATCGCCTTCGCCCACGATGCTGGCGTTTCCGCTCCTGCTCATCTACGTTTTCTTGTTCTGCACCGGTATCTCGCTTTTGTTGAGCGCGCTTACGGTCTTTTTCCGCGATGTCATTCACCTGTGGAGCGTCGTGATCACCGCCTGGAACTACCTCACGCCTGTTTTCTGGCCTGAGAGCTACCTCGACAATCTCTCGGGTGGCCTGCAGGGACTTCTGCTCACCGTCGAGCATCTCAACCCCATGTACTACTTCATCTCCTACATGCGTCAGATCATGATGTACGGCACCATGCCTGACCTGCAGTTCAACCTGATGTGCCTGCTCTTTGCCGTGGTCACGTTTGCCGTGGGACTTTTTGTCTTCCGCAAGACCGAGCACAAGTTCATTCTGTACATTTAGTCACGGAGGGCCCCGATGTCTGCAACCGACACACCTGAAAGCACTGCGGCCACTCCCGAGTCCGTCGTTGTGGTCGACCATGTCAATATGGTCTTCAATATGGCCAGCGAACGTCTGAACAGCCTCAAGGAGTATTTCCTTGCGCTTGTGAAGGGCAAGCTCATGTTCAAGGAGTTCCGCGCCTTGAACGACATCTCGTTCACCGTGAACCGCGGCGACGTCTTCGGTTTGGTGGGCACGAACGGCTCGGGCAAGTCCACCATGCTCAAGATCATCGCGGGCGTGCTTGAGCCCACGAACGGTTCCTGCCGCGTCAACGGCACCATTGCCCCGCTCATCGAGCTGGGCGCCGGCTTTGACTTTGAGCTCACGGCCCGTGAGAACATCTATCTCAACGGAGCCCTCTTGGGCTACTCCAAGCAGTTCATCGAGGAAGCGTTCGACGACATCGTCGATTTTGCCGAGCTGCGCGACTTCCTCGACGTGCCGCTTAAGAACTATTCGAGCGGCATGGTGGCGCGCATCGCCTTTGCCATCGCCACGGCTACCAAGCCTGACCTGCTTATCGTCGACGAGGTCCTTTCCGTGGGCGACTTCTTGTTCCAGCAGAAGTGCGAGCAGCGTATCAACAGCCTCATCAACGACGACCACGTCACCGTTCTTATCGTGTCCCACTCCACCGAGCAGATCGAGCGCCTGTGCAACCGCTGTGTCTGGATTGAGAAGGGCCAGCTGCGCATGGTGGGTCCCGCCCGGGAGGTCTGTCAGGCGTATCGCTCCCTGGGGCAGTAGTGCGATGACTCCTGACGTCTCGGCTTCTCTGCCGCCTGTTGCTTCAGCGCGTGCCGCACACGCCTCGTCTGTGGACGAGCGCGTTGCGGGCGCTTGTGCATCAGTGGGGGAGGACGCCCCTTTCTTCTCCATCGTGATGCCCTGCTACGGCGTGGAGGCCTACATCGGCCAGGCCCTTGAGTGCATCCTGAAGCAGACCGAGCGTTCTTGGGAACTTATTGTGGTCGATGACGCCACGCCCGACGCCTCGGCCCTCATTGCCGAACGTGCGGCTGCAGGCGACGCGCGCATTCGTGTCGTGCACCATGAGCGCAACCTCGGTCTGTCTGGTGCGCGCAACACGGGAATCTCCCAGGCCCGGGGCGAGTATGTGTGGATCTGCGACCCTGACGACACCTATGAGTCCGATGTGCTGAGCCGAGCGCGGCTCGCCCTCGAGCACAGCCATGCCGATGTGTGCCTCTTCGGCTACTGTGAGGAGTATTACGACGAGTCGGGCGCCTTCATGTACCGCAACGACCTGCCGCTTGAGGCGGGGGAGTACCTCTCGCCGCAAGACTGGCACAGCCTTGTCATCGCTTGGGAGAGCTCCACGCACTTCGGGTACGCGTGGAACAAAATCTATCGTCGCACATGTATCGACGAGGGCTCTTGCTCCTATGAAAATGTGCGCCTCATCGAAGACGTGCTTTTCAACGTTGAGTTCTTTGCCCGGGCACGCTCCGTTGTGGTTTTAGACGGCACTCCCTACCATTATGCCAAGCGCAAGGGTTCGAGCCTCACGAACGCAAACGCCTACGGCGCGCGCGAGTACTTTGACCTGCATGTGCGTCGCGTGAGTGCCCTGCGCGATCTTTTGCGCTCATGGGACGCGCTCGATGAGCATGCCGTCGGCATCTTGGGCGGGCTCTATGGTCGCTATGTCCTTTCGGCTTTGGAGCGCGCGTGCTATCCTCGCGAAGGGCTTTCGCACGGGCAGCGCATCGCCTGGTGTCGAGAGATTTTGGACATCGAGCTTTCTCGCGCGTTGCTGCCACAGGCGTGCGATCAGGGCAGTCGCGCCCTTCGCGCGGGACTTTTCGTGCTCAAGACGTCCTCGCCGCGCTTGTGCGTGGCATTTGCGCGCACCATATACCTCGTCCACACGAAGGCCTACGGCGTGTTCACGCGCCTGCGGTCGGGGAGATGACCGCCATGCCTGCTCCTGGTCAAGCGGCGCCCGTTCTCACGGTCGCCATGCCTTGCTACAACGTCGCACGTTACCTCGAGCGCGGCCTCACCTCGTTCGACGACGCCCGTCTCGAGGGTTTGGTCGAGCTCATCGTGGTTGACGACGGTTCCACCGACACCACGGCTTCCATTGCGCAGGCTTTCGTCGAGCGCCGCCCCCAAGTCTTTCGTCTTATCACCAAGCCCAACGGCGGCCATGGCTCTGCGGTCAACACGGGTTTGGCACAGGCTCGCGGCACGTATTTCCGTGTCGTCGACGGTGACGATTGGGTCGATACCGACGAGCTTGTGCGATTCGCGCAGCTCCTTGTCCAGGCCACATCCGACCTCGTGGTTGACGTCAAGACGGAAGTGGACATGGCGACCATGTCCCCGCGCGTTTTCCCACTTCCCGCCGAGTTTGCGCAGGGTGAGTCTTGCAACCTCGAAAGTGTGTGCATGCTCGACGCCTTTGCGCCCAAAGTCATGATTCACACGCTCACTGCGCGCGTCGCCTACCTGCGCTCCATCTCACTGCGCCTTCTCGAAAAGACGTTCTACGAGGACCTTGAGTTCGTGGTGAAGGCCACGCTCGACGCCGCCGACGTGGAGTTCGTCGACACGCGCGTCTACCAGTACCTTGTGGGCAACGCCAGCCAGTCGGTGGCCGACGAGGGCTATGTGCGCAGGTGGGACGACCACACACGCGTCTGCGAGGAACTCCTGGCGCTCTTGAGTGCCCGCAAGGAGAATCTGTCGCCCATACGCCTTGCCTACCTGCAGCGTCGATGCGCGCTGCTGTCCAACACGCACTACAACATCGCCCTCATCTTTGACAAGGACCGTGCGCGCGGTGCGCGCCGCGCCAAGGCCTATCGTGCCGCGTTGCGCGCGAGCCATCCCGACGTCGCCCGCTTGTCGGACTCGCACTACCGCAAGGCGATGGTTCTTCATGTTCTTGGCGTAGACAGTCAAAAGAAACTCGACAGTCTCCGGAGGTAGATTTATAATGCTGCAAACCTTTAAGTGCGGTACCGTGAGACCGCCAAGGACCATCAGCGAAATAGTGCTCGCGTTATGAATGCTAGAGCGTCCGATGCCTCACGGGTGTTGGGCGCTTTTTTCATGAAAGGAGCGTGAGGTGGCAGAAGAGCTCAAGCCCAAGGCGGTCGTCATGGACGCCGATGCTGTGTCGCGTGCGATGACGCGCATAGCGCACGAGATTCTCGAGGCCAACGGCGGGGCAAACAACCTCGTCATCGTCGGTATCGTGACCCGCGGCAAGGACCTCGCCGAGGACCTCTGCACAAGGATCGAGTCTATCGAGGGCACCCGCCCCGAGATGGGCACCCTCGACATCAGCCTGTACCGAGACGACTACGGCAGGCGCATTGCGCCCGTCCTGCACGGTACCTCTCTTCCTTTTTCACTCGAGGGCAAGACAGTCGTCCTGGTAGACGACGTGCTGTTCACGGGCCGTACCATCCGTGCCGCGCTTGACGCGCTCATGGACTACGGCCGCCCCGATGCGGTGCGCCTGGCGGTCGTCGTTGACCGCGGCCATCGCGAGCTGCCCATCAGGGCCGATTACGTGGGCAAGAACGTGCCCTCTTCGCACGCTGAGACCGTGCATGTGTGCCTCGAGCCGTATGACGGCAAGACGGCTGTTGAAATTTGGGACGCCCAGGATTGGGCGGCCGTGAAGGCGGCCCGTCACGAGGGGAGAACGGCATGCTAAGCGTGCGCAACCTCATCAATACTCCGGAGCTTACGCGCGACGACATCGAGCAGATTCTCGATTGCGCGCATACCTTCGAGGAAGTCAACTCCCGCACCATCAAGAAGCTCCCGACCCTTCGCGGTCGCACGGTGGTGAACCTGTTCCTCGAGCCCTCCACGCGTACGAAGAGCTCCTTTGAGCTTGCTTGCAAGCGTCTGGGTGCCGACACGCTCTCTGTTGCGGGCTCTTCGAGCTCGGTGGTGAAGGGCGAGTCCCTCGTTGACACCGTCAAGACGCTCGACTCCATGGGCGTGGACATGTACATCTGCCGCGCCAAGAATGCGGGCACCCCCAACATCGTGGCCGCCACCTCCCAGGCCCGCGTGGTCAACGCCGGCGACGGCAAGCACGCCCACCCCACCCAGGCCCTGCTTGACCTGTATACCATCCGCAAGCGCTTCGGCCACATCGACGGCCTGCGCGTGGGCATCGTGGGCGACTCCGTACACTCCCGCGTCGTGGGCTCTCTTGCCCCAGCGCTCGTGAAGATGGGCGCTGAGGTGACGCTCGTGGGCCCGGGTCCCTTCCTGCCGGCTCGTCCCGACGTGCTCGGTGCCAAGAGCACCCGCGACTTCGACGCGCTCCTTCCCGACCTCGACGTCGTGTACATGCTGCGCGTCCAGCAGGAGCGCATGGAGGGTGCCTCCATCCCCTCCACGAGGGATTACTCGCTGCTGTTCGGTCTCGACGAGCGCCGTGCCAAGCTCATGGCGCCGCAGGCCGTCGTCATGCACCCCGGCCCCATCAACCGTGGCGTCGAGATGTGCTCCCAGGTGGCAGACGCCGCCAACTCGCTTATCACGAGTCAGGTCAACGCAGGCGTGAGCGTGCGTATGGCTGTCATCTATCTTCTTCTTGGAGGTGAAGGCAATGTTGTTGCTTAAGGGTGGCCATCTCGTCGACCCCCAGGTTGGGCTCGACGCCGTGCTCGACGTTCTCGTGGGCGACGATGGCAAGATCTGCCAGCTCGGCGAAGGCATCGAGCCTACTGAGGGCTGCCAGGTCGTTGATGCGGCCGGCAAGTACATCATCCCCGGTCTCGTGGACATCCACGTGCATTTCCGCGACCCCGGCCTTGAGTACAAGGAGACCATCGAGGGTGGCTGCCGCTCGGCTGCCAAGGGCGGCTACACTGACGTGTGCACCATGCCCAACACCAAGCCCGTGTGTGATGACGCTCCTGTTGTCGTCTACCAGCTTGCCAAGGCTGCCGCCGCCGGGCTTGCCCGCGTCCACCCCATCGGCGCCATCACCAAGGGCGAGGCCGGCGAGAGCCTGGCCGAGATCGGCAACCTCTACAAGGCGGGCGTGTGCGCCTACTCTGACGACGGCCGCGGCGTGCAGTCGGCCGGCATGCTGCGCACGGCCATGGACTACATCGCGCAGTTCGACCGCGTCGCCATCAGCCACTGCCAGGACGAGTCGGTCGTGGGCAAGGGCGTCGTGAACGAGGGCGTCGTCTCGAGCCGCCTGGGTCTGGCCGGCTGGCCTGCCCAGGGCGAGGAAGTCCAGGTCGGTCGCGACATTCTTCTCTCTGAGCTTACGGGCTGCCCGCTGCACATCGCCCATGTCACCACGGCCCAGGCCGTGGACATGGTCGTGCGCGGTCGCGAGCGCGGTATCGAGGTCAGCTGCGAGGTGTGCCCGCACCACCTGTTCCTCTGCGAGGACGATATCACCGACGATTACGACACCAACTACAAGATGAACCCGCCGCTGCGCACGCATGAGGACATGCTGGCTCTCCAGGATGCCCTTTGCGACGGTCGCATCGACTGCATCGTGAGTGACCATGCTCCTCATGCCGCGCATGAGAAGGCACTCGAGTTCGAGCTTGCCCCCTTCGGCATCGTCGGCCTTGAGACCGAGCTGCCGCTTGTTCTCACGCACCTGGTCAACACCGGCAAGATGAGCTGGAACCGCCTCGTTGACGCCATGTGCGTGCGTCCTCGCCAGATCTGCCGCCTGCCGCGCGTCGCGATCGAGGCCGGCTGCGAGGCGACGCTCACCGTGGTCGACCCCGTCGAGCGTTTTACCGTGACCGAGGACTTCCTTGAGTCGCGTGCCAAGAACTCGCCCTTCATCGGCGCCGAGCTTTGCGGCCGCGCCGTGTACGCCTTCGTCGAAGGCAAAGCCATACTTGCTAACGGAGAGGTGGTTTCCCAGTGAACCCTTTGATTGATGACGGCTCCACCCCTAGGGCCCTTCTCGCACTTGAAGACGGCAGCGTGTTCGAGGGTCTGTCCTGCGGCGCCGCCGGTGAGACCTTCGGCGAGGTCGTGTTCAACACCTCCATGGTGGGCTACCAGGAGATTGTGAGCGACCCCTCCTACGCCGGCCAGATCGTCACGCTGACCTACCCGCAGGTGGGCAACTACGGCGTGTGCGAGGAGGTCATGCAGTCCCCCGAGCTCTACCTGCGCGGTTTGGTCGTGCGCGACATGTGCCGCACCCCCAACAACTGGACGAGCACGGGCAGCCTGCCTGAGCTGCTGAGCAACCACGGCGTCGTGGCCATCGAGGGCGTCGACACCCGTGCCCTCACGCTCACCATCCGCGACAAGGGTGCCATGCGCGCCGCCATCTCCACGGTCGACCTCGACCCTGAGAGCCTTGTCGCCCGCGTCCGTGCAAGCGAGCGCATCTCCGAGCACAACTTCGTACCCGACGTCTCCCGCAAGGAGATTGTTACCCTTCCGGCCCAGGGCGAGCGCCGCTTCCGCGTCGTCGCTTTCGACTGTGGCGTCAAGCAGGGCATTCTCGACGGTCTGACGAGCCGTGGCTGCGAGGTCACCGTCGTGCCGTGGGACACCCCCGCCGAGAAGGTCCTCGAGATGGATCCCGACGGCGTCTTCTTCTCCAACGGCCCGGGCGACCCCGAGCAGGTCGGCCCCACGGCCGCCGCTGCCCGCGCCATCATCGGCAAGAAGCCGGTGTTTGGCATCTGCCTGGGCAACCAGCTCATCTCCATCGCCGCTGGCTCCGAGATTGAGAAGCTGCCCTACGGCCACCACGGTGGCAACGAGCCGGTCATGAACCTGCTCACCGGCAAGGTCGAGATCACGGCCCAGAACCACAACTATGGCCTGGTCTTCAAGACCATGGGCGAGCTCGTTCCCGAGCTGTCTGGTGGCGTCACCGAGCACTTCGACGACATGCGCGAGTGGAGCCGTCGCGGCATCGCACCCGTCGTGATGACCAAGGAGCTCGGCCGCGTGCGCCTGACCCATGTCAACCTCAACGACGGCACGCCCGAGGGCATCCAGTTCCTCGACGCACCCACGTTCTCCGTGCAGTACCACCCCGAGGCTTGCCCCGGCCCGCACGACTCCGCCTACCTCTTTGAGGCCTTCTGCCGCCTCATGGAGGGCAAGGAAGACTATCTAGCCATCGACGTTCGCGAGGGGAGGCGCTTCTAGATGCCGAAGCGCACCGACATTAAGAAGATTCTCGTTATCGGTTCGGGCCCCATCGTCATCGGCCAGGCCTGCGAGTTCGACTACTCCGGCACCCAGGCCTGCCGCGCTCTTCGCGAGCAGGGCTACGAGGTCGTCCTGGTCAACTCCAACCCGGCCACCATCATGACCGACCCCGACACGGCCGACCGCACCTACGTCGAGCCCATCACGCCCGAGTCGGTGGAGCGCGTCATCGCCAAGGAGCGCCCCGACGCGCTGCTGCCCAACATGGGCGGCCAGACCGCGCTTAACTGCGCCGTCGCCCTCGGCGAGGCCGGCATCCTCGACAAGTACGGCGTCGAGACCATCGGCTGCGACGTCGACTCCATCAAGATCGGCGAGGACCGCAAGCTCTTCGCCGAGGCCATGGCCGACATCAACCTTGAGGTCGCCCGCTCCGGTTTCGCCTACTCGATGGCTGATGCCGAGAACATCGTCGCTGACCTGGGCTTCCCCGTCGTCATCCGCCCCTCCTTCACGCTGGGCGGCGCCGGCGGCGGCGTGGCCTACGACATGGCCGGCCTGCGCGAGATTGTCTCGCAGGGTCTGGAGCTCTCTCCGGCCCACGAGGTCCTCGTCGAGGAGTCCATCGAGGGCTGGAAAGAGATCGAGATGGAGGTCATGCGTGACGCTGCCGGCAACGGCATCATCATCTGCTCCATCGAGAACCTCGACCCCATGGGCGTGCACACCGGCGATTCCATCACCGTCGCCCCTGCTCAGACCCTGACCGATGTCGAGCTGCAGCGTCTGCGCGACTACTCGCTGGCAGTCCTGGAGCGCGTCGGCGTCGCCACGGGCGGCTCCAACGTGCAGTTCGCCGTCAACCCCACCAACGGCCGCATCATCATCATCGAGATGAACCCCCGCGTGAGCCGTTCCTCCGCTCTTGCCTCCAAGGCCACGGGCTTCCCCATCGCCAAGGCTGCCGCGCTTCTCGCCGTGGGCTACACGCTCGACGAGATCCTCAACGATATCACCCGCGTGACGCCCGCCTGCTTCGAGCCCTCCATCGACTACTGCGTCGTCAAGGTTCCCCGCTTCGCCTTCGAGAAGTTCAAGGGCACCGACGAGACCCTCACCACGCGCATGAAGTCGGTCGGCGAGGTCATGGCCATCGGCCGCACCTTCGAAGAGGCCCTGCAGAAGGCCATGCGCTCCCTCGAGCTCGGCCATGACGGCCTGGGCGCCGACGGCAAGGACGACTTCGACGAGAGCCGCTTCCGCGAGCTCGTGAGCCGCCCCACGCCCGAGCGCATCTACTACGTGGCCGAGGCCCTGCGCCGCGGATGGAGCATCGAGGACGTCAACTCCCTCAACAACATCGACCCGTGGTTCCTCAACCGTATCGCCGACATCGTGAAGGCCGAGAAGGTCATTGCCGATAAGGGTCTCGCCGGCCTCGATGCCGAGACGATGCGCCTGGTCAAGGCCATGGGCTTCTCCGACCGCCAGGTCGCTTGGCTCACCAAGACCGATGAGGACACGGTGCGCGCCCGCCGCAAGGAGCTCGGCGTCGTTCCCAACATCAAGACGGTCGACACCTGTGCCGGCGAGTTCCCGGCCCGCACGAGCTACCACTACAAGACCTACGAGGGCCAGGGCGCAAGCGAGTTCCGTGAGGCCGAGAAGCCCCGCGCCATCATCCTGTCGGCCGGCCCCAACCGCATCGGCCAGGGCATCGAGTTCGACTACTGCTGCTGCCATGCGGCCTACGCCCTGCACGACCAGGGCTATGAGACCGTCATGATCAACTGCAACCCCGAGACGGTCTCCACCGACTACGACACCTCCGACCGCCTGTACTTCGAGCCGCTCACCTTCGAGGACGTCATGGACATCGTCGAGGCCGAGAAGCCCGCAGGCGTCATCGTGACGCTCGGTGGTCAGACGCCCATCAAGCTCGCCAAGCGCCTTGCCGACGCCGGCGTGCCGATCATGGGCACCCAGCCCGAGGCCATCGACCTTGCCGAGGACCGCGAACTGTTCAGCGAGCTGCTCGACAAGCTCGACATCTCCTATCCCGCCTCCTCCACGGCCGAGACCTACGAGGACGCCGTCGAGGTCGCCGGCCGCATCGGCTACCCGCTGCTTGTTCGCCCCAGCTACGTGCTCGGCGGCCGCGGCATGGCCATCGTCTACGATTCCAAGAGCCTTCGCACCTACATGGACGAGGCTGCCCATGTCACGCCCGACCACCCTGTCTACCTCGACTCCTTCCTTGAGGACGCCGTCGAGCTCGACGTCGATGCCCTGGCTGACGGCACCGAGTGCTATGTGGGCGCGGTTCTCGAGCACATCGAGGAGTGCGGCATCCACTCGGGCGACTCCGCCTGCTGCACGCCGCCCTTCAGCCTCTCCGACAAGCTCGTCGAGCGCGTGTGCGAGATTACCCGCCAGCTGGCTCTCGCCACGGGCGTGCGCGGCCTCATGAACGTGCAGTACGCCGTGAAGGACAACACCGTCTCGGTCATCGAGATGAACCCGCGCGCATCGCGCACTGTTCCCTTCTCGAGCAAGGCCACGGGCGTGCCGCTGGCCAAGTACGCAGCCCTTATCATGCAGGGCGCCAAGATCGCCGACCTCAACCTGCCGGCCTCCAACCGTGAGCTGGGCTATTACGCCTGCAAGGAAGCCGTCATGCCCTTCGGCCGCTTCCCCGGCGCCGACGTCGTGCTTGGCCCTGAGATGAAGTCGACCGGCGAGGTCATGGGCATTGGCCGCAGCTTCCCTGAGGCATACGCCAAGACCCAGCTTGCCATCGATTACTCGCTGCCCACCGAGGGCACCTGCTTCATCTCGGTCAACGACCGCGACAAGCGTAACGTCATCCCGATTGCCCGCGACCTGTCCAACCTGGGCTTCAAGATCGTGAGTACCTCCGGTACCGCCAAGGCCCTGCGTGCCGCCGGCATCGAGGTCGAGGTTGCCCGACGCATGAGCGAGATGCACCCCAACATCGGCGACGTCATCGCATCCGGTGGCATCCAGTTCATGATCAACACCCCCGGCGGCGCCGGCACCCGCAACGACGGCTTCAAGCTGCGCAGCGCAGCCGTGCGTCACAGCCTGTGCTACGTCACCACGCTGTCGGCCGCCAGCGCCTTCGTCTCGGCCATCCAGCTCGTGCAGCGCTCCAAGCTCGAGGCCTTCGCACTGCAGGACCTGGCGTCGATGGGGGAGGAGTAGGGCATGCCCGTACCTTCCACCGCGTATTGTTACGTTTTCAAAATCCTCGAGAATGAGCAGGTAGCACCCCAGATGATGCGCCTGCGTCTCGAGTGCCCCGAGCTTGCCCGCTCCATCGAGCCGGGCCAGTTCATGAACCTGAGGGTTCCGGGCGACCCCAGTGAGATTCTGCGCCTGCCGTTTTCCTGGTCCTGCAAGGACGCAGAAGCTGGCTGGGTGGAGTTTGCTTACCTGGTGATCGGCAAGGGCACCGAGCGCCTTGCCGGTCTTCCCGTGGGCACGACCTCCGACCTTCTTGGACCTGCCGGTCACGGCTGGCAGGTCCCTGCCGGGGCTAAGCGCGCCATGGTCGTGGGCGGCGGCTCGGGTGTCGTGCCTGTGGTGCCGCTCGTGGGCGCTCTGCGCGAGGCAGGCGTGGCCTGCGACTTCGTGCAGGGTGCCCCCACGGCTGCCCGCGTCATCTACGAGAAGGAGATTTGCGAGGGCGGCGCCGAGCTCTTCGTCAGCACCGACGACGGTACGCGCGGCACGCACGGCTTCACCACCGCCGTCGCCGAGAAGCTCCTCGACGAGCACGACTACGACGTTGTCTTTACCTGTGGCCCCCAGCCCATGATGCGCGGCATCTGGAAGCTCGCTGAGGCTCACGGCGTTGCATGCCAGGTCTCCATGGAGAAGCTCATGGCCTGCGGTTTCGGCGTGTGCACCACGTGCCTTTGCGAAACCATCATGGGTCGCAAGGGTGCCTGCATGGACGGCCCCGTCTTCGACGCAGCGGAGGTGATCTGGTGAGCGGCGTGAACATGGCCGTCGATTTTGCCGGCATCAAGATGAAGAACCCCATCAACACCGCCTCCGGCACGTTTGGTGCGGGTTATCAGTTCCAACACTTCATGGACGTCACCGCTCTGGGTGCCATCACCACCAAGGGCGCCTCCGCCGTGCCGTGGCCGGGCAACCCCCAGCCCCGCATGGCCGAGGCCTGCTCGGGCATGCTCAACTCGGTTGGCCTCACCAACCCCGGCGTGCGTGCCTTGGTGGAGGACTGCGGCGAGTATCTCGAGGGCCTCACGAAGGCTGGCACTGCGGTCATCTGCCAGGTTGCCGGCCACAGTGTCCAAGAGTACATCGATGCGCTCGACCTCTACGAGGAGCTCGCTCCGTGGGCGAGCGGCTTTGAGCTCAACATCTCCTGCCCCAACGTCTCAAAGGGCGGCCTGGCCATGGGTGCCACGCCCGAGAGCGCGGCGGAGGTTGTGGCTGCGTGCCGCCCACACACCAAGCGTCCCCTCATCGTGAAGCTGGCGCCCGCCCGCGCCAAGGAGGTCGCTCCCGCCGTTGAGGCCGCCGGTGCCGATGGCCTCACCGTCATCAACACGATTCCCGCGATGTCCATCGACGTGCGCACGCGCAGGAGCCGCGTGTCGCGTCCCACGGCCGGTCTCTCCGGTCCTGCCATCCATGCCATCGCGGTGCGCATCGCCTGGGAAGTCTGCCAGGCCGTGAGCATCCCTGTGTGCGGCATCGGCGGCATCACCTCGGGCGAGGACGCGGCCGAGTTCATCCTTGCGGGCTGCCGCGCCGTGTCGGTGGGCACCCAGAACATGGTGGAGCCCGCTGCCTCCGTGCGCATCCTCGGCGAGCTCGAGCAGTGGGCCGAGAGCCAGGGTGTGTCCGACATCAACGAGCTCGTGGGAGGTTTCATATGCTAGAGGCTGCCGATCACGTCATCGTCGCATTCGACTGCACCCAGGAGCGCGCCTACGAGCTGGCCGACGAGCTTTCCGGCCAGCTTGCCTGGGCCAAGGTCGGCATGGAGCTCTTCTATGCCTGCGGTGCCAATCTCGTGCGTGACCTCAAGGCCCGTGGTCTCAAGGTGTTCCTCGACCTCAAGCTCAACGACATCCCCAACACCGTGAAGTGCGCCTCGCGCGTGCTTGCCGGCCTGGGTGTCGACATGATGACGATTCATGCCTCGGGCGGTCCGGCCATGGTGGCGGCCGCCCGTGAGGGCCTCGACGAGGGTGCCGCCGCTGCGGGTCTTCCTGCACCCAAGCTCCTCGCCGTCACGGTGCTCACGAGTATGGACGCCGCCCAGCTTGCCGCCGTGGGCGTCGAGCATCCCATCGCCGAGCAGGCCGACCTGCTTGCCCGCATGGCGCTCGACAACGGCGCCGACGGTGTTGTGTGCTCTGCCTTCGAGGCTGCGGCCATGCGCCGCTCCCTTGGCGAGCATGCCCTCATCGTGACGCCCGGCATTCGCCCCGCGGGTGCCGCAGCAGGCGACCAGTCTCGCGTCGCGACGCCTGCCATGGCCATCGGCGAGGGTTCGACCCACCTGGTCGTGGGCCGTCCCGTCACCAAGGCCGACGTTCCTGCCACGGCCCTGTCTGCCATCCTCGACGAGGTGCAGGGCGTGCTCGACCAGGCGACGGGTGAGTAGCATGGGTCGTCTCTTCGTCGTCTCCGGTCCTGCCGGCGCAGGCAAGGGCACCATTTTGGGCCGTGTGCGCGAGCAGCGCCCCGACCTGGCGCTCAGCGTTTCCGCCACGACGCGCGCCCCGCGTGTCGGCGAGCAGGAGGGCGTCTCCTACTACTTCCTCACCGAGGAGGAGTTCCGCCGTCGCATCGACGCCGGTGACTTCCTTGAGTGGGCCAACGTCCATGGCAACCTCTACGGCACGCTGGTGAGCGAGGTTCGCTCAAGGCTTGAGGGCGCTTCGCTCATCCTGGAGATCGATCCCCAGGGTGCCATGAACGTGCGTCGCATGATGCCCGATTGCGTGCTTGTCTTCATTGCCCCACCCAGTGTGGAGGTGCTGCGCGAGCGCCTTATCGGACGTGGCTCTGAGACGCCGGAGACGCTTGCCGTGCGCTTGGCCGACGCCGAACAAGAGATGCTGACCGCCAAAGATTATGACGAGGTTGTAGTTAACGACAATCTCGACGTTGCAGTTCAGCGTTTCATGGAGATAATGAAACGTTACGAAGACTAGTAATCTTTAACCTGCAACACTCAGCCCATTCGGGCGGGTCTGGAAGGATGGATAATGTCCGTAGTTGATCCCACCATTGACGAGCTGCTTGCTGTGACCGACGAGAACCGCTTCCTCCTGTGCGAGATGGCGGCCCGCCGTGCCCGTGACATCAACGATATGATGCGCAACCAGCACAACCGCGCCGAGCAGCTTGCCGATATCGAGGATATCTCGATGTTCATGAGCGACGACGAGGGCCATGCTCCCAACCCGCTTTCCATCGCCTTCAGCGAGATTGCTCCCAAGCATGACGAGGATGGCGACCTGGAGCCGGGTTCCCTGAGCTTTGACGAACGCAACCTCAACAAGGCCCTCGGTCTTGCCGAGGCCCCCGAGGCTGAGGAAGAGGTCTCCATCGACGACCTTGTCTCTCAGATCGACGAGGCCCTCGAGGCTCAGCCCGCCGAGGCTGCCGAGGTTGCTGCCGACGACGAGCCTGCGCAGGCTTAGTCGTGGCGGCGTTTGTTTGCCTGGTCCACTATCACGAGATCGGTCTCAAGGGAAACAATCGCAGCACGTTCGAGCATAAGTTGATCGACAACTTGCGGGCAACCCTCAAGGGGTTGCCCGTTTCGTCTGTCGAGCGCATCTCCGGACACCTGCTTGTGAGGCTTGCCCCTGCTGCCGACTATGATGCGGCCATGACTGTCTATGGGCGCATTCGCCAGACCCCTGGCGTTGCCCGCGTGTCGTTCGCTCGCTGCTGCGAGGTCTCAAGCGAGCAGTATTGCGAGGCGGCCTATCTTGAGCTTGCCGCATCCGGCGATTTCGAGAGCTTTAAGGTCGACTCGCGTCGCTCCAACACCAACATCGCCCTCAATTCGCTCGACCTCAACAGGGAGGTCGGCTCGTATCTGTGTGAGCGCTTCCCCGACAAGGTCGTGCGCATGAAGGGGCAGGACCGCACGGTCCACGTCTACGTCATCCAGGGATCGGTCTACGTGTACGTCAAGACTGACGAGGGCGTCGGTGGCCTTCCGGTCGGTTCGGCCGGCAAGGTCATCTCGCTTCTGAGCAGCGGCATCGACTCCCCGGTTGCTTCCTGGCGCATGCTGCGTCGAGGGGCGATTGTCGTGGGCCTGCACTTCTCGGGTCGTCCCCAGACCTCCGATACGAGCGAGTGGCTTGTGCAGGACATCATCGAGAAGCTGTCGCCTGCCGGCGGCTTCGGAAGGCTCTACGTGGTACCGTTCGGCGACATTCAGCGCCGCATTGCCCGCGCCGTGCCCGACGACCTGCGCATCATCATGTATCGTCGCATGATGTTCTCGTTTGCCTGCCGCTTGTCTGCCATCGAGCATGCAAAGGCCCTGGTCACGGGCGAGAGCCTGGGCCAGGTTGCCTCTCAGACGCTTGAGAACATCATGGCGGTCGACGAGATGTCCACCATCCCCGTGTTCCGCCCGCTTATCGGCAGCGACAAGCGCGAGATTATGGCGGAGGCCGAGCGCCTCGGCACGCTCGAGATTTCCAACCAGAAAGCGGCCGACTGCTGCACGCTCTTCATGCCGCGCAGCCCTGAGACGCACGTGCGTCTCTCCGAGGCTCACGAGGTGTGGGACTCATTTGACCACGAGGCCATGCTCGATGAGATGATGGACCTGCTTGAGTACCGCAGCTTCAACTGCCCCTCGTATGTGGCTCCCAAGCAGTTCCACGAGATTCACCCCGAGCTCGCCCCTGCCTTGAAGTTTTAGCCGCTTGAGGCGCGATACGCGTGACGGGCGTCACACGTCGCGTGACGTAGGTCACATGTGACGTACTTGTGACAAAATTAATGTGTCTACCTGCTGGTTTGACACAATTGAGACAAGACACACCCCCGCCGGGAGCCGTATGGTTCGCTGTGGGGGTGTTTTGTTGTGGCTCAGATAAAGTCGTCTCAGTTCAAACAGATGCGTGTGGGGAGCCCTGTGGATGATTGCGGAAGCAGGGTTGATGTTGACTACGATGCGCAGACATCGGCACCCCAGGGGAGTGCGGGGGTGTCGGATGCAGGGTCGCGCCCAACGTGGGCGAACGGGGTTGATCGTCGCGAGGAGTGTTCCAAGGCCGGGCAGCCTACAAGGGGAGCCGTGGCGGTGGATCGGTCGGCTGCGAGTCAGTTTGCCGGGGGTGGGCCAGCCGCGGGTAAGCCTGCTGCGAGCCGCCCTGGCGGGAGGGGGTTTGAAGCAGACCGGTCTGCTGCGGGTCAATCCGTTTCGTTCGACTATGCCAGCCGTATGGGGACGGTGCGCGAGCGGGTACGGCAGGCGTTGAAGGTCCAGATGCCCTCGAAGCCTGTGCTGGTTGCCATAGCTGTGCTCATGGCGGTTTGCATCGTGCTCGGAGTCGTTGCGGTGCGTGGTGTGTTCGACACCGGCGTTGTCATCACGCGCGGTTCAGATTATGTGACGCAATCAAATGAAGGCGATGCGGGAACGCAGGGCGGCGTATCCGGGCCAGGCTCAGATGCGTCGCGGGCGGAATCGAGCGATGCGGGCTCCGGGGCGGATACTGCCATGGCGGAATCGGGAGGCGCAGGGGCCACTGTGACAGAGCCGCCTGCTGGTGTGGGAGCCCCGGGAGCGGGCAACTTCGATGTGAGCGTCCAATCTGTTGAGTCTACTGACGCCTCGATGACTTCGTCCTCTTCTACCAATGATGCATACATATGCATATATGTGGCTGGTAGCGTTACCAATCCCGGCGTGTACAACCTCGCCGAGGACTCGCGCGTGTATGAGGCAATCGAAATGGCGGGCGGAGCAGCTCCTGGAGCAGATTTGACCTTCATCAACCTCGCAAAGCCCCTGGCCGATGCCGAGATGGTCTATGTTCCGGCGGAGGGGGAGGCACCGCCCGCCTCGTATGCGGCGGGTGCGGCCACGGCGTCTGCTGCAGGGGGTACCCAGGGCTCCGGGCCTGTCAACATCAACACGGCCGGCGTCGAGGAGCTCAAGACGCTCAACGGCATTGGTGACAGCCTTGCTCAGGCCATCGTCGACGACCGGGAGCGCAATGGGCCTTTTACGAGCGTCGACGATCTTGTGCGCGTGAGCGGCATCGGAGCCAAGACACTCGCGAGGTTCGTGGACAAGGTCTGCGTATGAGGGGAGGGAGCCGCAGGAAAGATTCTGACATGCCCGTGCGGCCAACGCTTCCTGTGACGCTGCCGTGTGCCTTCTGCGTGTGGGTGGCGGTGTGGTGGGTGGGCCAGAGCTGGGATGGCGGCGTTGCCGTCCCGGTCTTGGTCGTTCCCGTCGCATCTTTGGCGATAGCTGCGCTTATGGCTGGCAAATGGTTCGGTAAGCCCGCGGCGCTCTTGTTTGCAGCGCTTGCCGCGTCATGGACCTTTGGTTTTGTAACAGCAAGCCTGCACTTTGCTCAGCAAGACGCGGCGGCTGCTGATGCCAGACGGGAGGGTGTTGCCTCGTATGCCTATGTGGTGCAGACAGACCCACGTGCGTCTTCGTACGGAAGCGTGCGTTTTTGTGCCCGAGCGGTACCCTGCGAAGGGGTGGATGCGCCGAGTTTCGACGTGTGGGTGAGCCTCAGTCTCGACTCCGAGGGCTCCCAAGAGGTCCCGCATCTGGGGGAGGTCCTCGATTTACGCGGCGCCTTCGTGAGCCTCGATCGTACGCAGGATTACGAGGCAAGTCTCTACCTGCAGGGATGCGCGCTCAAAGTCCGCGCCATCGCCGCTGACTTGCAGGGGTTCGCGGCCGGTCCGGTGGGTGCGGTCCGCTCTTTCAGGGCACAGATGCTCTCCCGTCTGGGCCCTTTGGATGAGGCGGCCCCATCTCTTATCGCGGGCGTTGCGTTTGGCGACCAGGCGGCTGTCGCGGCGAGTGGTGTTTCCGATACGTTTTCAAAACTGGGCCTCTCGCACCTTGTTGCAGTGTCGGGATCGCACCTTGCCCTGGTGGCGAGTCTCGCCTCGGCCCTTGTGGCACGCGCGCGGCTGAGGCCCTCGGTCAGGTCGACGATTCTTGTGGCGCTGCTGGCCTTCTATGTGTGCCTCACTGGTTTCCAACTCTCCGCGCTGCGTGCCTTTGTCATGTCGGCTGTGGGATTGCTGGCTGCTGTTGCTGGCAGGCGGTCGCAGGGGTTGGCATCGATCGGTCTGGCCGCACTCGTGCTTGTGCTCGTCTCCCCGGCATGCGTATTCTCCCTGGGCTTCCAACTCTCGGTAGCATCGGTTTTCGCGCTCGTCATGTTTGGCCGCCTCGCGCAATCGTGGATGGAGGTGCTCCTGCCGCGCCGTTGTCCCCAGGGGCTTATCGAGACACTCTCGCTGACGTTGCTGGCACAAGCAGCCACAATGCCCATGACCTTGCCCGTCTTTGGTACCGTGCCTGTGCTGTCGCCGCTGGCAAACGTCGTGTTTGTCCCTTTGGTAAGCATCGTGCTGCTGGCGGGTCTTGTGTGGTGCGTGCTTGCCCCGTGGGCGCCCCCGCTCGCCGCGGCGGTTCTTTGGGTTGACCAGGCGCTCTCGGTCGTCGTCTGCCGTGCGGCGGATGGCCTGGCAGGTCTGGGTGCGGTCGCACCCGTGGTCGATTTGGGAGATGCTTCCCTTTGGGCGCCCTTCCTTGTTGCAGCGGCTCTCGTCTATGCCGTGTGGCCCAGCCCCAACCCTCGGGTGGCGCGGCGCGCGTTTGCCCTGGTGTCTGTCATGGCCGCCTTAGCCTTCACAATCGTGGTCATCTGGCCCGTGGAGCGGATGGTCGTGCTCGATATCGGGCAAGGCGATGCTATCTTGCTGCAGTCGGGCGGGGCTGCCGTTTTGGTCGACACGGGGCCCGACGACGCGGTGCTCGCCGCCCTTGCCCGCCAGCATGTCTGGAGGCTCGACGCGGTCATCATCACCCACACCGACCTCGACCATGCAGGCGGCCTGGCCGAGCTCGTGGGTCATGTGGGCGTCGACCGCGTGGTTTTTGCGCAAGGGGTCTGGGACAAGCTTGTGCAAGAGTCCTCCGACCTTGTGGGCGTGGTGCGGGAAGGCCTGCACGCTCAAGTGGGGCAGGTTTGCGCGGGAGACATGCTGCAGGCGCGCAACCTGACCCTTTCGGTCCTGTGGCCGGAAGGCCCGGTTGCCGGAGACGAGAACGTCGATTCCATCGTCATGCTTGCTGCCTGGGGAAATGCGTCGGCGAGCTCGACTGCCGCTGTTTCTGCCGGAATCCCCACTGACGCGTCTCATGCATCGAGCACCCCGTCCATGACCGCCCTGCTCACCGGCGACGCCGAGAGCGAGGTGGTCGCGCCGCTCATCGAGCGCGGTGCCGTGGGCCATGCCGACGTGCTCAAGGTGGGTCATCACGGCTCGGCGGTCTCCACCACGCCGGAGATGGTGCGGGGTCTATCCGCGTACGTGGGGGTGGCGAGTGCCGGCAAGGACAACTCGTACGGCCATCCTCGGCAGGAGTGCGTCGACGCGGTGCTCGAGGGAGGGGCCCGCTTTGTCTGCACAGCAACGGCCGGCGACGTCACGTTTTACCCGCAGGTCGATGCGATAAGGGTGAGTTGTGCTCGGGAGCTACCGTTTGCAGCATGACGATGTGGTAGCCTGTGGCACACCGCGCACGGTATGTCGGCCTGGGTCGGTGCGATTCGGGCGATGCGCGCGTTAGACTGTAACGTTTTCAAAAGGGGAGTCCTGTGGCCAAGTCTGAGCCCGCCGCCCTGCTTGCGGCATATGTCACGGTAGGCACCGACGAGCTCAAGGCCTGCCGCGTGTTCGAGCGGATGGACAAGCGCCTCGAGGAGGCCGGCGGCGACCTCGACTTCGACCGCGAGGTCTTCGCCGGCGACAAGCTCGATGACCCGGCGCTTCTGCGTTCCTCACTCGACGTGCTGCCCTTCACCTCGGAGATGCGCCTCGTGGTGCTGCACGACGTGGACAAGGCCCCCAAACCCGTGACCGAGGCCATCGTCTCCTACCTGGAGAACCCAAACCCCACCACGGTGTTGCTCATGAGCGCCTCCAAGCTTGCCAAGACCACCCGTCTCTACAAGGCGGTCGCGAAGTTCGGCGCCGGCGCGATCATCGACTGCGCCCCCAAGAAGGCCCGCGACCTCGTGCCGCAGGTTGTGGACATGGGTCGCTCGCATGGCCTGGCCCTCGACTTCGAGGCGGCGCAGAAGCTTGTGAGCCTGCTGGGCGAGTCCACGATGCTCATCGACAACGAGCTGCGCAAACTCGCGGGGATGTTTCCGCAGGCACGCATCGGCGCAGCGCAGGTCGAGGCCAACGTCAGCCGCGTCGCCCCGTTTAAGCCCTGGGACTTCACCGACCAGGTCATGAAGCGCGACGCCCGCGCCGCCATGGAGATCTTCGCCCAGATTCCCTCGGGCGACCTCTACGGCCTCTTCCTGCAGACGGTCTCGACTCTGCGCGAGCTTCTGTGCGCCAAGGTGCTCGACGGCAGCGGGCGGGTAGGCGAGCTCGGCGAGCGCGTGGGGGAGTTGCGTGGTCGCCCCGTGCAGGCCTGGCAGCTGAAGAGCCATGTGGCTTCTTCACGCAAGTACACCTTGCCTGAGCTGCGTCACGCCTTGGAGTCTGCGGCCGATTGTGACGCGGCGCTCAAGTCAAGCCCCGACAAGGAGCTTGTTCTCACGCGCTGGCTCCTGTCGTTCCTGGCTCCCTCTGGGCGCTAGGGCTCACAAGCCGGCCGTTTCTGCACATCGTCCAATTGTGCGGAAGTTCTGCGCATGCAGATTATGTTGACGCACGCACGGGGTGTGTGCAATTCCCGTGTTATTATTAGAGGGTTGCCAAAAGGCAGCATTCATCATTCACGCACGACTACTCCGGTGCTCCGGTGCCTGGCTCATACAGTCGGGTCGCATTTGGGGGTCGACATCGTGCGGAAGTCAAACCATGGAGGTTCGAAATGGCTCAGATCACTATCAACACCCTTCTGAAGGCTGGCGTTCACTTCGGTCACCAGACCCGTCGTTGGTGCCCCAAGATGAAGCCCTACATCTTCGGCGAGCGCAACGGCATCTACATCCTCGACCTGAAGCGCACCATCATCGAGGCCGACAAGGCTTACAGCTTCCTGGCCGAGACCGCTGCCAAGGGCGGCGAGATCCTCTTCGTCGGCACCAAGAAGCAGGCTCAGGAGGCCATCGCCACTGAGGCCAAGCGCGCTGGTCAGCCCTACGTCACCAACCGTTGGCTCGGCGGCATGCTCACCAACTTCGTGACCATGCGTTCCCGCGTTGCCCGTATGCAGGAGCTCGAGGCCATGGTCGAGGACGGCCGCATGGCTGCCCTCCCCAAGAAGGAGCAGGCTGTCCTGGGCAAGGAGCTCGCCAAGCTGCAGGCCAACCTCGACGGCATCCGTGATATGACCACGCTGCCCAAGGCCCTCTTCGTCGTCGACACCCGTCGCGAGGAGATTGCCATCCGCGAGGCCAACCGTCTGCACATCCCCGTTGTCGGCCTGATCGACACCAACTCCGACCCCGACGTTGTCGAGTACGGCATCCCCGCCAACGACGACGCCATCCGCTCCATCTCCATCATGACCTCCATCATGGCCGACGCCATCCTCGCCGGCAAGGGCACCACGGAGATCACCGCTGAGGAGATGGCTGCTCCCGCCGAGGCCGCTGAGCCCGTCGCTGAGGAGAAGAAGGCCCTGACCCTCGACGAGGTTCTGGCTCAGGCCTAAGTTTCACTGCCTTATCTGAAAGCACTGCAACTATCTCGAAAGGAAGATCATGGCTGAGATTACCGCGGCTCTTGTTAAGCAGCTTCGTGAGATGACCGACTCCCCGATGATGGAGTGCAAGAAGGCCCTCGTCGAGGCCGACGGCGACATGGACAAGGCTGTCGACGTCCTGCGTACCCGTGGCATCGCCAAGTCCCTCAAGAAGGCTGGACGCGCCACCAACGAGGGCGCCGTCATGGCTTTCGTGAGCGAGGACGGCAAGACTGCCGCCATCGCCGAGATCAAGTGCGAGACCGACTTCGTCTCCGGCACCGACAAGTTCAAGAACATGGTTGCCAAGGTCGCCGAGGCTGCTGCTCTCAGCGACGCTGCCGACGTCGAGGCCCTCAAGGCCGCCACTGTCGACGGTGAGACCGTTGAGGCCATCATCGCCAACGGCATTGCCACCATGGGCGAGAACATGACCCTCACCCGTTTCGCCCGTCGCGTTGTCGAGAACGGCGCCGTCGCCTCCTACATCCACATGGGCGGCAAGATCGGTGTCCTCGTCGAGTTCGAGCTTGGCAACGCTGCCACCGCTCAGAACGACGAGTTCAAGGCTATGGCTCACGACGTTGCCATGCAGGTCGCTGCCACGAAGCCCCTCTGCGCTGTGCGCGAGGACATGAACCCCGAGGTTGTCGAGCACGAGCTCGCCATCTACCGTGAGCAGGCTGCCGCTTCCGGCAAGCCCGAGGCCATTCAGGAGAAGATGGCTCAGGGTCGTGTCGAGAAGTTCTACAAGGAGAACACGCTGGTCGACCAGGAGTTCGTCAAGAACCCCGATGTCACCATCTCCCAGTATGTCGCAAGCGTTGCCAAGGCTGCCGGCGACACCATCGCCGTCAAGGGCTTCGACATCTTTGTTCTCGGTGAGTAGTTAGTCTCACATATTGATGCTTTGGGCGTCGGCATGCGTGTATGCCGACGCCTTTTTGCTAATATGGCACCTGAAATTGACGAGCTCCGCGAGTTCAAGGAGGCGGTTATGGCCGAAATCAAGTACAAGCGTGTTCTTCTCAAGCTGTCCGGCGAATTCCTGATGGGTGATATGGGCTACGGCATCGACCCTGAGGTTGCTGAGCGCATCGCCCGCGAGGTCACTGACATCGTCCGTCAGGGTGTTCAGGTTGCGATCACCGTTGGTGGCGGCAACATCTTCCGCGGCCTTGCTGGCTCCGCCAAGGGCATGGACCGTGCCCAGGCCGACTACATCGGCATGCTCGCCACTGCCATGAACGCCCTTGCCTTGCAGGACGCGTTCGAGCGCAATGGCCAGATGTGTCGCGTCATGAGCGCCATCGAGATGCGCGAGGTGTGCGAGACCTACATCCGTCGTCGTGCCATCCGTCACCTCGAGAAGGGCCGCGTCGTCATTTTTGCCGCCGGTACCGGCAACCCCTACTTCACCACCGACACCACGGCAGCCCTGCGTGCCTGCGAGATCGACGCCGAGTGCCTCATGAAGGCCACCAAGGTCGACGGCATCTACGACAAGGACCCCAAGAAGTTCGACGACGCCGTGCGTTTCGACAAGATCACGTACCTCGACGTCATCGCCCGCGAGCTCAACGTCATGGACTCAACGGCTATCACGCTCTGCAATGACAACAGCATGCCCATCCTTGTCTTCAACCTGGAGAAGGAAGGCAACATCGACGCCGCTCTGCGCGGTGAGGCTGTTGGTACCGTCGTTTACAGGGAGGATTAATCATGTCTGACGCCATTTGCACCGAGGCCTCCACGAAGATGGGCAAGGCCATCGACGCCATGCTCGACGAGTTCACGAAGGTCCGTACCGGCCGCGCCAACCCGGCCATCCTCAACGACCTCACCATCGATTACTACGGCACTCCCACTCCTGTGACCCAGATTGCCGCCGTCAAGGCTGCCGACGGCCACTCGCTCGTCATCACCCCTTGGGACAAGACGAGCCTGCGTGCCATCGAGAAGGCCATCATGACCTCCGACATCGGCATCACGCCTGCCAACGACGGCAACGTCATTCGCCTGCCTTTCCCTGCTCCCTCTGAGGAGGGCCGCAAGGAGTCGGTCAAGAAGTGCCGCGAGATCGCCGAGCACGCCCGCGTGTCCGTGCGCAACATCCGTCGCGACGCCAACGCCCAGTATGGCAAGCTCGCCAAGGACGCCGAGATTTCCGAGGACGAGCAGCGCCGCGGCGAGGCGGCCATCCAGAAGATCACCGACGAGCACGTCGCCAAGATTGACAAGCTCCTTAAGGACAAAGAGATTGAGGTCATGGAGGTCTAAGTGATCCCAGATTTAGAGGCCTTCAAAGAGTATTTCGCAGACGCCCCCGCATCGAGCAGGATGTCCCAGCTCGATGCGGGGCGCCTTCCCCGGCACGTGGCCGTCATCATGGACGGCAACGGTCGCTGGGCGCAGCAGCGTGGCCTGTCGCGTGGCCACGGGCATGTTGCGGGTATCGACGCGTTGCGCGAAAACATCACCGCTGCCGTGCGTCTCGGTCTCGAGGCGCTGACGGTCTATGCCTTTTCAACCGAGAACTGGTCGAGGCCTCGGGAAGAGGTCGACCTTCTCATGTCGCTGTTCGCCCAGACGCTCATCGACGAGCTGCCCCTGCTGAAGCGCGAGAATGTGCGCCTGCAGTACCTGGGCGACATGGCTGCGCTTCCCCAGGACACGCGGGAGACGTTTGAGCGCGGCCTGGCCGAGACCGCCGGCCACACCGGCATGGTGCTTGCCGTGGCGGTCAACTACGGTGGCCGCCAGGAGCTGCTGCATGCGACGCGCACCCTGTGCGAGCTTGCGGCCTCAGGCGAGCTCGATCCTGCCGATGTGAACGAGGATCTCTTCGCATCCAAGCTGTGGACGGCCCCGCTTTGCGACCCCGAGCTTCTCATTCGCACCTCGGGGGAGAAGAGGCTGTCCAACTACCTGCTGTGGCAGTGCGCCTACAGCGAGTTCGTGTTCCTCGACGTCCTCTGGCCCGATTTCTCGCGCTGGGACTTTGTCGACGCCATCGTTGAGTACCAAGGCCGTCACAGGCGCTTCGGGGGTGTCGTTGATGTCGACGAATCCTAAGCCGCAGCGCCCCAACGTCATCGAGCTCGCCAAGAAGATGTTCTCGAGCCTCAAGACCGACCTCATCTCGACGTTTTCTTCCAAGGTCGAGCATTCTCCCGAGCAGCTGGTGGCCGAGAGCAAGCGTACGCGCCCTGAGCCTGCAAGCGTGAGCGTTCCGTCTCTTGTGAACCGCAACCTTCTCGTTCGCTCGCTCAGCGGTGCGTTCTACGTCGCTCTCAATATCGCCGCCATCTTCTTGGGCGGTAGGTGGCTCGCACTTTTGATGGCCCTCACTGCAGGCGTGTGCTGCTGGGAGTTCTTCCGTCTCATGCGTTCCGACCGCAAGGTGCCCAACCAAATCGTTGGTATTCTCTTTGCCATGCTCATGCCGCTCGTGGCGCTTGTGAACCCGTTCCTCCTTGAGGGACTCATCTTCCTGCTCATTTTGGTTCTGGGTTTCTGGTACGTCATTGACCAACACGCCCGCATTACCGACGTCGCCGTCACGGGGTTCGGTTCCCTGTACACGGGCTTCACGCTCTCTGCCCTGGTTGCCATCAGGTGCTCCACCGAGATGCCCAACGATGCTGCCGTCATTTTGTGCCTCGGCGTCATGGCGTCCGTCTGGTTTAACGACGCCTTTGCCTACCTGGTGGGCAGCGCCTTCGGCAAGCACAAAATGGTCCCTGCCATCTCTCCCAAAAAGAGCTGGGAGGGCTTCGTGGGCGGCCTGTGCGGCTCGCTTCTCGTATGGTGCCTGCTGCTTCTCTTCCCTGAGACCGGCATCACGCCGTTTGTCGCCGTCTTCTGCGGCCTTGCGTGCGGCGTCGTCGGTGTCATCGGTGACCTTGTGGAGTCGCGCATCAAGCGCGGCGCCGGCGTCAAGGATTCCGGCAACCTCATCCCGGGTCACGGCGGCCTGCTCGACCGCTCCGACTCCATGCTGTTCGTTGCCATCGCGGCATATTTCATCCTCACGTTGATGGGGGTCATCTAGATGAGCTTCGATGCAAAGCCGCGCGCTCGCGGCGTCGTTCCCGCCCCGGGCCAGGTCTTTGACCGTCCGTGCCCGCTTAAGGTCGTGCTTCTCGGTGCGACGGGCTCCATCGGCCGTCAGACGGTCGACGTCGTGCGCCGCAACCCCGGCAAGGTCGAGCTTGTCGCCGTGGCAGCCCGAACGAGTGCCGACGAGCTTGCGGGCCTTGCCCGCGAGTTCCCCACCATCCGCCACATCGCGCTTGCCGACGAGTCGCTCAAGGCGACGTTTGCTGCCGACGCCGTGCCCGCAGGCTGCGAGGTCACCTTTGGCCGCGAGGCCGTGGACGCGCTTGCCTCGCTTCCCGAGGCTGACTGCGTCCTCAATGCCCTCGTGGGCTTCTCCGGCATGCGTGCCAGCTACAACGCGCTTTCGTGCGGCCATGAGCTTGCCCTTGCCAACAAGGAGTCCCTCGTTGTGGCCGGCGACCTCATCATGCCCTTGGCGCGTCCCGGCAAGCTGCTCCCGGTCGACTCCGAGCACTCCGCCATCTTCCAGTGCTTTTTGGGCAACGACCCCTGGGAGGCCGAGCGCATCTGGCTCACCGCCTCCGGTGGGCCTTTCTTTGGCAAGACGCTCGAGGAGCTGCTCCACGTCGACGCCAAGCAGGCGCTCAATCACCCCAACTGGTCGATGGGCGCCAAAGTCACGACCGATTCCTCCACGCTCATGAACAAGGGCCTCGAGGCAATCGAGGCGCACCATCTCTTCGACGCGCCGTTCTCGATGATCCATCCCGTCGTGCAGCGCCAGAGCGCCGTGCACTCCATGGTCGAGTATTCCGACGGCTCGGTCATCTCGCACATCGGTGCGGCCGACATGCGTGTGCCCATTCAGTATGCGCTGAGCTTCCCGGCGAGGTGGAGCAAGCCCACGGCATCGCTCGACTTTGCCGCGTTGGGCCACATCGACTTTGCCGAGCCCGACTACGAGACTTTCGGCTGCCTGCGCCTTGCCCTTGAGGCTGGCGAGCGCGGCGGCATCCTGCCCTGCGTCCTCAATGCCTCCGATGAGATCGCCGTCGATGCGTTCCTTCATGGCCGCATCGCCTACCTCGACATCGAGCGCGTCGTGGGCCGCACGCTTGAGGCGTTCGAGGCCGACCGCGTCGAGTCGCTCGAGCAACTCGAAGACGTGGACGCACGAGCGCGTGCCGAGGCCGCACGGGTCGTCTCGCAACTGTAACTGTACCTGCGACCTACAAGGCGGCATCGAGGTTTTGAACACCATCGTAACTGTGCTGTGCTTCCTGCTCATCCTGTGCGTCATCGTCGTCGTGCACGAGGGCGGACACGCCCTGGTCGCCCGTCTCACGGGCATGCGCGTGACCGAGTTCTACGTGGGCATGCCCTACGGCCCCGAGAAGTCGCATGTGAGCAAGCGCAGCGGCATCCGCTACGGCGTGACGCTCGCGCTTCTGGGTGGCTACACGCGCATCTGCGGCATGGCATTCTCGCAGGACAAGCGCATGGCGCTCGCGCTCGCGCTCGTCAATGCGCGCGGCCGCCTCACCACCGACGAGCTCGCCTTGGCGCTGGATTGCGACCCGACCGACGCGCAGACGCTCATCGACGCCCTCGTCGACCTGGGCAGCATCGAGCCCGTGTACGAGACGGGCGTCCGCCGCCACCGCAAGGAAGTGCCGCTGGCATACCGCACGGTTGCCCGCGACGAGCGCGGCCTCACGGCCCGCGACCGCGGCAACTCGCTTGCCAAGTCGGTCGCCCACGAGGCGGGGGAGCCGTTCAACCCCGCGATGTCGCCCGACGACTTCCTTGCCGCCGAGCTCACGCACACCTACGCGGGCAAGTCGTTCATCCGCCGCGTGCTCGTGCTCGTGGCGGGCGTGGTCTTCAACCTGCTGCTAGCATTTGTGATTCTCACCTGCTGCTATTCGGCCATGCACGTGCAACAGTTCTCCCTCGAGGTCGAGTCCGTCGTTGCCGGCAGCTCCGCCGAGCAAGCGGGCATGCAGGCTGGGGACGCGATTCTCGCCGTCGCAGGCACGCCTGTTGAGCAGTACGGCACCGTCAACGACCTCTCGGCCGCGTTCGACTCCGACGATTCCGTCTCCCTCGACTACAGGCATGCGGGGGAGGAGGAGGTCAGGCACGCCGACCTCGCCCGGTCCGAGGAGTCCAGCGTGGGCCTGTCCATGCGCATCTACCTCGTCGACGGGCCCGACCGCATCGCGCTGCCCGACGCCATGCGCGCCTCGGTGGCCTACATCGCAACGGTCGCCTCGTCGGTCCTCAGCCTGCTCAACCCCAGCGAGGCGCCTGAGGTGCTGAGCCAGTCGAGCGGCGTGGTGGGCATCGCGCAGATGACCTCGCAGGCTGTCTCCACCGGCCCCTTCGACATCATCGTGCTGCTTGCGGCCCTCTCGGTGTCGCTGGGTTGGATGAACCTGCTGCCCATCCCGCCGCTTGACGGCGGCAAGCTCGTTCTCGAGGTCGTCGGCCGCATCATCGGCCGCGAGGTGCCGCTGTGGGTGCAGGGGGCGCTTTCGCTCATCGGCATCGCGATTGCGCTGGCCCTCTTCGTCTTCATGGTGTTCCAAGACGTCGGCCGTATTCTGTAAGCAACAGGGGAGGCAGTGATGGAAAACAAGACTATGTCCGGCCAGGTAGATGGTGCAACTGAGCCTGCCCGCGCCCGCACGCGCCGGGTCAACGTGGGCGGCGTTGCCATGGGAGCGGGTGCGCCCGTTGTGGTGCAGTCGATGCTCACCGCCCCCACGGCAAACCCCGAGGCGGCCATCGCCCAGGCAAAGGACCTCGCCGAAGCGGGTTGCGAGATCGTGCGCGCCGCCATTCCCAACTCCTCGGCGCTCGACGGCTTCGCGCAGCTGTGCCGCGCCTGCCCCGTGCCCGTGGTGGCCGACATTCACTTCGACCACCGCCTTGCCGTGCGCGCCTGCGAGCTGGGCGCGTCGGGTCTGCGCATCAACCCGGGCAACATCGGCTCGTGGAACAAGGTGGACGCCGTGATCGACGCTGCCCGCGCGGCCCGCATCCCCATCCGCATCGGCGTGAACGCCGGCTCCATCGACCGCGAGCTCGACGCCCGCGACGACCTCTCGCTTGCCGAAAAGATGGCCCTGAGTGCCACGGGCTTCGTGCGCCACTTCGAGGACCGCGACTTCGGCGACATCGTGCTCTCCGCCAAGGCCCACGACGTGGGCGTGACCGTGGACGCCTACCGCAGGCTCTCTCGCGAGCTTCCGAGCATCCCGCTGCACCTGGGCATCACCGAGGCCGGCACCGCCTTCCAGGGTACCATCAAGAGCTCCGTTGGCCTGGGCATTCTTCTCTCCGAGGGTATCGGCGACACCCTGCGCGTCTCGCTCACGGCCGACCCGGTGGAGGAGATTCCCGTGGCTTGGGGCATCCTGCAGGCGCTTGGTCTGCGCCGCCGCACCCCCGAGCTCATCAGCTGCCCCACGTGCGCCCGCTGCCAGGTGGACATGATCCCCATCGCCCGCCAGGTGGAGGAGCGCTTGCGCACGCTGAGCCTGCCCATCTCCGTGGCCGTCATGGGTTGCGAGGTCAACGGCCCCGGCGAGGCCCGCGGCGCCGACATCGGTGTGGCTTGCTCACGCGGCTCGGGTGCCATTTTCTGCCACGGCGAGATCGTTCGACGCGTGCCCGACGACCAGATCGTCGAGGCGCTCTTTGCTGAGATAGCGGCGCGTTTCTAACGCGGCGCCACGAATGTGCCCGCACTGCTAGAATATCGCCTTGTCTTTCGTTTCCTAAGATTGGAGCCCTGTTCACATGACCAGCTCGTACATGAGGATGTCTCGCCTGTACGCCCCCACGCTGCGTGAGGATCCCCAGGACGCCGACATCGCCAGCCACCGCCTGCTGCTGCGCGCCGGCTGCATCCGTAAGACCGCCTCGGGCCTGTACTCCTACCTGCCCCTCGCTTGGCGCTCGCTGCTCAAGATCGAGCAGATCGTGCGCGAGGAGATGGACGCCATCGATGCCCAGGAGCTCATGCTTCCCATCCTCACGCCCGCCGAGTTCTGGCACCAGTCGGGCCGCTGGAACGACTACGGCCCCGAGCTCATGCGCATCTCCGACCGTCACGACCGCGAGTTCTGCCTGGGCCCGACGCACGAGGAGACCTTCACCGACCTCGTGCGCAACGAGCTGCGCTCCTACAAGCAGCTGCCCGTGACGCTCTACCAGATTCAGGACAAGTTCCGCGACGAGGCGCGCCCGCGCTTCGGCCTGCTGCGCGGCCGTGAGTTCATCATGAAGGACGCCTACTCCTTTCATGCCGACCACGAGAGCCTCCAGAAGACCTACGAGGACATGAACGGCGCCTATGCCCGCGTGTGCGAGCGCTGCGGCATCGACTACGCTGCCGTTGAGGCCGACTCCGGTCAGATCGGCGGCAAGGTCACGACCGAGTTCATGGCGCTTGCCGAGGCCGGCGAAGCCGAGCTCGTGTACTGCGAGTGCGGCTACGCTGCCGACGTCGAGGCCGCCGAGGCCCGTCCCCATCTCACGATGTGCGAGGCCACTGCCTGCGAGAAGGTCTACACGCCTGGCTGCGGCACCATCGAGGATGTCGCCACGTTCCTCAAGGTTCCCACCAACGAGACGGTCAAGGCCTTCGCCCTCGTCGCCGACGACGGTCAGGGCTGGGTCGTGTTCGTGCCCGGCGACCACGAGGTCAACGAGTGCGCCCTCGAGCACCGCTTCGGCGAGTGGCGCATGATGAACGAGGAAGAGCTTGTGGCTTGCGGCCTCGTCAAGGGCTTCATCGGTCCCAAGGGCATCTCCGACAAGGTGCATGTGCTTGCCGACGAGTCGCTGCGCACTCAGAAGCGCTGGATCTGCGGCGCCAACGAGGCCAACTACCACTTCGTCGCTGCCGAGTGCGGCGTCGACTTCCCCGAGCCCGAGTACGCCTTCGTCGCTGCCGCCCAGGCTGGCGACGCGTGCCCCTGCTGCGGCAAGCCCCTCTCCAGTGCCCGCGGCATCGAGATGGGCCAGACCTTCCAGCTCGGCACCAAGTACTCCGACGCCATGGGCGCCACCTTCGCCGACGAGAACGGCGTTGAGCAGCCCTTCCTCATGGGTTGCTACGGCATCGGCGTGTCCCGCACCCTGGCCGCCATCGTCGAGCAGCACAACGACGAGAACGGCATCGTGTGGCCCGTCTCCGTCGCTCCCTACGAGGTTGCCGTCATCCCGCTTGCCTGCGGTGACGACGTGCTTCAGCCCCTGGCCGAGAAGGTCGCGGCCGAGCTTGCCGAGCAGGGCATCGAGGTCGTGCTCGACGACCGCGACGAGCGCCCCGGCGTGAAGTTTGCCGACAACGACCTCATGGGCTTCCCCTTCCAGGTCGTCATCGGCAAGAAGAGCGCTGCCGCCGGCAACGTCGAGCTCAAGTGCCGCGCCACCGGCGAGCGCACCGTTGTGCCTGCCGCTGAGGTTGCCGCCCAGCTCGCCGAGGCCATCAAGGCCCAGCGCGCCTAAGTGCCGCCTGGTGCCTTCGGGCACCTGAGACATTCCCGCGTCAAGAGAGGGTCGTCCGAGAGTCTCGGGCGACCCTTTTTGCGCGAGGTGAAACGAGGTTCAAACGAGAGAGGGGCTGCCTGGAATACCGGGCAGCCCCTCTCTGTGTGTTGACGCATGTGTTGCCTTGAGCCTGGCCGCTGACGCCGGCTTCCGCGCCGCCGCGCTCCTGTTAGCTGAGCGTCACGCCGCCAAGCCAGCCCCAGCGGGGGGTGACCGTGGAGCCGTAGTAGCTTATCCAGCTGCCCAGGTCGATGGTGCGGATGTAGCCGATGTTGTCCATCACGGTGCCGCCGCCCACGTAGATGCCCACGTGGCCATAAATCTGGCCGGCCGAGGTGTGGGGGTGCGAGGACACGGCCACGATCATGCCCGGCTGGATGGAGCCCTGGTCGGAGGAATAGCACCAGGAGGCGTACATGTCGCAGGCGTCGCCGCCGAAGTAACCGATGCCGGCGTTGGTGAAGACGTTGGTCACCCATGCGGCGCAGTAGCCGGCACCGGGGGAGGGCGTGGAGTTGCAGCAGCTCAAGACGGCGCTTGCCGAGGTGCCGCCGTAGGAGCCCGAGGTCTGGGCTGCCGCTGCGGCTTCGGCGGCCGCGGCAGCTTCGGCTGCGGCCTGAGCCTGGGCGATGAGCTCCTGGTTGTACTGCTCGGTGAGGGCCTGCACTTGCTCGTCGAGGCTCGAAAGCAGGTTGTAGGCGTCGTTTTGGCGCTGAAGCATCTGGGCGAGCTGGTCTTCCTGCTGGGCCTTCAGGTCCTCGAGCTCGGCGAGCTGGGCCTCGAGCTCGGCCTCCCAGGCCTCAAGCTGCGCCTGGGTGTCTTTGATCTGGGCGATGAGCTCGGCCTCGGCGTCGCTCACCTTGTTGAGGTAGTAGATGTTGCGGAACAGCTCCTCAAAGTCGGCCGAGTTGAGCACCACGTCGATGGGTGTGGTGGTGCCGTGCTTGTAGCTGTTCGACACGTAAGTGGCGAGCTCTTCCTGCTCGGCGGCAAGCTGGGCCTTCGTGGCCTCGATCTGCTCCTGGGTCTGGCCGATCTCGATGTTCTTGGCCTCGATGGCGCCCAGCGTCGCGTCGAGCTCCTGGCTGAGCTGCTGATATTCCCAGGCAAGCTCGTCGATCTGGGCCTGCACGGCCTCATATTGCGCTTGCGCGTCGGCCAGGGCGGCCGCAGTTGCCTCTTCGGCACGAGACGTGCGGGGCGACAGGCTGGCACAGCAGCCGAGCACGGCGGCGTAGCCGGTAAGGGATGCGAACTGGCGGCGAGAAAGCAAAGCCATTGACAAGGGCCTTTCGGTTGAAGCGGTGTTGCATAAGGTGTTGCACAAAGCGAATCAAGTATATCGTGCGCCCGGACAGCTGAAGGCAAAGCCCGCGCGATTGCCCCCGCAGCCCATGCAATTGGCAGAGTGTGATTCGCGTGTTTTGCGTCGCCGATAGGGGAGCCTGCCGTATCCTTTTGCATGTTCAGCCTGGTGGACCCCGTGCGTCGAGCGGGTGCCTTGGGCCGCTGCGACCCTCGCAAGGGCGCGGCCGGTCACCTTTGAAACGGAGCCTTGGATGCCATCTGAGAACCTTGCCACCGCCTCCCATACGTCTGCCTCCAGGCGCAGGCCCGCCGTGCTTGCGGCCCTGCTTGCCTGTCTCACCGCCTTCGTGCTTGCCTGCATGGCACCCGGCTATGCCCGGGCGTCGTACTTTAGCGACGTGCCGGAGGGCGAGTGGTATGCCACATGGGTCGACCAGGCCTTTGACCAAGGGCTCATGTCGGGCTACACCGATGAGAACGACGAGCTCACGGGCCTTTTCGGCCCCGACGACGAGCTCACACGCGCCCAGGTGGCCATGGTGCTGTGGCGCATGGCGGGCATGCCCGGCATTCACGAGGGTGCCCTGTTTGACGATGTGCAATTTGGCGCGTGGTACGAGGCGGCGGTTGACTGGTGCGTGGAGGCGGGCGTGATCACCGGCTACACCTCGGGCGTCGACGAGGGGTGCTTCCGCCCCGACAGGCCCGTCAGCCGCCAGGAGTTTGCCGTGATGGCCTGGCGCTATGCCGAGTGGGCGGGCATGGACACCACCGACCCCGACCCCGTGCCGCTTGAGTCCACCACCGACTGGGAGAGTGCCGACTCCTGGGCGCTCGAGGCCCTCATGTGGACGGCGGCCACGGGTGTGCTCTCGGGTTTTGACAACCAAGGCGGGACGAAGTCCATCAAGCCGTTCGGCACCGCGACCCGCGCCCAAGCGGCAAAGGTGTTCGTCATGCTCTCCGACCAGCCCAACCTGCCCGAGCCTGACAAGAAGCCCACCGACGGCGCGGAATCGGGCGGGGACAACCTCGGCGACACCCACGACAAGCCCGCCTACGCGGTGCTGTACGCCGACGGCCTGCTGTCGCTGCAGCGCGGCGACGACAAGGATTCCGCCCATGGTGAGGTGCTCGGTGCCTGGCAGTGGGACGGGGCGTCTTCTCCCTGGTACGAGCAGCGCGACTCCGTGCGTTCCGTCGTTGTGCGCGACGCGGTCAGTGCGCGCGGGGGAGGCCTCTTCGGCGGCCTTGCAAACTGCACCTCGATGGACCTTGCGTGCCTGGACGTGTCGGGCGCGACGCTGCTCGACTCGATGTTTCGCTCCTGCGCCTCGCTCGAGACGCTCGACCTTTCGAGCTGGGACACTTCAGGCGTGGAGAACTTCTCCTGCATGTTCGAGGGCTGCTCGTCGCTGCGTGAGCTCAACCTGGCGGGCTTCGACACCTCCCGTGCGCTCGACCTGTCGTGGATGTTCTCGGGCTGCTCGGCCCTGAAGACGGTCGACGTGGCCGGCTGGGACGTGCATCGGGCTGAGTCGCTTTCAGCGATGTTTCGCGGCTGCACCTTGCTTGAGGCACTCGACCTTTCCGGCTGGGATGTGTCTTCCGCGCTCTACCTGGCCTCGATGTTTCGCGACTGCACGGCCCTGACCTCGCTGGATGTCTCCACGTGGGACGTCTGGGGCGCCCTTGACTGCTCGCACATGTTCGACGGCTGCACCTCGCTCGACCCGGCAGATATCCCCAGTTGGGATGCGCCCACCGTGGTGGACAAGGGAAGCAAGTTCACGGATGTGAGCGAAGGCGAGACCGAGAAGCCTTCCGTCGAGCCGACGCCCGACGAGGGCCTCGCGGATGGATTTGCCACTTTCGGCGAGGACGACCCTGCACCCGCCGTGCTCGAGCTAGGAGAGGACCCCGCCTCCGCCCTGGCCGCTTAGTCGTTTGGCGCAATTTGCCCCACCGGCCTTTCTGGGTTCAGTGAGGGCCTCGGTGCGTCTCCTGCAAGTGCTATTTGACGAGCCTAAACGACTCGGGACGTCAGTAAGTACCGGGCTTTCTTGAGAGAATTGTTGCCTGATGGGTTCTTCGGGTGAAGACCGGTGTACGCGCCCCGCTTCCGGGTCGCACGGGTAGACTGGCACCTGTTTCCACCGTCGCGCAGGCCCGCGCCCCGCGCCTGCCTTCGGCCCGCCCCAACCCGCGAGGAGCCCACTCATGCTGACCGACAAGGAGTTCAAGCGCCTGAGCCGCGCCGAGCTGATCGAGATCATCTATCGGATGCAGCAGGACGAGGAGGCCCTGCGCCGCGAGAACGACGAGCTGCGTGCGAGGCTGGCGGACCGGCGGTCGCACCTGGACAACGCCGGCTCCATCGCCGAGGCGGCCCTGGCCCTGAACGGCGTGTTCGCGGCGGCCCAGGCGGCGGCCGATGACTACCTGGCCGAGGTGCGCCAACTGCGCGACCGCGCAGCGGCGGGGGAGGCACCAGTGGCCCCGACGTCAGGCGAGGCCCGCCCGTAAGGTCGCGCATGCAGCGGTAGCCGCGCGACCCGGCGCTCGCGGCAGCTACGAGGTTCGCGTCATCCCGGCACCAACCACAAAAAAGGTGACCGGCCACGCCTCGTCAACCTGCCTTTTGCCCAGGTTGAGCGGCCTGTCTGCTCAGTGTGTGCATAATGGACTGCGCCAATACAATCTGCTATAGTGACGGTCTCTAGCACCCCCGTCGCATCGTCGGCGGGGGTGCTTACACGTATCGGAGCGCAGAAACACGACGGCCGTACCTGAAAAGGCCGGTGGTACCGACAAGACGTCGGGGGGGGGCTCTTTGTTGTTTTACGAGCGCGGCTCCCATCGCGAGCCCGCCATTGAGGGCTGCCACCGGAGTCGCTCGGGCCACCGATCGCCTGCGTCCCCGAAACCCTTCCGCACCTCCCCAGCCGCGACGGCCGCGCAAGCCGTGCGTCCTGCGCAGGACGCGCCCCAGGGCAAGCACTTCGCACCGCGCCCCGGCGGCGCACCGGCCCCGCAGGCCGGTCAGCCAGCGGCCACCGGCTCCCAAGCCGCCCAGGCCGCCCAAACCACACAGGCAGTCTCCAACACCCCGGTGAGCGACAGCTCTCAATCTCAACCCCAGATTGAACTCCCTACGCGTGAACAGGTCTCGCGGGAGCGCGAGGCCCTTGCGCGCCGGAGCGCCTGGGCGCGCGCCCTGCGGAGCACGTTGGCCACGCTCATGGTCGTCGCGGCCGTCGCGGTGCTCGTCGTCACCATTTTCCTGCCCGTGCTGCAGATTAGCGGCACGAGCATGGAACCCACGCTGCACGACGGCGACGTGGTGGTGCTCGTCAAGAACGCCTCCTATGGCCGCGGCGACCTGTGCGGCGTGGCCTACGAGAACAAGTACCTCATCAAGCGCATCATCGGCCTGCCTGGCGACACTATCGACATCGCCTCCGACGGCACGGTTTACGTTAACGGCGACCGGCTCGACGAACCCTACGTGAGCGAGAAGGGCTTGGGCGAGTGCGACCTGACCTTCCCCTACCAGGTACCCGACGGCAAGTACTTCGTCATGGGCGACCACCGCTCGACGTCGGTGGACAGCCGCAGCTCGGTCATCGGCCCCGTTGCCGCCGACCAGATCGTCGGCCGCGTGCTGCTGCGCGTGTGGCCGCTCAACTCGCTTGCGTTGCTCGCGTAGGGAGGGGATGCGGCATGCACACGCAAAAGACTAAGCATAAATCTCAAGAAGAGCGTGAGGAAGCGCCCCAAGGCCATAGCCAAGACGTGCTGCGCACCCGCGCGCACGCGGCGGGCGCTGTCCACGCGTTCGCCCCGTCCTCCCACCTCGCTGGGCTCGCGCGGCTGCACACCGTACGCCGCCGCGTCCTCGCGGCGTTGGCGGTACTATCGTTCGTCGTGGCCCTTGCGGTGGTGTGGCAGCTCAAGCTCACGGGCATCTCCATGACGGACGAGGCGTTCTGCGGCAAGCCCGAGCACGTCCATACGGACGCGTGCGTCACGCACACCCTTACCTGTGCGCAAGAGGAGCATGCCCACTCGACAGAGGCCGACTGCTACGCGACGCAGCGAGCCCTTGTCTGCGGGCAGGAAGAGCACACCCACTCGGTTGAGGACGGCTGCTACGACGTGGACGGCAACCTGGTGTGCGACAGGCTCGAGCACACCCACACTGACGCATGCTACGCCGACGAGCAGGTACTGACCTGCGACAAGCCCGAGCACGCCCACACGGACGCGTGCTACGAGACCGCCTACACCTGCGGCCTCGAGGAGCACGTCCACACGCCGCAATGCTACTCTAACGTTAATGCTGACCTTGAGACTTCCGAGGACTGGGAGGCGTCTCTGCCCGCACTCACGGGTGCCTCGGCCGACGACCTCGTGGCCGTGGCCGTCTCACAGCTGGGCATGTCTGAGAGCGTCCAGAACTTCCAGGTGGCTGACGACGGCACCACGCGCCGGGGCTACTCGCGCTATGGCGCGTGGTACGGCAACCCCTACGGCGCGTGGTCGGCCATGTTCGTGGACTTCTGCCTGAGCTACGCGGGCAATGCAGCGGCCGGCACGCTCGCCAACTCCGGTGCCAACGCCATGTTGTTCCAGGCGCAGCAGGCGGGCCTGTTCCACAGCGCCGAGGAGGGTGCGCAGGGCCTCGCGCAGGCGATGGCCCCTTCCGAGCAGCAGGCCACGCAGGCGGATATGGGCGAGGACGTGGGCGAGGGAGGGCAGGGCGCTGCACTGGCGGGCACGGCCGCCTTCGTCCCGCGGGCCGGCGACGTGCTGTTCCTCGACGAGGACGGTGACGGGCAGGCCGACGCCGCGGCCGTCATCGAGGCGACGGACGCATCCTCCTCCGTGCTCCATGCCATCCAGGGTGACTCCAACGTGCAGGGGGTCGAGGGTCAGGCCGACCGCGTGGAGCGCGTGGTCTACGCCGCCTCCGACGCCCGCATCCTGGGCTATGCCAAGCTGCCCCGCACGGTGGACGGCGAGCCCGACCCGGCCGACGAGGAGGCGGGTCTGGGCCCCTCGGACGCCGCCAACGACGGCGCTGGCAACGGTGCCGACGCGGCCGAGGACGCCGACGACGGCATCGCCGTCGCCGCGCTCCAGCCGAGCGGCACCAAGACGGTCAACTGCTACGCCATTGTCAACGGCGAGCACACCAAGCTCGCCTCGAAGCAGGTCACCTGCTACCTGCAGGGCAAGGTTCCCTACATCAACGCGGCGGACCTCGAGGACGTCTACGGTGCCCTCGGGTTCACGGCCTCCCAGTTGACTGACGCGAGCATCGCGTTTCCCTTCGCCAACGGCGTGGATAGCAAGCGCGACGACTATTGGATTGACTGCCCGACCGTCGTCGACGGCGATACGTGCTACGTCCCCCTCACCAAGGAGTCCGCCACAAACCTCTGCTACCTGCCCACGTCTGGCGCAAGCGCCGCAACCTATATGGGCACCTTCGACACAGACGCGTCGGGCTGCGAGATCGACGGGCCGAAGTTCACGGGCACCCGCCCCTCGACGCTGCTCGAAAAGGCCCCGGACGGCGACCGCTTCTACACCGTCACGGTTCCCGACGAGGGTGCAGACGCGGCGGGGATCCATTACGTCTGCGGGGACGCGGGTGCAGACGCGCTGAGCGTGACCCTGCCCAGTCCCAAGGCGGGCATGATGTGGCAGCTGCGCGATGCGGACGGCGCTGTCGTGGACCCCACCCAGGACGCGAACGTCAGCCTGACGACGTCCGACGACGCCACCACGTACACCTACACGTTCTCGAACGTGGCGCGCGCCTACGCGTTCGAGCTCGTTTCGGACCAGCAGGGGGTGACGGTCGTCTACGACCTCAACCTGACCGGGACGTACAACGCCGCCGACGCGCCCAAGGTGTACGGCATCGACGGCTACACGGAGACGCTCCCCGTGCAGGCGCAGGCGTCGTACGTCTTGCCCGCCCCGTCTCCCCGGTCCTACAGCTACACCCTGGCCTCCGATCCGCTCACCCACCGGGCGACGTTTTCCTCGTGGTCGGTGCTCGTCGGTGGCCGCGTGGTCGAGGAGGGCTTGCAGCCCGGCGCCTCCATCGACCTGTCGCAGTACGCCGGCAGGACGGTGACGCTGCGCGCGAACTGGGACGACGCGGTGCTGGGCACGGTCAGGTGCTACGCGTTCGTCGACGACGCGAGGGTCCTCCTCGGCACGCGCCAGGTTGAGTGGCGCCTGGCGAGCGAGGGCCAGAGGGACCGCTACTACGTCAAGGCGTCCGACCTGGACGCGATACTGGAGGCGTACGGCATCACTGAGCACGCCACTTCCGCAGACGGCACGCTCTACTACCTGATGGGGCGTCCCAGCGGCTCTGACACGAACCTGTGGGCCGACACGTCTGCCAGAACCATCGACGGCGAGGTGTACGTCCCGGCCTTCCTGAAGGACACCGTCACGGCGGCGTCGCTGGCCACGGGCGACGTCTACTACTTGCCCGTGAGCGGATCTTCCAGTGGGGCGTTTGAGGATGCCTACGGCAAGCTGAAAGTCAGCCCCGCCGATATGCTCGACAGCAAGAAGGACATGCTCTACAGCGTCACCGTCCACGACTACGACGCGACCGTCTACCCGAAGGACCAGGTTCGCTACGTCCCGGTCGGCACGACGGGCTACGCCTGCGCGGTCAGCAACTACGCGGCGGGGGCAGGCGGACAGGCGCAGGCCGTCTCGTGGCAGTGTGCGCCTGCAGACGGCGTGACGTCCGAGGTAAGCGCCGACGGGATGACGACGACCTTCACTATCGGCACGCCCGGTGCCCCGGTGTCCTCGTCCTACCGCATCACGCGCGCGGCGCAGGGGGCGGACTGCTCCGTCGTCTACGACCTCAACATGGGCGACGTCACCATCGACGGCGTCACGTATCGCGCCGACTACAACGCGTTCTCCGTGCCCACGGGCGTCGTGGACGCGGACGGGGACGTCGTCCTGGGCCAGATGGTGCCCGGCGAGGGCCTGATGTCCTACGCCGTCCTGCAGCTCGACCGCGACGCATATACGTTCCGCCTGGCCGGTGTGGTCGGCCAGGCTGACTTCTCCGCCGACAAGCGGCTCTGCCGTGCGGTGTTTTGCGGGTGGAACGTGCAGGTGGACGGGCAGTTCGTCGGCGAGGACGGCACGCTGCTCCCCGTCGGCGACACCGAGGGCGCCAAGAAGCTCGTCGCGGCCGCCTCGACGCTCGACCTGAGCGCCTACGCGGGCAAGACCGTGCACCTCGTCGCCGCCTGGGACTACGAGCGGACGGGCGAGGGGCACACCGAGTCCTCCTACGTCAACTTCTACGTGTCGCTCGCCGCGCTGCCCGAGGGCACGGCCGAGTTCGACCCGTCGTTCGAGGAGGAGAAGTTCACCGACTCCCTGTACCTCGCCGACTGTGGGGTGCGGGCGAGCGACGTCAGCAAGATGCCCGAGGAGAACAAGGGCGACGTGTGGGAGACCAAGGCCTCGCGCTACGAGCACCGCGCGGTAATCGGGGACATCTCGGGCAACACGGTCCCGCTCGCAAAGGCGGGCGACCGCGTGAGGAACGAGCTCACCGCAGGCTTCACGCGCACGGCTGCCGACGGCACGACGTACGCCTTCCAGATGGACTTCCCCGGCGACGAGCAGGTCCTTGCGCAGATTCGCTCGCTGGTGGAGTCCGGCGCCCAGACCATCACGCTCAATGGGCGTACCGTGGGGGTCGCCGACTTGACGAGCGACAACTTCACGATTGAGTGGTACGTCTTCAAGACGAGCAAGACCGACGGCTGGCACGTGGACGGCGTGCTCATTGCCAAGACGAGCAGCGTCAAGGTGACCAAGACGTTCGCCGGCAGCAGCGCGGCCATCGAGCAGGTGTTGGCAGGCGGCGGCAACTACCAGATTGTCGTCACCGCCCGCAAGAAGGACGGCACGGCGCAGGACACGGCAACCCACACTCGCTGCACGCTCGTTCCCAAGGACGCGGACGATCCCGAGACACACCTGTCTGAGGGCGAGCTGGGCTACTCGAGCGTCAGCCGCTCCGACGACGGGTCCATAACCTACACCTGGGACGTCCCGATCGACCAGTACTACACCTATCAGTTGGAGGAGCGCAATTACGTGTCCGACGCCGCCAATGCGGTGACGCACGCGCGCTACACCGTTCAGAACTCCGGCGACCCCACAGACAACACGGACGGTTGGGCAAACTACGTCGCCGGGGAGGCCGTCTCCGTGACGCCATACGTCACCGGCTACGGCGGCGGCAACTCTGAGCGGCTTGCGGTGAACTTCCTCAACACCTACGTGCCCGTCGGCACCGTCGCCATCGAGAAGCTCGACATGGCCACGCAAGCCGACCTGCCCGGGGTCTCGTTTACTCTGACCAAGGAGGGCGACCCGGATTTCCAGGTGGCGCTCATTGACGGCGTGTACTACGCCAAGGGTGCGCGGGACTCGGAGGGCGAGGCAATCGACCCCGACGAAGAGGGGTCGTATGCGAACGCGGCGACTGCCAACGAGGCCGGCCACATCTACCTCTACGTGCAGCCGGGCGTCTATCGCCTGAGGGAGAACGTGCCGGACGGCTACAGGGACCCGGGCGAGATAACGCTGACCCTGACAGACGACGGGAGCGGCTCGTGGAGCGCCGGCCTCGTGGGCTCCGCGTCGGCCGCTGGGGGTGCCATGTACGCGACCGTCGCCACCAACGACGAGGGCAAGCAGGCGCTGGCGCAGGTGCGCAACTGCCCGAAGACGGTCACGGTGCGGGTGACGAAGGTGTGGTCGGACGGCGAGAACACCCCGGTCACGCTCCAGCTCTTCCGCAGGGAGCGGCAGGCGGACGGCACGTATGCGTCCGTGGCCGTGTCGGGGTGCACCTCGACGCTCGACGGCGTCGGGGCCGACGGGTGGACGTGCGCTTGGACCGACGTCCCGCTCTGCGCCCAGGGCCAGCCCGCCTCGTACTTCGTGCGCGAGACGGCCGTCGGCGCCACCGCGTACTCCTCCGAGTATTCGGACGGCTACAAGTACTACACGGTCATCTACGGCAACGCCGTCTTGCGGACGGCTGACGGCGCGCAGACTTCCGACCTCGCCCAGACTGCCGAGATCGACTTCACGGTCACAAACGCCAGGGACGACGGCGTTTTGGCTTTCGACAAGGTGGACGAGGCGGGCCGCGCGCTGGGCGGCGCGACGTTTGCGCTTTACGACGAGAAGGACGTGCGCCAGGTCGTGGGCGATGCGTTCGACGCGACGAGGCTGGGTGTGGCGCGGGCCGCTGACGGCTCCTGTGCGCTGACCTACGACGGGGGGGCGCTCGACGTTGCGCCCGCCAAGACGGTCACGTCCGACGAGGGCGGCAGGGTCCTGTTCGGCCGCTCCGTCACCAGCGGCACGTATTACCTGCTGGAGACCTCGGCGCCTGAGGGCTACGGCGCGGACGGCTCGCTCTACCGGCTTGTGTATTACGACCCGGGATACGCCGCCTACCGACTGGCGGACGGAGCGTGGCAGGATGCCACGCTCAACAACCAGATCGTCAACGAGCGCCTATGCGCCGGCGTCACGCTGCGCAAGACCGACGGGCAGGGCAACGCACTTGCGGGCGCGACGTTCAGGCTCATGGCGCGCGGCGAGGACGGCGTGTACTCCACGGCCAACATCGCCGCCTCGGTGGGAGTCGCGTCGGGCACCGCGGTGGCGGGGCAGCTCCAGACCTACCGCGTGTCCGACGTGGGCGAGATCGCGTTCAGGGACCTGCCGGAGGGGCGTTACTGCCTCGAGGAGTCCCAGGCACCCGACGGCTACTACCGCCTTCTGTCGCGCGTGTACCTCAAGGTGGAGGACGGCGTGCCCTCACTCGACTTCGACGCCGCCTCCGCAGAGGGGCTGGACGTCTCGGCGCAGGGGCAGTGCTCTCTGGCCGGGGATGCCGTCGGCGGCTACACCCTCGCAGCCACGAACGTCTCCGGCACCAGGCTGCCCTCCACGGGCGGTCCCGGCGGCCTTCCGTACGTGCTCACCGGCGGCCTTCTTGCCACCGCAGCAATGGCTATGCTTTGGTTTCGTATGTGCCCTCGCGGGCCGGGAAAAGAAAGGAAGTAAGGTACATGGGTAACGCAACAAGGGGCAGGGTCAGAGGAGTGCGCGCCCTGCTCGCGGCCCTCGTGGCCGGCGTAGTCGCGCTTGTGCTGTGTGCCGGCGCGGCTCTGGCCGACGAGACGTCGCAGTACACCATCACCGTCACGAACGCCCACGCGGGCCAGACCTACACCGCCTACAAGGTGTTCGACGTGACGACGAACGGGGAAGGCGGGTACAGCTATTCGCTGAACAACTCCGACAACAGCAAGGACGATTTCATTGAAGCGGTTAATGGGGCTATCTCCGATCTGTTGGTGAAGCAGGGCGATTCGGGTTCGTATTTGGTTGATACCGAAAAACTCAACCAGGACTCGGTCAAGAGCCTTGTGGCAATCATTACGGAGAACACCAAGTGCTTCGGTGGGGGAGTTTCGGTGACGGCCGGTGAGGGTGACACCTCGGTGATTATTAGTGTGTCCGAACTGGGCTATTACTATGTGTCCACTACGACGGGTACGCTGTGCTCGCTGGATACTGCGACGGGTACTGGCGTAGAGATTCAGGACAAGAACGGCGTTCCCACGCTCACCAAGGGCGTCAAGCTCTTGACGGGTGACGATGCCACGAAGGCTGAACCTGATGCCGAGGGTTACACCGACTCGATTTCTGCTACCGTCGGCGATAAGGTGGGCTACAAGGTAGAGATTACCTTGCCCGAAGGCTCGACGAACATCACGCTGCACGATACGTGCCCTGATGGCGTGACGCTGGATGCCTCGTCTATCGTCGTAAGGGTGAACGGTGTCTCTTTGACCGAAGTCGACGACTATACCGTCAACCCTTCACCTGAAGACGGCTGTGCGTTCGAGTTGACGCTCAAGGAGTCCGGCATCAACAAGGCCCTCGGCGTGGCTGCGTCGGGCACGGTTGTTGTGACCTACTCTGGCACGCTGAACACCAATGCGTCTGACAACAACCCCAACACGGCCTATGTCACGTTCGGCACGGCCAACACGTCCTCCGCCAGTGCCACGGCAACGGTGCACACCTGGTCTTTCAGCGTTAAGAAGGTTGACGGCAACAATACTGACAAGCCGCTGGCAGGCGCCAGGTTTGCCCTGAGTACCACGAAGGACCGAACGGGCGTTATTAAGTTTAAGGCTGACGACAGCACGGATACGGCTGGGGTCAAGACGTATTGTGTGAGCGCCGACGGTTCCGAAACCATCACGACGACCGATGATGGCACATTCAAGCTGAGGGGCCTTAAATCCGGTACGTACTACCTGCTCGAGATCGAGGCACCGCAGGGCTATAACCCCATGAAAGAGCCGCAGGAGGTTATTGTCGACGAGCATGGCAATATCAGCCATGAGAACAATACGGTTCTTGTTCTTAACTATAGCGGCAAAATCCTGCCCTCCACGGGCGGCATCGGCACCACGGTGTTCTACGTGGTGGGCGGCATCCTCGTCGTGGGCGCCGTCGTCGCGCTCGTGACGAAGAAGAAGATGTCGGCTCGCAAGTAAGCCTGCGCAACGCCGCGCGCGCCGGGGGAGCGGACAAGGGATTGCCTTGCCCATATCCGCCCCCGGCGCGCGCTGTCTGCCCGGCATCCCGAAATCGTGCGAAGAGGGGAGGAACGTATGAAGAAGCACCTGTCCACCATCGTGCTCGTCCTGGTCTTTTTCATAGGTTGCTCCCTCATGCTCTACCCGCTCGTGAGCGACTGGTGGAACTCCAGGGTGCAGTCGCGCGCCGTGGCGGACTACGACGCCGCCGTGGGCGCCCTGTCCGGCCACGACTACACCGACGCCTTTGCCCAGGCGGACGACTACAACGTCCGCCTCGCCGCACTGACGTACCCTCTTGCGCAGTACGACCAGGTCGAAGGCTATGACGACGCGCTCGATGTCGCCGGTACGGGCGTCATGGGCTATATAACCATCGAGAAGCTCAAGGTGGAGCTGCCCATCTACCACGGCACGTCCGACGCCGCGCTTGCCGCGGGCGCGGGCCACCTGGAGGGGAGCAGCCTGCCCGTGGGCGGGGCCGGCACGCACGCCGTCATCTCGGCGCACCGCGGCCTGCCCACGTCGCGCCTGTTCACTGACCTGGATAAGATGGAGGTGGGCGACACCTTCACCCTGACGGTGCTCGACCGCGTGCTCACCTACCAGGTGGACCAGGTCCTCATCGTGGACCCCGACGACGTGGCCGCGCTTCAGATCGAGCCGGGCGAGGACCTCTGCACGCTGCTTACCTGCACGCCCTACGGCATCAACACGCAGCGTCTTCTCGTGCGTGGCCACCGCGTGGACACCCCTGCCGCAAAGAACATCTACATCGCCACGGAGGCCTATCGGCTGGACTCGCTCATCCTGGCGCCCGCCGTGGCCGCTCCCATGCTGCTGGTGCTGCTCGTGTGCCTGCTGGTGCGTTACCGCAGGCGCGACGACGATGCCCCCGACAACCGAAAGGACGCGTGATGAGCGCCTGCCGCCTGCCCCGCACCGCATGCCGCCCCGCCCGAGGGCGCGCCTGCGCACTTGTCAGCTCCCACACCGCCGCGCTCGTCTGCGCCGTTGTTTGTGCACTCGCGTGCTTGCTTGCCCCGTCCACTCCTGCGTTTGCGGGGGAGGCGACGGCGTCGGCACAGGCGGGCGGCGGGTCCGAGGGGCCCGCCTGCTCGCTTACCGTCACCTTGCTCGACCAGGCCACGTCCCAGCCCGTCGCGGACGGCGAGGTGACGCTCGAGGCGCAGGGGGCCGACGGCTATGCTGCGCTCGCCGTGCAGGAGGTCGCCTCCGACGGCACGGTCGCGTTCATGAACCTGGAGCCGGGCACATACCGGGTGGTGCAGACGCGGGAGAGCGCGGGATATTACCCGTTCGATTCCTTCGAGGTGACGCTGCCCATGGCGGGTGCGGACGGCTCGGGGCCGGTGTACGACGTTTGCGCGTCGCCCAAGGTGGAGTCGCGTCACGACGTGCCCACCGCGCGCACGACGTTCGCCGTGACCAAGGTGTGGGTCGACCTGCCCGCGGGCGAGGCGCGCGCCGACGGCACGCAGGCGGCCGGCCCGGCATCCGCCCACGACCCCGTGACGGTCGACCTGCTGAAGGACGGCACCCTCTACGCGAGCGCCCGGCTCGACGCGGACAGCGGGTGGTCGCACGTGTGGGAGGGGCTGGATGCCGACGTCTCCTGGATCGTGGAGGAGTCCCAGGTGCCGGACGGTTACGCCGCGAGCTACGCCGTGTCGGGCTCGGTCGCCGAGGGCTGGAGCGTCACTGTCACCAACACGGAGCTTGCCCAACGGCTCATCCAGACCGGCCAGCTGCGCTGGCCCATCCCCGTGCTCGCCGGCGCCGGCGTCGCGTTGTTCGCGGCCGGCTGGCTCGTGAGCCGCCGTGCGGGCGGCGCGGGCTCGGCTGCCGAAGGAGCCGCGGGCGTCGAGGCGCGCGATGGGCGCTAAGGTCGGTTGCTCGGGCCGGCGCCTGCTCGGCCGCGTCCTCATGGTGGTGGGCACGCTGCTCGTAGCTGGCGCGCTGGGACTGTTCGCCCTCAACGCCTGGGAGGACCGCCGTGCGGGCGGCACAGCCGCGGCAGTTGCCGTGCAGCTCGAGGAGGCGCGGGGTGCGGCGGACGACCCTGCCTCCGAGCCTGTGGCGGCGGGCCCCGCCGCGTCCTCATCCGACGCCATGGCGAGCATCACCATAGGCGGCTATGCTTACGTGGGGACGCTCGCCATACCCGCCCTGGGCCTCGACCTGCCCGTCATGGCAAGCTGGGACGGCGACTACGACGCGCTCGCGGTGGCGCCGTGCCGACAGTTCGGCTCGCCGCAGACGCACGACCTGGTGATCGCCGGCCACAACTACGCGAGCCACTTCGGCGGCCTGTCCCGCCTGGCCGCAGGCGACGAGGTGGGCTTTACCGACGTCGCCGGGCGGGCGTGGCGCTACCGCGTGGCCCTCGTCGAGACGCTGGAGCCCGAGGCGGTGGACGATGTGCGCGAGAGCCCCTGGGACCTCACGCTCTATACCTGCACCTACGGCGGCACTTCCCGCGTCGTCGTGCGTTGCACGGCCATCAGCTGACGCCGGCGGCCCGGCCGGCACCGCGCCCGGTGGGGATTTGGCAGAAAATGGGCTAAGTCGGGGCCTGGGCACATCGGCCGTGCGCTGCCCGGTGTGCTACATATGTAGTTCACTGAGACAAAGCTTGCCATGTGGAGGCGGGCGGCTCTTTTCCAAACCCTCTTCCCCTGTGTTTTTGCAACTTGCGTGTTTGCGGCGCGGTGCTTGTGGTATGGTTCTTCCTTACTGGGCCTATGGCGCAACGGTTAGCGCGGGGGACTCATAATCCCTATGTTGCAGGTTCGAATCCTGCTGGGCCCACCAGTGATTCTCGCAAGGCCTGGAGGGCATGCCTTCCAGGCCTTTTTGCTGTCTGTGGGGCGCGCAACTCCGCTCTTCTTCTAGAGCCTTCCATGTGAGGGTATGAGGGCGCGGGGCTTGGGCTATAGTTGCTCTAACTGTTTCCACGGCTGCCAGCCCCTCCCGTGACGAAGATTGGAATCTGGCCTCATGATCGTACAGGTCGACAAGCTTACGAAGTCCTTTGGTGGACGCACCCTTTTCAGCGACGCGTCGTTTCAGATCAACGCTCGCGAGCGCTATGCCCTGGTAGGCCCTAACGGTGCGGGCAAGACTACGATGCTCAAGATGATCATGGGCGTCGAGACCCCCGACTCGGGCAACATCTACTTTGCAAAGAACACCTCGGTGGGCTACCTCGAGCAGGAGGCCATCGAGATCTCGGGCCGCTCGGTCATCGAGGAGGTGCTCTCCTCGGCCACCGAGATCCGCGCCCTTGAGAAGCGCATCGCCGAGCTCGAGCACCTGCTGTCCGACCCCGCCCACGTGCAGGACCACGAGCAGCTCCTCGAGGAGTATGGCCGCGCCCGCAACCGCTTCGAGGCGGCCGACGGCTACGAGATCGAGCCGAGGGCCCGCGCCATCCTCACCGGCCTGGGCTTTCCCGTCCCCGACCTCAGCCGCGACGTCTCCGAGTTCTCCGGCGGCTGGCAGATGCGCATCCAGCTCTCCAAGCTGCTGCTTCGCCACCCTGACGTGCTGCTGCTCGACGAGCCTACCAACCACCTCGACCTTGCCAGCGTCCGTTGGCTCGAGAGCTTCCTTTCGAGCTACGACGGCGCCATCCTCATCGTGAGCCACGACCGCGCCTTCCTCGACGGCATGGTCAACCACGTGGCCTCCATCGAGCACGGCAAGCTCACCGTGTACACCGGCAACTACTCCTCCTTCATCGAGCAGCGCGAGGCGGCGCTCGAGCAGCTCAAGGCCGCCAAGGCCGAGCAGGACCGCGAGATCGCCCACCTTGAGGAGTTCATCGAGAAGTTCCGCTACAAGGCCACCAAGGCCCGTCAGGCGCAGGACCGCATCAAGAAGCTCGACAAGCTCATGGCCGAGCGCATCGTGCTGCCCGAGCAGCAGAAGAAGGTCCATTTCCACTTCCCGCAGCCGCCGCGCACCTCCGATCTCGTGATGGAGCTCAAGCACGTGGCCAAGAGCTACGGCGACAAGCACGTGTACTCCGACGTCTCGCTCAAGCTCTACCGCGGCGAGCGCATCGCCCTGGTGGGCCCCAACGGCGCGGGCAAGTCCACCCTCATGAAGATGATTGCCGGCGACCAGGCGCCCGACGCGGGCACCCGCAAGCTCGGCGACCACGTGAGCGTGGCCTACTACGCCCAGCACCAGCTCGAGGAGCTCGACGCCAAGAACACCGTGATGCAGGAGATGGACCGCTCCGCCGCCGGCTGGACGTCTTCTGAGGAGCGCCAGCTCCTGGGCGCGTTCCTCTTCAAGGGCGACGACATCGAGAAGAAGGTGTCGGTGCTCTCTGGCGGCGAGAAGGCGCGTCTGGCGCTTGCCAAGATGCTCGTGGCGCCCACGCCGCTGCTGTGCCTCGACGAGCCCACCAACCACCTCGATATCGACTCGGTGGACATCCTCGAGGAGGCCCTGTCGCAGTTCGACGGCACCATCGTGCTCATCTCGCACGACCGTCACCTCATCCGCGCCGTGGCCAACCGCATCGTCGAGGTCAAAGACGGCCAGATCACCGTGTACGACGGCGACTACGACTACTACCTCTGGAAGTCCGAGCAGCTCACGGGCGAGGCGCCCCAGGGCGCGCGCGACGGCCGTGCCTCCGGTGGCAAGCAGGGTGGCGCCAAGCAGGCCGCCCCTGCCGCCCCCGAGCGTCAGACGGGCGGCAACTACCGCTCGCGCGACCAGCGCAAGGCCGAGGCTGCCGCAAAGGCCGAGGTGGCCCGCCGCTTCGCCGACGAGAAGCGCCGCCTGTCCAAGGTGGAGAAGGAGATGACCGCGGCCCAGCAGCGCCATGCCGAGCTCGTCGAGATGATGTCGTCCAACGACCTCTACGACGACAAGGCCGCCTTCGACAAGGCCATGGACGAGTACTCCAAGATCAAGCCGCGCCTGGCGCAGCTCGAGGAGGAGTGGCTCGAGCTCTCCATGCTCATCGAGGAGGAGACGGCCGCCGCCCTCTCCCAGCTGCAGGGGAACTAGCATGGCCGGCGTCGTGAGGGCAGTTCTCTATGTGCTGAGCTGCATCTGCATGGCCGTGAGTCTGATGCTGTTGCTGCTGTGTGCCTCGCTTCTGTCCACCCAGGTGGCCCTTGCCCTGCATGTGGCGCCCCTGGCGCTTTCCATCACGCAGCTCATCCCGGCGCCCCTGTGCTTCTGGGGTGTGGTGGCCTCGCCCTTCGGCGGGGTGTTCCGCACAGACTTTGCGCTGCTCGCCGTTGCATTCTTCCTGCTTGCCCGTTTGCTGCATTTCCTTAAGGGGGTCGTCAAGTGAGCTCCATGACGCCTGAACGCATTCTTATCGTATTGATCGAGCTTGCGTGCATCGTCTTCTCGATCATGGTGCACGAGATCTCGCACGGCTACGCCGCCTACCGCCTGGGCGACCCCACGGCCAAGCGCGCCGGCAGGCTCTCGCTCAACCCGGCCAAGCACCTCGACCCTGTCGGTTCGGTGCTGCTGCCGCTCATCATGAGCTTCATCGGCGGTCCCATCTTCGCCTATGCCAAGCCCGTGCCGTACAACCCCATGTACTTCAAGGACCGCAAGCGCGGCGAGCTCATCGTGGCCTTTGCCGGCCCTGCCAGCAACCTGGCGCAGGCGCTTGTGGGCGCGGCCATCTGCTGCATCGTGCAGGCCGCGGTTTCGCCCGCCATGTCGATGGGCATGGTCGAGGCGCTCATCTGGGTCTACCGCATCGGCTACTACTACTGCCTCATCAACCTCGTGCTGCTCTTCTTCAACATCATCCCGCTGCCGCCGCTCGACGGCGCGAGCATCGTGACCGCGTTCCTCACGCCGGCCGGCATGGAGAAGTTCTACAAGGTGAAGCAGTACTCCATGTTCATCCTGCTTGCCCTGCTGTTCCTCGTTCCCATGGTCACGCCGTGGGACCCGCTGGGTTGGTACCTCAAGCACACGGCCTACGCCCTGCTGAACGTCCTCATTCCCTAGGGCGAGCTGCGTATGGCGTACCGTGTTTCCGTCGCTGGCTTCGAGGGGCCGTTTGACCTGCTCCTTCAGCTGGTGATGCGTCAAAAGATCGACATCGGCACCGTGAGCGTCTCCGCGGTGGCCGACCAGTACCTTGCCGAGGTCGCGAACATGCCCGACGTGGACCTCGAGGTGGCGAGCGACTTCGTGCTCGTGGCCGCCACGCTGCTCGACCTCAAGGCCGCGGCGCTTGTGCAGGGCGACCCCGTGGAGGACACGTCCGAGGAGGACTTCGACGACGGCTACGAGGACCTCACGGCCGACGAGATGCGCGACGTCCTCGTGGCCAGGCTCATGGCGTACCGCACCTACAAGATGGCGGCCGCCGCGCTTGAGTCGCGCATGCTCGCCGAGTCGAAGATGCACCCACGCACCATCGGCCCCGACGAGCGCTTTCGCGACGCTGCGCCCGACTTCCTCAAGGGTGTGACGCTCGACCAGCTCGCCCGCACCTGCGCGCGCTTTTTGGGCCGCCGCGAGCTCGTGCTGCTGCAAAGCGAGCACATTGCCGCCAAGCGCATGCCGCTCGAGGAGCGCGTCGTGGAGGTCGACACCGTGGTGCGCGCCCGCCAGCGGATGCTGTTCAGCGAGCTCGTGGAGGACAACCCTTCCACCCAAAACAAGGTCGTGAGCATCCTTGCCTTGCTTGAGCTGGGAAAACGCGACATCGTGGGTTTGGAGCAAGAAGAGATATTTGGCGACATCACCATCACGTCGCATGAGAAGACACTCGACGCCGCGCCTTTGGGCGAGCTGTCGGCGTCGGGGGAGGAGTGAGCATGGGGTTTGAAGCCCTGAAGGCCCTGGAGACCGACGACATGCGCTCGGTGCTCGAGTCGCTGCTGCTTGTGGCCACCGAGCCCGTGGAGACGGCCGTCTTTGCCGAGATGCTCGGCTGCGGCCGCGACGAGGCCAAGGCGGCGCTCGAGGACCTCTCCTCCGAGTACGCTGAGCTGGGCCGCGGCTTTCAGCTGCGCTACGTGGCCGGCGGCTGGAGGCTCTACACGCACCCCAGCCACGACGAGGTTGTCCGCGCCTTCGTGAAGTCGTGGGACACCCGCAAGCTTTCCGCCGCTGCCCTTGAGACGCTTGCCGTCATCGCCTACACGCAGCCAGCCACGCGCGACGGCGTGCGCGCGGTGCGTGGCGTGAGTTCCGACAGCGCCATCGCCTCGCTCATCGACAAGGGTCTTGTGCGCGAGCTCACGCACCGCGAGGGGGCCGGTGCCTCCACGTTCGGCACCACGAAGGCCTTCCTTGAGCGCTTTGGCCTGCACGACCTGAACGACCTGCCGCCCCTTGAGGACTTCGCGCCCGACGAGCAGACAAGGCGCCTCATCAGCGAGCGCCTTGGCGCCAAGATGTCTGCCCAGGCGGTCGACGACGCCGAGGACGAGGGTGCAGACGCCGACCCCGAACCCGACCAGGACGCCCCCGACACGAACGGAGACGACGAGTAACATGCAAACGCCTGAGAATGAAGAGCGCATCGTCCCCATGCGCCTGCAGAAGTTCCTTGCCCGCGCCGGCGCCGCAAGCCGAAGGGGCTCCGAGGATCTCATGACCGCCGGACGCGTCTGCGTGAACGGCCAGGTTGCCACCGAGCTGGGCACCAAGGTCGATCCGCTTGTGGACGTGGTCACCGTCGACGGCCGCGTTGTGAGCCTGTCTGACGGCAACGTCTACCTCGTGCTCAACAAGCCCGAGGGCTGCCTGACCACCATGGACGACCCCTACGGCCGTCCCACGGTGGCCTCGCTTGTGCCCACCGACCGCTACCCGGGGCTTTTCCCCGTGGGCAGGCTCGACCAGGACACGACGGGCGTGCTGCTCTTCATGACCGACGGCGAGCTGGCCGCGCGCCTGCTGCACCCCAGCACGCACGTGGACAAGACCTACCATGCCCGCGTGGCAGGCAGGCTCTCGCCCTTCGACGTGAAGAGGCTCTGCGAGGGCGTGGAGCTCGACGACGGCATGACCGCCCCTGCCGAGGTGCGCACGCTCTCGGATTTTGAAGGCCGCGACGTGTGCGGTCCCTCCATGCATGCCGGCGACGACCTGGTCGAGGTCGTGCTCCACGAGGGCCGCAAGCGCCAGGTGAAGCGCATGCTCTCCTATGTGGGGCACCCGGTCTTCCGCCTCAACCGCGTGAGCTTCGGCCCCATCACCGCTGCTGGCCTTCCCGTGGGCAAGTGGAGGCTGCTCAACGCCGCCGAGGTCGAGGCCCTGCGCAAGGCCACCGAAACGGGCCGCTACACGGGCACGCGCCCGGGCGTCGATCCTCGTAGTCTCAAGAAGTCGTAGGTTTAACTAGAGCCTTTGGGTGCTGATGTGCAAGACAAGGCGGAGCGTTTCGCCTAGACAATAAAGATTGGAGCTAGACATGAAGGTTGCAATCGACGGCCCTGCTGGAGCGGGCAAGTCGACGGTTGCCAAGGCTGTTGCGCAGGGCAGGGGGTTCGTCTACCTCGACACGGGCGCGATGTATCGCAGCGTCGCCCTGCTCGCCCTGGAGGGCGACGTCGACCTCGCCGACGAGGCCGCCCTGGCCGCCATCGCCGAGTCAATCGAGCTTGCCTTCGTCCCGGCCGCAGACGGCGGTCAGCGCGTGCTGGTTGGCGGGCGCGACGTGACGAGCGAGATCCGCACGCCGCGCGTCGATGCGGCCGTGAGCTCGGTGTCGAGCGTTCCCGCCGTGCGCACCTCCATGGTCGAGCTCCAGCGCAAGCTCGCCGGTGGCGCCGACGTGGTGGCCGAGGGTCGCGACATCGGCACCGTCGTCTTCCCCGACGCCGAGGTCAAGGTGTTCCTCACGGCCGACGCCCGCGCCCGCGCGCATCGCCGCAGCGTGCAGAACACGCAACGCTTCGGCGCCGACGCCGAGCAGGCTTGCGAGGAGGACATTTACCGCCGTATCGTCGAGCGCGACCGCGCCGACTCCACCCGCGCCACCGCGCCTCTCGTGGCCGCCGAGGACGCCGTGCACATCGACTCTTCGGGCTTAGGTGTCGCAGACGTCGTGCGCCTTGTTGAGGACCTGATCGACGCCGCCCAGGCGCAGGAGGCATAAACCATGAGCGCAAACGATTCCGCAAACGCCAAGCCCCAGCCCGAAAAGAAGCCCCAGCCTTCCTCCGCCGAGAAGTACTTCGACATGCCCGTTGCCGAGTGGCCCCGCAGGGCGCGCTTCTTCAGCGCCTTCGCCTACCGCGTGGTGCTCGGCTTCGGCAAGCTGTACTGGCGCTGGTCGGTCTCGGGCAAGCTGCCGTTTTGCAAGAACGGAAGGCCCACCGGCGAGCTTGGCCGCGTCTTCATCTGCAACCATGCCTCGATGTTCGACCCGGCCTTCCTTGTGGCCTATGCCGGCGTGAGCGGCGAGCACATGCGTCCGTTGTACAAGAGCGAGCTTGACGAGAACAAGTTCGTCTCCTGGTTCTTCGCCCGCGTGGGCGCCATCCCGCTCAAGCGCGGCACGGCCGACACCAAGGCCATCAAGCGCGCCATTGCCGCCTTGAAGCGCGGCGAGAACGTGCTCATCTTCCCCGAGGGCACGCGCATCTGGGACCCCGAGGCGCGTCCCGAGGTCTTCGGCGGTTTCTCGCTCATCGCCTTGATGTCCGGCGCCGACGTGGTGCCTGTCGCCATCGACGGCACCGAGCGCATCAACCCCAACAAGCGCTACAAGCTGCCGCGCCCCTCGCGCGTGCGCGTGCTCTTCGGCGAGCCGATGCGCCTGGCAGACATGCCCGGCGAGGGCCGCAAGGAGAAGGCTGCCGCGCTCGAGACGCAGGGCATGGAGCGCGTTTACGCCATGCGCGGCGAGCTCCGCTCCCAGATTTCGAAGTAGTGGGCGCCACCGTAAGGGAAGGGGCCGACATGGCCGAGATTCAGACCGCACGTTTCGCCGGCGCCTGTTACGGCGTGGAGCGCGCCCTGCACATCGTTGAGGACTGCATCGCCCAGGGCGGTACGGTCTGCACGCTTGGGCCCCTCATCCACAACCCCATCGTCGTGAGCGACCTTGCGAGCCGCGGCGTCGGCGCCATCGACGACGTGCGCGAGGCGCCCTCTGCGGCCACGCTCGTCATTCGCAGCCACGGCGTGGTGCCCCAGGTCATCGAGGACGCCCAGGCTCTGGGCCTGCATGTGGTGGACGCCACCTGCCCGCACGTGAAGAAGGCCCACGACGCCGCCGCCTGCCTTGCGCAGGAGGGCTACCAGGTGCTTGTGCTCGGCGAGGCGGGCCACCCCGAGGTGGAGGGCATCCTGGCGCGTGCCGGCAAGGATGCGCTTGTAGTTTCCAGCGCCGAGGAGCTTGCCGACGTCGCGATCAAGCGCCGCGTGGGCATTGTGGTGCAAACCACGCAGACCCAGGCCTTCCTCGACGAGGTCGTTGCGGCCCTGCTGCCGCGCGTGCGCGAGCTGCGCGTGTTCAACACCGTGTGCTCGGCTACCCTGCAGCGCCAGTGCGCCGCCGCCGAGCTTGCCTCCCGCTCCGACGCCATGGTGGTCGTGGGCGGCAAGAACTCGGGTAACACGCGCAGGCTCTTCCTCGTGTGCCACGAGCGTTGCGATAACACCCACCATATCGAGACGCCCGACGAGCTCGACCCGGCCTGGTTTGCCGGCGCCGGCAGCATCGGCGTGACCGCCGGCGCCTCCACCCCGGCCGACCAGGTGGCAGGCGTGGTGGAGCGTCTCGAGGAGATTTCGCATGGCTGACGCGAGCACCCCCTACGAGCTGACAAGCGAGCTGATCAAGGGCCAGGCAGCACGTCCCAGTGGGCGCATCCGCTGGCGCGGTGCCACAGTGCTCGAGGTCGAGCCTGGCAGCCCTGCCGCCTTGGAGGGTCTCGAGCCCGGCATGATCGTGTCGCATGTGAACGGCGTGGAGCTGCGCGACATGATCGACTGGGACTGGGAGGCCGACGGCCCCGAGGTCGACCTTGAGGGCATCGCCAACCCCGACACGCCCGACGAGTTCGAGTTCGAGTGCCACATCGAGCGCGACTGGGGCCAGGACTGGGGCATCTCCTTTGACGGAGCCGTGTTCGACGGCATGCGCCTGTGCCGCAACAACTGCCTCTTCTGCTTCATGAAGATGCTTCCCCGCGGCATGCGCCGCACGCTCTACATGCGCGACGACGACTACCGCCTGTCCTTTCTCCAGGGCAACTTCGTCACGCTCACGAACCTCACCGACGACGACGTCGAGCGCATCGTCTCGCATGCCCTGTCGCCGCTCAACGTGTCACTGCATGCGGTGAGCCCCGACGTGCGCGCCCGCCTCATGGGCAAAAACGCCCAGCGCGGTCTCGACGCCCTCGAGCAGATCCTCCAAGGCGGAATTGAGGTCCATGCCCAGATCGTGCTGTGCCCCAACGAGAACGACGGCGAGGAGCTCGTGCGCACGCTCGATTTCGTGGAGGCCCGCCCGCTCATCACCTCGCTGGGCATCGTGCCTCTGGGCTTCACGCGCCACCAGGACACGTTCACCGAGTCGTTCAACGAGCCGGCCCGCGCCCAGGCGGTCATCGACGCCGTGCGGCCCTACCAGCTGCGCAACCGCAAGGCCACGGGTCGCACGCGTTACCAACTCGCCGACGAGTTCTACCTCATGGCGCGCACCGATCCGCCCTGCGCCGAGGAGTACGACGGCTATCCGCAGTACTACGACGGCATCGGCATGGTGCGCTCGTTTCTCGACGAGGCTGCCGACCTGCTCGCCGATGAGGAGGCGCTCGGCCCCATCCGCGCCGCCGCGGGGCGGCTCGAGGCGGCAGGGGAGCGGGTGCTGCTCGTCTCGGGCTGCGCGAGCGCGCATGTGGTGCGCGACTTTGCCTCTTCGCTGCCCGTCGGGGGCCGCTGCGAGGTCGTGGCGGTGGAGAACGACTACTTCGGGGGCAACGTCAACGTCACGGGCCTTCTGTGTGCCTGCGACGTTTTTGCGCAGCTGCCCCGGGACCTGTCGCACACCGTCGTGTGGCTGCCCGACATCATGCTCAACGCCGACCGCCTCACGCTTGACGGCGTGGCGGCCGACGAGCTCATCCACACGCTCGAGGACCGCGGTGCTCGGGGCTTTTTCGTGACCGCGGTGCCCCAAGGCATCAAACGCGCGTTCGAAGCGCTCTGAGCGTGGTACCCTGAGAGCACGTATGTTTTTTCTCAAGGAGGTTCACCCATGACAAAGCCTGTCGTTGCAGTGGTGGGCAGGCCCAATGTGGGCAAGTCCACGTTCGTCAACCGTGTTTCCCAGCGTCCCGAGGCCATCGTGCACGAGACCGAGGGCGTCACCCGTGACAGGACGTTCCATGATTCGGACTGGAACGGCACCGAGTTCTCGCTGTGCGATACCGGCGGTATCGAGGTCGGCGATTCCGAGGATGCGTTCCAGAGCAAGATTCGCGACCAGGCGGTGCTCGCCATCAACGAGGCCGACGCCATCATCTTCCTCGTCGACGGCAAGACCGGCGTCACCGAGGAGGACGAGGCTGTCTCCCGCATCCTGAAGCGCACCGACAAGCCGGTCTTCCTGGCCGTCAACAAGTGCGACTCCGTCCTGCAGGACGCCAACGCCTACGAGTTCTACAGCCTGGGCCTGGGCGACCCGTACCCCATCAGCGCCCAGCACGGCAACGGCGTGGGCGACATCCTCGACGACGTCGTGGCCTCGCTGCCCGAGGCCACCGAGGAGGAGGTCCCCGAGGACCTCATTCGCGTCGCCATCGTCGGTCGCCCCAACGCCGGTAAGTCCTCGCTGCTCAACCGCCTCTGCGGCGAGCAGCGCTCCATCGTGAGCGACGTGGCCGGCACCACCCGTGACGCCGTCGACACGCTCGTCGAGCACGAGGGCGTCAAGTACCGCCTCATCGACACCGCCGGTATGCGCAAGCGCACCGTCATCAACGAGGACCTGGAGTTCTACTCCTACGTGCGTGCCGAGCGTGCCATCGAGCGCGCCGACGTGGCCCTCATCGTCATCGACTCCACTATCGGCGTCACCGAGCAGGACCAGCGCGTCGCCGGTATGGCGCACAACAACGGCATCGCCGTGGTCGTCCTGCTCAACAAGTGGGACCTCGTCGACACCGCCGAGCGCCGCGAGGAGCTTGAGAACGACGTGGCCGAGCGCCTGCACTTCGTCTCCTACGCTCCCGTGGTGCGTATCTCCGCCCTCACGGGCCGCTCCTGCCTGCGCGTGTGGGACGCTGTGAACACCGCCGACGCCCACCGTCGCCAGGTCATCCCGACCCCGCAGCTCAACAAGCTCCTCACCGAGCTGCGCGAGTTCGGCCACACGGTGACGAAGGGCACGAAGCGCCTCAAGATGAACTACATCACGCAGACGGGCAACAAGCCTCCCATCTTCACCATCTTCGTGAACATGCCCGAGCTCGTTACCCCCAACTACGAGCACTTCCTCGAGAACCGCATTCGCGACCGCTTTGACCTTACCGGTACGCCCATCAGGTTCAAGTTCAAGAAGAAGGCCATGTAGGCTCTTGCCCCTGGCAGCGCGAAACCGTTAGGAGATAACCTTCCACCATGCTTGTCTATGTGATGTGTGCCCTGGCGTGTGTCATCGCGTATGTTCTTGGCGGCATCCCTTCCGCCTACCTCATCGGTAAGGCTTTTGGCAACGTGGATATTCGTACCCAGGGTTCGGGCAACGTCGGTTCTACCAACGTGGCTCGCACCCTGGGCGCCAAGGCTGGCATTCTCACGCTGGTCAGCGACATCCTCAAGGCCGTAGTCGCCGTTTTGATCGGCAAGCTTCTCATCGGCGTGGTGGGCGCAGGTGCCATCGAGACGACCGCCCCGGGCGGCGTCTACGACTGGTGCGCGGCGCTTGTGTATCTGGCGGTCATTCTGGGCCACATGTTCACCCCATTCCTGCATTTCCATGGCGGCAAGGGCATCGCCTCGGGCTTCGGCGGCGCGGTGGTGCTCATGCCCTGGGCTGGATTGAGCCTGTGGGGACCGTTTTTGATTTTTGCCGTCAGCACGAGGTACGTCTCGGTCGGCAGCATTGCCGGCGCCCTTTCGCTGCCTATTTTTGCCAATCTTTTTTATCAGCCTTCGATGGCTTTCACGGTCATCGTCTGCATCGTGTCGGTGCTTGTCATTTGGGGCCATCGCTCCAATATCAAGAAGCTCGCCCACGGGCAGGAGAGCAAGTTCTCCGTTAAAAAGTCGAAGTAGGTGATGTGGTGAAGCAGCGCGTCTGCGTGGTCGGCGCCGGCTCGTGGGGTACCGCGGTTGCCGGGCATATGACCAAGCAGGGCAACGAGGTGCGCCTTTGGTCGCACAACCCCGAGGTTGCCCGTTCCATCAACGAGGAGCATACCAACCCCGTCTATTTGCCCGCATGCAAGCTGGGCGAGGGTGTGGTCTCCAGCACCGACCATGCGTGGTGCCTCGAGGGGGCCGACGCGGTGCTGTTCGTTGTGCCTTCGAGCCACCTGCGCTCGGTCGCCCGTGACTGCAGCCCCTTCATTGCGCCTGACCTGCCCGTTTGCGTGCTTACCAAGGGTATCGAGTACGGCACCAACAAGCTCATGACCGAGGTCGTGGAAGACGAGCTCACGAGGCGCAATCGCATCGCGTGCCTGTCGGGCCCCAACCATGCCGAGGAAGTCTGCCTCGACATGCCCGCCGGTGCCGTCGCCGCCTCCAGCGACCTGGCATGCGCCGAGTACTTTAAGGACCTCTTCAACGCCGATCTCTTCCGCACCTATGTGTCCACCGACGAGGTGGGCGTCGAGGTGTGCGCCGCGGCCAAGAACGTCGTGGCTATTGCCTGCGGTGTGGTCAAGGGCCTCTCGTTTGGCGACAACACGCTCTCGGTCATCATGACGCGCGGTCTTGCCGAGATGAGCCGCATCGTGGCCGCCCGCGGTGGCGACCCCATGACCTGCATGGGCCTGGCCGGCATGGGCGACCTCGTTGCCACCTGCACGAGTGCCCACTCCCGCAACCAGACTTTCGGCGCGGCGCTTGCCAAGGGCGAGACGCTCGAGTCCTACGAGGCACGTACCCACATGGTCGTCGAGGGTGCCCGCGCCTGCCGCTCCATCCTGCATATGGCCCGCGAGCTGGGAGTCGAGGTGCCGCTCACTGAGGCGGTGCATGCGCTGCTCTACGAGGGCACGCCTCTGCCCGAGATTGCCGAGGCCTTGTTCCGCCGCACTCCGCGCATGGAGTTCTACGGTCTCGATTAGCACAAACTGTTTCGCCCAACGACTGGAGCTCGAAGAGGGGAGCACGACATGCCTGCAGCTACGTTGTCCAAAACCGATGTGATGATGTCCCCGTCGATTCTTTCGGCGGACTTCATGGCCTTGCGCGAGAGCGTCTCGCAGGTTTCCAACGGCGCTGACTTCATCCACGTCGACGTCATGGACGGCCACTTCGTGCCGAACCTCACCATCGGCCCCATGTTCGTCAAAGGCCTGACCGGCTGCTTCGGCAACCCCCTCGACGTGCACCTCATGGTGGACAACCCTGAGTCGACTTGCGACTGGTACATCGACGCAGGTGCCTCGCTCGTGACTGCCCAGCTTGAGGCCCTCACACATGCCAACCGCTTCGCTCGCCATGTCCGCGAGCGCGGTGCCCTTGCCGGCATCGCCATCAACCCTGCCACTCCCGTGTGCCTGCTGCGTGATGTCGTCGAGGAGCTCGACGTCGTGCTCGTCATGAGCGTGAACCCCGGCTTCGGCGGCCAGTCTTACATCACCTCCACCGCTCGTCGCATCCGCGAGCTGCGTGACATGTGTGCAAACCTCGGCTGTAACCCTGTGGTTGAGGTTGATGGTGGCATCGGCGTCAAGACCGCCCCGCTTGTGTGCGAGGCCGGTGCGAACATGCTTGTGGCTGGCTCGGCCATCTTCGGCGCTGAGGACCCCCATGCTGCCATGGAGCAGATCAGGGCTGCCGGCGCTGCGAGCTTGGTGCTCTAAGCATGCGCGTGCGCCACTATTTCGACCATGCGGCGTCGAGCCCCATGTCCAGCCTGTGCCGTGAGGAAATGGCTCGCTACGACGCCCAAGAATGGGCCGGCACCAACCCAAACTCCCTGCATACAAGCGGTCGTGCCGCCTTTGCCGCGCTTGAACGCGCCCGCACTGACGTTGCGCGTGCTGTGGGTGCCAAGCGCCCCAGCGAGATTGTCTTCACGAGCGGCGGCACCGAGGCCAACACGCTTGCTATTCGCGGCATGGCTCTGGCTCAGCTTCAAACGCCAGGTTCCAAGCGTCGCCGCGTGCTTGTAAGCGCCGTTGAACACGATTCTGTTCTTGACCCTGCAGCTTCCCTTGAGCGTGATGGTTTCACGGTCGAGCGCATCCCCGTGCTTCCCAACGGCGTCGTCGACCTCGAGGCCCTTGAGCATATGCTCGGCCCCGACGTTGTCCTCGTTTGCGTGATGGGCGCAAACAACGAGGTTGGAGCTGTGCAGCCTATCCCGCGCGTCGTAGCCCTTGCGCATGCCCAGGGTGCGCTTGTGCATTGCGATGCGATTCAGACGTTTGGTCACGTCCCCTTCAATGCCTCGCAGCTGGGCATTGACACTGCCTCGTTTGCGGCGCACAAGGTTGCCGGCCCCGTTTCGTGCGGAGCGCTCTATGTGCGCTCGCGTACGCCCATCGTGGCGCAGCAGGTGGGAGGGGGCCAGGAGGGCGGCCTTCGCAGCGGCACGCAAGACGTGCGCTCGGCCATGGCCTTTGCAGCCGTCGCCAAACAGGCTGCTGCCACTCTTCAAGACAACGACGCGCTTCTGCGTAGCCACGGCCGCCTGATTGTCGACACGCTGCGCGTCGAAGGACTCGACTTTTTCGAGACCTTGCGCCGCGAAGGCATCGACACACCTGAAACGCTTCCCAATATCGTGCACCTGCTTGTGCCCGGCCATCAGACGGAGGGTCTCGTCCTGGGCTTGGACGACCTGGGGTACGAGGTTTCGGGCGGTTCTGCCTGCTCAAGCGGTTCACTCGATCCCAGTCACGTGCTGGCTGCCATGGGCGTGCCCCGCGACCTCGCCTTCTGCGCCCTGCGTATTTCTTTTGACACGCGTGTAAGCGCTGAAGAGTGCGAGGGCCTGGCGCATGCCCTGGTGCAGGTGTGCCGCGAGGCTTCGACGCGCAAACGATAGGGATAGGGGAGCGCCATGGAACTCGTTGACTGCCATACCCACACCTTTTATTCCGATGGCAAGGCAAGCGTGGAAGACAACGTCTCCCGCGCCTGCGAGCTCGGACTGACCACCATCTGCATCACCGACCATCTCACGCTGCCCCATGAGATCGACCCCACGTGCGAGGTCAGCGTCGCTGAAGCCGACCTTCCCGCTTATGCGGCCGACATCGAGGCGGCCCGTGCCCGGCACCCCGAGGTCGACGTCATCTTTGGATTTGAGTGCGACTACTACCCGGGATGTGCTGACAACATCGTTCGTTGGACTCACGGGGCGACATTTCGGCTCGGCTCGGTGCACATGGTGGACATGCGCTGGATCGACGACTTCAGCGACCTCTCGTTTTGGGAGGAGCGCGGCGTCGACGCTGTTTGGGAGGGGTATTTCCGCCTTTGGGGCCAAGCCTGCCGCAGCGGCCTGTTCGACTCCATGGCGCACCCCGACCTCGTGAGCCTCCTGGGCCGCTACCCCTCCGGCGATGCCATGCAGCGCCTGTATGCCCAGGCTGCCCGTGATGCGGCTGCAGCCGGCGTGCGTGTGGAGATCAACACGGCAGGCGCCATCAAGCCTGTCGGCAGGTTCTACCCCCATCCCGAGCTGCTCTCTCTTTTCTGCGAGGTGGGCGTCCCCCTCACCGTGGGTTCCGACGCCCATGTGGTGGCGCGCGTTGGCGAGAACATCGAGCAGGCCTATGCGCTTGCGGTTGCGGCGGGTTATCGCAGCGTCGACGTCCCGACTTCGGCAGGTGGCTGGCGCAGCATTTCAATCGCGTAATGCGTCGGCGCCCGTGCGGCGTCTGCCCCTCCCATCTGAATCGACTTGTTTCGGAAGGTGATCTGCCATGAAGGTGCGCGAACTCGAAACGTCTCTCTTCTCATGCCTGCCGAAGATGTGGGCTGAGCCGTGGGACAAGGTCGGTCTCTCGGTGGGCGACCCCAACGCCGAGGTCACCAAGGTCGCCCTTGCCCTCGACGCGTCGGCAGACAACGTTCGCGCAGCCTACGCGGCCGGCGCCAACGTGCTGCTCACCCATCACCCGGTGTGCCTTTCCATGCCCGACGCCCTCACGCCGTCCTCGGCCGGTGCGGGCTTTGCAAGCTCGTGCCTTTGGGAGGCCATGCGCCTGGGCGTGGCCGTCTTGTCGTTCCACACCAACCTCGACCGGTGCGAGGCAGCACGAGCGGCCATGCCCGGCCGCCTGGGCCTTGCCGCGCAGGGCGCCGGTCTGGAGGCGGACCGCCCGGAGAGCCTCGGCCGCCTGGGTGCCTGCGTGCCGCTTTCTTCTGGGACGACGTTGCGCGACCTTGCCCGCTCGTGCAAAGACGCGCTGGGCGACGTCGCGCAGGTCTATGGCCCGCTTGACTCCGCCCGCGCCCACGCCGCGTTCTTCACCGGCAGCCTCGGCGACTGCGGCCACTATGCGCTTGAGGCTGGCTGCGACGTCGTGGTGTGCGGTGAGTGCGGCTACCACAAGGCGCTTGAGCTTCTCACCCACGGATGTGCAGTCGTCGTGCTTGGCCACGACGTGTCTGAGCTGCCGCTCATGGGCGTTCTCAACGACATTCTCGACTCGCTCGGCCTGCCTGAAGATGCGCGTGTGGTGCTTTGCGAGGATTCGCACTGGTCTAGCATCTGATGCGCGTCTGGGCGTGTATCATGTTCCGACTATTGAATGAAATGCCTTTGTAGCCATCCTTGTACACGAAATTGCAGAGAAAGAGGAATCAAGTATGCCGGTCACGACCGATCTTCTCGAGCTTCAGCAGGTTGACTTGCAGATTATGCGCGACCGTAAGGCTATCGACGAGATTCCCCAGGCAGAGCAGATCAAGGATGTCCGCGGAAGGCTCAAGGAGCTTTCCAAGAAGACCACGAAGATCGTGGGCCTGCTCAAGGATGCCCGCATCGAGGTCGAGGACAACGACGGTCGCCGCCGCACGCTGAGCGCCCGCGTCGAGGAAGTCAAGCGCGACAGCGAGGCTTCTGATGACTTCCGTCTCACTCAGAGCTATAAGGCCGAGCTCGACCGTCTGGCCAAGCGCCTTGAGAAGGTCGATTTCAACCAGAAGAAGGCTAAGGCTGAGCTCGAGCGCCTCGAGGGCCTCTATCGCCAGGCTTCTGCCATCAAGGCCCAGCTCGAGGCCAAGGAGGCCGAGCTCGTCGAGGCCTTCAAGAAGAGCGCCAACGACCTGCGTGAGGACCTTACCCGTCTTGTCGCCCGCCGCGAGACGCTGCAGCAGGCCATTCCCGCAGACCTTCTCGAACGCTACCGTGTCTCCTGCGCCCAGCACAACCTCGTGGGTATCTGCAAGCTCGAGGACCACACGTGCACGGGCTGCCGCGTTGAGCTTCAGCAGTCTCAGTACGAGCAGCTCATCAAGGGCGACAGCCTTGCCGTGTGCCCGGTGTGCGGTCGAATGATGGTCGTGCACGGCGCATAAGGCCTCCTGCCTTTAGAGTGCCTGCGTAGATTCATGCCGCGAGGTTGACCAAAAACGCACCGAGAACGTACAATCGTCTAGCATTTGTGACTTCTCTCGTTTTAGACGAGTTTTGGATATAGAACGGTCAAAACTTCATCTAATTCATCAGGGTGTTCACGATGCCGGACGTTTTGCGTGCGGCATGTCGGTGTTGGCATGTGCTCGCCTTTCGTCCGTTTTGCATAACAGCCAAACGAAGCCGGGAGGTAGCACATGGACGCTATGTACGTTGTCGTTGCGATCGCTGCAGCGGTCATTGGTGCGGCTCTCGCCCTGCTTTTCGCCGCTAAGAGCGCAAGCGGCAAGCTCACTCAGGCAAAGTCCGAGGCCGATCAGGTACTCGACGGCGCAAAAAAGCAGGCCGAGACCATCAAGAAGGAAGCGGAAATTTCCGCCAAGGAAGAGGTCTTCCGCATTAGGCAGACCGCCGATTCCGAGATTCTCGAGAAGAAGAAGGCATCCGAGGCTGAGGCGGCCCAGCGTGCCGGCGAAATTCGCGAGCGCGAGAGCCGCCTGCTTCAGCGCGAGGAGTCCCTCGACCGTCGCTCCGACTCGCTCGACAAGAAGGAGCACCAGCTCTCCAGCGAGGCTGGCCAGATTGAGAAGCGCGCCCGCGACGTCGAGGAGCTCGAGCGCAAGCACACTTCCGAACTCGAGCGCATCAGCGGCCTCACCACCGACGAGGCCCACAAGGAGCTGCTCGATCGCGTTCGCGACGATGTGACGCGCCAGAGCGCCACTATCATCCGCGAGAGCGAGCAGCGCACGCGCATCGAGTGCGAGAGCACCGCTCGCCGCATTCTTGCCACCGCCATCCAGCGTTGCGCCTCCGACCACGTCGGCGAAGTCACGCTCACCACGGTGCACATTCCTTCCGATGACCTCAAGGGCCGCATCATCGGCCGCGAGGGCCGCAACATCCGCACTTTCGAGCAGATGACCGGCGTGAACCTCATCATCGACGACACGCCCGAGACCGTGCAGCTCTCTAGCTTCGACCCGGTCCGTCGCGAGATCGCTCGCGTCACCCTCGAGAACCTCATTGCCGACGGTCGCATCCATCCGGCGCGTATCGAGGAGCTCTTCAACAAGGCCACCGATCAGGTGAACGCCAAGGTGCTCGAGGCTGGCGAGCAGGCCTGCTTCGACCTCGAGGTCAACGACATTCACCCCGAGCTCGTGAGGACCCTGGGTGCCCTGCGTTACCGCACCTCGTACGGCCAGAACGTCCTCAACCACTCCGTTGAGGTTGCCCGCATGTGCGAGATCATGGCAGACGAGCTCGGTCTCGATTCCTCGCCCTTCAAGCGCGCGGGTCTTCTGCACGACATCGGCAAGGCCATTGACCATCGCGTCGAGGGTCCCCATGCCGTCATCGGCGCCGACCTTGCCCGCAAGTACGGCGAGGCTCCCACCATCGTGCACGCCATCGAGGCTCACCACAACGACGTCGACCCCACAAGCGTGCTCGACGTGCTCGTTCAGGCCGCCGACGCCTGCTCTGCTGCTCGTCCCGGCGCCCGTCGTGAGTCCGCCGAGACCTACATCAAGCGTCTTGAGAAGCTTGAGGAGATCTCGAACTCGCATCCCGGCGTCGAGCGCACCTACGCCATGCAGGCCGGTCGCGAGATTCGCGTCATGGTCAAGCCCGAGGAGATTTCCGATGCCGCTGCCGTCGTCCTCGCGCATGACATCGCGACCGAGATCGAGAACCAGATGGAGTATCCCGGCCAGGTAAAGGTCGTGGTCATTCGCGAAAGCAGGGCTTGCGACATTGCCAAGTAATGAAGCCAGCCGTACCGACGGTCTGACCTCATTTATCGAAAACGTGTTAGGTGACGAATCCCTGCGCATCGAGGAACGTCTCGGCGCAGGGTTCGTTCGTTTAAAGGTATCTGAGGCCGAGCGTCGCCAGGCAAAACAAGACATCCAGTACGTTGAGGACGCTGTTTGCGAGATGGTGCGTAACTCTCGCGACGCCCATGCCCAGCATGTGTTTGTGGCCAGCACCCGCGATGGTGCCCGCCGCAACCTCATTGTCATCGACGATGGCGATGGCGTGCCCTCCTCCATTGCCGAGAAGGTCTTTGACCCGCGCGTCACAAGCAAGCTTGAGTCCATGCACATGGACCGCTGGGGTGTGCACGGCAGGGGCATGGCACTCTATTCCATCCGCCAAAATGCCCTTGAGAGCCGCATTGTCTGCTCCGAGAAGGGCAAAGGCTGCGTCATCAGCGTCGCCTTCGACACTACGGTCGTTCCCGAGCGCGCCGACCAGTCCACGCTGCCCACGCTTGTCGAGCAACCCGAGACACCCGTCGCGCCAGATGCCACAGTCGACAAGACGCGCGGACCCCATAACATCTTGCGCACTGTTGCCGACATCGCGCTTGACTGCCCCACATCCCAACGTTTCTTTGTGGGCAGCCCTGCTGAGGTTTTGGCCACGCTTGTTGCACAAGGGCGCAAATACCTCGCCGCTTACCCTACAGTTGAGCGTGAGGGATGTGCCTTCTGGCTTCTCCCGGCATTTGCAACCACGCCCCTCGAGCTGCAGCAGGCGGCCGAGACGCTGGGTATCACTGTTTCCCAACGCAGCTGCTATCGCATTCTCAACTTTGAGGTCAATCCCCTGAACGAGATTCGCCGTTTGCTTGTTGGCGATAGCGCGCCGCAAAAGCCGGTCCAGGTCGACCTCTTCCAAGACCGCCGCAAGCTCAAGATCTCGCGCGAGGACACCGAGGAGTTTGCTTCCCTCATGGCACGCGATTTTGAGATGCTGGCCGAGCGCTATTACCTCGACTTGGCGGGAGACGTCAAAGTACGCGTCGCGCAGGACAAGGTGGTCGTGACCTTTCCGATTTCCAAACAGCTCTAACTGGCCCATAGGCTACAATCGACCCGCTCGTTTTGAGCCTCATCTTTTATCGTACAGGAGCCCCCATGCCCTTCTCCTCTCACCCCGAAGAAGCAATGATCGCCAACTCCATGCAGCCCTTGAGCGGCAGCACCTATCTCGTCCGTGCCTTTGGCTGCCAGATGAACTTCCATGATGCCGAGCGCGTGCGCGGTATGCTGGAGACGGCTGGCTCGCTTGAGGTCTCCGAAATTGAGGAAGCCGACATCGTCGTCTTCCTTACTTGCTGCGTGCGCGAGGCTGCCGACACGAGGTTGTACGGCCAGGTGCAGTCCATGCGCAACATTCCCCCACGCGAGGGAAGCGAGCGTCGTATCGTGGCCGTGGGCGGCTGCATTGGCCAGCGCGACGGCGACAAGCTCTTCGACATCCTGGGCAATGTCGACATCGTTTTTGGCACCCATACCATCCACCGTCTTCCCGACCTGCTTTCGGCTGCTCTTGCTGGCGAGGGCCATTGCATTGCCATCGCTGAGACCGACGAGGACGGCGTGTGCGCCAGCGACCTGCCTTCCAAGCGCGACGACGCCTTCCATGCCTGGGTGCCCATCACCTATGGCTGCAACAACTTCTGCACCTACTGCATCGTGCCCTACGTGCGCGGTCGCGAGCGTAGCCGCGTTTTCGAGGATGTCCTCGAAGAAGTGCATCGCCTGGTAGGGGAGGGCGTCAAAGAAATCACCCTGCTCGGCCAGAACGTGAACTCCTATGGTCGCGACCTGTATGGCGCCCCGCGCTTTGCCGAGCTTCTGCGCGAGGTGGGCAACAGCGGCATCGAGCGCCTGCGCTTTGCCACGAGCCACCCTAAGGACCTCTCCGACGCGACCATCGCTGCCATGGCCGAGGTCAAGTCTGTGATGCCGGCACTCCATCTGCCCGCGCAGTCCGGCTCTTCCCGCATCCTCAAGATGATGAACCGCACCTACGACCGCGAGGCGTACCTGCAGCTTGTTGACAAGATCAAGGCCGCCGTTCCTGGCATCGCCCTTTCCACAGACCTCATCGTCGGCTTCCCCGGCGAGACTGAGGAGGACTTCCTGCAGACCATGTCCCTCGTCGAGCAGGTGGGCTACTCCCAGACCTTCACGTTCATCTACTCCAAGCGCGCCGGCACCCCTGCCGCCGAGATGGTGGACGACACGCCGCGCGAGGTCATCCAGGACCGCTTCGACCGTCTCGTAACCGTTGTGCAGGACTGCGCATACAAGGCCAATCAGGCCGAGCTCGACCAGGTCGTGCCGGTTTTGGTCGAAGGTGTCTCCAAGCGCGACGAGTCGATGCTGTCCGGTCGCAGCCCCAAGAACCAGACCGTGCACGCCCCCATTCCTGCCGGCAAGACCATCGACGATTACATCGGAACGATCGTCGACGTGCATGTGGATGAGGCCCGCACCTGGTACCTGCGCGGCCAGCTCGTGGGCGAGACGCTCTAGGTTGAGAGTCTGCGTATCATGAGCGCCTATCGGGTCATATCGGTTGTCGGTCCCACGGCAAGCGGAAAGTCCTCGCTTGCCGATGCCCTGTGCCTGCGTCTGGGCGGCGAGGTTGTTTCCGCCGACTCCATGCAGGTCTATCGCGGGATGGACACCGGCACGGCAAAGACGCCCGTTTCTGAGCGTCGCGTGCCGCTGCACTGCATCGACCTTGTAGATATCGGCCAGCCTTATTCGGCGGCCGTCTTCGCCCAGGACTCCCATGCCTGCATTGACGGGCTCCTTGCGCGTGACGTGCTGCCCGTTGTTTGCGGCGGCACCGGTCTGTACGTGCGCGCCGCACTTGAGGACATGGGCTTTCCCGAGGGCGAACAGGTGGAAAACCCTGTTCGTGAGCATTACGAGGCTCTCGCCGCACAGATGGGGAACGACGCTTTCCACGAGTTGCTGCAGTCCAAGGATCCGTGCAGCGCCGCGCTCATCCATCCAAACAACGTGCGTCGCGTTGTGCGTGCGTTTGAGTTGCTTGAGCAGGGAAGCTCGTATGCCCAGGAGCATGCGACCCTCCATGAGCGCGTCGACCGGTATCCCACGCTTCATGTGGGTCTCACGATGCCTCGCGAGATGCTCTATGAGCGCATCAACCGCCGTGTGGACAAGATGATGGAGCTCGGCCTTGTCGATGAGGTGCGCGGCCTCATGGACGCCGGCCTTGCCGACACGCTCACCTCGAATCAAGCCATCGGCTACAAGGAGATCATCGCGGCCCTTCGCGGCGAGACCTCCATGGACGAGGCCGTCGAGGACATCAAGCGCTCTTCGCGCCGTTATGCCAAGCGTCAATACACGTGGTTTAATGCAGACAAGCGCATCCACTGGTTCGATGCGAGCCAGATGGGGGAGGATGAACTCGTAGACCGCGTTGTCGGCCTTTTCAGCGAACCTGGTGTCCAGCAGGCTCTGTAAGGAGTGATTGCTATGCCATATAACGGACCGTTTGACACGGCGCGTGCGCAGGAGCGCTGCATTCTCGTGGGTATCGATACCCCTCAGTCTGCCTGGGACCTCGAGGCTTCGCTTGAGGAGCTCTCGCGTCTGGCCGAGACGGCGGGCGCCCAGACGGTGGGGGAGCTGACCCAAAAGCTCGACCATCCCTATGCAAAGACCTACCTCGGCTCAGGCAAGGTGCTTGAGCTGCGCGACCTCGCACAGAGCTGCAATGCCGACGTCATCATCTTCGATGCTGAGCTGTCGCCTTCTCAGCAGGCAAACATCGAGCGTATCCTGGGAATGAAGTACAAGGTCATCGACCGTACGGCGCTCATCCTCGACATCTTCGGCCTGCATGCCAAGACCCATGAGGGCAAGCTGCAGGTGCAGATGGCCCAGCTGCAGTACCTCTATCCGCGTCTGCGCGGCATGTGGGCCCACCTTGCCAAGGACAGGACGCGCGGTGGCATCGGTTCGCGCTTTGGCCAGGGCGAAAGCCAGCTTGAGGTCGACCGTCGTCTTATTCGCGACCGCATCTCCGTGCTGCGTCGTGAGCTTGCCAGCATTGCCTCCAACCGCGATGTGCAGCGTAAAGAACGCACCTCCTCCGACGTTTTCCGCGTTGCCCTGGCGGGTTACACCAACGCCGGCAAGTCGACGCTACTCAATCGCCTCACCGATGCCGGGGTGTACGTGCAGGATCAGCTCTTCGCCACGCTTGACCCCACAACGAGGGTCTTTGTACTGCCGGGCGGCAAGACGACTACCATTACCGACACGGTTGGCTTTGTACGCAAGCTGCCGCACACCCTCGTGGAGTCGTTTAAGTCGACGCTCGCCGAGGTTGCCGATGCCCATCTCATCCTGCATGTGGTGGACGGCAACGACCCGCATCTTGTCGAGCAACTTGCGGCTGTTGAAGAGGTTCTCAAACAGATCAAGGCCGACGGCATCGACCGTCTGCTGGTCTTCAACAAGTGCGACCTGCTTGAGCCTGAGCGTGCCGCTGAACTTCGTGAAAGCTATCCTGACGCCATCTTTGTCTCAGCGGTTACAGGCGAGGGGATTGAGGACCTCGTTGCCAACCTTGCCAAGCAAGCCGCCTTGCGCGACGAGCACCTGAAGGTCCTCATTCCGTACGGCCAGGGCTCGCTGCTGTCTGACTGCCACAAGTACGGCCATATTGTGTACGAGGAGTATGTGCCTGAGGGCACCCTGCTCGAGGCTGTGCTGCCCGCAAGCGTCGCCAACCGGGCCCGCACCTTTGTGGTGGATGAGGCTGTGGAGTAACCCCGTACCGTGGGTCGGATATGACTTGCATAAGGCCTGAAATGATTGAAATCCGCCGCAGCTCGTGCGTCACAAATATAAGCTGCGGCGGATTTCATTTTGTATGGTGCACACTGGGCTTATTGCCTTGCGAGTCTACATGGTGCGGATGAGGGCCACCACGCGTCCCAGGATGCGCGGGTTTCGCGCGTAGATGGGCCGCATCGTGGGGTTTTCGGGCTGCAGACGCACGGTGTCGCGCTCTCGATAGAAGGTCTTGACGGTGGCCTCGTCTTCGAGTTGCGCGACAACAATCTCGCCGCTTACGGCATCAGGCTGCTGTTTGACCACGACGTAGTCGCCGTTGAATATGCCGGCACCGATCATCGAGTCGCCTTTGACCTTGAGGATAAACGACGCTTCGTCGCCCACAAGGCAGCGGGGGAGCGTCATGTACTCCTCCACGTTGCTCACGGCAAGAATCGGCTCCCCTGCAGCCACGCGCCCCAGCAGGGGCAGCCTCACCATGTTGGCATCGCTTGCAGGCGTTTCCTTGGCGTCGTCGAATGTTTCGGCATCCTGGGTGTGCACGACCTCCAGCGCCCGGGACTTCGACAGGTTGCGCTTGATATAGCCTCGGTCCTCCAAAACCTGCAGGTGCACATGCACGGTAGACGGGCTTCGCAGGCCCACGGCATCGGCAATTTCGCGTACGCTTGGTGGATAGCCCTTGGATGCCACTTCTGAGCATATGAAATCGTAAATCTGCTGCTGACGTTTACTAAGCCGCTGAGCTTGCATTGTGCGTTCCTCCAAATCGAACATGTGTTTGATTTGCACCATAACACGAACATCCATTCGATTTCAAGGCTTTCAATTTCTGTCCCCATGGTCTGGATAATGCCCTACATCGACCGTGAGGAAAGGGGTTTGCCATGACGAGGGAAGAGTCGTACAGGTGCGTCCAAAGGCGCGATTCCATGATTTGCATTGCGTTCTTCTGCATCATTGTGCTCGGCGTTGCTCTGACGATGCCGTTTGTTGCCCAAGGGCAGACGTCGCATGTCGAGCAGTCCAGTCAGTTTGTGTGCGTGCAGGCCGGTGACACGCTGTGGTCTATTGGCTCCGAATACTGCGGACAAGGACTCTCTGTGGCCGAGAGCGTGCATTGGATCGTTGACCACAACGACCTTTCGTCAAGCCTTATCGTGCCGGGTCAAATTATCGAAGTTCCGTCTTTCTGAGGTGATGCGAAGCCGTACGATGGGCTATGCTTAGCGTGTGCGAAAAGCGAGGGGAGACACACGGATGCGTTGCCCAAAATGCGGCTTTGAAGACTCGAAGGTCATTGACTCACGTTCGTATGAGTCGGGTTTTGCCATACGTCGACGCCGCGAGTGTCTGAACCCCGCATGCGGTGAGCGCTTCACAACTTATGAGCGCCGTGAGGAAACTCCCATCCAGGTTGCCAAGCGCGACGGCACGCTTGAGCCGTTTGATCGCACCAAGCTGCGCGCCAGCCTTACCAAGGCAACCATCAAGCGCTCGATTTCCAATGAGGTTCTCGACAACCTTGTAAGCGACATCGTGAGCGAGCTGCGCAACAACATGACCACGGTGGTCGCATCCAACGACTTGGGCGACATGGTGCTCAAGCGCCTTCTCAAGCTTGACACGGTTGCTTACGTGCGCTTTGCCTCTGTATACAAGGACTTCCAAGACATTGAGAGCTTCTACAACGAGCTCACTCAAATCCAAAATCTCAAGGACTCGTAAGCTTTTATAACTCCCCCATAATATGTCTTATGTAATCCTGAATAGATGAACATATGAACATGCCTTCATATTTGAGTTGGGCTTTTGCGACTGTCTGATGAAGTTGATTCTCATTGGTCAACAGGGTTTTGGTTACTAAAACGCCCGTGACATTCCTGACTTTGTTGCACTCTGGGAATCGACGACTGACTGATAAACTTGCGTAGCTTTACATTTTGACTGATAAAGCTTGCACGGCATTCTGTTAGGTACCCGACAGGGTTTCTTGTTTGCAGCTACAAAACAGCGCCCCGTTCCTCGGTGATTTCCAGGAACGGGGCGCTATGGTTTTGCGGCAATGCTGTTGTGTGCGGGACAGGCTGGCTCGCGCTTACTTCTCCTGAGCCAGTGCGAAGGCCTTCAGGTTGGCCTCGAGGGTCTTGGGGGGAACGCGGTTTTCGATGGCCTTGTGCCAGGCCTCTTCCTCGATGGGCAGGTACGAGGCTGCGCAGCCCAGAAGCGCCACGTTGGAGCACTTGCGGTTGCCGGCTTCCTCAGCGAGCTCCTCGGCGTCAAAGAGCGTCACGTCGTCGGCACCGTAGGCCTTAAGCGTGTCGTCGATGTTTTCAGGCATCGTGGCCAGGCCGCTTAGCACGGGCATGGGGACGATCTGGGTGTCGTTGACGATGACGTGGCCGCCCGGCTTGAGGAACTCGAGGTTGCGCAGGGCCTCCATCGTCTCAAACGAGATGAGCAGGTCGGCGCAGTCCGAGTCGCACACCATTGTGGATACGTTCTCACCGAAGCGCACCGTCGTGGAGACGGAGCCACCGCGCTGGGCCATGCCGTGAATCTCGGAGACCTTCACGTCGTAGCCGGAGAACATGGCGGCACCGGCAAGCAGATGAGCTGCGGTGATGGCACCCTGGCCACCCACGCCGCACAGCACGACCGTGATGGGTTTCGTGGGAAAATCGGGATAGAGCGATGCGTTGTTCGTCATAAGGTCCTACTCCTCGGTCGAGATTGCACCGAAGGCGCAATATTGTTCGCACTGCGAGCAGCCGTTGCACTGCTTTGCGTCAATCACGGCGCGACCGGCGGCATCGCGGCTAATGGCAGGGCAACCGATGCGCACGCAGGCGCCGCAGCCTCTGCAGGCGTCCTCGTTCACCACACGCTTGGTGCCGCGGACCTTGTACTCCACGACGCAGGGCGACCGGCAGATGACGACAGAGAGCATGTCGGTGTGGGAGGTGGCAAGCTTGAGAGCGGCGCGGACTTCCTTCACGTCGAGGGCGTTGGCCTGGATGACCTCGTCGACGCCGCATGCCTTAAGGACGCTCGGCAGGTCGAGCTCGCGCGAAGGCCTCCCCTGCAGTGTGATGCCGCTCACGGGGTTGCCCTGGCCGCCCGTCATGGCGGTAGTGCGGTTGTCGAGGATCACGACGTTGCCGCAGCCGGCGTTGTACACGGCCGAGATGACGCCTGACAGGCCCGAGTGGGCAAACGTGGAGTCACCGATGACCGAGAAGACGGGGCGTGCTCCCCCGGCAACCTGCTCGCAGCCACGCTCCTTCTCCAGGGCGCGGGCGACTTCGAAGCCGTGGCCCATGGACACTGAGGCGCCCATGTCGATGGCCGACTCGAGCGTGGCGAGCGGCGGCAAAGCGCCGAGCGTGTAGCAGCCGATGTCGCCCAAAACGATGGCGCGCATGCGCTTGAGCTCGAAGAACGGCACACGGTGAGGGCAGCCGGCGCACAGTGCCGGAGGACGGCCGGGCAGGTTTGCCTCGCAGGCGAGCTCGCAGGCCTTCTCGTTGCGGGCAACCTCAAGGCCCAGGGCGCGGCGGATGATGGCGGGCGAGAGCTCGAAGGCGCACGGCAGCGGACTTGCCCACTCGGCAGGCACGTGACCCATGGCGCGGATGGCCTTCTCGTAGTAGTCGCAGGCCTCCTCAACCACGTATACCTTGTCCACCGCGCCAAAGAACTCGGCGATCTTGCGTGCGGGCAGCGGGTAGGAGATGCCGAGCTTGAGGGTCGACGCCTCGGGCACGGCCTCACGAACGTGCTGGTAGGCAGCACCGGAGCAGATGAAACCAATGGTGGTGTCGCGCAGCTCGATCTTGTTGAGCGGGCTCGTCTCGGCGTACTCGGTGAGCTTTGCCACGCGCTCGTCGGCGACCAGGCGCTTGGGACGGGCATTGGCCGGCATCATGACCCAGTCCTTGATGCTCGTCTCAAAGGCGATGGGCTCGCAAGTCTGGCGCTCCCCCACCTCGACGGGTGTGCGCGTGTGCGAGATGCGTACGGTGGAGCGCACCATGCAAATGGTGGAGAACTCCTCGGAGAGCCTGAAGGCCTCCTTGGTCATCTCGAGAGCCTCGGCAGAGTCGGCAGGCTCGAACATGGGAACGCGGGCAAATGCGGCGTAGTTGCGGCTGTCCTGCTCGTTCTGCGAAGAGAACATGCCGGGGTCGTCAGCTGCGAGCAGCACCAGGCCGCCGCGCACGCCCGAGTAGGCAAGCGACATGAGCGGGTCGGCAGCAACGTTGACGCCGACGTGCTTCATCGTCACGAGCGCGCGGTGCCCTGCCATGGAGAAGCCCAGGGCGTTCTCAAGGGCGACCTTTTCGTTGATGGCCCACTCCGCATAGACGTCGTCGAGCTTGGCGAACGTCTCGAGCGTCTCGGTCGAAGGGGTGCCCGGATAGCCGAAACCGGCGTCACAGCCGGCTTCCCATGCTCCCCTGGCTATAGCCTCATTGCCGCTGAGCAGCTGTTTCATCGTGTCCTCTCAATCCCTGGGTCTTTGGAACTTATATCGGCGAGCCTCCGCCGATGAAGTCGGTGATGGTGTCGAATCGGATGAAAAGGCCTGGTGAGGGTGCATCAATCATCTGGCCGTTGCCGATGTAGATGCCCACGTGACCGTCGTTGGGGAATACCAAGTCGCCCGGTTCGAGCTCGTCGATCGAGGTCTTCCAGTCGCCGGCCGCCTGGATGTCGTCGATCTGGTCCCAGGTGGTGCGGCCGATGGAGTATCCCTCAAGGGCATAGCAGTGCTGTGCGAAGCCTGAGCAGTCGTATCCGAGATATGTGGCATAGTTCGAGTCGTCGCCGCCCCACACGTAGGGCATACCCAGGCACGCGTAGGCGTTTTCCGTGACGGAACCCTGGGAGATGCCCACGTTGTACACGCCTACGGCCTCGCCCGCGTCTGCGGCGCCCGCGGCAAGGGCGCGTGCCGATGCCGCCGCCGTGAGCTGTTCCTGCTGTGCGGAGAAAAGCTGCTGCACCTGCGTGGAGAGTTGAGCCACGTAGTCGTCGGATTCTTGCTTCTGTTGAGCGAGCTGAGCCTCTTGCTCCTGCAACTGGTTGAGCAGGTTGGTCTCGGTGGCCTGTTGCTCGGTGAGCTCTTGCTGGAGTTCCTCGAGCCTGACCTTGAGGTCCTTGATCTCGTTGATCGTCTCGACCTGGGAGTTCTGTACGGCGCTTGCGTAGTACGTGCGCGTCACGAAGTCGTTGAAGTCCGACGAGGCCAAAATGACGTCGAGGAAGCTCAGGACGCCCGACTTATAGGTGATCTGCAGGTACGCGGCCAATGCGGCCTGGGCGGTCGCCAGGTCGCTTGTGGTCTGTGCAATGTCGGCCTTGGTCTGGTCGATTTGAGAGCCGATGCGCTTGAGGTCGGTCTGCGTGGAGTGGATGAGACCTTGTGTCTGCTCGAGCTGCGCACCGATCTCCTGCAACTTTGCCTGAGCTTCATCAAACTGCTGCTGAGCGGCGATGAGCTCGTTGGTGGAAGTCGGCGTGGCGGTCGCAGCCTGGGCTTCTTGTGCCGATGTGTCCTGCTCGCCGGTGCCTTCGACAGTGTCTTCGACCGAGTCGGTCTGCTGGGCACCGGCATCGTCTGCGGGTTCGTCGACCGTGTCGGCCAGGGCAACAGGGACGCTGAGCGCAAGCGTGAGCGCGCCGAGCGCAATGAGCTTTCGTGCATGCATGCCGTTGGTTTCCATATCGACCTCCCCTGCTGCGCTTGCCTGTTACATCAACCTGACTATGGTACGCCTCTTAGACCGGGCAACCGCCGAAACAATCGCTGAACCAGCATGAACGGTACTGAACGACCTGGCCTTCGTACGGCGCGTCGATGAGGCAGCCGCCGCCTTGGTAGATTCCCACGTGACCGGAGTGCGGGAAGATGAGGTCGCCGGCCTCGAGCTGGCTCATGGAGTAGACCATCTGACCGCAGGCAGAGATGTCGGCTGCCTGGGAGTAGGTGTCGCGGCCGATGGAATAGCCAGCCTGGGCGTAGCAGTACTGCGTGAGACCCGAGCAGTCAAAGCCGGAAGGATCGGTGCCGCCCCACACGTAGGGCACGCCGCAGTAGTTCCAGGCGATGCTGGCAACCGAGTAGATGTGGTTGCCCGAGCCGCCGGAAGAACCGCCGCCGTTGCCAGAGTCACCACTCGAGGAGCCGCCACCGTTGCCGGAGTCGCCGCCGGAAGAACCGCCGCCGTTGCCAGAGTCGCCGCCCGAGGAGCCGCCACTGTTGTCGGGTGTGCTAGAGCCGTTGTCTGTGGAGCCGCCGTTTCCACCGTTGTCAGGCGTGGTGCCGCCGTTTCCACCGTTGTCAGGCGTGGTGCCGCCGTTGGAACCCGCGGCCTCTTGGGCGGCGCGCTCGGCCGCAGCGCGCTGCTCGGCTATGGTCTCCTGCTGGGCCTGGGCGATGAGCGCGGTGACTTCCGAGCTCAAGCTGGCCGTGTAACTGCTGTAATAGCTCTCGGTGCTGGCAAGCTGGTCAGTATAGTCCTGCTGGTCGGCAAGCAGCTGCTCCTGTGTGGTGCGCTGCTGCTGAAGCTCAGCTTCTTCTGCCTCGAGTTCGGCCTTGAGCGTCTTGACGTTGTTGATGGCCTCGGTGTCGGCATCGTTGACCTTGTTGGCGTAATACAGACGGCTTACAAAGTCCTCGAAGTCGGCCGAATCGAGAAGGACCTCGAGAAGGTTGGAGGTGCCAGCCCTGTAGCTGGCGCCAAGGCGCTCGGCGAGGACGTCCTGGGCCTCGAGCAGCTCGGCCTGCTTCTGGGCGATGGTCACCTCAAGCTCGGCGATCTGGTCGTTGGTCTGCTGCAGGTTGGCCTGGCACTCTGCCAGGTTGTACTGGGCGATCTCAAGCTGCTCGGTAATGCTCTGCAGCTCGGCCATGGCGGCCTCGTACTCCGCCTGGGCGCCCGAAAGCGCGGCGAGGGTCGCGTCGGTTGCAGCTTGGGCGGCGCGAGGGGCAAGGGCCCCGCCCGTGAGACACGCGGCACCTGCCATGACGGCAACCTTGCCGAAGTCGCGCCTTGTGAGCTGTTGTGCTTCCATATCGTTCATGACCATGTCACTTCCTTGTTGGTCTTAGTTCGTTGAATTGTCCACCTGAGGGGTTTAAAGCGGGCTGCCGCCACCGCAGAAGCCGTCGCAGAAGTACAGGGTCCTGACCTGCACGCCTCCCGAGGGGATGGAGTCGATGATATAACCGTCGCCGATGTAGAGACCCACGTGATAGATGGAGCCGCCGCGGGCATAGAAGACGAGGTCGCCTGCGACGAGGCCGTCGGCACCCACGAGGTTGCCCTTGCCTGCGACGATGCTGTACTGCACGCCCGACTGGTGGTAGAGCGAGTACCCGCAAGCTCCGTATGCGGCGCTCGTAAGGCCCGAGCAGTCAAGCGTGCCATAGGGCGTGCCGATGAGGCTGTAGGCGGCGCTCACCACGCTGGAGTCGTGAATGCCGGTGCCGCCAGAGCCCGACCCGCCCGCGTCCGACCCGCCAGAGCCTGAGTCGCTCGAACCCGAGTCACCGGAATCCGAACTGGAACCCGAGTCGCCCGAGCTTGACCCACCCTGTGCAGCTTGCTCCTGGCGCTGGCGCTCGGCCTCCTGCTCGGCTGCGATACGCGCGGCCTCGGCGGCTGCGGCAATCTCGGCGTCGCGCTGGGCGATGAGCGCTTGGACCTCGGAGTCGAGCGATGCGGCGTAGTCCTGCGCGGCGGCAAGGCGCACCGAGAGCTCGTCGAGTGCGGCTTCCTGCTGGGCTCGAAGGTCCTCGAGCTGGGCCTGATGCTCGTAGAGCGCCTGCTGGTCGGCCTCGAGGGACGCCTTGATGTCCTTGACCGCCTGGATGGCCTCGGCATCGGCGTCGGAAGTCTTGTTGGCGTAGTACAGGCGGCTCACAAAGTCGTCGAAGTCGGTCGCCTGCAGGAGCACGTCGATGAGTGCGACGTTGCCTGCGCGGTAGCTTGCTGCCACGCGGTCGTACAGGATGTCCTGCGCCTGCGACAGCTCGGCCTGTTTGGCCTCGATATCGGCCTGGAGCTGGTCGATCTGGGCCTGGGTATCGTTGATTTGGTCAAGAATGTAGTTGTACTGCGCCTCGGCGTCGAAGTACTGGTCGTTGAGATAGTCAATCTGCGCAAGGGCGTTTTCATAGCGCGTCTGCGCATCAGAAAGTGCCGCCTCGGTCTCGGCAGAGGCGGAGTAATCGGCGTATGCCGGGGTATCCAGCAGGGCACCGGTGCCGAGGATGGCCAACATCGAGAAAGCCGATGTGGCAAAGGTTCGTCTTGTGATGCCGTTCAGACTCATGGAGCACAAATCCCTTCAATCGCTGAAGGGTTATTTTACCAAGTGCAGGCGGCACATCGACAAGGGTTGGCAATGTAGGCATAAACCCCAAGAATACTTAAAAGTGTTCAGCTTTTGAGTTTGCCTGTTTGGCCAGGGGGATTTTGCGGTTTATCTGCATACGGCTGCCGATGCCGAAAAAAGGGGCGGATGACCGCCCCTTTTACCTGGTTGCTTTAAGTTTATGTGCCCGATACGCGCGTTACAGCTCGGCCATGCGCTGTACAAGCGTGGAGTAGATGGCGTTGTTAAGCTCGATGAGATGTGCGAGGGTCTTGTCGGGCTGAGCGTCGGCATCCTTGCGAGCGGTGATGGCCAGACCCTGCTTGTAGAACGTCACGTCACGGTTGGCACGCTGAATGTGGCTCTTGAGGGTACGCGTGTCAAAGCCGCAACCGCCCAGCTCAAAGGCGGCCTTCACGAGTCCGAGGTCGCGGCCAGATACAGAAGGACGGCCCATGGTGTCGGCCTTGGTGTCGAGGAAACCGGCTTCAATGAGTTCGCCCACGAACGCAGCGGGAACCTTGGCTTGTGTCGCCATCTCGTCGATGGGGTGATATGCCTGGGCAAACGCGTCGTCTTTGGACTCGGCGGGCTCCTCTGCAGCCTCTTCCGCATCAGCGCCGCCGTCAAGGATGCTCAGGTATGCATCGGGAGACGCGTCGAGCTTTTCCTTGATGACAGCCAAGGGATAGAACTGCGTCTTCTGCATCTGGAGGATGGCCTCGAGGCGCGCAATGTCGTGGTCCGAGTACATGCGGTAGCCGCTCTTGGTGCGCTGCGGCGTAACAAGGCCCTCGCTCTCCAGGAAACGCACCTTCGACACTGTGATGTCGGGATGGTTGATCTGGAGCTGTTTGACGACCTTGCCGATAGTGTACTTGGGTTCATCCGTCATCGCGTGTGCTCTCCCACTGGGACTCGAAGGCTGCTTAGTGCATGTTGAAGATCATCTTAAAGGTGCCGATCTGAATCGTCGAGCCGTTGAAGAGCTCGCTCGAAGAAACGATGGCGGCGTCGACCCAAGTGCCGTTGAGCGAGCCAAGGTCCTCGATGATGGCACGGCCGCCCTGAATGCTCAGGTGGGCATGGCGACGCGACACGGTGCGGTCGTTGAGGAAGACCTCGCAGTTCGGGTCGCGGCCGATGGTGACCTCGGGGATGTCGAGGATGAAGCGCTCACCGGTGGAAGGGCCGCGCACGATGGTGAGTTCGGCCAGACCGGAATCCTGGGAGCTCATGTCAATGTTGGGAAGGGTGATGTCGGGCATGAGGTTGAACGACTGGGTCTGGCCCATGGTGCCCGTCAGGTTGTTCATGTTCTCGTTCATAGTAACCCCTCGTGTGTCGTGGGTTCGTTGTATGACTAACAGTTTAATAGAAGAGCTGCGATACAAGCGGGCCAAAGGCATGCGACTCAAAAAGAACCGCTTCGCCCTTCTCAGTGCGAACGGCACCCGTGGAGCCGGCGCTGTCCTGCCAGGAGATGGTGGAGGTGACTTCGCCAGGCTCGAGCATGCCGGCGTCGCTTTCGCTTACCGAGACGGAGCGCGAGGCGTTGTCGCGAAACAGCACAAGGCCGTTTGCACCGTAGCCGACCGACCAGCTCGCGTTTTCGGCAAAAGGGGCATACAGGGTGACGGACGTTGCACCGACTCCCTGCAGCTCAGGATAGTGACCGAAAGCCCAATCAAGCAGCGTGCGGGCGTCTGACCAGCGCCCCTCGCTCTCCTCGCATCCCAAGACGCTGATGAACAGGGTCTTGGAGCCTAAGGTCGCGCGGCCCACGAAGCAATTGCCTGCGTTGTAGGTGAAGCCCGTCTTGATGCCGCGCATGCCGGGGTACGAGTTGCCCAGGGCATCGGTCGACTCCAGCGTCTTGGACTCGCCCCCCACCTGAACCGTCGTGTAGGCCGAGCCCACGATAGAGCTGAAAAGGGGGATCTGCACAGCGTGGCGCGCAAGCGTGATGAGGTCGAGCGGGGTGGAATGGTGCCCGTCCTCGTCGAGGCCGTGGGGGTTGACGTAGTGGGTGCCCGCAAGGCCAAGTTCTGCGGCCTTGCTGTTCATCATCTCGACGAAGTTGGTGACCGAGCCGCCCACGCATTCGGCAATGCACGCCGCCGCGTCGTTGCCCGAGTAGACGAGCAGGCCGTGAAGCAGCTCGTTGAGCGTTGTCTGGTCGCCGGGGTCATAGCCGACAACCTGGCCGTATACGGTCTTGACGATGTCGGAGACGGTGTAGACAGTATCGAGCGAAACGCCGCTTTCCAGCGCGACGACGGCCGTCATGATCTTCGTCGTCGAGGCCATGGCCATGGAGACGTCGCCGTTGAGCGAGAAAAGGACGTTTCCATCTTCATCAGCCACGGCAGCCTCGCTGGCGAACTGCAAGGCAGGATAGTCGTCACCGAAGGCGGACCAACGGTTGGTGTCGGCATGGGCGGGGGCGGCATGGAAGGCACCGGCGGCGGTAAGGCACGCAAGTGCGCCTAAGCCCAAGAAATCCCTGCGCGAGAGAGGCATGGCGATGCGCGGACTAGGCTGCATCGTTGGACTGTTCAGCATCAGGATCGCTCCTCAGGATACGCACGCCCCTCACGACATAGATGAGGGCGGCCGCGACGGAAAGAATGCAACCGACATAGACAAGCCAGATTCCTATGCTCGTCGTGGCGGCTCCAAAGCCGGGAAGGAAAGAGCATTCGAAAAGGTTGAGACCGGGCATCGGGAAAAGGTCGAAGAGCAGTACGGAGAAGCCTGCCATGAGAATGAACGTACAGGCCTTGCCGGTGTAGCATACGTCGGGAATGCGGCCATGCGTCTTCATAAGAACGGCTCCGCCCACAAACAGCAGCGCGTCACGCGTTACCAGGTAGCAAACGGTCCAGGCGGGGATGCGGGAGGTAACGAGCAGGGCGATGACGCCGCTGAAGATGAGGACGCGGTCCATCACCGGGTCGAAGCGTTTGCCGAAGAGGCTCACCTGCTTGAGGCGGCGTGCGAGCTTGCCGTCGACCCAGTCGGTGCAGGCCGCAATGATGAAGAGCACCACAGCAAGGGTGTGATACTGCTCCTGAGGATAGAGCACCAGGAAACAGGCGGTGAGCACAAGACGGCACAACGTGATGAGGTTGGGAATCGTTGCCAGCGTATGTAGGGGATTGTCGGGTGTACCGGGTTCTGCCGTTGGGTCGACAAGGCCCAAACCCCGTGTGCGATCTTTTGACATACTGCTCTCCCCTGCTTATGCCTGGTAAAAATTCTTGGGATGCATTATACGAAAGCACCCTGCCCCTTTGGGCGGGAACAATGCCGCCCTACGAAGTCAACGTGGGGGAAAAATAGTATTCTACCTGCGTTGGTGTACACATCCGTATACCAACCTTACGGTAGTGTCATACGCGGTCTACAGGCTTCCCACATTGGCTGTCGATGAAAGTGAGGTCTTGAACCAAAAAAGCCTGGGACTTCAAGAAGTCCCAGGCTTTAAGTAATCATGGTCGGGCAAGCGGGATTTGAACCCACGACCCCTTGACCCCCAGTCAAGTGCGCTACCAAGCTGCGCTATTGCCCGTGCTCAAGTGCGTAGGTAACTATATGTCATCTCTCCTTGGTTGGGCAAGGAAAAGCTTGCAATGTACCTGTTATCCACATTTTTGACACAAGATGTCAGAGAAGTGCATTGAAACGCTTATTCGTCGGATGGCTCTTGCGCCTGTGCGACGACCTCTTTAGCGACACGCAAAGAAAGCCCTGTAGCGAAGCCGCGGCCCATGAGAAAACGAGCGATCTTCTCTGTCGGGTTCTTGCTCGGTATCGCTCGCCTGCTGGCAGCGGCTACCGCTCGCTCGTATTCCCGATCTTGCGTGAGGCTGTCTTGGGCTTCTTCACCGGCGTCTTCCAGCGAGAGGCCGAACCGTTCCAGTTCGCGAGATATGCGAGCCTTGCCCCAGCCGGCCCTGGTCTTGGAATTGACAAAGGCCTGCGCATAGCGGGTGTCGCTGATCACGCCGCAGCGCTTGGCCTTGTCCACCGCGACCTGCGATGCCTCTGTAGGGTACCCCTCTTGCACGAGCAAGTTGAGCACGTCTTTGCCGGGGCGTTCCCTTGCGCTCAGCTTGGAACAGGCGCGCTCGAAGGCGGCCTGCTCCAAGGCCGTGCGGGCATATGCCTCGAAATCAGCCACGTCTTCAAAGGCTTGACGACCTGAGGCAAACACCCGCCGTGCGCTCGCGGGGATTTCCAGGGCATGGGTGGCCGTCGGGGTGGCGGCATCACCGTCGTGCGCCTCGTCGGCAAGCAGCTCACAAAGAACGCGCCTGCCTTTGCATGAGGATGAGGCATGTTCTTCCTCTTGCAGGTGCAGGCGCAGGGGCGCCGCCTGGGTATCCGCGGCACCCCTGCGTTGATGTTGGCGGCGCTCAAGCTCGTCGAGAAGGCATCGCACGCGCTCAACCTCGGTCTGCGCCATGGCACACCTGTTTCAGGTTGAAAGAGAGCCTAAGCGTTCTCAACAGGCTCGCCCACAGGGGCGTCCTCGTTGGGAAGCAGGCCGATGGCCACGCGGACCTTGTGGTCGATCTCGCTGCAGAGCTCGGGATTCTGCTTGAGGAAGTCTTTGGCCGCCTCGCGTCCCTGGCCGATGCGCTCCTGGCCGTAGGTGTACCACGAGCCGGACTTGTTGACGATGTTCTCGTCAACGGCCATGTCGAGCACGCAGCCCTCTTTGGAGATGCCCTCTCCGTAGAGGATGTCGAACTCCGCCTGACGGAAAGGCGCAGCCACCTTGTTCTTTACGACCTTGACGCGCACGCGGTTGCCGATGACATCGGTGCCCTTCTTGATGCTCTCGACGCGGCGGATCTCCAGGCGCACGGAGGCGAAAAACTTAAGCGCGCGGCCGCCGGTGGTCGTCTCGGGGTTGCCGAACATGACACCGATCTTCTCGCGCAGCTGGTTGATGAAGATGCACGTGGTCTTGGACTTGGAGAGCGAGCCTGCCAGCTTGCGCAAGGCCTGGCTCATGAGGCGAGCCTGAAGGCCCACGGAGCTGTCGCCGATCTCGCCTTCTATTTCGGCGCGGGGCACAAGAGCGGCGACCGAGTCGATAACGATGACGTCAATGGCACCGGAGCGTACAAGCATGTCGCAGATCTCAAGCGCGTCCTCACCGGTGTCGGGCTGGGAGATAAGCACTTCGTCGATGTCGACGCCCAGGCGGGCGGCATAGCCCGGGTCGAGGGCGTGCTCGGCGTCGATGAACGCCACGACGCCGCCCATGGCCTGGGCCTCGGCGAGAATCTCCAGCGACAGCGTTGTCTTGCCGCTAGACTCAGGGCCATAAATCTCAATGATACGGCCGCGCGGAACGCCGCCGATGCCAAGAGCGGCGTCGAGCGCGAGGGCGCCAGTGGGAATGGACTCCACCGACAGGGCGTCGGCCGCGTCGCCGAACTTCATGATGGATCCCTTGCCGAAGCGCTTTTCAATCTCGCTCGTCGTGAGCTCGATCATCTTAGTGCGCTCGTCGCCCTCGGTGCGGGCGTGAATCTCCTTGGAGACTGAAGACTTTGCCATGTCGCTTCCTTCTCGTTATGGGCTGTGCGGGATGCACTCCCGTTCGTCGCCACGCAATTCTGCCACGCATCGCTGGCAGGTTCCATCATGGCGACAAGTTTTTGGTCACGTGCGGGCGTGACAATCCTGTGACGTATGTGACGCGCTGGACGTGCGGTTTTTTAGCTGGCGTCCTTGCTCATGTGCTCCATGAGCATTTCGAGGGCCTTGTCCACGGCTTGCGCGCGCACCTGGGCGCGAGAACCCTCGAAGATGCAACGCTGGCTTGTCACTGTGCCGTCGGGGCAGGCCAAACCTAGGCAGACGCAGCCCAGAGGAGCCTGCGGAGTTGCCCCGCCGGGTCCGGCGACACCGGTCGTGCTGAGGGCGTAGTCGGTACCCAGGCGATTCTTGGCCCCAAGGGCCATGGCACGTGCCGTCTCTTCGGAAACGACACCGTCGCGCTCCACCTGGTTGGGGTCAAGGCCCAAAGCGCGGACCTTCTCATCTACCGTATAGGTGACGGCGCCGCCGCGCACGACCGACGACGAACCGGGCTGCGAGGTGAGGGCTGCGCAGACAAGACCGCCCGTGCACGATTCGGCTGTGCAGACGCTCATGCCCTTTTCAGCCAAACCTGCGAGGACCTCTCGTGCAAGCGGATGGTCGCCCTCGACCGTGCCCCAGGCAAAGGCGAGGTCGTTGGGGGCCTTCTCGGCCTTCTCCTCCCCTTCGGCCTTTGCCGGGGTCGCCGCAAGGAGCGGCCAGGCCTTGGCAAAGTAATCAACCATGGAGGCGATGGTGAAGAAGACCGCCGCGAGCATCAGGACCCACGCAAGCACGCGGAACCACGCAAGCGAGGCCACGACGGGCGACACCATGAGGATGAACAGGCAGATGGCAACCATGGTGGTCGCGGTCTTGATCTTGCCAAGAATGGAGGCCGAGACGACGACGCCGGCCGAGGCCACGAGCATGCGCAGGCCGCTCACGAGCATCTCGCGGGCGACGATCACAATGGGAACCCAGCTGCCCAAAAGACCCAGCTGCACAAGGCACAGAAGCGCCGCCACGACGAGGATCTTGTCGGCGATGGGGTCGATGAACTTGCCGAAGACCGTCACCTCGTTGCGCGAGCGCGCCAGGTAGCCGTCGAGCGTGTCGGTCAGGCAGATAAGTCCGAACACGACAAGCGAGACGACCGCGCGCACGGTGAGGCCTATCGGGTCAGCCCCGAACAGCCATTGCTCCCAGGGCGCCAGCAGCGCGATGACGAAGACGGGGATGAACAGTATTCGAATGACCGTGACGATGTTGGCCGGCGTCCATTCGATGCCGCCATACACCTTGTTAGGCTTGGACATGCTTGCCTCGCTTATCGCACGATGTGACCAAAGAGCTCGTAGCACACCGACTCGTCAATTTGCACGTCGACAAATTCGCCCATGGCGACGTCGACGGGCCCGAGATGCACGACGCCGTCGGAGTCGGGCGCCTGGAAGTAGGTGCGGCCGAGGATGTCGACCTGGCCTTCGTCGCCCTCCTCGTGGGCGTCGACGAGCACGCGGACAACCTCGCCCACATGCCTGGCTGCGCTGGCAAAGCCGTACGTCTCGGCGATGTCGACCATCTGCTGCTCGCGGTCGTGCTTGACGTCCTCATCGACCTGGTCGGCCATGCCGGCCGCCTCGGTACCGTCCTCCTGCGAGTAGGCAAAGACGGAGCAGTAGTCGAATTCGGCCTTCTCAATGAAGTCGACAAGCTCTTCGAACTGCTCCTCGGTCTCACCGGGGAAGCCGACAAGAGCGGTCGTGCGCAGCGTGATGCCGGGCACTTCGCGGCGCAGGCGCGCGACCATCTCGAGGAACTCGGAGGTGCAGCCGGTGCGGTTCATGTTCTTGAGAACCTCGGCATTGCTGTGCTGCAGCGGAATGTCGATGTACTTGACGACCTCAGGGGTGTCGCGAATGGCCGCGACGAGCTCGTCGGTAAGGCCCTCGGGCTGCAGGTAAAGCACGCGCACCCAACCGCCGTAGGGGCGCACCTCCTGGGCGACGGCTTGCAAAAGCCATGCCAGGTTGTGGTCGCCGGGCAGGTCCTGGCCCCAAATGCCGGTGTCCTGACCGATGAGGACAATCTCGCGCACGCCGCCTTCGAGCAGATGGCGCACCTCGGAGAGGATGACATCTGCCTCACGCGAGAAGTAGCGACCGCGAATGTAAGGGATGGCGCAGAAGGAGCAGAACCTGTCGCAGCCATCGGAGATCTTCACATAGGCGAAGGCGGCCTGAACCGTACGAACGACCTCGGGGGCCGCCTGGGTGCGCTCCTCCACACCAAGCACGCGCTTGAGGACCGAGCAGATCTCGTCTTCGCGCTTGCAGGGGACGAAGGCCGCCACATCGGGCATCTCGTGTTCGATCTCGTCGCCGTAGCGGGCGGGGATGCAGCCGGCCATGACGATGGGGCAGGTAATGCCGTCCTCAAGCTTCTCCGCCACGAGGGAGAGTGTCGTCTCGATGCCCTCCTCCACGGCACTCATGAGAAATGAGCACGTGTTGACGATGATGACGTCGGCGTTGTCCGGGTCGTCGATAACCTCGAGCTGGATGTCAGCGTCGACGAGCGCCCTCATGCGGTCGCTGTCGACCTCGTTCTTGGCGCAACCCAGCGTGATGAAAGCGACGTTTTTGGTGGTGTTGGTTTGCATATGTTGCATGGCCTTCCGGCGACTCTTAGCGATAGTTGGTGAACTGGAGGGGCTGGCCGTAATCCTGCTCGCGCAGGAAGGCGATGACAGCCTGAAGGGCGTCCTTGCTCGGCGAGGAAACCTTGAGCTTGTCACCCTCAACGGTCACCTTTACCTTGAATTTCGCGTCGCGCACGTCCTTGCTGATCTTCTTGGCGAGTTCCTGCTCGATGCCCTGCACCACGGTGCCGATGACGCGCACGGTGCCGGCGCTGGCGGGCTGGGGGTCGGCAAAGGAAACGGAGGACAGGTCGACCTTGCGGCGGACGAGGCGCGTCTGGAAGACGTCGATGACCTGCGAGGCCACGAACTCAGAGGGTGCCTGCACGGTCACAATGCCCTTGGCCTTGTCAAGCTCGATGGTGGCGTGGGAGTCCTTGAGGTCGTAGCGCTGTACGAGCTCCTTGGTTGTCTGCTGGTAGGCGTTGTCGACCTCCTGCATGTCGACTTCGGAAACGACGTCGAAGCTGCTGTCTTTGGATGCCATGTGTCTCTCCTTGTTTCAGGGGGCCATGCGCCCCAATCGGTCAATCAATAGGATGCAAAGGCGTTAACCCTCGTATGAGTCGTCTTCGCCGTAATAGCCTGATTCGTCGTACGAGCCGTAGTCGCTGTAGTCCGTGCCGTCGGTCCACTCATCTTGAGACGGATCGTACTCGTCCGACCCGTCCTGCGAAGCGGTGTCGGCAGGAGGATCGGGGGCCCACTGGTCTTCAGGAACCGTGGCATTGAGCACGTACGTACCGTTCGAGATGGTGGGCGTGACCGAAGTGCCGTTGATGGCAATCGAAACGCCGGTGGAGTCGCTCAGCGTCACGGCAAGGGTGCGTCCAATCGTCCATTCCTGCGTGGACCCAGCTTCCAGGTTGCCCGCATACACGGCGTTGCCGTCGACGTAGACCTCCGCCCACACAGAGTTTGCCGCGTCGGCTGCAAAGGCAAGCGAGACCTTGGAGTTCACGGGAATGGCAGTGAGGTCGATGCCGGAGGGATTGAGCTTCGTCGTGTCGACGATCGTGCCAGGCTGAGCCGTTTGATTCGTGCCGGCCACGCTCGTGACGGGAATGGAGCTGTTGCCCTGCGACTGGGATGCCTTGTTCGTGCACGACGTGGCAGCCACAGCTATCACCACAACGAGCACGACTGCAAAAACGCCCACAAGAATGAGCATGACGCGCCTGTCAGCCATGATGGTCTGGAGGATGCCCTGAAGCACTTCCGAAACGCTTTGCTGCGTGGCATGCGTCGTTTGGTTGCGTCCTCCCGACCTGCCGCCGCTGCCTCCCTCATACCCGCTGTCAACTTCGAGCGGCTGGGCAGTCTCACGTGGGCGGGAGCTTGGACGCTGACCCTGATATGAGCCAGCTGCGGCAGTGCCCGAACCCGTGCGCCTGCCAGCGGCACCATAGGAGCCCGACTTCGCCGTATCCTGTCGCGTTCGAAAATCGGTATAGCGGCCGGGTTCGGACTCGAAGCCGCTGCGACCAGACTGTCTGTTTCTGCTTGCGGGGGCCTCATAGCGACCAGGGGCCGGCGCACTTGTACGGGCAGGCGAGGCGGGACGGCCATACGTGCCGCGGCTGTCCCCTCCCCGTTGAGCACGCGCCTCTGATGAGGCGGGCCTTGTGGGCGTGCGCATGGCCGAGGAGGCGCCTTGCGACCTGCCGGTCTGAGGCTGACGGGTGTCCTGGCGGTAGCCGGCACGCTGATCGGACCGAGTGTCGCGTCGGCGCTCGTCTTGACGTGACGCGTCGCGCGAAGAGGCCTGCTGGAAGCGTTCGTCCTGACGGGCATAGCCCTGCTGACGAGCCTCATATTCGGCAAGCTGCTCGTCGAAGGCGCGCAGGACCTCGGAGGTGTTAAGACCGAGGTAGCGAGCATACGACCCCATCGAGGCGCGTGCATAGCCCTTGGGGGGCATGGCGTCGAAGTCGGTGTACTCGAACGCCTCGATGACATGGCGGCGCAGCTTCGTGGCTTCGGCTGCCTTATCAATTGAAAGGCCAAGCTCCTTGCGGCGTTTGGCCAGAAGGTTTCCGATGGGCTGCATGTTCGGCATCTTCTGCATCACTCTCCAGACGGGATGTCGGCGTTGCGGAGCGTCTCAAGCTCGTCGAGGTCAGACACGAGAACGGTTCGCGGCTTGGAGCCCTGGGCAGGGCCCACCACGCCCATTTCCTCGAGCAAGTCCATGACGCGGCCGGCGCGAGCATAGCCGAGCTTCATGCGACGCTGGAGCATGGAAGTGGAGCCAAGCTGGTTCTCCACCACAAGTTTAGCAGCCTCCCAGGCCAAGGGGTCGTCGTCGCCCGGTCCTGCCGATCCTCCCCTACCCGTGGGTCCAGCAGGCTCGGTGGAGGTGTCGAGCGGCAGCTGCCCGCCTGCGCTGGGCATGGGCGCCATGGCGCAGGGATGCGCGGCGGGCTGCGCCTTGATGTGGTTGAGAATCGCAGCCTTCTCTTCGTCGGTGACGTTGCATCCCTGGATGCGGCGGGGCATGTCGCCAAAGGAAGCCTCGAGGAACAGCATGTCACCGTGGGGCAGCAGCTTCTCGGCGCCCATCTGGTCGATGATGATGCGCGAGTCGGTGCCCTTCGAGACGCGCAGCGCGATGCGGTTGGCGACGTTTGCGCGGATGAGGCCCGTGACGATGTCGGCGCGCGGGGTCTGCGTGGCAATGACGAGGTGGATGCCGGCGGCACGGCCCAGCTGGGCCACGCGCACGATGGATGCCTCCACGTCTTTCTTGGCGACCATCATGAGGTCTGCAAGCTCATCGATGACGACGACGACGCACGGCAGAGTCGTGAGGTTCGTTTCCTCTTCGGCGATCCTGGTGACAAGCGAGTTGTAGGAAGCAAGGTCACGAACGCCCAGGTTGGAGAAGACGCGATAGCGCCTGTCCATCTCGGTGACCGCCCATTGCAATGCCGCGGCGGCCTGACGGGGATCGGTCACGACAGGCATGGCAAGGTGCGGAATGCCGGCATACTCGCTGAACTCGACCTGCTTGGGGTCGACGATGATGAGGCGGAGCTCCTCAGGCGTGTCACGCATGAGCATCGACAGGATGATGGAGTTCACGGTGACGGACTTGCCCGAACCAGTGGTGCCTGCGATGAGCAGGTGCGGAAGCTTGCCGAGGTCGGCATGGACGGGCTTGCCGCCGGCGTCGAGGCCTACGGCAAAGTCGAGCGGGCCGCCCGTGACGCAAGGCAGCACATCGCCGAAGGCAACCTCGCGGCGGCTTTCGTTGGCAACCTCAACACCCACGTAACTCGTGCCCGCAACAGGCGAGTAGATACGCACGCTGGGTGCAGCAAGAGTACGTGCGATGTCGTTCTCCAGGGCGGAAATCCTGTTTACGCGCACGCCCTTGCCAGGGCAGAGACGATACGTTGTGAACGTGGGGCCCTCGACCCAGTCGACCACATGGGCATCCACGCCAAACTCCGCAAGCGCCGACTGCAGCGCAGCGGCGGTCTCTTGGGCGAGCTCAGAGTGCTCTGCGACGAAGCCCTTGCCGCCGTTGGAGCGCCTGGCCAATGCCAGCGGGGGAAGCTCGTAGGGACCCTCGTTGACGGGGGCATCCTGCTGGCTTGCCCCGAAGTTGACAAGGGCCTCGGCAGCCTCGCTGGAAGAGGCACGACGCGTGGGCTCCTGGGCAAAAACGCTTGTGGCGTTGGGGTTCGAGGTGACGCTGCGACGCTGCTGGGAAGTCGAGGACACCGCAGGGGCCATGGGTTGCGCCACGTCAGCAGATGCGTCCCCTGCAGGCTCCTCCCAGGGCAGTTCGCACTCGGTGGAATCCCCGTCGAGCACGGCGGAGGTGGGGGGCACCTCCGCATATGCATCGTTGTAGCGAGCGGCTTCGACGGCCGTGGTGGCCGTGCTGTCGAGGGAGGCCGAATCGCTCTCCCCTGCCGGCTGCGCGGGTCGCGTGTACACGGGGGCTGTGGGCGCAGACGGACGCTTGGCTTCTCGGGCTGCCTCGAAGTCGCTCGCCGGCTCGGCGGCGGGCAAGGCGGCAGCGGACGCATCATCGCGAGAGGCGCATGCTGCAGTCGCTGTCGCAGCAGCCGTGCTGGGCGCAATGGTGCCTTTCTCGGCAATGTACATGTCGTCAGAAGACGCCATCGACTCGTCGTAATAGAGTGGGGCGCCCGGAATGACGCCTGGGACGAGGCTGTCGGCCTGACCGTCGCCCAGGTCGTTCGGGTCGAAGGCGTCGCGGTTCCACTCGTCGGCCGGGTTCCACCAACCCGAGGAGACACGGCGGGCCTTCTTGTTGATGAGCGACTGAGGGGGCTGGGGCAGCGACTCGTCAAGGGCAAAGTGCTGCTCAAGCATGGAACGCACCTCGGGCACACGACGATAGTCATCGGCGGGCTCGTATGCGTCGTCATCCTCATAGCCAGCGCCGTCGCGCTCCTGTGCAAGCAGGGTCGTCTTGGGAGCAGGCTGCACTTGCTCGTATCCAAGGTCGTCCTCGCCGTCAAGGAGCGTCGTCGAAGCGACGCCTGCGGCCTTTGCGCGGCTGAGAACCGAAGCGGGAGGCGTTGCGTAGTCGCGCAGATCCACGGCCTCGCGGTCGAACGGTATGACCGTGGTTGCAGAGCGAGCACGGCCCGTGGGCGCCGCGCTCATGCCAGACTGCGGGCGGCAGCGATCGCCGGGGTTGAACAGCACGGTGGGCGTATAGCCTTCAGGCAGCTCATCCTCGTAGAAATCGTCCTCATAGCGCGACGCACGGCGCTCGCGGGAGGCGCGCCTCTCCGCGCTACGGGCAAGCGACTGCTGGTGGCGCATGCGCACTTGGGCGACTGCGGAGGAGACATCGAGGCCGATGATCACAAGGCCTGCGATGGCGATGCCAACAATCACAACGAAGCCGGCAATCTGGCCAAAGAGCGAAAGAAGCACCCAGGCGAGGCCGTTACCGACATAGCCGCCCCGTGCACGGAGGTTTTCGACACCGAACAAGATGTTCGCATCTGCGGTGCAACCTACGGTGGTGATGCCGAAGCCGGCCATCACGGCAAGGGCCACAAGCAGCAAACCCACAATGACCCTGCTTGCAACAAGGCCGGCATGCTGAGTGAAAATGGTTACCGACCATGCGACAAGCGCAAGGGGCACAAGAATCGCCCCGACGCCGAAGAGCGTATGCAGAAAAGCGCTGAGGCCCTGGGTGAGCATGCCGGTTGAGGGAGCAAGCATCGCGATGAACAGAGCCGCACCGATGACGGCCACCACGACGCCCGCGATTTGCTGGCGCGTCTCATAGTCGAGTAGCGGCGTGCGAGGCTCCGCAGACATGGCTGGGCTCGGTGCGGGCTCCACCCGGCGCTGAGCAGACTGGTTCGAGGAGGCAGCCTGCCCGGAGCGAGCCTTGGCGGTCGCCTTCTGCGGGGTCGCCTTCTTGGTGCGCCCTCCGGACTTTTCTTTGGTTGTCTTCTGCGAGCTGGCCTCGCTCTTCGGACGACTCACGCGCTGGAACCTGCCTTACACTTCCACGACGAACGAAACAATGACCGGGCGGCTGTGCCAGGTCTCCCAAAGGTGGCTCGAAACGGTGTCGCGCACAACCTTGTCCACAGCCTCGCGGCTCTCAAGCGAGGCACTGCGCTTGGCAATGGCTTTCTTCACGCGCTCGGTAAGCAGTGTGACGCAACCAGGCGCCTCGGCGTCAAACGATACACCCTTGGCAGAAAGCTGAAGGCCAACCAAGGTGGATGTACGGCGGGAGAACGTGGCAACGACGCTTACCAGGCCGTCTTCCGACAGGCGCTTGCGGTCGGCAAGAACCATCTGGTCGGTGTCGGAGATGCGCAGGCCATCGACGTAGATGACGCCCGACTCGACCGTCTTGCCGCGTGTGACGCGATGGTCGCGCATCTCGAGCGACTCGCCGTTGTCGAGAATGAAGATGTTGTCCTCGTCGACGCCCATGTCCTGGGCAAGCTTTGCATGAGCGCGCAGATGTGTGGCTTCGCCGTGGACGGGCATGAAGTGCTTGGGACGCGTGAGCGCCATGAGCATCTTCAGCTCCTCCTGGGAGGCGTGGCCGGAGACGTGGACCATGCCGCGGCTCTTGTCGTACACGTCGGCGCCGATTTTGGCGAGGGTGTTGATAATCTGGGTCACGGCCTTCTCGTTGCCCGGGACCGGCGTGGCCGAGATGATGACCGTATCGCCCTCTTGAATCTGCAGCGTCTTGTGCTCACCCGTAGCCATGCGTGCAAGAGCCGAGAGCGGCTCGCCTTGAGAGCCGGTGCATAGCACGACGACGCGGTTCTCGGGGTACTTGTCGATGTCGAAGGCATCGATGATGTCCTCTTCATCAATCTTGAGGTAGCCGAGCTCGCGGGCAACGCGGGTGTTGGTGAGCATCGAACGACCGGTCACGACCACCTTGCGGCCCGATGCGATCGCGGCGTCGCACACCTGCTGGAGACGATGGATGTGGCTCGAGAACGAAGCAACGAACACGCGGCCCTTGGCGTTGGAGATGACATCACGCAAGAAGGGGCCGACCGCAGCCTCGCTGGGGGTGTACCCAGGGCGGTTTGCGTTGGTCGAGTCGCTCATCAGCAGGTCGACACCCTCATAGGCGAACCTGGTCAGGGCCGCAAAATCAGTACGGACGCCGTCGATGGGGGTCTGGTCGAGCTTGAAGTCGCCCGTGTGCAGAACGTTGCCGGCAGGGCTCTGGATAAACGCGCCCATGGCCGCAGGGATGGAGTGGTTCACCGAGAAGAACTCAACGCCGAGCTTGCCGAGCTGCACCCTGTCGCCCGACTTGACCTCTTTGAAGTTGGGGTTCTTGATACGGTGCTCCTCAAGCCTGCCGGCAATCATGCCGAGCGTGAGCTTCGAGGAGTAGATGGGAACATTGGGGTTGAGGTCCTGCAGCAGGTACGGCAAGGCGCCGATGTGGTCCTCGTGGCCGTGCGTGATGATGATGCCGCGCAGCTTGTCCTCGTTCTCAAGGACATAGGTGTAATCCGGCAGGATAAGGTCCACACCGGGATGGTTGTCATCAGGGAACATGAGACCGGCGTCGTCCAAAATCATGTCGTCACCGTACTCGATGACCGTCATGTTCTTGCCGATGCCGTCGAGGCCGCCCAAAGGAATGACCTTCAGCGCGGGCCCCTTTGCCTGAGTGCTCTTCCGTTTTGCCATATACGAACGTTTCCTCCTTTATGTCGTCAGCTTATACAAACTGTTCCATAACAAAACGCGGCGCTTCAGACGAGTCAGGCTCATCCTTCAGCGCCGCGCAAGCAATCAAATGTGTGACGATGCCTCTTGCGAGTGGTGTAAGAGCCATCCATCATGGTACCCCAGACGGGGCGGGCCCCCTTTGTATGTGGGGGCAAAAACGCAATTTGCCTAGAGGCCCATGAGGCACTCAAGACCCACCGTGAAGGGTTCCGGCAGGCTGGCGACATTGCGAATCGCAAGCAAAACGCCGGGCATGTAGGCCTCGCGCAGCGTGGAATCATGGCGAATGGTGAGCGTCTGGCCGGCCGCAGACATGATGACCTCCTGAGAGGCCATGTAGCCGTCGCCACGGATGGCATGGATGCGCACGCCGTCGACCTCGGCACCACGGGCGCCCTCGCAACCAGCAATTTCAGTCTCGCTGCCGGGGCCGGCGTTGCGCACGCCTCCCCTGCCCTCGGCGATCATGTGCGCGGTGGTGACAGCGGTGCCGGAAGGGGCGTCCTTCTTGCCGTCGTGGTGCATCTCGACGATCTCGACGTCGGGGAAGAACTTGCCAGCGACCTTGGCAAACTGCATCATGAGGACGGCGCCGGTGGTGAAGTTCGGGGCAAAGAAGAGCTTGCCGCCCTTGTCCGCGTACTTCAGAGCGAGGGCCTCCATGTCCTGACGGGCAACACCGGTGGTGCCCACAACGGCGTGCGCACCATGGGACAGCACGCACTCGACATTGGCAAGCACGGCGCCAGGCTGGGTGAAGTCGACCACGACGTCGGCTCCGGTGGCGTCAATGAGCGCACCCAGATCATCGGAGCAGGCAAAATCACCGTCGGCGCAGGAAACGACCTGCCCAGCGCAATGGGGATCGAAGCAGCCGACAAGCTTGAGGTCCTCAGCTGCGGCCACAGCGTTGACGATGCAGGTGCCCATACGACCCTTGGCGCCAGAAACGATAACCTTAACCATAAAGTTCCTCCTTAAGGAAAAGGGACGTCAGCCCGAAATCTGCTGACGTCCCCAAACAATAACGCTTAAGTAAAACTAGAACTTAGCCCTCATGGTGACGGCGGGGCTGACGACGCTCGCCACCCTCGTTGCCACCCTCGGACTTGTGGTGACCGCCGTCGCCGGGACGACGACGCTCGCGGGGCTTACGCTCCGAGCGCTCAGGACGCTCACCACGGTCCTCAGAGGACTTGCCGGAGCCGGCGGGAGCCTCGGGCTTGTCGATACGGTCGAGCGAGACCTTGCCCTTCTCGTCGACCTCGATGACCTTGACGTGGACCTCATCGCCGACGTTAAGGACATCCTCAACCTTCTCCACACGACCTTGGGCCATGCGGGAGATGTGCAGCAGGCCGTCCTTGCCGGGCAGAAGCTCGACGAAGGCGCCGAAGGGCTGGACGCCCACAACGCGGCCGAAATACTCCTCGCCCACCTCGGGCACCTTGACGATGGCCTCGATGCGAGCACGGGCCTCCTCGCCGCCGGCATCGCAGGAGCCAATGAAGACGGTGCCGTCCTCCTGGATGTCGATGGTGGCGCCGGTGTCCTCCTGGATGGAGCGGATGGTCTTGCCGCCCGAGCCGATGACCTCGCGGATCTTGTCGGTCGGGATGTGGATGGTGATGATGTGCGGGGCGTTCTCACGGACGCTCTCGCGAGGAGCGGCAATCTCGGCAAGCATGGCATCGAGGATGAAGGCGCGGCCTTCCTTGGCCTGCTGGAGAGCCTTGCGCAGAATCTCGAACGTGAGGCCGGTGGCCTTGTTGTCCATCTGCATGGCGGTAATGCCCTCAGAGGTACCCGTCACCTTGAAGTCCATGTCGCCGAGGAAGTCCTCGAGACCCTGGATGTCGGAGAGAACGACGGTCTTGCCGTTCTCCTGGATGAGGCCCATGGCGATACCGGAAACCGGGCGCTTCAGGGGCACGCCACCGTCCATGAGGGCAAGGCAGCTGCCGCAGGTCGACGCCATGGACGAGGAGCCGTTAGACTCCATGACCTCGGAGACGACGCGGATGGTGTAGGGAAACTCTTCCTCGGAAGGAATGACAGGCAGAAGGGCGCGCTCAGCCAGGGCGCCGTGGCCGATCTCGCGGCGCTTGGGCGAGCCCATGCGGCCGGTCTCACCGGTGCAGTACGGCGGGAAGTTGTACTGGTGGATGTAGCGCTTGCCATCGATGGGCTCGATGGTGTCGAGACGCTGCCAGTCGTTGAGCATGCCGAGCGTCAGCACGGAGAGGACCTGGGTTTGGCCACGCTGGAAGAGGCCGGAGCCGTGCACGAGGGGCAGGTAGCCGGGCTTGATCATGAGCGGACGAATCTCGTCGGCGCGACGGCCGTCAACGCGCTCGCCGGTCTCAACGACCATGACGCGCATGGCGTGCTTCTCGAGGCTCTTGAGCTCGACGGGGATCTCGCGGTCGAACTCGGCCTGCTCCTCCTCGGTGAACTCGGCCTTGATAGCGCTCTTGAGCTCGTCGACCTTGGCCATACGGGCCTGCTTGTCGGCATCCTTGAGGGCGGCGCTCATCTCGTCGTAGTGGGCGAAGATCTTGTCGTGCACGTAGGAGTTCGGCTCGTCGAGCGGGTACTCCTTCATGACGATGGGGCCATTGACCTCGGCGACCTTCTCGAAGAAGATCTTCTGCTGGTCGCAGAACGCACCGAGGGCCTCCTGGCCGAACTGCATGGCGGCCAGCATGTCCTCCTCGGTGATCTCCTCGGCGCCGGCCTCGAGCATGCTCACGAAGTCGCGGGTGCCGCCGAGCTCGAGGTCGAGGTCGGAGTTGTCGCGCTCTTCGTAGGTGGGGTTGACGATGAACTCATGGGTGTCGCGGTCGCGGCCGATGCGCACGCAGGCCAGCGGGCCCTCGAAGGGCACGCCGCCCACGGTGAGGGCAGCGGAGGCACCCATGGTGCAGATGACGTCGAAGGGGTTGATCTGGTCGCACACGAGCGAGGTGGCAACGATCTGCACCTCGTTGCGGAAGCCATCGGGGAAGCTCGGGCGGATAGGGCGGTCGATCATACGAGCGGTGAGGGTCGCCTTGTCGGTGGGGCGAGTCTCACGCTTGAGGTAGCCACCGGGCAGGCGGCCGACCGAGTACATGCGCTCCACGAAGTCAACCGTCAGCGGGAAGAAGTCGTAGTTCTTGCGCTCCTTGGAGACGACGGCGGTCATGAGGACCGTGGTATCGCCCTGCTTGACCAGGACGGCGCCCGTCGTCTGCTTCGCGAGTTCGCCGGTCTCGAGGGTGTAATGCTTGCCATAGAGGTCGAACTCGTGTGTAACCTTTGCCATTCTGCAATCTCCTTCAACTCCGCTCGCCCCATTGCGAGCGGGACCTATGCGCCTGCGCCCTGGCTATCGAGCCCTATGTGGACGCAAAACGAAAAGGGGCGCTAGTGCGCCCCTAAAAGACAACTTACTGAATGTTGTCGCGAAGCTCGAGCTTAGCGATGAGCTCACGATACTCGTTGATATCGTTGGAGCGGATGTAGCGAAGCAGCGAGCGACGGTGGCCGACGAGCATAAGCAGACCACGGCGGCTGTGGAAGTCGTGGGGGTGCTGCTTGCAGTGCTCGGTGAGCTCACGGATACGAGCGGTGAGAAGAGCGACCTGAACGCGGGGGGTGCCGGTGTCGTTGGCATCCTTGCCGAACTCAGCGACGATAGCGGCCTTCTGCTCCTTGGTGACCATTGTGATTCCTTTCCATCTAACCTGATAAAGACGCCCCTGTCTCAGATGCAATCCGATGGAGGTTGCAACCGGGGCAAGGGTCAAACGCAAGTAGGATACACTTCCTTTTCAGGCAGGTATCGCTCGTTTCCCGAAGAGCTATCTCCTACACAAAATCTGCGCGGTAAACATCCTGTTTAAACGCAAGATTCGTTAACATCGAGATTAAATGGCCGGCGTACAAAGAGCTCCATTTGCAGAAACGGAAGCCAAAGGCATGTGAATGAGCGTCGGCTCCTCAAACCCATGCTCCCCCACCGGGATGATCACCTCGTGGTGGCTTGCCGTGGTGCCGCAGGCGTTGCCAGCCTCATCGATCTGCTCGATAAGGACAGGCTCAACCGTGCCAATGCGGCGAGCTGCGTCATCATGGCGCAGACGGTCGGCCAGAACACGCAGGCGCTCCGAGCGCTCGCGGATGACCTCGGGAGCAATCTGGTCGGGCATGCTGGCAGCCGGCGTGTCAGGGCGGGCCGAGAAGCGGAAGGCATGGATTTTGGAGAAAGCAGCCTTCTCGGAAAGCGTGAGGGTCTCCTGGAAGTCCTCCTCGGTCTCACCAGGGAAGCCAACGATGATATCGGTGGAAATGGCCGCCGCAGGCAGGGCATCGCGGATGAGCGCCACCTTCTCCAGGAACTGCTCGGCGTTGTAGCGGCGCCCCATGCGATGAAGCACACGGGTGGAACCCGCCTGCAAAGGCAGATGGAAATGCGGCGCCACGCAATCAGCATAGCGTGCAAACGCGGCCACGAGCTCGGGCGTGACCTCGGGCGGCTCGATGCTCGATGCACGCAGCAGTGCGCCATGCTCGCGAATAAGCGGCACCAAGCGCTCGATGAGGCCAGCCAGGTCAAGCGACTCGCCCTGCTCGTCGACCGAGCAGTATCGTCCCAGGTTGATGCCCGTGAGGTCCACTTCGAGCGCACCTTCGCTCAAAACCTGGCGCACCTGCTTCTCAATAAGGCTATAGGGGGTAGACAGCGACTTGCCGCGAGCCCGCCACACGATGCAGTACGTGCACTTATTGTCGCAGCCGTCCTGCACTTTAACGCCTCGACGGGCACGAAAGACAGCATGAACACCTGGGGTCGAGAGTGTGTCTTCAGTGCTCAGACAGTCCTCGGCGCTACGCGCCTGCGGAACTGCGCCTGAGGAAACACTCTCAACCCTCGCAAGGCTATCTCGCTGCATATATTGGAGAGACTCCTGCTGGGAGGGCGAGGATGCCTCATCGCGAGTTCCGCAGCCGCAAAGCGGCGAGGACTGTTTGAGCAGGGAGGTATCCTCGCCCTCCCCGGTAAGACTTCCGTTCAACTCCTCCCACGCCTTTAGAGAGTCCTCCACCAACGCAAGCTTTGCGGGAAGCACGCGCACGTTGTCGCCGATCGCTTCGAGCTCGGCGGGGAACAGGTTCGCCACGCATCCCGTCACGGCCACAAGCGGGTGCTTGGGAAGGCTCGCGGCGCGGCGCACGGCTTTGCGTGTCTTTGCCTGGGCCTCGCCCGTCACGGCGCAGGTGTTGATTGCAATGATGTCGGCCTCGTCCTCGGCGCACAAAAAAGCACCCGACTGGACGAAGGAGCTCTCCATCCAGTCGGACTCCACGCGGTTGACGCGACAGCCTAGGTTGACGACGCAAACGTGCGGGGCAATGCGCTCCATTAGGACAGAGCGTCCTTGATACGCTGCCAGGGCGTGCGCTTCTTGTCCACCGTCTCGTCCATGGTGTGAGCAAGCCTCTCGAGCAGCTCGCGCTGCTCGTCGGTCAACGAGGTGGGCACGATGACGTCGACATGGGCGATGAGGTCACCGCGGCCGTCACGGCGCATGCGGGGCATGCCCTTGCCGGAAACACGCACAGTATCGTCGAACTGGCAGCCGGCGGGCACCACGATCTCGACCTCCTCATCAGGCATGACGCCGTCGACGACGACGGTGGTGCCCAGAGCAGCCTGGGCGATGCCGACCTCGACGCGCACATGCAGGTCGTCGCCGGAGCGCTGGAAAGCCTCGTCGTCGGCCACGCGGACTGACACAATGAGGTCGCCGGAATGAGCGCCGCGAACGCCCGCCTCACCAAAGCCGGGCACGCGCAGCTGCTGGCCGTCGGCGATGCCGGCGGGAACCTTCACGCTGACGCGCTCGCGGTCGGGCGAACGGCCCTGACCGTCGCACTCAGGACAGGGCTTGTCGATGGTCTTGCCCGAACCGTTGCAGTCGGGACACACCGAGCGGCTCTGCATGTTGCCGAAGAAGGTGCGCTGCTGCGTCACAACCTGGCCAGTGCCATGACAGTTGGGGCAAGTGGTCTCCTTGCCGCCCTCAGCACAGCCCGAACCGTTGCACGACTTGCACGGCGACAGGCGGTTGTAGGAAATCTCCTTGGTGCAGCCAGTGGCCGCCTCCTGCAGGGTAATCAGAATAGAGGCGCCCATGTCGCGGCCATCGAGACGCACGCCGCGGCCCGACGCAGCAGAGCCCCCGAAGAAGGAGCTGAACAGGTCGGACATGTCGAAGCCGCCGCCAAAGATGTCGCTCATGTCGGGGCCGCCCTGGCCGTAGCCGTCGACCGTGCCGTAGCGATCGTAGAACGCACGCTTGTCGGAGTCGGACAGGACCGCATAGGCCTCGTTGACCTCCTTGAAGCGAACCTCGGCATCGGGAGCCTTGTTGACGTCGGGGTGCATGGTGCGGGCCTTCTTGTGGAAGGCCTTGCGAATCGTCGCGTCGTCGGCGTCTCGGTCAACGCCGAGGATCGCGTAGTAGTCTTTGGTATCAGCCATGAAAAAGCCTCTTCAACAATTACGAAATCTGAACGCGTGCCTTACAAACAAACCTGAAAACTATACCGCCGCATCTCACCACATGCGACCGCATGAGACGAGCGGTACAAATATAACGTAGAGGAAGAGGCCCATAAGGAAGCCCACCAGGAAACGCTTGCCCGCGCGCTTGGCAAAGCTGCCGCCCGCGCCCTTGGCAAACAGCGTGGGCGAGGCGAAGAACGCCACGAAGAGCAGCGGGAATGCCAAGAGGGACAGCACATGCATGATGAGCTGCGAGAACAGCGTGCATACGAGCATCGCGCACACTACGCCCAGACCGGTGAAGAGTGCCTCCTGCTGCTGGGTGAGATGCTCGGAAGGCACCACGAAGGACGCCTTGAGATCGCCGGTGGCACCGCCGCACCTACCGGCATCGCCGGCGCCCGGCACGCGCACCTCGTCGCCGTCATGCGAGGCGGCAGGCACCTTGACCTCCACGGTAGAGCGACCCTGGCGCGTGCCCGTGCCATGGCACGAATGGCAGGCATTCTTGATGATCTTGCCCGAACCCTGGCACACTGGGCACTGCATCGCGGTGGTGAAGAGACCCATCATGTCAACCTCGGCCTGACCCGAGCCGTGGCAGGTGGGGCAGGTGATGGGCTCAGATCCAGCCTCGTAGCCCCTGCCGCGGCACTCCGGGCAGCTCTCAAGATGCGAGTAGGCCACACGCTTGGTGCAGCCCTTGCGGGCCTCGTCGCGGGTGAGCTCAAGCTGGATGGAACGTGTGGCACCCTGCTTGCGCGCATAGGGGGTACCCTGCGGTGCGCGGCCTGCGGAGCTGTAGCCCGCGCCATAGGGACTGCCCCACGACGTCCAACCGCCGAAGGGGCTGTAGCCGCCCGACCAGGAACCCGCGCCGGCAGGGCCCGACGTATACGGGTTCTGCGTGGTAAAACCACCGGCCTTCACGGCATCGTAGCGGGCCTTTTTGTCGGGATCCGACAGGGTGTCGTAAGCCTCGGAAACCTCTTTGAAGCGTTCCTCGGCACCAGGCTCCTTGCACACGTCGGGGTGCATCGTGCGGGCCTTGGCGCGAAACGCCTTTTTGATGTCCTCGGGCGTAGCATCCTTCGAAACGCCGAGTATGTCGTAGTAGTCCTTGTTGGAGGGGGTTGCCAAAACGACCTAACTCCTCAAGTAGCAGGTAAAGAAAAAATGCTCGCTTTATTCTACCCAGACCAGGCGGCATACATATAAAGCCCAGATACTGGCAGAGAGGCTGAAAAGAGCCCCAAGGCGAGCCTGACATGCACAAACGGCCTCGTCAATCACCTGCCGTGTCCCACATGATGCCGAAAAGCTCGTTGCCCAGCAGCCAGCCTTTCTGCGTGGGACAAAGCGACCCCGCGGCATCAAGCGCAGCCAGCTCGTCTTTGCAGGCAAGTTTGACGGCAGCGTCGAGCTTGCCTCGCGGGATTCCACGCTCGACAGCACCCTCGAGCACGTCGCGCGTAGCGCCCCGCACCATGCGCATGGCCAGCATGAGGTCCTCAGCGGCCGCCTCGCGCGAGGTGAGTGTCTCCAGAAAAACACAAGGCCCCGTCGCAGCGCCCACGCCGCGCACGAAAGCTTCCGCGTCATCCGGAAACGAGAGGCGCACGCGGGCGAAATCGGACTGGCAGGCAAGCGCATCGGCCAACTTTTGCGCCGTGGACGCACCATCCCCACCTGCGCGAAGGCCAAGCACCTCGCCCACCTCACAGGCAAGGCCGGGCGTGAGCATCGAGGCCGCCGCGGCTCCCAGGCCCAGGTAGCATGCACCCGTCCAATAGGCGATGTTGTGCCGGCAGGCGTGCCCCGGCCGCGCATAGCTTGCAACCTCGTAGCGCTGCAGGCCAGCTTTATCCAGGATGGAGGCAGCCTCAAGCATCATGTCGGCCTGTAGGTCGGCATCGGGCAACTGCATGGACCCCGCCAACACGGCATTGTCGAAGGGCGTGCCCTCCTCAATGGAAAGCGGATAGCAGCTCACATGGTCGGCACCTGCGGCAAGCACGCCTTCAAGACTCGCCCGCCAGCTGGCGGGCGTCTGACCAGGGATGCCGCACATGAGGTCGCACGAGAGATCGAGCCCGGCCGCTTTCACAACCCGCGCGGCTTCCAGGGCCTGCTGGGATGTATGCGCCCGGCCCAGGCCACACAGCTCGGCATCGTTGAGAGACTGCACCCCCAGGCTCACGCGCGTGATGCCGGCACGGCGCAAGCCGACGGCCAAAGACTCGCTCAGAGAGTCGGGATTGGCCTCGGTAGTGAACTCGACGAGCTCAGGGCACTGCAGGCCGACCTCCCGGGCCAGCTCCACGAGCCGCTCCCCTGCCAGCGTGGGCGTACCGCCGCCGATGTAGGCCGTCTTGACATGGCGGAGCATGCCCGCCGACCCAAGGCGCGCGACAAGGGCGCGCAGGCACTCGACATACTCGGCGATGCGAGCGTCGCCGGCACGCGTGGCCTGCGAATAGAACCCGCAGTATGCGCAGCGACTCACACAGAACGGAACATGCAGATAGAGGGCCTCAATGACCCCACGCTCCCCTGTAAGGGGAGCACAAACGGCCTCGTCGCCCTCCCCCGCAGGCACGCAAGACACAGCCATCCTCGTCTACTCCAAGCCGTGCTCGCGCACGGCGGCACGCATGTCGTCGATCAGAGACAGGTAGTCGTCGAACGTCGAGCACGACATGGTGCGGCCGCGCCACTGAGCAGCGGAAGGAAGCCCCTTGATATACCAGCAGGTGACAGGGCGCAAGCGCACCATGTGTATCGCGCTTGCCGCAGCCCTGCGCACATGGAGCTCAAGCGTGTCGAGACGCTCCATGACGCTCGGGGGCTCAGGCAGCACGCCGTCACGCCACAGGCTGTAGGCGGCGTCGAAGATCCAGGGGTTGCCATAGCTGCCGCGGGCCACGAAGACGCCCTGGGCACCCGTCTCGCGCAGCATCGCGACGCAGCGCTCGGCACTCATGACGTCACCCGAGCCGATGACGGGCACCTCCACCGCCTCGGCCACGCGCTGCACAACGCCCCAGTCGGCCGTGCCCGTGTAGAACTGCTTGGCTGCACGGCCGTGCACGGCGATACCGCAGGCACCCACATCTTCCAGACGACGCGCGAACTCGGGGGCAATCTCGTTGGCCATGTAGATGCCAGCACGAATCTTGCAGGTAACAGGCACAGCGCCGGCCGCCCCGCGCAGCGTCTCCATCACAATGTCGCAAGCACGCTCAGGGTCTTCCATGAGGGCGCTGCCCTCGCCTTTCTTGAAGACCTTGGGCACCGGACATGCCATGTTGATGTCGATGAGGGCAAGACGGTCGCCCAAGCGCTCGAGCACGGCATGGGCCGCCGGGGCAAACTGCTCGGGCTTGCTGCCGAAGAGCTGTACGGCAATCTGCGGCTCGGCATCACCGGGATCAACGAGTTCCCAGGTCTTCTGGCCACCGTGGGCCAGGCCCGCGACCGACACCATCTCGGTGTAGCACAGCGGGCACCCGTGCTCGATGGCCATCTGGCGGTACACCGGGTCGGTCACGCCCGCCATGGGGGCAAGCATGAAAGGGTGCGCGGCCAGGCGGGCACGCAAGGCATCGCGTTGGTCGCGCACGGCGGATTCTTTTGCGGGGGTAAATGAAGCCACCGTCATCCCCTAGTCATCCACCTTGAGGATTGCCATGAAGGCCTCCTGCGGCACGTCGACGCTGCCGATGGCCTTCATGCGCTTCTTGCCCTCCTTCTGCTTCTCGAGCAGCTTGCGCTTACGCGAGATGTCGCCGCCGTAGCACTTGGCCAGAACGTCCTTGCGCAGCGCGCGCACGGTCTCGCGGGCGATAATCCTGCCGCCCACGGTTGCCTGGATGGGCACTTCGAACTGCTGGCGAGGAATGATCTCCTTGAGCTTCTCGCACAGCACGCGACCGCGGGTGTAGGCCTTGTCCTTGTGCACGATGAAGCTCAGGGCGTCGATGGTCTCGCCGGAAAGGAGGATGTCGAGCTTCTGGAGGTTGCTCGCCTGGTAGCCCTTGTACTCGTAGTCAAGCGACGCATAACCGCGCGTACGACTCTTGAGCTGGTCGAAGTAGTCCATGATGAGCTCGGAGAGCGGCATCTCCCAGTGCATCTCCACCGTGGTGGGAGACAGGTACACCATGTTGAGGAAGGTGCCGCGGTGGTCGATGGTGAGGTCCATGACCGCGCCCACGTAGTCCGGCGGCACGAGCACCTTGACCGTGAGGTAGGGTTCCTCGATGCGGTCGATGCGCGAAGGTTCGGGCATGTCCTGCGGCGAGGTGATCTCGAGCATCTCACGGTTGGTGAGGTACACGTTGTACTCTACCGAGGGTGCCGTGGCGATGAGGTCGAGGTTGAACTCGCGCTCAAGGCGCTCCTTGACGACTTCCATATGGAGGAGTCCCAAAAAGCCCACGCGGAAGCCGAAGCCCAGGGCCACGGAGGTCTCGGGCGTGTAGATGACGGCCGGGTCGTTGAGGCGCAGCTTGTCGAGAGCGTCACGCAGGTTCTCGAAGTCCTCGGTGTCGATGGGGAAAAGGCCAGCGTACACCATAGGCTTGACCTCGCGGTAGCCAGGCAAGGCCTCGTCAGCCGGATGTGCAGCGTCGGTCACCGTGTCGCCCACGCGCACGTCGAGCGGGTCCTTGAGGCCCGTCACCATGTAGCCGACCTCACCGACACCCAGGTCGGGCAGAGGCGTCTCGGCAGGGCGGCGAACGCCAACCTCCTCGGTTTCGAAGACCAGGCCGCTCGACATGAGGCGCACGCGCTGATGGCCGCGCAGCGCACCGTCAACGATACGCACGAGCGCCACGACGCCGCGATACGAGTCGAAATAGGAGTCGAAGATCAGCGCCTTGAGGGGTGCGTCGGGATCGCCGACAGGAGCGGGGATGTCCGAGACAATGGTCTCAAGCAGCTCATGGATGCCGTCGCCCGTCTTGCCTGAGACGCTCACAGCGTCGTCGCAGGGAATGGCGAGGCCTTCCTCGATCTCGGTCTTGGTGCGCTCGACATCGGAAGACGGCAGGTCGATCTTGTTGATCGCGGGAAGGATCTCAAGGCCGGCGTTCATGGCGAGAAGGGCGTTGGACACCGTCTGCGCCTCGACGCCCTGCGTGGCGTCAACCACGAGCACCGCGCCCTCGCAAGCGGCGAGCGAACGGGAGACCTCGTAGGTGAAGTCAACGTGACCAGGGGTATCGATGAGGTTGAACTGGTAGCGCTCGCCGTTGTCGGCCATATACTCCACGCGCACAGCCTGGCTCTTGATGGTGATGCCGCGCTCGCGCTCGATGTCCATCGAGTCGAGCAGCTGAGCCTCCATGTCGCGATGCGCCACGGTGTTCGTCTGCTCGAGGATGCGGTCGGCCACGGTCGATTTGCCGTGGTCGATATGGGCGATAATGGAGAAGTTTCTGATGTGGGAAGTGTCGTCGGTAGCCATACAACCCGTTTCACGTCTCGGCTCAGGTATAAAAAAAGGGCGCCGGGCACAAAGCCAGACGCCCTTTCAACATGCTTGTTCTTAAGAACTAGGCAGAAATCTTGTTGACAAGCTTGGCAACGCCGGACTTGCGGTTGGAAGCCTGGTTCTTGTGGATGACGCCCTTGGCGACAGCCTTGTCCATCTTGTGGTAGCAGACCTTGACGGCGTCGTTGGCGGCCTCGACGTTGCCGGCAGCAACGGCCTCCTGGACCCTGCGAACAGCGGTCTTGAGCTCGGAACGAACGGCGCGGTTACGGAGACGAGCCTTGGCGGCCTGCTTGTCACGCTTGATCTGAGACTTGATGTTAGGCACTGAAGTAGATCCCTTCAAATCATAACTATACGGCAGGTTCCGCCTGCCTATCTGCAACTCGTCTAGTATATGCGCAAGCGTTCAAAGATGCCAGTGTTCCCGACAATCTACGCAAACACACCGCACGCAGACTACATAAACGCCTTGGCGCGGGCGCGGAGCGCATCGGGCGTGTTGGGAAGCACGTCGTCGACGACCTCCCGCACGAGGCGCTTGAGGATGTATCCCACAAGCGGGCCGCGCTCCACGCCCATCTCAAGCAAGTCAGCCCCTCCGATAGCCAGGTCAGCCACGCAGAAGGCGCACCCGCGCTCAAGTTCCTCCTCGTACTGGGCCTGCACACGGTCGAGCTCCTTCATGCGCTTGTGGATGGCGCGATGGGCATGGGCGAGCGTGTCGGCGCGCTTGAGGCACAGCAGCAGCGAAAAGGCCTCGCGTGCGCCGTCGGCCCCGGTGTTGAGGACCCTGTTGGCACGGGCAAGAGCGCGGCGAATCCCCCGCGGGCTGTCCTCGATGGGCCGGTCGTGATAATGCACGAGGTACTCCATGAGGCGAACTTCTCCCACCGGCCAGCGCAAGCGCGTATAGTCTTCCACCAGAAGGCGCGCTCCCGCCTCTTCGTGCCCATAGAAGTGGCCACGACCGTCCTCGCCCAAAACGAAGCACGATGGCTTGCCGATGTCGTGGAGCAATGTGGCATGGCACAAGGCAGAAGGCGCGTCGGCAGACAAGAAGCCCAGCGCATGCAGGCAATGCTCCCATACGTCATAACAGTGCCAGCGGCTTTTTTGGTCGAATCCGACCATGGGGGCCACATGGGGAACGGCCATTGCGGCCACGTCGGGAAACGCACGCAGCGCATCGACGGCAAAGGGAGCCTCAACGATCTTACCGTATTCCTGGGCGATGCGCTCGACTGCCACAGAGGAAAGGGAGGGCGCCGTGGCATGGATGGCCGCCGCCGTTGCAGCATCGACCGCAAAGGAGAGCTGTGCCGAGAAGCGCACGCCGCGCATGATACGCAGGGCGTCCTCGTCGAAGCGCCCAAAGGGCTTGCCAACGCAGCGGATGAGCCCACGCGCCATATCGGATACGCCCCCGAAGGGATCCACAAGGCCACGCGTCGGGTTCCAGGCCACGGCATTGACCGTAAAGTCGCGCCGTGTCAGGTCTTCTTCGATGTTCTTGACGAAGCGTACCGAATCGGGCCTGCGATGGTCGGTGTAGGTCCCGTCGGTGCGATACGTGGTGATCTCGATAGGGTCGCCGTCAATGAGAACGGTGACGGTGCCATGCGCCGAGCCTGTCTCGATCACCCGGTAGCCGGCTTCAAGAAAATGCTCGCGCGTGTGATACCAGAGCGCGTCGGTGGCGATGTCGACGTCATGGCAGGGACGGCCCAAGATGGCATCGCGCACGAAACCGCCCACCACGTAGGCCTGCTTGCCCGCGTGCTCCAAGACCTCGATGGCCTTTTTCGCACTGGACGGCAGCGTTTCCGCCAACCGATCCTCACATGTCATCATCACGTCGCCCCCTTTCAGCTTTGATTGTCCCATCTTCCCACAACCTGACGTCCTATGCACTAGGAAGCCTCGATTATTATGGTCATGCTAGATGAAGGTTCAACTGGGAGGGCTCATGGGCCATATGGAAACAGCGTTCAAGAACATTACAACCCTGAGGGTCGGCGGTCCCATCGCCGATTTCCGCAGCGCATCCTCCCCCGCCGAGCTTGCGCAGATCGTCACGCAGGCCGACGCGCAGTCGACGCCTTTGGTTGTCGTGGGCAGTGGCTCAAACCTGCTGGCTGGCGACGGCCTCTTTGAGGGAACCGTCGTGCGTACCTGCGACACCACGGGCCCTTTGGCTTTGACCAACGGTACCGATAGCGTCCGCGTCAAGGTAAACGTGGGATGCGTGTGGGACGACTTCGTGCGCTGGTGCGTGGAGCGCGACCTGGCGGGACTCGAGGCGCTGAGCGGCATCCCCGGCCAAATCGGCAGTGCTGTCATGCAGAACCTGGGCGCCTACGGACAGGAAATCGGCACCTGCCTCACCAGTGCCACTCTGCTCGACCGCACCACGGGCGTCGTGGATGTCGTGGGCCGCGACCAGCTCGGCCTGGGATACCGTACGAGCATGCTGCGCCGAAGCATGGACGAGGGCCAGGACGGCGGCCGCTGGGCGGCCACCCCGCGCTGGGTTGTCCTCGATGCCGAGTTCATCTTGCGCAAGCAGGCCCGCAACCATGTGGACCACGCTCAGCTCGCCCGTGCCTTGAGCTGCGAGACGGGATGCGAGATGGAACTCGGAGCGATTCGCGACTCGGTCTATGAGGTGCGCGCAAGCAAGGGCATGGTCGCAGACCCCAATCCCGATGGTCCCTCCCCCATCTATGACCGCTGGTCGAGCGGCTCGTTCTTTACCAACCCCGTCTTGACGCGCGACCAGGCCGCCGCGCAGCTGCCCGAGGGTGCGCCCCTCTACCCCGCGCATGACGACGCGCATGTGAAGACCTCCGCCGCCTGGCTCATCGACCAGGCGGGATTCCACAAGGGCTGGGGCGTGCACAGCGAGGCCTCGAAGGCCACACTGAGCACCCTGCACACGCTTGCGATGACCAACAGGGGCCATGCCACAAGCGCCGATGTCGTCGAACTTGCACAGGCAGTGAAGGACGGCGTGTACGCCAGGTTCGGCGTGACCCTGCGCCCCGAGACCGTGCTCGTAGGCACCTCACTGCACTAAGAGGGGACCGCACTCGCTGGGTGGCTCGACCCTTCGCCTCCCAGATGTGCCAAACACGAAAAGCCCCCGCTTGCTTCAATGCAAACGGGGGCTTCTTTGCAAGCCTCAGATGGGAGGGAATCCCAGCTCGGAAGACTAGACGCGGGAGATGTACTTGGCCTCGCGGGTGTCAACCTTGATGCGGTCGCCCACGTTGACGAACATGGGGACCTGAACGGTAGCGCCGGTCTCAACGACAGCGGGCTTGGTGCCGGACTGGACGGTGTCGCCCTTGAAGCCAGGCTCGGTCTCGGTGATCTCAACCTCGATGAACATGGGGGGCTGGACAGCGTAGAGCACACCGTTGGCGTACTGCATCAGGCAGACGTCGTTCTCCTTGAGCCACTTGGCGTCGTCGCCCACAGTGGCAACCTCGACGGGGATCTGCTCATAGGAGTCGTTGTCCATGAACCAGAAGTTGTCGCCGTCGCTGTAGAGATACTGCATCTCGCGGGTCTCCATGCGAACGCTCTCGAACTTGGCGGACTGCTGGAAGTTCTGCTCGTTCACGCGGCCGGTGCGGATGTCCTTATACTTGGTGCGGACGTAGGTGTTGCCCTTGCCCGGCTTGACATGCTGAGCCTCGAGAACAATGCAGTCCTTGCCATTGATGTTGACGCCCAGACCGGCCTTCAGATCAGTAATACCCAAAGTAGCCACAGGTTTGCCTTTCGCTCGCACTATGCCCGGCGCGATTACCGGACTCTCAATAACTTTCGAATAATATCTCAGGTGCCCCAAGGCGCACAATACCCCATGCCCAAACACGCACGCTCTCCCTACACTCAGGACAGACGCGTTGCGCAAAACCTGAGCACATCGGGACGCGCAATGTCATGAGCCACGACGCCATCGTGCGCCCAGAGGTGCTTACAGGTCGATGACGATGAGGTCGTGGGTGGACGCAGTGAAGGGCTCGAAGCCCTCCTCGGTGACCACACCGTAGTCCTCAAGGCGCACGCCGCCCCAACCAGGCAGGTAGATGCCGGGCTCAACGGTGCACACCATGCCGGGCTCGTACACATCGGTCGTGGTGCGGCTCGTGCGGGGGAGCTCATGGATGTCGATGCCCACGCCGTGGCCCAGACCGTGCGCAAAGTAGTCGCCGTAGCCGGCCTCGGCGATGATCTTGACGGCAAGCTCGTGCACCTCGCGGCACTTCACGCCGGGGCGGATGGCCGCCGCGCACGCCTCGTGGGCACGGCGCACGGTGTTGTAAATCTCAAGCTGCTTGGGGCTGGGCTGGCCCACCACCACGGTACGCGTCATGTCGGAGCGGTAATCGCCCAAACCCGCGCCGTAGTCCATCAGCACGAAGTCACCCTCTTGCACCATGCGGGCACCCGGCCTTGCATGGGGGTTGGCAGAGTTGGGACCGCTGGCAAGGATTGTGTCAAACGCAAGCGCATCTCCACCATGGCTGAGCATGTAGTTGTCGAGCTCGACGCGCAGCTCCATCTCGGTGAGGCCGGGACGAATGATGCCGCACATGTACGTGAAGGCCTCGTCGGTCACCTTCTGGGCACGACGCATGAGCTCGATCTCCTCGTCGTCCTTGACGGCGCGAAGCTTGATGATGTCGTCGTGGAGCTGGGCAAAACGCGGGGCAAGCGAGCGGTCCTCGAAGGCACGGCGCAGCTCGGAGGCCTGCGCAAGCGTGATGGTGTCCTCGACGCAGATGGTGCCAGATGCCACATGGGCCTGCAGAGCATGGCGTACGACCCAGGACCCCATGCCGCACAGGTCCATGTCGAACTTCCACGGGGTGTCGGAGCCAAGTGCCTCGAGGAACGTGTTGTAGTAGCGCGAGTCGGTATGGAAGAAAAGGTCGTTCTGCGTGATAAAGGCAGTGTGCGCGTTCTCAAAGTCAAAGACGCGCGCCGCACCCGTGAGCCAGCGCAGGTCGGCATTGTTGCGCAGCACGAGAGCGTCATAGCCGCGCTGCTCCATAAGGCTGCGAATCTTGGCAATCCTGTCTTGAACGGACATGTGAGACACCTTTCTCTCAGGTACGCCAAAAAAATGCGACGGAAGGCTACAGGAGCCCCTCTTCGTACAAAAGACCGCCTACCTTGTAGGCGACGTCGGAAAACGACAACCCGCGGATGTCCACGGTGTAATCGGCAGCAGCTTGATACAAGGGAAGCCTGTGCGCAAGCAGCGCTTTGGCATGCTCATAATCACCCAAGTCAGGGCGAATCTCAGGGTGGGTTATGTGTCCGAGTGCGTCATCGAGGTCGAGGTCGAGAAAGACGACCTTACCCATGGAGCGCATGAGCTCGACGTTGTCGGCACGCTCGATAATGCCGCCACCGCACGAAACCAGGCAGCTCTTCTCATGCGAGAGCCTCTCAAGCGCCACACGCTCGAGCTCGCGAAAATGAGCTTCGCCTGTCGTCTGGAAAATCTCGGCGACGCTCTTCTGCTCGCGATGCACCACCATGCGGTCGGTGTCGAGGTGGCGACGGTTGAACAACCTGCCCAGGTTACGCGCGACCGTGGACTTGCCTGCTCCGAGGAAGCCGATGAAAAAGATATGGTCGCAGCCCACATGGCGCGTATACCCTGCCTCGTTTTCGGGCTTGTCAGTCATGCAAGATCACTGTTCATGCTCGTCCGTCTCATGCGTCGTTTTCCACGGGAGATTCTACCATCATCAAGCCGCGCGCATACCCTACGTGAAAAGGGCGAGGTATAAGAAGCAAACTGCAAAGGTCGTGCACAAATACGGACCGAAGGCGAACGCCTTGTTGCCGCGCAGCGTCTCCACCACGGAAGCGAGCACACACGCCACGGCAACGCATGGCAAAACCCAGGCACCAAGGGTAAGCGCGGCAGCGCCGATGAGCTTGATGTCGCCCATACCCAGCCCGGCACACCGCCCAGACACGGCCCGCCATACAACCTCGAAAGCCAAAAATGCCGCCGTCACGCCAAGCGCAACGACGGCACAGGATTTCAACCCCTGAACATACGGCAGGTCCATGCCAAGCAGCGGCGCCATGTTGCCGGCCAGCCCCAACAGCGCGAGGGCCGCGACACTGGCATTGGGAATGCGGCGCGTGCGGGCGTCCGACACCGCGACCCACAGAAGCACGCCGAGAAACGTCGAGGAAAGCAAGACGGCCGCAAGAATCTCTAGCACGTGAGGGGCTCCCAGGTGCTTGCGGGCTTGAGACCATGGAGAAGCATGCGCTCCATGGCACGCATGGGCGGCGAATACCACAGGTCCTGACTGCACTGCGGCACAACGAGAGCATGGCGCATACGAGCGAGCTTTGCACCAAAGATGTCAGTGTAGAGCTGGTCGCCGATGACGAAGCACTCCCGAGGCGTCAGGCTCATGTCGCGTGCCGCCTGAAGGAGTCCTCCGGGACGGGGTTTGTGAGCCTTTGCGACAAGGCCTGCCTCGAAAAGACGCGCAGTGGGTTCCACACGCTCATAGTCGTTGTTCGAGACAAAGCAAATCTTGAAGCCAAGCTCACGAGCCCTGCGCATCCAGGCGTCGACCTCCCGTGGAGCGACGCCTGTGGTGCGCGGGATAACCGTGTTGTCTCGGTCGAGCAGCAGGCCACGCACCCCGCAGCGCTTGAGGTCGTCAAGGTCGACGACGTCTATCGAGGTCACGTAGCGCTGCGGGGCGATGATACCCATGGCCTACCCTACGATGCCGGCAGCGGCGTTGTACTCGTTGCGGGCCTCGTTGAACTCGTCCTCATTGGTACAGAACACATGCGTGCCGTCAAGGGCGGCAGACGCGACGTAGAAGTAGTAGTCGGTCTGGGCGGCATTGATGACCGCGTTGATGGAAGACAGCGAGGGCGAGCAGATAGGGCCGGGAATGAGGCCGAGGTTGGTGTAGGTGTTGTAAGGCGAGTCAACCTCGAGGTCGGCGTAGGTGAGCAGGTCGGCCTTGTTGAGCGCGTAGGCGATGGCGGCGTCGATCTGCAGGTACCAGCCGGCGTTGAGGCGGTTGTAGATGACCGAGGCGACGTTGGGACGCTCGGCCTCAACAGCGGTCTCACGCTCGATGAGCGAGGCCATGCAGACAACCTGGTACTCCGACAGTACGGTGTTGCCCTGGCCGACATGGCTCCAGTCGATACCGGCCGTCTCAACCTGGAACTGCTTGAGCATCGTGCGGATGGCGATGTCAGGTGTGACCTCGTCCTCAAAGGTATACGTCTTGGGGAACAGGAAGCCCTCAAGCGAGTTGTTGTACGCACCGTTGAGGAACGTGAACTCGCCCACGTAATTGGACGCCTTGGCCTGCGCCATAAAGTCGTCGTAGGAGAAGCCAAACGTGTCAGCAAAGCGCTGGGCCGTCTGGGCGACCGTGAAACCTTCGGGAATGGTGATGGACACACCCGACGCAGCCGTGCCCGCGACAAGCATGGAGACGATCTGCTCGTACGTCATGCCCTTCATAAAGGTATAGGTGCCCGCCTGAAGCGCTCCCTCGGCACCCTGGGCGGCAACAGCCTGGATGAAGGCCGTCGTGGAGGCAATGACGCCCTCGTCGCGCAGCAGGCGCGAGATGTCGCCCGTGCCGTAGCCGTTGGGAATGTCAACCGTGGTCTCGGCCTGCTCCTGCTCGATAACGGCGATTTTCTCGGAGCACTGCGAAGCGTTGACGACCACGATGACGACCACAACGGCGAAGAAGCACACAAGGCCGATGAACGCGACCTTGAGGGGCATGCCCTTATGCGGAGCATGGCGCTTGCGCGTCGCTTCGTCGGAGTACGAGGTCTTTATGCGCTCCATGGGTTGCGCGTTGTTCGCGATGCCGGACCCCGTGGACGCATTGTCCTTCAGCGAGGAGGGATCAAACGGTTGAAGGCTCATGCGATTCCCATCGTGTCGTTCTTCTTGACATCAAGCCATACCTGCAGGAACAGGGAGGCTGCCACACTGTCGACCTTGCCGCGCATCTGCTTCTCGTTGAGACCCTGCTCGCGCAGGATGCGCTTGGCCTCGCTAGAAGTGAGGCGCTCGTCGACGAACTCGACCTCGAGGCCGAGGCGCTGTGCGATTTGCTGGCCGATCTCGGTGAGCTTCTGGGCCTGGGGGCCAGGCTCGCCCTGCATGGTGAGCGGCCTGCCCACCACAAGGACGTCGGGCTCGTGGTCTTCCACCACACGCCTAAAACTGGGCGCATGGGAGAAGACCTCGTGCGCGGGCAGCACGCACACAGGCATTGCGATGCCAGTGCGCGTGCTGCCGCACGCCACGCCCACGCGAGCGTCACCTATGTCGAGCGCGAGGGCCTGCAAAGCTAGTTACCGGCCGTGAAAAGCTCGCGGGCGAGCTTCAGGGCCTCGTCGATGCCTGCGGCGTCTTTGCCGCCGGCCTGGGCCATCTGGGGACGACCGCCGCCACCGCCCTTGATGGCGTGGGAGATGGTCTTGATGACCTTGCCGGCGTTGAAGCCCGCCTCAACGGCCTCGTCGCTGCCTGCAGCGAGCAGGATGGGGGCGCCGGACTCGTTGACGCTGGCGAAGACGCAGGCGCCGGGAGCAGAGAGCTTGCCGCGCACGAGGTCCCACTCGCTGCGCAGGCCCTCGGCGTCGAGACCGTCGAAACGGGCGACGCACACGGGGTAGCCAGCGTCGATCACGCCGGCGAGCGCCTCGTCGACCATGGCGGCCACAGAGGCGGCCTTGGCCTTCTTCTCGGCGTCCTCGAACTGCTTGATGGTGGCAAGGTTGTCCTCGACGCGCTTCACGACCTCGCCGGGAGCGACCTTGAGCAGGTCGGCGGCAGCCTTGAGGCTGGCCTGCTGCTCGTTGAGGAAGGCAAGGGCGTCGAAGGAGGTCACAGCCTCGATGCGGCGCACGTTGGCCGCGACGGAGCCCTCGGAGACGATCTTGACCAGACCGCACTCGGCGGAGTTGGCCACATGCGTGCCGCCGCACAGCTCGCGGGAGAAGCCCTCGACGTCGACGACGCGCACCTCGGAGCCGTACTTCTCACCGAAGAGCGCGGTGGCGCCGCTGGCACGGGCCTCGTCGATGCTCATGACGCGGGTGGTCACGGGCAGGGCGGCCATGATCTTCTCGTTGGCGATGCGCTCGACCTCGGCAAGCTCGGCGGCGCTCACAGCCTGGAAGTGCGTGAAGTCAAAGCGCAGGCGCGAAGGCTCCACAAGCGAGCCTGCCTGGTTGACATGGGTGCCGAGCACCTGGCGCAGGGCGGCGTGCAGGATGTGCGTGGCGGTGTGGTTGCGGGAGATGCGGGCGCGGGCCATCGTGTCGATGGCGGCAGTGCACTCGTCACCTGCGTTGACGGTGCCGCTGAGCACCTGGCAGTGATGGACGGTGAGGACCTTCTCGGCATAGGTGGTGCCCAGGACCTGGAGCTTGAAGCCGTCGGCCTCGATGAAGCCGGTGTCGCCGCACTGGCCACCCTTCTCAGCGTAGAAGGGGGTGCGCTCGAGCAGGACGTCGACCTTGTCGCCGGCGCTTGCGCTCTCGACGCTCTTCTCGTCGGCAACGAGGGCGCGTACGACGGTCTCGCAGGAGTCCTCGGTGTAGCCCACGAACTCGTCGGACTTGAACTTGTCGGCAAGGGCAACCCACACGGTGTCGAACTTGCCCCACACGACGTCCTTCACCTGGGAGCGGGCACGCTGACGCTGGGCGTCCATCTCGACCTTGAAGCCCTCGAGGTCGACGGTGTGGCCGGCAGCCTCGGCGATCTCGACCGTGAGGTCGATCGGGAAGCCGTAGGTGTCGTGCAGCTTGAAGGCGATGGCGCCGGGCACCCGGGCGCCGGCCTCGAGGTCGGCAAGGACCTCGTCGAGGTAGGACTGGCCGGTGCGCAGCGTCGAGGAGAAGCGCTCCTCCTCAGACTTGACGATACGGTGGATGAGCTCGGAGTTCTGCACAATCTCGGGATAGGCCGAACCCATCGCGGAGATGACCTCGTCGATGTAGTTGGCCATGAAGGTGCCCTCGACGCCGAGCATGCGCGCATGGTAGACGGCGCGGCGCAACAGGCGGCGAAGGACGTAGCCGCGGCCCTCGTTGGAGGGCAGGATGCCGTCGCCGATCATGAACGTGACGGCGCGGGAGTGGTCGGCAAGGATGCGCAGGCTCATGTCAGACTTGGGATCCTCGCCGTACTTCTTGCCGGTGAGGTGCTCGCCCAGCTCAATGAGGCCGTGCATGAGGTCGCCGTCGTAGTTGGCCGACTTGCCCTGCATGATGGCCGTGATGCGCTCCAGGCCCATGCCCGTGTCGATGTTGCGGTGGGGCAGCTCAGGCATGGAGCCGTCCTCCTGGCGGTCGTACTGGGTGAACACGAGGTTCCAGAACTCCAGGTAGCGGTCGCAATCGCAACCGGGCGCGCAGTCGGGGCTGTCGCAGCCGACCTCAGGGCCCTGGTCGTAGTAGATCTCCGAGCACGGGCCGCAAGGACCGGTGGGGCCAGCGGCCCAGAAGTTGTCGTCCTCGCCCAGGCGGGAGATGTGCTCCTCGGGCACGCCGAGGCTCCTCCAGATGTCATGGGCGTCGTCGTCATCGGTGAAGATGGTGAAGTAGAGCTTGTCGAGCGGCAGGCCCAGGTACTTGGGCGAGGTGATGAACTCGAAGGCCCACTCGCAGGCCTGGCGCTTGGTGTAGCCGCCGAAGCCGAAGTTGCCCAGCATCTCGAAGAAGGAGAGGTGGCGACCGTCCTTGCCGATGTTGTCGATGTCATTGGTGCGCAGGCACTTCTGGCAAGAGCAGGCACCGATCTCGGCCATGGTCTTCTTGCCGAGGTAGTACTGCTTGAACTGGTTCATGCCTGCGTTGGAGAGCAGCAGCGACGGGTCGTCGGGAATGAGCGACGACGACTGGACGCGGCGGCAGCCCTTCTCTTCGAAGAAGGACAGGAAGAGCTCGCGAATCTCGGCGGACTTCAAGGGAAACTCCTTTGCTTACACGGTAGCGGCGTGTGGCCGACAAATCACAGATTGACGTATCTTACGCCGAAGGGTCGATATCTTTGCGCATGCGTTCAAGCGTCTTGTGCAAAAGCCTTGAAACCTGCACCTGACTCATGCCCATGCGCTCCGCAATCTGGGACTGAGTGAGCCCCTCGACGAAGCGCATCTCGACAAGGGCGCGCTCATTGGGCTCGAGCTTGGCAAGCGCCCCGGAGAGGACCATCTTGTCGTCGAGCGAGGCGAGGTCGGTGTCGACGGTGCCGAAGCGGTCGATGATCGAGGGCGCGTCGTCGTCGCCAGAACCGGGGGACTCCAGAGGCACGCTCGCGTAGGCCTCGGAAGACTCCATGGCCTCGAGCACCTCGTCGACGGAAACGTCCAGGTAGTTGGCAATCTCCTCGACGGAGGGCGTGCGCTGGTTGCGCTGGGTGAGGGCCTCGTTGGCCTGGTTCACCTTTGCAGAGAGCTCCTGCAGGCGGCGCGGCACGCGTACCGACCAGCCCTTGTCGCGGAAGTGGCGCTTGATTTCGCCGAGAATGGTGGGCGTGGCATACGTCGTGAACTCAAGGCCGCGCTCCGGCTCGAAGCGGTCAATTGCCTTGATGAGGCCGATGGTACCAACCTGCACGAGGTCGTCGAGCGGCTCGCCGCGGTTTGCGAACTTCGCGGCAAGGAAGCGCACGAGGTTGAGATGGTTGACGATGAGCTGGTCGCGCGCCGCCATGTCGCCCTTGTCCTTGTATCGGGCGAAGAGCTCACGGGTGCGCTCCTTGTCCCAGGCGAGCTTGTGGGATCCCCTTGAATCAGCGGCCATTGGCATCCCCGGCTTCTTTTTCGAGGTGAAGGGTGATGTCGGGCTCGTCGGAAATCTCATAGACGTCGCACATGGCCTGCAGGATAAGCGCCGAGTAGGCAAGCGCGGGCTCGTCGGGGTCGTCGGCACGCCAGTCATGGCCGAGCACGAAATCCATCGAGAGACGGCGGCCCGACACGGCAAAGCGAATCGAGAGACGCTCGCCGGGGTTCGTGGCAAGCGAGTAGATGAAGGCCTCCTCGGCGGCCATGCGCACGTCGTCGACTTCCTCGATGCCAAACCCGGCCAAGGTGGCGAGGTTGGCAGCGGTCATGCGCACGACGCGCGCATAGTCACCCTGCGCAGGTACTTCCAGGGCCGTCAACTCGGTTTCTACACTGTGCTTGGAATCAGTCATGATGCTCCTCGGGCCTTAATCGTTGTCAGGATAGGTGAAGTAGCCGGCTTCCTTGCGTGCAACCTCGATCTGAGGAACTGCCTCGAGCGGCTCGTCGCAAGACGTCTGCGCGTCGGCGTCGGAATCGCAGACAAGCCCGTCGGCCGCATCGGCCTCGCGGCTTGCATGCCCGCCTTCGGAGAGACCCTCGGCGCGATGCCCCAGGCGACGCCCGAATGCCGACTTCGCGCGCTGGGCGATGTTGCCGGCGGCGTCGTTAACGACACTGGCGGCATTGCCGGCCACGTTCGTGGCGCGGGATACGTCACCCAGGATAGCGTCGAGTCGGACAAGATCGTCGGAAAGGGCACCGATGGCGCCGGCAGTCTGGCGAAGCACGGGCTCCACCTGCACCACGGCAGGCTGGGCTTGCTCGAGCATGGCGTCAAGCTTCGCGACAACAGGCTTGGCCTGCTCCACGACCTCGCCGGCAGAAGCAACGACCGGGCCCAGGTCGTCGGCAGCCTTCTTGAAGGCGTCGATGCAGGGACGCGCGCCGCGCACAGTGAGGGCGACCTCAACCGCAAGCCAAACAAGGGCCACGACAAGGACGACGAGCGCTACGGTAAGAATGGTTGGCATACAAAGCCCCTTTCAGTTATGGGACAAACCCTATGCATCATGCCCTAGTTGGCGCACAACTATACGCCCTGCCCGCCCTGCGGCGGGTCTCCCAACAAAAGCTGCCCATCAACGCTGCGCCTAGCATACTCCCAGCGGTACTGCTCCCAGCCGATTTGGCCCGGCTCGTAAAAGCACCCACGCTCAAGACCGTCGGGCAGGTATTGCTGCGCAACCCAATGGCCGGGATAGTCATGCGGATAGATGTAGTCGCCGTAGTTCTCGCTGCCAGGACGGTGCCGGTCGCGCAAATGGTTGGGGACGGCACGGGCGGGCGCCTCGCGAACGTCTTTGAAGGCACGCGCAAGACCCTTGTAGCTCGCATTGCTCTTGGGCGCGAGGGCCATGTACACGGCAGCCTGTGCGAGGTTGATGCGACATTCGGGCATTCCGATGACCTCGCACGCCTTGAAGGCGGCCTCGGCCACGAGGATTGCCTGCGGGTCGGCGTTGCCCACATCCTCGCTGGCAGAGATGAAGATGCGCCGGGCGATGAACTTGGGGTCCTCCCCTCCTTCAAGCATGCGCGCCAGGTAATACAGGGCGGCGTCGGGGTCGGAGCCACGCATCGACTTGATGAAAGCGGAGACCACGTCGTAATGCTCGTCGCCGCCCTTGTCGTAGCGCTGGGCGCGCGTGGGGGTCGCCTGGTCCACGTCGTCGGCGCTCACCGCGATGGGACCATCGCCCTCGCGCTCGTCACGTGCGTCCGCAAGCTCGCAGGCGAGCTCGAGAGTGGTGAGGGCGCTTCGGGCGTCTCCGCCCGCAAGCAGGCACACGCGCGCCAGGGCGTCGTCGTCAAGCGTGTACTTACCCGCAAGGCCATCCGGGCTTGTCAGGGCATGCCGACAGATGGAGACGATGTCCTCGTCGGTGAGGCTGTGGAGCTCGACTACGCGCGAGCGAGACAAAAGCGCCTGGTTCACCTCGAAGAACGGGTTCTCCGTGGTGGCACCCACAAGCACGACGACGCGGTCCTCCACAGCGTGGAGCAGGGCATCTTGCTGGCCGCGGTTGAAGCGGTGGATCTCATCAACGAACAGGATGGTGCGCCGGCCGTTGATGACCAGACGGTTCTTTGCCGCGTCGATCTGCTCGCGCAGGTCCTTCACCGTACCGGTGACAGCCGACACTTCCACGAACTCGGCGCGCGTGGTGTGGGCGATGATGCGGGCCAGGGTGGTCTTGCCTGTGCCGGCCGGGCCAAAGAGGATGACCGAGCTCAACGTGTCGTGCTCGATGGCGCGGCGCAACCACGTCCCGGGACCCACGGCACTGTCCTGCCCGCAATACTCATCGAGCGTCTTGGGGCGCACGCGCACCGCCAGGGGCGCATTGGCGTTGACGCGACGCTCCTCGTTTGCTGTAAACAATGTCTGCATGTGCCTGGTGTTCCTTGGTCGAATCACAGAGTTGTTAGAAAACGTTACAAATCACTGAAGTAGCTGCGGCGGGGCGTTTTCCCCAGCTCTTCAGGAAAAAGGCGCTCGTAGAGCGCAGTGAAGTAGTCGTCGGTCATCGAGGCGATGAAGTCCATGACCGTTTGCTCGGGTGCGCTTTGCCAGTCGTAGTCGTGGCTATAGTACCCCGCATGGCGACAGACCGGCACGACATGATGAGCGAAGATGGGACTTGTCTCGTCGCCCGAGACAAGGTCGTCGAGCAGGCGTGCGAAGAGGGCCTCGAAACGTGGGGCAATCAACCCCTCGCACTCCCCTCCCACTGAGGGCGTCTCGTAAATGAGCTGGTAATTCTCGCGCTTGGCAGCCGCCAGCTCATCGAAGGCCGCCTGCGAGAGCTCGATGTGGTCCTTGCCGTAGGAGTTCTCCACGATGTCGACCGTGAGGGCGGCAATGACCCATGAGTTGTAGGCGCCCACGCCGCCCGTCCTGAACGGCACATCGGAATCGAGCAGGCCGGCGAGCTCGGCATCCTGGCGGTCCTTGCCCACATAGGCGATGATGTCGGACACGCGCACGACGCAGCCTTCGAGCGTGGCGGGTGCAAGCGTGTGGATGAAATCGCGGCCCTTCTCATGACAGGCACGGATTGTCTCGTCAAGCTCGGCAAAACTGGAAAGGTCCGAGGTGCGCAGCACACGCCGCTCGTACTCGCCGTTGTGACAGAGGGCCCCGTCGAGGGCCTGCAGCGTGAGGTTGCGCCCGTAGATGCGGTCCATGACCTCGACGCTATGGACGTTGTGCGCAAAGTGCAGGCCGGTGCGTGCGTGATACACCTCGTCAAGGCAGCGCTCGCCGGCGTGGCCGAAGGGCGTGTGGCCGATGTCATGGGCAAGGGCTATAGCCTCGACAAGGTCGAGGTTGAGGCCCAGGGGGCGCGCGATGTCGCGGGCGATGCGGCTCACGAGCTGCACGTGCTGACCGCGCCGCGTGATGTCGTCGTTCTGGCGAAACGAGAAGACCTGCGTCTTGCCGGCATAACGGTTGTACGCAGGCACATTGAGCGTCTTTTCGATGTCGCGGACAAAAGCGGGACGCATAAGCGTCTGATCGTCGCGCGCGGCAGGAACGCGCCGCAGGGCCGCGGCGTCAGGACAGCGCCACGGGCTCACACGGCCGTGAGCGTAGTCGTCGGCAATCTGGGCTGCCAGTTCCTCGCTCAAAGAGAGCGGTGCGTCATACATGTCGTCTTGCCTCCCGGCGCCCAATGGCTGCCTGTCTTGTGGCGTATACGCCGCATTGCCAACATTTGGGATTCTACAAGTCCTCTTGAAGGTTGTAATGGTCTATTATGAAAACCCTGTAAACACGGGCAGTCTGCCCGCACACGAGACTGTCAGACTCCAAGTGACGAGGAGCTATCACATGGCAAACGAAGGCAGCTTCGAGGCAAGCCTCAAGCGCAGCAACCAGATCAAGGAAGACCTTGCCCTGCACCCCGAGAACTACCGCATGCTCACGGGCGACCGTCCCACCGGCCGCCTGCACCTGGGCCACTACTTCGGCACCATCCGCGAGCGCGTGCGCCTGCAGGACATGGGCGTCAACACGATGGTGCTCATCGCCGACTACCAGGTCATCACCGACCGCGACACCACGGCCAACATCCAGGACAACGTGTACAACATGGTCATGGACTACCTGGCCTGCGGCATCGACCCCGCCAAGACGCCCATTTACACGCACTCGGCCATCGCCGCTTGCAACCAGCTCATGCTCCCCTTCTTGTCGCTTGTGACCGAGGCTGAGCTGCAGCGCAACCCCACCGTCAAGGCTGAGATGGAGGCCTCGGGCCACGCGCTCACCGGCCTTCTGCTCACCTACCCCATCCACCAGGCCTGCGACATCCTGTTCTGCAAGGGCAACGTCGTGCCCGTGGGCAAGGACCAGCTGCCCCACATCGAGGCCACGCGCCTTGTCGCACGCAGGTTCAACGAGCGTTACGGCCAGGTCTTCCCTGAGCCCGAGGCACTGCTCACCGACGCCATCGAGATCCCTGGTCTCGACGGCCGCAAGATGAGCAAGTCCTACGGCAACGCCATCTCCCTGTCCATGACCGAGGAAGAGACGGCCAAGCGCATCAAGAAGTCCACGACCGACGCCGACCGCAACATCTACTTCGACAAGGAGAACCGCCCCGGCGTGTCGGCCCTCCTTACGACCGCGGCGCTGTGCACCGGCCGCAAGGAGACCGAGATCGCCGAGGAGATCGGCGACGGCGGCTCGGGCACCCTCAAGAAGTACGTCACCGAGGCCGTCAACGGCTACCTCGCCCCTATCCGCGAGCGTCGTCGCGCTTACGAGCAGGACCTCGACTACATCAAGGACGTCATCCACGAGGGCAACAAGCGCGCCAACGAGATTGCCGACGCCACCCTCGACGAGGTTCGCGCCGCCATGGGCATGGTGTACTAGGCTCCTTGACGTCGACGAGTCCGTCATCGGCCGCGCACTTCAACGCCTAACGCAAAAGGCTCCCAGGGTCAAACCCTGGGAGCCTTTTTCATACCTGGAATATGCGAGAGGCCGTCCTACTCGGCAGCCTTCTCCTGAGACTCGCAAGCCTCAGGTGCAGGGGCCTCGGCCGCAGTCTCCTCAACGACGGGAGCCTCGGGTGCGGGCTGCTCGGCGACGGGAGCAGCCTGGGGAGTCTCGACAGCGGGCGTCTCAGCGGCGGACGTCTCGACAGCAGGCGTCTCGACGGCGGGCGCCTCAGCGGCGGGGGCAGCCTCGGCAGCGGCCTCAGCAGCCGGAGAGATGACCTTCAGCGGCACGTTCTCGGTGGCGCTCACCGGCTGCAGGTGCACCTCGACCTCGAGGTCGTGCTCGGTGAGGTCGACGACCTCGGTGAACGACTTGCGGCTGGGAGCGGTGACCTTGAGGGTGTACTTGTCCTTGCCGGCGCCGATGACGGCGAGACCGTCGGAGCCGGTGCTGGCAAACTGGGCCTTGCCCGTGCCCTCGACAGGCTTGAGCTCGCAACGGGCGCTGCGCTGGGGCTTGCCCGTCTTGTCGTCGATGACGCAGATCTTGAAGTTGCGCTCCGGTGGGATGCGCGCGACAAAGCTGAACTTGTGCGAGGCGCGCTCGTGGGGCGTGTCCATGCCTTCGGGGATGAAGCGCGCCTCCCAGCGATGCAGCTTGGCGTCCATGGGCGCAACGGCGGTGAGCTTGTCCCACCAAAGGGTCTCGCGCGGCGCCTCGGGCTCATGGAGCTTGCCCTCGGCGACAACCTTCTCGTCAGCGTCGACGATCTGAATCTTCTGGCCACCCAGGGCACAGCCGCTCGAGCAGCTCACACCGACGCACACCTCGATGGGCTGGCCAACCCACACGGGCGCGGTGACGCCCCACGTGGAGACGGCGACATGGTGAGGCTCGACGGTGAACTCGAGGAGCATGTCGCGCTCCTCGTGCGGGTTCTTGAACGCGGGGCCGCCGTCCTCGGGCATCGGGAGCACGCGAGGCTCGTAGTGCACGACGTACTGGTACTTGCCGGGCTCGGCGGGCATGGTGAGCGGAATCGCCTCGCTCACGGCAAGCTCGCCTTCCTGCGTGACGAACTGCACGTCGGCGACGTTCTCACCCAGGATGGTGGAGAGGTTCAGCTTGTCGCCCACCAGGTCGCAGCCGCTTTCGCAGGTGCCAAAGACGACGAGCGAGCACGAGTCGCCGACATAGAGCTTCTCGGGCACGCCGTCGATGTCGAAGAACACCTCGTGGCCCTGGCCATCGAGCTTGGTGGGTATCTTTTCTTCCTTCAGGCCCTTGACGTCGACCTCGGCCTGCTTGCCGTCTGCCATATACAGCTCCTCCTTGAATCGCGTATGCGCGGACTCGTGAACCAATGCCTACAAGGTTACCCCAAAACTGCGGGAATGATGCCGCCAGAGAGAATCTCGTCGAGGGCGTTTTCGTCCAAAACCGGCACGCCGAGCTCGCGGGCGCGCGTGAGCTTGGAGCCGGCAGCCTCGCCCGCCACGACATAGGACGTCTTCTTGCTGACTGAACCCGACACTTTGGCGCCGAACGCCTTGAGCTCCTCGCCCGCCTGCTCGCGCGTGCGGCGCTCGAGGGTTCCGGTGAGCACGAACGTGAGGCCCGCAAGCGTCTGGGGCTTCACCTTGCGGCTGGCGCCCTCAAGCTGGACGCCGGCGGCGCGCAAGCGCTCGATGACGGCGAGGTTGTCGGGCACGCGCAGGAAGTCATGGACGCTCTGGGCAATCTGGGGCCCCACGCCGTCGACACAGGCGATGTCGTCGACGCTGGCCGTGGCAAGCGCCGTAAGGGAGCCAAAGGCGTCCGCAAGGGCCTCGGCAACCGTCTTGCCCACATGACGCATGCCCAGGCCGAACAGGACACGTGAGAAGGGCTTCTCACGGGATGCCTGGATGTTGGCAACCGCCTTCTGCGCCGTGGTGAGGCCGACAAGGACGGGGTCGCCCTTCTCGTGGTCTTTGGACTTGGAAGCATACACACGACCGGTGGGCAGTGCGGCAACCTGCTCGACGGTGAGGCTGTAAAAGTCGGCCACGTCGCGCACCAGGCCGCTCTCAAGAAGCGCGGCGACGAGCTTCTCCCCCACCACCTCGATGTCCATGACCGGGCGGCTTACCCAATGCAGCAGTCGCTCGGAAGCCTGCGCGGGACAATCAATGGAGACACAGCGATACGCCACCTCGTCGCCCTCGTGCATGACGGGGCTGCCGCAACTCGGGCAGCGAGCCGGCATCTCGAACAGCGCGGCGTCAGCCGGACGAAGGCTGAGGACAGGGCCCACGACCTCGGGGATGACGTCACCAGCCTTGTGGACCACCACGGTGTCACCGACACGCACGTCCTTGCGGCGAATCTCATCGATGTTGTGCAGCGTGGCACGAGCAATGGTGGACCCGGCCACCACGACGGGGTCGAACTCGGCGACCGGGGTGAGAACGCCGGTGCGCCCCACCTGCACCGCGATGTTGCGCAACACGGTCTGGCGCTCCTCAGGCGGGAACTTGAACGCCGTGAAGAAGCGTGGGGCGCGGGCCGTGAAACCCAGGGCATGCTGATAGGCAAAGGAATCAACCTTTACCACAACGCCGTCGATGTCATAGGGCAAGCCGTCGCGCTTGCCGAGGGCCTCCGCGCAGAACTCGTGCACCTCGGCGGCACCGTGGCAGCGCTTGAGGTTGGGGTTCACCGAGAAGCCTGCCATACGCTCCCAAGCGAGGAAGTCCCACTGGCAGTCGACGTCGACCGAGTCCATGTCGGCAAGGGCATACATGAAAGTGGCCAGGTCGCGCACGGCCGTGATCTTGGGGTCCTTCTGGCGAAGGGAACCGGCGGCGGCGTTGCGCGGATTGGCAAAGGGGGCGCGGCCCGCCTCGTCGTTCTGCTCGTTGAGGCGCACGAACGACTCCTTGGGCATAAAGACCTCTCCGCGCACCTCGATCGAGCCGTTGGGCGCACTCACATGCGCCAGGGCCTCGTCGGACAGGCGTGCGGGCACGTCCTTGATGGTGCGCACGTTGAGCGTGACGTCCTCGCCCATGATGCCGTCGCCGCGCGTTGCCGCGCGCACGAGCATGCCGTTCTTGTACGTAAGGGCGATGCCCAGGCCGTCTATCTTAAGCTCACACACATAGGTGGGGGCGACGCCCAACTCGCGCTCGGTGCGCTCAAGCCAATCATCGAGCTCGTCGAGGTTCATGACGTCGTCGATTGAGTACATGCGCGCGGCGTGCGGCACGCTGTCGAACTGGCGGGCGACATAGCCTCCCACATGCTGCGTGTAGCTCTGGGGCGTCACGACCTCGGGATAGGCCGCCTCCAAATCGCGCAACTCATGCACGAGCTTGTCGAAGGCGACGTCGGTGATCTCGGGATCGTCGAGCGCGTAATACCTGTAGGCATGGTAGTCGAGCTGTCGGTTGAGCTCGGCGGCACGGACAAAGGGGTCGAATCCCGGCTCAGCCCCGCGAACCGGGGCGGTTCCGGCAGCCTCGGGAGTCACCTCGCCAGCCTCGTCGAACAGAGACGGCGTGGAAGGTGTTTCAGTTGAACGTGACATACGCTGCTCCTCGCTTGCCCGACTCGGCAAGTCACATACCTTGTTGACGGCTGCACATTCTACCGCGACCGAAGCAAGCGGCAAAGGCAACCCGGCAGCGGCATGCGGGGGCGACACATAGAAACGACGAGCCAGAGGACTTAGACCTCAGTGGCCTGCCCACCCTCAGCCACATCGGTAGCAAGCGCGCGGGCGCCCTTGGTGGAGAAATACTCCTTCTTCGCTATGGCACGCACGATTGAATTGCGCACGCCCGAAAAGGGAACGCCCTCGACGACATAGAAGAAGATCTGGCCCTTGGCGCCATAGGGCGTGATGGAATCGAAGAACACCTTGGGCTCCATCCCCTCCTCGGTGCGCAAACGGTCACCTGCGGCCTCCTTGACGGTTTTGAGCAGGTCGGCCGCCACCATATCGGGGTCGTAGCCGAGCTCCATCGTGAACTCGAGGGTCGCCTGCGACTCGCTGGAGGCAGGAAGCTGATGAACCGAGGTGGTGTTGAGCACCGAGTTGGGGATAACGATGCGCTCGTCGAGGCGGTTCTCCACCACGGTGTGGCGCATGGTGACATCTACAACGGTGCCCGTGACACCCGCAATCGTCACATAGTCACCCGGCTGGATGACGCGACCCACCATGAGCATGAAGCCGCCGAAGATGTTTGAGATGGTGTCTTTCAAGCCCAGCGAGATGACGACCGAGGTCACGCCCAGCGCGGTGATGAATGCGGTGGGCTTGATGCCAAAGACAGGCTCGAGCACACAGATGAGCGCCATCGACCACACGATCACGCGCACAAAGTTCACGATAATAGATGCGGCCGGCAGGCTGTCGAAGTTGGCGATTAGACGATGAATGAGCTTGCTGAGAAGATGCTGCACAAGAAACGCCAATGCCGCGATGATGCACAGAAAGAGCGCTCGGATGGCAATGATCTCGGGATACAAACCAAAGATAAGTATCTGTCCCGAGTCATCTGTAGAAATGAAGGAGAGACTCTCCATCAGCACGCTTCCAAGACCTTGCAGCATCTCGCCCATACGGTGCGTCCCTTCACTCGCAACAGTCATCGTAAACGACCGGATAAACGAAAACAGGCGGGAGTCTTTCGACTCTCGCCTGTTTAATCTTCAATGGTGGAGATGAGGGGATTCGAACCCCTGACCCCTTGACTGCCAGTCAAGTGCTCTCCCAACTGAGCTACACCC
>CAKUAI010000005.1 GCA_934636245.1 uncultured Coriobacteriales bacterium
CAGCCGGGCGCCACTAATCGGCCGAGCCCTTCGGGACACTTTTCAGGCCCCTCCGCTCCCGACCGTTCTCAAGGGAATCATTCCTCAAGCGCTGTGCGGCCCCCAGGGCGCCTTGTATTATTTCTTTAACAACAAGTCCTTTGGGGCTTTTGTTATAAGGATGGGCGTTTGCCCGAGTGGTTAATGGGGACGGGCTGTAAACCCGTTGGCTCTGCCTACCTAGGTTCGAATCCTAGAGCGCCCACCATCCTTGAATTTGAAACCCACCTGGTCTTTGACCAGGTGGGTTTTTCTTTTCATGTTTCCTTCCGCTCTTGTCTATTTGCCCGCATGCTCTATGGCGGTGCTTCATCTTGCGGTATCCTGTATGGGTCAAAGCAATTGTTTGAAGGGGACACTGTGCGCGTTATTGCTATTGCAAGTCAGCGGGGAAACGTCGGTAAAACTTCGACTTCATGTGCCCTGGCGCTTGGATTGCGCAATCAGGGCAAGCGCGTTTTGAGCGTCGATCTCGATCCTCAGGCCGATCTCAGCCGAGCGTACGGCATCGATGCTGATGCGGAAGGCATTCCTTCAACCTACGACGTTCTCAGTGGATCCTCGTTGGTTTCTGCCATCGTTCCGACACTGCTCGGCGATGTCGCACCTGCCAGCATTGCTCTCTCTTCTGCCGACATGGACTTCATGTCCTTGGGTCGCGAACGCCTTTTGGCCCAGGCTCTTGATGAGGTCGATGGATCCTATGACTTCGCCATTATTGACACGCCTCCCAATTTGGGCGTTTTGGCGTGGAACTCGCTGTATGCCTCGAGCGCTGCTCTTGTCTTGACTTCGCCTGATGTCTTTAGGAATCAAGACTTTCCTCAGCTGTCGCAGACGTTTGCCCTGCTCCGCCGCTCCTTTAACCCGTCTTTTAAGGTCATGGGCGTTGCCATGACAAGGGTCTCTGCCAGCCGGGAAGGCGAGGCGGAGCATATCGCGCACATCGCTCAGGCTTCGCAAGACGCGGGGTTTGCGCTTCTCAAAACCACCGTGCGTGAAGGTTGCGGTTCCAAGCTGATGGGCGAGATGTCCTCGGGAGACGTTTCGGTTCCTCGTTTGCCTCGCGATTATGCCGATCTCACCCAAGAGGTTCTTTCGTATTTCGAAGGCCGATAGTAGCTGGGCTTTTATTCGAAATGAACCCCGGCGCCCAACGCCTTATTGCGCTTTTGTAAGAAAACTGCCTGCATTATGCGGCATTTCGGGGGTATACCTACTGCCCGGACCTCTGCATGATGATTGGACTTGGAGAATTGTATTGAGCGAAACAGTAGTCGAAGCGACTCTTGTTGAGGAAGAAGCGGCCCAGTCGTTTGACATCCAGCTTGTCGAGCGACCCGAACTCCATGCGTTTAAGGTTCTGATGGCCGAATACAAGGCGGCTATCAGGGAGATCACGACCAAGTTCGAGAACCTTGACGAAGACGCTCGCATCCGTTTGGGGCACAGTCCCATTCATGCCATCACGTCGCGTCTCAAGACGCCCGAGAGTCTTTACGAGAAGCTTGGCCGTAAGGGTTTTCCTGCCACTTTGGAGGGTATTCGCAAGAACATCTTCGATGTGGCGGGCGTGCGCGTGGTGTGCAATTATCTCGAAGACGTGTACACGGTTGAAAGCCAACTGCTGAGCCAAAGGGACGTAAAGCTCCTGCAGCGCAAGGACTATATCGAGAACCCCAAAGAGTCGGGTTATCGAAGCCTCCATCTTGTCGTGAGCGTTCCCGTGTATCTCAACGGGGTCAACCGCGAGGTGGTTGTGGAAGTTCAGCTCCGCACCATTGCCATGGACTTTTGGAGCTCGCTGGAGCATGCCCTGCGCTACAAGAACCAATGGGTGCTCGATTCCCAGAGCCCGGCATTGAACGATATTCGAGGTCGGTTGAAGGAGTGCGCCGAGCGCATCTCAGCAATCGACCAGGACATGCAGCATGTCCAGGACGACATTGCCGCACTCATGGACGAGCAGGGCATCAAGTGGGAGCACTGATAGGCCCATTGATGCTCCTTTGGTCTTAAGCCAGGCTGTCTGGCTTGACATCAGCATCGACGCCAGATGGGTGGCCATGGGCCAGGTCTTATGGCCGCTCAGGTAATGTTGGTGTAAGGCCCGGCTCTGAAGGGGTCGGCCTTGCTGCGGTCTGAAATCATGGCACCTATACTATGCCGCCTCGACCCTGCCCACAAGCTCCGGGCTCGACTCTATCGCCTGCCTCGCGAACTCCAGCAGCCCGCCCCGCGCGTTCTCGGCGGCCGATTCTCATCAATTTCGCGCTGTCCCATGCACGGTTTTGCCCTATGAATCTCCGCGCGCGTACGGTATCCTCATCTTGAGATACCTCAGGGGCGATGGCCGCTGTGCTGTCGCGGGAAGGCGGGGATGACGATGTCGAACAAGCTTATCTCAAGGCGTACGGCTGTGGCTGCAGCGACGGCTTTGGGTGTGTCCGGCGCGGTGCTTTCGCCGGCGGTGGCGAAAGCCGACGGGGTGCTCGGTGCGCTCTCTACTCTGGGCGGCTTTCTGACGGGAGGCAGCCAGGCTGGTCAGGATGGTGCGGCCCAGCCCACGCAGGCCACCGCGCGCCCCGTGCTTCTTGAATCGATTGCCCCTGTTGAGGCGGCCTCCAATCCTCACGCTGCCGACCTTGTTCCTGCTGAGGACCTGAGCAATGTCGACAACCTCGATTGGTACTACCTCAACGACGCCCAGCTCGACATGCTGAGGCAGCATGGCTTTTTCTGCATGCTCGAGGGTGCAGGCGAGGAATTCTTCGAGGCATACGAGACGAACCGTTACTCGATGATGCCGAACTTCGTCACGACCGATGCGATGTTGCACACCTACCATCTTTATTTCAGCCATCTGCTTAAGAACACCGAGCGCGCGTACTTGGCCTCTGAGCTGCAGGGTCTGAGCGCTATACTCGTGCAGGGCGCGTATGACCAGCTACAGGTTTTACGCGGCACCGAATGGGAGAGCGCGGCCGTACGCAATGTGGCGTTCTTCACTGTGGGTGCGTGCCTGCAGGGCCTCGAGGTCAGCGTCCCTGCCGATGTGGCCGAGTTGGCAAATGCCGAGATCGCGCTCGTATATGAGGCGGCCGGCATCTCGGATTCGCCCATTGCCTGCGCAATGGAGGACTATTCTCAGTACAAGCCGCGCGGCTATTACGAGGGCGATGCGGCGCTCGAGGGATATTTCCGTGCAATGATGTGGTATGGGCGCATCAACTTTGCCCAGAAGAACGAGGACCTCGACCGCAGCGCCTTGCTCATCACGCTTTTGCTTAACGACGGCGCACTCGATGCGTGGTCGAAGATCTACACGGTGACCTCGTTCTTTGCGGGGGCGAGCGATGACAACGGATACTACGAGTACGCGCCTCTTGTAGAACGCAGCTATGCCGGCATGCCTCGCGCGGCCGACCTGGCGGGCAACGACACCGCCTGGAGGGAGTTCCACGCGCTCACGGGTCAGACGGCTGCTCCGGCGATCAACTCCATTCCCGTGTGGGACGATCCCGACACCGACACGGTCGAGGAGGGCAAGGGCTTCAGGTTCATGGGCCAGAGGTTCAGCATCGATGAGGCCGTCTTCCAGAAGCTCATCTACAGCGAGGTGGAAGAGAACGCCGCAGGCGAGCAGCGCTTGCTCCCCGATGCGCTCGATATCCCGGCGGCTTTTGGCTCCAGCGAGGCGGCCAGTCTGCTCGAGACAACGGGCGCGTACGAGTTTGCGGGCTACACGGAGAACCTCGAGGCCCTCAAGCAGGGCATTGCCCAGGCAGACGACACGCTGTGGAAGGCGAGCCTGTATGCTCAGTGGCTGCGCACGCTGAAGCCCCTGTGCGACGAGAAGGGCGAGGGGTATCCCTGGTTCATGCGGTCTCAGCTGTGGTCGCGTCGCTGCCTGCAGACCTTCGCGGGAAGCTATGCCGAGCTCAAGCACGACACCATTCTCTACTCTAAGCAGGTCATGGCCGAGATGGGCGGCGGAGAGCTGCCTGTTCACGATGACCGCGGTTACGTTGAGCCCGAGCCCGAGGTGTTCGGCCGCCTGGGAGCCCTCACGCAGGCAACATCGCAGGGACTGGCTACCTACGGCATGCTGGTGCAGGAAGATGCCGACAACCTGGGGCTTTTGAGCGACCTGGCGTATCGTCTGCAAGAGATTGCGCGCAAGGAACTCAACGCCGAGACACCCACTGACGACGAGTTCGACCTCATCCGTACGTTCGGTGGCCAGATTGAGCATTTCTGGCAGGAGGTATACAAGAACGAGACGGACAATGAGTACTTTACGACTCGCGAGTTCCCTGCGGCGATAGTGGCCGATGTGGCGACCGACCCCAACGGGTCGTGCCTGGAGCTCGGCACCGGCTCGGTGTCCAAACTGTACGTGCTTGTACCGATGGACGGCGTGCTTCGTCTTATGACGGGCGCGGTGTACAGCTTCTACCAGTTTGTCCAGCCGCTCAATGAGCGTCTGACCGACACCGAATGGCGCCGCATGCTCGGTATCGAGCTGGGGGAGGACGGCAGCTATACCGAACCTGCGATTGATCCTGTCTGGTGGGCGCAGGACTTCAGCCTGAGCTGGAGGACGATGTAAGAAAGGGTTGCGGGCGTGAGCAAATCCATGCCCTCCATAAGCAGGCATTGCCGCATGGTGCCGAGGTTTGCCGCCGTTGTGTTGGCTGCCTTGGCACTTGCGGCATGCCTGCTGTGCCTTATAGGGATAGCCTGGGCCGATGACGAGTCCCTGGTGACGGTGATCGCTTCGCAATGGGCTGGCGGGGTGGTTCGAGGTCAGACAGTTGACCAGGGGATTGTCGGGGGCGGATCTCCGGACGAGGACACGAGCAATATAGTTGACGGAACTGCGACCAGCACGTCTCCTCAGGACGCGGAAGACCCCGGGGGCTCTGACAGGAGCATGGCCGATTCTGGAGTTCTATCCAAGGGAGAAGGCAATTCGGGGGTTTGCCTTAAGGGCGCAGGCCAATCCGGCGAGTCCTCCTTGGAGGCTGTCACCTCTGTCGATTCATCCGAGGGTAAGGGTGTACCTGGTGTTTCCGTCGGGAATGAGATGGCATCCGGGATTTATTACAGAGACATGGCAACCTCTGGGGCTGCTGACGGGAATGCACCTGCGTCTTGCGATTTTGTCTATGACGAAGAGATGCTTGAGAATTTTGCCTGGCAGACATGCCAATTGCCGGCCGACCTCGATGGAGATGGAACGAAGGAGTCGCTGGTTGCGGTGGGCGAGGCGCACGATGCGCGGGTGTCGGTGGGCGGTGTGGACGTGTACGCCAGTCCCGACGAATGGCGCGTCTTCGATACCCATGTCTGCGACCTCGACGGGGACGGTGCGGATGAGCTGGTATTCCTTGTTTGGAAGCAAGGAAGCTACGGCCCGTATCGTCCGTTTTGGGAGAGCGGGACGGATGACGCGTGGTCGCAGCATGTGTTTGTCTATGGCATGCGCACCGGCAAGATCGCGCCGATATGGATGAGCTCGGCATTGGGGTCGTATTTCGCTCGCGAATGGATGGAACCCGACGGGACGCTCGTGCTTGAGGCTCCCGATGGCGGCCTGACATCCTGGCGCTGGGGTTCGTGGGGGTTCAAGCTCGTGAGCGAGGCGCATGCGGAGCGCCTAAGCTTGCTCTTTGCCGGCGACGTCATCGCCCATCAAGGGATCTACGAGGCGGCGTACGACGGAAAGCGCCGCACGTTTGATTTCTCAAGTGTGTTTGCCCAGGTCAAGGACTATATATCGTCGTTTGACATCGCTGCGGTGTGCCAGGAGACGGTGCTGGTCCGTGACGCGGCGAAGCGCAGCGGGTATCCCGAATTTGCAACGCCTGCCACCATTGCCGACGCGCTCGCGGACACCGGATTCGATGTAGTGGCAAGTGCGACGAACCATGTGAACGACAGGGGCTCGAGTGCTATTCGCGAGACGCTGGGCTATTGGGCGCAGGAGCATCCGCAGGTGGGCGTCGTGGGGCTGCACGAAGATGGGGCCGCCGTCGCTCCAACACTCGCTGAGTCGGGGGATTTTCGCCTTGCATACTTCGACCTGACCTATGGCCTGAATGGCCACTCTTTACCAGAAGATGAAAAATACCTGGTAGATACCATTGAAGATAAAGATGCGATGCTGCGGGAGATTGCGGCTGTGCAGGGAGGGGTGGACCTGACGGTTGTCATCCTGCACATGGGGCAGGAGTATTCGAGTACGCCCACGCAGGAGCAGCGGCAGATGGTGGAAGAAGCCATGGACGCAGGGGCCGACGTGGTGGTGTGCTCTCACTCCCATGTGGTCGCCCCATACGGCATGCTGACAACGCAGGCCGGTGCCACGGGACTCGTGTACTGGGGCCTGGGCAACTTTGTTGCGGCCCAGGGCGACATTGCCTGTCAGGTTGGTGGGATTGCGACAATCGAGTTGGAGAAGGTGCCAGGCAGCGAGTCGATGGCTGGCGCGCGTATTGTATCGTTTGGCCTGGAACCTTGCGTGTGCCATGTGGCCAAAGACGGCGCAGCGCAGGTATACCTGCTAGAGGACTACACCGATGAGCTCGCGGCGCAGCATGTCTTGTCGAGCGAAGAGCATCCCCTGCGCGCCGACGACTTCCGTCAGGCATTCGAGGCGGGCATAGGGGCGGCGGGATAAGGCGACGCCTCCGTTTGCGGGCACATCCCGTGCGTTCGCTGCGATTGCCGAGGCGAACACAAAATGGTAACGTGCCCTCCCTATCATGTTGACCATGTTTGTCGACGGCTTTTCGAAGGGTTGATGCAATATGAAGAAGACGATTTTTACCGGTGCGGCCACGGCGATTGTGACACCTTTCAAAAACGGAGCAGTCGATTACGACATGTATGGCACGCTCATCGATTGGCAGATTGAGCAGGGTATCGATGCCATCGTGACCGTGGGCACGACCGGCGAGTGCCCGACTCTCACGCATGAGGAGCATCGCGAGGTCATTCGCTACTGTGTGGAGAAGGTTGCCCATCGTGTTCCTGTTATCGCAGGCACGGGCTCCAACTGCACCGAGGAGGCAATCGGCCTCACGAAGTTTGCCGCCCAGGTGGGGGCAGATGCCGCCCTTCTGGTGGCTCCGTATTACAACAAGGCCACGCAGGCCGGTCTCGTCGCATCGTTCACCGCTGTGGCCGATGCTGCTGACCTGCCTTGTGTTTTGTACAACGTGCCTGGCCGCACGGGCTGCAACATTCAGCCTGCCACGGTTGCCAAGCTTGCCGAGCACCCCATGATTTGCGCCGTGAAGGAAGCGAGCGGCAACATTTCGCAGGTAGCGCAGATTGCCGCGCTTGCGGGCGACAAGATCGACATCTACTCGGGCAACGACGATCAGGTCGTGCCGATCATGGCGCTGGGCGGCAAGGGTGTCATCTCGGTGCTGTCCAACGTGGCGCCTGCCGCGACGGTAGAGATGTGTCGCCGCATGCTTGAGGGCGACGTCGCTGGTGCGCGCGAGCTGCAGCTCAAGTACCTGCCTCTTATCGATGCGCTTTTCTGCGAGGTCAACCCCATCCCCGTCAAGGCCGCCATGGCGGCGATGGGCTACGGCGAGAACAGCCTGCGCCTGCCGCTCACCTGCATGGAGCCTGCGCACGAGGAGCGTCTCCTCGGGTGCATGCGCGACCTGGGGATTATCGCGTAGACTTGCTTGAAAGAGCAAGATGAACCGATGGTGAGGGGGGTGCTCGAATGTGCGAGTGCCCCCTTCTTCATGGGTGCCTGCGTCTTGGCCTCAACGGGAGCCGCCTTGCTTCAAAAGTGTCGCGATGTCGTTCCATCTTGCATGAATGCTGTGTGCATGGGGATAAACCAGTCGGGACACTACATCCGCTCGAGTGGAGGGAGTCTGGCATGGAAGTGAAGTTCTATCGGTGCAACCATTGCGGCAACTTGGTAATGATGGTGCATGACGCCGGAGTGAACCCGGTGTGCTGTGGCGAGAAGATGGAGTTGCTCGTGCCCGGCTCCGTGGACGCTTCAGTGGAGAAGCACGTACCTGTGGTCCAGGTGCAGACAGATGGCTTGCGCGTTGAGATTGGTTCGGTTGCCCATCCGATGACCGAGGAGCACTACATCGAGTGGATTGCACTTGCGGCTGCAGGCAGGGTGGACATTCGGTATCTGAAGCCCGGCGACGAGCCCGCTGTGTTGTTCCCGCCCGCACAAGGCGGCACGGTGTACGCGTATTGCAACCTGCATGGGCTGTGGAAGGCGGAGTTCTAACGTTCGGAAGCTGTGGGGTCGGAAAATAACATACATTTCAGGATTTCTAAAAATGCGCCAACTGGTGTTTTAATGAAATAACATACATTTGAACAGTTGAAATGTATGTTAAATGATTGCATGGAGGACAATCGAGGCCTATCGCGCGCCATCAGGGGATGGATGCGCGATAGGCCTCGCTGGTTTCTTACGCCAATGGCCCTTTTTTGAGCCGTCGGTAGTCTTTGATGCAGACGTCTACGCGCAGCATGAAGTCACCGAGCTGTATGTCGAGCGCGTCGGCATAGTCGGATATCTCGGGCAAGCGCAAGCTGCGCTCGCCCGATTCGAGTTTGCTTACGTAGGACTGGGGCTTGCCGAGTTTCTTGGCAACGGCGTCCTGGGTCATGTTTGCTTCGCCACGCATGGCTTTGAGTTCAACGCCGACGGCGCGATTGAGATTCGTATCCATAGGGCGGGACTTTATTGTCCGCAAGGATATATCCCAAAATGGGATATGGAGTCTTATCGCGCGAGGATGAGCCCTCTGGGGCGTGTTCCGGCGATGATGGTTCCAGACGGGGCTCTGCAGCGTGTCCGGTGGATGATGATTCCGGACGGAACCTTGTGGCGCAATCCAGCGATGATGGCTCCGGATGGGCGCTTGTGGTGTGTTCTGGAGGTCGATGGCTCCGGATGGAGCCTTGTGGTGTGTTTCGGCGGTTGGCGGTTCCGAATGGAACCCCGGAGCGTGTTCCAGTGGTTGATGGCTCCGGATGGAACCTAACGGCGCGTTGCGGTGGTTGATGGTTCCAGATGGAACCTCACAGCGTGTTCAGGCGGTTGGTGGTTTCGGCGCACAAAAGAGGCCGTGCTTGCGGTTGCGCGGGCACGGCCTCGGTGATGCGGTATGGGTGCGTTAGCTCGCCAAACGCTTGCTTACTCGCCGGCGATGAACTTGACGGCCTGGCGTGCCTCGGTCATCGTGCGGCCGCAGGCAAGGCCCGGGAAGAGCTCGGGGTACACGCCGGAGAAGAAGCTGCCCGAGCAGTCGCCGGCGGCGTAGAGGCCCTCGATGACCTTGTTCTGGGTGTCCTTCACCTGCATGTGCTCGTTGATCTTGAGGCCGTCGCCGGTGCACAGGATGGTGCCGCCGCAGGTCACGCCATAGAAGGGCGGGGTCTTGAGCGTGGAGAGACGGTAGTCCTCCTTGCCGAAGTCCTCGTCGACGCCGCTCTCGGCGATCTCGTTGTAGCGCTCGACCGTGGCGAGGAACGTGTCCACGGGGATGCTCAGGCCCTCGGCGAGCTCCTCGAGCGTGTCGGCCTTGACGAGGGTGCCCTCCTCGGCCATCTGGTCGAACGTGCCGCCCTCCTGCATGAACATGTCGCGCAGGATGATGGTGAGGCTGGCGCAGCCCAGCTTGTCGAACTTGACGACGTCGTCGCAGAAGTTGGCATCCCACACGGTGTTCCACGTGCCGTAGGTCTGCTGGCTGGAGCAATATACGTTCCAGTCATAGGGGCCGGACTCGTTCATAAAGCGCTCGCCCTCGGCGTTCACGCGCAGGAAGGGCTGGGAGGCGGGGTTGAACTGGCCCTCGTGGGGGAACTTCCAGCCGCCAGTCTCCTCGTCACGCACGAAGCCGCAGGGCGTGCCGGGCTCGGTTACGCCGCGGTCCCAAATCATGCCGGCGGGTTCGACATCCTTCTCTGCGCCAACCCACATGGCGGCCTTGATGCCCATGCCGGTATCAAAAGTCCAGCCGCCCTGGGCAGTGGTGCAGCGCACGAGCAGGGGGTTCAGGGCCTCGAGCATCTCGTAGTTGCCCGCATAGCCGCCCGTGGTGAGCAGGACGTTCTTGGCGTTGATCTGCACGTAGCCGTCCTTGGTGGAGAAGATGGCGCCCGTCACGGGGCCGTCGCCGTCGCGGACGAGCTTTGCCAGGTCGTACTCGTAGTTGATGGCGTGGCCGGCCTTGCTGATGTAGTCCTCGAGCAGCTCGTTGCGGCTCTTCTTCTGGTACTCCTCGGGCTGGTCCTCACGGGCGTTGAAGTTGTGCTGCGTAGGGGCGCAGAAGTAGTGGCAGCCGCCGGCACCCTGCTCGTTGCCGGTGTTGGTCTCGAAGTAGACGTCGAATCCGTAGCCGTCCATGATGTTGACAAGCCAGTCGCTCATCTCGGCGGAGTTGTCGATCCAGTTCTTGATGACCTTCTGGTTCACCTTGCCGTTGGCGTAACGGGTGATCTCGTTGAGCATGAACATGGGGTCGGCTTCCTTGCCGGCCTCCTTGCACTGCGTGGAGTTGCACACGCCGTACCAGTTGCGCGTGGTGCCCAGAAGGCCGGTCTTCTCGCAGATCTCGAAGTTCATGCCGGCGTCGCTGGCAGTTGCGGCAGCGACCATGCCGGCGTTGCCCGCGCCGATGATGAGTAGGTCGGTCTCGCGCGTCTCCACAATGTCGGCGTCGGCGATCTCGGGCGCGGTGCCGAGCCAGTCGATGTCGGCCATGTGCTCGACACCCCACGTGGGCGGCTCGTGGGTCTGGGAGTAGCTCTGGGTGTCGGCGGAAGAGGAGCTCTCGTCTGCCATGGCGGTGCCGGCAATGCCCATGGCGGCGGTTGCTGCGGCGGCACTTGCGACAAAGTTCCTGCGGGTGAGTTCCATAATTGCGATCCCTTTCTCACATCTGTACGAATATTTGATATCCGGCCAGGCGCTTCCCCTGCCCCGCCGGCCATTTCCAAACCATAGGCACCGCGAGGTCCCCCGTAGTCACCCATCAAGGGGTACATTTGCATTTGCCGTGGTAGAATGCCCGAAAATTGTCGGCGGGGGGATGAGTATGAAATACGCGCTGCGTTTAGTGGGGTTGCCGAGTCTGACACTTGCGCTGGAGACCTATCAAGTCTGGCTTCTCAACAATGGCATCTTCCCGGTGACGAGTGGAACCTTTCCTTTGGCTCGGGAATTTCAGACCTTGGTGGGCATTGCGGTAGGGCTCGCTGTACTGTTTTGCGCATTGAGCCGTCCAGACTTGATAAAGGTACGCGTGGTGCCGCCGCTGGCGTTCGCTTGCGCTGTGGCGGGTGCAGGGCTGCTTCTTTGCGTGCCGGGTAACCCCGCAGTGGTAACTGCGGGTCTCATGTTGCTTTCCTTGGCAGGGGCGGCGAATCACTATCTCGTGGGTATCGCGTTTGCGCATGCCGATTCTCCCAAGCGCACGTCTATTGGTGTGGCATGTGCCGTGCTTGTGGCAACGCTTGTCACGACGGTGTCGCCCGCCCCGTCGTTTTGTGCGTCAGTCGTTATCGATGCCGTTATCACCTTGTCGGTCCTTTTGCTTCTGTGGCGCGAGGTGACCCCCGTGTGGCGCGAGTCTATTAAGGGCAAAGCGCTTGAACAGCTTGCGTTGGCGAGTCCCCGGTCGTTTTTGTCGCTCGGACATCAGTTGTACATCCTCATGTTCATTTTTTCCGCCGCGTTTGGATTCGCTTTGTCGCTGCGTATCTCTCAGTTCACTCCTGTTTCGAGTTATCTCAGTCTCTGCGTGCTGCCGGCGGCTGTTGCATGGTTTGTGCTGGCTCCCGACGGAAAGAGGGGCCATGACGACGGGCTCTTCGCTGTGGCGGCACTTCTTGTGGTTGCCGGGTTTCTGCTCGCCCCGCTCAATGTGGCCCCCAGTGCGGCAAACGGGTTGCTCTACGCTGGAAACTCTTGCTTCAAGGTCCTGTCGTGGACGGTCATGGCGGCCTTGTGCGCCCGCAACATGGCCGGCAGCTTGGCCGTGCTTGCCTGCGGGGCGGTTGCTGGCGGCGCAGGAACGTTCCTTGGTGCCGACCTTGGTCACCTCTGCAATGTCTTGCTTGCCACGCATCCCGATGAGGCCTCGCTTGTAACGAGCGTCGTGGTCCTCGCGCTCTTTGCATATGTGATTTTCTGCCTGCGCGGCTTCACCTTTGCCGACACGATTCAAGGCGTGGAGCCTGCCGAGGAACTCCCCGTTCCCGTTGAGGTGCCGCCCGATCGCGACGCGCTTATCGAGCGTTCGTGCGACGCCCTTGCGGGCGAGTGCGGTCTTACCGAGCGTGAGCGCGAGGTGTTCGGGATGCTTGCGCGCGGGCACAACGGCTATCACATCCGCGACGAGCTCACGCTGTCGTACAACACCGTGAAAACTCATGTCAAACGCATCTACCGCAAGCTCGACGTACACTCCCAGCAAGAGCTTATCGACCTTGTCGAGAGCCGCTGCGACGTGTAGGGGGTGTCCCCTGCACATGTAGGGATGCCCCCTGCGTTCCTGTGCTTGACATTTTGAGGGGGCTCCGCTGGCTTTGCAGAAGGGCAAAAACAGCCTTGCGCAGGTGCGTTTCTTGCCCCCTGCAAAGCGAATCTTGCCGTTCGCAAGCAACCCTGCATTTGTAGGGGGACCTCTTTTGGGTCTTGCCGCTTGACACTATCTACCAGGCACTTTGAAGTCCATTCTAAATGCACCTATCGGCAAAGGGGGCCGAAGTCCACTATGGGTGGCACACCGCACGACAACGCAGCCCAGGGGGAAGCGAAGATGTGCGGGGGCAACCTAGTGGTCTATGGAAGACCGCGCAAAGGGGCGCGAGCTTCCAGGCAGGCAAGATGCCTGCCAAGAAAAAGGAGGAAAGGTATGTCCAAGGCATGCACGCGTAGGGATCTGCTCAAGGGCGCCGCTGCTGGCGCCGCCGCGACGAGCTTCGCCGCCATCGCTCCTCTGGCTCTGGCCGAGGGCGAGGACGCTCAGTTCGACCGCGAGGTAGACTTCCTCGTCGTGGGTTATGGTCTTGCTGGCGAGGCTGCTGCCCTCGAGGCCAACGACATCGACCCCGATGCCAAGGTTCTTATTATTGAGAAGCTCGACGAGGGCCAGGCCGGCGGCAACTCCGTCGCTTCTGGTCAGACCGTCATCGTTCCTTCGCCCGATGATATCGACACCTTCAAGACTTACGTCACTTCTTGCTTCAAGCCCAACCCCATCCCCGAGGAGTACCTCGACTGGATGTGCGACGAGTTCGCCGCTCAGCCCGAGTGGATCCAGGGCACCGTCTCTCCCGTGGGCTATGAGTTCGGCTACGTCTCCGGTGGCCCCATCACCTGGGGTAAGCTCGTCACCGAGTTCCCGGACCTCGACGGCTCCAGCTTCGTCGGCTGCTCCGGCCACGTGCGTCAGGCCGGCACGGTCTTCGAGTACGGTGGCGTGTGGCACGGCTTCGCTCGCGCCGTTGAGGCTCGTGAGAACATCGAGATCGAGTGGGAGTGCCCGCTGACCCAGCTCATCGTCGACGCTGAGGGCAAGGTCGTCGGCGGCGTCGTGAACAACAAGGGCACCGAGGAGCGCATCGGCGCCACCAAGGGTCTCGTCCTTGCTTGCGGCGGCTATGAGAACAACCTCCAGATGCAGCGCGACTTCCACGGTATGGACATGGTCTACACCGGCGGTACCCCCGGCAACACCGGCGACGGCATCCAGATGCTCATGGGCCTCGGCGCTGAGATTTGGCACATGCGCAACCAGACCCAGTCCGGCGGTCTGTGGCTCGGCATCAAGGTGCCGGATTACGAGAGCACCTTCATGCGTGCCTTCACCATGCCCGCTGGCTCCTGGATCGAGGTCGACGCTGAGGACAAGCGTTTCTACAACGAGTCCGCTGCTTACCACCGTCAGCACATGAAGTACAAGCAGTACGGCCACTACGTGGACGTTCCTCACGACCGCGCCCTGCCCGTCAGCCTGATCTTCGACGACAAGACCTGCCAGGCCGGTGCCATCGTCACCAAGTGGCTCTCTTGGCCCATCACCACGCTCGGCTACACCTGGTCTGACGACAACTCCGTCGAGATTGAGAAGGGCTGGATCACCAAGGCCGACTCCATCGCTGAGCTCGCTGAGCTCATCGGCCGCGACGCCGACGCCCTCCAGGCCACCATCGACGCCTACAACGCTGGCATCGAGGCTGGCTCCGACGAGTTCGGCCGCGATCCCGAGACCATGGCCCCCATCGACACGCCTCCGTTCTACGCCGTGGGCATCACCCCCACGCTCGTTGGTACGACCGGTGGCGCCAAGCGCGACACGCAGTCCCGTGTTCTGAAGTGGGACGGCACGCCCATCGAGGGTCTGTACGAGGCCGGCGAGCTCGGTTCCTACGTCGCCAACCTGTACCAGAACGGCATGTTCCTCGCTGAGTGCATCGCTTCCGGCCGCGCTGCTGCCGACCACGCCTTCGGTGGCCGCTCCAGCGTCGCCGAGGAACTCCCCCAGCAGGACCTCGCTGCCCTCATCGACATCACGAAGAAGGCTGACGGCACCTACGAGCAGGTCATCAACGGCAACGAGGGCAAGTTCACCATCCAGGTCACCGTTGCGGGCGGCGCCATCACCGACATCCAGGTCGTCCAGGGTCGCGACAACATGTTCATGACCGACGATCAGCTCCAGGAGTACGTCGACGCTGTCATCGACGGCCAGACCGTCAAGGTTGACTCTGTCGCCGGCGCTACGCTGACCCTCAACAAGCTGAATCAGGGTATGCAGGACATCTTCGCTGACACCGCGAAGTAAGAAGGTATGTAGCGGAACCTCGTCCGCTGCGTTCTCGGGAGGCTAGAGTACTCCAGTACACGTCGCCTCCCGACGCCTTGCGGACGAGAACCCGCGTTTTAGAGGGAAGCGGAACTGCATAGATCCGCATAGGTACGACGCCTAAATCGACTGGCCGGGTGTTTCACTCGAAATACCCGGCCTTTTTCTAGGGAGCCATCATGGCTGAGCATATTTCTCGTCGTTCGTTCGTTACCGGTGCCGCCGTGGCCGCCACTGCAGCTGCTGCCGCCAGCATCACCACCGCTCCTGCTTACGCCGAGCAGGCCGCTGAGGAGCCCAAGCCCGATTCGGGCGTCCTGCGTATTTGCATCTCCTGCAACGACCTGGACAAGAGCATCAACTTCTTCACCGGCATGTTCGAGTACAAGCTGGTCGGCACCGGTATCCTCCTCCCCGAGGAAGTCGAGGCCCTGTACGGCCTCGAGGGCGGCGCGCGTTATGCAATGGTCAAGAACGAGTACCAGTCCACGGTGCTTCAGTTCATCGAGTTCGACGCCCGCTCGGGTGCTTGCATCCGTACCGCCGATCGCAACGGCTACGACCCCGGTTACTTCGATGTGGCCATGCGTTGCGACAACAACAAGGCTGTCCACAAGCACCTCACCAAGCTGGGCTATTCCTACTACTGCGAGCCCTATGAGTACTCCACCGACTGGAGCGACTCCACGGTCTCCGAGGCAGTGCTCTGCGGCGTGGACGGCATCCCCACGACCATGATTGAGACTGTTTCCGAGCCTCGTCCTGAGTTCGACGGCCTGTTCAAGAACATGACCGACATCGCTCTCGTTGTCAGCGACATGGACGTCGCCGACAAGTTCTGGACCGAGGTCATCGGCATGCCGAAGGTCTACGATGAGGAGCTGACCGACGGTCTGGTCGACCCGATTCTGGGCCTGCCCGAGGGCACGCACTCTCGCATGGTGTATTACGCCGGCACCAACACCCCCGTTGTTGAGGCCCTGAGCTTCTCCATCGAGGGCAACCCGATGTCCGAAGTCGCCAAGCCCGAGAACGCCGGCATCTTCGCTATGTCCTACATCGTCGACGACGTTGAGGCAGTTGCCAAGAGGGCTGCCGACGCCGGCTTCAACGTGCACGGCGACCCGGTCGAGACGGTCATCGCCGTCTTCGGTCATGTACGCTCTGTGATGATCGACGGCCCCGACGGCATGCTCGCCGAGGTTTTCCAGAAGCTCTAAGCTCTCTGCTTGCTTCATTTGAGTTTTGAGTGGACTCGCGTGTGAGTCTACCCTCCCAAGAACCTCCCCCGCTGATGGGCAATGCCCCGGCGGGGGAGGTTTTTTGATGGGCGTGCGCCCTGCAAAGAGTAGGGGTTTGGGGGTGCGTTGTTTGCGTGCTTTAAGCGTTGTGGGCGCATCACCAAATCGGACTAAATTGCTTTTGATGACTGCTTCAACGTGGGACCGACTAGGGGTATACTGACATTCTGTCGACAGGGTCGCGCAGCGGCCACTGGGGACTGTCGGCATGCGAGGGGGCGTCAGGGCAGGGTCGCAATGGCCAGGCTGCGGGTGCCCTCGATATTTCATGCCAGGTTTTCCGGTGCATGTCTTTGTTGCCGTCGTCGTTGGGGGTCGTATGGTTGCTAAGACCGCAGTACGTGTCGAACGTCGCGTTGACGTTTATTGTCTTGCCCTGCTCTTGGGCTACGGCTTTTTCCGTGTGTTGCTGAACGCCACATATTCGTCTGCCATGTCTACCGTGCGTGACATGACAAGTGTGAATGCTGTCAACTTTGAGTTCTCATTCGCGTCTTCCTTTTCGATTCTGCTGACTTCAGCGGCCTTGGTGGCGTGGAGCTGCATGAGGCCCAACTCCCGCTTGCATGCGGCGGGTGTGATTTCGGCCGCGGTGCTCCTTATCATGAACATCCTCTCGGGAATCGGCGTTTTCGACGGTCTGCTCAACGAGGCGGGAATGATTGCGCTTGCCTCGGTGTGGGGCCTGACTTCGATTGTGACCAACGCCGCTTGGCTCGTGCCGTTTGTGGGCATGGGTCCGCGCCGCTGCCTCACCACCCTCATTGCCAGTATGCTCGTGAGCGCGCTCGTTTCCCTGGGCTTGTCCACGTTGCCCGGGGTGGCGCAGGATGTGCTTTTGACGTGCGTGGGCGTTGCGAGCATCGTCTTGTTCTGCTTTATGTGTCGCGCAAAAGACCCGGTAAAGGCTCCCATGGTGTGCCTTGAAGGGGCGGAGCCTGCTCGCCCTGGGCGCGAGTCGCTGAAGCGCACGACCGATTTGCTTGGCGAGCTTTGGGGTCCTATCGTTATTTTTGCTTCGCTTACGACGCTTTCGGGATTCGTTGCCTCGTTTGTGGAGTCGGGGCAGTACAGCGCTGCGGAGGCGAGCGGGCTGAGCCTGTTCGCCACGTTGGAGGCGGTTGGCATCTCGCCCACTAGCTTGGCCTCCCTTTCGGCCGTGGTTTTCCTCGCCGTGCTTGCGTTTGTGGCGAACAGGACGTTCGACCTCACGAAGACGTTCCGTTTCGCGTTTCCCTTCATTGCCCTGCTGCTGGTTGCCCTGCCGTTTACGGACAGAAGCTTCGACACCTTCTTCCAGGCGTCGCTCTCGTTTCTCAGCACGATTGTGAACGTGTCGATCATGTTCTTGATGATCGAGACCGCGCGCGTGCGTCAGGCACCTGCAGTTGCCGTTGTGGCAAGCTCAATGTTTATCGCCCGAGCTGCCCTTTTGGTGAGCCTTGTCGCCGGCATGGTGCTGGATGCTCGGGACGACCTTGACGGTACCGTGCGTGCGATGGTCCTCGTGGTGGCTGGTATCTACCTGCTGTCGATGACGCTGGTTTTGCTTACGCGCAAGCAGGGAAAGCGCGCTGCCGGTGTGTCGGTCTCTCTGACGTCTGAAGACGTGGCGTTTAACCGTCCTCAGGCTGCGGTTGTGACTGGCGAAGCAGGGGAGAGTGGCACCGAGGTGCGCGCTGTGCCGGAGCCGGTGGATCAGGTGTCGCAGGTTTCACCTGCGCCTACGCCGCTTGAAGTGCGTGCGGCTGACTTGGCTGGCAAATACCACCTGACGCCGCGCGAGCACGAGGTCGTGCTGCTTCTCGCTCAGGGTCGAAGCGCTCCCTTCATCGGCAACGAGCTCGGGCTTGCCACGAACACCGTGCGTGGCTACGTGCAGGAGGCATACGCCAAGCTCGACGTGCACTCCAAGCAGGAGCTTATCGATCTGCTGACGAACGAGTAGATCTGTGTCTAGGTTCATTTCCTTCTTGCGTCGCCATGCAATGCCGTCCGTTGCCGTTGTGGCAGCGTTTGTGACGTGCACGTTTGTGCCGCCTGATGCTGGATATGCGGGGTATGTCGATTGGGGTACCCTTGCCAAGCTCGCCAGCATGTTGCTTGCGGTGGGAGGGCTCAACGCCTCGGGGATTATCCAGGTACTGGCAACGCGCGTGGTGGCGGCATGCTCGGGCGTGCGTTTGCTTGTATTTGCACTGGTAGGTATGACAGCTCTGGCCTCGATGTTTGTGACCAACGACATGGCGTTGCTCGCGCTTCTGCCCCTTGCGGCGGCCTGTTTGGCGACGTGCGACAGGCTCGATCTTGCGGTGCCTGTGTTTGTGCTCCAAGGCCTGGCGGCAAACCTCTGCGGCATGCTGCTGCCGTTTGGCAACCCTCAAAACATGTATCTTGCAGGGGCTTTTGATATTGGGTTTGCCGACTTCGTGCGCACGATGCTGCCGCCCTTTGCCCTGGCCACGGCGCTGGTTGCGCTTGCCTGTCCCTTTGTGGGCAAGGGAGACGTGCGGGTTGAGGTGTCTGCGCCTGCCGCCAACAAGCGCCAGGCGGTGCTTTCGGCCTGTGCGCTTGCATGCTGCGTGGCTGCGGTTGTCGGTGTACTGCCAGCTTGGATGTGCCTTGCGTGTGCGGTCGCTCTTACCTTGGCAGTGGACGCCCGCCTACCCCTGCGCATCGACTGGGGGCTCATCGTCACCTTTGCGGCCTTCTTTGTGTTCTCGGGCAACCTTGCCCGCGTGCCCGAGGTGAGGGACGCGTTTGCGGCGTGGCTGGAGGCCGGGGCGTTTGTTCCCGCGGCGCTGCTTTCCCAGCTCATCAGCAATGTCCCTGCGGCCATTGTGCTCTCAGGCTTCACGGGTGACTGGGCGGGTCTTCTTGCCGGTGTCAACGTGGGTGGGGCGGGTACGCCCATCGCCTCGCTTGCCACGCTTATCGTCATTGCCCAGTATGGCGTGGTGACGCGAGGGTTTAGGGCGGGCCATGGACCCACGACGCCGCTTCCTGCCGGCAGGTTCATGGGGCTGCTCGTGGGGGCAAACCTCGCCTTCCTTGGTGTTCTGCTGGCCGCAGGGGTCTTTCTGGGCTGGTAGGTCGCGAGTATCGGATGCCTTACGACTCGTCCTCGATTTCCAGCTGGCCCTTGACGATGCGGTCTTCCACGAGTTCGAGCATTTCATCCTTGCTGTGCACGTCGAGCTTTTGGTAGATGTGGGCGATGTGGGCCTTGGTGGTGCCGGGGTTGATACCGGCGGTTTCGGCGATAAAGGCGCTCGTATGGCCCTGGGCGAGCATGGCAAAGACCTGGTGCTCGCGGGGCGACAGACCAAACTCATCGGCGATGGAGGCAAACACGCGCCCTTCGAACTCGCCGGCAGCCTGGGCCACGCGGCCCTTGAAGTTGTCCTCCTGACGCACGCTCAGCAGACGCGCCAGCGAGAAGCTCGCCATGATGCCCAGTCCGCAGAAGGCTATGGGCAGCAGGATTTCAACAAGGCCGACCGACAGCGTGGGCATCTCGGTGACAACCTCGATGATGCGGCAGGTGAAGGTGCCCGTCAGAATCGTGACTGCGATGGCCATCTTGTCGATGAACGTGATGTCGAGCTCCGAAAAACCGTACTGCTCCTTGAGCTCTGAGAGCTGCACTGAAGACAAGGTTTGCCAAGAGAGCCAGATGGCGCAGAACAGGGACGGGAACATGCTGGTAAGGCCGCCTTTCAGGAAAGGCAGGCTCAGAATCCAGCACGCCACGAGGATAAGCGCAGGCAGCAGGGTGCAGGGCGGGTCGTCGCTGCGAAGTATTGCGACGGCTGCCGCAGCGACGACGACGAGCGAGAACGTAAACAGGGCGATATCGGCGTTGCCAGTGGCGAGCGCGGCTGTCGCCGTGGGGAAGAAGCCCAGCGAGAAGCCGTACGCAAGGCGTTGGGCGGCAATCGCGACGAAGCTTTTGGTTGAGCGGTTCTTTGCCTTGCGGCGGTGTGTCTGGAGGCCTATGCCGCCCCACAGCATGACGGCCGAGCCGCCTGCGGAGCTCAGGCACATCATCCAAGCCATGGGGACAAAGGGCGACAGCGCCTTGCCCACAAGGATGAGCGCCGCAGCGATGAGAACGGCAACCACGACGTTGCGTGCTGCGAGGTGCTTCTCGAGTGAGGCGAATGCCAGGCCCCACAAGATCATTGACGCGCCCAATGTGAAAAGATCGAGCGCCTCAACCAGAAGCGCGGCCCAAAAAGGCAGTGAGACGTGCGTCGCTTCCACAACGAGCACGAGCACCGCCGCGAAAATCATGACGGCGGAGATGGGCACGCGCGGCTTTCGAACGCCCCAACGCTTGCAAATAAGGAAGGTGACGAAGACCCAGAGCGTCATGAAGATGTCTTCGATGATGGGGGAGTTGTCGCCGACCGGCGTGGAGTAGACGGGGTCGGGGTTCATGATGCGAAACGCGTACGATGCCCAATACAAGCCGGCCCCAAGGGCAAGCCAAGGGTTGGTGTCCTTCGCCCAAATCTTTAGCGTCACAAATGCCTCCCATGACTAGCCAAGTTTTTTCAAATCGGCCCAAAAAGAAGTTTGATTTGTCAAGCAAGGCTACAAGCTGCGTAAACGCTGTCTATACCCTGCAAGGTTACCACATAACTCCGCGGGTTAATTGCCCGACTAACCGATTTTGCGAATTGCGCCGCCGGACGCCTCGGGACCATTATGGGATTCAGCGACGCGGTGCAGCGAGCGAACGCAGATGACACGCAACGCAGGTGGGGAAGCCTCAACGTACGGTCATCAGCAGGCGCAAGAAGTTGCAAAGCGCGCCGATTGTTCGATGTGCACTACATAGTAGAAGGGGACATCGTTATGAATCGCACCATGACTGCTCTCGGCACCTCCATTTCCAGGCGTCAGCTCGTCGGTGGCATGATGGCCGCTGCTGTGGCAGCCCCCATCGTCGCTTCCCGCACTCGCGGTGTTGCGTTCGCCGAGGCTTCCGAGATCAAGGACGGTACCTACACCGCTTCCGCTCAGGCCATGAACGACCTCCTCGAGGTCAGCGTGACCATCACCGACGGCAAGATCGCTGACGTTGCCGTCTCCCCCAACTCTGAGACCCCCGGCATCGGTGGTCAGCTTCTCGACAAGACCGGCGCCGTTGCCGACAGCATCGGCAAGGCCCCTGTCGACCTGCTCCCCGAGTTGATCGTCGCCAACAACTCCCTGGCCGTCGATATGGTCACCGGCGCCACCATTACCTCCGCTGTGCTCATCTCCCTCGTCGAGGACTGCATCAAGCAGGCCGGCGGCGATCCCGCCAACTTCCAGGATGCCGTTGAGTACCCCGCCTATGGCGACGGCGACGCTGACATGATCGTCGTCGGCGGCGGCGGCGCTGGCCTCGTGGCCGCCATCGCGGCTGCCCAGCAGGGCAAGAAGGTCGCCATCATCGAGAAGAACGGCGAGTGCGGCGGCGACACCCTGGTCTGCGGCGCCATCTACAACTGCCCCGACGCCGACATGCAGGCAAACGTCGAGATGAGCGAGGCCGTCAAGACGACCATCGAGAAGGCTCTCGAGGCCACCAGCGACGACCCCGACACCCAGAAGGCCCTCGAGGAGATGCAGGCCCCCGTCAAGGAGCAGTGGGAAGAGTACAAGGCTTCCGGCCGCACCGACCTGTTCGACACCAAGGAGTGGTACGCCCTCCAGACCTGGATCAACGGCGACATGGTCGCCGACCCCGAGCTCGTCAAGGCTCTGACCTACAACGCGTTCGACGGCCTTGAGTGGCTCGAGGACCTCGGCATGGAGTTCTATGACGAGATCGGCCAGGGTGCCGGCGCTCTTTGGCAGCGCACCCACACCTCCAAGATGGCCATGGGCACGGGCATGATCTCCACCTACGCCACCGCCCTCGTGGACCTCGCCGACAAGATCACCCTGTGCAACGAGGCCACCGCTACCGACCTGGTCGTTGAGGATGGCCGCGTCGTGGGCGTTGTCGCCGTCGACAACCACAACGGCACGCCCTTCACCGTTTCCTGCGCCGACGGCGCCGTCATCTCCACCGGTGGCTTCTCCGCCAACGCCAAGATGGTCCAGGACAACAACGACACCGGCAAGTGGCCCGACCTGTCCAACACCTCCACGACCAACCGCTTCTCCTGCTCGCAGGGCGACGGCATCACCATGGCCTCCGCTGCCGGCTGCTCGCTGACCGACATGGACCAGATCCAGCTGCTCTACCTCGGCAACGTTGTCAACGGCCAGATCACGAAGTACCCGCCGCGCAACGCCAACGGCACCGACCAGCTCATCTTCATCAACAAGAACGGCGAGCGCTTCGTCCAGGAGGACGGCCGCCGCGACAAGATCTGCCTGGGCGTTCTCGACCAGCCCGACCAGATCTTCTACATGCTCGAGTCCGGCGACGGCGCTCTCTACGTCGACATTCACGACCCCGAGTGGCGCTCTGCTGACGGTTTCACCTTCGACTACCTGAACGACAACGGCTACATCGTGTGGGATGACACCCTCGAGGGCCTCGCTGGCAAGCTCGAGATGGATCCCGCCACGCTCCAGGCGACCGTCGACGCCTTCAACGCAGCCGTTGAGTCCGGCTCCGACGAGTTCGGCCGCACGCTCTTCTCCTGCAAGCTCGAGAACGGCCCCTGGGTCGCCACTCCTCGCCAGGCTTGCGTGCACCACACCATGGGCGGCCTGACCATCGACCCCGCCGGCCATGTCATGGCTGCCGACGGTGGCGAGAAGATCGAGGGTCTGTACGCTGCCGGTGAGGTCACGGGCGGCATCCACGGTGCCAACCGTCTGGGCGGCAACGCCGTCGTCGACACGGTCGTCTTCGGCAAGCTCGCCGCTGACAGCCTGGTCGCTGACTTCGCCTAGTACCAAAGCCTTTGTACAGCGCGCGGGAGGAACACCGAAGGTAGGAATCCCGTAGCGCGATGATCCCCTGGCCCGCCCTCCGACATCGGAGGGTGGGCTATTTTTATGCGTGGTGGGCGACAGGTGGATTCAAACAGGGCCGAGTCTGATGCCGCCTTGGCCGCGTCGACTTTGGACATGCCGCAACCAAGGTGGCCCGAGGACTTACGTGTCCCAGATGGTACAATCAGATTTTCGGCTTGCCGTTTGCCGGCGTGTATGAGCCATCGCATTTGCTGGTTTTGTGCAACGAGCGTCTCGGCCGCCTTCAGACGTGCGCTGGCCGACGTTTGAGGGGGCGAGGCTTGCGCGCGGGGCACAATGAACGGTAGGCGCAAGGCCAGCTCGGGTAGGCGGACTGGCCGCGCTTGCGAAAGCGTAACCACCATCCCCCAAGCAGCGTGCAGCGCACGCGGTAAGGAGTGCTTCCATGGGTTTTCTCTCTGGTAAGACTGCCATCATCACCGGCGCCGGTCGCGCGGTCCTTGCTGACGGCGTGAGCTGCGGTTCCATTGGCTACGGCATCGCCACCGCCTATGCCAAGGAGGGCGCGAACCTCGTCATCACCGGCCGCAACCAGGCCAAGCTCGACGCTGCCAAGGCCGAGCTTGAGGAGAAGTACGGCATCCGCGTGCTCGTTGTGGCCGCCGACGTCAATGCCGGGGCCGACAACGAGGCCGTGGTGCAGGGCGTTATCGACAAGGCCGTCGCCGAGTTCGGCCGCATCGACGTGCTCATCAACAACGCGCAGGCCTCTGCCTCGGGCGTGCCGCTGGCCGAACACACCACCGACCAGTTCAACCTCGCCATGTTCTCGGGCCTCTATGCCGCCTTCTATTACATGAAGGCCTGCTATCCGTACCTCAAGGAGACCAAGGGCACGGTTATCAACTTCGCGAGCGGCGCCGGCCTCTTCGGCAACGTGGGCCAGTGCTCCTACGCTGCCGCCAAGGAGGGCATCCGCGGCCTTTCGCGCGTGGCTGCCAACGAGTGGGGCAAGGACGGCATCAACGTCAACGTCGTGTGCCCGCTTGCCTGGACGGCTCAGCTCGAGAAGTTCAAGGACGCCTACCCCGAGGCCTACGAGAAGAACGTCCACATGCCTCCCATGGGTCACTACGCCGACCCTGAGCTCGAGATCGGCCGTGCCTGCGTGCAGCTGGCCAGCCCCGACTTCAAGTTCATGAGCGGTGAGACCATCACGCTCGAAGGCGGCATGGGTCTCAGGCCCTAAGGGCGCGCAACAGCAGCGATGACGATGGGGGCCTCCGACTGTAGCCGGAGGCCCCCATTTTTGTGCGTGACTTTGCAAGGAGCCGGCAGGCGTGCCGGCTACCCCTTGGCCGCGCGGTCTTCCACCAGCTCGAGCATCTCGTCTTTGCTGTGCACGCCAAGCTTCTGGTAGATGTGCGACGCATGCGCCTTGGTGGTGCCGAGGGTGATGCCTGTGGCCTCGGCGATAAAGGGACCCGTGTGGCCCTGGGCGAGCATGGCAAAAATCTCATGCTCACGGGCCGAAAGGCCGAACTCGGTCGCGATGGAGGCGAAAACGCGATCCTCGAACTCGCCGGCAGCCTGGGCCACGCGTCCCTTGAAGCTGTCTTCCTGATGCACGCTCAAAAGCTGGGCCAAGGCGAAGCTCGCCATGAAGGAAAGCCCGAAGTAGGCCATGGGCAGCAATGTCTCAATGGTGCTCCAAGGCAGCGCTGGCATGCCCGTGATGCCTTCGATGGCGCGGCATGTTACGGTGCCTACCAGTACCGACACGGCGATGGCAATCTTATCGATGAGCGTGATGTCGAGCTCGGACAGGCCGTACAGTTCCTTGAGCTCGGAAAGTTGCACGGCGGAGAGCGTCTGCCAGGCAAGCCAGATGGCGCACAGCATGAGGGGGAACATGCACGTGAGCCCGCCGTTCAAAAAGGGCAGGACCAAAATTCCGCATGCGCCGAGGGAGAGTACGGGCAGCAGTGTGCATGGGGGATCGTCGCTGCGAAGCGCCGCTATGGCCGCCAGGGCGATGCCGACAAGCGCGAATGCGAGAAGCGCGGGGTCTGGGCCGCCTGTGGCAAGCGCCGCCGTTGCGGTGGGGAAAAAGCCCAGTGTGGCGCCATAGGCAAGGCGTTGGGCAGCGAGAAGCACGAGGCTTTTTGTGGTGGGCCGGGGCCTGGCGGCGCGCTTGTACGTCTGAAGCCCGAGGTTGCCGCCCAAGAGAACAGCCGAGCTTCCCGCCGAGGCCAAGCACATCATCCAGGCCATGGGGACGAAGGCAGAAAGGGCCTTGCCCACGAGGATGAGCGCCGCGGCGATGAGAACGGAGACGACGACGTTGCGCGCCGCAAGGTATTTTTCGAGCGAGGCAAAGGCAAGGCCCCACATGATCATCGACGCGCCGAGCGTGAAGAGGTCGAGCGCCTCGATGACAAGCGCCGCCCAAAGGGGGAGGGCAGTCTGCGTTACTTCGGCAATGAGCACAAGGGTTGCGGCGGTAATCATGACGGTCGCAATGGCCACGCGGGGCTTGCGCACGCCCCAGCGCTTGCACACGAGGAAAGTCACGAAGACCCAGAGCGTCATAAAGAGGTCTGCGATGAGAGGCGAGTTAAAGCCGACGATCTCTTGGTAGACAGGATCTGGGTTCATGATGCGAAATGCGTACGATGCCCAGTACAGGCTTGCTCCCATGGCAAGTCGGGGGTTGGTGTCCTTCGCCCATATTTTTAATTGCACGAACGCCTCCCGTGACTGACCTCATTTTTTCCTGCAAGGGCCCAAGCAGCCAAAGCGGAAACGAAACAAGTCTACAAGCTGCGCAAACAATGTCTATACACCAAGAGTTTATCACGGTGCGCAGGGCGCTTTGACGCCGAATAATCCATTAGCGAGATGTGCCGTACATCGGGGCGGACCATTATCGAAGTAGCGTCGCAGTGTGACTGGCGGATACGGACGGCGTGGCGCGGAGGTGGGGAAGCCTCGGCGCACGAGCGTCTGCAGTCGTATTCAGCCGCCGCAGTGCCCGCTTACATTCGATGTGCACGACTAGTAGAAGGGGACATCGTTATGAATCGCTCCATGACCGCTCTCGGCACTTCCATCTCCAGGCGTCAGGTTGTCGGCGGCATGCTCGCTGCCGCTCTGGCTGCCCCGATCGTGGCCTCCCGCACCAATGGCGTGGCATTCGCCGAGGACTCCGCAGTCGCCGACGGTACCTACACCGCTTCCGCTCAGGCCATGAACGACCTCCTCGAGGTCAGCGTGACCATCGCCGACGGCAAGATCGCCGACGTCGTCGTCGCCCCCAACTCCGAGACCCCCGGCATCGGTGGCCAGCTTCTCGACAAGACCGGCGCTGTGGCCGACAGCATCGGCAAGGCTCCTGTTGACCGCCTGCCCGAAGAGATCGTCGCCAGCAACTCCACCGCCGTCGACATGGTCACCGGCGCCACCATTACCTCCGCCGTGCTTATCTCCCTGGTTGAGGACTGCATCAAGCAGGCCGGCGGCGATCCCGCTGACTTCCGCACTCCTGTTGACTACCCCGCATATACCGACGCCGACGCTGACGTCGTCGTCGTTGGCGGTGGCGGTGCCGGCCTCGTGGCCGCCATCGCAGCTGCCCAGCAGGGCAAGAGCGTCGTCATTCTTGAGAAGAACGGCGAATGCGGCGGCGACACCCTCGTCTGCGGTGCCATCTACAACTGCCCCGACGCCGACATGCAGGTCAAGGTCGAGATGACCGACGCCGTCAAGTCGACCATCGAGAAGGCTCTCGAGGCCACCAGCGACGATCCCGACACCCAGAAGGCCCTGGAGGCCATGCAGGCTCCTGTCCGCGAGCAGTGGGACGAGTACAAGGCCGCCGGCCGCACCGACCTGTTCGACACCAAGGAGTGGTACGCACTCCAGACCTGGATCAACGGCGACATGGTCGCCGACCCCGAGCTCGTCAAGGTCCTGACCTACAACGCCTTTGAGGGCCTGGAGTGGCTCGAGGACCTCGGCATGGAGTTCTACGGCGAGATCAGCCAGGGCGCCGGCTCCCTGTGGCAGCGCACCCACACCTCCAAGATGGCCATGGGCACGGGCATGATCTCCACCTACGCCACCGCCCTCGTGGACCTCGCCGACAAGATCACCCTGTGCAACGAGGCCACCGCTACCGACCTGGTCGTTGAGGATGGCCGCGTCGTGGGCGTTGTCGCCGTCGACAACCACAACGGCACGCCCTTCACCGTTTCCTGCGCCGACGGCGCCGTCATCTCCACCGGTGGCTTCTCCGCCAACGCCAAGATGGTCCAGGACAACAACGACACCGGCAAGTGGCCCGACCTGTCCAACACCTCCACGACCAACCGCTTCTCCTGCTCGCAGGGCGACGGCATCACCATGGCCTCCGCTGCCGGCTGCTCGCTGACCGACATGGACCAGATCCAGCTGCTCTACCTCGGCAACGTTGTCAACGGCCAGATCACGAAGTACCCGCCGCGCAACGCCAACGGCACCGACCAGCTCATCTTCATCAACAAGAACGGCGAGCGCTTCGTCCAGGAGGACGGCCGCCGCGACAAGATCTGCCTGGGCGTTCTCGATCAGCCCGAGCAGTACTTCTACCTGCTCGAGTCCGGTGACGGCTCGCTCTACGCCGACATCCACGACCCTGCATGGCGCTCCGCCGACGGCTTCACCTTCGACTACCTGAGCGACAACGGCTACATCGTGTGGGACGAGACGCTTGATGGCCTGGCCGCCAAGCTCGACATGGACCCCGCCACGCTCCAGGCCACCGTCGACGCCTTCAACGAGGCTGTTGAGACCGGTTCCGACGAGTTTGGCCGCACGCTCTTCTCCTGCAAGCTCGAGAACGGCCCCTGGGTCGCCACCCCTCGCCAGGTCTGCATCCACCACACCATGGGCGGCCTGACCATCGACACCGCCGGCCATGTCATGGCTGCTGACGGCGGCAAGATCGACGGTCTGTACGCTGCCGGCGAGGTCACGGGCGGCATCCACGGCGGCAACCGCCTGGGCGGCAACGCCGTCGTCGACACGGTTGTCTTTGGCAAGCTCGCCGCTGACAGCCTTGTGGCCGACGTGGCATAAGCTTCACGCAGGCCCATTGTTCCTCGCGCGCCGCGCACGGGGTAGCTGCTTAAGCAGGTGTCCCGCGGCGTGATGCCCCCAAGGCCCGTCCTTCAGACTCTGGAGGGCGGGCCTTTTCGTGCACGTAAAGGCCTGGTTAAGCTTGCGTACAGCTTCTGTGCGGGGCCTCTCTGTCTGCCGTGCAGCGGGTATCCTTCCCCTGACATATTCGGTTTGAAGAATCGCCCGCGCGATGGGGCGCAGGCGGGGCGGACAAGGGGTCCGCCTGGAAGGGAAGGTAGATTGTATGATCAAGCTGGTAGCTTCTGATATGGACGGCACACTGCTCGACGAGAACTCGCAGGTGCCGCCTGAGACGTTCGACCTCATCAGGCAGCTCGACGAGGCGGGCATCCGCTTCGCGGTCTCTTCGGGCCGCAGGCTCGACACGCTGCGAGAGTTCCTCGCGCCCGTGGCAGACCGCATCGACTTCGTAGCCTCCAATGGCGCGCAGGTCATGGTCGCCGGCGAGCTTGTCGACCGCGAGGTGTTCTCGCATATGGCACTCAAGCGCCTCAAGAAGGTCGTCGACATGTTTGACTGCCTGCATATGGCGGTGTTTGACGAGAAGAGCAGCTATTTGCTCGATGAACCCGAGCGCTTTGAGCTCGAGGCCGACAAGGACCTGCGCCAGGCTGTTGTGGTGCGTGACGTTCCTGCTCCTGAGACTGCCATAATCAAGGCGTCGGTGTACTGCGACACGCCGGGCAACGTCATGGACATGGCGTATGTGCTCGAGCGCGAGCTGGGCGACGTCTTTGTGTTTGCGCCTTCGGGACGCAGCTGGATTGACGTGATGCAGAAGGGCGTCTCCAAGGCCACGGGCCTGCAGCAGGTGCTTGAGCGCCGCGGCATCCGCGCCGACCAGGTCATGGCGTTTGGCGACTCGATGAACGACTACGAGCTTCTGACCTCGGTGGGCCATCCCGTCGCCATGGGTAACGGCCGCTATGCCGTCAAGCAGATTTCCGAGCGCACGGTGGGCACGAACGCCGAGCATGCCGTGCAACATGAACTGCGCACGCTCATCGACTCCGCTGGCGAAACCCTGCCGCCCATCCCGGATTTGTTCTAAGGGGCTGGCGGCGCCCACCGATTTTCGACATGGCTCGTTGGGAGTTTGAGGTCGACGACATTAAAAACTGTTCCATTGAGCGAATAGTTTTCTGAGGCAATATGTTATAAAACTATTCGCCAGAAGGAACAGTTTTCGACTCTCCGTGTGGGCGGGCTCCTAATACAGAGAAACAGGCGCAATGTTGACATGCGCTCCGGTTGGTAAGTTGGTCTTAGGCCTCTTCGGGGGCCTGGAACACCAGCTCGACGAGGCCTTGGCGGCCTGTGACGGAGCACTTGCCGTAGATATGGGAGATGTGCGTCTTCACCGTGCTGTCCGACAGGTTGAGCTGCTCGCTGATGTAGGCGCGCGAACGCCCCTCGATGACCATGGGAAGAATCTGGGCCTCGCGGGGGGAGAGTCGGTACTCCTCGATAAGTCGGTCGCAGGTAAGGCTGACTGCCGTGTTGAGGGCGTCTTCAGGCGCCGCCTCATCGGCCGCGGTTGCCGCAGGCTGTTGGCCGTTGACTCCAGCGTCTGCGCTGGCGCCCGTTTCTGCGGCAGACAGCGCCTCGGTCCCCCATGTCGTGCCGGTGCCCCTCAGCCCGCGGCTTGTGACCGCCGCAAAGACCATGTAGGCCACGATGATCACAAAGACGAAGCTGAGCGCCGCCGTGCGGCTCATGAGCATGACGAGCAGGGCGCTTGCTCCCGAATAGACGGCAATGGGCAAAGCTGTTGTGCGCAGCGTAGGTTCGGTTTCGCCTTGGAGAAGCGCCGCGACGGCCGACCAGAAGGCCAGGTGCGACAGGAGCTCCTCAACCTGCAGAAGCTCGTAGGGGACAGCCGCGTCGCCCAGGTAGGAGCGCAGCGTGATGAGGAAGAGCCCGGCAAGGAGCACGAGCGTGGCGGGCCTGAAGCGTGCGGGCGTGGGCCAGGTGGAGGGCACGAGCACCGCGAACAGGCCGAACGCCACGAGGGCGACCGCATAGAGCACCGCCGCAAAAAGCGACGTGTCGGGGCCGACCACGCCCGGGAATTCAGAGCCCCACATGCCCAGGTTCGAGAAACCGCGCAGTGTGGACAGAATGAGGGCAAGAACACAGGCATAGAGCAGCGTGTCTTGTTTGGTGGCCTTGCCCCGGGGAAGGCCATCGGAATGGGTGGGCTTTTCCGCAACAGGCATGCGCGCCGCTAGGGCGCACAGTGCGCACATGCAAATAGGCATGATGGCGGCAATGACGATTTGGGCGACGCTTGGAATTGTGAACAGGAACGACAGGGCCAGTTCCTTGAATATCAGACACAAAATGGTGGCCATCACGCACGACGCGAAACCACGCCGTTGCGAAATCATGAGGTAGAACCGTGCGACCAGCCAGCAATAGCCTATGCCTGAGACCGTAAGGCCAATGACAGAAGGCAGGTCGGGCGTCAGCGGTCCCTCGGTTCCGGGACGGGCGTATGCGACTGTTGCCACGGCCGACAAAATGGGAATGACCCAGGCAAGCGCGCGATCGTGGCGCTTGAGCATGCGCGGGGCAAAAAACATGACGAGCGCCGTGATAAACAGACCGATTTGGAAGAAAATGCGGCAGTTGACGGTGGCATAGAAGCTGTGTGCCGAGGTCAAGAAGCCCACTGCGTGGCCTTCGAGCGTGCACCAGACAAAGTTGCATGCCAAGCCCAGGCCGCAAATGAGCTCAAACGGCGTCAGACGCGCAACATTCAAGGCTGCGCGTACAGCAGTTCGACTGACGGCTGCATGTGCGCTGGTATCAGGCGTTCCCTTTGCCTGCTTCTCTTTGATTGTGCAGCCAGTGTCCTTGACCCCTTGGCCGGGCTGCTGTGTCTCCATGGCACGCTCCCGCGTTCTCCCCTTTTTGCGAACGATGATACCACAAGTGCTGGATTTGCGGCCCTATGGGCTATCCCCCGAGAAGGGCCAAAAAGCCGCCGGACCCCTATATTGAGGAGCCCGGCGGCCGTTAGTGCATATGCGCTGCTACGTGCTTACTCGACCGTGAACTGCGTGGTAGCAGCGATGGGCGAGATGGTGCCGTCGGCCGTGATGGCGCGGACGGTGAACTCGTACTCGCCGGGATCGGCGATCTGAGTCGTGAACTCCCAGGAGACCCAACGGTCGGCCGAGGCGCCCTCGGTGGAGCAGACCGTCCAGGTCTCGCCACCGTCAAGGGAGACCTCGAGAGCAGCGATGGGGGAGCCCAGGTCGTCGGCGTGGCCCTTGAAGGTGATGTCGTCGCCGACGTGGAAGAGGGCAGAGTCGCTCGTGTTCACGATGTTGACCTTGCCGCGGTAGTCCTGACCGGCCTTGTTGACGGTGGGGACGTTCTCCTCGCGGGTGACCTGCAGGCTGACGACGTCGCGGGTGAAGTAGGCGGCAACCGTCTTGGGCATCCAAAGCTGCGTCGTGCCCTCGGCGATCTTGTCGCCGTTCATCTGGTACACGAGCATGGCCTTGTTCTCGAGGACATAGTCGAGGGGCATGGGAACGCCGTAGCCGTCAGCGCCGTAAGCGGTGAAGGTGTTGACGCCCTCCTCGAGCTCGGCGAGGTTGAGGAGCTTCTCGACGGGCACGCCGACAACCTCGGCCTGGGCGAGGGTGCCGCCCGTGGCGCAGGAGCAGACGAGAACGTCGCGCACGGAGTCTTCCTCCATGTCGGTGATGTTCACCGTGAAGGCCTTCTTGATGTCGCCGCCGACGTTGACGTAGTAGTTGGCAACGCCGTTGTTGACGGTGCTGTTGATGGTCGGCTTGGCGCACATGCTCTCAACCGTGGCGCCGAAGATGTTGAACAGGTCGTCGCTGGGCGTGATCTCGTCCTGGTTGAAGGCGAAGGTGCCCTGGACGTTGTGCACAGCCTGGAAGCCCTGGCCGGGAACCTCAACGGTGGCCTCGTGGTTGGCGTCCCGGACGGGGGCGCCGGCGTTGGAGCTCACAGGAGCGGCCATGGCGGCCGACAGCGGGATGCAGGCAGCCATGGAGGCGCCGGTGATGCCCGTAAGGACGGTCTTGGTCGAAGTCTTCATGTGTGTGTTGCCTCCTTAGTCGACAACGTCTTTGGCGTTGAACATGATGGTCTGCCACTCGGACTGCGTGCGGCCAGTCTCGGTGACGGCGCGAGCGGAAATCGTGTAGGCACCCTCGACCTCGGGCGTCCAGGTGAAGTACCAGTACGTCCACTTGTTGGGGTCGGAGCCGCCCTCGATGTCGTAGCTGACCCACGTCTTGCCGCCGTCGAGGGAGATCTCGATGGCAGTGATGCCCTCATCGTAAGCGTCGCAGACGCCCTCGAACGTGTAGGCCTCGTTGGTCTTGATGATCTTGCCGTCGGGCAGGTGCAGAATGGCCGTGTTGGGCTTGTTGGTGAACTGGACGTCCTCAGAAGCGGAGGAGGCAGTGCCACCGTTGCTCATGCTGGTGCCGCCGACGATCCAGCCGCAGGGGATGTTGGCCGCGAAGTCGAGGTCGGCGTCGGTGACCTCGTACTGGTTGATCTGCTTGGAGAAGATCTGGGCGTCGACGCCCTCGGTCCAGTTCATGCAGGGGAAGCCAGTGGACCAGGTGAGGTCCTCGCCACCAATCTTGTAGACCAGGTAGCTCTCGCCAAGCTTCTCGAGCGGGAAGGCGCGGTGCGAGCTGTCGTCAGCGCGGACAACGTGGACGCCGGTGGAGCCGTCAGCATAGCCGCCGGCACGCTCGATGAGCCAGGACACGGGGATACCGGTGATCTCGACGTTGGAGATCATGGCGCCGCCGATGGGGTCCCAGTCGCAGTGGATCTTGCTGGGCTTGGTCACGACGACACCAGCAGCCTCGGCCTCTTCGATGAGGGTGGTGAGCTTCTCGGTGTAGGGGTTGTTGACCGTACCGTCGATGGTGATCTCCCAGGTGTCGAAGAGCTCCTGGTCGAGGGGCAGGTCAGCGCCGTTCTTGCCTGCAGCACCACGGAGGTTGTCGTAGTAGGTGTGCATCCAGTCGAGGGAGAACATCTCATCGACGGAAAGGACGTTGTCCTGGTCGACGACGAGCTCGCCCTGGACGTCCTCGGCGGCGACGCTGTTCATGCCGAAGTACAGGTCATACTTGACCAGGTCCCACAACGTCATGCCGGCGCCGTCATCGGTGGCGTTGTGGCAGGAGTAGCAGTTGCCGCCCACGGTGCTGAAGGTGTTGCCGTAGCGGGAGCCGTAGTGCAGGGCGTGGATGAGCGTACCGAACTGGTGGTCGTCCTTGACGTAGCCCATGGTCTCGCCGTGGCACAGCAGGCACTGCTGGACGCCGAGGTTGTTGTCGAGGGCGTAGTTCCACACCACGGGGTGGTGGTAGTCCATGCCCGAGACGACGTCCTTGAGGTCGGCGTGGCAGGCGTTGCAGCCGCGGTTGTCACCGTCAAGGTAATAAGTGTTGTACGAGATGGTGTCGGAGAACTTCTGCCAAGCGCCAACCTCGTACTCGCTGGGGGTGCGCTGGATCTTGGTGCCGTCGGCGAGCTCGGTCACCTTGGGGGCGTAGTCGGACTCGATCTGATCCCAGTAGTTGCCGAGCTCGGCGAGATACTCGTCGCCGGGGAACGGCACCGACTCGCCGCCAAGGGCCATGTCGGTCAGATCCTGATAGTCATAGGCGTACGCGTTGGACGCGCACATGCCTCCCGCCAGCATCAGTCCCGCCAAGGGAACTGCGAGCAGGGTCCTCAGCTTGGTGTCAACCATGTGCTTGCTCCTCTCCTGTCTTCCTTACGTCTGGTGGATCAGGGCCTGAAAGAGGCCCACGTCTTCTTCAGGTTACGGAAATCGACAGAAGCGGGTATCGCCTAAACGGGCAAAATCGTCGGTGAGTTGCGTTGCAAACATCACCAAATCGGGTTGGATGTGTGTAAGCTGTGTAGAAATGTGCTATTTGCAACGAAAACCCGGGCTGGACGATTGATTTTTTTGGACAGAGCATCCTTTGGGCTCGGGGCCGTCAGTGCAAGGTTGATTTCGGCAAAACAATATTTAGGGGAGTGAAACAGCCTTGCCGCAGCCATCGCCTTAGGGCAGTTTGGAAGACCCACTGTCTCAGAGAGGAACACGGACGACCGTTCTGTAGCTGGCGGGCGATACAGGTGCATCGCTAATCTTCCCGGCGAGAAAAGGAAGCGCGAGACCAACCCGGGTGGTTCGAGTGCTTGCTGAATTTCTCGAACGGGTGCCGGGGGTAGGGGCCCTCGGTCAAAACAAGGAAGAAAGGTGCACATCATGGCTTTTGAGCCCGCTATGTCTCGAAGCACTTTCCTGAAGGGTGCCGCCGCCGCAGGAGTAGCAATGGCGGCTTCCGACGCGCTTTCGCACGTTGCCTTTGCCGATGAGCCGTCTGTGGCAACCGGTGTAGAGGGCACGCGCGCTGTTGCAGACGATGAGGTGGCATCCGCCATCGATCCGACCTTTGATACGCTGGCCCCGGCCGGCGTCGGTCACAACTTCGCCGCGTTTGACGCCACCGACGGCGAGGTGGGCGGTATGTCCACATTCTCTGGAGGCCGTCAGCGCCCGGCGCCTCACACCGGCCACCCCTCGCCCATGATCACGGGCCATGTTGGTCCCAACGCCACGCCCATTGCCCCCGTCGAGGCCCCGGCGGCTTGGGACTATGAGGTGGACATCGCCGTCGTGGGCGGCGGCTATGGCGGCACGACGGCGGCCGCGTATGCCGCGCAGAACGGGTTTAGCTGCGTGCTCGTGGAGAAGAACACCGAGACGGGCGGCGCCTCGGCCCACTCGGCGTTCAACGTCAGCATCATCGGCGGCTCCAAGCTCCAGATTGAGAACGGCTACTTCTGGCCCAATGACACGTGGGACGCCTGGACGGTTGTGAACGAGCTCAACAACCTGTACGACAACAGCGTGAACCTCGACCTGCTGCGCTCCACCGTCACGGCGAGCCCCGTGTGGTTCGACTGGATGATGGAGGACGAGAAGGCCGACTGGGTCAACATCGGCTCCCGCTACGGCATCAAGGACGTCCTCGAAGGCAACACGACGGCCGTTCTCGGCAACAAGTACGCCACCGACCTGCTCACGAACAACGCCACCGAAGCAGGTGCCACGGTGCTCGTGAACACGCAGGCCGTCGCCCTCGTCGTGGACGAGGGGCGTGTCGTGGGCCTAAAGTGCCGTGACCTCAAGGAGCACAAGGACCTTTACGTCAAGGGCGAGCACGGCGTCATCCTCACCGCCGGCCACTTCGGCATGAACCTCGACCTGCTCGAGCAGTACGTGCCCAGCGCCTACATGCAGTGCTCCACCGGCGGCCCCATGCCCTGGGCCACGGGCGAGTGCTTCCGCATGGGCATCGGCGTGGGCGCCGACGTCTCCGGCTACAACTCCTGGTCGGGCTGGGACGGCGCAGCCGACGAGTACTGGGGAAGCGGCAGCGGCAACTACTGGAACTACTTCTGGAGCGGCGAGCGTCAGCTGGCAAAGAACCCCTGGCTGCTGCTCGACGTCAACTGCGAGCGTTTGCCCTATTTTGTTTCGTCCGGCAACGCCGCCCAGCGCGGCAGCGAGTTTCAGCCCGGTTTCTGGACGCGTTGCCAGGGCATGGGCGACAACGCCGACTGCACGGCGTGGAACGCTTCTGTAGGCAACCGTAGTTACTGCATCTTCGACGACGACTATCAGACCAATGTCTGGAAGTTCCGCTCGGCCCATACCTCCGTTGACAAGGGCCGCATCCCGGTGACGACCGAGGCTGGCCTGAAGAGCGAGCAGTACGTTACCTGCGACTGGGTGGGCGAGTTCAACGCGGCCATCGAGCGCGGTGCCGCCTTCAAGGCCGACTCGCTCGAGGAGCTCGCCGAGCTCGTGGGGCTCGACCCCGACAAGCTTGTCGCGGCCGTGGAGCATTGGAACGAGATTGTGGCTTCCGGCGACGACTCCGACTTCACCCCGCAGTACATGCCCGACTGGCTTGTGCCCGTCCAGAAGCCGCCGTTCTATTGCATCCCCAATTCAACGCAGATCGCTAAGATCATGACGGGCCTGCGCGTGAACGGCCGTATGGAGGTCCTGAACCCGCACGGAGATGCCATCCCCGGCCTGTATGCTGGATTCTTTACGGCGGGCGGCATTTGCGGTGAGAGCGATTACGGCGGAGTCTTTGGCAACCCCACGCTTGCCTGTGGCGCTGCCATCTCCGGCATCGGCGGCCTCATGGCCGTTCGTGCCGCCCTTGGCAACCCCATCACCGAGGACGACTGGTGCGACGAGGCCAAGGCGCTCAACGAGGCGGCGAAGCAGGCGCGCAGTGAGGCTTATCTTGCCAGCGCGGCTGACGGCAGCTATATGAAGGACAAGACCGTCCCCCAGATGGTGCTCGACAGCGAGCAGGCCGGTTCGCAGCGCATGTACGATATCGACACCACCGATCCGGCGGGCCCTTACACCGACGGCACGTACACGGGCACCGGCATCGGTGTCGGCGGTGCCATCAATGTGACCATCGAGGTCTCTGGTGGCAAGATTTCTGTTACTGATATTTCGCCCAACAATGAGACCAGGGGAATCGGTGGCTTCGAGGCTATCGAGGATGGCACTTACGCCAGGCTTGTCGAGGATGCCCAGGGCTCGGGCTTCGACGCCATCTCCGGCGCCACTCGCACCTCCGAGGCCATCCAGGCTGCGGTGCGCGCCGCCCTCGGCCAGGCGGCCGCGTAGGCCTGGGCCTGCGAACGGGCGACTCTGACAACAGGTAACGCGGCCCGTCTGATGCGCCTGGCGTGTTGGACGGGCCGCACATTAAAGCAAGGCCAGAAGGTGCGGCGTCCGTGGAAGACGAGGCCGGGTATGGCGGAGAGTGATGTGAGGCACATGGTGGGCATGCAACAAGAAGACGCGCTCGAGCGCCCCCTTTACTCGGATGTGGCGCCACATCGCGACGCGCGCCCTGTTTTTCGGGAGCTCGACCAGAGCCTGCGCGCGCGAACGGTTTTGAATGCCTGGACGGCTGTCTCGCCGATTGCCCCAGGCGCGAGTTTTGAGGTAATCATCAGCGGGAAATGCCTCGATGGCTCCTCGGCTGCCGGGAGGGCGGTGGTCGCCTTGGATGAGGACGGGGCTGCGGTGGGAGTGACCCGATTGTCCGCACCGACTGAAAAGAGGGGCCTTGCTGAAGCGCGCTTTTCGTTGCGGGCTCCCGAAAAGCCGGGGGTGTATGCCTGGCAGATGGCCATTGAAGCCGACCCTTCGCATGCCGGTGCCGTGAAGACGCTGTTTTTCTCTGTTGCGCCCGAAGCCCGACGGCCGGTGAGCTTGCGTGTTATGGATGCGGCAAAAGGGAGTCCGCTCGTAGACGTTGCTGCCTATTTTTACGCAGAGGGCGTTGCGGGAGCTCCGACTGTTGCCGAGTGCGCAGACGACGGAGTGATACGTGCCTTCATTGCCGAGGGAACTCCGTATGTTGTTCGCGTTGAATGCGCGCGCTATCACGAGGCGTCCCTGAAGGTGCCGGCGGGATATGAACCGTTCGAGTCCGAGGTGGGCATGGATTCCACGGTGTGCGATCCCGTGAGGTTGAGCAGGCGGGGATTCGACCAATTCTAGCAGGTTTGGGACGGCTGGCCACTTTCGGCCAGCCGTTTGCGTTGGCAAGGGGCTTGAGATGCGATGGGTGGAGCTCTAGGCTTTGCTTTCCTGTTGAAGCAGCGAGGCAATGCGGCCCATGGTGAGTTTTTGGCCTCTGGAGGGGTCGTCGGGCAGAGCGAGTGCATCATGCAGCCGCCGCGGCACTGCGTGGTCGATATAGGTCGCCATTACTTCGGCGGGTATAGAGGCGGTTTGCTTGTACCAGCGGTGGACGGCGGGAATTTCTGAGTGGGCAAAAAAGGAGATCTCCCAAAGCAATTCGTCGTCGGGCTCAACGCCGCGTATCGCCAAGGTCTCGGTGAGATTGTCAGTTCGCAGGCGTATGCTCGTCTCGCGCAGGGACATATACCCGCTCGTCTCGGAGGCCTTGTCGAGCAGGTGACGGATGAGCTCGAATCCCGAAAGCGTGATGAGACTGGCATCGTGCCAGCTCAAGGTGCGGCCTGTGCGGTTATGGCCCAGGCAGGACAGCTTGTGCATGATCCAATTGACGGCGTCGAACTTGTCGTCGAACAGACGATAGAAGGTAGAGCGGGACAGGCCGCTTGCCGCGCAGATGTCTGCAACGGACATGTCCTCAAATGATATGGTTTCGCATAGGTAGTCCATCACGGAAACGATATGCAGGCAGTTTGCAATACCCGCTCCCGTACGCTCCCTGCGTGATTCTTCAGACATCCCGACCTCCTCTTAAGCATGGGATGAGCTGTGCATAGACACAGCTGGATACTATACAGCGCACAAATGGCGTTTGACTTGGAGAGGCTTGACCGAAGACTGAGTCGCCTGCCTCACAGCGCCTGTTCCTCGCGTTGGTGGAGCAAAGCCGAGATGCGACCGATGGTGAGGGGAACGGTTTTCCCGGGATCATCGGGCATGGCGAGAAGGTCATGCAGACGACGGGGCACGACGCTGTCGATGTGGCGCGCAAATGTCTCAACAGACATGATGTGCGACTGTGCGTACCAGCGATGGACTGCTGGAATCTCCGAATAGGCGAAGTATTCAATCTGATACTGGAGGTCGTCGTCGACTTGGACGCCGCGCAAGCGCAGCGATTCGGTGAGGTCGGCGATACGCAGGCGCACGCTTGTCTCGCCCGTTGATTCGTAGCCGGCGGCTTTCGACGCGCTTACGAGTAGGTTGCGCGCGATAAGAAAACCCGACAGGGTCGTAAAGCTTGCATCGTGCCAACTCAGCGTGCGGCCGGTCTGGGTATGGCCGAGTCTCGATACCTCGTAGATGAACCAGTTTACGGCATCGAATTTATCGTCGAACAAACGGTAAAACGTGGAGCGAGAGATGTCGCTCGCCTTGCAAATGTCCGCAATGGAGAGATCGGCAAACGGCGTGGTCTCGCTCAGGTAGTCCATGACCGAAACAATGTGCAGGCAGTTTGCGATTTCGGGCCCACGACGTGCGGCTCGGGTTTCTTCGCTCATATGCGCCCCTTACGCATTGAGAGGTGAACACGGGATGGACAACATTGTATTCGCCCGGTATCGGAATCGCCATACAAAACGTTTCCGGTGATGGTGGTCGGGCGCGCTACATCATGGTGGGACTGACCCGAAGCGAAAGGGTACGAGGTGCCGTGTTCCATGATGGGACAGAAGGAAGGAGCCTGTAGCTTTTATTGGGCGGCGCGAGGCGGTAGCTTTTGATGCCGAAGGGAGCGGTCCGTAATGCAGACCCGGGGAATCGTGGCGGGCCAATCCCTCGCTTACTCGGCGACAAAAAGGGATGTCGCCGTACGTCGCGTGAAAGGATAGCACCATGGCAAACAGCACCATGTCGCGCAGCACTTTCCTCAAGACCGCCGCCATGGCGGGAGCCACCATCGCTGCTACGGGCGCAATTGAACGCGCCCAGGCTGATGAGGCTGCAGGGCAGGCTTCTCGCGCCGTCACGGCTGACGAAGCCGTCGCTGCAATTGACCCCTTCGCAGACACACTGGCCGCACCTGGTTTTGGCAACAATTTTGCGGCTGCCGTGGCTACCGATGGAGAGGTTTCCGGCGTTGCCACGTTCTCCGGCGGTCGCAATCGTCCTGCACCGCATACCGGCCACCCCTCGCCCATGATCACGGGCCATGTTGGCCCCAATGCCACACCCATTGCCCCCGTCGAGGCCCCGGCGGCCTGGGACTACGAGATGGACATTGTGGCCGTGGGCGGCGGATATGGCGGCTTGTCCGCTATTGCGTGGGCCGCGCAGAACGGCTACAGCGCCCTTCTTGTGGAAAAGAATTCCGAGACAGGTGGTGCCTCGGCTCACTCCGCATTCAACTGCTCCATTGTGGGCGGTACCAAGGTACAGATTCAACAGGGCTATTTCTGGCCGACCGACACCTTCGACATCAACGAGATTGTTAACGACCTCAACAACCAGCTGCATAACAGTGTTGACCTCGAGCTGCTGCGTGCCACCGCCACGGCGAGCCCGGTGTGGTTCGACTGGATGATTGACGAGGAGAAGGCTGACTGGATCTGCATCACCTCTCGTTTCGGCAACAAGGACGTCATCGAGGGAACCACGACGTCCATCTTGGGCAACAAGTATGCTACCGACTTGCTTACCAACAACGCCATCGACGCCGGTGCCACGGTGCTGCTTGATACACAGGCTACCAACCTGGTCGTTGAGGACGGTCGTGTCGTTGGCATCAAGGCCCGAGATCTTAAGGAGGGCAAGGACATTTACGTGCGTGGCGAGCACGGCGTCATCCTCACCGCCGGCCACTTCGGCATGAACCTCGACCTGCTCGAGCAGTACGTGCCCAGCGCCTACATGCAGTGCTCCACCGGCGGCCCCATGCCCTGGGCCACGGGCGAGTGCTTCCGCATGGGCATCGGCGTGGGCGCCGACGTCTCCGGCTACAACTCCTGGTCGGGCTGGGACGGCGCAGCCGACGAGTACTGGGGAAGCGGCAGCGGCAACTACTGGAACTACTTCTGGAGCGGCGAGCGTCAGCTGGCAAAGCAGCCGTGGCTCCTGCTCAACAAGGCTTGCGAGCGTCTGCCCTACTACGTGGCCACCGGCCCGTTCACCAAGAAGGGCGAGGAGTTCCAGCCTGGCTTTGACATTCGTACCCACGGTATGGGAGACCTTTCCAACTGTGCCGCATGGAACGCCTCTGTTGGCAACCGCAACTACTGCATTTTCGACGACGACTATCAAACCAACGTTTGGAAGTTCAAGAGCGCGCATACGGCTTCCGACAAGGGCCGCGTTCCCGTCACGCCTGCTGCGGGCCTGAAGGACGAGCAGTACGTTACCTGCGACTGGGTCGGTGAGTTCAACGCCGCTATCGAGCGCGGCGCCGCCTTCAAGGCCGACTCGCTCGAGGAGCTCGCCGAGCTTGTGGGTCTTGACCCTGACAAGCTTGTGGCGGCCGTTGACGAGTGGAACAAGATTGTTGCTTCTGGCGACGATTCGCAGTTCACGCCCCAGTACTTCCCGGATTGGCTCGTGCCGATTCAGAAGCCGCCGTTCTATTGCATCCCCAACTCCAGCCAGATTGCCAAGATCATGACGGGCCTACGCGTGAACGGCAGCATGCAGGTCATGACGCCTCAGGCTCAGGTCATCCCTGGTCTGTACGCGGGCTTCTGGACCGCTGGCGGCATCAATGGCGAAAGCGACTTCGGTGGTCTCATGGGCAACTGCTCGCTTGCTGCAGGCTGTGCCATTTCCGGCATCGGCGGCCTCATGGCCGTCCGCGCCGCCCTGGGCAACCCCATCACCGAGGACGACTGGTGCGATGAGGCCAAGGCGCTCAACGAGGCCGCCCGTCAGGCCAAGAGCGAGAAGTATCTGCAGCAGGCGGCCGATGGCAGCTACATGCAGGATCGCACCGTGCCCCAGATGGTCATCGACTCAGAGACCGCTGGCTCGTACCGCATTACCGACGTGGACTATGTCACGCCCGAAGGTTCTTTCAAGGACGGTACCTACGTGGGCACCGGCACCGGCGTTTGCGGCGACATCAATGTGACGCTCGAGGTTAAGGACGGCAGGATTTCTGTTGCAGACATCTCGCCCAACAACGAGACAAAGGGCATCGGTGGTTACGAGGCCATCGAGGATGGTACCTACGCCAGGCTGATCGAGGATGCGCAGGGCTCGGGCTTCGATGTGATTTCTGGCGCCACGAGGACTTCGCAGGCCATTCAGGCCGCCGTGGTTGAGGCGCTCAAGCAGGCGCTGTAAGACAGTCGTTCCGTTTCGCGGGCTGAGACGGATAAGCAGTGGGGCGTCCGGCGGGCAATTGCCCTTCCGGGCGCCCCTTTCGAAAGGTGCGTGGGCCATGAGCTCTGCGAAAACGGTCGTGAATGCTTGGCTTGATGATGAAGCGGTCTATCAGGGTTCGAGGTTTGCGATGCATGTGAGCGCCAAGTGCTTGGACGGCTCGTCGCTTGGAGAGCGCGCGGTGGTCGTGCTTGACGAAAAAGGCCACGCTGCCGGCGTGCTCAAATTGACGTCTCCTTCGGGAGGCGCGGCGCTTTTCCAGGGAACGGTCGACGTAGAGGCTCCTGAAGTGCCGGGCATGTACACGTGGCATATTGTGGTTTCGCCCGACGGTGAACATCCTGCTGCAGACAAGCCCCTGTATTTTTCTGTCGCACCGCTGCCTAACAGGCGTCTGACGCTCACGGTTCGCGATGTCAAGACAGGTGCGCCTCTCAAGGATGTCTCCGCATTCTTGTATAACGGGCTTTACAAGGGAAGCAAGCCACTGCGCGTTGAAGGCGACGAAAACGGCGTGATAAGCGCTGGTATTGCGGCAGGTGCCCCGTATGAGGTGCGCGTGGAGTGCCCCAACTTCAACGAGGGGGGCTGCAGCGTCGAGGCGGGGGAAGACCCCGTTGAGGCCTGCGTTGAGATGCTTTCGGTCAATTACAACAAGGTGCTTTTGGGTCAGCCGGGCTACGATCCGTTTTAATGCACGTTGGGTCTGCTTGGTGGGTTGAGCTGGTGCGATTCAGATTAGAGGACGTGAGACGATGGGAGAAATCGCTGTTCGCGAGGGGCTTGAGGTGCTGCGGGGGCGGGTTGTTCCCGTGCAGTGGAAAGTGCCGGCCTTTTGCACGAACGATTGGGCCGCGCTCAGGCTCGCCCGGATGTGTCGCCAGATTGGCGCGGGCGACCCCTTCGCCGTTGCCTACGGAAGCCCTCAGTGTGTTTGGGCGGGTGGTCGTGCGGCGGTAATTCGACGCGATATGTCCGAAGACGAGCTCGAACGGTATTTCTCTGCCTATGAGGCGACCGGTATGCGCGTCATGCTCACGCTTACGCGCCTCGAGGTATCGCACGCTCTGTATGCTGACCGGCAGGCTAACCTTATACTTGATGTTGCGGCTCGCCATCGAGGCGAGGCGGTGGTGGTAGACGACGGCCTCGCACGCTACATTCGCAAGCAGCGCCCGGAGCTTCGCTTGGTCGCTTCGTTTAACAAGCCGCTTTGCGAGCTCGATCCGGGCGTGTCGCCCGTTGCGGAGACGGCGTACTACCGAAGACTGCTCGGCCTCTACGACGAGGTGGTCGTGAGGTGCGAATATGCTCTCGACGATGAGCGCATCGGTCTGCTGACGAACGACGAACGAAGGCGCTGTGAGGTCATCGTCAATCAGATCTGCGTGCCGAACTGCCCTTGCGGAAGACGTCACATGGAGGCGCTTGAAGCGTGGGATAGGGGAGGCGCCCGCGGCCCCATCCAAGGCTGCCACCACACGGCAACCTCGCGGGGCCCTGAGCGCCTCGCCCATAACCTGTATATCTCAAATGCTCGCATTGACGAGCTTGCCTCTATGGGCGTCGAGCGTTTCAAAATCGGCGGCCGCAACGCGCCGGTGGACAAGTTCATCGACCTCATGGCGACCTATGTCTTTGAGCCTACCGGGGCAGTCCTGGCTATGAAAGACGTCCTCGCCCGTGAGTACGCGCTTGCCGCTCGTGCAGACCCGATGTTTGCGCCTTACTGTTTGCCGAGGTAAAAGCGCCTGTTGGTAGTTTTGTGCACGCCCCTATCCCAGCCTCACCATCCTTGTGGCGACTCGCTCGGTGAGGCTGGGGGAGTGGGAGACAAGGATGACGCCCATGTTTTGGGCGGCGGACTCCTCCAGGAGCACGTGCCAGATCTGCGCTTGCGTGAGCGCGTCGAGCATCGTCGAAATCTCGTCGGCGATGAGGTAGCGCGGGCGTGTGGCAAGGGCGCGGGCGATGCAGAAACGCTGCAGCTCGCCGCCGGAGAGCTCGTGGGGGAAGCGCGTGAGCCACTTGTCTTGGATGCCGAGGCGCCCAAGCAGCTCGCGATGGTCCTGTGAGAGCGCCTCGTCGCAGAGGCTGCGCAGACGCTTGTGGCCCACGCCGGCCTCGGCAAGCATGGCGGCCATGCGCATACGCGGGTCCACGGCCTTCTCGGGGTGCTGCCACACGAGCTGCACGGGGCAGACGCCGCGCTTGGGGAGCGGATTGCCGTCGAGCAAGATGTGTCCGGCAGTGGGCTGCAGGTAGCCTGCGAGCATGCGGCACAGCGTGGTTTTGCCAAAGCCGGACGGCGCCTGGAGCGCCACGCGCTCGCCGGGCTCAATGGAGAAGTCGAGTCCCTGGTAGATGGGTGCCTTGCCTGGGTAGGCGAAGGCGATGCCGCGTGCTTCTAGCATGTGGGGCCTCCCTGGGCGCGCTCGGAGCTGTGGGTTTGAGCGGGAGTGTCGATCTCGGCGATCTTGCCGGCTTTGCTGGCCATGTCCTCCTCGGATGTGCATGCGAACTCGTGCTCGGGCAGGGCATGCCAGAGCTGGCGCGAGAAGGGGTGGCGCAGCGTGTCGGGGCTGTTGAAGCTCTCCACGGAGGTCTCCTCCACCACGGTGCCGTCCTGGAATACGGCCACGCGGTCGGCCACGCGCAAGGCGAGCTCGATGTCGTGCGTGATGAGCATGACGCCGCCGCCCTCGTCGGCAAAGGCGCGCAGGTCAGCCAGGGCCTTGCATGCCAGGTCGAGGTCGAGGCCGGGCGTGGGCTCGTCGGCCACGATGAGGCGCGGCTCGTCCATGAGGGCGCAGCACAGAAGCACGCGGCGCGTCATGCCGCCGGAGAGCTCGTGGGGGTACATCTTCGCGACGTCCTCGGAAAGTCCGTAGCGGGCAAAGAGCTCCTTGCGACGCGCCTGCCTGCGCTGTTTGTCCTGGCGGTTGCGGGCGAGGCCCTCCACCTGCTTTCCCACGCGCATGAGGGGGTCGAGGTTTGCGGTGCTTTGCGGTACCAGGCTGATGCCGTGGCCGCGCAGCTCCTCAAGACGCGCCGCGTCGCATTCCTCGCCGTCGAACCAGATGCGGCCGGTCACGGTGGCGTTGGGCTCGTAAAGGCCCAAAACGGCGTCTGCCAGCAGGCTCTTGCCCGAGCCTGACGCACCCACCACGGCGATGACCTCGCCTTCGTGCACCGACACGCTCAGGTCGTGGATGACCTCCACGTCGCGGCGACGTGCCTGGAAGAACGGCTCGTCTTCCTCGTACATGCGAAACGAAACGCCCAGGTGCTCTACCTGCAGCAGGTGATGGCCGCGCTCATGGTGGGTGTGCTCGCCATGGGTGTGATGGTGGTGCGCCTCATGGTCGGCATGGGGCGAGGGCTCATATGCGGCCACCGACGAGTCCGCATAGGCCTTGCTGTGGCGCTTCTGGGTTTCGGGCGCCTCAATGGTGACGACCGGCACCGAAGGGGTGCTTTCGGGCGCCGCGTTGTCGCGGTTATCTGCCGTATCCATCCCCAGCCTCCTATTCCTGTGCGCTGTGGGGGTCGAGGAGCTTGCGCAGGTTCGAGCCTGCCACGTCGAAGAGCGCCACGGTGCCGATAAGGGCGAGGCCCGGGAACACCGCGAGCCACCACATGCCGGCCGTGAGGTAGCTCATCGACTCCGAGAGGATGTTGCCGATGGCCGCCTGCTCGGGAGACAGGCCAAAGCCCAGGAAGGTCACTGCGGCCTCGTGCAGGATGGCATGGGGGAAGAGCAGGATGAGGCCCACGAGGAACTGCGGCAGCACGAAGGGCAGCATGTGGCGCACGGCGATGGCGACCTTGCTCACGCCGAGCTTGCCGGCGGCGGCCACGAAGCCCGACTCGCGGCACTGCAGCACCTCGGCGCGCACGACGCGGGTGAGGCTGGGCCAGTGTGTCACGGCGACGCCGATCGTCACGCCCCAGAAGCCCTTGCCCAGGGCATATGAGATGAGGATGAGCAGCACGATGTGCGGGATGCCCATCATGAGGTCGATGAGCCAGGTCACAACGGCGTCTGCGCGCTTGCCGCCCAGTGCGGCGAGGGTGCCCAGGGCAAGCGCGATGAGCGAGGAGACGCTTGCGGCGAGAAGGCCCACCAGCACGCTCGTGGCAAGGCCGGCAAGCGTGCGTGCGAGCATGTCGCGGCCCATGCGGTCGGTGCCGAACAGGTGCTCCCAGCAGGGGGCGATGTTCTTGGCCGAGAAGTCGGCGATGGTGGCTTTCGGGCCTATGTTGGCCCCGCAGACGACGATGGCGACAAGTGCCACGGCGGCGAGGATAAAGAGGGCAAGCGCGAGCTTTCGGCCTGCCGTGCGCCGCGATTTGGGCTGGTGAAGCACGGGCTGGGCGCTTGCGTGTGCCTCAGGGGCGCATGCTTGTGCGGCAACTGCGCCGCCGTTGGCTTGGAGGTTAGGCATGGGCGCCTCCCTTCCTGATGCGCGGGTCGATGATGCCGTACAGGATGTTTGCCATGAGGTTGCCGGCAAACACGATGGCCGCCGAGAACACTGCGATGCCTGCGAGAAGCGCCGCGTCGCCGCCCAGGCCTGCGGTCACGGCCGCCTGTCCCAGACCGGGGTACGAAAAGACCTGCTCGACGAGGACCGAGCCGCCAAAAATCTCCGAGATGGAGGCAAACTGCAGCGTGATGGCAGGAAGCGAGAGGTTGCGCAGACCATGGCGCCGCAGCGCAGACCACGTGCTGAGGCCGCGGGCACGCGCGAAGCGGATGTAGTCGCTCTCAAGCACGTCGATCGTTTTTTCGCGGGTATGCAGGGCGATGTTGGCCACGCCCAGGACCGACAGGGTGAGGGCAGGCAGCACCATGTGGTGCAGCATGTCGGCGAAGCTCACTTCGGATGCGGCGACGCCGATGGGTACCGAAAAGCCCAGGGGGAACCAGCCGAGCTGCACGCTGAACACGATGAGCATCACGAGTGCCAGCCAGAACGTGGGGGTGGAGGCGAGCACGAGGCAATAGGCCTTCACGCAGCGGTCGAGCGTGCTGCCGCGCTTGGCGCCCGCCGCGATGCCCAGCACTCCTCCGATGATGCCCGACAGAAGCCAGGCGCACGTCATGAGGGCAAGCGAGTTACCGGCCTTCTGGGCAATGACCTCGACGACGGGGGCGTTGTAGCGAAGGGACATGCCCATGTCGCCCTGGAGCGCCGCCGAGAGCCATTCGCCATAGCGCTGCCAGAAGGGCAGGCCCACTCCCCAGTATTCGGCGAGCTGGGCGCGCTTCTCGGCGCTCATGCTGATATAGGCCGCCTGACCCACGTTTGCCTGCACGGGGTCGATGGGCGAGGCGCTGACCAGGGCAAATGTGACGAGGCTCACAGCAAAGAGCAGCAGGACCACCTTGGTTGCATTGCGTAAGATAAAACGTGCCATATCGTGCCTAACTACGCGTTGGTATGAGACGGCTACGCCCCCGTGCCGAATCGGACGCGGGGGCGAGTGGGAGAGGGCTTCATCCTCGGCATCTCAAGTAGTAGGGAGAGGGAGATGACGCCGGGGAGAAGCAGGAGAACAACTTATATATAGAGCTAGTTCCAGCTCCACTGGTCGACGTTGTTGGCAAGCGACCAGCCGTGGCCGTGGGGGTGCGGCTTCTGCTCGGCAATCTGCAGACCGTCGCGCACGTAGTAGAGGTGGTCGATGTTGGTGAACCACACCCAGGTGGCGGCACCTTGGGGAGCCACGCCCTGCTCGCCGTCCCACTGGGCCTTCTTCCACAGGTCGTAGGAGTCCTCGATGTGCGTCTGAGCCAGTGCCTCGTCGAGGTAGGCGTCTACCGTGGCGTTCTCGTAGCTGGAGAAGTTGCCCCAGCCGCTGGAGTAGTTGAGCTCGTACATCTCGATGGGGGCGTTGGAACCCCAGCCCCACTCGACGGGGCACTCGTACTGATGCAGGTAGAGCTCGTCCCAGCTGCCGCCTTTGGGGTTGACCTCAACGCCGATCTCACGCATCTGGTTGGCCCACTCCATGGCGATGCCCTGACGGGCCGAGTCGCCGGCGGTGTAGTACAGGTCGAAGGCGCAGCGCACGCCGTCCTTGGCACGGATGCCGTCGCCCGAGTCAACCCAACCGGCGTCCTCAAGAATCTGGCGGGCTTTCTCGAGGTCGGTCTCGCACATCATGTCCTCGCTCGACCAGGGCAGGCCGTCGCCCACGGAGAAGGCGGGCGTACCATAGCCGTTGAGGACGTTGGAGATGAGGCGGTTGCGGTCGGTGGCGTAGTTGAGCGCGCGACGGACGGCAACGTCGCAGGTGACGTCGTTGCCCTGGGCGTAGTCGACGCCGTCGTTGCTCTTGGTGGTACCCGCAGGCACGCAGGGCAGCGACACGCCGCGCGAGTCGACGGAGGTGCAGGCGAGCAGTTCATAGCCTGCAGGAACGACGTCGTAGTAGGTGGCGGAGGTGTAGGCGACGTCGACCTGGCCGGCCTGCGCGGCGGCGATGGAGGCGTCCTCCTCCATGAAGACGACCACGACGCGCTGCATCTTCACGGACTCGCCGTAGTAGTCGGGGTTGGCCTTGAGGATGACCTGCTGGCCCTTGTCCCACTGCTCGAGCATGTAGCGGCCGCTGCCGATGGGGTTCGCGCCGTAGTCGGGGCCGTAGGCGTGCTCGGGCACGATGCCCATGACGGCAAGCGTGTAGAGCAGGGCGTTGAATGGCTTGTTGAGGCGCAGCTCAACGGTGGTGTCGTCGATGACAACGGCCTCGTCGACCATGGAGAGGTCGGCCTCGGCGGCGGCGCTGTTGATGATGCCGTTGACGGTGAAGGCCACGTCGCGGGCGGTGAGGGGCTCGCCGTCGGTGAACTTGACGTCGTCGCGGATGGTGAACGTCCAGGTCAGGCCGTCCTCGGAGCACTCGTAGGAGGTTGCGAGGTCGTTTTGGAACTCGAGGTTGAGGTCGGTGGTGATGAGCGTCGACTGGATGAGCGGCTCATGCACGTGCTCGCCGCAGCCCCAGCTCACAAGTGGGTCGAAGCCGGCGGCAGGCTCCGAGCCGGTGGTCATGGTGAGGATGACCTGCGAGGGGGCGTCGCCCTCTGCCTGAGCTGGACGAGGAGCCGCAAGGCCGTTGCCCGCCGCGAGCGCGGCTGCGCCTGCCACGAGACCGCCAGCCACAACCTGCCTACGGGTGATGCCTGCCTGTGCCTTGCTGCCGTTCCATGCTGCCATGTTCGCTATCCTCTCAAATGAGTGATACTCAGACAAGAAATGGTGTTACGAGAGGCATCATACACGCTTTGGAGGAGGGTTGGAGTCCTCAATAACATTATTTTTGAATTCGTATTACCCTTCAGGGGCGAGCGGTGCGAGCGGTGCGAGCGGGCGGCGCAGAAATGAGCGCATGTTTGCGTTTTAATGTTGGGCAGGCGAGTATGGCTCCGAGGCTGCATATCGTTTTGCCTGGTAGATGACGTACGACTATTCGGGCTATCTGGCCCGGCAGAATTAAAACGCAAACATGCAGGGTTTTTGCCAGGGCCGGCAGGGTTGCGGGTGGAGTCAGCGGGCGCGCTGAGTGAGGGCTTGTTGATGGCCGACCTCGGGCGTCAGTGGTAGGTAAAACTTGCCCGTTTTGTCGAAACACGCCATCTACCTGCGCAAATAGTGTCAACCAAATTCCTGAAAACATTTTTCGCCACATTCGGGTGAACCCCCTTATACGAAACGAGACCTAGGATGGGTTTCAGCCGACGGCACAAGGGAGCCTGGATGGGCATGGCCGCCGGTGGGCTTACTCGCTCCATACAAGGAGGATTGCTATGAGCTCTGAGATGTCTCGTCGTTCGTTCTTCGGTGTCGGCGCAGCCGCCGTCGCCGCCGTTGCCGGCGCTGCCAACCTCGCCAGCACCGCCCAAGCCGCCCCTGGTGCCATGCCCGGTGGCGGCGCCACGGGCACCGCTACCACCGACGAGAGCACGACGGGTAACACCCACCTCGCCGTCAACGACACCGGAAACCCCGGCTACTGGGACGAGAACGGCCTGTGGATTCCCGGCTGGCTTGTGGCCCCGGCGGCTCCCGAGGCGGCAGACGAGGAGCTTGATTGCGACGTGCTCGTCGTCGGCCTGGGCGTAGCCGGCCTGTGCGCCGCCCGTGCCGCCATCGAGGAGGGCGCGAACGTCATCTGCGTCGAGCAGTCTGAGAACTACAACTGCCGTGCCGCCCAGTTCGGCAACATCAACTCCAGCTGGGCCCAGAAGGGTGGCGTCGTCTTTACCCCCGAGGACAAGATCGGCATGCTCAATGCTGAGATGCAGGCCAACGGCTGGCGCCCCGACGCGCGCATCTGGAACTACTGGATCAACCACTCTGGCGAGGCGTTCGACTGGCATGTCTCGGCCAACCCCGACATCATCTTCCTGGACCCCAACCAGACCCCCACTGAGTCCGGCGTCCCCGGCGACCAGGTGCCTTCGGGTGGCATGGGCGGCGAGTCGGTCGACGGCAACATGTATATGACCTGCTTCAACAACCCCAAGAACCCCGAGTACGACTACGACACCGAGCTGTACCCCATGTACCCCGATGTTATCTGCTTCCGTCCCGATCAGGTTGCCCTGAACGACAAGATTATGGAGATCATCCAGGCCAGCGCTGACGTGCATTTCTCCACCAAGTGCCTGCAGTTCATCACGAACGACGAGGGCGCGGTCGTGGGCGCTTGGTGCAAGGATGCCGACGGCAAGGTCACCAAGATCAACGCCAAGGCTGTCATCGACGCGTGCGGCGACTACGGCTCGAACACCGAGATGCGCTCCTACTACAGCCATGAGTCCTTCGAGATGATGTTTGGCTGGACCTCCACCGACTACGAAGGCAACCCCACCAACATGGGCATGGGCCTCAAGATGGCCGCCTGGGCCGGTGCAGCCCCTGAGTTCTCCGCCGCTGCCGTCATGACGCACTCCTTCGGTGGTGCCCTTGGCTGCGACCCGTTCCTGCTGGTCAACAAGAACGGCGACCGTTTCTGCAACGAGGACGTGCCCGGACACCTTCTTTCCCAGGTGACCATCCGTCAGCCCGAGCAGAAGACCTTCCAGATTTTCGACTCCAAGTATCCCGAGCAGGTGCACACCATGCCCAACGGCCATGCCTGCTACTGGAACATCAACGACGACCTGGAGAGCGAGCCCTGGGGCAACTACATCGAGAAGATCGGTCAGCGCTCCACGGCCGAGGTCGAGGAGGCCGCCACGGCCAAGGCCGACACCATCGAGGAGCTTGCCGAGGCCATCGGCGTGCCTGCCGACGAGCTCAGCAAGACCATCGCTCGTTACAACGAGCTTGCCCGCCTGGGTCGCGACGACGACTTCGGCAAGCGCGCCGACCGCATGTATCCCATCGTCGAGCCGCCGTTCTATGCCAGCGAGATCAGCAACATCTTCGCCTTCTGCATGACGCACGGCATCCGCTCCGACGTTGACTGCCACGCCCTCAACAAGGACTGGCAGGTCGTGCCCGGCCTGTACGTGTGCGGCAACACCCAGGGCTGCCGTTTCGCCGAGGACTACCCCACAACCATCATGGGCGTCTCCCACGGCATGGCGATGACCTTTGGCCGTCTGGCTGGCATCAACGCAGCTCAGGGCAAGTAAGTGGGTTGCAGAACCTCAGGCGCTGCGTTCCGCGATGCCTAGAGTACTCCAGTACACGTCGGCATCGCGCGCCTTGCGCCTGAGAACCTGCTTTTGAGAGGGGCTGCGGAACCGGCGTATTGAGGCTTGATACGCTACACTAGGCACTGACTGACATGGACGGGCGTGCGGGGCTGGCGAGTTGGGCCCGCGCGCCCGTTTTGCGCAACGGCATGTGGATGTATGGAAGGCTTGGAAGAGAGGCAACGGCGATGGGTGAGACGGTGCAGCACGGACAGCGCAGCTTCTTGGGCGTTTTTGACCGACTGCTCAAGGCGATGCAGATGGACTACGCGCGCTGCGAGCGCTTTGAGGCGTCCGGATATGCCGACTTCGCCGGGCAGCTCTACACGCTCAATTCCAACATGTTCCAAAACCGCGCGTTTTGCGACCGCATGCTGACGCAGATGATTTTGCATTACCTCACCTGGTTTCAGGACCCAGGTTTGCAGCTTGTGGTGGGACCGGGAGCCGCATGGCACGTGACCAGCGATTTTAGCACTCAGCGATATGGCGACTTGCTCTATGTGACTCAGGCTGCGCCTTGCGCCGCGGTACGCAAGGGCGAGCAGATTGTGGGTGTGAACGGGAAGTCCCTGGCCGAGGTGCGCCCCGAGGTGGAACGCACATTGTGGACGACGGTGGAGCCTGCTGACCCCGAGCGCGAGGACTGGTCGATTGTGCTTGCGTTTGCCAAGAACTTGCAGGTGAGGGGTGCCGACGGCTCTGAGCGCACGGTGAAGGTGGACGTCAGCGCCGGCGATGCCGAGTGGGCCAAGCCCATGCGACGCACGAAGGGCGAAGGTGGGGCCAGGCCTGCGGTGGGTGGCGCAGGTGGTGCGGCGACGGACGTGGCTACCCATGGCGAAGACGCAGGCCGCGCGGAGCTGGCTGAGGCTGCCGATGGCGTGGCCGCGGGCAATGCGGAGCTGGGTTCTGTGGCGACGACGGATGCTGGGGTCGCGAGCGGTGTTGCTGGCGAGGTGGACCTAGCGATTGCGATGGGCGCTGGGGTCGACGCGGCGGACGAGGCTGCGGATGGCGTAGCCTCGAGTGGCTCAGGTCAGCCCTGTTGTGAGCTGGGCCATGTCGGCGACGTGGTCGTCCTTACCTTGCGCAATCCCGGCGACCCTGCGTTCGGCGAGGTCCTCGGCGGCTTGCTGTCCGAGGTGTGTGTCGCAAAGCGCCTGGTCATCGACGTGCGTGGTTGCCGCGGGGGCACACAGGAAGATATCTTCCCGCTTGTGCCGTTTGTACTGGCGCCGGGCACGATGGCGACTCCCGAGCAGCTTTTTGGCAGGCCGGGCATTGCGATGAACTACTCGCGCCACAACGTCGACGACAAGCTCAAGGAGCTTGAGGTGCTGCGGGTGCAGGCTCAACAGGGCGCGTCTGCTCCCGAGGACTTGGCAGAGCTCGACGAGCTTGCGGCTGACCTGCAGGCCAAGCGTGGGCAGAAGGGCGTCCGCGAGATGGAGGGCGCCGAGGTGTTCTGCCCTGACGTGCAGTTCAGCAGGAGCGCGGATGACCCCGCCATCCCTGCGCGCGTCGTGGTCCTCGCCGACCGCTGCACCGGCGAGGCTGCCGAATGGCTTGTTCGCGCTGTCAAATCCGCAGGTTACGCCACTGTTATGGGGCGAGCCACCATCGGCTCGCTTGATAACACGTGCCCCAGGGCCGTCCGCCTCGACGACGACCTCACGCTTATCCTGCCCACGGCGACGTACTTGGAGGCCCTCGAAGGCGACCCCACTCTCGGCCGCGGTATTACTCCCGACGTGCACATTCCCTGGACTCCCGCTCAACTTTCGCATGACGTCGAGCTCGAGACGGCCTGCGAGCGGGTGGCAGGTTAGCCTCGCTGCCGCCTCGGCACCAAAATGAGCGCATGTTTGTGTTTTAATGTTCCACGGGCAAGTACAGCCCCGATGTCGCATAACGTTCTACCTGGTAGATGGCGTGCGACAATTCTGGCTATCTACTTCGGTTGAATTAAAACGCAAACGTGCGCGGTTTTTTCGGCAAGGCGAGGCTACGGCGGCCAGTGCGGCTGAGATGTCCTCGGTCGTGTCGATGCGGCCGGTCTGTCGATTGACGAGTTATCTCATGGGAAAACGGCTATACTACATACTGAGTATATACCGAGTTCATTCTATTGGGGTGATTTGCCATGACAACGACTATGAGCGTCAAGATGGATGAGGATATCAAGGCAAGCGTCTGTTCCATGCTTGAGGGTATGGGAATGACATTCGGTGGGTTTGTCAACATGGCGGCGCGCCAACTTCTTATTCAAGGAAGGCTGCCATTTGAGGTGATTGCACCTACCGTGCGCGACATTCCGAACGAGGAGACACGTCGTGCCCTCGTGGAGGCGGAAGCCAAGGTGCTCGGAATTGTGTCCGACGATGCCATCTCGTTTGCCGATGGCTGCGAGGCTGCAGCGTTCATCCGGGGTCTTTAGTCATGTGGGAAATTCAGTTCGAGCAAGGTTTTATTCGAGATGTGCGAGCGGTTGCACGACAGCATCCCCAGATTAGGGATGAGCTTGCCGTAGCTGTCGAGGTTCTTTCAGAGACAGGCACCCTGCCTGAAGGGTATTTTCTGCATGAGCTTGACAATCCGGGCGGCAACTACAACGGGCACATGGATTTCCATTTGTCGGACGGCCTGGTTGACGTAGTCGTTCTTTGTGTCATGCACAAGGGCCGCATGGTAATCCGTTTTGTGCGCATGGGGACTCACGAAGAGTTGTTCAGAGGACGTCTGCGTTGAGATAATGGCCCCGGCCGCGCTTGCTCGATTGAGCGGCGCAGCCGGGGCCATCTTTTAGTGCTCGGTTGAAGCTCGCTTATGCGTCGATCTTCTCGAAGTGGACGCGGGATTTGGCGTAGTTGTCCACCGAAGCCCTGGCTCTTCTGTACCGCGAGGGCTAGGAGAGCCAGGGCTTTTCTTGGCGAGGTGTCGACTTGCGCCTACTCTTTTATTGCGAGTTCCACGACGGCGGAGACGATGCCGCAGCTGATGCCGCCGATGGCCCAGGAGAGCCAGAAGTACTCGTTGTCGGAGAACAGCAGGATGAGGCCGACGATGGTGGCCACGAGGATGCAGATGGAGCACAGCGTGCCGCTGAGGGCGTTGCGGCGCTTGTGCAGGCGCATCTGCTCGCGCAGCACGGGGTCGATGACCTCGTCGATTGCCTGGTAGCTCATGGATTCGGCGATTTCGAGGTTGTACTCTTCCACGTTGATGCGACCGTGCATGACCGCAGCGTAGATGAGCAGCCACACGCCCAGGCCAATGCACACGAGCAGCGTGCCTGCGCCCGCAAAGTTTTTCCAGGGCTCGAGCAGAGTGCAGAGAAGCACGCCGGCGAGGATGAGCGCCACGCCGCCGCCGATGCCCCAGCCCAGAAGCTTGCCGGCGCTGGTGCGGTCATCGGCGGTGTAGAAGTCTTCCACAAAAGGGTGCTCGCGATTGAACGCCTGCCTGCGGATGCATGCAGGCACGATCACAGCCACGCCAGCAGCCACACCGGCCAGAACAAAGGCCAGGCAGATGACGCCTTCGATCACGATGGGACCGACAAAACCCTCGAGCAACAAACCGACGCCAATGGCAAGCAGAATGATCGCCACGCCGCAGGCGAGTCGCATCGCGAAGCTGCGCACGGCCTGGTCGTAGCCGCAGATGTCCTGCGGGGCGCCCGGCGCGGGTGCCGCAGCCTCGATGGGACGGCTCGTGAGGTCGCCCGTGACGATGTCGTCAAGCGAGCATTCAAAGATTTGGGAGAGGCGGATGAGCTTCTCGGTCTCGGGGTAGGTGCCGCCTGCCTCTCATTTGGCGATGGCCTGGCGGCTCACGCCGACGAGCATGGCGAGCTGCTCCTGGGTCATGCCTTTGGTGGCGCGCAGATGGCGGATGTTGGCGCTGGTGCTCATGGGTCTTCCTTTCGCGTGTCTGCAGGGAGGGCGCGCACCTGGCGACGAGCGGCTCTAGACGGTCGCGCATCCTATAGGCAGTGTGCGCCGGGTTCGGCGCATGCGTTCGGCGATGCTAGCCGGGCGTGCCTTCGATTGCGGTGATCTTGAGCACGCTGAGCGCGCGGGACACGTGTGCTCGGTAGTGCCCCTGCATGGGGTTTGGGCCCCATTGTGCGGTTGCGCGCCTCGCCCCACAACCAACCAGCGGTAGCGTTTGGTTGCATTCTACCTGGTTGCGGCCGCTACGCAAGGTTGCTAGGCAGTTGCGGAGACGCCGGGCTGGCAGCCTTGCCCCATCGGCCCCGCAGCGCATCCGTCTCAACGCCTGGGCGATGGGCCCCATCGGTCACGCCGATATCTGAGCTGCGACGGACTTGCTTGGCGCCGTGACCGACGCCCGGGCGCCTGATGACCATCGGTCGCGCCGATATCTGGGGGCCGCCGGTGCCTGTTCTGCGCCATGCCCTTCTACGCCGTTACGCCGCCTTGTCCTTTGCCACGCCGCTCGCGTCGGGCTCCAGGTCGATGAGCTCCCTTTGCGAGTGCACGCCGCACTTGGAAAGGATGTTGCGCGCGTGGGCGTGCACGGTGTTGAGCGAGATGCCAAGCTCGTCGCGAATGAAGGGGCGGCTGCGGCCGCCGAGCAAGAGGGCGCACACCTCGGTCTCGCGCTCGGTGAGCCCAAAGGCGTCGCGAAGCATCTCGGCGCGCTCGCGCATCATCTCGTCGTGGGCGGCGTTCTTGTCGGGCATGACGGGGGCGGCGGCCTCCTCCTCGGCCTCGACGGGGCGCACCACCTGGTTGCTCTGGTGGCTTGTCCTGGAGAAGTACCAGTCGGGGCTGAAGCCCGTCATCATCACCACAAGCACAACCAGGCACATCGTGGCCAATATGGCGCAGAAGAGGCCTCGCTCGTCCAGAAGCTTCACGGCAAGCAGGGCCGAGCCGCATCCAAGGAAGATGCCAAGGCCCTCGGCCAGGGCGTAGCCGGCAAACGCCGGGGCGGGTGCGACGGAGGTCCTGCGCAGATACTTGGCCAGCGCAATCCAGGTGGACATCTGCATGCCGAACATGCCGGCGTGCACGATGGCGTAGGCCGCCTTGTGACACGCAAGCGACTCGCCGCCGACCCACAGTACGAGCACGTTGAGCGCGGCGAAGGGCAGCAGCCAGCGAAAGCCCATCGACATGTCCACATAGCGCATGGCATGGATGAGCACGACAAACAGCACGAGCGTCACGAAAAAGCCGATGGAGAAGGCGATGAGGTAGCGGTCGTAGCGGTTGTAGGCGTTGACCGGGGCGTCCACCACGCGCAAAAAGGCGACGAGGAACCACAGCGACCCCATCATGATGAGAGCCTTCGTGAGCGAGGGAGCCTCGGGCGCGGCGGACTTCACGGAGACCAGAGGCTTTGCCCCCGTTCGGGCCCCACTTACTTGCGCCCCACTTGCCTGCGCTTGATCGCCACACGCCTGGGCGCGCCCTATCCCCGTTCGGGAGCCGCCTGCTTGCGCGATACCCGTTTGGGCGTCGTCCTCCTTGTGGACGTCTTCCACCTCGTGATGCCCGAAAGGAGACGCGACCCCATGCGCCCGGCGCGCTTTGGCCCAGGCGTCGTCGGGGTCGTCGAAGGGCCGGGCCACGAGCCATGCGGAGAGGCACGGCAGGATGCACTCCGCGGCCAGGTCTACCGTACCCCACAGCTTGATGGGCAGCGTCACGGTATAGAGGGCAAAGGCGATGGCGAGGCACGCCACCACGTCGAACTCGATGCGGGCCTCGTTGCATGCCGTGAGGCGCGCGCCCCAGGCGATGGTGAAAAGGGCGATGGTCACGCCGTAGGTGACGCTCGCGATGGGGAAGAGAACCCAGAAGAATTGCTTGAAGGCGTAGCTCGACCACAGTGCCACATTGCCCACGATGGCACACGCGGCGGCGACCTTGCCCATGCGCGCCTCGTCGAAGACGCGCCCGCGCGTGATGCCTGCCGCCGCGACGCCGGCCACAAGCGCGGTCGAGGCCGCGGCCACGAGCCAGATGAACTCAAGGTTGTACGGCACGAACGACCCGATGGCCATGCCGCAGCCGTACAAGGCTATGTAGTTCCAAGCCAAAAAGAACGCGAACCCGATGTTGCGCCGGCACAGCATCTTAAGGCCGCGAATTGTCTCTCCCATGGTGCCCCCTACATTCGTTGTATCTGGTTAAGTATGCCTACCAGGGCAAATAAATTGCAATAGTCACAATGTGGTAATGAGTTTGAAATTGATAGTTGGGCCAGGCATGTTGGGGATTTGGCGATATAGCAACAACGTTTGGATGCGCTTAAGAAACACTTTTGAAATAGTGCATCGAGGTGGGCAACGGCGCGGGCGCACATGCGCCGCAACGTACCGAGGCGACCTTGCGCGGGGAAGCGCGGGCGTCGCGGAGACCCACATATATGTAAGGGACAGTCAAGGAGGAGGAACATGGATTCGATCTGCATGGACCGAAGGACATTCACTGCCGGCATGGCAGCCGCAGGTCTGCTCACGGTTGCGGGCACCGGCCTTTTGGGCAACGCCCCCGCGGCTCTCGCCGACGAGGCGGAGTTCCCGGCACCTACCAAGGGTCAGCCCGTCGAGGCGAAGGTCGACCCCAAGACCGGTGAGCTCACCGTCAACGACGACGTCATCGTGCGCTACAGCACGTGCCTGGGATGCTACTGCGACTGCGGCAACCGCGTGAAGATCGACCGCGAGACCGGTCGCGTGCTGTCGGTGGGCGGCAACCCCTATCACGTGAACAGCGCCTACCCCTGCCTGCCTTTCGAGGCTTCGCTTGACGACGCATACCGCGCCCAGAGCTTTGCCAACGGCTATGGCAACACCACGCACGGCACCGTGTGCGCCCGCGGCCAGGGAACCTGGGTCATGTACAGCCAGCCCGACCGCATCACCACGCCCCTCAAGCGTGCCGGCAAGCGCGGCGAGAACAAGTGGACGGCCATCTCCTGGGATCAGCTCATCACCGAGGTCACCGAGGGTGGCAAGCTCTTCGCCGACCTGGGCGAGGACCGCGAGATCGAGGGCTTCAAGGCCGTTCATGACAACTCCACCCTCATCGACCCCGAGCGTCCCGACCTGGGCACCGTCTCCAACCAGCTCGTGCTCATGGGCGGTCGCTCCGACGGCCGTTACGGCACCTCGGGCCGCTTCGTGAAGGGCTTCGGCACCGTGAACCAGGTCGGCCACGGCTCCACCTGCGGCTGCGCCCAGTGGGCCAAGCCCCTCACCGAGAAGCGCTCCGTCGGCGCCATCTCCGACGTTGACTTCTGCGAGTACATCCTGTGGATGGGCGAGTTCCCCGGCGCCACGGGCAACAGCTTCCAGGGCATCGCCAAGCGTTCCGCCAAGCGCCTGCGCGACGGCGAGTGCAAGATGGACGTCCTCGACCCGGTGCTCGGCAACGGCAATGTCACGCCCACCATGCCCGGCATCAACTGGGTGCCAATCAAGGCTTCCACCAACCCCGCCTTCTCCTGCGCCGCGGTGCAGTGGATCGTGGACAACGAGGCCTACAACGAGGAGTACCTGCGCTTCCCCAACTTCCAGGCCGCATGGGACGCCGGTTACGGCTCCTTCTCCAACGCCACGCTGCTCGTCGTGGTGGACGAGGCCGACGAGAACTACCGCAAGTTCCTGCGCCCCGAGCAGGCCGGCCTTGAGACCCCCGTGCTCGAGGAGGGTGCCTCCGACCCCGACTTCCGCGTGTGCATCGACTCCGCCACCGGCGAGCCCGTCGTGAACACCACCTGCACGCAGGCCGACCTCGACTTCGACGGCGAGGTCAACGGCGTGCACGTGCGCACCGCCTGGTCGCTCATGCTCGAGAGCATCTATGAGAAGACCCCCGAGGAGTATTCCGAGATCTGCGGCGTGAGCGTTGAGGAGATCAACCGCATCGCCAAGGAGTTCACTTCCCACGGCACCAAGTCCTCTGCCCGCCTCATGGGCGGCTCGGGCACCCAGAACGGCCTCGAGACGGCTTTCGCCTACCGTATCCTCAACGCCCTCGTGGGATCCTGCGAGATGGTCGGCGGCGCTGCTCCCACCAACATGGGCGCTGGCGCTGACGGCAACGGCGCTCGCTACAAGCTGTCGACCTCCATGGTCGAGGGCATCCCCGAGAACAAGGCCACGTCACTTTCTCGTACGAACAAGGCCTGGGAAGACACCGACGAGTACAAGAACCGCGTGGCCGCCGGCGAGGAGAACCCCCAGCCCAAGCTGCCGTACTACGCCACCAGCGGCAACGCCGACAACCAGATGCTCTGGTCAATCATCAACCAGTACCCCTACCAGTGCAAGATCATGCTCATCTTCATGAAGAGCACCTTGACCATGGCCCCCGGCGCCCTGCGCGACTCCGTGGTCGAGCGCCTGAAGGACCCCGACATCATCCCGCTCGTCATCTCCTGCGACGTCGTGATGGGCGAGGACACCCAGTACGCCGACTACATCGTGCCCGACACGAACCCCTACGAGAGCTGGGGCGTGCTGGACATGGAGGGTTGGGCAGGCTACGGCGACGCGGTGCGCTGGCCCGTCAAGCAGGCCGAGTCCATGCTGCTCGATGACGGCCGCAACGCCTCCTGGGAGGCCTTCATCGCCGACGTGTCCAAGGCCTGCGGCGTCCCCGGCTTCGGCGACAACGCGCTGTTCGACGTCGACGGCAACGCCTATCCCTACAACGAGGCCTGCGACTTCTACGTGAAGGCCCTCGCCAACCTTGCCTACGACGGCGAGCCTGTTGAGGACATCACCGAGGAAGAGATGCACCTCCAGGGCCTCGACAACCTCCCCGAGAAGTGGAAGGCCTCCGTCAAGGAGGAGGAGTGGCCCAAGGTCCTCAAGGTCATGTCGCGCGGCAGCCGCTTCCATCCCATCGAGGAGTGCCTGGGCGACGGCAAGCGCAACGCCTACGCCGGCAAGCCCTTCGAGTGCTTCATCTGGGGCGAGAAGAAGGCCACGCACAAGAATCCCTACTCGGGCGAGTACCCCAGCGGCACGCTGCACTACACGCCGCAGTCCCTGGCCGACGGCACCCCGCTCGAGGAGGCCTTCGACGCCGAGGAGTTCCGTTTCGGCGCCACGACCTACAAGCCTCGCTTCCGCTCCATCTCGATGCAGGCCAACAACCCGGTGCTGCGCGACATCTGCGCCACCAACTACATTGAGATGAACGCCGACGATGCCGCTGAGCTGGGCATCTCCGACGGCGAGCAGGTCCGCGTGACCAACCCCACGGGCGACGTCATGCTCGGCGCCGCCATGGTGCGCGCCGGTGTTGCTCACGGCAACATCGCCGTTGCCACCGGTTACGGCCACACCGCTTGGGGCGCCAAGGACATGGACGTGGACGGCACGGTGACGCCGGGCGACGCTGGTGTGGCCGCCGGTATCCACCTGGAGGTCATGCTCGACCCCACCGTGGGCGACGACGTGATCTACGCGCTGTCCGACAACGACGCCGGCACGCCTGCCCGTACCGGCAACATGTACAAGATCGAGAAGGCCTAAGGAGGGCATCGTGAGCGATATGCGACTGGGTATGCTCATCGACCTGGCGAAGTGCATCGGCTGCAACGCCTGCGTCGTGGCATGCCGCCTGGAGAACGAGACGCCGCTGACCAAGTTCAACACGTGGATCGAGAGCTGGGACGTTGAGGATGGCAACGGCTATGTGCGCCGCTCCAACGTGCCCAAGCAGTGCAACCACTGCGACAACCCCGCCTGCGTGGCGGCCTGCCCCACCGGCGCGAGCTACATCGCCGAGGACGGCACCGTGCAGATTGACGACGAGAAGTGCGTCGGCTGCGACGCCTGCGTGGCTGCGTGCCCCTACGAGGCCCGTTACCATGTGGACGATGAGAACATCGTGCGCAAGTGCACGTTCTGCCACCACCGCACCCAGCTTGGCATGCTGCCTGCTTGCGTGGGTGCCTGCGTGGCCGGCGCCCGCATGTTCGGCGACCTCAACGATCCCGACAGCGACATCAGCAAGGCCATCGCTGCCGCCGGTGAGACCGACGTGCTGCTGCCCGAGGAGGGCTTGGGCCCGGAGATTCACTACATCGGCCTCAACAGCGCCCTTGCCATGAAGCGCGTTTCCAACGTGCAGCAGGGCGGCAACGTCAAGACGCCCTACGAGATGTAAGGAGCTCCTTGTGCTGGGCGGCGTGCGCCGTGGTTGGTGCGCGCCACCCGGCGCTGTGGGCGCGAGGCGGGCGAGGCGGGCGCCGGGCGCGGATGCCGTGGGTGCTGGTGGCACCGAGCGCGTGTGGGCGCTGCTCGGTTTTGATGCGCCCGGGGAGGTTGCCGGGTGCGCCCCCGCGTGCGTCTCGCTTTATGCGCGCCAATGTAAGAAGGGTGGCCGTGCGACGTGCGCGGCCACCCGTTTGTATGCAAGTGACAGGCCCGCGCCGGGCTGTGGGAAGAAGGGGAACTCATGGGTCAGCAAACGGACATGGAATTGGAGCAGCGCGCTCTGGACGCACGCGGCCGCGCCGTCACGTTCGACGTGTGCGCGTCGGCGTTTTTGAACGAGCCGAGCGAGCAGGTGCTTGCCGACGTGGCGCTTGTCGGCCAGGCGCTGGGCTCCGAGTTCGAAGGCTTGTCGGGCGAAGTGCCTGCCGAGGAGCTCGCCGAGCTGCGCTGTTGCTTCAACGACGTGCTCTTTGTTGCCGTGAGCCCGCGCTTTGTGCCGCTGCAGGAGAGCTGCCTGGTGGGAAGCGGTGTTGGCTCCGACGGCAAGATGCACTATGGAAGCGTGCAGAGCTCCAGGTCCGACCATGTGCAGCGCTGCTACAAGGCCGCCGGCTTCGATATGACCGCAGTTCCTGCCTGCCCGGTGGTCAAGGGTACCGTGCGCTGCGACTCGCTCGCCTGTGAGCTGGCGTTTCTGGCCTACCTGGCAAACGGCGAGTTCGCTGCCTGGCAAAGGGGCGCGGCCGAGGAGGCCCTGCACTGGAATCGCTTGGCGGCCGAGTTCGCGCGCGACCATGCCCGCGTGTGGTTCGCCACGGCTCGCGACCGCATGGCAGCCGTGGACGCCGCGTTCTACGCGCATGTATGCGACCTGGCCATTCGTGCGCTCGAGGTGCCGCAGCAGGACTAGGGGCGCCGCCGGCCCTGTTCCTGCACGCTTGTATCGCCGAAAGCGGGGTCGCTGCACTTTATTGGCGAAGGCGCCGAGTTGTGACCGGCCTTGTTCCTGCATGTTTGCTTCCTGGTGTTGCCCTATACTGTCGCCATTGTTTTACATAAGACACTTGCGAGGCGTTTCGCCTCGTGCTGGCACAGGAAAGGACACCATGAGCAACCAGAGCATCGACACCGTATGTGTCCAGGGCGGGTATACCCCCGGCAACGGCGAGCCGCGCCAGATTCCGATTGTGCAGTCCACCACGTTCAAGTACGACACGAGCGAGGACATGGGCAAGCTTTTTGACCTCGAGGCATCGGGCTACTTCTACACGCGTCTGCAGAACCCCACGAACGACTACGTCGCCGCAAAGATCGCCCAGCTTGAGGGCGGTACGGCTGCCATGCTGACCTCGTCGGGCCAGGCAGCAAACTTCTTCGCGCTGTTCAACATCTGCGAGGCCGGCAGCCACATCGTAGCCTCCTCCTCCATCTACGGCGGCACGTTCAACCTCATCAGCGTGACCATGGCCAAGATGGGCATCGAGGCCACGTTCGTCTCGCCCGACTGCACGCCCGAGGAGCTCGACGCCGCCTTCCAGGACAACACGCGTGCCGTCTTCGGCGAGACCATCGCCAACCCCGCGCTCACCGTGCTCGACATCGAGAAGTTCGCCAAGGCCGCGCATGCCCATGGCGTGCCGCTCATCGTGGACAACACGTTCCCCACGCCGGTTAACTGCCGTCCCATCGAGTGGGGCGCCGACATCGTGACGCACTCCACCACCAAGTACATGGACGGTCACGGCGCGGCTGTGGGCGGCACCATCGTCGACTCGGGCAAGTTCGACTGGATGGCCCATGCCGACAAGTTCCCCGGTCTCACCACGCCCGACGAGAGCTACCACGGCATCACCTATGCCGAGAAGTTCGGCAAGGAGGGCGCCTTCATCACCAAGGCGACCTCGCAGCTCATGCGCGACCTGGGATCCATCCAGGCGCCGCAGAACGCCTTCCTGCTCAACCTCGGCCTTGAGAGCCTGCACGTGCGCATGGCGCGCCACGTGGAGAACGGCCAGGCAGTGGCCGAGTTCTTGCAGGGCAAGCCCCAGGTGAAGAGCGTGAGCTACCCGGGCCTGCCGAGCGACCCCTACTATGCGATCGCCCAGAAGTACCTGCCCCGCGGCGGCTGCGGCGTCGTGTCGTTCGAGCTCAAGGGCGGCCGCACTGCTGCCGAGGCCTTCCTCAAGAATCTCAAGCTCGCCGCCATCGAGACGCATGTGGCCGACGCGCGCACCTGCTGCCTCAACCCGGCGACCTCTACGCACCGCCAGATGACCGAGGAGCAGCTTGAGGCCGCCGGCGTGCCTGCCGGCCTCGTGCGCATCTCGTGCGGTCTGGAGGCCAAGGAGGACCTCATCGCCGACATCGCCCAGGCCCTCGAAGCCGTGCCCGAGGCGTAAGGACGAGCTGCGGAAAGAAGCGCGCGCTTAATTAGCTGATGAAATGAAAGACCCCTCTTGTCTCGCGCCAACATGCGGTGCGGGCAGGAGGGGTCATTTCGTGCGCGGGTGGGGCGAGGGCGGATTGTATTCGGCTTACTCGACTCTCTGGGGATTTGTGGCAGACTCTGCTCGGGTTTTGCTTGGTGAACTGCGCGGGGGTCGAAGGGGCGTACCCTTTGCCGATGTGGCGCGCGGATATTCGGTTGACGTGTGCTGGCAGTGAGGCGATGACGGCCCAGCTTGAACATGGGGTCGCGGGACGGAAGGTATTCGACGGCATGGCGACAGTGCAGGCAGGCAAGGCAACGAACCCGTGGTTCGCTATCGGCGCGTTCATCGGGCGCCACATGGCCGCCGCGGCCCCCTTGTGCATGCTTGTGGGCGTGCTGTTTCCTGACCAGTTCTCCTGGATGGCCCCTGCGGTCGAGCTCATGTTCGCCTTCATGACGTTCCAAAGCGCCCTGGCCACTACCTCGCGCGACTTGCTTGCGGTCATCCGCCATCCTTTGTCCCTGCTTGCGGCGCTGTTTGTGCTGTTTGTCGTCATGCCTGTGCTGGCGCTGGCCGTGGGCAATCTCGTGGTTCCTGGCAATATCGACGCCATCGCGGGCATGGTTATCGAGTTTTGCGTGCCCATGGGCGTGACCGGCCTCATGTGGGTGGACATCTACAACGGCAATCGATCCTTTGGCCTGGCAGTGGTCGTTATCTCCACCGTTCTCGCGCCGCTTACGATGCCCCTCACCATACAGCTGCTCATGGGGGCAACGGTGCATGTGGACCTCGTGGCGATGATGCTCGACCTGCTCATCATGATCGCCCTGCCCGCCGTGGCCGGCATGGCGTGCAATGACCTCAGCCACGGCAAGGCCAACGCCCGCGTCGCCCCTTGGTTGGCGCCTGCGTCGAAGATCATGCTCGTGCTCATCCTGGCGACCAATTCCACGCGCATCTCTGGTTCGATGCACCATTTCACGCCTGAACTGCTGGTGGTTGCGCTGGCGATGGCGCTACTGTCGGGGGTGGCGTACGTACTCGGCTACATTCTCGCGCGCCTCATGCACCGAAACGTGGGCGAGTGCATCACGCTGGGTGTCGCGAGTGGTTCGCGCAACATCACCACGGGCGCGGTGCTTGCCGCTGCCTATTTTCCCAGCGTAACGATGTTCCCCGTGATGATGGGCACGCTGTTCCAGCATGTGCTTGCCGGCGTTTTTGGCTGGGCGGTGCGCAAGCTCGACGCACACAGCACACCTGCCGCCGTGCCCGAGATCGAGCGCGTCTACCAGGAGCACAATGGAAGGTAGGGGCGCGCGGGCGCTGATTGGCGGTTGCTTGCATGCGCGTGGTTTGCGTGTGGCCGTGTGCGCTTGCGAGAAGCTGGCATGCGGGCACATGGTTTGCGCGTGGCCGTGCGTGCTTGCGAGAAGCTGGCATGCGGGTGCGTATGGTTGTGCGGGGCCGCAGGTGTAGGCGAGCCTGAAGCGGCGTCAGATTGCCGGTCCTCTCTCATGCCCCCTCGAATTAACATACATCTCATGGGTTGAAATGTATGTTGTTTCAGCAAAAGCCCAGTTGACGCCTTTTTAAAAATCTTGAAATGTATGTTAATCTCACCGCATCGATAGGCAATAGGAGCAAGGAGGCCTCACATGCACCTGGCAGTCAACAAGCTGAGCGGATTGCGCGCGCTGCGTCGTGCGCGTGCGGCACATAGGGCGCTGTCTTCCGAGCGCTGCGACCTTTTTGCCCCCAATCCTGCCCCGCAGGTTCGCTGGACCACCAGGTTGCTGCCGCTCGACGCGCTCGGCCTCGACGCCGTGCCCAATGCGGACCATCCCCTTGCCGTCGCTGTTCCCAGCGCGGAGGCCCGCTTGCAGGCTCGGTTCGCCACAAGCACGGTGTACTCGCAAAATCTGCCCGCATTGTCGTTTGTCGAGCTGGATGAGGGTGTTGCAGCCAGTTGCCCGGAGCTTGCCTTTGTTGAGGCGGCCACGTACATGACGCCCATGGCCCTCGTGCTGCTGGGGTACGAGCTATGCGGCACCTATACCCGCGATGCGCGCAACCCCCGTTGCGGCGATGTGACCTTTGGCGTGCAGCCCGCGACGAACGTGGGCCGCATTGGCGATTTCATCGAGTACTCCGGCAGGATTCGCGGCGCTCAAAAGGCCAAGCAGGCCTTGGCTCTCGTGAAGGACAACGCTTGGTCGCCCATGGAGGCCATCGTGGCCGCGCTTGCGTTGCTGCCCATGAGCGAGGGCGGCTACGGTCTAGGCGATGTGGCGCTCAACAGGCGGCAGCTCACTGCGCCCGAGCTCGTGTCACTGGGCTGCAAGGATTCCCGCGTGCCTGACATCGAGCTTGTGGGGACGCATGTCGGTTTCAACTACGACGGACATGCGCATTTCGCGGTGTGCGAGGCGGCCGAGGGGCAGCAGGCCGGCGTCGATGCTGCCAGTGTTCGCGCGAAGTACCTCGATGACCTGCGTCGCAACCGTGAGCTTGCTGCGATGGGGCGCGTCGTGCTGCCGGTGACCTCGGAGGACCTTTTCCAACAGGGTGGCCTCGATGCCGTCATGCTCGAGGCAGTTCTCATTGCCGAGGAGCTCGATCACATCGAGGATGGCCGCTTCGACGAGCTCAAGGCGCTCATCAGCATGCCCGTGCTGCAGCGCGAGCGTCAGCGCATCATCTGGTCGGTGCTTCCCTGGGAGCACGGCGATGCCTATGCCCGCCAAATCGCCGACCAGCTTGCCCGTCTCGGACATCCCCGCGAGATAGTCACGACGGTGATGGACATTTAGGAAACCGATGAACAAGTGGGCCGCACGGTACTTCAACATTGCAACACCGCAGGCAGAAGTCGTGTTCGATGAGACCAATCGGACTTGATCATCGTTTCTCTAGCTGGCGGCCGCGAGAGTGGCCTTGCCCGTCAAACGGCAAACTGGCGGCGATGGCCGAGCGCGCGGTCTTGCTTGCGAATTGGCAAACTGGCAGCGATGGCCGAGCGCGTGGCCTTGCTTTGCAATTTAGCATACATTTCAGAATTTTGAAAAACGCGCCAACTGGGGTTTTGATGATTTAACATACATTCCAGCCGGTGAAATGTATGTTAAATGCCGCAGGTGGGATGCGCGGGATGCACGGTCTACTCGTTTGGCTCCCGTCTGCTTTCGTTTGTCCCCATCTCGGGCAGAACGGCCTCCCCGCAAACGCAAAAAGCCCTGCCTTGCGAGTAGTTTGCCGCAAGGCAGGGCGTTCTTTTGAGTAAAGCGGGCAAGAAGGGCTGGACGGGTAATTTGAGGGCCCATCGGTAAGACGATCGGTAAGACGACCAGCCGGGTCTTGCTGCAGTGCCTACTTCATCGCGTCGCAGATGGCCTCGACGGTCTTGGGGTCGGAGAGGACCGGGTAGTCCTCCTCGCGCCACTTGCGCGGGGCACGGAGCAGGTAGCGCACGTGGGGGCCGTTGCCGGAGTCCACGATGGTGTGGATGTCGGTCTCTTCGTAGGCCTCGATGTAATCCTTCATTTTGACGCGGGACTTCTGCATGTCGTCGTAACTCACGGCCTTGGGGTCCTTGGGTGCAGCCGGGCCTTCGAACTCGCCGACGCCTTCGTCGAGGTCGCCGAAGAAGCGGGCGCGTGAGGCGCACTGCGTGACACAGTGGGGGAGCAGGCCCTGCTCGACACGGTCGGCGCACAGGTCGCACTTGTCGACAACGTTGGCCTCCTCGTCGAGATAGCGCACGCCGTAGGGGCAGGCGCTCATGCACAGCTGGCAACCGATGCACTGCTCGCGGTCAACGCGAACAACGCCGTTCTCGTCCTTGAACGAGGCGCCAGTGGGGCATACGGTGACGCACTCGGGATTCTCGCAGTGCTGGCACTGCATGGGCAAGAAGTACATCTCAACGTCAGGGAAGTGGCCGGAGCCGCCCTCGATGGGGTTGGGGCCGACGCGCAGGGTCTTGATCCTGAAGTCGCCCACGGGGACATGGTTGACGACCTTGCAGGCAACGGTGCAGGCGAGGCATCCCACGCAGCGGTTCAGGTCGGTGACGATCGCATAGTTCGCCATGATGCAGTCCTCCTCTCAATGAATGGCAGGGCCGCGCCTTCGGGCGCTAGGACGCACGTCTTTCATTAGACGCGGCCCTGCGGAATGTTCTTAGCCGCGCAGGGCGCTCAGGGGCGTGAGGCCCTGGGCCGTGGCGCTGGCAAACGTCAAGTCAAGCGTAGAGTCGTTGATACGCGGGTCGTTGGCAAGCCATTCCTTCAGGCGCGGGTCGCCTGCGTCGCAAATGGCCTCGACAACGGTTCCGTCGGCCATCTTGACGGAGGGAACGATCGTGCCGTTGGGCGTGTTCTCCTCGGTGGCCTTGTACACGAGCATCGGCACGCCGCGCATCTGGTTGGCGCCGCCCACGGGATCCTGGGCGTACTTGTCCATGATGCAGTTGATGTTGACCTGGTCGAAGCCGTGGGCGGCGGTGTCGAACTCGGGGTACCACCAGCCGTGGTTGGCGTTGACCGTGCCAGGTGCGATGCCGTAGTACAGGTCGATGATCTCGCGCACGGCGCCCCAGGGGCTGCGGATCCAGACCCACTCGCCCTGCTCGAAGCCAAGGCGTGCGGCATCCTCGGGGTTCATCTCCAGGCGCGGAGCGGGCCACAGCTCGCGGCACCAAGGAAGCTGCCTGTGCTCGGAGTGGAAGTAGACGGGCTGACGGGAGCCGGTCGTGCCCCAGAAGACGTTGTCGGGATTCTTGACGAGCTCTTCCTTGTAACGCTCGAGCAGGTTGTCCTCGCCGGCCTCGGTGAGGTCGCACTCGGGGTGACTTGCGAAGGACTGGTTGCGGTAGTCCTCGCTGGACAGGTGGATCTCGTCGACGCGGGAGGCGTCGTAGAGCTCGGGGTTGGAGACGCGGGAGTTCTTGGGCTCGAACCAGTGTGGGAACTTCTCCACGTCGGGGATGTGCTTGTCCCATGCGGCGCGGGAGGGCATGCACTGCTCGTAGAAGTTGGCGGCGTCGTCGCCGATGTAGCTCTCGCAGATGGTGGACCAGATCTCGGTCTTGCCGGTGGGCGTGGAGAAACCGGGCTTCTCGTCGAAGAGCGGCCTCAGCTCGCGGTTCTTGGAGTGACGACGGTAGCCCATCTCGGCGCGGCGGTAGGTGCCCCAGCGCTCGGGGTAGTAGGTACGCGCGTCGAACCAGCCCTCTTCCTGGAACTTCTTGCGATAGCTGTCGAAGTCGATGCCTTCGGGGAACTCGGGCATGGCCCAGTACTTGACGTTTGCGGTGAGGTACTGCACCTCCTGCTGGTCGTAGTCGACGTCTCCGCCCATCTGGACGAAGTTGTTGTAGTCCATGTCGAACCACTCGTCGAGGCCCTCGACCGTGTTGTTGTACGGCACGCCCATGGCCTTGTAGAGGCACACGGCGCTGATGAAGTCGCAGGTCTGGTCGCCGATGGGGTACACGGCGCGCTGAGCCAGGCCGAAGATGCCGCCGGCGCCCTGCGAGGCGCGCGGGCAGTTGACCTCGAGCCAGTGGGCGCAGGGGATGACAATGTCGGCGTTGCCGTTGTTGGGGCAGCTCCACAGGTTGAAGTCGAGGTAGAAGTCAAGCGCCTTCTGGGCCTCCCAGGCCTCGATGAGGTTGGAGGAGTGCATGAAGTCGCCGGACATGCAGACCTCGCCGTGGATCTGGTACATCGAGTTGATGTTGCGGCACGCGTCGTACACGGCGGTGGCGTCGGCCCAGTTGCTCCAGTACTTGGTGAGCGGGAAGCGGTCGGAGCCGATCATCTTCTCGTTGCGCTCGACAACGGTCTTGTCAAGCGGCCACTGCGAGCTGGGCTGATAATTGCCGCCCTTGCGGTCGGCGATCCAGTAGGCCTCCTCGTCGGTGGGAACGTGGTTGCCGTAGCGCTCGGCCAGGGGGGAACCCTCGTCGACAAGCTGCTTGACCCAGTCCTGGATGAGCGGGATCTGCTCGTCGATGGTGAGGTTGCGCGGCGTGTTGCCCAGCGCCACCGGGCCCACCACGGAGTCGTCCAAGCCCCAGGTCTTGGGGTTCTCGGGCATGTTGAGCATGAAGTTGTCCCAGCCGGGCTGCGTTGCGAGCTCGTGCTTGGTGGCGCCGCGGTTGCCGGCGGGGCCGTCGCCGTTGCCGGTGATGGTGGACAGAATCTGCAGGGCGCGGGAGTTCTGCACGCCGTGGCCGTTGTGGTCGATGGCGAGCTGGTAGTGGATGCCGCCGTTGCCGTAGAGCGGGTTGAGGCGCGTCGTGTAGGCGATGCAGGCCTCCTCGATCTTCTCGGCGGGGACCTCGGTCACCTCGGCGGTGTACTCGAGGGTGTTCTCCTCGAGGTTGTCGATGAAGGACTCCCAGGCGGTGCGGGCCGTGATGGTCTTGCCGTCCTTGAGCTTGATCTCGACGCCGCCGGGCGTAAGGGCCGGGCTCTTGGGCAGGCCGGCGGGGTTGGAGCGCTTGCCGCCCTCGTTGCCGGGATGCCAGTACTCGTCGTAGGTGGCGTCGGCGGGGTCTGCGAACTGCGAGGGGTCAGGCAGCCAGGCGTCGGCGATGATGGGCTTGTAGGGATGCTCGATCCAAGTGCCCGTGGTGGGGATGCGATGACGCTCGCCCTCCCAGCAGCACTGCTCGGCGTCCCAGTAGGTGGGCTTGTCGTTGTTCTCGTCCCACACGATGAAGCGCTGGTAGCGGCCCTCGTAGTCCCAGAACTGGTTTACCCAGTCGGGGTCGCAGTCGGCCTCGGTGATGAGGCGCGAGGTAAGGTCGATGCCGCCCGTGGACTCCCAGAGCCAGCCCTTCTCGGTGCGGCCGTCCTCCTCGGGGTTCCACAGGAACGGGGCGTCGGTCCAACGGCGCACGAACAAATCGTCGTAGGCCTCGTTGTCGATGACCCAGCGCAGCATGCCGCACAGAAGCGCCATGTCGGTGCCGACGCGCAAGGGCAGCCAGATGTCGGCCTCCTTGCCCAGCGGGGTCATGCGCGGGTCGATGAGGACGTGCTTGTAGGCGCGCTGTGCGATGTCGACCACGCCGCGGCACGAGGAGTCATAGTTGGAGTACTCGACTGCGGTGCCCCACTGCATGTACACGAGGGGCTGCTGCTCGATCTCGACCCAGGACGAGGCGTTCTCGTCGGTCATGATCGTGGCAAAGTGACGCGGACCCTTGCAGATCTGCTGGGCGGTGATGGAGTTGGGGGTACCGAAGAGGTTCTTAAAGGCCGCGTAGGGCGCCATGGACCAAATGCGCGAGGTGCCGCCGGCGGAGAAGACCGACTCGCCGCCGTACTTGGCGACGATTTCGTTGAACTTGGCACCGGACTCGTCAAACGCCTCGGCAAGCGAGATGCGCTGCCAACCCGGGTCCTCTTCGCCCTTGGGGTTCGTGCGCTTCTGGCAATAGCGCAGGCGGTCGGGGTGGTAGAGGGCGAGCATCGAGGCCTGGCCCTTGGAGCAGCAATGGCCGCGGCTATGGGCGGACTGCTCGTCGCCCTCGACCTTGGTCACAATGCCGTCGGTGACGGTGACCCACACGCCGCACTCGTTCTTGCCGCAGGCGCGGCAGCACGAGCGGATGTGCTGGACGTCGCTTGCCTGGCCGGCATCGGCACCCTCGGCCAGTGCGTCAGACGGCTCAGACGCGAAAGGAACCGACGCCGCAACGGCCGCGATGGCGGCCGCCTTCACGAAGCTGCGACGCGATAGCGTGAGACTGTTCATGCCTTCCTTCCCTTCCTTCGTTCTTGTCTTGATGTCTTGTGTGTAAGACTCAACAGGTGCGTACGAGCTTTCCCGGCTCTCTCCAACCGGTGGGCTCCCATAGACCTGCGCCGCTCTCGTGCAAACTCGCATGCGCCCAGTCCTGCACATGCGCTTTGCCTGGTTCGGCGGGTACGTCGATGGCGCGATTTGAATACTAGGCGGGGGTCAAAGGTTGAAAATCTTCAAAAAGGGATGAACGCCAGGTGGTATCCATCTCATACGAAAAGGGGTACATGCCCTTTTCTGCCTGCGATAAGGTGGTCTCACAAACAGTAAATCGCCTGCTAGATTGCACGGCTGGCGATACGGGACCCCCGCAGGAGAGAAAGGCTGGCCCACCATGGCATTGAAACCCTACCCCTCGAACCTCATCGTTTTCGACATGTGCTCCGAGGAGTTCGACGAGGAGCTCAAGCTCGATATCGTGCGTTCCTGGACGCACATCGGCGAGGTCCTCGTGCGCACGCACGGCACCCCGGAGGGTCAGCGCCCCCGCAACGTCATCCATATAAAGGTGAAGTACGGCTGCCGTCCCTACCTCAAGGTAGACGGGGGCGAGTCTGACGCCAACTGGGCCGAGCGCATGGAGCAGCACATCCTCTCCACCATGCGCAAGGTCTCCAGCAATCTCATCGCGCACAACCGCCGTCGCCGCCGTGAGGACCTGCCTGAGATCGCGTTTAGGTCCATGGAGTTTGAGCATGAGCACGGCGCCCTCATGCTCGAGTTCCTCCTCGACTCCAATGGGGCCGTGCCCACCGAGTGCGCCCACATGGCAAGCGACATCCGCGCCGCGCTGGCCGCAGGCGAGCTGGGGCAGGCCGTGCGCGTCGTGGCTCCTTCCCCCAACGCCTATGCCGAGCAGCAGGAGGCCGCCCGCGTCGAGCGCGAGGCGCGTGAGGCGCAGGAGCAGGCCAAGGCGGCCGAGCAGCGGGCCCAGCAGGACCAGGCGCGCCAGGAAGCCGAAGCCGAGGCGCAGGAGCGTTTCATGGAGTCTCCCGAGTTGGTGGAGGCCGAGGAAAAGCGCGAGGAGGCGGCCAAAGAGGAGCAGGCGGGAGAAGACGACCGCGTGAGCCCGCTCGAGGTCGCGCCTCTCTCGCGCGAGGAGTGGGACGCCCTCTATGGCGTGCATGACGCCGACTTCAAGGTGGACTACCACATCTGGCAGGTCATTGACGCGCAGGGCGGCGCCCGTGAGTTCGATTCGATCGCCCATGCGTTTGTGGCGTAAGGTGGAGAGCCATGGCTGTTGACATTGCGACCTACTCCGGGCGTATCGCGAAAGTCGTGGGGCCCACGCGGTCCGGCAAGACGCAGGCGTGCGTGTGCCGTTGCGTGCAATTGCTGAAGGAAGGAATCGCCCCGCAGGAGATTCTCGTCGTGGTCGCCTCGGGCCTGGCGGCACAGGCTTTTCGAGGGCGTCTCATCCAGGCGGCCGGCCCCGAGCTTGCCCAGGCCGCCGCGCAGGTGCGAGTCGATCGGGCGATAGATGTGTGCTCCCAGGTCATGGGCGCGCCCGAGGTCGTCGCCCTCACCGGACGTGGCGCCCACGTGCTCAACGACGCCGAGTACACGTTCTTTCTCGAGGATTTGAAGACGCTGGGCCAGAAGAACCAGCGCCTCCACAACATGCTGCTGTTCTTCTTTGCCCAGTGGAGCCGTCTTGAAAACGAGGACGAGTGGCTGCTGCGCGGCGAAGAGACCGACCTTTTGACCTACGCTCGCCGCGTCCTTGCCTCTCTGGGGGGCACCCTGCGTCATGAGCTGCCCTACCTGTGCGCCCGCTTTTTGGAGAGCGAGCAGGGCAAGCCGTTTGCCCAGCGCTTTTCGTACGTGGTGTGCGACGACTTTCAAGATCTCTCGTATGCCGAGCAGACCTGCATGGCCCTCATGGCGCGTGTCCAGCTTGTTGTTGCGGGATGCGTCCAGGATGCCACCAAGGTGAACACCGACTATCCCAGCCCCGAGGGCTTCGAGCGTTTTGAGCGCGTGCGCAGGGGTGTGGAGTTGTTCGATCTCGCTGCGCGTTTTGGCGTGCAGGGGGCGTTGGACTACGAGCGGGCTCTCGCGCGGTTTGGCGGAACCGACGCTGGGGAAGCGGGCGGAACGGGCGCCGAGCCGGCTGGCTTCGACGGTACGGGTGCGTTGTCCCAGGACCAGGCCCTTTTCGTCAAATGGGACACGCCGGCACTCGAGCTTTCAGGCCTTGCAAAGACCGTGTGCGCCTGGCTTGACGCGGGGTGCAAGCCTGCCGATATCGCCGTGGTGGCTCCCACGCAACACTGGGCGAAGCTTGCCGCGCAGGCCCTTGAGCACACGGGTGTGCGAGTGAGCACGGCTGGCTTGGGGAGAAGGCTCGGCGGTGACCCCCGCATGCCCGGCATGCATGCCGCGGCAAGTGCCTGGGCGGCGCTGCGCCTCATTGCAGATCCGGTCGACCCCCTTGCTTGGAGGCTGTGGAGCGGCTTCGACAACGCCATCACGAACAGCGAAGCCTGGGCGGGCGTGTACAGGGCAGCATGGGACGAGGGCGCGGACGTCTGCGACGTGTTGGCCCGCGTTGCGCTCGGCAGTGTCCATATGGTCAAGGGCGAGGCGCTCGGCCGGGCGTGGGCACGGGGTCAGAAGCTCGTGGCCGACGCACAGGGCCTTGTTGGTTACCCGCTTGCTTGCATCGCCGGCCTTGACAAGGTGGGCGGCCTGCGCGATGTCTGCGCGAACCTTTCGGGCGATGAGGACGCCCATGCTTTGCTCGCGTGCTTTGAGGCTTGGCTCGCCGGCTGTGACACCGCGGGCGAGGAGGGGCTTGTGCACCTTTGCCTGTCCAAGAACCTTGCCGGGCAGGAATACCCCCTCGTCGTCATGATCGGCATGGTCGACGGTATGGCCCCGCGCCGCGACGTGTTCGAGGTCGAAAAGTCCGACGACGCCAAGGCGCGCATGCTCGTCGAGGACCGCACGCTCGCCAGGCTCGCGGTCGCCAAGGCTCGTGAGGCGCTTGTCGTGTCGACGTTTGCACGCACCGACATCGAGACGGCCGAGCAGGCAAAAATGCTGATTGCTCGCATAACCGCAGTACAAGGCGCACGTGTGGCGCTCGTAAGCCCCTCGCGCTTCTTTGCTGACGCCGGGGCGGCGTTTCCTGGCTTTATCGACGGCGAGGAGTTCAACCCGGCATCGACCCTTGCCTAGCGGGGTCGGTCGGGCGACGAGGAGAGGGTTTTCATGAAGGACTTCAAGACAGAGTCCAGGCGGATTCTGGACCTGATGATCAACTCCATCTACACCAACCACGAGGTGTTTTTGCGCGAACTCATCTCGAACGCCTCGGATGCCTGTGACAAGGTGCGCCTGGCGCAAGGCATTGACGGGGCGGGGGAGCTGGGCATCCATATCGCCTTCGACCGCGCGTCGCGCACGCTTACGGTGTCGGACAACGGCATCGGCATGGACGAGGAGGCGCTCGAGCGCTGCCTGGGCACCATCGCCCATTCCGACAGTGGGCAGGCCAAGGCGCGCCTGGCGCCCAGCGATGCCGACGTGGACATCATCGGCCAGTTCGGCGTGGGGTTCTACAGCGCGTTCATGGTGGCCGACCACGTGTGCGTTGTCTCGCGCGCCATGGGTTGCGGACAGGCATTTCAGTGGGAGAGCGACGGCGTCGAGGGCTACACGGTTCGTCCTGGTGAGCGGGGCGAGCGCGGCACCGACGTGGTGCTGCACATCCGTCCAAGCACGGCTGACGAGAATCTCGAGCGTTACCTCGATCAAAGCTCGATTGCCGGTCTGGTGCGCCGGTACAGCAACTACATCCGCTACCCCATCACCATGGACATGGCGCAGGAGCACTTCGACGAGCAGACGGGTGCCCTTGTGCGCGACGAGTCCCATGTGACGCGCCAAGTCGTGAACTCAATGACGCCCATCTGGACGCTGCCCGAGGATGCCGTGAGCCAAGAAGAGGAGAACGACTTCTATCGTTTTGAGTTCCGCGACCCTGAGAATCCCCTGTGCTGCATCCGGGCGAGGGCGCGCGGCACCATCGAGTACGACGCCATGCTTTTTGTGCCGGCCCAGGCAGACCCGGAGCTTTTCACCAAGGATTTTCACTATGGGCTTCGTCTGTACAGCTCGGGCGTGCTTATCGACGAGGCATGCGCGGCGCTTTTGCCCAGCTACTTGCGTTTTGTGCAGGGGGTTGTGGACACGCGCAACATCTGTCTGAACGTCTCGCGCGAGTCGATTCAGGAAGACGGCCGCATCCAGATCATTGCCCGACAGTTGGAGCGAAGCATTTTGGACGGCCTGCACAAGATGATGGAGCGGGACCGGCCGACGTACGAAAAGCTGTTCGAGCAGTATGGAACCGGCATGCGCTTTGCCATCTGCACAAGCAGGGGAGACCTCACCAACGTCCTCAACGGCCTGCTGCTCTACCATTCCGCCAAGCATGACAGGCTCGTCAGCCTTCAGGAATACCTCGACGAGGCAGGCGACGGCAAGGGTGTGGAAATTTACTACGCAGCCGGTTCCGACATCAATCGCCTGCGTCAGACCCCGGCTGTGTGCGCCTTGCTTGAGCGGGGACGCGACGTCTTGCTGTGTCCCCATGGGGCGCAAGACGAGTTCTGCCTCATGACTATGGGAACCTACAAGGGGGCGGGGTTTCACAGCGCCGCCAGCGCCAATCTCGACCTGGCGGGCGAGGAGGGTGCGGGGGCCGCGACAAGCGACGAGGCGGATTTGCTCAAGGCGATTGGGGACCGCAGCCCGATGCCGCTTGTCCGTGTGGAGGCTTCGCGCTATCTGCGCGAAGAGGGGCAGCCGGCAAGCCGCATTTCGACCGAGGGCCTCATGACCATCTCAATGGCCAAGTTTGTGCATGCCAAGCTCGGGCCCGGAGAAGCCCCCAAGCCGCTCTACGTGCTCGAAGTCAATCTTGCGAGCCCCGTGGTTGCCCTGGCAAGAAGAGCACTCTCGCAGGCAAATGAGGATGCGCTCAGCGCATGCGCCCAGGTGCTCGTGAGCATGGCGCTCTTGGCGGAGGACGTTGCCCTACCTGATCCATCGGCGTTTAACCGCGCCGTGTGCACCGCTGTGGGTTTCGCCATGCCCGCCTGCGCCTAAGGTTTGTCCGCACATACCTTGCAGGCGCGCTCTGCCTGCGTTTCAAGCACCGCAGCTCATCCCAAAAGCAAGTGGGTGGACTGCGGTGCTTTTCTTTGCCGTGCTATACTCCTTGGTTTGTCACAGTAAAAAAGAGACGCGGGGGCGGTTGCGCAGCGGTGCGCTTCGCTCTCGCACAACGGGGGGCACCCTATGAACCACAGCATTCCGACGGGTGGCTCCGTGCCACGGCGTGCTGGCAAGACGCACATGGCACTCGCATGCGGTCTTGCCCTGCACAGCGCATGGGTTTGCTCGGCGATGTACTCGTCGTCCATGTTCGGCACGGGCATTAATTTCGCAGGTGTGCACGGGACCAGTTTCTCGCTGCTCTATCTCGTCTCGAGTGTCGGGTTCTTCCTTACCGCGTTGGTGGCTTGTGTCATTGACCAGCGACTTCTCCAGTATGCCCGATCTCGCGTCCACATGCGTGCCACGGCTCTCGCTACGTGCTTGGCCACGCTGCTCTCGCTTGTGCCCCACATTGGCCCCGAGTGGCTTTCGATGACAGTCGAGGTGCTTGCCGGCCTGGTCACGGGCATGGGTTCCGCCGTCCTTATGCTCTACTGGGGCGTGGCGCTGGCGCGTGAGGATGAGCGCCATAGCGTGTTTGCCGCTGCCGCCGCCGTTGCGGCGGGATTTGCGCTCAACGTGCTCGTGCTGCAATCGCTGCCCGGCCTCTTGGGTGGTCTTGTGGCTGCAGTCCTGCCCTTTGGCGAGTTCGCCCTGCTTGCATATGTCTCGCCTCACCAAGGCGACCCGGTCGACATCGCGTTCAGCGCCGTGGCAACCAGCAAGCCCAGGCTCGGTGCGGTTATGGCTGAGGCTACCATTCTCATGGGTTTTGCCATCGCTCTGCTCAAGCAGGTGTCCATTCAGGTGGCCTTTGCGAGCGCGACCCTCTCCTCCAAGTTCGTCGTCCTTGCGGTGGCCGTCGGCATTGCATCCGTGCCGTTTGTGATTTTCAAATTCTCGCGGGCATACGGTGATTGGAACCGGTTGATTCACTTCGTCATGCCGGTGTCGATATGTGTGATCCTGCTTGCGGCGCTTCTCGTATGTGACCAGGAACTTTTCTTCGACATGTTCGTGGTGGCGGCGTATTTCTTGTGTGAGGCGTTCGTTTGGGCGTTCGGCGCGCTCGCCGCGCATAGGCTGCGCATCTCTCCCATTTTTCTCTTCGGCCTTTTGCGCGGCACGGTTACGGCGGCCATGCTTGTGGGATCTATTGCCATCCAGTATGCCGCGCCCGTTCTCGACGACCTTCCGCCCTCGGGCAAGGGTTTCGTGCTTCTCGTCATACTGTTCGTGCTGCTTACGGCGAGGCTGATGCCCAATGAGTCGGTGATGGTGCGCAATGCGGTGCGTTGCCCTGCCATCAGGCTCATGACCCTCGAGCTTGACGAGAAGCTCGACATCAATGCCGAGCACCAGACGGCCGATGCCGTTGCCCCGGAAGCGCAGCCTTCCGAGGCCGCGCCTTCTGTTGGCGGGACGCGCGCCGCTGATGCAACGGCTGCCTCGGCTTCAAACTCGGACCCGTTTGGCAAGACTCAGCATGAGCAGGCAGGCGAGACAGGGGGCAAGTTCTCTCGCAAGGTTCGTCGTGTTGCCGAGACCTACATGCTCACCGAACGAGAGACCGACATTCTCTTCGAATGGGTCAAAGGCAACGGCGCCGCCTATATCCAGGAGAAATACTGCATCTCCGAAGGCACGGTCAAGACGCACATCCGCAACATCTACCGCAAGCTCAATGTGCATAAGAAAAGCGACCTCATGCGTCTCATCGATGAGATTGAGAAGTACGACTAATACGAACACTTTGGGTCGATGGGGCTACGCGCTGACCTGCGATAAGACCGTGTTTGCGCCCCATGCGTATGCGGGTCACATCCAACGCGGCTGTAACGCGGCCGTTCGAATCATGACGAAAGAGGCCTCTCGTCCTGTGCCGTGTCCGGTCGGGATGAGAGGCCTCTTCAATGTCTTGCAAGGTATGAGGAAGACGTGCGCACCGGCGCGATGCGGGCTTATGCCACGCAGAACTCCAGGGTTTGGGGCGCGTCTTGGAGCAGCTCGTCGAGCAGGTCTTCGTCACTGGCGCAATAGCCCAGCACGACCCGTGCAACGCCTCGATAGAAGGAGGTCTCCGAGAACTTGAGGGCGTCGCCGCACATCATGGGGAGCCAGTTGTTGAGGTGGTCGCGCACAAAGTCGAGCTGGCAGCGCACGTTGTTGAGGGCCGTTTCCTCGTCGCCCTTTTCAAATGCCTCGGCTGCGCGCAGGCTCATGATCTGCACGAACTCGAGCTCGATGGCCAGATGGTCCTCCATGTCGTTCCATTTGCCTTTGACCAGGTTGTTGTTGCGGTAAAAGGCGAGGACCTCGCCGCGGGCCTCGCGGCCCAGAAGCCTGCGCTGCGAGGTGTAGACGCTTTCATACAGGTAGGCGGCCGAGTAGCCGCTTACGCCGCTTCCGATGAACGTGCGCGCGTAGTCTACCGCCAGATCGGTCACCGAGCCGTCCCAGGCATCCTTGAGATAGTCGTACATATCGCGAAATCCCTGGTCAAGGGTCTCGTTGCCGGTGTTCTTGGGGAACTTCATCTTTTTGAGGTCGGCAATTTGGCCCGCATCGAGCTCCTTGCGGAACAAAGCCGCCAACAGCCCGTACATGCTTGCGCGCGACTCGAACAGGTCGTGGAGCTCATGGTCGCCAAGCATGGGCTCGCAGGTCGTTTCTGTGGTGGTCATCTCAGCCCCTCCTTGTAGGTCTGTTTGGGTTCTAATTGCTTTCGGCGCAATAGGCCGCAAGTTCGTCCAGGAGCTCTTCGCCCAGGTCGGTGAGGACCCATTCGCTGTTGGTCCAACGAATGGCGCTCGTTGCCTCAAGCACGTCGATGAAGTAGGCGCCCCATTTGCGCGGGCTGCGCGTCACGTCGAACGCCTCGGCGACGTCGCAAATCTGAGCCTTCGCCTTGCCGCCCTCGTGCAGGAGCTGCATGACGGCCAGGTATACCTCGGCGTATACCGCGTCCTCGCCCAAGACCTTTTCACGCCATTCGTCACCGCGTGTGAGCTGCCCAAATGCTGACAGGCCGCCTTCGGTGGAGCGCCACAGCGGGTCGTCGCCCTCTTCGATGCTCATGAAGCAGATCTCGTCGCCGGCATCAGCGCAAGGGCCGTTTTGCTCGTCGGGGCCGTCGGTCTCGTCGGTGTTGCAGCCCTGCGCGCCAGAATCGGGTCGCACGAATTCCAAGGCGCCCGCGCGTTCGAGCATGCGGCAGTAACTCACAGGCTCGTATACCGAAAGGTTGTCTGCGTGCTCCACTGCAATCCTGTCGAACAGCTCCTGGGCCTTGATGCCCTCGCGTGCCCAGTCGATGATGGACAGCAGGATGTGCCTGCGGGCGGCGTTGGTTTTTACGAGCTCGGCGACGGCGTTTTCAACGCTGCCGGCTCGTTCGGGCGAGAACACGGCGGCCTGCTTGGGACGAGGCTCCTCGGTGGGCGGAATTGGATCGGGAAGGATGAGGCGGTCGTCGTCCTCCCAGTTGTCCTCGTCAATTCCCTCCATGTATTCCAGGGGGTTGTAATCCGGCTCGGCCTCTTCGACGCCGGTCAGGCCAAGCGTGCCTTCGCGCATGGGAGCGTCCATGGGTACCTCCTTGTGATGTGGGTTGGGGCAAGCATACGTTTGGGGGGTCAGGTGTCCCTCATCCTTTTAGTGGTATCTTTCCACATCCAAAAAGGGGCAGATAGATGGCTTAAATCTACCTTTTTGCGCGAAGTGGGGGTCCTTGGGGCGTCTATTGTGCGAATCAAGGTCGCCTGCAGATGAGCATAAGGAAGGAGGAGCAAATCATGATCAAGGCACATGCAACAACAGTAGGTATCGCTGCGGCATGCCTGGGGCTTCTGTGCGCCGGTGCGATTGCCCTGCCTGCACAGGCAATGCCCTATACGCATAGCGAGCAAGAGGCCGACGCTGGAATGGGTGTCGTTCACATCGCGGTGACGCTCGACACCACCGCTATCGACAACGGCAAGAAGGCGGTGTGGCTGCCTGTCAACCACGACCACGCGACCGTTGAGGCCGTACTCAACGAGTTCCTCTATGCGAGCGAGGACAAGGTCGACCGTTTTGCCCATGTCGACTACGACATGCAGTCGCTTGCTGAGTACCTCGACGGCAAGACCTACACCGTGGCCGTGTATCAGGCCGGCGCCCAAGAGCCCGGCGCCACGGCGGTCTATACGTCTGACACTGTCGGAGACGCAACGTTTGCAGACCTGAAGACTGGCGACGCCGTTTACATCACGGTGACCGAGTAACTCTCTCCTGTTCGGTTATCGAGATCAAAAGGCACGCTCGTCGCAGCAGACCGCTTCGGACCCAGTCGGTATATGCCGAGAAACGAGGGCCGGCATCCACTTTTGCGGGTGTCGGCCCTTTTTGTGGGCGATGGGTGGGTGGGCGTGGGTGGATTTTGCAATTTAACATACATTTCAGAATTTTGAAAAACGCGCCAACTGGGGTTTTGATGATTTAACATACATTTCGACTGCTGAAATGTATGTTAAATGGTGGGGGTGGGACGATTGGGATGCGCAGAGTGCCCATCAGGCCCCTGGCTGCGCCCCTCGGACCATCTTGTCTTCCATAATTGCGATTTCGCAACAACCGCCATATGTTATTGACGGTGACGTAGCGTCATGGGGCATCCTTATGTCATGGAGAAGGAGCCATGGGAGAAGGACAGGGAATGGGAGAGACGGCTTCGACCACGTCGGGCTATATGACGGTGGGAGAGATAGCGCAGCGTGCCGGTGTCACGGTGCGCAGCGTGCAATATTACGACCAGCAGGGCATCCTCTCGCCGAGTGCGAAGGGGCCCCACAACCAGCGTCTTTACACGCATGAGGACCTCGACAGGCTCTACTGCGTGCTCTGCCTCAAGTACGCGGGGCTTTCTCTGGGCCAGATTCGCCAGTTCGTGGCGCAGGAGCCGGGCGAAAAGGGCGTCGACGACGTGTTTTCCCAGGCCATTCTCAAAACCGAGCAGGACTTTGCCGAGCTGCTGCACCGCCATGCCGTCCTGAGCGGCATGCGTCAGGCGGCCCTCGACGCCAGCCGTGCCAGCGGCGCCCAACCCGACTGGCAGGCGATGGCTCGCAGCATTGGGGCGGAGGCGCCCCACGACGACGAAGGCCGCCGCTGCGTCATCGCCGCTTGGCACGAGGTCATCGCCGAGGCCGTGGGTCTCATGCGCCGCCGCGAGCCCTTTGACTCCGCACGCAGCGTCGAGCTTGCCCGCAAGGTCGTGGCCCTGCGCAAAGCCGACGAGGGGCGACCGGCCGAAGAGCGCTTCTCCTTGCTCGAGGACATGTCCGCCTCATTCGAGTTCGCGCACGGCGAGGGCTTCGGCGGCATGCGTCGCGAGATGAATGCCTACCTCGACCAGCTTGTCGAGGCCTGCGGGGGCGATGACGCTGCCAAATAACCCAATGCCCTAGCGGAAAGAGTTTGACGGGCCAGACTGCCTGGCTGCGTACCGCCAGATTCTGGCTCGTCTGATTCTAGTCCGCCCCAACCAACAAGCAATCAAACAACCAACCGCCCTACCAGCTACCGCGTGCCCCGCAGGCACGTGGGAAGGAGACTGTCATGATCGTGTCCTGGATGACCACCAACAAGTGCAACCTCACCTGCAAACATTGCTACCAGGACGCGTGCCCCGACGCGTGCGCCAACGAGCTCACGACCGACGAAGCCCGCACGCTCATCGACCAGATCGCCGCCGCTGGCTTCAAGATCATGATCTTCTCGGGCGGCGAGCCGCTCATGCGCCCCGACATTTACGACCTCGTGGCCTATTCGGCAAGCAAGGGCCTGCGCCCGGTGTTCGGCACCAACGGCACCCTTATCACGCCCGAAGTGGCCGGCCGCCTCAAGGAGTGCGGCGCCTGCGCCATGGGCATCAGCCTCGACAGCCTCGACCGCGCCAAGCACGATTCTTTCCGCGGTCTTGAGGGCGCGTGGGACGCCACGGTGGCCGGCATGCGCGCCTGCCGCGAGGTGGGCCTGCCGTTCCAGATTCACACCACGGTGCTCGACTGGAACGAGCACGAGGTGTGCGACATCACCGACTTCGCCGTCGAGCACGGTGCCATCGCGCACTACATCTTCTTCCTCATCCCGGTGGGGCGCGGCAAGTACATCAACGACACGTCGCTCAAAGTCGCGGCCAACGAGCGCCTGCTGCGTCAGATCATGGCCAAGCAGGCCGAGGTTTCCATCGACGTCAAGCCCACGTGCGCCCCGCAGTTCACGCGTGTGGCCGAGCAGCTAGGCGTCAAGACGCGTTTCGAGCGCGGCTGCCTGGCGGGTCTCACGTACTGCATCGTGAGCCCCGAGGGTGTCGTGCGCCCGTGCGCGTACATGACCGAGGAGGCCGGCAACGTGCGCGAGCAGCCTTTCGACGAGATTTGGAAGACGAGCCCGGTGTTCGAGCGCCTGCGCACGCGCGAGTACGGCGGCTCCTGCGGCACGTGCGACTTCCGCGCCGGTTGCGGCGGGTGCCGCGCCCGTGCGGCCTACTACCACGACGGCGACTTCATGGCGCAGGACGACTACTGCGCGCACGGTCGCGAGATCGTGGTGGAGTAGGGGAGGCGGCGAGGTCTTCGCTGCTTGCCGCTGCGTCGCGTCGCGGTTTGCCTGCGGCGCAGCGCTTCTAGCGTGTTGCGCCGCGGCCTTCCTAGGGCGTAGCACCTCCGTTGCGTTTTGCGGCAGTCTTCCCGACGCGCGGTGCTTTCACTGAGTTGCGTCACGGTCTGCCTGGTACGCAGCGCTTCCGTTGCGTTGCGCCGCAACCCCCTGGCACGCGTCGCCCCTGTTGTATCCCGCTGCGGCTTCCCCCTGGTGCGCGGCGCTTTAATCGCTATTGAAAGGATGTCCCCCATGAATCGTGTTTCTCTCTATCGCAATGCCGACTCTGCACGCAGTCTGTCCCGCCGCGAGGCGTGTGCCCTGAGTGGTGTCGCCCTCGTGTTTGCCGGCCTTGGCATCGCCGCTCCTGCCTGGGCTGATGGCGCGTCCGATGCTGCCAAGCCCGCCGATGCCGCTTCCGGGCGTCCTGCGAGCACCGACGCCGCCTCGACCGGCGAGGTGGCCGAGCATGTGGCGGTGCCCGAGGGCGCCGACGACGTGCCTGCCGAGGCCACCGAGGTCGCCTTCCCCGTCACGCTGACTGACGACGCGGGCCGCGAAGTCACGGTGTCCTCGCTCGAGCGCGTCGTGGTGTGCATGGGCAGCTTCGCCAAGACCTGGCAGCTTGCCGGCGGCTCGCTTGTGGGTACGACGGCAGACGCCCTGGCCGATTACGAGCTCGAGGGTGCCGAGAACATCGCTTCTGTGGGCGACTTCACCGCACCCAACCTCGAGCAGATCCTCGCGCTCGACCCCACGCTCGTCATCATGAGCGCCGCCTCTGCCGGTCGCGGCGGCCAGTCGAGCCAAACCGACCTGGTGGAGCCCCTTGCCTCTGCCGGCATCCCCGTCCTTACCTTCAAAGTCACGCTCTTTGGCGACTACCTGCGCATGCTCCGTGCCTGCTGCGATCTCACCGGTCGCTACGACCTGTACCACGAGAACGGCCTTGCCACGCGCGACCGCATCGACGAGGTGCTCGCAGCCGCCGCTCAGGCCCGCAGCGAATCGGGCGAGGAAGCGCCTACCTGCCTCATCATGACGACGTACTCCGGTGGCACGCGCGTGCTCAACTCGTCTACGCAGTCTGGCGCTGCCGCCGCTGACCTGGGCGCCGTGAACCTTGCCGACCAGAACCCGAGCCTGCTCAAGGACTATTCGCTGGAGAGCGTGGTAGCACTTGACCCGAAGTTTATTTTCGTCATGGCCATGGGCAACGACCCCGAGGCGGCTGAGCGCGCGCTCAAGGAGCAGACCGAGGACAACCCCGCATGGGCCGGCCTCACGGCGGTGAGCGAGGGCCGATTCATCACGCTCGACCCCGAGCTCTTCCAGTACAAGCCGCTTGAGGCGTGGGACGAGATGTACCGCACGATGGCGAAGAACCTCTACGGCGACGATGTCTGCGCGTAAGGAAGGGCAGCTCACGGGCGTGGCTGCAGCGAACGCTGACGGCGGGACTGCGGCGGGAAGCGCGGGGCTGCGTGCGGGTGCCCCTGCCCCTGCCTGTTCGCCCGCGGCACCCGCGAGCTCGTATCGCGCGCATGCATCCGAGCGGCGGGGCCGCGTTGCGCTTGCCGTTTCGGCTGCGCTCTGCCTTGTTGCCGCGCTTGCCGCGGTCATGCTCGGCTCGACGAACGTCTCGCTGGCCGATGTGCTCGCCGTTTTGACAGGCGGGCAGACGTCCACCCCCGCGGCGGCCAATATCGTGGAGCATGTGCGCTTGCCGCGCATGCTTGCAGGAGTGTTGGCCGGCGCTGCCCTGGCAGTGTCGGGCTGCATCACGCAGACGGTGCTCAACAACCCCCTGGCCAGCCCGAACGTGCTCGGCATCAACTCCGGCGCGGGCCTGGCGGTGCTCCTGGCGAGCGCTCTTTTGCCCAATGTCGCCGCAGCCTTGCCGGCGGCTGCGTTTGGCGGCGCGCTGCTTACGACGCTGCTTGTGTTTGCGGTTGCCTCTGTCGCCGACGCCTCGCGCATGACCATCGTGCTTGTGGGCATGGCGGCCACAGCGGTGTTCGGCGCGGGCATGAACACCGTGCTCATCGTGAACCCGGACGCTTACGTGGGCGCGAGCACGTTCCTTGTGGGCGGCTTGGCGGGCGTGCGCATGGTGGACCTCGTGTGGCCGGCGGTGTGCATTGTCGTGGGCCTCATTGTCGCCCTGCTCGGTTCACGCGCCCTCAACGTCATGCTTACGGGAGACGCGGTGGCGCAGGGCGTGGGCATGAACGTGCGTGTGGTGCGCCTGGGCATGCTCGCCGTGGCGGCGCTGCTCGCGGGTGCGGCGGTGAGCTTTGCGGGCCTGCTTGGTTTCGTGGGACTCATCGTGCCGCATGTGGTGCGCCTCATAACTGGCAACGACCTGCGGTTTTTGATGCCCGTGAGCATGTTTGGCGGAGCCGCGTTCGTGTGTGCCTGCGACCTTTTGGCGCGCACGCTGTTCGCCCCCTACGAGCTGGCCGTGGGCATCCTCATGGCGTTTGTGGGCGGGCCGTTCTTCGTGTGGCTCGTGGTGCGCGGGAAGGGGAGGGACCTGTGAGCAGCAATGATTCGCCGGCTGTGGAGCTGCGCGGAGTGTCGTTCTCCTACGGCAAGAGGCCCATCCTCGAAGACGTGAATCTGTCCTTGCGTTGCGGCGAGGTCACGGCGATTCTGGGCCCTAACGGCTGCGGCAAGTCCACGACGGTCAAGCTCATAAACCGCCAGCTCACGCCTAGCGCTGGGCAGGTTGTGATCGAAGGCCGCGATGTGGCGGGCATGGGCCGCAAAGAGGTCGCCCGCCACGTGGCGGTGCTGGGGCAGGCCGTCGGTGTGGCGAGCATGCGCGCCGAGCAGTTCGTCATGTGCGGGCGCTATCCGCATCGGGCGGCCCTGGCGTCCCCCACGGCGCGCGACCATGAGATCGTGCACGACGCCATGTGCCGGGCAGGTTGTCTGCAACACGCCGGGGCCGATATGGCACGCCTGTCGGGAGGCGAGCGGCAGCGTGTGCTTCTGGCGGCGGTGCTTGCCCAAGAAGCGAACGTCGTCGTGATGGACGAGCCCACGACCTACCTTGACCCCACGGCATGCTTCGAGCTCATGACCATGGCGCGCGGCCTCGCGCAGGGCGGAGCCGCGGTGGCTATGGTGCTGCACGACATCCCCCTGGCGCTCTCGTTCTGCGATCGGGCGGCGGTGCTTGCCCAGGGTCGAGTGCAGGCGTTTGGCTCTGTCGAGGAGGTCGCCGACTCCGGCATCATCGACCGCGTGTTTGACGTGCGTCTGCAGCGGATGCCGGCCGATGCAGACGGGCGTGCGGGGTATTGCTTGATGCCGAGGAGGTAGGGGGTCGGCCTCTCTTTTCAATTAACATACATTTCAGGATTTTGAAAAGGATTTTGAAAAGGGTCGCTTAAGCTCAATAGGCGGGTGCTTTACATCGAATAATCTGGCCAACAATGCTATAATCTGGCCAGATTGACACGGAACGCGTTGGGAGGTAGTTGCAATGCCACCTGCAGTCGATTATGAGCGATACGGTTTGGCGGAGACAAAGGACAAGTTCAGCGCCCTTACGGCGAAAGCGAATTCAACGGGTCGTCCGTTTACTGTGCTCAAGGGCGGAAAGCCCTGGGTGGAGGTGAGACCTCTGGCAGTTGATAGCGGTCCTGACGATATTTCGATTACTCCCACTCGCCGGGTCGTCCCTATCAGTGACCTTGACGAACTTTTTGCTGGTTATAGCGGTGAATATGTGCCGAAAGAAGACGGTCTTGCTTCCCCGGTTGGCTGCGAGGCGATGTAGGTGGGATATCGCTGCGGAGATGTCGTTTGGGCGGACCTCGACCCCTCGGTTGGTCATGAACAAAATAAGCGCAGGCCTCTTGTTGTTGTAAGCAATGACAAGTTCAACATCCATTGCTCTCTGATAATGACGGTGCCAATTACCTCTGCTGATACAGGATATCCGCTTCACCTGAGCGTTGGCGCGGTGCCTTCAGAGGACGGAGGGGCTCCGATTCATGGGTTTGCCGAGATCGAGCAGCTCAAGTCTCTTGATTTGAATGTTCGTCGCGCTGTCAAGGTTGGGTCTATAGATGCCCGGGGGATGGACAAGATTCTTTCGATGGTGATGGGCTGTCTCATCGCGCCCGACATGAGCATCATCTCGGGGTATTAGCGGGGCGATTCGGGCAGAAGGGAATGACTGTTCTTGCGAAGCAACATACATTTCAAAATCTTCAAAATCACGCCAACTGGGGTTTTGTCGAATTAACATACATTTGGGCAAGTGAAATGTATGTTAATTCGACTTCCCCATATGACGCGAGCACTTGCAACGACGCATGACTTTCTGCACGACCTCTCCGCTTACGAGGGGACGCGCGTGTCTCCCACGCACGCGGCGCGCCGCCGCTTGTCGCCCCGCCCCCGGGCCCCACGCCCTCCCGCCCTCAACCTTCCTCCCGCCCGCCGCCTCCTGCCCGCGCCTCGCGGACGCGGGGTTGCCGATTCTGCAACGGGCGCGCATGATAGGGGGATGCGCCGAGACGTGGAAGGGAAAGGTGGTGTGGACCTATGGCATGCTATCGGCTGAAGCGCCCCTGGGCGCTGCGCGGCTGGGACAAGCTGCCCTACGCCCTGGTGGACGCCGACGCCAAGCGCACGCTCTTCGTAAGCCGCCCGGAGTTCGAGGCGCTTGCGCTGTGCGACGGCTCCGTGGACACGGACTGGGGCTTCGTCGCCCCCGCGACGCGCGACCTCGTGCGCAAGATCGCGGAGCGGGGCTTCGTCGAGCCCTGCGCCGACGGCGCGTCCGTCGAGGACTGGCAGCGCTACCGCACATACGACTGCCGCTACGTCAAGATGGCGCACTGGTCCGTCACCGGCCGGTGCAACTACCGCTGCAAGCACTGCTACATGTCGGCGCCCGACGCCAAGTACGGCGAGCTCTCCCACGAGACGTGCATGCGCGTCATCGATGAACTGGCCGACTGCGGCGTGTACCGCATGTCCATCACCGGCGGCGAGCCGCTCGTGCGCGCGGACTTCTGGGAGCTCGTGGACCACATGCTCGAGCGCGGCATGCGCATCATGGTCATCTACTCCAACGGTGCCCTCGTGGACGACGCGTTCCTCGACGGCCTGGAGGCGCGCGGCATTCGGCCCGAGATCAACATGAGCTTCGACGGCGTGGGCTTGCACGACTGGCTGCGCGGCGTCCCCGGCGCCGAGGACGCCGTCGCGGCGTTCGCGCGCTGCCAGGGGCGCGGCTTTCCCACGGGTGCGGAGCTGTGCCTGCACCGCAGCTGAGAAGGTTCTTGAGGACGTCATGAATCGTGGAGGCGCAAACCCCACGCCTTCCGAGCGCGTTCTGCTCAACAAGAACGTTGTTCTTGATTTCGCCAAGCACACGCGTGAGACCTATGAGATCTTCAAGGGCTGGGGCGTCGATTTCAGCAAGATCTCCGACCAGACGGGCAACACCACCATGCGTTGCCATCAGATTGACAACAGGCACATGATGGAGGTGCTCTACGACAACACGGTTGCGGTCGGCGCCCAGATCATGTTCAACACGCGCATGACCAAGCTGATTGTCGACGGCACCGGAATGGTCCTTGGTTGCTATGCGACCGCCGAGGACGGAAGCGAGATCGCCGTCAAGGGAAAGAAGGCGACGGTGCTCGCCACTGGCCCGCTCGTGCGCAACCAGGAGCTGATGGAGGACGCGCTGCCCGGTGCGAGCAAGGTCGACGTTGTCTCTGGCCTGGGTGCAAACGGCGACGGCCATATCGCGGCTATGGAACTGGGCGGAGCGCTGTGGGGCCGCAACACCATTTACACCTGCGAGCACTATATGCCCGGCACCGAGGCGCTGATTGGCACGGAGCTCAACCAGTACGGTGCCATCAGCGTTGACTGGCATGGCGATTGCATTTATGACGATGGCTCCCAGTGGAACAACAAGCGCACGCGCCTGCTGCTCGAGAACGGCATCAATCCGGACACCGGAACCTACTTTACCTGGTCGATCATCGATCAGGAGATGTACGACCTTGCCATGACGACCGGTAACCCCAACCACGGCCTGTCCGATGCGAAGGTTGAGTACCCGGTCAAGGGCGATACGATTGAAGAGCTGGCCGAGGCGATCGGCGCTCCCGATTTGCCGGCAACGGTTGCCAAGTACAATGAGGACCTTGCCAATGGAGGCGATACGGTGTTTGGCCGCATCTATCGCAACGGTCCTGGCACCGGCGATCCCCTGCCGCTTGAGACCGCCCCGTTCTACGCTTGGCCGTGCAAGCCTTGATGGTACTATGCGCCTTGCTTCAGCCTGATGTGCGATGACGAGATGCAGATTCTGGACGGGTTTGGCGATCCCATTGGCGGCGGAAGGCTTTTCGGCGTGGGAGAAATCGTCGACCGCACGGTCGAGGGCAACGAGTACCTGGTTGGTTCGTCCATTTCCTTCGGCGAGACCATTGGTATGCAGGTTGGTATCAAGGTTGCCGCGATGGACAATTGGGACGCATAACACACTGCGTCGCTCGTAGATAAATCGTTTTGAGCAGGGCCCTTCTTCAAGTGGAGAAGGGCCCTGCTTGGTGTTTAGAACGCAATCCCCAGAAGGTCGATGACGAAGCCCCAGGCGACGCCGATGAGGTAGAGCACGCCGAGGATGGCGAGGTTCTGCTTGGTAGAGCGGTTGGCGCTGAAGAGCACGAGCAGGCCGATGCCGGCTGAGACGAGAAGGCCCGCCATCGTCGCGCCCATGCTGAGCACGCCTGCCAGGTAGAGCTGGGTGATGGCGACGCTGGCGGCGCAGTTGGGGATGAGGCCGACCAGGGCGCTCACGAAGATCGAGAGACCGGGCACGGCCGAGATGGCGTCGGCAAGGGCGTCTTCGCCGGCGAGGCCCAGGATGAGGTTGAGCACGAGCGTGACAAGGAGGACGAAGAACGTGACCTCGGCGGAGCGTACGAGCGTCTCACGCACCACGCCCGACCAGCCCATATCGCCCCCGCAGGCACAACCGGGCCCGCACGTGCCCATGACGACGGGCGCGGGGGAGGGGGCAGGCTGGGTGGAAGAGTCGCGGTCGTCAGTCTCGCCCTTAAGCTGGCCCTTGGCACCCTCCTCGATCTCGTCGAGCGAGAGGCCCTCTTCCTCGTTTGCCTGGGCGAGCAGAGCCTCGAGGTCGAAGGGGTCGCCGTCGAGCGTGGCGGTGCCGTCGGGGTAGATGGCGATGATGGAGCCAGAATCGAGCTGGAAGATCTCGGGCTCGTCGGAGCCTACGAACTCGGCGCCCATGCCCTGGACCTTGATGCCGAGCACGCGGATGGCGAGGTCCACCAAGAAGCCCGTCACCATGCCGAGTGCGACTTTGAGCAGCACGAGCTGCACCATGAGGCCGGGGTCGGCCTGCTGGGCGATCATCAAGGGCAGCATCTCGTCGGAGGTGGAGAGAAACACGGCGAAGAGCGTGCCGAGCGTGATGACGCGACCGGCGTAGAGCATGGCCGCCGCGGCCGAGAATCCGCACTGGGGCACCGCGCCGAGCATGGCACCGATGGCAGGGCCGGAGGCGCCGGCGCGGGCGACGACCTCGCGGGTCTTGGCGCCTGCCTTGTATTCAAGTGCCACGAGGGCGAAATAGGTCACAAGCAGAAACGGCACGAGGCGCAGCGTGTCGAGCGCGGCGTCGAGAAGACAATCCAAGAACAGGTCCAAAACAGGGCTTCCAATCCATTGTTGCGAAATGTCGCCATCCAAGGTAAGCCGTGTATACCTCTTGCGGGACCATCACGTCCCAATTGACCCAAAATTTACATGTGAACGCCTGTTTGAGCTGGTAGATGTGCATATCAACATATGAGCAAGCAATCAGATGACGCTGAGAATCCTGCTCCCCACAAGCCTTGCGCATGCGTATACTTGACACATTGCTTTTTACCGCCTCCTCACGAGAAACGGGTTCGCCATGATTTTTGTCATCCTCATTTTCCTGGGCATCGTCATTGCCGCCGTGGTGCTGCGTCGCGCCGGCGTGGGGATGGGCGACTCCGACGCGCAGATCGATTCGGTGTACGAGCTGCTCGAAGACGAGGCAAAACCGTCCTCCCGGGGCAAGCTTGTCGCGAAGATGAAGTGGCTCACGAGCATCCCCATGCCCGACAAGACGGAAGGGTGCTTCGTCATTCTTACCTATGAGGACAAGAAGACGATGAAGTCGTCGATGAACTCGTACCTGCACTGCCTGGTAGGCAAGTCGTCCAAGGACGAGGCTGCGGCTGCGGCGCGCCACCTGAGCGGTGCGGGCAGCCCCACGATTGCGCGCGACATCTCGGTCAAGCGCCCCTTTGTGGTGGCGCTTTTGGCCTGCGAGGACTACGGCATGGACATCGAAGACTGCGAGCGCGCCCTCAAGCGCGTCTTCAACGACGAGCGTCTCGTCAAGACTGCGCCCGCCAAGACCAAGAGAGCGTAGCGATTCATCATGGGAATGCTTGAGCTGCATGTGCTGAGAAGCGGCGACAAGGGTTCGTGCGCCGCCGTGCGCCTGGCGGGTGCCGAGGAATTCGTCTGCGTCGACTGTGGCATCACGGGCACGACGTTTGCCGACGCGTGCGCTCAGACGGGGCTCATCCCGTTCAAGGTTCAAGCGTTCCTTATCACGCACTGCCATTCCAACCAGGTCAAAGGCCTCAAGTCGACGCTGACGTGGTTGCAGAAGCGCGGCGTGGTGCCTCAGGTGTACGTTGAGCCAGGGGTTCTGGCTGCAAGCCCTGTGCTCCAGGAGCTGCAGGGAATCGCCGATGTATGCGAGTTCCACACCAAGCAGCCCTTCTGGGTGGGCGACGTGTGCGTGCGGCCTTTCCGCACCTTCCACAACAATGAGGACAAGGGCAGCTGTTACAACTTTCGTTTTGAGACGCGCGCCTCGGGCGATGAGCAGGCCGACTCGCTCGTGCTGCTTTCCGACGTGGGCGTGTTGAGTCGCGAGGCTCAAGGCGAGCTGCCCCATACACGTCTGCTCGCCATCGAAGCGAACTACGACACGAGCCTGCTCGACGAGGCAGCCCAGGCCAATCCCCAGGTGCGCTTTGCGGTAGACGTGCGCGGCAATTTCTCGAACGCCCAGGCGGCCTCCACGGTGCAGGCATACGCATGGCCGGGCCTCAAGGACGTCGTGGCGCTGTACCTGTCGCGCCAGTACAACGCTCCCAGCCGCGCGACCGCGGCCATCGAAGCGGCGCTTGAGCAGGCTGGATGCAAGGCGCATGTCGCCTGCGCTTCGCCTGATGAGACGCTGAGCGTGCTGCCGGAGGGCGAATCTGCGCGCGATGGCAATGGGACGGTGCCTGAAAAGCCCGCTGTAGAGAACGCTGCTGCTGAGATGCCTTGCGTTGCGGGCGGCGTTGCTAATATGGCCGCTCCCGAGGCATCCGTCTCCGAGATACCGGGCTGTAATGCTTCTGTCGAGAAGTCCGTCGCCGGAGCGCCCGTCACGGTGGCAGCTGGCGCTAGCCCAGTCAAGGACGAGCCAGTTTCTGAGCAGCTCGCTGCGGGGGAAGCCGTTGTTGAGCCGATTGCTTCGGGCGCACCTGCTGGAGATGGGTTCACTGACAAAGACCCAATTGCAGGGATGCCAACCCTTGAGACAGTGCCTGAAGCAACGGCTTCTGAGCCGTGCGTTTTTGAAACGCCTGCGCATGAGGTCGGAGTGGAAACGACTGCTTCCGAAACGTCTTTTGAGTCGCCTGCTCCTTACTCCGCTCCCGAAGACATTCTCCTGCCTGAGCAGGCCCAGGAGATGGGCTACATCGACCTGCAAGGGCTGCTTGATCTCTGGACGCAGCGGGGCCGCCTGGCGGAGTCTCCCGCCATCTCAGCCGAGGACCTCCTGCGCGCCCTTACTGCGGCCGACATGCTCGACCCGCGCGACATGACGCCTACCGACAAGGGTATTGAGCTGGGCGTTTGGGCTGCCTTCGAGACCGAGGGCCTCGCTCCTGTCTTCGCCGCCAGCATGGCAGGCAGGCTCTGGGAGCACGTGCAAGCCCTCTTGTAACGCCCTCTTGTAGCGCGCGCCCTATCCGTCGTAGCGCCAGCTCTTGTCGGTGAGCATGCGGGCGAGTGCCAGCCCGATGGGCAGGCAGAAGATGATGATCATCGCGCGCAGGCCCCACGACAGGGCGTCGCCTGCGTCGAGAATGCCCAGGTAGTACATCGCGCGGTACAGGTACAGGCCCGGCACCATGATGACGATGGACGGCACGGTGAGGCTGATGCGCGGCAGCGTCATCTTGAGGCCCACGACCGATGCGAGAAGTCCGGCGATAAGGGCGCCGATGAGGGCTGCGGCCTCAGGCAACATGCCGGCAAGGTCGATGAGCTCCAGACGTGTGGTGTTGGCGACGAGGCCGATGCAGGCCGCGGTGAAGGCCATGCGCGGCGTCGAGTTGAACATGATGGAGAATCCGAACACGCCGATGAAGCTCATGAGGCACCTGAGCAGGCAGGTTGAGACAGGGTCGAGGCCCTGCGGCGCGAACTCGTTGGGCGTGAAGCCCACAATCATGGCCACGATCCAGCCTGTGATGGTGGCAAGGAACACGATGGTGCCCGCATAGGTGAGTCGTTGCACGCCTGAGGCAAAGCGGAACTTCGCGAAGTCCAGCCCGCTTGTGATGAGTGGGAAGCCTGGGATGACGAAGAGCAACGCTCCGATATAGCCCGCCTCGTGCTGGAACGCATCGGGGATGAACAAAGACAGCACGCCAAGCGTGCCTAGGTAGAGAAGTCCGGCCAGTGCGACCGACACTATGTTTGCGCCAAAGTGGTTGAAGTGCTTCCTGCCGAGCGCCACGCGCGTGAAGTTGCCGAATCCCGCTCCGATGAGCGCGCCGGTCATCTCGATGAGGCCGCCGCCGAGCAAAAAAACGAAGGCGAAGCATGCAAAGCCCGACGCCAGGCCAAGCTGCCAGGCGCTGTAGCGGGGATTGCGATGCTCGATCTCATCGAGCATCCGGTGGATGTCGTTCACGGTAAGCGTGTCGAGGTTGGCCTCGAGCTCGTCCTGGAAGCGCTCCATGATCTGAATGCGCTCGGTGTTGACGCCGGTTTTGGGCAGCGACACGACCTCGGTGAACGACGAGCGGCCGTCCGACACGGTGGAGTCGATGGAGACGAGGCTGACGTCGGCTGCGCATGACACGCCCAGCAGCGAGCCTATGTGCTGCATGGTGGCCTCAACGCGATAGGCTCCGGTTCCGCTTGAGAGCATGAGCTTGCCCGTGCGCGTCACGATGGACGACTTTGCGGTGATGCCGGCCTTGGTTGCCAGCACGTCGCCGTGCTCCTCCACGGTGGCGTGCCAGTCCATCTTGAGACGATTGAATACCTCATGGTGCGAGGAGGGGTCGTTCGTAAGCAGGCGATCGATGATGGTCTCAAGCTCCTTCTCATGCTGGCTTTGCGCCGGTTGAGCCTTCTCCTCCTTGGTCGCCTGCATGACTGCCGTGCCCTGTTGTGCCTCGTTCATTCCTGCTCCCGCTGGTTTTGCGCATGAGTGCATGCGCGGCCGAGCCGCTCACGCAGCCCTTCGCTAGCCTTTGATGGTGATCCCGGAGTTGCCGACGACCTCGGCCGTATGCTCCTGCATCCAGGCGAGGGCGTCGCTTCCCAGGCTCGACAGCAGGTAGTCGCCGGCGGCTTCTTCAGCGCTCATGTTGCTCACGAGGCGTACGTAGTCATCGGGCGTGCCGTCTGCCGAGTAGGTCCAGTATTCTACAAGTGGGGTCCAGACAAGATTTTCGATACTGACCGATCCGGAGTCAGATATCACAATATCGCAACTGAACATGCCCGAAAGCACCGTCTCGGGGTAGTCGGTGTAGCTGCTCACGAAGTCGCCCATGCCGTAGACGCACGGCATGGTGGAGCTGCCGTCTGCCCGGGGAACCTGCTCGAAGCTCTGAATGACATGGGCGTGGCTGCCGATGACCAGGTCTACTCCGGCATCGGCGCAGGTCTGGGCCACCTCGCGCTGCCAGTCGTTGGGGACGCTTGTGTATTCCTCGCCGCCGTGCATGTACACCACCACGGCGTCGGCCGCCGCACGGGCACGCGCATAGTCCTGCGCGAACGCTGCGGCGTCCCAGGGCACGGCGTAATAGTCATTGGGCAGGTCGGCCTGGTCGTAGCCGTTCTGGCCGTAGGAATAGGAGAGGAAGGCGACCTTGGCCCCCTTGCGCTCCACCACGCGTACCTGCGCGCGGTCCTCCTCGTCGGTGTAGCTGCCGATGAAGGCGATGTCCGGGTAGCCCTTCCACAGCTGCTGCATGTGCTCGATGGGGCCCGTCCAGTAGTCGTAGGTGTGGTTCGTGTTGGAGCTCACCACGTCAAATCCCGCATCTACCAGCGCCTGCGCCATGGAGTCGGGCGTGTTGTAGCTGGGGTAGCCGCTCCAGTCCCAGTCGGTGTTGCCTCCCAGGACGGTCTCCTGGTTGACGAAGGCGATGTCAAAGCCGCTCACGATGGGTGCAATCTCGCGGTACAAAGGCGAGAAATTGTACACGCCGTCGCCCGATCCGGCCCCGCCCCACATTTCGGCAATCTCCAGGGTGCGCTCATTGGCGAGATTGTCGCCCACGGCGCAGAACGTGATGCGGATGTCCCCTGAGTATGCAGGCGCGTCGCCCGTGCCCGGTGCCGCGATGTCGCCGGGAACCGCGGAGGTAACGAGATGGGCGGCATCCGAGCTTGCATCTTCCGCCCCGCACGCGGTGCAGGCGAGGCCCAGCGTTCCCACGGCCGCGGTGGCCAGATACGTCGAGAACGAGCGGCGCGTGAGCCCCTGCTGGCCGCGCGCGCAATCCTGGGTGAGGGACGCACCGCCACCTTGGAGCTCAAAACGAGAGCTGGCGTGTGTGTCGGGATGCTGCGCGGCGTGGTTCATGACGGTCCTTCCGGCCTGGGATTTTCGCATTCTTTGATTCTAACCTTTTCAAGACGGCGGTTGCCGCGAGACGGGCCAATGGCTTTGCCTGTATGATGCTTGCGACTGCAAAACAGCGAAGGAGCGTGGAGAGCATGGAGTTCGTAGGGTCAAACGACAAGCTCGGGGGCGAGAAGATTCGCCTCGCCGGCGACCGCGTGGCGAAGCCCACCCAGGAGAAGACTGCGCCGTTCCCCTGTGGCGTGCAGGGCATGGTGCCCTTGAGCACCAACAAGAAGGGCGGCGGCACGTTCACGACGTTCGTCTTCAAGGCGCCGCAGGACCTGGAGTGCCTGGAGGGCGTAATTGCCCAGCTCAACGCCATTATGGCGCAGGCGGAGGGCCTCGTTGACAACTGCCCGCTCGGCACGTTTGAGCATGTGCGCGTCGGCGTGAAGAGCCCGGGCTACAAGTTCTGCCATGTGGAGTACGCGCCTGTGGACAAGCGCGGGTTTGCCATGGCGTGCCCCGTGTGCCTGCATGTGGAGGAGGACGTCGCGCCCCATGAGCCCGGCGACAAGAGCGCCGTGGTTGAGTTCGACCGCGAGGGTGCCATCATGCGCGTGGCCGTGGACGTCTACCGCGAGGGCGGTTTCTTCTACCGCTTGACTGCCATGCAGGAGGAGGGTGCCCAGGGCCTGGCCGTCCACAAGGTGGAGACCGTCAATAAGAAGGGCGCGGCCAAGCTTCTCTATAAGCGCAGGTAACGGGCCCATGTTGCTTCATCTATAGCGAGCGCACGGAAAAGGCGCCCTGCAGGCCGGCGGAAAATCGCCAAGCCCGCAGGGCGCCTTGCGTTGCACGGTGTGCGATGCGCCTTATGCCACCAGGAAGAACTTCACGAGGAAGATGGCGGCGATGACGTAGGTCAGGATGTACTGCTTGCTGGCCTTGCCGGAGCACACGTTCATGACGGTGAAGGCGATGAGGCCGATGCCGATGGCGTGGCCGATGGAGCCGGAGACGGGCATGGCGATGAGCATGAGCGCCACGGGAACGACCTGGTCGAGGTCGTCGAGGTCGATCTTCTTCAGAGCCGAGAGCATGATGATGCCGACGTAGATGAGGGCAGCAGAAGTCGCCGGTGCGGGGATGATGGCCGCGATGGGGGCGATGAACATGCAGGCGAAGAACAGGATGCCGCAGGTGAGCGAGGTGAGGCCCGTGCGGCCACCGGCCTCGACGCCCGAGGCGGACTCGACGAAGGTCGTGACGGTGGAGGTGCCGGTGCAGGCGCCTACGATGGTGCCCACGGCGTCGGAGAGCATGGCTTCCTTCATCTGGGGCATCTTGCCGTTCTCGTCGAGCATGCCGGCGCGGGAGGCGGTGCCCACGAGGGTGCCGATGGTGTCGAACATGTCGATCATGCAGAACGTGATGATGAGCGTGATGACGGTGAACCAGCCCATCTCGAGGAACGTGGCGAAGTTGAACTTGAAGAGCGTGAGCTCAGCCATGGCGCCGAAAGCGGGCACCCAGGAGGCGGTGGCCAGACCGTCGAACGGGTCGACGCCCAGGAAGATGGCCTCGCCGGCCCAGTAGATGACCGAGGCGATGAGCATGCCGAGGATGACGGCGGCGCGCATGCCGCGCTTGGCCATGAGGATGATGGCGAAGAGGCCCAGGAACATGGTGACCACGGTGAGCACCATGGTGGGGTAGGCGTCGCCCATGTTGGTTGCCACGGTGGTGGCCGAAAGCGAGCCGAAGAAGTCGCGCATCACGTAGAAGCAATTGCCGTTGCTGTCGTAGACGCCGGCGTTGGAGCCGATGCCGATGTTGAGCAGCATGAGGCCGATAGCAGGTGCGATGCCGGTGCGCACGCCATAGGGGATGGCTTCGACGATCTTCTCGCGCACGTTGCACAGCGTGAGGATCAAAAACACGATGCCTTCGGCGAGCACGATGATGAGGGCGGCTTGGAAGGAGGCGATGTAGCTCGCGCCCGTGAAGGAGGCGATCTGCGTTACGACCAGGGCAAAGAAGCTGTTGAGGCCCATGCCGGGGGCAAGGCAGAAGGGCTTGTTGGCCCAGAAGGCCATGCAGACCATGGCGATGCCGGAGGCCAGGCACGTTGCCAGGAAGACGGCGTTCCACAGCTCGTCGCCTCCGCCCGACCTGAAGTTGGTGAGCAGGTTCGGGTTCAGGGCGATGATGTATGCCATCGTCATGAACGTCGTGAGGCCGGCGGCGATCTCGGTCTTCACCGAGGTGCCGTTGGCTTTGAGCTTAAAGAGCTTCTCCATGTCCCTTCCCTTTCGATAGCAACCCATTTTTGTGGGTTGGTGTCACAGGGTGCCTAAGGATGAGCACCATGGGGCATAATACTTGTTTTATCGCGCCCTGAAAACGCCTTCAGGCGCAAAAATGACTGATACATTGGCTTTTTTGACCGATTGAGCTGGTTGTTAGCTGAGTGAACCTTTTACAAGAGCGTTTTCCCTGGTTTTGGAAGGAAAGGACGAGGTGCGCGCGATGGAGCTTTTGGCACCGGCGGGTGGCAAAGAACAGCTTGAGTATGCAATTCGCTTCGGTGCTGATGCAGTCTACCTTGCGTGCGAGCGCTTCGGCATGCGCAAGCGCGCCTCCAACTTCAAGGTGGAGGACCTGCCGTGGGTGAGCGCGTATGCCCACGAGCATGGGGCCGCCGTGCATGTGGCGTGCAACACGGTGATGCACGAGGATGACCTCAAGGAGCTCCCGGCGTACTTCGAGGCCGTGCAGAAGGCCGGGGTCGACGCGCTCATCATCTCCGACATGGGGGCGTTTGCGCTGGCCAAGCGCTACGCGCCCGAGGTCGACCTGCACGTGAGTACCCAGGCGAGCGTGTCCAACTCCGCTGCCGCGCTTGCCTGGCACGAGCTGGGGGCGCGCCGCGTGGTATGCGCCCGCGAGATGTCGCTGGCAGACATCGCCGCGATGCACGCCGACCTGCCCGAATCCCTCGGGCTCGAGGTGTTCGCGCACGGCAGCATGTGCATGTCGTACTCGGGACGCTGCATCATCTCCGACTTCTTGAACGGACGCCCCGCCAACGGCGGCCACTGCACGCAGCCGTGCCGCTGGGAGTGGAAGCTCGAGGAGCCGTCGCGTCCGGGCGAGACGTTCACGCTGGAGGAGGACGAGCGGGCGACGTATCTCTTCAGCTCGCGCGACCTCAACATGCTGGAGCACCTGGGCGAGCTTGAGGCTGCCGGCGTCGACTCGATCAAGCTCGAGGGCCGCGGCCGCGGCGCGTTCTACGCGGCGACCGTGACGGGCGCCTACCGCCGCGTGCTCGACGGCGAGGACCCGGCGGCTGTTGCGAGTGAGCTTGAGACGGTATCGCACCACCCCTATGGCACCGGCTTCTTCTTTGGCCCCGCGCACCAGGCTCCCTACCTGCGCCAATCCCAGTCCGAGTGGATGTGGGTCGCCGAGGTGCTGGAGTGCAAGCAGGTAGATGAAGTGGGCGAAGCCGCCGCGTGGGGTGCTGACGAGTCGTGTGCGGACGCCGCTGGCGCAGCTGCGTGCGCAGATCGCGGGGGCACTGATGTCACTGCCAGGCCTGCGAGCGAGGGGGTTGCCCATGCCGCTGCCTATCAGGTCGCCTTCCGTGCCCGCAACCGCTTCGACTGCTCAAGCGAGCTCGAGGTCCTCTCGCCGGGCCGCCCCAGCGAGTCCCTCCACGTTAGCGACTTGCGCTGGCAGCCCGCCGGTGCCGACGGCGCTGAGGGCGAGCTCGTCCAGCCTGTCCCTGCCGAGGTCGTCACACGCCAGATGGAGACCTACCTCATGACTTGCGACCGCCCCCTGCGCCCCCACGACATCGTCCGCGCCCGCCGCAAGCCCTCTGAGATGCCGCCGGAGTAAGGGGCCGGGAAGGGCGGTCAGCCCTTCCCCAACAGCCAGTCGAGTGCGTAGGCCCTCCGGATGCCGTCGTATGACTGCTCCCGAGAGTCGTCGAGCGTGAGGAGGGTCTTGGGATAGTTGTCGCGCACCCCCTCGAATGACGATAGCTCCCGTTGCAGCGTTTCTTCATGGGCGGTTGACTCGCTGACCTGCCAATACTTCAAGCCCGCCGGACCGTTGGTCACAAAATCTATCTCGCCTGTGGGGCCATGACCCACATAGACGTTCTTTTCACGTCGAAGCAGCTCTAGGAACACGATGTTTTCGAGCATGCGCCCGGTGTCTCGCATGCTGTTCGAGCAGAGGATTCTGCGCAGGCCCATGTCGACGGCGTAGTATTTCTTTTCCTGCTTCATGATGCGCTTGCCCCTCAGATCGTATCGATCGGCCGGATATATGAGGAACGCGGCCTCGAGCCCCTCGAGATAGCGCGTGACGGTGGGTGCGGAGACGGAGTTGCCAGCTGCCGTCATGGCCTTTGCGATAGACGAAGGGCTGGAGAGATTGCCCACGTTGTCGTAGAGAAACGTGCAGAGTTGTCGTAGCGCCGCCGCGCTGCTGCCTGTGCGTTGGGATACGTCTTTCACCAGGATGGTGTTCAAAATACCGTCGAGATAATCGAACGTCAAAGTGTCGTCGTCGCCAAGCATTGTTATCGCGGGAAACGATCCGTCATGCAGGAAGTTCGACCACAGGCGAGTTTGAGACGCCTCACCTTCGTGCGCGGCGGCGTACTCGGCGAACGAGAACGGCAGCATTCGGATCTCGACATATCGTCCCGACAGGAGAGTGGCGAGCGTGCCGCTCAGCAAGCATGCATTTGAGCCCGTTATGTACAGGTCAATGTTTCGTCGCACCTGGAGGCTGTCGATTGCCTTCTGGAAGTCGGGAACGTTTTGCACCTCGTCGAGCAACACGTAGTGCATTGTTTCATTGTCGCAGCGTGAGAGCACCGCATCGTGTAGGGCGTGGTATTCCAGCAGGGATTCGTTTTCCAGCAGCTCTAGGTTGATGTGGATGATTTGCTTTGGGTCGACTCCGCCTGATTGGAGGCGAGTTTTCCACTGTTCCATGAGCGTGGATTTGCCGCATCGACGTACGCCCGTGATGACCTTGATGACATCCTTGTCCTTCCAACGAGAAAGGCTGGATAGGTATCGGTCGCGCTCTATCATGAACGGCTCCTCGGTGTGGAATGAAAATAAAACATGTTTTAGGATAGCATGTTGATGCAGACAAAATAAAAACTGATTTTATCTTTTGATGAGAATCGACAAGAAACGAAAATACGTTTTAAATATCAAGCAAGGTGCCCTTTGGGATGCACCGCAAGGCGGCGGGGAGACGGTGGCTCAAAAGTCGAGCCCGCGCTTCTTCGACGATTCGCGTGAGCAGGGCAGTTTTTCCTGTGCCGCGAGCACCGGAAACGAGCGTTGTGAGTTCTGGCGCTCGCTCTTGGCGGTCGAAGGCGCGTACGAAAGAGTCCAGCAGCACCTTGCGCCCTGCCATGTAGAGGGGGACTTCACCAAACGCCGGGGTGAACGGGTTTTCTGGCGCCATGGATGCCTCTTTTTTCTATTCTGACAGTCTAGAAGTGTGGTGATGAAACTGATGCCCTGACCAGCGGTTGCGCTTGCCAAGTGAGCCTATTTTGCAAAGCTGCTACGCAGTCTTTCAACAAATAGCCTCTCCCACCTCGAGTTCTCAGATAGAAATAGCTCAAGCAGCACCACGCTTCTAGACTATTAGACTTCGAATAAAAGAGAGCGATCAATGGCGGGCGAGGGAGTGTGCTACGCCTGATGAGAGCAGGTCTGTTGGGACGGTCGAATTTTGTCGGAAGCGAAGGGTGTAAACTTCACCCAAATATGGGGGTGTATTCTTCATTCAAAACAGGGTGTAAACGTCATCCAAGATGGGGTGTATTCGTCACTCTCTGCGTGGATTCCGTGCCTGAGCTGCGCCTCATCGCGTAGCGCATGGGTACGTTTGGCTTCTACCTACCGCTCATCCCGCCTGCCCTGCCTCCTATAGATTGCCCTCTTGTAAATTTGCAAAATTTTTGCTTAACAACGCTGCCGCACAGGACTAGGATGCGCGGTATCGTTTGCGAGACGGGCTTTGCGGACGCCTCACACGCGGGGCCGGCGCACGACCGTGTGTCGGCGGGCAAGATGTCTTATAAGGGGGACATCGTATGTCTGCACTGAAGAACGTTGATTTGAGCCGTCGTAGCTTTGTCACTGGTGCCGCGCTGGCAGCCGGTGCCGCGGGTGTCGCTGGGGCAGTGTCGCTGGCCCACGCCGATGAGGTTACCTGGGACGGTACGTACGACGTCATCGTCTGTGGTGGCGGCGGTTCTGGCTTGACCGCTGCGTACTCCGCACTTGAGCAGGGCGCCGAGAAGGTGCTCGTGCTTGAGAAGGGCGACACGTGCGGCGGCACGACCGCCACGGCCGAAGGCGCCGTGCAGGCCTCCGGCACCACCTGGCAGAAGGAGCTGGGTGCAAACGGCGTCGATGACGACTCCGCCGACAAGCACTACGCCTTCTGGATGCAGGACGGCGAGGGTCTCGTCGACCCCGACCTGGTGCGCGTGATGGCCGACAACGCCGCCGACAACCTGCAGTGGATGGCCGACAGCTTCGGCATCACCTACTCCAAGGTCTTCGGTTGCTACCCGGCCGCCTACACCGACCCCGCCAACATGGCCGACCGCATCCACCTGATCACCGATGCCGCCGACGCCACCAAGACGGGCGGCGTTGTGTGGACCACCAATGCCGAGGCAGCCGTGCGTGACAAGGGTGGCGAGATTATGACGGGTACCGCCGCTGCGCACCTGGTCATGGGCGATGACGGCGTTGCCGGTGTCGAGACTGCCGACGGCAAGCATTACCAGGCAACCAAGGGTGTCGTGCTCGCCATGAGCGGCATCGAGCACAACGAGGAGCTCGCCAAGAAGTACAACCCCCAGCAGTACTGGGACCTCAAGACCCAGGCTGTTGCCACGGCCGCGACCGACACAGGCGACGGCATTGTCATGGGCATCGAGGCCGGCGCTGATGTGGGCCGTTTCGGCGGTGCCGTCGACCTGCTGCTTGCTACCTGGAGCTACACCAACAACACCAACCCCGAGATTCCCTACATCCTCGTGAACCAGCGCGGCGTGCGCTTTGTGCGTGAGGACACCACCTACGCGTTCCACTGCCGCGCCATCTACAATGCATGCATCCAGGAGGGCGGCTTCGACGACGAGGCTGGCACCACGGGTTGCACGTGGATGGTCATGGACAACAAGATGACGAGCGTCTCGCAGGCCGCGTGGAGCGACCCCGACAAGCTCCAGGAGGCCCTCGACGACGGCAGCATGGTCACCGGCCAGACCATCGAGGAGCTTGCCGAGGCCATGGGCGTCGACCCCGACGTGCTTGCGTTCAGCGTGGGCAAGTGGAACGATGACGTTGCCGCTGGCAAGGACAGCCTGTATGGCCGCGAGGTGCAGCTGACTGCCCTCGATGAGGCGCCGTTCTATGCTTGGAAGACGGTCAACACCAACATCGGCTCCATCGGTGGCCTCAAGATTACGACGGACGCCCAGGTTGTCGACCGCTCCGGCGAGCCTATCGCCCACCTGTTCGCAGCCGGCACCAACTCGGGCGGCTGGCTTGGTCCCTACTACCCCGGCTCGGGCACCTGCCTGCAGGGTACCCTCAACTGGGGCCGTATCGCCGGCGCCAGCGCCGCGAAGGCATAAGGGTAGCCAGAAAGGTTTGCTTCTTCGGCCTCTAACCTGCTTGGGTGAAGCCGGGGAGTCATAAGCGCCGCTAAGCCGCGCGGGTTCCGGGAATACCGGGGCTCGCGCGGCTTTTTGTGTGCTTGGTCGGGACCGCGGGTGCTTTCCTGAGTCGCCGCCGTTTTGGCAAATAACATACATTTCACCAGTTGAAATGTATGTTAAATCAACAAAACACCAGTTGGTGCGATTTTTAAAATCCTGAAATGTATGTTAATCGACCAACTGGTCGTTTACCGCAGCCACCCTCAGCCTGGTTTATCCCGCGCTGCACTCATAGCTGGCATGCGATTTTTTGAATAACCAGGACACTTTAAAACTGCAGGTCAAATGCCTATACTTTCCGGCCATCGTATTCCTAATACGTCATTGATGCCAATTCATCTATCGCCAAAGCGCATATCTGCCCACACGATACGAAACGCGAAAGGACCCCCCGATGACCGATTCCAAGCACACCTACCGTTTTGAGACCCTCCAGACCCATGCCGGCCAGGAGAGCCCCGACCCCGCAACCGATGCCCGCGCGGTGCCGATTTACGCCACCACGTCCTATGTGTTCAAGGATTCCGCCACGGCGGCCGGCCGCTTTGCCCTTGCGGAGCCCGGCAACATCTACACGCGCCTCACCAACCCCACTACCTCGGTCTTTGAGGAGCGCGTCGCAGCACTCGAGGGCGGCGTGGGTGCGCTTGGCGTAGCCAGCGGCTCGGCTGCCATCACCATCGCCGTGCAGAACATCGCCACGGCCGGCGACCACATCGTGGCCTCCACCAACCTCTACGGCGGCACGGTGAACCTCTTTGGCAACACGCTTGTGGAGCAGGGCCTCACCACCACGTTCGTGGGCCCCGACGACCTCGCTGCTGTTGAGGCCGCCATCCAGCCCAACACCAAGCTTCTCTATGCCGAGACGCTCGGCAACCCCAACTCCGACGTGCTTGACCTCGAGGGTTGGGCTGAGATCGCCCATCGTCATGGCCTGCCGCTCGTCGTGGACGCTACATTCTCCACGCCCTACCTGCTGCGTCCCATCGAGCACGGCGCCGACGTCGTTGTCCACTCGGCCACCAAGTTCATGGGTGGGCACGGCACCGTCATGGGCGGCGTGATCGTCGACTCCGGCAAGTTCGACTGGGCCGCCCACGCCGATCGCTTCCCGGGCCTGGCCAAGCCGAACCCCTCCTACCACGGCGTCGTGTTCACCGACGCGTGCGGCGCGGCCGCCTACATCACCAAGGCCCGCGCGACGCTCCTGCGCGACCAGGGCGCAACGCTGTCCCCGTTCAACTCGTTCCTGCTGCTCCAGGGCCTGGAGACCCTCTCCCTGCGCGTCGAGCGTCACGTGGAGAACGCCCTCAAGGTCGTCGAGTTCCTCAGCAACCACCCGCAGGTTGAGCGCGTGAACCACCCGAGCCTGGCCACGGGCCGCGCCAAGGAGCTGTACGATCGCTACTATCCCAACGGCGCCGCGCCCATCTTCACCTTCGAGATCAAGGGCGACGCCGAGACGGCCAAGAAGTTCACCGAGAGCCTCGAGCTCTTCAGCCTGCTGGCCAACGTGGCCGACGTCAAGAGCCTCGTCATCCACCCCGCCTCCACCACGCACTCCCAGCTCACCGAGGAGGAGCTGCGCGCCGGCGGCATCTACCCCAACACCATCCGCCTCTCCATCGGCACCGAGCACATCGACGACATCCTCGCCGACCTCGAGCACGGTTTCGAGGCCGTGAGGTAGGTAAGCGCCAAGCTGCTCTGAAACTCGTCTTATTGCCAAGAGGCCGGCTCGAATTGTTCCGGAGGGTGAATTCAGGTGATGTTTTTCGCCCTTGAGTGAGACGCACCTGCCAAATTTGCCTGCACAAAAAGGGGCGTGCGAGAACATTTTTCTCGCACGCCCCTTGTGATGCCGCAGCGGTATTCTTGCAGTCCGGTTTTGAGCCAGCGTGCAAGACTGCGAAGCGTGCTCGCTCCTACTTCGCGGCGGCGGCGTTCTTGCCGGCGACGTAGCCGTAGAAGATGCACATGGAGACGCTGACGCCCTTCAGGCAGATGGGGTACTCCACGGCGAAGCGGCTGCCCTGCATGTTGCCGGCGCAGTACAGGCCGGGGACGACCTGGCCGGCCTCGTCGTAGGCGCGGGCCTCCTCGTCGGACACGATGCCGCCCAGGCACACGAGCATGTTGGCCTCCTCGCAGCGCACGGCGTAGAAGGGAGGCGTGGTCAGGCCGAAGAGGCGCTGGGTGCTCTTGCCGAAGTCCAGGTCGAAGCCGCCGTCGCACAGCTCGTTGTAGCGCTCGATGGAGGCCTTGGCGACTTCAACATCGATGCCGTCGAGCTGGGCGAGCAGCTCCTCGATGGTGTCGGCGGTCATGCACTGGCCCGAGTCGATGCCGTCCTGGATGTCCTGAGGGCAGCGGACGGAAATCTTGAGGCCGTTGGCGGTGTAGTCGGGCAGGGGCTCGTCGCGGTAGTAGCAGGCCGTGCCGTGGGCGGCCGGGAAGTACTGGAGCTGCTCGGGCCAAGCGGCGTCAAAGAACTGGTAGGCCATGTGGCCGGGCTGCTTCTCAAGCTGGTTCTCAAGCTGCTGGCCGGGCAGGTCCTCGTTCATGAAGCGCTTGCCGGCCAGGTTGAGCCACAGGTAGCCGTTGTTGCCGATGACGCCGCGACCGCCGATGCCGGCACCGCCGCCCATGTGGTGGATCATCGGGGCGTGCCACTGCTGCAGGGCCACGCCAGCCCAAGCAGCCATCTTGTGGCCGTCGCCCGTGGCGGTGTAGTTGCCCTCGACGTCCATCGTGGGGTTCATGACGGGCACCTCGTTCTCCACGACGGAGGGCACGAAGTGCTTGAGCATGGCGGTATCGTGGGCGTAATCACCGCAGGTGAGGATGACGCCGCCCTTGGCGGTCGCCTTGACGTACTTGCCGGTGGCGGCGTTGCGGGCGTAGACGCCGCAGCAACGGCCGTCCTCCATGATGAGCTTCGTGCCGAAGTGGCCGTAGCGGATGTCGACGTTGCCGGTGGCCTCGGCCTCAGCCAGCGTGTCGGCCATCATCTGCGAAAGGTTGGAGATGCCGATGGTGGTGGGGTAGGTGGGCAGGGCCTCCTTCGTCCAGTCGTAGCTCTCCAGCATGGGGTAGAAAAACGGGAAGATGTAGTTCGAGCGGTTCTCCTCGGGAATCTCGGCGAAGCTCTCGGGGGCGATGTAGGGATTCGACGGGGCGATGAACCAGTCGAAGACGTCCTTCATCTCGTTTTCCCAGCGCATGAAGATGGGCAGGCTGTTGTGGTAGAGGCACTCGTTCATGTGCTTCTCGGCCAGCTCGTACTTGTCCATGAAGCCGTCGCCGCGGCCCCAGGTCTCCTGCACCTTGCCGCCAACGACGGCGCAGCCCTGACCGGTGGTGTTCTTGGTCTCGGACTTCTCGAAGGCCAGGACGGTCGCGCCCTCCTCGGCGGCGGCGCGGATGGCGCAGCAGCCGGAGTCGCCCACGCCCACGACGATGACGTCGGCCTCGACCTCTTCCTCCACCATGTCGTCGGAGATCTCGGGCTCCGCAGGCAGCCAGGAGCTGTAATCGGGGGCGGAGGTGACCTCGGCCTTGGCGGCCTCGTCGGCGACGGCGACACCGGTCAGGGCGGCGCTGGCGGCGACGGCGGCACCGGTCAGACCTGCGCCCTTGACGAACGACCTGCGGGAGACGTTGCTCATGGTGGTTCCTTTCCTCAGAAAGTGGAAGGCCGCACGATTGCGTGCGCCCCGTAGCTGTGCGTGCGGCTCGCTGCGTGGCGTGCCGTCGCTGAACGTTTGTGACTGTAGGCGCGGGGCGGATGTGCCTATCGGGTTCGATGGGCGATGATGTGGGAAAGAGCGGATGTTCACCCATTGGGGCTTCTTGAGCGTCCTATCGACCCTGAGGGTCGATTACAATGTTTTACCTGCGAGTATCTTTGCAACGTCGGTGACAGACGCACTAAGGGGAGGGCAAAGAATGCAAGAGGGCGCAAACGAAACATCGCATCTCGGTCGCGCGCTGGCGCTCGCCCTGTGCACCTTGTGGGGCAACATCTTGTTCCTCGATGGGTCGGGCAGCGTCCTCTTGAGCGCCCCCTTCGCCTCGCGCATGGCCTCCATGGCGTTCAGCGTGGCGGGCTTTGTGGCCGCCTGGTTCGTAGCCCGCTCGTGCGGGGTCTCCCCGATGCGCTCGCGCGTCGCGCTTTTGGGCGTGTGCGCCCTGCTTTCAAGCGTCGGCTCGTTCTTGCATTTTTCCGGTGCGGCTTGGCTGCCCGAGTGGATTGACTGGGTGCCCACGGCGGTCTTTTCGGTTGCTTTCGCGTTTTTGCTGGTGGCGTGCGGTGAGATTTACGCCGAGATGAGCGCCGGGCATGCGGTGGTGTACGCCTCGGTGTCGTACATGCTTGCCTATCTGGGCAGCACGGTGGTGGCCGAAATGGGCGCGCAGGCCGTGTGCGCCGTGGAGACACTGCTACCCCTGGTGATTTGCGCGCTTGTGGCGCAGCCAAATCGCACGGGCCAGGCGCTAAATGCGCGTGCCGAGGTCGCTCCCGTGCCTCTTGCGAACCTGCTGAGCGTGACGCTTGAAGCGATTCCTGCTCGCGTGCTTGCGGCAATCGGCATCACGTACTTTGCGATTGGTTCCACGCTTGCCCAGTCAGGCACACCGATCGACTATTTTAGCTGGCAGACTGCGTTGGCCGCCGTGCTCACGAGCGTGGTCGTCATGGCCACGTGCATCCTGCTGCACGGCCGCGTCGCGCTCACGAGTCTCTATAAAATACTCATGGTGGGACAGGTGCTCGCCGCCTTCTTGCTCTCCGAATGGGCTGAGGGTGCGCAAATCGCCGTCGTCATCACGTTTGTGGGCGTGAAGATCGTGGCTTGGACGCTCATGGCCGAGCTGGCGCTCCTGGCGCGCGCCCGTGGCACGGCTCCCGCCGCGCTCGTGTACGCCGCAGGTTGCTTGGCGGGTCACATTGGTGAGGGCGTCGCGGGCGTCCTGAGCGTGTTCGGCCTCGTAAACCAGGGTGTCTTGCTCATTGTGGTCGTCGCGATGCTCGTGGGGGCGGCTGCGTTCCTCTTTACGGGCGAGATGGGCAAGTATCCCGACATTGCCGATGCCACGCCGGCCTGCGGCGGCGAGGAAGGTGCTGCGCAGGCTCAGGAGGATTCCTCATACGATCGGTCGCCCCTGTCTAGGGCTGAAAATCCCACCGTCGTGCAAACGACGCAATCTTCGCTTGACGAGCGTGTCGCCGAGCTCGCCTCGGCCTATATGCTCTCTGCTCGCGAGACCGAGGTTTTCCGTTTGTGGGCCACGGGCCACACGCTCAAGTACATCCAGGAGAAGCTCTATCTGTCACCCTCCACGGTGAAGACGCACGTGCGTCATATATATGACAAGACCGGCGTGCACTCGCGCTCTGAGATTGTCGAGCTGCTCGATCCGCTGGCTGATAAGCGATAAGCGCGCCCTGCCTGCGCGTGGATGCCGGCGCGGCGCCGCATACGCGCCGCTGCGGTAGGGCTGCGCCTTGCCTCGGTGTGAGCGTTGCGTGGCTCTATATTCGCGCGCCGCAGCAAGTGCACGTTATTTGCCGAGTGGGTGCTGGTGTGGCTCTGCATGGGCGCGCTTCTGGCTGTGACGAGCATCTTGGTAGTGTCGCGAAAGTTGGTGTAAGGCTCGGCTCCGAAGGAAGCGGCCTCGCCGCAGCCTGAAACCACGCCGACTATACTATGCCGCCTCGACCCTGTCCGCAAGCTCCAGGCTCGACTCTATCGCCCGCCTCGCGAACTCCAGCAGCTCCGCCCCGCCCCGCGCGTCACTTGCGGCCGGCGCCTTCGCCTCGTAGAGCTCGCGCATCCTGGCCTCCGAGAAGTAGCGCGAGTCGGCCCACAGGTCGTCCTGCTCGCACATGACGGCCCCGGCGAGCCTCTCCAGCGACGCCACGGAGGGGAACACCTGCACCACCCTCGAGCGGCGCTTTATCTCGCGGTTGGTGCGCTCCTGGAGGTTGTTGGTCCGCAGGCGCTTCCAGTGAGACGCCGGGAAGTCCAGGTAGGCGAGCGCGTCGGGCTCGGCCTCCTCGAGCAGGCGGGCCGCCCTGGGGCAGCAGGACTCCAGCATCTCGACGGCGACGTGGTACATGGCCGCCACCGCCGGCGCGTCCTTGCCGCGGAAGACCGGCGACAGGATGCGCCCCACGCGGGCCCTGAGCGCGCGCGACCCGGCCTCGCGCATGCAGTCGCGCATCAGGTGCACCACGCAGCGCTGCCAGGCGGCGCCCTGGAAGACCTCGCCCAGCGCGCGCACCAGGCCCGGGTGGGCGTCGGAGACCACGAGCCTGACGCCCTCCACGCCCCTGGACTTGACGGTTCTGAGGAAGGCGAGCCACGAGTCGTAGGACTCGGTGTCCACCACCGACACGCCCAGCACGCGCCTCCAGCCGCCCTCGTCGCAGCCGATGGCCGTGACCACGGCGGTGGAGGCGACGCGGCCCTCCCGGCGGCACTTGACGTAGGTGGCGTCGAGCCACACGTAGGGCACCCCGGAGCCCGACAGGTCGCGGCCCACGAGCTCGGCCACGTCGGCGTCGAGGTCCCGGGCGATGGCGCTGACCTGGTCCTTCGACAGGCGGGAGACGCCCATCCTCTCGGCGACCCTCTGGACCTTGCGCGTGCCCGTGCCCGTGGCGCACGTCTCGGCCACGGCCGCCGCCAGGGCCCGGTCGACCCGCTGGTAGCGGGTGATGACGTCCTCGGGGAAGAAGCTGCCCGAGCGCAGCTTGGGCACCCTGAGCGACAGCTCGCCCACGCAGGTCTTGAGCGCGCGGGTCCTGTAGCCGTTCCGGCTGTTGCCGGTGGCCTCGCACATCTGGTCGGCCTCGGCGTCCATGATGCCGTTGGCGACGTCCTCGACGAGCCTGCGGATGAGCTCCTGCAGGTTTATCGCCCCGTCCTCGAACCGGGGCATCGCGCACGCCTGCGCCGGGATTTCTGCTATATTCTCCATGCGGCCTTCGTTCCTTTCCTCGAACCTGACTTGTCGCGATTTCAGATTCTAGGGCGAAGGCCGCCCCACGTTCGGGGCCAATCAGAAGAAGCGCTTACACCAACATTTCCGACGCGATCAGCATCTTGCCGTGCAGGAGTCGGCATGGTGCCGTACAAAAGAGACCCTAGTGCCTGAGCATGGGTCAGTGTATGCCAAAACCTTGCAATACGTTGCTTGAAGCGCCCATGGTGCCCAGCTGACTTTTCCTGGGACTGCCCGGGTTTTTTGTGCGATTAGCCCCATGTGGTGGAAATATGGCCATTATCAGCACTAGAAGAAGCGTTTAAGTAAACTACGTCACACAATATCTTGTATATACCTAAATAGTGCGACCTCCATATGTTGTCGCGGAATATCTTTGAAACAGAAGACAACAGCAAATACACAGATTCTTACATCGAGTCTGAAGATTCATTCAGAAATACTGCTAAAATTGCGCCAATTTGCCAATGTGCAGCCCACGTATCGCTATTCGATATGTGGGCTGCTGCCATACATTGGCGCAGCTTTGTCGTTTTGTTGATGAGCTATTGGATGAGTGTTGTCCAAGTGTTGCAAGAAAAGTGGGAGAAAGGAGTTTATTGATGAGCTCGAAAACTGTGCGGGGGGGGGTGCTCCAATGCCGATTTCGATGTGGCGTCGCGTTCTCGCGTTGTTCCTCAGTGTAATCCTCGTGCTCCAGAACCTTACCTGCTGGATGACGCCTGCATGGGCAGAGGGGCTGGCCTCCACCGGAGAGGTTGTTGCTGCCGAGCAGGTAGATGCCGCTGATGCGGCAGATCAGCCTGCGGCATCTGGCGACCAGGGTGCTGCGGGCACGCCTGCGTCTTCTGGCGACGACGCATCCAACGGCACTGGCGACGCCGACAATACCGGTGCTGACGCGAACTCCGCGGGCGATTCTGCTGCCGATGCCGGCCTTGCGGGTGTCTCGGCTGATGCTGCCGGCTCGCAGCAAGTGGCCCAGGCCCCCGTTGCCCTTACGGGCGAGGAGGGCGCCGGCTCCGAGGAGACCGTGGCTACTCCGAGGGCCTATAATCCCAACGCTCCGTTTGTGCCCATCGACGACTCCACGTCGCACGGCATGCAGGTCCAAATCACCTATGACGGTGAAAAGCCCTGGCAGGGCGAGGCCATCACGCCTGACACGGAGATGCAGGGCGAGATTACGGGCAGCATCAACGAGGGCGTGCTCACCCCTGAGACCCCGCGCCTGAGCTACGTGTTCCCGTCGAACATCACGGTGCCTAATATTGGCGACACCGACCTTTACGACGAGAGCGGTGCCTACAAGGCGACGTGGTCCATCTCCAACGGCGTGTTCTATATCACCTATGCCGAGGAGTGGCTCCAGAAGCATCCCTCTGGCATCACGCTTGGTATCAACTTCAAGATGAGGTTGAACCCTGCTGGCGGTTACGATGCCGACAAGGTTGAGGTCAAGTTCCCGGGCATCTCCACCATCGTGACGTTCCCCCTCAAGGACGGCAACGTCTCGGGCAACAAGTGGGGTACCGTTGACTCCCAGAGCAATACGGTGACGTGGACCGTTCAGCTCGACGTTGCCTCTAAGGCGACGAACGTCGTGCTGACCGACACAATTGGCTCCAACCTCATGTTTGACGGGGCCACGTTCAAGCTCGACGGCACCGCTCTGACGACGCCCCCGACCGTGAACGGCCAGACTGCCACGCTCAACCTGGGCGATCTCTCGCAGGGCCGTCACACGCTGACCTACACCACGCCCATCTCGCCCGACGCATGGAAGACGGTCGCCAACGGTGGCCAGCTCTCCGGTGTGGACAACGCGGCCAGCTGGACGTGGGGTTCCAACGGCGAGAACAACAAGAACAACGTCGGTCCCACCGGCCCCCAGCTTTCCATCAACATGGCAGGCAAGCAGGGCACGGGCACCTCGGACGACATCACTTGGACGGCCTCGATCAACACCGGTTCGCTCAAGGCCGACATGGCCGGCTATGTCTTTACCGACACGCTCGGCGCGGGCCATACTTACAAGGGCAACTACGAGGTGAAGGACGCTTCCGGTGCAACCGTTGCCACGGGCGCGCTACCCACCGACGGCTCGAGCTTCAGCTACACCTTTGGCGCCGACGCCGGCAAGCAGACGTACACCATCGTGTACCACACCCAGATGACCGATGCCGCCTCCAAGGATCCGGTGAACAACAAGTTCACCATCGAGAATCCCAACGGAGGCCCCAAGGGTGACGCGTCTTCCAACTTCATTCCCGCAGACGACACCCAGTACATCACCAAGCGGCTCGTGAGCTCCGAGACTGCCGCCACCGATGGCTATGCCACCTGGGAGTCCACCATCTTCATGTCGCGCATGTCGGCCAGCACCGACCCCGCAACGGTGACCTTCACCGACGAGTTCAACGCCAGCCAGTATCAGCGCACCACCTTTGACCAGCTCAAGCTCATGGCGGGGGATTACCAGCTCGTTGAGGGCGTGGACTACACGGTCACCAACGACGGTCAGTGGAACACGCTTGAGTTCACCTTCATGGCCAGCGATGCGGTGCGCGCCCTCATCGGCACCGCCGACGTCACGGTGACCTACCGCACCAAGTGCGACGGCTCCAACGACACGTACACGAACAAGTCCACCCTCAGGACGCCCACAGTGACCCAGTCTGCCGAGGCGAGCTTCACCATCAAGGCCGACAAGACGCCTGAGGTCGCCAAGAACGGCAACATGTCTTGGGACGCGAGCTTCGACTGGAGCAAGGTCGAGGCCGGCTCCACCGAGAAGGGCGCCTGGGTTTCCAACTGGACGGTTCTCGTCAACCAGGTGCAGCCCAACGGGTGGACCACCGCACCCGCAGGTCCCTTGGGCGGCGTCGACGTCATCGTCACCGACGAGATGCCCGAAAACATGGTGTACGTGCCGGGCAGCTCCCGGTACTACCTGCACGGCAGCGACAATAGCACGATCGGCCATTGGCCGACGCTGACCGCCGAGCCTGTCTGCGAGGGTTCCACCGCCGTCTTTACGGTGAAGACCGACGTCGAGGGCGTCAAGACAGACGTTAACTATTACGTTGAGCTTCAGTATCAGACTGCTGTGCACAGCTCCGCGCTGGGCAATTCCGGCACTGCGGTGCAGTTCACCAACAAGGCCTACGCCCAGGCTGGCACGCAGACCTTCCCCGCCGGTTTCAAGACCGTCGAGGGCATGAACGAGATCATGAAGAAGTCGGCCGAGCAGGTGCCCAACAGCTCCTACATCAAGTACACCATCTCGGTGAACAAGAACGCGGTCGACCTCGTGCCGGGCTCCGACACCCTCACGCTTGTGGACACGATGGACTCCAAGTGCACCTACCTGCCGTCCACGCTGCACGTGTACTACCAGGGCACGACCACCGAGGTGCCCGGTTGCTCCACCCTCACCGAGAACGTCACGCTTGACAGCGGCGCTCGCGCCACGAGGCTCACGCTCACCATTCCCGACTCCTGCGCAATCGACGTGGTGTATCAGGTGCAGCCTGCCGGCAACCCCGGCGACCAGGTCAACCTGGTGAACAGCGTTGAGCTCTCCGGTGTTGCCAACAGTGCCATCTCGCATCAGAAGCAGTGGACTGTCGTGAAGGCCGGCGCCAACACCGAGGGCACGGGCTACGGCATCACCATCACGAAGTCCGACGCCGCCAACGCCAAGAACGTCCTTGGGGGCGCTACGTTCGAGCTGTACCAGGTCGCCTGGAACGGCTCCGAGACGCTTGTTGGCACGCAGATAAGCAACGACAACGGCGTGGTGCAGTTCGGCTCCAAGGAGACGCCGCTGCTTGCCTGCACGCTCTACTACTTCGTGGAGACCCAGGCACCTGCAGGCTACACGTGCTCCTCTGACAAGACGTACTTCATGTTCAAGGGCACTTACAGCCAGGAGAAGTACCAAGAGGCGCTCGACAAGGCCAAGGCGATCGGCATTGTCGAGCCTAGCCCGGCGACGTCCTTCAACATCACCAACAAGAAGAGCGACAATCCCGTCGTGACGGGCGAGTTCCAGCTCGAGCTCGCAAAGACCGTCAACGGCGAGGCCCCCAAGGCGGGGGAGACGTTCGAGTTCTCCGCCGCCTCCGCCGACGAGGGCGCCCCCGTTCTCCCCGACGTCGTGACTGACGAGGACGGCCGCGCCGCCTTCGCCGCGGCGCAGCTTGGCGACAAGGACGCCGGCAAGACCTACACCTACACGATCCATGAGCTTACGGGGGCCGCCGAGGGTTGGACCAACGCCCCCGACGTCATCGCGACGGTGAAGGTCGCCGCCGAGCGCGACGCCCAGGGCAACCTCGCCGTCGAGGTGGCGTACTCCACCGGCACCGACGTCGCCCGTTTCGACAACGCCTACCAGGCCAAGTCCGCCATCGCGACGCTTGCGGTGGACAAGGTTGTCAACGGAGAGAAGAACGACGCCGTCGACGAGGCGTTTACGTTCGAGCTGAAGGCTGCCTCTGCGGACGCTCCCATGCCCGAGGGTGGCGCGACGCTGGCGGTGACCGGCACGGGCACTGCCCAGTTCGGCTCCATCGTCTTTACCAAGGCGGGCGTCTACAAGTACGTCATTCACGAGACCTCCGACCTGGGTATGGGTTGGGCCAACGACGCAGACGTCAATGTCACGGTCGAGGTCACGGTCGACGACGCCACGCGCGACCTTGTGGCGAAAGTCGACTACGACCGCGCTATTGCCGATGACAGCGCGGCCGCATTCAACGACATCCATGTGGCCGACGGAAAGGCTGTCATCGCGGTGAGCAAGACCGTGAACGGCTCCTCCACCGCCAAGCCCAACGAGACCTTTGACTTCGCGCTCTACCAGGCAGATGCCGACGGCAAGGCTACGGGCGAGCAACTCGGCCGTACGGTGAGCGTTGTGACCGGCGGCACGGCGAGCTTTGATGAGCTGACGTTTAACCAGGTCGGCACGTATGTCTACGTGGTTCGCGAGGTTGGTCACGACGGCAATGGCTGGACCGCTCACGACGACGTGGCTGTTGCGGTGAGCGTCGAGAAGGACCCTGCCACCAACAGGCTTGTCGCTACGGTCAACTATGGCCCGGGCAAGAGCGCGGCTGAGTTCAACGACCTCTACGAGGCCACGGGCTCTGCGACCCTCTCCGTTGCCAAGACTGTGAACGGCGAGGCTCCCCAGGCCGACCAGAAGTTCGACTTCGAGCTCAGAGCCGTGACCGAGGGCGCCCCCATGCCCGAGAACAACACTGCCACCACCGTGGGCGCCGCCCTCGGCTCCTTCGGCCAGATCGAGTTCGGCCTGGCAGACGCCGGCAAGACCTACGAGTACGTCATCCACGAGGCCACGCCTGCCACGGCGGGCTGGACCATGGCCAGTGACGTGACCGCGACTGTCATGGTGGGCGCCGACAATGGTGACGGCACGCTCGCGCCCTGCGCCGTCACGTACTCCGCGGCCACGCAGGACTCCCAGGCCGCCCTCTTCAACAACGTGTACAGGCAGGTCTCCGGCGAGTTCCAGCTCGGCCTGGTCAAGACCGTCAACGGCGAGGCCCCCAAGGCCGGCGAGACGTTCGAGTTCTCCGCGACCGCCGAGGGCAACAACGCCGCCGACGCGCCTGCGTTCGGCAACGTGACGACCGCCGAGGACGGCTCCGCCTCCTTCGCCGTGGCCAAGCTCTCCGACAAGGACGCCGGCAGGACCTACACCTACCGCATCCACGAGGCCACGGCCGCCGCGCAGGGCTGGACCAACGCCCCCGACGTCATCGCGACCGTCACGGTGGGCGTGCCCACCGACGCCGGCGTGCTCACGGCTGATGTTACGTACAGGCTCGACGCCGAGGGCTCTGAGGCATATGCCGGCGCCGCCCAGTTCGACAACCTCTACCAGGCCAAGCCCGCCCGCGCCGCCCTCGCGGTGGACAAGACCGTCAACGGCGAGAAGGACGAGTCTGTCACGAAGCAGTTCACCTTCGCGCTGCTCGACGAGTCCGGCGAGCAGGTCGGCGACGAGGTGACCGTCGGTGGCACCGGCGCCGCCGAGTTCGGCGAGCTCGTCTTCGACGCCCCCGGCGCCTACCGCTACACCGTGCAAGAGACCTCGGCTGCGGGCGCAGGCTGGACCAACGCCGCCGACGTCGAGGCTGTCGTCACGGTCGGCTACGCCGGCAACGGCCGCGACCTCGAGGTCGAGGCCATCGAGTACTCCAAGGGCACCGACGCCGCCGCGTTCGACAACACCTACGCCGCCACGGGCGAAGCCGTTATCTCGGTGAGCAAGACCGTCAACGGGGGTACCGAGGCTGGCCAGGGCGAGAGCTTCACGTTCGGCCTCTATGAGGCCGACGCGCAGGGTAATAGGATCGGCGAGCCCTTTGCATACGCCTCCACCATGGTGGGCGGCACTGCGAGCTTCGATCCCATCTCGTACAACGTTGATGCAGCGGGCAAGACGTTCACCTATGTCGTGCACGAGACCGGCCACAATGCAAACGGTTGGACGGCCGCTCCCGACGTGACCGTGACCGTGAGTGTTTGCGACAACGGCGACGGCACACTCAAGTGCGACGTGTCCTACTCCAGGGGCACCGACGCCGCCGCGTTCGACAACACCTACGTCGCGGCCACGGGCGAGTTCCAGCTCGAGCTCGCAAAGACCGTCAACGGCGAGGCCCCCAAGGCGGGGGAGACGTTCGAGTTCTCCGCCGCCTCCGCCGACGAGGGCGCCCCCGTTCTCCCCGACGTCGTGACTGACGAGGACGGCCGCGCCGCCTTCGCCGCGGCGCAGCTTGGCGACAAGGACGCCGGCAGGACCTACACCTACCGCATCCACGAGGCCACGGCTGCAGCCGAGGGCTGGACGAACGCCCCCGACGTCATCGCGACCGTCGCGGTGGGCGTGCCCACCGACGCCGGCGTGCTCACGGCTGATGTTACGTACAGGCTCGACGCCGAGGGCTCTGAGGCATATGCCGGCGCCGCCCAGTTCGACAACCTCTACCAGGCCAAGCCCGCCCGCGCCGCCCTCGCGGTGGACAAGACCGTCAACGGCGAGAAGGACGAGTCTGTCACGAAGCAGTTCACCTTCGCGCTGCTCGACGAGTCCGGCGAGCAGGTCGGCGACGAGGTGACCGTCGGTGGCACCGGCGCCGCCGAGTTCGGCGAGCTCGTCTTCGACGCCCCCGGCGCCTACCGCTACACCGTGCAAGAGACCTCGGCTGCGGGCGCAGGCTGGACCAACGCCGCCGACGTCGAGGCTGTCGTCACGGTCGGCTACGCCGGCAACGGCCGCGACCTCGAGGTCGAGGCCATCGAGTACTCCAGGGGCACCGACGCCGCCGCGTTCGACAACACCTACGCCGCCACGGGCTCCGCGACCCTCTCCGTCGCCAAGACCGTGAACGGCGAGGCGCCGGCCGGGGACCAGGGATTCGACTTCGAGCTCAAGCCCGCAACCGAGGGCGCCCCCATGCCCGAGGCCGACGTCGCCACGACGGTGGGCTCCGCCCGCGCCTCCTTCGGCCAGATCGAGTTCGGCCTGGCAGACGCCGGCAAGACCTACGAGTACGTCATCCACGAGGCCACGCCCGCCACGGTGGGCTGGACCATGGCCGGCGACGTGACCGCGATCGTCACGGTCGGCGCCGACAGGGGCGACGGCACGCTCGCACCCTGCGCCGTCACGTACTCCGCGGCCACGGCCGACGGCACGGCGGCGCTCTTCGACAACGCCTACGAGCAGGCCTCCGGCGAGTTCCAGCTCGCGGTGAGCAAGACCGTCAACGGCGCCGCCCCCAAGGCCGGCGAGAGCTTCGAGTTCTCCGCCGCCTCCGCCGACGAGGGCGCGCCTGCGTTCGAGAACGTCACCACCTCCGAGGACGGCTCCGCCTCCTTCGCCGTGGCCAAGCTCTCCGACAAGGACGCCGGCAGGACCTACACGTATCGCATCCACGAGGTCACGACTGCCGCACAGGGCTGGACCAACGCCCCCGACGTTATCGCGACCGTCACGGTGGGCGAGCGCAGCGACGAAAACAGCCTGACTGCAAGCGTCTCCTACAGGCAGGATGTCGACGGGGTCGAGCCTTATGCCGGCGCCGCCCGATTCGACAACGCCTACCAGGTCAAACCCGCCGTTGCCACGCTCACCGTTGACAAGCTCGTCAATGGTGAGAAGAACGCCAGCGTTGCCAAGCAGTTCACGTTCGAGCTCAAGGCCGCCTCTGAGAACGCCCCCATGCCTGAGGGAAGCGCACTGCTGTCGGTGACCGGCACCGGCACCGCTCAGTTCGGCGCCATCACGTATGATGCGGCGGGTGCCTATGCGTACGTCATTCGTGAGGTCTCTGAAGAGGGTGCAGGCTGGACCAACGCTCCCGAGGTGACTGTGAGTGTCATTGTCGGCGCGAAGGGCGGCGAGGGCACCGATAGGCGCGATCTCGAAGTCAAGAGCGTCGAGTACTCCAACGGCGCCGATGCCAACGGCGAGGCTGCTACGTTCAACAACGTCTACTCTGCTTCCGGCGAGGCTGTCATCTCTGTGAGCAAGGCTGTCGTTGGCGGCACTGGGGCCACGGCTGACGAGGTCTTCACGTTTGACCTCCTTGATGCCGAGGGCAACAAGCTTTCGACCGCAGAGGCGAAGGCCGGCGAAACTGCAAGCTTCAAGCCGATTCAGTACGCTCTTGCCGACGCTGGGAAGACGTTCGACTACACCGTCCGCGAGGTCGGCCACAACGACAAGGGTTGGACGGCTGACAGCGAGGTCTCGGCGAGTGTGAAGGTGACCGACAACCTTGACGGCACGCTCGGCACCTCCGTTTCGTACAGCCGTGGCACCGACTCCGCTGAGTTCACCAACGTGTATGCCGCGTCCGCCGAGGCTGTCTTCTCCGTGTATAAGACCGTCAACGGAGCAACCGTGGCCAAGCCCGGCGAAACCTTCACCTTCGACCTGTACAAGGCCGATGAGTCCGGTGCGGCCGTGGGCAGCGCGCTCGGTACGGTCGAGGCCCAGATGGGCCAGATTTCCAGCTTCAACTCGGTGCGCATCACCTCTGAGGGCACCTACAGGTTCGTCATCCATGAGACCGGCCACAATGCCGATGGTTGGACTGCCGCTCCCGATGTGGTAGTGACCGTTGTCGCCACGGACAACGGCGACGGCACGCTCAAGCTGGAGGTAACTTACTCCAACGAGTCTCACGGCGCCGCCGCGTTCAACGACGTCTATGCCGCCGCAGGTGAGGCTGCCATCGCCGTGACCAAGACCGTTAACGGCAGCACTGAGGCCAAGCCTGACGAGACCTTTACGTTTGACCTGCTTGATGCCGAAGGCAACGTGCTGTCAACCGCCGAGGCCAAGGTGGGGCAAACTTCCTTCTTTGACCGCATTGCGTACACCTTCGATGATGCAGGAAAGACGTTTACGTACGCCGTCCACGAGACGGGCCATAACGACAATGGTTGGGCGGCCGACTCTGATGTGACCGCGACGGTCAGGGTCTCTGACAACGGGGACGGAACGCTCAAGGCTGACATCGAGTACTCCAGGGGCACCGACGCGGCCGCGTTCGACAACGCCTACGCCGCCACGGGCTCCGCGACCCTCTCCGTCGCCAAGACCGTGAACGGCGAGGCTCCGGCCGAGGACCAGGGATTCGACTTCGAGCTCAAGCCCGCAACCGAGGGCGCCCCCATGCCCGAGGCCGACGTCACCACGACGGTGGGATCCGCCCGCGGCTCCTTCGGCCGGATCGAGTTCGGCCTGGCAGACGCCGGCAAGACCTACGAGTACGTCATCCACGAGGCCACGCCCGCCACGGTGGGCTGGACCATGGCCGGCGACGTGACCGCGATCGTCACGGTCGGCGCCGACAGGGGCGACGGCACGCTCGCACCCTGCGCCGTCACGTACTCCGCGGCCACGGCCGACGGCACCGCTGCGCTCTTCGACAACGCCTACGAGCAGGCGTCCGGCGAGTTCCAGCTCGCGGTGAGCAAGACCGTCAACGGCACCGCCCCCAAGGCCGGCGAGACGTTCGAGTTCTCCGCTACCTCCACCGATGAGGGTGCGCCCGCGTTCGAGAACGTCACCACCGCCGAGGACGGCTCCGCCGCATTTGCTGTTGCCAAGCTCTCCGACAAGGACATGGGCAAGACCTACTCCTACACCATCCACGAGGTGACCGAGCTCGCGGAAGGTGCGGGCAGCTGGACCAAGGCGGCTGACGTCACTGCCACCGTTGTGGTGAGCGAGCGCAGTGACGACAACACGCTCATTGCCACGGTTTCCTACTCTGACGGCTCTGCCACTGCGGCCAAGTTCGACAACACCTACGAGGCCCAGAAGGCAACCGCCACCATCAAGGTCGACAAGACGGTCAACGGCGTGAAGAACGCTGAGGTGCATGAGAAGTTCACCTTTGTGCTACTCGACAAGAACAACGAGCAGGTTGGCGACGAGATCACCGTCAACGGTACCAGTACCGCTGAGTTTGGCGAGCTGACCTTTGACGCTCCCGGCACCTACGAGTTCACCGTGCACGAGACCTCTGACCTGGGCGACGGCTGGTTCAACGCCGGCGACGTCAAGGTCACGGTCACCGTTGACTACGCCGAGAACGGCCGCGACCTCGTCGCGAAGGTCGCCTACGACGGCTCCTCCATCGACGCCGCGCAGTTCGACAACGTCCATGCTGCTCCCGCCACGGCCGACCTCAAGGTCACCAAGACGGTGAACGGCGGACCGTTGCAGCCTCATGAGCAGTTCACTTTCACGCTGCTTGACAAGGACGGCAACCAGCTCGGTGACGAGATCACCATCAAGGGCTCCGATGCGAAGCCCGAGGCGGTTTTCGATCAGCTAGCCTTTGACAAGGTCGGTACGTACGAGTTCACGATTCACGAGACCTCCGACCTGGGCGATGGCTGGACCAACGACGGAGACGTCAAGGTGACCGTCACTGTCACGCGCGACGAGGCGACCAAGACACTCAAGGCCGAGGTTGTTTACGACCGCTCCGACATCGATGGCAACGCCGCCAAGTTCGACAACAAGCACGAGGCTTGCGGCAACGCCGCCATTGCCGTGGCCAAGCAGGTCAACGGCGCGGCTCCTGCTGCCGACCAGAAGTTCGACTTTGCCCTGAGCGCCAATGACGACGCTTCGGCGGCCAAGATGCCCGCGCAGACGACGGCAACCACCGCCGGCTCCACCGTGGCCTCCTTCGGCTCGGTCGACTTCACGCTTGCCGATGCGGGCAAGACGTTCTCGTACACCATCCACGAGACCACGCCTGCCGGTGAGGGTTGGACCAACGCCCCCGATGTGACGGTCACGCTCACCGTGGGCGACGACAACGACGGCGACGGCAAGCTTCCCGTGACGGTGGAGTACTCCACGGCAACGGCTGACGGCACTGCTGCGCTCTTCAACAACGCCTATAAGCCCGTTGACCCCGCGAAGCCTTCTGACCCCGAGAAGCCCGCCGACCCCGCGAAGCCTTCTGTGCCCAAGACGGGCGATGAGACGCCCGTCGAGGCCATGGCCCTGACCGCCGCCGCGGGCACCACGCTTGCTGCGACCGGCCTCTTCCTGGGCCTGCGTTCGCGCAAGCGCGACGAACAGCTCTAGTCATCCATCCGGGGAGCCCGCACGTGGGCTCCCCGGAACATGCAACCTGCTGGATATGCCAGAGTGGGTTCACTCGCGATACCGAGTCTTGTTGAACCCACTTTTGACAGCGCTAATAGGAAGGCCGCCGTGCGATTCACCTCGCACGGCGGCCTTCTTCGTAGACATTTTACTTTGGCGAAAGACTTGGCGCTCATCGGTGCCCCACCGTTGTGCCACGCAGCGCCATAGGTATCTGTTCGTCCTGGTCGCGGCTACGAGTCGTTCAGGGAGTTGCCCCTCGCTACGGGCGGCGTCCAGCTATGCTCGCTGTCTGTTCGAGTCGCCCGAGCTCCCTGCCCCTCAATCCCCATGTACGCCAACATCCCGGCCACGGCTTGCTTTGTCGCCTCCACCGTGTGCACCACGGTCTTGGGGCCCGTGACCACGTCGCCTGCCGCAAACACGCCGGCAACGCTCGTCTGGCCTTGCCCATCGACGCACAGAAGGCCACGGTCGTCACAGGTGAGGCCCTTGGTGGTGGACACGAGCTTGCTCAGTGGCTTTTGCGAGGCGGCGATGATCACCGTGTCGCACGCCACCTGGTCGAGCTCCTCCTCGTAGCCGACCACTTTGTCCTCGGCGTCGAACAGCGCCGTCTTGAAGACGGGGCCGGTCTCATTGATGGCGCACACCGCCTTGCCGTACACGATGTCGGCGCCATCGAGCTGGGCATACTCCACCTCGTCTGAGCTGGCCGAGACATGCTTGGAGCGCGCGTAGAGCGTCACGCGCCGGGCGCCGTGGCGAAACGCCGTGCGTGCCACGTCCATGGCGGTGTTTCCCACGCCGATGACGGCCACGTCCTCGCCGATCTCGTACGAGTCGGGGCTCACGAGATAGTCGAGGCCAAAGTGCACGTTGCCGCGTGTCTCCCCGGGGATGCCGAGCGTCTTTGCGCGCCAGGTGCCCGTGCCCACGAACACGGCATCGTATCCGTCGCGGAAAAGGTCCTCGATGAGCAGGGCCTCGCCAATCGCCGTGTTGGGGCGGATTTTGACGCCGAGGTCCTCGAGCGCGGTGCGAAAGCGCCTCACTGCCGAGCGCGGCAAGCGAAAGTCGGGGATGCCGTAGCGCATGACGCCGCCCACCTCAGAGCGCTGCTCAAACACGGTGACGTCGCATCCCGCCTTGCCCAGCATGAACGCGGCCACGATGCCGGCCGACCCGCTGCCGATGACAGCGACCTTCTTGCCGCGAGGAGCAGGCGCTTCGAGCCGCATGCGGTCGAGGTATGCGTCGGACACGTAGCTTTCGATGGCCCAAAACTGCACGGGAGACCCCTTGCGACCCAGCACGCAGGCTCCCTGGCACTGCTCGCCATGGTTGCACACGAGCGCGCACGCAAACGAGAGAGGGTTGTTGGCAAAGAGCGCGGCCCCTGCCTCCTCAATGCGGCGTTCGCGGAAGAGGTCCACAACCTGGGGGATGGGTGTGTGCACCGGGCATGCCTCCTGGCAGCGCGGTCGCTTGCAGCGCAGGCAGCGCTGCGCCTCCTCGATGATATGCAACGTCATGGTTGTCCTCTCTCCTCACTCACAGGCTCTCACGGCAGATGATAGAGGACGCGCTTTCTCCCAATGTGCATATCCCGCGCATCCTGGCCGGCGGTGCCCCTCATTTTTCATGTCAAGCATCCAGGTCTCTGCTATCATTGCTCGGTTGGAGAAGTAAAGGGAGGCGGTATGCTTACAAGAAGGTCGTTCATTGCCTGTACAAGCGCAAGTTTGCCTGCAGTTGGAGCATGCCTTCTTGCGGGTTGCTCCTCTGCCGCGTCCGAGCCGGAAGATGAAAACGACCTCCCTGTGCTTGTCGTGGGTTCTGGCATATATACTCCTTTTAGCTATCTTGATGAAAACGGTGAGCCTGCGGGCATTGATGTCGATATCCTTATGGAGGCCTGCAAACGTTCGGGTTATGCGCTTGATATGCGCTACATCGACTGGGAAGACAAACTTGAGCTGCTTGAGAGCGGCACGATAGATGCCATTGGCTGCTGTTTTTCGATGACGGACCGTGAAGACAAATATCGTTGGGCGGGGCCTTATATGCAGGGCCGTCAAGTGATTGCCGTTGCTGCAGATAGCGATATCTACGCATTGGCTGATCTTACGGATAAGGTGGTCGCTGTCCAGTCCGCCTCTACCTCGGAGAAGGTTTTCCTCGATGACTTTGTAGATGAGGCCTCTCTGCCTCGGGTTGGACTGCTGTATTGTCTGCAAGACCGCTCGCTGCTGTACCCGATGCTTGCCAACGGGTATGTCGATGCGATTGCTGGATACAATATTGTCATCCAGAAGTATATGACCGATTACGGTATGGACTTTCGCATTCTTGAAGAGCCCCTGCAGATGGTCAATCTGGGATTTGCTTTCGCCCTGAACGACTCGCGCGGCATTGATGTGCGTCTCGATGATGCACTTTCTGAAATGTATGCTGACGGCACGCTGGAGTCTATTGCCTCCAAATATTTGTCTGCTGCGTCCAGTTTCTTGGGGGTGGACGCCCATGTCTGCTGAAGATATCCTCGAGTCGGCCTCGATGTCGCCCGTGGTAAAAGCCAGACCAAGCGGGAAGCTTTGGGCCGCGGTGGTAGTTGGCGGGTTTGTTTTGATCGTTTTGGCGGGCCTCGCAGGTTTCAATTCGACGATCTCGTATGTGACAACGAGGGTTACCCAGAATATTGGTTATATCAAAGACCAGGAGCTCGTCTACGATTCCTACAATGCTGCAAGCGATACCAAAAGCGCCCTTCACGTGCTTGAGAACGCGAGTCAGCTTGCGCGTAACTTGGAGTCTGACAAGGAGGACTTGTCGGAATCGACGCTAGAGCGCTATGTCAGGGACTTGCGGCTTACGGGCATTGTCATTCTTGATGGCACCGGCAATGTCGAAGCCCAATATTCCAATGATGACGTGGACGCCGCTGCCTTGCAAAAATGGATTGGCAAGGACGCTCTGCTGAATGTGGCCGAATGTCCCGCTAAGGTGTATGCCGCTCGAGCAGATTTACCCGACGGCTCCTATGCAGACATCGCTGCCGCCTGTCGCAGCGATGCTCCTGGTATTGCGGTGGTGTACAGCCATATCACTGCGGCTTTTGCGGACAAATACACGCTTTCCCAACAAAGCCTTCTTGATGGTTATGATATTGCTCACTCCGGAACCATTGTTATCGAACGTGCGGGCAGTTTTGTGGCTTCAAACGACCCCGATATTGTCCAAGCGGCCGCTTGGGGAGATGCCGAGTTCCGCAACACCCCGATTCAGCAACTTAAAACGATGGATTCGAACGAGGATGAGCTGTCGTTCATATGGCACAACGCTCGCTGGTATGTCGGCGCGATGGGCCAGGTGCGCAATTACTACATCTATGTATACATTCCCGCGGTATCGCTCATGGGACAAGCGGTGCAGTTTGCCTTTTCCGCCTGCGCCATATACGTTGTTGCAGTTGCTGCCATCGTTCTTAAAAAGCGCAGCGACGACCGTTCTCATTATGAGCAGAGCCTCGCGCGCGAGAAGGAATACAACGAGCGCCTGGCGTTGTCAGCCCATGTGGCGCAAGAGGCCAACAGCGCAAAGACTGTGTTTCTCCAGCGTATGAGCCATGACATTCGCACCCCCATCAACGGCATTCGCGGCATGATTGAGATAGCCGATTCATGTCCGGACGATTTGGAGCGCCAAGCGCAATGTCGTCATAAGATTTGGGACGCGTCGACCCTACTGCTCAACCTTGTGAACGAGGTTCTTGATACGAGCAAACTTGAGAGCGGTGAGGTCACGCTCGTGAAGGCCCCGCTCAACGTGTGCGCGATGAATACCGAGCTCGTGCAGCTTGTGGAGTCACATGCAGCCGGCTGTGGCGTGAAGGTCCTTCTTGAAGAACATCCCATCCAGCATCCCAATGTTTTGGCGAGCCCGACGCACCTGAAGCGCTTGCTTTTGAATTTTCTGTCCAATGCCATCAAATACAACCGCCCTGGTGGCACGGTCACATTTGGATGCAAAGAAGTGTCCTACTCCGATGGGGTGGTCACCCTGCAGTATACGTGTGCCGATACGGGCATCGGCATGAGCGAAGAGTTCCAGAGCCACGTGTTTGAGCCGTTTGCCTGCGAGGGGCGTGTGAAGCCCGTGCAAGGGAGCAACGGCTTGGGATTGTCAATCGCAAAGGGCCTCGTTGAGCTCATGGGCGGCACTGTGAGCTTTACGAGCAAAGAGGGTGAGGGGACTACGTTTGTGCTGGTCTTGCCTTTTGAGGTGACCGATCAAACTGCGGTGAGTTCTCAGGAAGCCAGCCCAGAGCCGCTTGTTTGCGGCACGGTCGAGGGAATGAAAGTGCTTGTCGCCGAGGATAACGACCTCAATCGCGAGATAGCCGAGTTCATGCTTGATGCGGCGGGCGTGCACTCCGTGTGCGTCTCGGACGGCGCTCAGGCGCTGGCTGCATTCGAGTCCTCGGCTCCGTGGGAGTTTGACGCTGTACTGCTCGACATTATGATGCCCGTAATGGACGGCCTCGAGACTGTTCGCAACATTCGTGCACTTCAGCGTCCCGATGCGGCTCGCATGCCTATTCTTGCTATGACAGCCAACGCCTTTTCCGATGATGTGAAGCGAAGCCTCCAGGCGGGATTCACCGAACATCTTTCCAAACCGCTCGACTCGGCAACGCTTGTGAGCGCCTTACAGCGAGCACGTGCCGAGATGGCTTGTCATAAACCGGCTCCGTCTGCAGAAAGCGGCTTAATATAGTGATTGCCCACGGTAACATTTCGTCCTATCCTTGAACGTGCACTTCGACGAGGAGTAGGGAACGCCGGAATTTGTAATGGGATGGCGAGAAGGGTGTCATGCGGGTGATTTGCCCAAGGACATGCCATTCATTCGATTGGGGAGTTGGGACTGTATATGACTGATATCTGCGCGGCATATGAGAGCATCGGCGCCGATTTTGACGATGCCGTCCGCCGTTTTGGTTCACAGACTCTCGTAGAGCGTTTTGCGGGCATGTTCTTGCAGGACAAGAGCTTTGCCGAACTCGAGGAAGCGCTTGCTGCGCACAATGCACGCGCTGCGTTTCGTGCGGCGCACACGCTCAAGGGAGTTGCGCTCAACCTGAGCCTCTCCAACCTGGCCGCCCCCGCCGTCGAGGTCACCGAGGCCCTGCGACCCTGCATCCTCGAGGGCGTCGACATCGAGCCCCTCATGGTGCCCCTGCGCAAAGCCTACAACGAGACCGTCGCCGCCCTGGGAGCAACCCTGGGGGAATAGGCGTACCGGAGGCTGTGACTTGACCTTTGAGCGCGTGCTCAGGGACGGAACCTCTCCACGAGCTCTTTGAGTTGCTCGCGGCTGTGTACGTCGAGTTTGGCGTAGAGGTTGCGCGCGTGGGTGCGTACGGTGCTTTCCGACAGACACAGCGCCTCGCCGATCTGCGCTTTGCTGAGGTCGCGTATCAGAAGGCGCGCGATGTCTATCTCGCGGCGTGTGAGATCATAATGCCTGCCCATCAGTAGAAGTCGCGTCTCGATGTCGTCGGCGGCCGATGCCGAAATCGTGTTTGATGCCGAAGGGATTGCGGTTGCCGGCATTGCGGTGCTTGTTACCGCTCCGGCCATGTTGGCCATCGTTTCTGGGGCGCCGGTTTTGACTTCACGGGGGAAGACGGATGTACGCATATTGGTGCGGGGTGCTTCCTGCTTTCGCGAATCGCCTTCAGTGGAATCCGTGCCGTCCAAATCGGCAAAAAGCGGTCGCGTGAGAGGCGTCGAGCTGCTTATCAGCAGAAACATGCTACCGGCAAGCAGCACAATCATGCACATGGCGACGAGCATGGGCGAGGAGTCGTAGGGACCCACCCCCATGGCGATGAGACGGCCTGCCTCGCGGGGCACTTGGTGGGTGAACCAAACGGCTCCCAGCACAAGGTAGCTCGGCACGTGCGCATTGCGTGCCACGTCGTAGCTGACGTACCACAATACGGCGAGTGTGAATGTGTTTGCGACGGTGACCAGCGCAGAACCCGCCTGCATGAGCTGCGGGGTGAGGCAGGCGAGCAGGAGCACTCCGATGACAAGCAGGGCCAAAGACATGTTCCACAACGCCGAAAGGCGCAGGTGTCGCCCCTTCACCAAAACCCACCACCATACGGCTGCACACAACAGGCAAGTCAGCAGCTGATGAAGTACGCGCATTGCTGTGGAAAGCTCAATGGCTTGGCCGTAGGGGAAACCGCGCGCGAATCCCAAGGCGAGGCTGAACAGGGCAAGGCCCGCAAGAAACCGCGCGAATGTGGTGCGGAACTCACGGGCATAGGGATGGCGCGCAGCCTCGTGCGATGCGGTGCTCGGCGCGCATTCTGTGGAACCCCTCTCATTGAGGCTTTGCATCGCAGTGCGAAAGGTCACAAGCGACAAAGCGGGCATGAAGGCGCCTACGAGCATGGTGAGCGGCCTGGGGAGAAAGCCGAGCACGAGCCCGGCCAGACAGCTCAAGGACAGTGCCGAAAACGCATAGAGCAACGACTCTTTGGGGTTAAGCCGCTCGTAGAAGGTAATCCACATGCCACCGCCCCACACCACCCCGAGCGCCGAGAGAACGCATGCGACCCAGCCCAGCAGGGGCGTCTCTGTCTCGCTTGCTGCCAGGAGCAACACGCAACCGCAGGTCATAAGGATGCAGCTTGCAACGCCCAGGTGATTTTGGACTTGTGGGGAGAACGAACGGCGAGCGAAAATCGCCATAAGCACAAGGGTCACGATGCCGCGCGTCAGGTTGACAACGACGGTCGCCATGCCCGAATCGGTGGCGGCATACAGGTCGTATACACAGCACTGCAGCCATACGCGTATTGCGGTGAGACCGAGAAAACTGCAGGAGAACAGCGGGGCAAATTGGCGAGCGAACCGCGACCACGATGCCTGGCGCGCGCCTTGTGGCGTGCAGCCTTCCCTTTGTTGCATGTTCCGCCTTCCCCCTGGGTGTACCGAACCCTCCAAAATGCCGTCTCATCAGGGGAAAGTATAGCTTATGGGAAATGCAAGCACACCAACCATCATGATGTTGGGGCTCTTTGATTCGCGATTGGAGCGAGGCGGTCGATGTGCGGCTGCGTCGATTGACCGCCTGGAGGAGTACTGCCTTAGATGGCAGGTGCAATGAGGCCCGCCGCGCCCAGTGGGGGTACTGGGCGCGGCGGGAGGGAAGGGGATGATCAGATATGGGGAATGCCCGAGGTGTATGAGGTGGGCTTGCTCAGATAGAGACCGCCTCGCCAGCTTTGACCTTGTTGCCTTAGCTCTCCTGCTGGGCTTCTTCCCAGGCGGGGCCTTGCTTGACCGTTTTAGCCTTGTGGCCCAACCTTGTCGCCTTAGCCCTCCTGCTGGGCCTCTTCCCAGGTAGAACCAGGCTTGACCGTTTTAGCCTTGTGGCCCAACCTTGTCGCCTTAGCCCTCCTGCTGGGCCTCTTCCCAGGTGAGCCAGCCCTCGGGAGTCACGGCGTCGTCATGGCACTGCGTGCAGGTGAGCACGGGCGCGGCGTCCACGCGGTGGCAGTCGGTGCAAGCGGTGGCGCCGTGCTGCGTGGCATGCTGGTTGAGCTGGCCCTCGACCTCGGTCATCTCGATAAGCGCCTCGCGGTCGACGGCGACGATACCCAGGTAGGTCAGGGCGCTCATGGCAGCCTGATGGCCGAAGACGTTGATGTCGCAGATTGCGTTGCCGCCCAGACGGTTACCGCCGTGGATGCCACCCGTGACCTCGCCGGCTGCGAACAGGCCGGGAATGGCCTCGCCGTCGGCGTTGAGCACCTCGGTGTCGGTGTTAATGCGCAGGCCGCCCATGGTGTGGTGGATGCCGGGGGCCACCTTGATCGCGTAGAACGGGGCGTCCACGATGGACTCACGGGCCTTTTCGCGACCCATGGGGTCATCTTCGCCGTTGGCAATGGCGTCGTTGTAGGCGGCGATGGTCTCGACGAAGGCCTCGGCGTCGGTGTCCATGAGCTGGCCGAGCTCCTCGATGGTGTCGGCGACAAGAGCAAGACCCTTGCTCACGAACTTGCTTTCCACCGACTTGTTGGAGTCATAGACCTTTTTGTCGAACACGGCGTAAGCCCAGCCCTCGGGCTGCTCCCACTCGGCGGCGGAGACCTTGTCGCGGGTCAGGAGCTCATTGGTGAAGCGCTGACCGTCCTTGTTGATGAGCACGGCGCCGTCGCCGCGGATGCCCTCGGAAAGAAGGGTTGCCGTGGCCTGCTCAACGGTGGGGTGAACCTGGATCTGGTCGATGTCCACCGTGTCGGCGCCGATGGCCTGGGCCAGCAGGATGCCGTCGCCGGTGGCGCCGGGCTGGTTGGTGGTCACGGCGTTGAGCAACTCGGGGCGGTACTGGGCGAGCATCTCGTGGTTGGCACCGAAGCCGCCGGCGGTCACGATGACGGCCCTGGCGTTGTAGGTGACGCTGGCGCCGGTGCGCAGGTCGGTGGCACGCACGCCGCACACGGCACCGCTGTCGTCGACGAGCAGCTCGTCGGCGTGCATCTGCGTAACAGCGGCAACGTTGCGCTGCTCGCACTGCTCGCACATGTGGCGCACGAGGTAGGTGCCCACGGCCTCGCCGTCCTCGGGACGGTGGATGCGCTTGACCGAGGCACCACCGGAGGTGGAGAGCTTCGTGAGGGGCATGCCGCGCTCCTCCAGGCGCTCGAGGGCCGCGTTGGAGTTCTCGCACATGAAGGTGATGAGGTCCATGTTGCCCAGCTCATGGCCGCCCTCGAAGGTGTCGTTGGCAAAGAGCTCGACGCTGTCCTCGATGCCCTCGGCCTCCTGAACCTTGGTGCAGCAGGCGTTCATGCCGCCCTCAGCGCACACGGTGTTGCCGCCGGCCACGGTCATCTTCTCGATAAGCAGCACGCGGGCGCCGCCGTCGTGCGCGCTCATGGCGGCGGTCATGCCCGCGCCGCCGGCGCCGATGATGACGATGTCGTAGTCGGGTCCGTCCTGGGCGGTGGAGGTCTCCTGCGCCTGGGCGGGCGCAGTCTGGGAAAGCACGCCCATGCCTGCGAAGGCGACAAGGCCGGCGCCGAGTGCGCCCGTGACGAAAGCGCGGCGGGTCAGTGCGACGTTGCGGGTGCTGGTGTTAGTGGAGCCCATGGTTCCCTCTTCCTCGTGTGCCTGCAACTGAATGGTTGCAGGCGGGCTGTTTGCCGGGCGGCCTTGTTGGGGGAGTGTCCCAGGCCGTGCGACTTGTCGATTCACAGCATGCATCCGCGCCGACCGCTCACACTCGTCCGACGGCGCGTGAATTGGTCCGTGCGAGGAGTATGAAAAAACTCACACGCGGAAGAATTTGGGCAGGAAGAGGGCAATTTTCGGATACGGTCGACTCATTGGGTTCAAACGTGAAGATTAACATACATTTCAAGTGCTGAAATGTATGTTAAATCAACAAAGTACCAGTTGGCGCGATTTTAAAAATCCTGAAATGTATGTTAAATGCAGCAGGATCGATCTTTTTCGGCCCCCTGCTCCCCATCGGCCCCGCCCAAACGAAAAAGCGCGCCCCCCAACTTGTGGGAAGCGCGCTATTCAACGTGCGCGATTGCATCTGAGGCGGCAGGCCCGGAACTTGAAGCGCTCGGTGCCGTTCGTGCCGTAGGTCTTGCCAATTGCCAAGGGAAACGACGATTAAGCCCGATTGGCCTCATCGAACACGGCTTCTGCCTGCGGTGCTGCAATGTTGAAGCACCGCGCGTCTCACTTGTTCATCGGTTTCCAAGGGCGAGCGAGGGCCGAAGCCCCCGCCTGCCCGTTCCATGCCATCCGGCAGGGGTGGAAATCCGTTCCCGCTTACGCCTGCGCGGGCGTCTCGGCCTCCTGCCCCTTCTCGCTGCGCTTCTCGGCGGCGGTGCGCTCGGGCAGGACCTTGTTGAGCACGATGCACACGATGGCGCTGACGGCGATGGGGGAGTTGAGCAGGTACTGGGCCATCTCGGGCACGGTGTTCAGCAGGTCGGCGGGAATGTTGAGCAGGCCCACGGCCACGGCGATCGGCACGCCGATGATGTAGAGCTGACGCTCGCTGAGCGGCTCGCCCTTGATCTGACGGAAGCCGTTGAGCAGGATGATGGCGCACACCACGGCGAACACGCCGCCGATGACGGAGGCCGGGATGGCCATGATGAGCGCGGACAGCTTGCCCACGAACGAAAGCGCGATGAGCCAGATGGAGGCCATCACGAACACGCGGCGGCTGGCCACGCCGGTGATGGAGATGATGCCGGCGTTGGTGGAGTAGCCGGTCACGGGCGTGGTGCCCAGCAGCGAGCCCACGAGGCACCCCAGGCCCTCGCCGATGACGCCGCGGTTGATCTGCTCGTCGCTCATGGGCTTGCCCACAACGGAGCTCACGGCGTACCAGGTGCCGGTGGTCTCAGCGAGAAGCACCATGTAGATGACGAGCATCGTGAGGATGGCGGAGATGTCAAACGACAGGCCGTAGTTTACGAACGCCACGTTGGGCATGCTGAAGAGAGGTGCGGCCGCCACGCTCGACAGGTCAAGGCCGCCCATGCAAGCGGCGGCGATGGAGCCCGTGAGCAGGGCGATGATGACCGAGCACACGCGCAGCGTCTTGCCCAGGTGGGGGCGGTACACGCCCAGCATGGAGAAGGCAATCATGACGGTGGCGGAGATGCAGGCCAAAAGGATGTTCTGGCCCATGGAAAGGCCGTTGCCCTCAACGAAGATGTTGCTCGAGAAGGCGGTGGGCAGAAGCGTGAGACCCACAATCATGATGACGGTGCCGCTCACGATGGGCGGGATGAAGCGGTGCACGACGCGCTTATACAGGCCCGACAATCCGAAGAGCACCATGCACGCGGCGCCTACCAGGCACGCCCCGAAGACGGTGTCGAAGCCGTTGGCGCCATAGTACAGGCCGATGACCGCGCCCACGGGCACGTACGAGGGACCCTGGCACACGGGCATGCGTAGGAAGAACAGCACCTGGATGAGCGAGGCCACGCCCGCGCCCAGGAAGGTGGACTGAATCAGGGCCGTGGAGGCCGTGGGGGCCAGCGCCAGCGCCGTGGCGATGATGAAGGGCGGCATGTAGGAGTCCATGGCCAAAACGTGCTGCAGGCCCAGCAGCAGCGCCTTTCCCCAAGGCAGCTTGGCATCGACGCCTACCGTGATGCCGTTGGCTGCTTCATTGGCAGTGTCTACCTGCGTGGTTGTGCTCTCGCTCACTCTTTTGTCTCTCCCTTGATGTGTGCCGCCGACGAGCGGGCACCCCTTAGGCGCCCGTCTTGAGACGGCTCTCTTACGTACAACAACAGGGATTGATTATCGACCATGGGCAAGTTTTATGCATCCGTAGGCGGATTCACACTGGTATTTCACGACCAGTGAGCCGGGGCAAACCCGCCTGCGGATGCGTTGCGGGCGCGGATTAGCGCTGGTCCCTATCGTGGACGAGCGCGCCCTGCACCCAGGTCTGACGCACGTTTTCGGGCGTCGCGAGGTAGACGATGCGGTCGATGATGTCGCGCGGGGCGTTGAACACGTTGAAGCCCGTGAGGTCGGCGCCTGCCACGCGGGTGTCTACGATTTGCATGTCGAAGGCCTGTCCGCGCTCGAAGGTGCCCACCGGCAAGCGCAGGGCCTCGCCGCCGCCGGCCGTGGCCAGCCACAGGGCCTCCGCCGAGGTGATGCGCGCCGTGCCCAGACCGCGCTGCTCAGGCGGCACGTTCGCGTCCACGCCCTCTTCCAGCATACGCGACACCATGATGGCATGGCGCATGTTCTCGTACATGCTCGGCGAGAATCCGCCGGAGATGTCGGTCGCCAGGCCCATGCGCACACCCTGGCCGCGCAGACGGCGCACCGGGCACACGCTGTTGGCGAAGTAGGAGTTGGAGACGGGGCAGTGCGCCACGGCGGCTCCGGAGCGGGCGAAGAGCTCGCCGTCGGACTCGGAGAGGAACGTGCAGTGCGCCATGACCGACTTCTCGCGCAGAAGGCCGAAGTCGTAGAGCGCCTCTGCGTCGGACTTGCCATAGCGGGCCGGTGCCACACTCTGCTCCCACTGGCCTTCGGCGCAGTGCGACTGCACGTAGGCGCCCGTCTTCTCGGCGATGCGACCGAGGCCCGCGAGGCCCTCGTCGGTGCAGCTGGGGATGAAGCGCGGGGTCACCACGCCGTAGACGCCCTGGCGCGTCGCTGCGCCGATCTGCGCGACCTCGGCCAGCAGGGTCTCGGTGTCTGCCAGAGCCTGGCTCGTAGAGGCGTCGCGGTAGAAGTCGGGGTTGGCGGACGGGTCGTCCATGACGACCTTGCCCACGAGTGCACGCTGGCCGCCCTCGGCGCAGGCGCGCGCGAGCTCGATGGAGGAGGCCAGGTCGTTGCTGGCGAAGTACACCGTGGTGGTGGTGCCCAGGCTGAGCAGGCGGCTCACCAGGTCGCGGTAGACGGGGCGGGCGAAGTCGAGGTCTGCAAAGCGTGCTTCAAGGGGAAACGTCCGCTTCTGGAGCCACACGTCGAGCGGCTCGTCGAGGGCGACGCCTGCCTGGGGCCACTGCGGGGCGTGCACGTGCATATCCACAAAGCCGGGCAGGCCGTAGGTGCCCTGCGCCAGCTCAAGAAGCGTGCCAGCGTTGCGCGCGTGCTCCACGCGAGCGGCATAGTCGGGGGCATCGGCGCGCACCACATCGGTGATAAAGCCGCGCGCGTCCACCTCAATCAGCACGTTTTCAAGGAGCTCGACCTCGCCGTAGCGGGGCGTGTGAAAAAACAAACCAAGGAAAGCCGTGGGCGATATGGTAGCGGACATGCGAAAATCTCCTTGCTGTTAGTGGGCGGCGCATTTTTCGGAATGGGTAAATTGTAATTCCTTTTGCATTCGCTGGCTCCCGTCTCGTTGTCGTTCCAGTAAAGAAGGACGGACGCGCCGTGACTTATGTCACCTACGGTACTCTGGCCCCGTTGTTCTGCTAGGATGACCCCCGGAGATTTGGGAGAGGGAAAAGGAAGCACATCATGGCACTGGACTCGCTTGCCCCAGGGCAAAGCGCACGCGTAACGGCGGTTAGCGGAGAAGGCGAACTGCGCCGCCATCTGCTTGATATGGGCCTGATACCAGGCGTTGTGGTCACTCTGCAGAAAGTGGCGCCCATGGGCGACCCGCTTCAGGTGCGCCTGCGCGGGTATGAGCTCACCTTGCGCGCGAGCGAAGCCGCGAAGGTCGAGACGGGCCCCGTGCTTTCTGAAGAGGAGCTGGCCAGCACTGCGCCGGTCCGTCCCTGTTCGCCGCGCGAGGATTACCGCACGAGCGCCGGCCATCCCGGCTTTGGCGAGCAGCCCGGCGCCCCGCAGGAGGGCAAGCACTCCGAGCGCGACGCCCGCTCCGAGGACGCGAAGCTCACGTTTGCCCTCGTTGGCAACCAGAACTGCGGAAAGACCACCCTCTTCAACCAGCTCACCGGTGCCAACCAGCACGTGGGCAACTTCCCCGGCGTCACGGTCGACCGCAAAGACGGAACCATCCGCAACCATCCCAACGCCACGGTGACCGACCTGCCGGGCGTGTATTCTTTGTCGCCCTATTCCAGCGAAGAGATTGTCACGCGCGATTTCCTGCTTGATGCGCGCCCCGACGGCATCATCAACATCGTGGATGCCACCAATATCGAGCGCAACATGTACCTCACCATGCAGCTCATGGAGCTCGGCATCCCCATGGTGCTCGCCCTCAACATGATGGACGAGGTGCGCGCCAACGGCGGCACGGTGCTCGTCAACGAGCTCGAGCGCGAGCTCGGCATCCCCGTCATCCCCATCGCGGCCTCCAAGAACGAGGGCGTCGACGAGCTTGTGGAGCACGCCCTGCACGTGGCGCGTTTTGGCGAGGCACCGGGACGTGTGGACTTCTGCCATGCCGACGACGAGGACCAGAAGGCCGGCGCCCTGCACCAGTGCATCCACGCGACGATGCACATCGTGGAGCCCTACGCCAAGAAGGCGGGGCTTCCCACGCGCTTTGCCGCGACCAAGCTCATTGAGGGTGACGCGCCTGTGGAGGCCGCCCTTGCTATGCCGGCTGACAAGCGCGCGGCAATCGGCCAGCTCATCGAGGCCATGGAGCGCGACTCGGGGCTCGACCGCGAGGCGGCCCTGGCCGACATGCGCTTCTCCTTCCTCGAGGACCTCTGCGCGCGCACGGTGGTGCGCCCGCAAGAAAGCCGCGAGCACAAGCGCAGCCTTGCGGCCGACAAGGTCCTGACCGGCCGTTTCACGGGCATCCCGTGCTTCTTCGCGCTCATGGCGCTCATCTTTACGCTCACGTTTGTGGGACCCGGCGCCTGGCTGTCCGACGGCATGTCATTCCTGGTAGATGCGGCTACCGAGGGCATCGCGGCGGGTCTTGAGGGTGCGCATGTGAACCCCACCGTGTGCTCGCTTGTGGTTGACGGCGTGTGCGCGGGCGTGGGCAGCGTCTTGTCGTTCTTGCCCGTCATCGTGACGCTGTTCTTCTGTCTGTCTATTCTGGAAGACACCGGCTACATGGCGCGCGTCGCCTTCATCATGGACCGCACCCTGCGCCGCGTGGGCCTGTCGGGCCGCAGCATTGTGCCCATGCTCATCGGCCTGGGTTGCACCGTGCCCGCCGTCATGTCGTCGCGCACCCTGGCTAGCGACCGCGACCGCGTGATGACCATCCGCCTGCTGCCGTTCATGAGCTGCAGCGCCAAGCTCCCGGTGTACGCGCTCATCGTGAGCGCGTGCTTTCCGCGCGAGGTGCAGCCGCTCGTGATGATTGGCCTCTACGTCTTCGGCATCCTGTGCGGCGTGGTGTATGCCCTGCTCATGAAGCATGCCGAGGCAGGAAGCGAACCCGTGCCCTTCGTCATGGAGCTGCCCAACTACCGCCTGCCCTCCGGGCGCAGCGTGGCGTTCCTCGTGTGGGACAAGGCCAAGGGCTTCGTGAAGAAGGCGTTCACGGTCATCTTCCTCGCCTCCATCATCGTGTGGTTCCTCCAGGCGTTCGACGCCGGCCTCAACCTGGTCGACTCGCCTGAGCACAGCCTGCTCGCCCTGCTTGCCGGCGCCGTCGCGCCGATTTTTGCGCCCCTGGGTTTTGGCGACTGGCGTGCGAGCACGGCAATCATCACGGGCTTCATCGCCAAGGAGAACGTCGTTTCCACGTTGACCCAGCTCACGGGCGGTGATGTGTCGGGCGTCGCGGCATTCTTCACGCCGATCACGGCGCTGTCGTTCTTGGTGTTCGTGTTGCTGTACACGCCGTGCGTGGCCGCCATCGCCACCGTGCGCCGCGAGGCCGGTTCGGGCGCCGCACTGCACATGGTGTTCGTGCAATGTGCTATCGCCTGGCTCGTGTCGTTTGCGGTGTACCGAGTGGCCGTGGTCGTGAGCGGCGCCTGGGTGCCCGTGGGCGTGCCCGCCCTCGTCGGTGTGGCGGCGCTCCTCTTCCTGGTCGCGCTCTCGCTGTGCCCACGCAGCAAGCGCCCGCACGTAAGGGCTGCCAAGGGCGCGCAGGGGTAGGGGCCGTCTTGCCTGGTCACACTCGCTACGTGCCGCCCCAGTCGCGGTGCGGGGCTCGCGCAGGGGAGTGGTTGTGGCGCGGTCGCCTTGCTTGCTGCGCCTGTTTGTCTGCCTGCGGTAAAATCCGCGTTTTGGAGTGCCTTATATCGAGTCCCACACGGGGGCGACAGGGCAAATCGGCCTTGCTGCCCCCGTTTTCTTTCGAGCGAGAAAATTTAACATACATTTCAGCGGTTGAGATGTATGTTAAATCATCAAAACCCCAGTTGGCGCGTTTTTGAAAATTCCGAAATGTATGTTAATCGTGCGATTCAGGCACATGCGAGCCCATCAGCCCGCCTGCCTTGCCCGTCAGTCCCTACCTGCTTGCCAGCTCCGCCTGCATGCGGTCCAAATCGGCGTGCTGGAAGAGGTCGATGACCTCCTGTTGGCTGTGGACGTCGAGCTTCTGGAACACGTGGTGGCTGTGCGTGTTCACTGTGCCTGCCGAGATGGAGAGCTCCTCCTGGATGCGCGTGGAGTTGCGACCTGCCGCGATGAGGCGGAACACGTCGACTTCGCGCGGCGTGAGGCCGTAGTAGTCGCCGATGATGGCGCATTTGCGCTGGAAAGGAACCTTTTGCGGTGCCTGGCCGGCGGGCGTTTCCGTGCGCTGCCCATGGGCGCGCTTTGCGGCGCCCCCAGACAGCGACCGCGTGTCCTCGCGGGACACGGCCCCATCGCCCGTGACTCCCGGCAGTACCTCATCCGTCTCCTCGCCAAGGTTCTGCCCAAAGACGGCGATGTCGGCGCTGGTAAGGACGTACGTACGCAAGAACGTGATGCTGATGACCGCCACCGCCGCCACGGCTGAGAAGAGCTGCGCCCCCACCCCGAGGCTCAATAGCATGTTCGCAATGAGGGTGCCCGCGATGACGCCCGTGAGCAGCACCAGGGCCCGGCCGAAGCCGAACACCTGCACCGAGGTGAACTGGAAGCGGCTGGCAACTTCGCTGAGGATGACCCATACGAGAATCTCGAACAGCGTGTACCCTGCGGAGACTACAGAGAAGGACAACGCGATGCTGGTGCCGGAAAGGGGCATCAGGGCAAATCCCACAATGCAGACGAAAGCGGTCGGTTTGTAGAGCGTCTCGATGCTGACCTCGCGCGCCGCTGCCGTGCTGCCCAGCAAAACGAGCGCAGCCACGAGCGGCACGGCGGAGTTGAGCATCTGGAAGGTCTTGCCCAGGGCTGCCGTCTCCGAGCCAAGATAGAGGCCATGCGTAATGCCGGTCAGGATGCCGAGCACTGCGGCGCAGGTTGCCAGCTTGAGCAGCATTTTCGTTGAGATGCGCTCGCCAAGGTGCATGTGCGTCTCGCAGTCTTCCTCGCCGGGGCGCGGCACGCGGTGAAGCGCCATCACGCAGAAAAACGGCAGCGCCACCTCCACGGCCACGGCCGCCTCAAGCGGCAGGCTCATGATGCCGAGCGTGAGCGCGGCACACCCCACCGTTGCCCACAGGATGCCCATCGTGCACGAGCGCACGTCGATGCCGACGAAGCGTCGCCCTATCGAGAGAAACACGAGCGCCGACCCTGCGCCCGTGAGCGCGGCGCTGCCCCACAGGGCTGCCCGGGCAATGGCCTGTCCGCTTGTCAGGTATGGAACGAGCAGCACAATGCCCACTCCGCACAGCGCGGCGCCCACGTAGTCGAACGCCGGGTGTTCTCCCGCCCTCATCACCGGGCGGTGCAGCACGGCAAAAACGACGAGGGCCACGGCAAGCGCCAAAACGGACGTGCGATATACGTCGTTTGCCATGCCCGCCATCGACTCTGGTGCATAGCGCTGAAAGAGCACCACGCTGAAAAACGTTGTGGTGATCCATGTCCTGTTCAGCATATAGGCAAGGGTGCGCCACGTGTTCGAACGCCGCACCCTGTCTTCGCGCATAGGTAGCCCAGCAATCATCTGGCCCATTGTTCCCCCGAACTTGCGACCGTCTCCTCGGTCTCAATGATACGCCTTTGCCCGTTTCAAAAATCATAAGTAGTTTATGAGATATGGCGCTAGCTGGGCGATTTCATAAAGGCGGCTCGATGTGCCAAGCCGGGCAAAGGGGCTAGCGTGTTTCTCGCGGGGCCGCAGGGAAGTGCGGCGCCCGTCAGTATCCAAGCATGGAGAAGGAGGGAAACATGCAAGAAAGCGTGAGCCGCCGGAGCTTCTTGAAGATTGCCGCTGCGACCGGTGTCATTGCGGGCCTCGGCATGACCGCGGGGTCGGCTCTTGCCGAGACGGACTACACGGTGCTCGACAGCACCGACACCACGCGCAAGGTCCGCACGGTGTGCCGCGGCTGCGGCAAGATGGAGTGCGGCGTGTGGGTGACCGTGGAGAACGGCCGCGCGATCAAGATCGAGGGCGACGAGAGCGCCGGCCATACCCTGGGCAGCTGCTGCAACAAGTCGGTCTCCTCGATGCAGGCCTGCTACCACCCCGACCGTCTGCGCTACCCCATGAAGCGCACGAACCCCAAGGGCGAGGACCCCGGCTGGGTGCGCATTTCTTGGGACGAGGCCATCGACACCATCTATGAGGGCATCGAGGCCGTTCGCGCCAAGTACGGCTCGGAGGCTCTGTTCGACATGGCCGGCACGGGCCGCATGTACTGCAACCAGGGTACCTTCGGCGCCTGGTTCCATTCGCCCAACAGCTTCGGCGCCTACCAGGTGTGCAAGGGCCCGCGCCACTTCGCCTCGGCCCTGACCTCCGATTGGAACTTCAGCTGGTCGGCAACGGTCGACCGTCCCCCGGTGTTCACCATCTGGGCGTCTGGCCCCGAGTGCTCCAACTACGACGAGGCCGGCCGCTCCGTCGTCGATGAGGCGCTCAACGCCCCCACGTTCATCTCCGTCGACCCCCGCACCACGAACCTGGGCAAGGAGTCCGACATCCACCTGGCGCTCAAGGGCGGCACCGACACGCCGCTGGCCCTTGCTATGTGCGACGTCGTCATCAAGAACGACCTGGTCGACTGGCAGTTCGTGAAGCGTTGGACCAACGCGTGCTTCCTGGTGGTTGAGGACAAGGAGCCCTCGGGGCCCGAGCTTCCCCACATCTGGCACGGCCCCACGAACATCAAGACCACGCTTCTTGCCCAGGCCGACCTCGAGGAAGGCGGCAGTCCCTACAAGTACATGGTGTGGGACCAGGCCAGCGAGTCCCTCAAGTGGTTCAACGCCAGCGCCGACCGTCGCCTTGCCGACCCCGAGTGGGACCCCGTCACCGATGAGGAATGCAACATCTGGGAAGGCGAGAAGCCTTGGAAGCGCTATGACGGCGACGGCCCCCAGGACGAGTGGTCGCGCAGGAACTTCGAGGGCACCGAGGCCGACACCGTGAAGTCCGAGTTCTCCCAGGGCTTCGTGCCGAACCTCGACGACTTCGAGTCCATCGACCCCGCGGTCTACGGCGAGTTCGAGGTGACGTTCAAGGACGGCTCCACCCACACCGCCATCCCCGTGTGGCAGAAGTTCGCCGAGCGCTGCGACGAGTACGCCCCCGAGATCGCCGAGGGCATCACGGGCGTTCCCGCTGCCGACATCGAGAAGGCCGCCCTGGTCTACGCCACGCGCGTCGACGAGCGCTGGGGCAACGGCGGCATCATGTACCAGCTCGGCGTTGAGCACCACGGCAACGGCGTGCAGAACTGCCGCGCCATCGAGATCCTGACCGCCATCACCGGCAACACCGACACCCCCGGCGGACAGCGCGGTTCCACCAAGCTCGACATGAACTACATGGGCAACTTCGGCCTGGCTCCCTACGATCCCAACGCCGACCGTTCCTGCGACGGCAGCAAGCGCCTCGGCGCCGACACGCACCCGCTGCTCAATTGGTGGGGCATGTGGGCCAACTCCAACTCGGTCGCCGAGGCCGGCGCCACCGGCAAGCCCTACCCGCTCAAAGGTGCCATGTGCGGCGCAGGCGACTTCATGAGCATGGCCAACTCCACGCTCATGTGGGACTGCCTGAAGCAGCTCGACTTCTTCTTTGACATCGACCTGTGGCACCACCCCACCAGCGAGCTGGCCGACATCATCCTGCCTGCCCGCCACTGGCTCGAGGTGCCGCTGCCCCGTCAGTCCCAGGGTGCTTCCGGTGCCCTCGGTGCCTGCGTGCCCGTGGTTGAGCCTCTTGCCGAGTCCCAGTACGACCCCACCATCGCCGAGATGCTGTACCAGCGCGCCGGCATCCAGTGGGGTTGGGACGCCGAGAACCCCTATCCCACCATGGAGGAGCAGCTCGACTACGTCGTGCGCGAGGTCGCTCCCTCTTGGCAGGACTTTGTCCAGCAGTTCCAGGACAACGGCTGGTGGGACGTCAAGAAGGTCCATCCCGACGACTGGGGCACCTACCGCCGCTTCATGACCGGCTTCCTCAAGAAGGACTACACCCAGGCTCCCTCGGCCCAGACCGTCGTGCCCGGCTTCAACACGCCCACGCAGAAGCAGGAGATCTGGTCCACCATCATGGAGACGGCTCACGGCGCCGCCGCGGCATTGCCCGACTACGAGCCCAACCCCGACACCAAGGCCATGAACCCCGAGCTCTGGGAGGAGTACCCCATCGAGTGCCTCACCGGCCGCCGCATCCCGGTGTACTTCCACTCCGAGCATCGCCAGCTTCCCTGGTGCCGCGAGGTTTGGCCTGTGCCCAAGATGGAGATCAACCCCGAGGACGCCGCTGAGCTGGGCATCGAGCAGGGCGACTGGTGCTGGATCGAGAACCCGCACGGCAAGATCCGCCAGACGGCCGACATCTTCCCCGGCGTCAAGAAAGGCACCATCAACTGCGAGCACTCCTGGTGGTACCCCGAGCTGTCCGCGCCTGAGCACGGTTGGCGCCTCTCCGCAGTGAACCAGCTCGTGAACAACGACATCTCCGACCCGTACTGCGGCTCCTCGGTCGTCCGCGGCTACCCGGTCAAGGTGTACAAGGCCACGGCTGAGAACTCCCCGTTCGGCAACCCCGTGCCCTGCGACGACGACGGCACGCCCATCATCACCGATGCGACCGACCCGCGCCTGAAGGCCTGGGCTCCCGTGTACGAAGGAAGGGATGAGTAATGGCACGCCTTACCTTGGCGATCGACCTGAACCGCTGCATGAACTGCAAGGCCTGCAACGCCGCCTGCAAGGAGCAGAACGACGTGGGCATCGGCTACTTCTGGACGTGGGTGGACCGCAAGCAGTCCGACAAGCTTGAGGAGGACAACGGCGCCCCCAGCCACGACTTCTACTATCTGCCCACGCAGTGCCAGCACTGCGACAACCCCGAGTGCGTCACGGTGTGCCCCACCGGTGCCTCGGTCAAGGCGGAGAACGGCACCGTGCAGATCGACCTCGACCAGTGCATCGGCTGCCAGGCCTGCGTCTCCGCGTGCCCCTACGGCGTGCGCTACCTCAACGTCGAGAAGAACGTCGTTGAGAAGTGCAACCTGTGCGCCGAGCGCATCGAGGAGGGCGAGCTGCCCCAGTGCGTGCTCAACTGCGTGGGCATGGCCAAGTGGTACGGCGACCTTGACGAGGGCATCGAGAACTTCGACGGCCCTCTGGGCAAGAAGCTCGGCGAGTACGTGCAGCCCTACGAGGAGGCCGACATCCATCACCTGGCCGACTCGGGCAACGGCCCGTCGTTCGTCTACATCCTGCGCAATCACACCTGGCAGGACTAGCGTTTCTGAGTAAGTGAATGAGCGGGGAGGGGATGCCGCAAGGCGCCCCTCCCCACCGGCGGCGTGCTGCGGTGGACTCGCCCGTCCACCCCGAACTGCGGGCGGGCCCACCGCAGCACACAGCGAGAAAGGCAAAGGGGAGAGATGACCATGAACGAGGCGAAGGCGCCCGAGACGGGCAAGGAGCCGATCGAACGCTCGTATCAACCGGCGACGCAGGACCCAAACGCCCTGCTCAGCGACGCGCCTGTGACCGAGGGCGCGAGCGCCGAGGAGCGCACGGATGCGCTGTTTGCGCGCCTGCACAGCTCGCGCCGTTTCCTGAATGCCATCCTCGAGTTCTGCCGTGATGAGCGCACGGAAAGCGAGGTCGCGGGCGAGGTCGCGCGCATGAGGGAGCTCGAGTTCTGCATCTACGGGGCCGACGTGCTCTGCGCCCATCTCGTTGAGGCCGGCGCGCTTGAGCGCATCGAGCCTGAGCAGGACGACGTGCGCGTGGTGGAGATCGACGGCGTGCAGTACCTGGAGCCTGTCGGTCGAGCCGAGGAGCCTGCGGCTGGCGGCGAGGATGGTGCCGCGGCCGGCGTGCCTGTGCGCCTGAAGACTGCAAAGGCCGGCCTTGCGTTCCTCGATCGCGAGCAGGACATGGGTCGCTTCCAGGAGATTCTCGACGAGGATGCAGGCATGGACAACATCTACCGCATGCTTTTGGGCTGTTGCGCCAACGAGGGCGGCGCCACGGCCAAGGAGCTCGGTGACGCGGTGGACGACCAGCCCGAACTGCAGGAGCCGCGGCTGTACGCGTCGTATTTCTACGAAAAGATGGCCGAGCGCGACCTTATCGAGTGGACGGGCAAGACGTGGGGCATCACCGAGTTTGGCAAGCGTGCCGTGCAGTATCTGGACAGCAGGGCGTAAGGATTGCCTTGACGCAATGACTTCAGTAGGCCGCACGCTTGGCCGCGGCATATAAACCGTCTGCGGTGCGGGCGAATGACCTGTATGGGAGCGGCTTGCGTGTGAGTCGCGAATAAGTTTGGGGGAAGAGTTATGGCTGAGGAAACGACCGGAACTGTGTGCGCCGCCGAGGATTGCGCTGAGCAGGTCGAGAACATCGCGGGCGATTGCGGTTGCAGCGCGGGCACGGAATCCGCTGCGGCGGGCGTGGATGCGACGGAAGTTGGGGCTGCCGGCTTTGACGAGACGGAAGCCGAGGCTGCCAGCATGAGCAGCGAGGAGCGCGAGGACCTTGCCCGCGCCCACGAGCAGCGTGCCTGGATGTATGGCTTGCTGTCGCGGCTGTATCGCGTGGAAGTCGACCCGGTCTTCCTCGACCAGCTGCGTGCCATGAGGTTCCCGGCCTCAACGGGCAACGACGCCATGGACGAGGGTTATCGCCTGCTTGCAGGTTACCTGGGTCGCGCAGATGCCGGCACGCTCACCGAGCTTGCGGTGGACTACGTGCGCGCCTTCATCGGTCACGGCATCGACGGCCATGCTGCCGCCTACCCCTTCGAGAGTGTGTACACGAGCGCAAAGCGCCTGATGATGCAGGGTGCCCGCGACGAGGTGCTGGCGCTCTACCGCGCCGAGGGTGTGGACAAGTCCGCCGATTGGAAAGACGGCGAGGACCATGTGGCACTCGAGCTCGAGTTCATGAAGACGCTCGCCGAGCGTGCGGCCAAGGCCCTGCACGAGGGCGACGAGGCCGAGGCGGCGCGTTTGCTCCAGGTGCAGCGCGCCTTCCTCGACGACCACCTGCGCAAGTGGCTCCCCACGTTCACGCGCGACATGGGCATCTTCGCCAAGACCGACCTCTACCTGGGCCTTGCCCGCCTCACCGCCGGCTTCCTCCAGGTAGAAGAGGAGTTCATGGCCGAGGTGGCGTAACGCCCGGGGATTTGCTTGCGGAATACATCGGGCGGCGCGTGGTTCGACGAGTACGTGTGCATGCCTGCGGTGCGCGACACGGTGAAGCCTGCGTGCTCCGCATCACTTTCGATTGGACTTTACATGGGGACGGCAGGGTAAATCGGCCCTGCCGTCTCCGTTTCTTGCGGCCGAGAAAATTTAACATACATTTCAGCGGTTGAAATGTATGTTAAATCAACAAAATCCCAGTTGGCGCGTTTTTGAAAATCCTGAAATGTATGTTAATTGAGCGGGCAGGAGCGTTTCGCCCCTCCCTGGGGCCAGCCCGCACCCCCAGTTCGCCCCCCTTCCCAACAAACTCTGCCCTAAGGGCAGTGGAAATTGGCTCGCATCGTGTGGCTGAAGGTAGTTTCAGAAAGCCCTGTGCGTTCGATAATCCTTCTTGTCCGGTAAAGGCCGCTGTCCTCGCGCTGTTGAGGCTGCCAGGCCGACGCCATACGAGAGGGGAGAACGTCATGATCGCTACTCATCGGTTGCATGTGGTAACCGCCGCTTGTGCGACAACGCTGCTGGCAGGTGCCCTTGCCGCAGTTGCCTTTGGGGCTGGTGCGGCATCGGCGGAAAGTGCGGATACCTCGGCATACACCGGCTCCGACGGCACGACGTACAACGTGCTCGACGCGCCGAGCGCCCAGTCGGGCATCGCGCTCAAGGACAAGGCATACAGCAAGGACGGCCCGATCGTGACCGAGCTTGCTGACGGCCGATTCGTGCAGCGCACGCCCGGCGAGAACATCTCGGCAGACTACGACGCCGAGGGTGCCTACTCGCACCCGGCCAAGAACGCGCTGTACAACTGCGCGTACCTCAAGGCCGACGAGCGCGGATGCAATGCTTGCCACGACGACCTGGGCGCCCTGCTCAACTCGTGCAGCTATGGCCACACCGACCTCACCAACAACATCGGCATCGACATTGACGTCCAGATGTGCATCGACTGCCATACCGTGGGTGAGGGGTACCAGACCACGTTCTACGACTTCGGCACGCTGATTCACGGTATCCACCAGGATGTTGAGGACGCAACGTGCGCGAGCTGCCACAACGTGACGGAAGACGGCGAAGGTTTCACGATGTGGGACGTCTCGAAGCACTCGCTCCTGCGCGGCATCATGCCTGTCGAGGACGTCGAGGGCGACTTCTCCTGGAACCAGACGGACGTTATTCCCCAGGAGGACCTCTTCAATTACAGCTGGTACTACCGCGGCAGCGACTACCTGCGCAATTGGCGTGAGGCAAACGGCGACCAGGTCGACACCTCGATTTACGACCAGTGGAATATCTCGCTCACGGGCCTGGTCAACAACGAGGTCAACTACACGCTCGCCGACCTCATCGAGGAAGCCCCGAGCGTTACCAAGGCCGTCACCATGCAGTGCACGCTCAATCCCACGGGCGGTCCCTACCTGGGCAACTGCGTCGTGACCGGCATCGACCTCAACTGGCTTATCGAGCAGGCCGGCGGCTTTACCGATGATGCCTATGCCATCTACTCCTCCTCTGCCGACGGCAACGCCAACTCCATGCTCATCAGCAACCTCGAGGGCAAGGACGCGCTGCTCGTGTACGAGATCAACGGCGAGCCGCTCGAGTGGGACCAGGGCTTCCCGTGCATGCTGTGGGTGGGCGGCACCGGCGCCCCCATCTGCTGCAAGGAGCTCAGCGACATCATCGCCGTGGATGAGAACGACCCTTATGTGTGGGAATATGACGGTTGGACCACTGAGGACGGAACGGGTTACTACAACAAGCCCAATGTTGGCATCTGGGGCACTCCCGAGGGTTTGTGCGTGCAGGCCGGTGAGCCGTACACGTTCAAGGGTTACGCCGCCTCGTGGGATCAGCCCACGGTTGCACTGGAGTTCTCGATGGACGGCGGCAACACCTGGACGCGTTACGACACGACCGATTCCACGGTGAACAACTGGGTGAGCTGGCAGTTTACCTGGACGCCTCCCGAGGGTGTCGACAGCGCCTACGTGCTCATGGTGCGTGCGGTCACCGAAGACGGAGCGATGACTCCCGAGCCCGTCGAAGTCATGGTGAACGCCAAGTCCGACCTCGACGCTTTCGCTGAGCAGGTACGCTCGCTCGAAGGCACGCAGACCGACCTCGGCTTGGCCGACAACCAGGCTGTCATCGACGGCAGCACCGGTCCCGAGGACGACATCTCTGACCAGGCGATTTCTGACCCGAAGGGCTACGCGGAATCCATTGCGCAAGACGAGGAGAGCGGCTACACCCCCAACTTTGACCTGTGGGCGGGAGCCGATGTGGCGGCTGCAGATGCCACCGGCGCTGAGGCGACCACCGACGAGGCCGCCGAGCAGCCTGCCGACACGTCCGCGGAAACCAAATAACGCAGGGGAGTGAGCAACGATGGAGAAGAGCATTCGTACTGAGCAGAAGCTCGCAAGCGTACCTGTGTTTGCCATGGCGACCGTTGCCGCCCTCGGCGCGACGATGGCGGGCGCCGGTGTGGCCTTGGCGCAGCAGGCCGAAGCCTCGCCTGCGGGTTCGGACGTGGCTGTCAGTGCCAGTGAGCAGGCGGTATCGGGGCAGGTCAAGCCGGCACATGTGGAGGGAACGTTCTCTTTCACCCAGGGGCAGATTACGCCCACGGCGCAAATCGCTCATGATTTGGGCGGCGCAAACAAGGTGCTGTGCGGGGCCTCGCAAGAGGTGCTTCCCTCAAACCAGCAGGTCGCAAGCGACGCGGCGGACTGGCAGATTACCGTAGATGGCGACGGTGTCCAGTCGAGCCTGACTGCTACCATCGGCGATCTTGCCCAGACCGGCACGCAGAGCACCGTCATGGGCTGCTCGTGCGCGGGCAACCCTGCAGACGGCCGTGCCACGGCAAACGCGGCGGTGACCGGCGTGTCGGTGTACCAGCTCCTCGAGGCGGCTGGTGGCGTGTCCGACGAGGCGAACGCCATCACCTTCGTTTCCTCGGACGGTTACGAGGTGACCCTGCCACTGTCGTACGTGCTCCAGCGCGCGTCGATGATTGTCCACCAGCTCAATGGCGAGCCTCTGTCTGCCAGCGTGGGCGGCACCAACCAGCTGTGGCTCGGCTCGACCTCTGCGCGATACTTTGCCAGCGATGTCGTGGAGGTGCGCGTGACCTGCGAGGACGAGGCCCCAGCTATCCCGGGCAGCCCCGCTTCCGGCGACTATGCCTCCAACGTTCCCAATGTCGGTGTGACGGCCGGGGTCTCGGCGTAAGGATTGCGGCGAGCAAGTAACGAGGGCGGCGTGAACGTGAACGGCCCGCGTTGGGCCCGCATGCTGCCTGAGTCATGCGGTTGGTAGTGTGGGTGGCTCACGCGAGGCACCGCATCATGGGCGGGCTCACGCGTCGTTCATAGTGGTGAGCGGAGGCCGTCAGCGAAAGCTCATCCATGTTGCATGCTGGCAGCTTGAATCGGCTTGCGGCTCATAGTGAGAAGAGGGGATTGCCCGGCAGCCCAAATTGCGGCCGAGGCAATCCCCTCTCGTTGGGCGAGCTTTTGTCGCCCACGTCTCTTAGCGACTCTTCGCGTTGCCTTCGTGGAAGAGACTCGCCTGATCGGTCGCGGCGTCTCGCAGGCCTCGCCAGCTGCCCATGACGTCGCGCTGCACGGGCATCTGCCAGGTTGGTTGGTTCTTGAGGCGCACCGGCAGGCACATCTTGAAGAGCATCTCGCGCCCCTCGTACAAAAACGCCGGGCTGTCGGCGATGATCTCACCACGATAGTCACCGGCGGGCTCCATGCCGCGCCTGTCGCATTCTTCCAGCATACGCGCAAGCTCTACCGTCTCACGTTCGCGGCCGTCGTGGGTGAAGACGCCGTCGATGTATTCGCACAGGCACGTTTGCGCCGGGATGCGCACTGCGTCGCGAACGGCCGCCTCGCCAAACGCCGGCGTCACGAACACGAAGGCGCGGTCGTATCTGATGCGACCGGCAAGCAGGTCGTTGCGCGCGATGATGCAGCCCACGTTGCGGAAGAGCGACAGAGGAAGCCCACGTTCCACAATTTCGCGCTTCACGAACCTTAGGTTCAGCTCCCATGCTCCCATGGCGTGCGCCCCGTCGTCGTCGGGCTCGGAGGTTTCGACGCGCGAAAGGGGAAACTCTAGCACGCGCTTCTCGGGCATGGATTCGAGCATGAGCTGATTGCACGGCGGTTTGTCCAGGTAGACCTCACAGGAGCGAAGCAAGTCGCCGCCTACCTGGTGTGCTTGGGCAAGTTCGTGCATTTGGGTCTCAATCTGCTGCACATGGTCGCGCACGCGGTCGCGCAGCGCCGCGACGTCGCTGTCCTTGAGCGTTTCGGCGATCTCTTCGAGCGAGAAGCCCACGCAGCGCAGCTGGCAGATCATGTCGAGGGTGGCGCACTGGCCCAGCGTGTAATACCGGTATCCGCTCGCCTCGTCGGTGTACGCGGGTTCCAAGATGCCTTTTGCCTGGTAGAGGCGCAGGGCCTTTTCGCTCACCGCGTTGAGGCGGGCCATCTGGCCGATGCTGAGAAGGGTCTCGTTGCCGCCGCCGATTTGCGCATCGCCTTCAAAGTGCCTGGTCAGCTTGTTGAGTTGGCTTGCCACGAAAGCCCCTTTCCTGCGCTTGCGGCCGTACCCCTTTGAGGCCGCGCGTCCGATTGGCATCTGCGAAAGCTAGACGCCGATTGTTGCCGTGCCGTTTCGAAACGCGTACATGTTCCGCTCGGCCAAAGTGCTCCCTTGAGCTTGTCCCACGGTCAAGGTTTAGCATCTCTTTGTGTGCGACGCAACGTCGCATTATGACCGCGGTGGGGACCGAGGCAAGAAGGGGGCTGGATATGAGGGAGCTCGACGTGCGTGTGGACGTCCGCATCAAGGTTGCCGCTCGGGCGACGCAGGCAGTGTGCGACATGCTCGCCTATATGGCGCAAGCCTGCGACACGGCATGCCTGCAATCGGTGGCCAGCGAGTTCGTGTGCCATCCCAACACCGTCGCCCGTATGGTGCGCGATGCCACCAACCTGACGTTTGGCGAGGTATTGCTCGAGATGCGCATGCAAAGGGCTGAGACTCTCGATAAAGCCGGGGTCGATCTGGCACAAGTTTCGCGAGCATGTGGGTACGAGAAACCCGCGCGCTTTCGCGAGGCGTACGAGCGATATTTGGCAGTGCATGCGGGGCGCTATGAGGAGCATGTTGCGCGGCCCTCGGCTTTATGCGGCGGAATTGCTGGCAGTGAGAGTCGGGCGGCTTCTTGCGCGGGAGTTTCCGGCAGTGAGGGGCGAGCACTATCTGGATCGCGCGTGCTTTGCGTGGCGGGCACGGTGCGCGTGACGGTGTCCGACGATGATGCCGACATGGCCGAGCAGATTTGCGCATTCATGCGCTCTAACTGCTCAAATGTCACGCTTGGTCAAGTGGCTGAGCATTTCAGCCTGCACCCCAACACGGTCTCTTCTATTCTGAAGCGCGCGACGGGGGCGACGTTTTCTCGCGTGCTGCTCGAAATGCGCATGGCCTGCGCTCAAGAGATGCTGCGCGACGCGGGCATCTCGGTGGAGAAGGTGGCATGTGCCTGCGGGTACGAGAATCCTGCCAGTTTCTATCGCGCCTACCGCCATGCCTTTGGGCATGCCCCGCGGTCAGAGCGGCCTCGGCAGAACCGGGCCGACGTGGCATAAAGAAAGGGCGCGCAAAGCCACCTTTTTGGGCCAGCGCGTCCTTTCATCAAAGTGCCTAGCTTGCCGGTTTACTGGCCCTATCCTGTGGTCAGCCTACCGACCCTGTCGACTTTCTATTGTCTTTACCAGGAGTTTTGTTCCTCGCCCCTAATCCACGTGGATGTGCACGTAGGCGTTCTCGGGGCTGTGGTCGCCGGAGTCGTTGACGGAGCGCACGAGCAGGGTGTACTCGCCGGGGTCTTTGGGCTCCCAGTCAAACGTCCAGGTGAGGTTCTGGTAATCGTTGGTGCCGGGCGTCTCGTAGCGCGTCCAGTTCTGACCGTCGTCGAGGGAAAACTCGATCGCCGAGATGGAATGGCCGAAGTCGTAAGCCGTGCCCGTAAGCGAGACGGTCTTGCCAACGCTGGTGTAGATGGGTGCGATCATGAGGTGCTCCTAGGGGTCGTGCGTGCGTTGTGCTACGTATGTTACCAGGCGCGCGACAGCTCCTCGACGGTATTCGCGCGTGCAATTCTGCCGAAGTCAGCACTTGTGCCCAGGCGGTCTTCGAGCTGTACGGCTGCCTCCATCATCGCATACGAGCTCATGGCAAGGTCGAGCCTGAGACGGGCGGTGGGAGGCGGTGGTTCGGGCAGGTCAAGAACCTGCTGCAAGACTTGCTGGGTGGCGATCAGAGCCTCATTTGCGTTCATGCTTGCCTCCTGAGGAGCTTGCCGGTGGGGCTGAGGGGCAACGGCTCGTGCGTGACCTCAACGCGTTCGATCCGTGCGCCGTCGGGCGTTTGCATCGAGCGGGCGAAGTCGACCGCATCGCGCTCGGCATCGCAATCCGTGCTGTCGCGCAAGGCGAGCTTGCACGCGAGTACAACCTGGCCGCTGCGTTTGTTGGGCATGCCGTACACGAGCGCCTGCGCAATTGCAGGGTGGGCCCCTAGGGCACGCTCAAGTACCTCCGGGGCAACCATTGTGCCGTCTGCCAGCACAATCACGTCATCGAGGCGGCCGTCCACAAAGAGGAATCCATCCTTGTCGATATGGCCCACATCGCCTGTGTGCAGCCAGCCGTCGCGGTTGACGCGCGCCGCCGTGAGCTCGGGCCTTCCCAGATAGCCCGCCATGACGTTTACCCCGCGCACGAGCACCTCGCCGTCATCGCCTGTGCGCACCTCGTTGCACCTCAGCGTAACGCCGCAACTGCCGTCTTTGTGCCAGCCGTCGCGGTTGACGCTGACGCAAGGCGAGCATTCGGTCAGCCCGTAGCAGCCGAACGCCTCGATGCCATGGGCCCGCATGCGCTGCGTCACGCTTGCCGCAAGCCCGGCGCCTCCGCAGAGGATCTTGCGCAGGCTGGGGAGCTTGTAGGTGCCTGCGTCGAGCAAATCCGCCAGCATTGCCGCAGCGCGTGGGGGCAGGTTGAGCGCTGTGGGTGCCATGTGGGGCAGCTCGGCGACGAAGGTTGCGCTTGCATGGGGAAGCGCAATGGTGCCGCCCGTGACAAGCGGCGCGAGCAAGTCGCAGACCAGGCCAAACGCATGGGTGTAGGGGAGAAGCTTCGCATAGCGCCCGCCTCGGGCAAACTCGTAAAGCTCCAGGCCGGCCGTCAGGTCGGCGAGCAGCCCGGCTTCGGTGAGCATGACCACCTTGGGGTCGCCCGATGTGCCCGAGCTCGCCGCGAGCGTGCACACACCTTTGGGCACGCCTTCCAGCTGGGCTTTCTGTTCCTCGGTCAACCCGCTGAGCACCGCGCAGCGTCCCGATGCGACAACGGCCAGGTAGCGAGCCGCAAATTGCACGGGGTCGGCGTCTCGGACCTCCACGAAGCGGCCCTCGCCGGCCCCGCCTATCTCCGTGCGTTCGCGAGCAATGCGCTCGACGAGCATGCGATAGGAAACCGCCTGCTCATTGGTGGGCTCGAATGCAACAGAGTCGCCCCAGGTCGCCTCGATGTACTCAACAAGTTCGGCAAACGACGTAAAGCGCGGGGCGCCGTAGAGGGGATACGGTCCGCCGAACGCGCTTGGCTCGCCGAACGCCTCTCGTTCGGCGCCACCCTCGCACGCATGTGCAGGACGGCGGCCGCGGACGGCACCGGTGCCAATGCTCTCGCCTTCGCCCCCGGCCTCCCGCGCATGCGCCTCGGGCGTCTTCCCGTCGCTCATCGCGCCCCTCCTCCACGGCCCTGCGATCCCAGCAGCTTGCCCAGGCCCTCCTCATAGGCCTGCTTGGTCAGCGCCAGTATGTGGCAGTCGTGCCAGGCACCTCCCAGGTAGCGGTACTCGCGCATCACGCCCTCTTCCACAAAGCCGGCCGCAAGGTTGCTGCGCAGGCTCTCCTCGTTATAGCCGTATACCAGGGCGTATATCTTGCGCAGGGGATAGGCGGCAAACAGGTCGCCCATAAAGCGCGCGCCCATGAGGCCGGCCGCGCCGCTGCCGCGCCACTCGGGGCGCATGTACACGCACACCTTGCAGTGCAGGTCGAACGGGTGGTAGTCGTAGGCAAAGGTGAAGCCGGCCAGCTCTCGCGTCTCCTCATCGCAAATCACGCGAAACTCGTGGTAGTTGCCGCGCATGTTGCCGTCGAGCCACTCGCTGAATTCAACCAGCGTGGTGATGGGCACACGCTGGGCGAACAAAGCCTGCTCGTACGGGTCGCGGTACAGGTCGAACATGAGTGCCACGTCCTGCTCGGGGTCGAAGGCGCGAAAGCTGAGGCCGGCCATGGAGTGCTACTTTCTCTTGTATGAGCGCGCCCGGGCGGACGCGTCGTCGCGGTTGGGCGAGCGCAGCCAGGCGCTGGGGTTGTCGGCCTTGCGCGCGCCGCTGCCGGCGCCGCCCTTGGCGACTATTCCCGATCCCTTGGAGCGGGCCGCCGAGGACGACTTGTTTTTCGATGACTCGCTGACACTGTATTTGAGGGCGTCTTCGTCGCTCATGGTTGCCTCCTGTTACTTGCGCTTGTCCTGGTAATTCACCGACTCGGGGTGCAGGAGCGTGAAGTCGATGAGGGTGTAGTCGGCGCGCCACGTGGCGTACACGTCCTTGTCTTCGGTGTTGCCGTACTGGATGAGGGTGATCGCCTCGTTGCCCTCGTAGTACCACATGCCGCCCACGTTGTACACGAGCTCCGGGTCCCAGCCCAGGTAGAGCAGCAGCTGCTTGGTGAAGCTCGCGTATCCCGCGCCGCCGCAGCACAGGAAGATCGGCTTGTCCTTCGGGAACAGCTCGCGCAGGATGTTCAGCGACTCCTTGTAGTTGGACTTCACCTTGAGGAGCTCGCCCTCTTCGCTCCACTCGCAGGTGAAGAGCGTCTCGTCCTCGTAGTATTCCGTTACGGGAATGGGAGCCATGGTGGCGAGGTAGGGGTACGGGACCATCTTGAAGCCGGGCAGCACCGTCGAGGCATAGGGGTCCTCGTCGATGTCTTCCCAGCGAGCCGGGTCAAAGATGAGGCGCATGTCGCGATAGACCACGTCGGGGCGTCCCAGCCACTCGTCGATGTTGGTCATGTTGATGTTCTTGTCCACGCCGAACTGGTCGTTCGGGTCGGGTTCTGCGGGAGGAAGCGGGGGCAGGTCGTCCGGGCAGGCCGAATCTGCCTCGGCGGTGTCTGCTATGGCCGTCATTGCCTGCGTGCCGAATGCCCCCATCCACGCGCAGGCGCCCGCAGCGAGTGCCATTCCGACAAACGCCCTGCGTGAAAGCGCGTTTTTCTTCATTTGAACCGAACGATTCATCAGGTCCCCCTCATCCGAATCTTGCCGGACACAACATGAGGGCATAGTAAACCGTACCCCTGGGTGAGGGTCAACGGGCATTCCAATTTGCTTGTGGGTTGAAGCGCGGTCGGTTGCAAGAGCCTTGTTTCGCTTGCCGCGCATATCAGGTCGACCACGGCCGAATGTCCAGGTATTCTTATACGGTAGGGAGTTTTTTGGCGCATAAGATGTATGCGGGCGGGAAGCGTTCTGCACATGCGAACGCGGCAAGGCGACCGGGGGCTGTTATGAGTATGGGCATGCACATAAAGAGTGGCTCGGGACGTGCCCTCGGTTATGCGAAGGCCGCTGTTTCCGCCATCCTGTTTGGCATGATAGCCATGCTTACGGGAACTCTCTACGCCGCCGGTGCGACCGGGTTCGAAATCGTCTTCTGGCGCATGGGCGTTGCTGCCCTTGCGGTTGTGGTGGTATGCCGTGCGAGGGGCGTGAACTTGCGCATTGACCGAGGCAAGCTGCCTTGGCTGCTTTGCGCCTCGGCGTTGTATGCGTTTGGCATCCTGTTTCTCTGTCTGGCATATGGCACCGAGTCGAGTTCGGGGCTTATGAGCACGATATACCACACTTATCCGCTTGTCGTTATGGTTGCTTCTGCCATATTGTTTCGCAGACGTCCCGGCGTGCTGAAATTTGTCGCTGTCGCATGCGCTCTGATGGGCACCGCGTTTGTGCTGCTCTCGAGCGAAGGCTGGGAGTTTACGCTGCAGGGAATCGGCTTTGCGTTGGCAAGCGCCGCTTGCTACGGTCTCTACTCTGTCGTTCTCGAGCGACCGGAGTTGAGAGATGTCCCATCGTTGACGCTGTTCCTATACGGCTGCCTTATGGGCGTCGTGCTTTGCCTGCCCTTTGTGCTCCTGGCTTCCTCGCATTTGAATCCGGGTCTCACGGAGATTGGCTCGCTGGTTCTGCTTGGTCTGGCTTGTACGGCCGTGCCTTACCTGCTCTACATATCCGCCGTGCGCAAGGTGGGCAGTACGCCCGTTGCCCTGCTGTCGTATCTTGAGTACCCCGTGACCATTGGGCTTCTCGCGCTTGCATTTGGCGAGTTGCCAGGCACAATAGAGGTGATCGGCTGCGTCCTTATTGCCGGCGCGGGCATATTGACGGTGCTGCCCGAGCGCAGCCATGAGGATGAATCGACCGACCCCGGGTGTGAAAAATGAGCCGATAGGTTGGCGTCCCTATGGTGTGCTGGGTGCATCGGTGGCATGTGTCTCGTCGATTGAAACTTTGGCCATCCTCTGCCCCGCGTGATGCCTTGCTGTCTCATGCGACCGATTTCAGGCAAACGGCATCGGAGTGTTTGCACTGCTCTCGACCCCCGATTGCTTCTCGGCGGTATGCTCCGGGTGTTGTGCCGCAGGCCTTCTGGAACATGGCATAGAAGTGCCCGAGGTTTTGGTACCCACATCCTGCAGCCGCCTGCTCCACAGTCGCGCCCTGTTCAAGCAGGCTGCAAGCTCGCCGTGCCCTGGCTTGTTGCAGGGCTGCCTCAAAGGAGAGGCCCTTGCCTTTTCGTAGCGCCCGGGTGATGCTGTTCGGGTGGCAGTTGAAATGCGCCCCTACATCGGCAAGCGTTGCCTCGTGGCAATGCTGATTGATGTAGTGCTCGATGGCGGCGAGGTCGAAAGCGCCGTTGTAGCCCCGTCCTGTGTTTGCCATATGCGCCCTCCTTTGCCACGCTTGCACGTCAAACACAGCTTGCACCGCACCCTTGGGGCACAGTCAACTACCGTCCACCGATGCGAAATCGACCGAACGCGGGTACAATGTGCTGTGGTGTTTGACAAGAAGGGAAGCGGGTGCATGGAGCTTTTGACTGCCGGTCAAATGGCCGATCTCAACAAGGTGAGCAAGAAGGCCCTGCGCCTCTACGAGCTGAAAGGCCTGCTCGAGCCCTATCGCATCGATCCTGACACCGGGTATCGCTACTACACCCACGAACAGTGTCCCATGCTCGACACCATTGGACAGATGCAGGCCGTCGGCTTCACGCTGTCTGAGATGAAGCAGGTGCTCGACACGCGCGACGTCTCGCTCATGCGCGACCTTCTCGAGCGCAAGACCGAAGAGCTTGAGCGACAGTCGTACGAGATCCGCATGGCCCAGCACACGGTGGGTCGCCTTTTGCGCTCCTGCAACGCATACGAGAACAAGCCCGTGTGCAACCATCCCATTCTGGAGCATATGCGTCGTCGGCGCATCATTCGTTTTCCTGTCACACCCTATGCCTTTGAGCCGAGCCCCACGCAGGACAACCAGCGCCTTCGTCGTTGGGAGCTCGCGCTTCGCGAGATAAAGCAGCAGTTCATCGAGCGTGACATTCCCCTTGCGCTGTTTCACAATGTGGGATGCATCGTTTCGCGCGAGTCAATGGAGGCGGGCGCTTTTGAGTGCGTGGGCGGCTTCGTCATCGACGAGCGGGGCGATGTGGAGGACGACTTCACCTATTGGCCGGAAGGGTACTACCTTACCGTTTCTATCGACACGCTGTTTTTGCCTAACGGCGACCATGCCGAGCATTACTGGCTTCGCCAACTCCTTTCCATTGCCCGCGAACGTGGGTACCGGGTGATTGGCGATTATTACAGCGACGCCGTCCTCGAATCCCCGCTTTTTGCCTACGAGGGCCGAGACATGATGATGAAGCTCTATCTCCCCGTTGACATCAAGGCCGCCCGCCGCAGCGATCCCGCCTAACCCCGCGCATCAGGTTCCGCATCCCACTAAAAGCGGGTTCTGATGTGCAAGGCGCCGGGAGGCGATGTGCGCGGTGCGGGCCTTTGGCCTACTGGACGTACGTGAGCCTCCCGGCACGGAGCGTTCTTCGCGACGAGTCCCGTGGAGAACGCAGCGGACGAGGTTCCGCAACATCTGGTTTGATTCGGGCATAGGCGTTCCCCATAGGCACAGTCTTAGCCTCCCTATCGCAAGCAAGTCTAATCAGGGAGCTAGGGGGGAACATTATGGCATATGCAAACACGCAGGGCCGAAGGTTCTGGAAGGTCGCCGCTGGGTGCGTGTTGGGCGCAAGCCTGGTGATGGGCGCCGCGGGAGGTGTCCAGAGCGCCTGGGCGTTCACGGGCAACGGAGCTGCCACGGGTGAGGAGTTCCAGGCGAATCTTGAACAGACCTGGGAGGACATCGCCTCTGAATATGCGCCCAAGATTACCGTGGATGAAAACGGTACGCTTATCCAGCGCACGCCTGAAGACACATCGTACTTCCAGATGTATTACGTCAACGGCGGCAATCTTTGCTACAACACCAAGTATCTCAACGCCGACAACCGTGGCTGCAATGCATGCCACGACGATCTTGCCCAGACGCTCAACGATGGCGACTTCTTCCATCTTGAGCTTTCCAATGGTCTGGGCACCACTACCACGGTGGATGATTGCCGTATTTGTCACGACAACGGCTACGGTTACATGGACAAGCAGCATTCGCTCGGAACGCTTATCCACGGCATCCACCAGAGCGGCGGCGTGGCGAGCGACTGCATGACGTGCCACACTGCCACTTCCGACGGCCAAGGCATGCAGCTGTGGGACGACGTGAAGCACAACACGCTCGAGGGCATCTCCTCCGTGCCCGACGTGGAAGGCACGTTTGTCTACGACCAGGAGACGAGCTACGGCATGCCCGATGTAAGCTGGTATTACACCGAGCAGAACACCGCCGGCATCGCGAAGGGCTATGCTGGGGTGGACAATCCCGACAGTGCGTTTGCCGAGTGGGACTTCACGGTAAGCGGCCTGGTCAACGAGCCTTTCACCGAGAGTCTTGCCGATTTGATCGCCGAGGCCGAGGCGGCTGGCGTCACGGTGACCGACCATATGGCGCTGCAGTGCATCATGAACTCGTTCGGCGGCGAGGCCATCGGCAACATCGAGTTCACGGGCATCCCCGTGAGCTGGCTTATTGAGAAGGCGGGCGGCTTGACGGAGGGCGCCGACCCCACGGCGATCATGAGCTATGCGCCTGACGGTTGGAGCCGTCCCGCCACATGGGAGACGCTCCAGGAGAATGGCGGCTACCTTATCTACAAGATCAACGGCGAGAACCTTGATTGGGAGAACGGCTTCCCCTGCATGACGGCTTGGCCCAGCTTCGGCATCCCCGCCTCCATTCGCTGGTGCTCTGAGATCAGCGTCATCGACGACCCTCTGAGCGACCTCAAGATGTGGAAGAGCTGGACGCTCAGCGAGGACGGCGATCCGGTCAACGAGCATAACGGCGGCCACGGCCTGACGTCGGACGAGCAGGTTACCACGTACAACCTGGTCAACCTTGCTTTCACGAACCTCAAGGAAGGCCAGGTCATCGAGGCCGGCGAGCATACGTTTGAGGGATATGCCTGGGGTACCGATGAGACTCTGGCGACCATCGAGTTCTCGCTCGACGGCGGCAACACGTGGACCGCGTTTGACGTCAGCGACTCTGACAAGACCAAGTGGGTCTACTGGCACTTCACGACCGCGCTCGACCCGGGTGCGTATGTCTTGCAGGTGAGGGCGACTACCGTTGAGGGCACCGAGTCCTACCAGGCCGATGAGGTCATGGTTGTCGTAAAGACCGCCGAGGACATCGCCGCGATTCAGGCGAGTCTCGACGGCGCCGATGCCAAGTCCGAGTAACCCACGCTGGCGAGCGGAAAGAAGGAGTGCGATCATGAGTGCAACGAGCAAGAAGATGACTGTCGCCGCCGGTGCGGGCGTGGCTTTGATTGCGGCTGGTGCCGCTGGTTCTCTGGCCATTGCGGCTGCTCAGACTGTGGATGTGCAGGCGACTGGCGAGGCCTGTGTCCAGGAAGTTTCAGCGTCCCAGGTTGAGTCCGCCAATCGCATGACGCTCGACAAGGTCGAAGGCGCGTTTGCCTTTACCCAGGCCGAGGTGGCAGGCAACGATTACCTCGCGCAGAACTTTGCGGAGGGTTCCAAGTACCTGTGCGGTGCCAAGGGCGCGGCGGGCGAGCAGGCGCAGGCCCAGAATTGGATGCTCACGGTCGAGGGCGCGGTGGAGAAGGGCTATTCTGCCACGATTGACGAGCTGGCAGAATCGCCCGCCGTGCAGAATGTGGTTATGGGCTGCAGCTGCCTGGGCAATCCCGCCGATGGTCGCGCTGCGGCAAACGCCCTCGTCAATGGCGTGTCTGCGCTTGTCTTGGTGCAGATGGCCAACCCGAGCGCTGGCGCCAACACGGTGGTGTTTACTTCCGATGATGGCTACCAGGTGGCATTGCCCTTGGCATATCTCGAGTCTCACTATTGCCCCATCGTTTTCGACGTCAACGGCTCGCCCATTGCCGACTCCATGGGTGGGGCAAACCAGCTCTGGCTGGGGTCGACGCCTGCGAGTTACTTCATCCGCAACGTGAGCTCCATCACTCTGGAGGCTCGCGACGCGGCGGATGTCCCGGCCAGTCCTTCGAGCGACGAGGCGCGTGCCGAGTATGCGGCGAATCTGCCCAACGTCGGTGTGCTGCTTGGCGGACAAGTCGCGTAGACAGCTTTTCAAGCAAGACCTGTGCCGCGCCCCAAGGTGTGCCCTTGGGGCGCGGTTTTTGTATAGGGGGCCGGCATGCCGCGTTTGCCTGTCGGCGCGCGCGTGCCCGCCCTCCGGCTTGCTTCGCTAGCTGGCTGGCGCCGTGCCCGCCTGCTGGCCACGCGCCGTCCGTCGGTCTCCTCTTACCCCAGCATCTCCCGCAGCCGCTTGCACTGCTCGGGGGTGAGCTTCAGGCCGCGGCGCACGTATGCCTCAAACGACCCGTAGCGCTTGTCGGCCTCGTCGAAGAAGGCCTCGAGGTAGCTTTCGCGCGCTTCGAGGAACGACATGAGGATGGCGTGCTCCTCAGCCGTCATGCCCTGTGAGAGGTCGGCCGCCTCGCGCTCGATGGCCTGGGCGTTGATCGCGTTGGTCGTGAGGTAGTCGGCCACGATGTAGTCGTGCGAGTAACCGGCGATGCGAAGCGCGCAGGCGCACAGCACGCCCGTGCGGTCCTTGCCGTTCTTGCAGTGCACAAGCGCGGGGCTCCCCTTGGCGGCGATGGAGCGCAGTACCGTGCCGATGAGGGGATAGTCGCTTGCGTAGCGGCGGTAGTTGTCGCACATGCGCTGTTCGGGCGCGCCGTACTCGCCAATGACGCCGTGCACGAGGCGCGCGTGCGCGTCGCGCTTCTTGTGGCCGTCGCGCGGCTCCACCGCCAGCATGCGCACGCCGGGAAGGGCGGGCTCGGGGCTCACGGCCACCTCGCGGGCGCCTCGGATGTCGTAGACCGATTGAATATCCAGCACGTTTACCAGCGTAACCGCTTCCTGGGGCGTGATCTCGGCCAGCTCGCGCGAGCGGAAGAGCACGGCGTCTTCCAGACCGTGGTTGCCCACCGGCCGCAGGGCCATGCTGCCCCACACGGCGGCACTGCCTTGGGCGCGCGCAGGCAACACGTCGAAGGTGAACGACTCCACGGTCATGGCGGGCTCGGCCGTGCGCGACAGGGCGCGTGCGCGAAGCTGGTAGCGGCCTGGGGCCTGAGGTGTGTAGGTGAAGTTCCAGCTCAGGCCCAGCTCGGTGCGGGCGCCGCTGCAGGGGAAGTCCGTCCAGGTGGTCCCCATGTCAAGGGAGAGCTGCACCGCCGCCACGCCGTGTTCGAAGTCGTCCACATAGCCCTCGAAGCGGATGGGCTCGCCCACGTAGTTGAAGCGGGCAGGCGAGGCGTTCGTGCTGGTAGTTTGCGTGGTCATGGCTTGCTGGCTTTCTTGTGTGTGGCGGGCAGCATGATGCGGGGCTGGGGCGGCATCGTCGGGCCCCGGCATGTCCGCGGGTCATTCTAACATGAAGGCGTTTGTGATTATCAAGGGCGAGGTCTTGCGCGCTGTGCCATAAGCTGTATATACTGTGCTTAGTGAGTATACACACTAGGTACGTTACATCGCCGCCTGGGACGCTGGGCACGGCGACGGGAGAGCTTATGGACATCATTATCTCGAACTCGAGCGACAAACCCATATACGAGCAGATAACCACGCAGATAAAAGATTCCATCGTGTCCGGCGAGCTTGCAGCGGGCGACCAGCTGCCCTCGATCAGAGCGCTGGCAAACGACCTTAGCATCAGCGCAATTACCACCAAGCGTGCTTATGCCGACCTTGAGGCTGCGGGTTTCATCGAGACGGTGCAGGGCAAGGGCTGCTTCGTGGCGGGCGTGAACCGGGAGTTTCTCCGCGAGGAGCGTCTGCGCCGCGTGGAGGACCTGCTTGTGCAGGCCGCGCGTGAGGCACGCGCCGCCGGCGTGAGCACTTTGGAGCTTCGCGAGATGTTCGACCTGGTTGTGGAGGGTGAAGACCGATGACAGGCACAGCATGCGCCCCGCTGCTTGAGGCAAGCGGGCTGACTAAAACGTACGGCGATTTCAAGCTCGATGGAGTGAACCTTGCGGTTGAGCCTGGGGCCATCGTGGGTCTCGTGGGCACCAACGGGGCGGGTAAGACGACGCTTATCAAGTCGCTGCTGGGCCTGGTGCGACCCGATGGGGGCCAGGCCAAGCTGTTTGACCGTCCCATGTGGGAGGGCAGTGGCTCGCAAGCGGCCGCCCGGGAAGCAGCCCAGGTCAAGGAGCGCGTCGGCGTGGTGTTCGACGGCGTGTCGTTTCCTGGCGAGCTGCGCGTGCGCGACGTGGCTCGCGTCATGCCTGCTGCTTATCGCTCGTGGGACGCCGCTTTGTTCGGCAGCTACCTCGAGCGTTTCGGTCTTGACGGCCGCAAGCGCGTGAAGGAGCTCTCGCGCGGCATGGGCATGAAGCTCATGCTGGCGTGCGCGCTCAGCCATGCCGCCGACCTGCTCATTCTCGACGAGGCCACGGCCGGGCTCGACCCCATGGCCCGCGAGGAAATGCTGGGCATTCTGCGCGACTTCATGGTAGGCGGGGAGGGCCGAGGCATCCTCTTGGCCACCCACATCACAAGCGACCTGGAGCACATCGCCGACTACGTGGCATGCCTCGACGCCGGCAAGCTGGTGTTCTCGCTGGAGAAGGACGCAATCAGCGACATGGCGGGCATCGCGCGTTGCCGCACGGCCGAGTTCGAGCAGGTGCTCGACGCCGGTGGCTTCGAGGGGGCGCGATTCGTGCGCAACTCCCTGAACGTCGACGTGCTTGTGTCCGACCGCCGTGCCTTTGCGCGGGTGTTTCCCGATATCGCGCTCGACAAGGCGAATATCGAAAGCTATATGTCCCTGACGCTCAAAGGCGAGCCAATCGAGTCCGCCTATGGCTCGGCGCATCACTAAGGAGGCCGTGATGTTCTCAATGATCAAGTGCGATTTGGCCTGCTTGCGCGGGGTGGCCAGAAACCTTGCTGGAACCGCGCTGTTCGTTGCAGCGATTTTTGCCTTGGCGATGGGCGCTTCCGGTGTGCTCACCGCCGCGACCATCGTCATTGCGCTTTCGGTAGTCAACAGGCTCATGGCCTACGACGAGCAGAACAACTGGCAGGCGTTTCGCCAGGCGCTGCCGCTTTCCCGCGGCCAGGTGGTGTGCGGCCGGTATGTGACCGTGGCCCTTTGCGTGTTTGCAAGCCTGCTTGTCGGTATTGCGGTCGCGCTCTTGGTGGACCTCGCCATTTCGGTGGTGGTCAGCCTAAATCCCGGCTTGCAGCTGAACAGCTGGAGCGAGCTGCTTGATCTGTCTCTTCGTTTGCGGGACCTGGTCGAACTCTTTGTGGCTTGTGGTGCCGCAGGGGTTGCGGTGTCGTTTTTCGGTCTTGCCCTGACGCTGCCGTTCATGTTCCGCTTCGGTTTCACAAAAAGCACCCGATACATCCCACTCGTGTTCGTTGCCCTGTCGCTGCTGGTGTTCTTGGCCATGCAAGGCGTCTCGTCGAGCGGGTTCGATCCCGCCAGCCTTGCGCCCCTGCTGGAGAACACCGGCATTATTGTCGGGATGTCGCTTGCTGCCGTTCTTGTCTCTCTGGCCGTTTACGGCCTGTCCTGCCTGGTCTCCCTTCGTTTGTATACAACACGCGAGCTGTAATACCGAGCGGCAGATAAAGCCCGCCGCGCAGGCGATCAATGCTGTTGGTGCCTTGCATTTAAACGTAGCCCCGAGTATCTTCTATATGGAAGAAATTTCTTCTATTTGCTTTGCAGGGAGGGCTGACCATATGCCGCAGGTGGTTCCGGTAAGTGATTTTCGTTCCGATATCACAAGCGTTTCGAAGTATACCGACGCCGGTGAGGTTGTTGTTCTGACGCAGAACGGGCGGCCTCGGTGGGCCATGGTTGACTATGACGAGTGGAACACGGCGGCCCGGTTGCAGGAGCGCTCGTTTGCGCGGGCTATATTGGAGACAGAAGCAAAGGAGCAGGCGGGCGAGCTCTTGTATCTCAGCGCTGACGAGTTTAAAGCCCATCGGCGTGAACGGTTGGCGAGTTTGCGCGGCGGCACTCTCTGATGTTTAGCTACATCGTAACGATGGACGCCGCATGGGACCTTGACGACATCGACGAATATGTCTTTGCCTATAGCGACATTGATTTTGTCGAATCATTGGAACGGGAGTTTGAATCAACCTTTGATTCTCTCGCTGCGAATCCATATGCTTATCCAGAGTACCAGTTCGAACCTCCCGTCCTAATGCTTCATCGCTATCGCAGTGTAAACGTGTACAACTACAAGGTCTTTTACTACGTCGACGAAGCAAGGGGGCTTGTCGTTATATCACGCATATGCCACAAGCTTGCCGACTTTACCCGCAGGGGGATGTGGTAGGGACTTCCGCCCTATTGAGACTGGCACGGTCGTGGGTGAGAGCGCCTCAAGCATGGAGAGTTGAGCGTATTTCCGAACCGACGGGGGCTGTCTGCATATATGTGGCCGACCCCGAGTCCAAGCTGCCCGAAATCACCTACTGGCTTATGGGCAGTCTCGCCGCGGTCAACCAGCGCGACGTATTGTTCCTCATCGTGCCGCTGCTGCTGGGTGTTGTGCCCACGTTCATCCTGCGCTGGCGCCTCAACGTTATGGTTTTTGGTGACGAGGAGGCCGCGTCACTGGGCCTCAATGTCAAGCGCATCCGCGGCGTCCTCATTGTGTGCGCCACGCTCCTTACCGCAACCGCGGTGGCTGTAGCAGGCGTGATTGGTTGGATCGGCCTCATCATCCCACACATGTGTCGCTTCATCGTGGGCCCCAACTACAAGGACCTCGTTCCCATGTCCCTGCTCACGGGCGGCGTGTTTCTGCTTGTGGTCGACTGTCTGGCGCGCACGCTGTTCACCACTGAGATTCCCCTGGGTATCTTAACGTCGCTCATCGATGCGCCGTTCTTCGTCTACCTGCTCTTTAAGCGCAAGAAGGAGTCCGCATGATTCTCGAAGCGCGTGGAGTGGCGGCCGGCTACAACGGTCGCAACATCGTGAGCGATGTGAGCTTTTCACTTGAAAGCGGCGAGGTGCTTTGTCTCCTTGGCCCCAACGGCGTGGGTAAGACGACGCTTTTTAAAGCGTTGCTGGGTTTCATCCCGTTTACCCACGGCGGCCTCTTCATGGACGGCGAGCGGGTCAATCACAGCGACCGCAGGCGTCTGGCCTCATTCATCGGCTACGTGCCGCAGGTTCACGAGCCGCCGTTTCCCTTCAGCGCGCTCGACGTCGTGGTCATGGGGTCGGTCGCACGTGAGAGCCTCTTTGACGGCCCCTCTCGCAAGGCATATCGCGAAGCCGAAGCCACGCTCGAGCGCCTGGGCGTTAGCTATCTGCGCGACAAGGTGTATACCGAGGTATCTGGTGGCGAGCGTCAGATGGTGCTCATCGCGCGCCCTCATGCAGAAGCCTGCCTTCCTCATGATGGACAAGCCAACCTCGAGTCTCGACTACGGCAATCAGATGCGCGTGCTCAGTCAGGTCAAGAGCCTCTCCGAGGAGGGCGTGGGCGTCATTATGACCTCGCATTTTCCCGACCATGTCTATCTTGCCTGTTCAAAGGCGGCTGTCATGTCGCGCACGGAGCCGTTCCGCGTGGGTGCGGTCAGTGAGATTGTGACTGAGTCGATTCTCGCGGCTGCTTACGGCATCAAGGTAAAGGTGGCCGATCTGGAGTTCGATGACATCTCGGGCGGCAAGCTTACTACGTGCATTCCTGTGTTGCCCGACGTTCATGCGCCCGGTATGGGCTGGGAGGGCCCGCGCCGCTGCGCGTGCCAGGGAGGCCAGGGGAAAGAAGACAGCGCAAGCTCGGCCACGGTGGTTTTCGAAGCCGTTCAAGCAGCGAAAAAGGCGGCGGCCAATGAGTAGCGTGAATGTGACCGCGGGTTTTGGGACGTGCACGCCTGACCTTGCCCGCCTGGCTCTTGGGCTCGAGGGCCTTATGGGGCGTGCGGCTCGGGCGTGCCCCGACGTTGCCTCTGGGATGCGCACGCCTAACCCTGCCCGCTTGTCCCTTGGCCTTTCGGGTCTTATGGAGCGTGCGGCTCAGGCGTGCCCTGAGGCTGCTGCCAGCCCTGTTGTGGACTTCGCGTTCGGTGGAAAGTGGTTGGCCGCGCGTCTGAGGGATGGCTCATGCGGTCGCGCGTTCACGTTCATGTAGCGTACCCACTTCGGCCTTGTGTTGAGCAGGGCGCCCGGTCTTTGCGCTTAGGGGAGTGCGGAGGGTTATCGTGGAAAGGGAGTACCACATCATGAGCAAGATCAACGGGTCTTCTATCTCTCGCCGTAGCCTCATCCAGGTTGCTGCTGGTGTCGCCGTTGCAGCTGCCGCTGCTGGCGTCGCTATCGAGGCGGCCACACCTGAGCAGGCACTGGCCGCTGGCAAGAAAAAGAAGGAAATCAAGATTGCCGCTTCCGACGATCCCTCGTACGTGATTGACGCTACGGGCAAGCAGGTCCTGGTGCCCGAGAGGATCGAGCGCGTCGCCATCACCTGTCAGGGTGGCACCACCCACGAGGCCGTCATCTTCGGCGGCGCCGACAAGATCGTAGCCGAGCCTTCCATGAAGAGGTTCCCCAGCTTCTCCGCATGTTCCCCGAGCTCAACGACGTGACCGACGGTGGCTCGTTCGACGACATCAATATCGAGACCATCGCAGCCACTGCACCTGACATTGCGCTTTGTGGCGTCAGCTCCGACAAGGGCAACGCCCAGATCGAGGAGATCGGCATCCCCGCGTACGTCATGCTTATCGGTTGGGCAGGCGTCGAGTCGCTCAAGCAGGAGTTCCTCAACGTCTCTCACCTGTTCGGCAACGACGAGCGCGGTCAGGAGCTCGTGGACTACTGGGATGAGAAGCTCGACCTTATCGCCGAGCGCGTGGCGGCGCTTCCCGAGGAGGAGCGCGCCAAGACGGTGTACTACATCAGCAAGCCCGACATCACGAAGGCAAACACCGGCGACTGGGGCCGTAGCTGGCTCGATGCCTGTGGCGTGACGTTTGCGGTGCCCGAGGAGGACCTCAATGGTGACATCACCGCCGAGAAGGCCATCGGCTGGGACCCCGACTACATCGTGATCCAGGGCGGCCGCGGCGACGTCTCCGAACTGCTCAACGAGCCCACCGTCCAGGACATGAAGGCCATCCAGTCCGGCGAGGTGCACACCTGCCCCATCGGCGGCTTCTGGTGGGACCGTCCCTCCGCTGAGGCCCCGCTCGCCTTCCTGTGGCTGGCACAGATCACGCACCCCGGCTACTTCAACGACATCGACCTCGAGCAGGAGACTGTTGACTTCTTCAAGCGCTTCTACAACTACGACCTCCCCCAGAAGGAGTACGAGTCCCTCTTCGCATAGGCCCCAGGCGGCCTGTTCCTCTCTCGGCGGCCCCCTGCAATCCCCCCGCAGGGGGCCGTTCTCGTGTTTGGCACCTCCGGGGTCAAGGAGGTTGCTCGTGCTAAGGGGGCTTCCCGCAGGGGCCATTTTGTGTTGGAACCCACGGGGCCAAGAAGGCGGCTTGCGCCAAGAAGACTTCCCGCAAGGGGTCGTTTTGCCTGGAATGCTGCTCGCCCTGTCATGGCTTGAGGAGCAAGACTCTTCAGATACCGCCGCAAAAACGGGGTTCTCCAGCCGCAAAAAAGAGAGTTGCCCGTGTTTAACGCGATCTTTAATGGATGCGCAAATCAGCCAAGAAAAAAAATGCCTGCTCAGAATGGGTGCTTTGCTTGGCACCAGACAACCGCGCGTCCACGGTCGTCTCACTTGACCGAACGTGTGACTGGAGAACCCTGTTTTTGCGGAAACATCTCCTGATTTTCACCCGTGCCGCTTACAATTGCCGCCATGCAAGTGGATTTGGCCCCATGGCCGTTGACGAGATGAGAAAGGACCATGCGAATATGAACGCTGATGCCTATCTTGACCTGCTGCGTGACCGCTATTCTGTGCGTGCGTTTGCTGATGAGCAGCTGACGGAGGAAGAGCTCGCTGCCATTCTCGAGGCTGGCCGTCTTTCGCCCACCGCATGCAACAACCAGCCTGTTCGCATCTGCGTTGTGCAGAGCGCCGAAGGCCTCGCCAAGGTGGACGAGTGCTCGAAGTGCCGCTACGGCGCGCCCACCGCGCTCATCGTTGCATTCGTCAAGAATGCTTCGGCCAAGGGCATGGGCTGCGAGTCGGGCGACTTCGGCACCATCGACGCCTCCATCGTGCTCACCAACATGGCAAACGCTGCCGCGGCCCTGGGTCTCGGCAGCTGCTGGGTTGGCGCCTACGACTCCCAGGCCGTGCGCGCCCGCTTCAACGTCCCGGCCGACTACGAGCTGGTAGACATGCTCATGCTGGGCCACCCCGCCCCCGAGTGCACTCCCAGCCCCCGCCACGCTGACCGCTTCCCCCTCACCCAAACCGTGAGCCACGAGACCTTCTAGCCCACGGCTTTCTTTGCTTGACACGCTAGTCTGTATACCTTGCATCTACGGTGAGAGCCCTGGGCACAAGTCCGTATCTCTCGTGCTTTGCCCTCAGTGTTCTAACGGCTAATGTAGGACAAACGCACAAGGTGGCCAAACCTTCAGGTGTAGTTTTACGGCCTTTGCCCTTCACTCTCAACGGCCCAACCCGTCGCCGTAAACGCACAGGAAACGAAAAGACCCTCCTGGCGCAGTTCCGCAGCCGCCGAAGGCGGCGAGGACTGTCTGAGCACAGGAGGGTCCTTTTCGTTCCTATGGGAGACTCACGAGCTACCCAGCCGCACCGTCCGTGCTTTGCTGATTTGCCGCCGAAGAAGCTGTGACTTGCGGTCCTGGGCTATACTCGACCATGTTCAGGGAAAGCAAAGTCCTTTGGAGGCAAGACATGGCTTATCCGTTCATGACGTTACCCGATGGGACGGAGATCACGCATTCAGAGGCGCATCCCGACGGCACATGCTACGTCTATGTGGAAAAACCCGACAAAGAGGACTGCTTCCACAGCGGGAGATGCACTATCCCGGGATATCGCTGGGACAATGTTGAAGGTTTTACGCTTCCCGAGCTTGAGCGTTACGAGCAGATAATCCGTTCCACTGCCCACTTGATTTTGGAATTCTCTCGCGAGGGAGGGTTCGCGCATGCCTCAGGTCTTTAAAGTCGGGCCTTACTGGATTTTCTTTTGGTCGAATGGGGGAAGTCCGGTGGAGCCCGTTCACTTCCATATTGCGGAAGGTGGCCCAACCGCAAATGCGACGAAGGTATGGGTGACTTCGGCGGGTAAGTGTTTGCTTGCAAACAACAACTCAAACATTCCCGAACGCGCCTTGCGCAACGTCATTCGAGTTGCCGAGGCCCGAAGCGCCGAGATTGTCGCCCAATGGGAAGACCGATTCGGCCCTGCGTAGTTTTACCTCTAACGGATATATTTCCCCGGGTTATCTCGAGCGTGAATAGTGGACTCGCATGTTGCTCACTTGGGCGGCCTTCCATCAAGACGAGCGCCTCAAGAACTGGGTCCTAACTGAGAAGAATCAAGAGCTCTTTCCTATCGATTCTCTTCGCTGGGGAGACAATGAACAAGTAGTCCTCCAACCGCAACTCCTCCTACATCGGTGTCGAAACCGGCCCGGGAGGGGGTTGCCAGGGGACTTGTCCATCGTCTTCCTCGGGCGGCACTGGCAGCGAATCGACTTTCGAAGTAGTTGGATGGGACGAGCTGGCAGCAAATCGCGTTTCGGAGTAGTTTGGACAGCTGGATTGGCAGACAAACAAGTTTCGGAGTAATGGTTTCAGTGCAAGATGGATGCACTTTTCAATTTGCAACCAAATTCTGTTGTAAAAACAACAGAATTGAGATAATCACGCCAGTTTTTAGCCTTAAAGGTCCTCTGATGCGGAGCCTGAGACCTCCATGGGGTGTTTTGATTACTCCGAAACTCGTTTTGCTGCCAATGGGTCCGGGAAAACTACTCCGAAACTCGTTTCGCTGCCAGAAAAGGTCCCGGAACGGACCCTTGCGGTGCGTGGCAAGGCGAGGGTCGCCCTGGACGACCAGCATTGGAAGCGGCCGGCTGCGAGTGAAACGGCAATCGAGCGCAGTTGACCTCGTCGAACGAGCTGCCTACCAGTGCCGTCGCAATGGCAGGCAGCGCCGTACCGCCCATTCTTACTGTTTTCCTAGGCTTGGGGGTGTTCGTCATGCAGCATGACGTGACGTTTTATACCAAACGCGGATTCGACTATAAGGCGGCTGAGTATTTTGCCTCGGGGCGTCGCAAGGCGACGGCGGTTAAGCCTTTGCCGGATAAGTCACTCCTCGTCACGTTCGATAACGGCGAGATGAGGTTCTACGACATGACGCCGCTGATATGCCCCGGCACGGTCTTTGCCTTTCTTTCAGACGAGGCCGCGTTCGAGCGTGCGTACATTGATGAGAATCACGACATTGTCTGGGATATCGACCCTCAGGTCGACAGCGCGGTTGTTTGGAACAACAAGGTGGACATCAGTGCCGACACTTGCTATCTAGAAGGGAAAGTCGCTTAGCGCTTCAGCCGCACGTGGAACGAAAGGACCCTCCTGGCGCAGTTCCGCAGCCGCCGAAGGCGGCGAGGACTGTCTGAGCACAGGAGGGTCTTTTCGTCCCTATGGGAGACCTACGAGCCATCCAGCCGCCTTTCGCCCTTGATCCCTCCCATGGGAGACATGCTTTGACCCGAGACCGTCCTTCGCCCTTAGCGCTCCCAACGGCCTGACCCGTATGTCCGACGCGCAAGGTGACAGAAAACCCTCCTGGCGCAGTTCCGCAGCCGCCGAAGGCGGCGAGGACTGTCTGAGCACAGGAGGGTTTATCTGTCACCTATGGGAGACGCTCGGCCCTACTCAGCCTCTGCGTCGATGTCCTCGCTCATCCACATGCCAGCCAGGCGGCCGCAGTTGTAGGCGGTCATGAGCGAAGTGCCCTCGTAGTCGCAGTAGGGCGTGGAGATGGTGGAGCCGTTGTCGGCGCCGGCCACGAAGAGGTTGGGCACTGCTGCACCCGTGCGATCGATGGACTGCAAGCGGTCGTTGGTCTTCACGCCACCCATTGAGGTCCAGCCGGAGGGCTGGAACTCGAGCGCATAGAACGGACCCTGCTCGATGGCGTTCATGAAGGAGGCAGGCTTGCCCATGAAGTTGTCGACGCCCTCGGCGCAGTCGGCGTTGTACTCCTCGATGGTCTTTACCAGGGCGGGGCAGGCGATGGCCTCAGCCAGCTCCTCGATGGAGTCAGCCTTATAGCACCAGCCCTCCTCGCAGGCGGTGTCAAAGCCGGCCTGCACGCCCTCGAGCGTCTTGCCGGAGAGCGTCATCTTGCCGGTGGGCCAATTCTCCTCGTCGGAGCCGTTTACCGTGTAGGCGTCGGAGCCCTCAAGGGCATCGACGTAGGCCTGGTCGACGATGCAGTAATACGTGCCACCCACCAGGGAGATGGCGCCGCCGATGGCCAGCGGGAAGTTGGCGAACTTTGCCTCGTTGGCGAAGCGGCGGCCGAAGTGGTTGACCATGAGGCCGCCGTAGATGCCGCAGCAGAAGGCAGGGTTCTTGCGGTCGTACACGGGGGTTACCTTGTCGGAGGAGCCGGTAAACTCGTTGCCGCACAGGCCCCACTGGGTGCCGTACATGCCGCCCGCGGCCACAACGGAGTTGATGCCCGTGCCGTCGGAGAGGGTGTTGCCCAGGGCGTTGACCTTCGTGCCGTAGCGCTCGATCATCATCTCGTCGTTGCCCAGGAAGCCGCCGGTTGCCACGAGGGTCTTCTTGCCGCGCACGTCAACCTTGGTGCCGTCGCCGTAGACGCAGTGCATGCCCATGACGGCGCCGTCCTCAACGATGAGACTCTCCAGGGCGCAGTCGAACACGAACTGTGCGCCGCGCTCCTCGCACCACTGCTCGAGGGGCAGCCAGCGCTCCTCGCCGCGCACTCCCTTCTCCTTCGTGCCGAAGCCGATGCGCACGGAGTCGAAGCCGGAACCGTAGTTGTCGGGGCGCATGTAGGTCTCGATGCCGAACTCGGTGGTGAACATGTCCACGGTCTCACCGGAAAGCTCGAGGCACTTCTTCACGACAGGGGCGACGATCGACCAGTGCGACCAGTCCATGATGTGGTTGAAGGCGTGCTCGACGGTGATGTCGATGCCGGCTTCCTTCTGCGCCGTGGACTGAACCACGAACGGGCCGCCGGCAAGAGCGCCGTTGGCGAGGCCGATGAAACCACCCTTCTCAACCACGATGACGCTCTTGCCTGCGCGGCAGGCCTCAACGGCGGCAAACATGCCAGCCGCGCCGGCACCAGCGATGACGATGTCGGCCTCGAGCGTGTCGCCGGCGGCCTGCTCGGTCTGGGCAGGGGCGGTCTCGGCCAGGGCCACGGAGGCGCCCATGGCAGCGGCGGTGGCGGCGCTTGCGGCGGTGACGAAGTTGCGGCGGGTCATGTCCATTGCGGAATCCCTTTCTGTTGCGGTGCGTGCACACCAATCTGTGGGTTGCCTGACGCGTGCGGGTTGCGCTGCCGTCAGGCGCTGAGGCCATCGTGGGCCGTGCCGTCCAGTCGCGAAAGGCTGAACGTGGGGCGATAGCGGGGGATTCGAGGCCGCCGCGGTGTGATGCAACAATCACCCTTAAATCACCCTTTATCGTGTAGCTGGTATTTTGATAGTTTTGACTATTCAAGCGCGCACAATGTGCGTACACTTGCGCTGATAATGAGCAGTGGCAAACAAGGGGAGCCCGCCCGTGATATATGCGACGAAACAGCCTCAAGACACCCCGTCCGCGACCAGTGCGTCCCAGCCGTTGGAACTGTTGAGCGAGGCGGAAGATGCCCAGAGACGCGGCGCGCCTCTCTTGCCGTGGTCGTTCCTTGGCGTGGGCGTGCTCGTTGCCTGGCTGTGCTGTACGCACCTGCCAGGGGTCTTTCTCCTCTCAGATGGCATGGGTGCCGGCACTGTCAAGACAATCGTCGACTATGGCATGCGTGTGGGCGATATCGGCTTCTTTTTGATGTATGCGGCCTTGCTCCGGCGGCTCGGGCCTATTTCCTCGCATCCCCGAATGTGCTGCGGGCTTGTCGCGCTTAGCTCGGTGGGGACGTTTGCGGCCACTCTGTTTCTTGCGGCCTCATCTGCTTCCAGCCTGATTTTCCTGGCCATCCTCAGCATGCTTACTGGCCTGGGAGGAGCCGCGCTCTTCCTGCTCTGGGCCGAGGTGTACGCTCAGCTCGGCAATACGCGCTGCCTTCTCTTTGGAGCCATGGGCTGCATCTTTGCGGGATTGATTGCCCTGGTTATCTCTCATCTCGATACTACTGCTGCCAATGTTGCCATAGCGCTGCTTCCCGCCGCATCAGGCGTCATGGCCGCGCTTTCCCTGTCGCGCCTGCCGGGAGAGGCTTGTTTTGAGCGCAGTGAGACGGGCCGCGTCGTGCAGGTGTCCCCTGACGTGACCTATCCGGTGCCCTGGAAGCTGCTCGTTCTCATGGCTCTCGCTGGTTTTGCCTCGGGCTTTGCCGGGTCTCTTCTTGTTGAGGCGGATGGTACCGGTGCTACGCACCGCATTCTGGCGACGGTCGTTTCTGGTGTCGTGCTGCTTGCCGCCTTCTTTCTGCGCAAAGGCGAGATTGACGTGCGCTTCTTTGCATGGGTCACGCTCCCGCTCGCGCTTGTCTTCTTTGCTGTCATCCCCCTGCTCGGCACCACGGCCGGCATGCTCGTGTCATTCCTGGTCAAGCTTGCATATGTGGCGTTCGCCCTGTTCGTGCTGTTCATGCTTGCCAATGTGTGCTATCGCCACGCCATCCCTTCGGCGCGCGTCTTTGCCTATGCGCGCGCTTCAAGCGAGGCGGCTATGTTTGTGGGCATCCTTTTGCGTCGTTGGATGCGTTCGGTAGGCATCCTCGATGGCCAAGAGATGCTCTGGGTCATCAGCCTCATCGGTCTCGTCGCTACGGTGGGGTGCGTTCTGCTATGGCACACTGAGCGTTCGGTGACCTCGGACTGGGGGGTGTCGGGCGTTGATGCGGCGAGCGGTTTCAAGGTGAAGAGCCCTCGTGACGAGTTGCTCGAGCGTATGGACGCCCTTGCCCGGGAGAAGGGCCTCACGCCTCGTGAGCAGGAAATCCTGACCCTTCTTGCCCAGGGCTATACGGCCCCCGCCATCGAGGGGGAGCTCTTCATGTCACATAACACGCTCAAGACGCACCTGCGCCACATTTACGGAAAGCTCGACGTTCATACCCGCGCCGAAGCCTTGGAGATGCTGGGCGTCTCGGGCAGCGTTGGGCGTTAGCGCGTGCGGTTTTGCTATCCTCAGGTGTTGTACGTTTTACCTCACGCGACCATCGGAGGTTCATCATGCTTGAAGTCATTCATACCGACAAGGGCCCTGCGGCCATCGGTCCCTACTCCCAGGCCATCAAGGCCGGCGGCTTCGTGTACGTGAGCGGTCAGCTGCCCTTCGTGCCTGAGACCGGCGAGCTGCTTGAGGGCACGGTTGCACAGAAGTGCGCCCAGGCCGCCAAGAACATCGCCGCCATCCTTGAGGCTGCGGGCAGTGGTATGGACAAGGTCGTCAAGACCACCGTCTTCCTTACTGACCTGGCCGACTTTGCCGAGGTGAACGCCGAGTACGCCAAGCACTTCGTCTCCAACCCCGCGCGCGAGTGCGTGCAGGTGGCCGCCCTGCCCAAGGGCAGTGTCCTGGAGATCTCGGTCATCGCCGAGGCCTAAAGTTTTCTGGAACATCGCCGTGGCTTGGGACGCTGCGAGGGTCCGTGCACTCCGGTGCGCCTTGCCTCCACGCCCCTCGCCACGGCGATTTTCATATCTTGAACCCCCGTTTTTCAAGGTGCCTCTTGGGCCCTGGTTTGGACAACGATGTCTGTAGATTTGTTCTCCTTGGCCATCATCGTGCTTGTTTCGGCGCTTGTGCCTATTGTGGCACGCGCCATTCCCGGCCGCATTGTGCCCGAGACAGTGTTTTTGCTGCTTGCGGGTGCGCTCCTCGGCCCGCACATGGCAAACATCATCGCAGTGGATCAGACCATCTCGTTTATTTCCGAACTGGGCCTGGCTTTTCTCTTTTTGCTTGCGGGTTTTGAGATCGACCCCAAATCCATCGTGGGCTCCCAGGGTCGTCATGGCCTTGCTACTTGGCTTGTGTCCTTTGGCCTGGCAGCCGTCTTCATTTACACGACCGGTATCGCTACGCTCAACAGCATCGAGGGTGTCGCCATCGCCATTATCCTCACCACCACCGCCCTGGGCACGTTGCTGCCCATCATGGCTGAGCGCGGTCTTATGGGCACGCGCGTGGGCGACTCGATTCTTGCGTACGGTACCTGGGGCGAGCTGGGGCCCGTCGTCGCCATGGCGCTGCTGCTCACGACGCGCGCCAAGATCGCAAGCGTGGCGATTCTTATCGGGCTCGTGCTCCTCTGCGTCCTCATCGCTGCGTTTGCCAAGGGCGTGCACCGCTTCAGCGGCAAAATCTATACCTGGATTACAGAGGGCGCTCAAACGACCTCGCAGACCTACGTGCGCTTTACCGTGCTGCTGCTTGTGGCCCTGCTTGCCTTTGCCGATATCTTTGAGCTCGACCTCGTCCTGGGTGCTTTTGCGGCAGGCTTTGTCCTGCACTACCTCGTACCCGAGGACAATGAGACGCTCGAGCCCAAGCTTACGGGCATGGCGCACGGCTTCTTTATCCCGCTGTTCTTCGTGGTCTCCGGAGCAAAGATCGACCTTACGGCCATCGCGCTGAGGCCCGCGCTGCTTGTGGGCTTCATTTTCCTGCTGCTCGTCATCAGGGCGCTGCCCATCTTCATCTCGCTCTCGATGGCCAAGGGCACGCGCGACATGGCGGGTGGCAGCCGCGCTTCGGTCTCCATTTACTGCACCACGGCACTGCCCATCATCGTTGCTGTCACGTCCGTTGCTGTCCAGGCGGGTGCCATGACCGAGGAAATCGCCTCTGTCCTTATGGCCGCCGGTGCCGTGACGGTGCTTGTGATGCCGCTCGTCGCGATGCTGTGCCAGCGCATCGCCGACATGCACCTCGTCGACGCGGCCAAGGAGGCGGGCGCCGCCCCGGCCGACGCGCGCCATATCCTGCATGACCACGTCGTTCTCGGCAAGCTCGTGCACGACATGGAAAAGGCCCAGGGCAGGGCTGCCATGGGCCACAACGTGGTGGAGGAAGCATATGCCTCGGCCGCTGTGGCTCGCGAGGAGTACCTTGCCGCCGCGCGCAAGGCCCATGCGGCGCATGCCGAGTGGGTGGCCGAGCGCGCTGGGGCCGAGCGCGAGCGCCTTATCCGTGACTATGCCAACGTACGCGCCGCCAGGCGCGACGCGTACGCCGAGGCAATCTCAAAGAGGTCTGACCGGGCCTCTGGCCGAACTTCTGACGAGCCTTCCAACCAGGACTAACCCAGGCCTAGCGGCACTTCTTGCACGACGGGCACGCCGCCATGCCGCCCAGGGCCGTCTCGCGCAGCTCATAGGGAAGCGAGCGGCCCACCTTTGCCATAACGTCGACAATCTCGTCGAAGGGCGCGTCGCTGTGGATGCCGGCCAATGCCATCTCGGCGCTTACCAGGGCGTTCGCTGCACCGCTTGCGTTTCGCTTCTGGCAGGGGGCCTCCACGAGGCCGCCGATGGGGTCGCACACGAGGCCGAGCATGTTCGCCAGCGCGATGCCGGCGGCGTCCAGGCACATCTCCGGCGTGCCGCCCATGAGCTCCACTGCCATGCTCGCCGCCATGGCGCTCGCAGATCCCACCTCGGCCTGGCAGCCGCCTTCGGCGCCGGCGACCGTCGCGTTGCGCGCGATGATCTGCCCCACGGCCGCGGCGTTAACGAGGCCCGCCTTGAGCGTCTCATCGTCGAGTCCGAACTGTTCCTGCAGGTAAAGTAGCACAGCGGGGATCACGCCCGAAGATCCTGCCGTGGGTGCAGCCACGATACGGCCCATCGAGGCGTTCGTCTCGAGCACGCCCGTGGCGTAGGAGCACAGGCGTCCCCATGCCAGTCCCAGGCCGCCGCCGTGCGCTTCGAGGGCGTCGAGCGCCAGCGACTCTCCGCCGATGAGCCTGCCCATGGTGGGGCGGCCCTGAGGGCGCACCGACTCGCGCATCACGCGCAACACCTTTTCGAGGTACACGCGCGTGCCCTCGGCGCTTCTTCCGTTACATGCCAGGAGCATCTCGTCGCGGCGCATGAACGCCTTGCTCAGGGTGCAGCCGTTATCGTCGCAGTAGCGCAGCATCTCTGCGGCGCTCGCAAAGTCCACCTTGGCGAAGGCCTCGAGGGCCTCCTCGACGCTGATGTCGGGTACCGTGCGCTCGAGGCGCTGGTGCGAGCTGTCGGCCGGCACGATGCGCACGCTCAGGATTGCGGGGAACTCCGCAATGGTGCGTTCCACCTCTTCGGGCACGTCGCCGTCGATCTCCATGACCACGATGGCGATGCCGCCGCGACGGTCGCGGTACAGCGACACCGTGCCGATGTTGATGCCTGCTTGTGCCAAGAGGCCCGACACATGCGCAAGCACGCCGGGCTCGTCGTTTTGCCTGATGATAAGGCTTGTGCTCTCGCCGGTGATGTTGACGGCGACTCCGTCCACCTGGCGCAGCTCCGCCGCGCCGCCGCCGATGGAGACGCCTCGCACGCTCACGCGCATGCCCGTTGCGTCCCGCGCCTCGATGTCGACGGTGTTGGGATGGTCGGTCTTGGTGACCGGGTCGCACACGAACTCGAACTCGAGGCCTTGCGAGCGTGCCTCGCTAAAGGACGTCGCAATGCGCGTGTCGTCGGTGTGCATGCCGAGCATGCCTGCTACCAGCGCTTTGTCGGTGCCGTGCCCCTTGTAGGTCTGGCTGAACGACCCATACAGCGTGAACCTGACGCGCACGGGCTCGCCTGCAAGCAGGCTGCGCGCCATGCTTGCGATTCTCAGGGCGCCTGCGGTGTGCGACGACGAGGGCCCCACCATGATGGGGCCGATGATGTCTCGAATGCCTTGCGGTTTCATAGAGCCTCTCCTCAAAACGATGTAACCCTTGAAGTATAGGCGCAAACCACTCGGTTTCGCTTCCGCCTGCCCAGTTTTATGTCGCCGGATGATGTCTCTTGGTTAACGCCTCGTCAATTTCTCGCATAAGAGTGTGCGCGTGGGGCATCGGCGAAGCCGGGGCGGGGTATGATACCTGACTCAGACGATGCGGCTGGGTTTTCCTGGCACGTGGACCGATCACGGAGGGCGCACTACATGAAGAACCCGGCGAACGTCAAATACTTCAAGGCGGGCGTGACGGGAGTCTGCGTCGCGGCCGTCTGCCTCGTCATGACCTTCGTCATCTTCAACATGTCCCAGGTCATCACGCTCTTCGGCGCCGTCGGCCGCATCTTGACGCCGTTCATGTACGGCGCGGTCATCGCCTACCTCCTCGCACCTATGTGCAACCAGTTTGAGCGCGCGTTCACGTTCCGCCGCCGTCGCAAGGGCCTGCCGCCTGCCGGTCCCATCGTGGGTGTAGTCTCCATCGCGTTGTCGGTCCTCATCGCGCTGGCTGCCATCGTGGCCCTCAGCATCATCGTCATCCCGCAGGTCACCACCTCGGCATTTGTGGTTTTCGACACGCTTCCCGCCAAGGTCGACTCCTTTGTGGCCCTCATGCACGACGCCCTTCAGGAATGGGGCGCCCTGCAGGAATACTGGGACTCGTTTGCGGCCTTCATCGTCGAACAGGTCAATTCCTTCTATTCGGGTGACATCTTCTCCACGCTTGAGGCCATCATCAGCGGCGTGGGCAACCACGTGGTCGACGCCCTCTTCGTGGTGACCAACCTGTTCTTCGGCATCCTCATCAGCATCTATATGCTTGCAAGCCGTCGTCGCTTTGCCTCGCAGGCCAAGCTTATTCTCTACAGCCTTGCGCCGCGCAAGTGGGCCGAGGTCATCGAGGGCGAGGTGCACTTTGCCGACAAGATGTTCAACGGCTTCCTTGTGGGCAAGATCATCGACTCGCTCATCATTGCGGTGCTGTGCTTCATCGGCTGCGTGATCATGCGCATCGAGAACGCCGCCTTTATCAGCGTCCTCGTCTTCGTCTTTAACATCGTGCCGTTCTTCGGCCCCATCTTGGCCGGCGTGTTCTGCGGTCTGCTGTTGCTGCTTCAGAGCCCCATGCACTGCGTCTACTTCGAGGTGTACTTCATCATCTTGCAGCAGTTTGACGGCAACATCCTCGGTCCCAAGATCATCGGCAACACCACGGGCCTCTCCGGCTTCTGGGTGCTCTTCTCGATCCTTCTGTTCGGCGGCCTTTGGGGCGTCGTCGGCATGGTCGTGGGCATCCCGCTCTTTGCCGTCATCTACGACATCGTCCGCCGCGTGGTCGATCACGGACTCGTGGTTCGCGGTGAAAATGCCCTGCTCGAGGAATATCGGGCCCGTTACCCTGAGAACTCGCCCTCTGCCCTGGACTTCGACGACAACGACATCGAGGGCCCCGAGGATATCGAGCCTGCAAAGGACAAATAGAGAAGGACCCCTTGGGGCCAGCCTGCAAATGCGGCTGGCCCCAATGCTTTCCAGCGTCCCCTCTGCCAGGTGGCGGTTTCCTGCTTGCCCGGTGATTAGCGCTCGAACACCACGAGGCCGCACTCGCTGGGATGGTCGACGCAGATAAGCTCGCTGCCCGTCTTTTTGTGTCGAAGCAGCTCGACGACCACGAAAATGTCGCCGCTTGCACCCAGTATCATGAGCAGCGCCAGCACGAAGACCACGCCCGCGCCCAGCACGATGCCTGCAATCGCAGGGGCGAGGCCGAGCACAACAAGCGGGGCAAGCGATCCGGTGATGTAGCACGCACGCCCCAGGGGCTCGGTGCAGGTGCAGTAGGGTGTAAGGCTCTCGCGCATGAATCCAAACTCGATTGCCTTGAAGTGCAGCGGGTTGCATGCCGCCCACGTGAGCCCATGGATTGCCTCATGGGCGGGTATGAGCGCCAGGTAGGCGACGCAGCACGCAAGAACCTGCCACAGGCTGGGTGCTTGCAGGCCCCACAGGGCGAGCCAGATGGCTGCAAACGGCACGCACACAGCGGCTCCCATGGCCATGCCCTGTTTTGCGACGCGCTCCATGGGCAGCACGAGTTCGGTTGCATGCCACCCCTTGCTTTCAAGCTCAGCTCGCAGCCCCTCAAAGTGCTCCGTGCGTCTGACCTCTGCGTCGCTCAAGTCTGTGCGCCGTTCGTTTGATTGCATGTTCGTCCGTTTCGATACAAAAGCGGGGTACGACGTGAGCCGTCGTACCCCGCTCGCTTTGCGTGTCGTGCTCTGAGTTTACACGCCCGCTAGCTTGCAAGCTCGTAGGTGACCGAAATGCTTGCCTTGATTTCGATCTCGCCGGGGTTGAGCATGCCGCCGCCGTTGCCGGCTCCGGTGTCTGCGGCCGCACCCTCGGCAACCGCCATCGTCGCGGCCTCGGATTTTGCCTGGACGGAGGAGTAGCGGTACTCCTGCGAATCATAGTTCTCGCACACGTTTGCAACCGCGCCCAGCTGTGCGCCTGCAGCCTGGGCCAGTACCTGGGCCTTGGCCTGGGCTACCTGCAGCGCGCTCACCAGGGCCTCCTGGTAGCGCTCGTCATAGGTGCTCACGTAATAGCGCGTCCCGGCCAAGGTGGTGTCCTCGATGCCGGCGATGGCAGGAATGGCGCTGTTGGCCTGGTCGATCGTGAGCTCCCTCAGCGTGATGTCGATGGAGGCCTGATATCCCACGATCTTCTCGACGTAGTCCGACCAGTCATAGCGCGCGTAGATGCTTACCTGCGAGGCCACAATATTCTTCTCGTCGATGCCAAGGGCGGCGAGCGCCTGCTTAAGTGCGTCGAGCTCGCTGGCGGCCGTGGCCTGGGCCTCTTGGGCCGTTGCCGCCTGGGGGCAGATGGTGAGCGTCAGCTCTGCCATGTCGGGAGAGACCTTCACCGAGTCGCTGGCGCTTACCTGGATGGTGCGCTGCGCTGCCTGGGTGGAGGTTGCCTGCGCGTCGTTTGCCAGGGCAGGCGAGGGGGTGCTTGCCAGCGTGGCAACACCCATCGTGGCCACAAGCGCGAGCCCTGCGAGCGCCGCGCCCAAAGCTGCCTTGCCGTAGGTAACCTTGCTCGTCGTGTTCTTCTTCATGGTGGGTCCCTTTCTCTATCTTGCGGGGATGCTTCACCTACTATGACGCAACCACGGTACCTTGCGTCACAAGTATTTTGCCCAATCTTTTGTCTTTCGCGTTAGAGCCCTGTGGCAAAAACCAGCTGCAGCCGCGCATAAAAAAGGCCCCGGGATTCCCAGGGCCTTTCGCGTGCAATCTATGTGCGCCCGAGTTTTACTCTGCGCTGTTCGCAAGTGCCTGGTCGATGAGCTTGTTGAGGGCTTCCTTCTGCTCGGCAGAGGTGATGCCGCCCATGATGGGCTGACCCACGATGTTGCCGTTCTGGTCGACGACATAGGTGGTCGGGAACGAGAACAGCCCCGCGGTGAACTGGCCGGCCTCGGTGTCGGAGCCAAACCAGATGTTCCTGTAGGTGGCACCCTTCTTCGACAGGATGTCCTTCGCGTCGGAGATTGCGGTCTCGTCGCCGTCGAGGGTGTAGGAGTTGATGCCCACGACCTCGCCGCCCTTCTCGGCAAGTTCCTTGTTGAGCGCGTCAAGGTCGGCGAGCTCCTCCACGCACGGCTTGCAGGTGCTGAACCAGAAGTTCACGACGGTCACCTTGTTCTTGGAGAAGAGCTCGTCGCTGGTCACGTCGTTGCCGTCGAAGTCCTTGCCCGTAAAGCTCGGGAAGGCGGTCTGCTCGCCGGAGTCGCTCACCATGCCGGCGCTGGCCGCATCAACGCTCTCGCCCTCGCCCGGTGCGATGCCGCACCCCGGGTAGTCCTGCTCGAGAGCCGCCAGCTGGTCCTCGACCTCCTTGATCTGCTGTGCGCCACTCTTGAGCGTCTCGGTCTCCTCATCGGACAGCTTGTCTGTGGCATCGTCGATGGCAGCAAGGAGGAAGTCGCCGTAGTTGGAGCTCTTGCCAATCATCGGGTTGTCCTTGTCCACCGACATGAACACCTTTTCCCACAGGTCGGGATTGGCTGAGAGGATGTCGTTTTCCTGCTGCATGAGGTCCTGATACTGCTGGGCGGCCTCGTCGGCGTTGCTCGGCTTGGCCGAGGTGGAAGCCGTCGTGCCGGGCGTTGTGGTCGTGGTATCGCTTGCGCTGTCGTCGGTGCTCGAGCATGCCGTGAGGCTGACTGTCAGCAGGGACGCGACCAGTACCGTTGAGATTTTCGACATTTTGTTCATTGCTGTTCCTCCATTATTCTTCTATGGTCTTCTTGTCTTCCACATGCGCCTTCGCACTGTCACAGGGATTCTTCCCCGGCAGGTCAAAGCCATAGCTGAAATCGATGGCATCCACGGGGCACGCGCCGATGCACTTGCCGCAACGGATGCACTCGGTGTGGTTCGGCGTCTTCCTGATGTCGACGTCCATCTTGCAAGCCTTTGCGCACTTGCCGCACGAGACGCATTTGTGCTGGTCAACCTTGATGCCCAGAAGCGACACCTTGTTCATTAGTCCATAGAACGCGCCGAGCGGGCAGATCCACTTGCAAAACGGGCGAAAGAACAGCACGCTCAGCACCACGACCGCGATAAGCACGAAGAGCTTCCAGGTAAAGAGGTCTCCCAGTGCCGCGCGCAGGTTCTCGTCAACGATGGAGAGCGGAATCGCGCCTTCGAGCACGCCTTGCGGGCAGATGTACTTGCAAAAGAAGGGGTCGCCCATGCCCAGATCGTTGACAACAAGGATAGGCAGCAAGATCACGGTGAGCACCAGCACGACATACTTCACGTAGGTGAGCGGCTTGAGCTTCTTCGTAGAGAATTTCTTGCTTGGAATCTTGTGCAACAGTTCTTGCAGCCAGCCGAACGGGCACAGAAAGCCGCAGATGAATCGTCCCAACAGTACGCCGAGCAAAATCAGGAATCCCGTTATGTAATACGAGAAGCTGAATTTCGACGAGCCCACAACCGCCTGAAACGCCCCGATGGGACATGACCCCGAGGCGGCCGGGCAAGAATAGCAGTTCAGACCCGGTACACACACGGCCTTGCCTTGCCCCTGGTAGATGCCGCCCTTGACGAAATTCGGCAGATGGATGTTGGAAATGAGCGTTGCAGCCGCCTGGATCCAGCCACGAAAGCGGCTCAAGAGGCGCGATACCGACTTCTTCTCGTTAGCCAATTCCGATGCACTCCAAACACAGTCGAACCGCCTTGCCCAGCACGATGGCGGCTTCGCCTCGCGCAACGCCGACGCACACCATGGCGATTCCGGCAATGAGCAGGACAACCTGGGACACGGTTTTAATTACTTTGAACAAATCCCACCACTCCCTTCGTTTCGGGGGTCATTACACCACGGCGCATATAAAATCCGCGTTAAGAGAGGAAGCAAATGTGTAGAGGGGCTGCCATGCGTATTTTGGTTGTTGAGGATGAGAAGGCGTTGTGCGATGCAATCGTGCGGAGCCTGAGGCATCTCGCGTACAGCGTCGATTGCTGCTATGACGGCCAAGAGGCGCTGGACATGCTTGCCGTTGAGAGCTTTGATGTGGTCGTTCTCGACCTGAACCTCCCCGGGGCAGACGGCATGACAGTGTTGCGGACGCTTCGGAAAACCGATTGCGACACAAAGGTGCTCATTTTGTCGGCGCGCGGCGAGGTTGCCGACAAAGTGAACGGTTTGGATGCGGGCGCCAACGACTATCTCACCAAGCCGTTTCACCTCGAGGAGCTTGCCGCGAGAATACGCTGTCTCACGCTGCGCCGTTTCACGCAAAGCGATGTGGTTCTGACCTGCGGAAACCTTACCTTCGACGCAAAGACGCGCCAAGCCGCCGTCGCTGGGGCCCCTTTGTCGCTGACCAAAAAAGAGACAGGCATCCTTGAGTACCTCATGCTCAACCAGGGTCGCCCGGTAAGCCAAGAGGAGCTCATCGAGCACGTGTGGGATAGCTCGGTGAACAACTTCAGCAACTCGATACGCGTGCACATGTCGTCTCTGCGCAAGAAGCTGCGGGCGGCCCAGGGCTTCGACTCCATCCACAATCGCATCGGCGAGGGCTACGTGATGGAGGTCAGCGCATGAAAAAGCTGTCCCTGCAGTGGCGCATCACGTTGATGACGGCGCTTTTGATATGTCTGACCTGCGTGTTGATGAACTTCCTGATCGGCTACTCCGGCAAGCACTACATGGATTCGATCGGCAACGACATATCGGCCTACACCGATATTGAGCAGGGAGATGCCGGGCCCTTCAGCCTCGACACCGAGAATCACAACTACGACCTCATGATCATCGTGAGCGACGCTCAGGAGTCCTTTGGCACGACGAACTGGTACATAACGGCGGCAGTGACGCTTCTTGGCGGCGTGCTCGCGTATTTCGTCACGGGCCGCGCTTTGCGACCGCTGCGGACTTTTACCTCGCAGATTGAAAAAGTGCAGCCGAACAACTTGGCGGAAATGAAGATCAGCGAAGACGTGCTGCCTGAGTTCGAGCAGTTCAGCGCCTCGTTCAACGACATGATCGCCCGCCTTGACGAGGGGTTTGCGGCTCAGCGCCAGTTTACGGGAAACGCCGCGCACGAGTTGCGCACGCCGCTTGCGCTGATGCAGGCGCAGATGGAGCTGTTTTCGGCCGAGCATCCCGATGCGGGACCCGAGGTGTCCGACTTTCTTGGTCTCTTGCAGGAACAAACCGGGCGCATGACGCAGATGACAAAGGCCCTGCTCGAAATGAGCGAACTGCGCACGGTTCCCTGCAACGACGTGATTGAGCTGGCGCCGCTGCTGGAGGAAGTCTGCACCGACCTCGCTCCGCTTGCCGAGCGCAAGGGGATTGCCCTTGAGTGCGCAGGCGACGCCGTGATGGTTGGCAGCGACACCCTCGTGTATCGCGCGGTTTTCAACCTGACCGAGAACGCCATTCGCTACGGCCGCCCCGATACGGCGGTACGCGTCTCTGTCAGCGAGGAAGCCGACCGCATTTGCCTGCGGGTCAAAGACGCTGGCCTCGGCATACCCGAGCAATACAGGCAGAGCGTCTTCCAGCCGTTCTTCCGCGTGGACAAGTCCCGTAGCAGGGAGCATGGCGGCGTGGGGCTCGGCCTTGCGCTGGTTTGGGAAATCGCGACGCTTCATGGCGGCACGGCTCAGGTCGAGGAAAGCTCAGAGGACGGGACCACCATGCTCGTGACGCTTCCGAAACGAGGAATCAATTCCGGCGATGGCCCTACGCGTTCAGCTGCCGATGAGAATCTTGAGGGTGATATATAAGCTTCGGCCTGTGCCCGATAGGCATTTCGGGCAGGCAAACAGGATCTTTGCCGGCATGCGTTGAGAGCTTTAGGGTGGCTGAGAAGGTTTTTGGCAGTGCCCGCTGGGAACCTCACGGTAGTTGAGCGTGGCTGCCGGCGATGTCGGATGGTTATCGAAAAAGGTTAATGACCAGGGCTTTTCTTCTATTCCATTGAACCCGAGGGTTGCTGAAGACATTTCTTTCAGTTTCCGGCAGGAACCTGAAGCGCCTCAAACATTGCGGCCTCTTTGTTGCGTCCTCATAGTTTCAGTGGGCTTACAGTGCCTGAGCGTACCTTGTTGGTTGTCGGCGGAGGAGTTGGCTTTCACCGCCGGCACGACTCGGCACTGTCCCCTCTGAAAGGAGCGACCGCTATGATTGCGACGTCGACTGCCAAGGAAACCTCGTCTTTTGGTCCCATTTCCCGCAGACACTTTGCCTGCGCTGCCGCTTGCGCCCTCGTAGGGGCAACGGCGCTTCCTGTTCTCGCATTGGCCGATCAGGCGGGGGGAACTCCTCCTGACATGCCCTCCGACGGTGGCCAAGGCGGCCCCGGCGGCGAGCCCCCGCAGGGCGCGCAGCCCGGCGGCCCCGGTGGCGCCGACACGATGACCTTTGATTATTCAGGCACGTACACGGCGGCCTTTACCGCCGACGGGCAGGAGGCCGACGCCCAGGGCGAGGCAATCGAGGCCACCGAGACCGACCAGAACGGCGTCCTTGCCCAAAATGCAGGTATTGCAGTGCTGCGGGACTGCACGATTGCGAAGTCCGGCGACGACACCGACGGTGACCGCTGCAACTTCTACGGCGCAAACTCCATCGTTTTGGCTGTGAACGAAGGATCCCAGGTCGCTCTCAACGGATGCACGTTGAGCGCCACGAGCGAAGGCTCGAACGGCGTCTTTGCCACCGACTCGGGCGTGGCGTTCGTCAACGACTGCGGCATCGACACCTCTGCCGGCAACTCCCGCGGCTTGGACGCAACCTATGCCGGCGTTGTGGTCGCCTCGCAGGTCGACATCGCAACCGAGGGCGACCACTGCGCGGCCGTTGCGACCGACCGCGGCGGCGGAACCATTTCCGTTGTCGGTGGCACCTTCTCTACGGCCGGCTCCGGTTCGCCCCTTCTGTACTCCACGGGCAACATCCAGGTGAACGGCGTCATGGGCACCGCATCTGCCAGCCAGATCGCTGGTATGGAGGGTCTCAACACCATCCTTATCAACAACAGCGAGCTTGAGAGCACAAATGCCGGCCTCACGGGTTCGGACCCGATTGCCAACGGCGTCATCATCTATCAGTCCACCTCGGGCGATGCCGAGGCTACCACGGGCGATACGGCGACCTTCCAGGTGGCGTCCTCCACGCTCAAGAGCGCCGTTACCTCGGGCACCATGTTCTATTTCACCAACACCACGGCAAACGTCGTTCTGTCCAACACCGTGCTCGATTTTGATTCCACATCCAACAAGCTTGCCTATGTTGCCGGCAACGACGCGAACAACTGGGGCACACCGGGCAGCAACGGTGCCCAGGTGAACTTCACCGCCACAAACCAGCAGCTCGAAGGTGATGTGTGTGTAGATACGACCTCGACGTTCAACCTGTACCTGCTCAACGCAAGCACCTGGAGCGGCTCGGCAAGCATCGAGGACAACGCCAACGGCGCCATCAGCTCGGCTCCGCTCGGCGTGTACGTGGATGGGTCTTCTACCTGGACCGTTACGGCCAATGCGCACCTGAGCATGCTCAGTGTGGCCTCAGGTGGTCGCGTTGTCGACGCCGATGGTAACACGGTGACCGTCATCGCGGGTGGGCAGACCGTCGTCCAGGGCACCTCGGGCGTCACCGTTACCGTTGACGGCGGCTACACCAGCGACTTCGTTATGACCAGCGCCAACGAGCTCGCGAGCGAGACCTACGACCGCAGCGCCTTCGACGAGTTCTTCGGCACCTCCACCGCATGGACGATGGGCCAGGTGGCGTAATCGTCGTTTGGGTGTGTGATTCCCGCCTGCTTTCCCATGCGCTCAGGGGCGTGATTTGCGTCGGCGCCGATTGCGCCTCTTGTCTGCCTGCTTTCCCATGCGTTCGGGGGTGTGCTGCTGCCCTGGCTGTTCGAACAATCGTCGCTCGGGCCTCGTCATCCTCCTTCTTACCTGCCTGCTTTTTCACCTCCCTGCCTCCCTGCTCGTCATCAAGGCCCGCCGTTTCCTCCGGGGACGTCGGGCTTTGCTCGTTTTCGGCTCCAAAATTTCTCTCCCAGCATGTTGTCCTCACAACAGACGACGAAATTATTGCCGTTTTACAATTTTTTCAGCCGGCCTTCAAAAGTGGTCGGCCTAACCGGGGAGAGGAGACACCCATGCAGGTCAAGAAGACGAGATTTGCCGCCGTAGCAGGAACATGCCTGGCATGCATGCTGGCTTTTGCCGGCGTTGCCGCCATCGCCTCGGGCGAGGAACAAAAGGCAGCCGGCGACGGCCAGGCCCAGGAAGTCATCGCCGACGCCGCCTTCGAGTACGACCAGTATGGCGTGATTGATGCTTCGTACTGGGCCGACAAGTTCCCGCTCGAGTACAACTCCTACCTCATGACCGCCATGGACGTGCCGCTTGAGTACGGCGAGTACATCGCCGAGGGCAACGTCGACACCACTTCGGTTGGCACCGAGCTGCTCGAGGGCGACTATACCTCCACCAAGGTCAACTTCCTTGACGAGGACCAGTACCCCGAGATCAAGACCCTCGGCAAGGGCTACGGCTATGCCAAGTATTACACCGAGCCGGGCGGCCACGCCTACTCGGTGTGGGTCGTCGCGAACAACGGCCGCCTGGGCGACCTCTCCGAGTCGAAGGGCAAGGTGTCTTGCTATGCCTGCAAGACCCCGCAGGTGCACTTCGATGCCGCCAACTACGAGGGCGAGGGCAGCTATTGGACTCAGCCCATCACCGAGTACAAGGACGCCTTCACCGAGAACGTCTCTTGCGCAAACTGCCACGAGAACGAGGACCCCACGACCAACGCGGTGCTTCGCGAGGACTGGATCCGCGCCATGGGCGACGACCTCGATGAAACCACGGTTGCCAACGCCGCCTGCGGTCAGTGCCACTGCGACTACTCCATGGCCCCCGCGGTTGAAGAGGGCTCCGACGCGCCGTTTGAGTCCGGCGAGCCGGTCAGTCCCTACTATGGCGGCCTTGCCAGCATGAACGCCGAGGATGCGCTCGCCTTCTATGACGAGTACGGCTTCTCCGACTGGACATACGCCTCCACTGGCGCTGAGATGCTCGCCGTGCGTCACGCCGAGTTCGAGTTCAACTACGGCGCCAACCCCAGCCCCATGGCCCAGATGGGCTATACCTGCGCCGACTGCCACATGGGCACGGTTGTCGACGAGGAAACGGGCGTTGAGTACACCGACCACAACATCCAGAGCCCTCTCGACAAGCCTGAGCTCCTCGCTTCCTGCAACACCTGCCATACCGACCTGGCCAGTGAGGTCAAGGGCATCCAGGAAGACATCGACGGCCGCACCCATGAGCTGGGCCTGCGCGCCGAGCAGTTCATCTTCAACTTCGAGGACAAGGTCGCCATTCCCGACGCCGACGGCAACCTCGTCTTCGACATGGACACCGCCCTTGCCAGCGGCCTGACGGAAGACCAGGTTACAAGGCTCCAGGAGATTCAGCGTTATGCCTGCTACTACTGGAATTTTGCCGCTGCCGAGAATTCTGAGGGCGCCCACAACCCCGACATGTTCAATGACCTGCTCGAGAAGGGTAACGCTCTGCTCGACGAGGCCGACGAAATCCTCGGCGTCTCTTCTATCGTTGAAGCATAGCGCCGTCTTGTTTTCCGCATAGTGACACCAGCCTGCGTTCTAGTCGCTGGCACATAATCGCCCCTGTTTCCCGGCGCAAGTACGGATCGCCGGGAAACAGGGGCTCTTGGTATGACGCGCGCCTATCGTTTCGAGGGACTCGGCCTTTGTGCTTAACCCTCGCGATACCTGTTCATCATCGCGTGCTGCAGGTCCTGAGCGCTCGGCGGCGTCCAGGAAACGGCGTCGGCACCAGCGGCGACGGTGGCAAGGATGCTCTCGCCGGTTTTGCCACCGGAGGCCACGATGGGCATTTCGGGATGACGTGCACGAATGCTTGCGACAACCTCTGCCGTGCGCGCGCCTGCGGCAACGTTGAGGATGGCCGCGCCGGCCATGATCTTGTTGTCAACGTCCTCGTCATCTGCCAGCACTGTTGCCATCACGGGAATATCGATGACCGCCATGGTGCTCTCTACCGTCTCGGCACTGGCGGGGGCATTGAGCACGACGCCGGCTGCGCCTTGCATCTCGGCCATCATGGCAAGCTCCACAACGCGCGAACCCGTGGTGGTGCCGCCGCCGACGCCCACGAAAATGGGCTGCTGGGCCACGGTAAGCAGGGCCTGCGTGATGATGGGCTCGCCGGTAAAGGGATAGACGGCGAGGATAGCATCGGCATTGCAGTTACGGATAACCGCCACATCGGTCGTGTAAGCAAGCGACTTGATGTTGCGTCCTTTGATGGTGATGCCTGGGCAAACCGCAACCTCTTCGGGGACACGCGCGATAGGGGAGGTCAGACGGCCTTCGATGCGCACGCCGGAGGCGCTACGCTCAACCTTGAGCGACGTCGAGTGCTGCTCGGGGGCGTTTGGGCTGCTCGGGCTGAAGAGGGTCTTCAACCCGGCATGAACCCCTGAGGTATGTATGCGCCCCCTACCAGCCGGGCCCTTTTCGTTGTCTTCACTCATCGAGTGCTTCCTTCCACAATCGTGCGCTCAACCTGAACATGGCTGGTACGCATGGGTATTTCTTCTTCAGGCGCATCGGGGTGCGTGAGGTTGAAGAACTCATGCATGGCGCGGCGCCGCTCGGCAAACTCATCGTTGGAGGACTTGGATTCGGCATTCTGAATGATGCGCCGCAGATACTCATCGAACTGCGCAAGTTCCTGCTCATTAAGGCAATCAAGCACATCGGGCATTCCGTCGTCATCGTCGCGCATTCGGTTCAGAGCCTCACGACCCTTACGCGTGAGAGAAACGCAGACCTGGCCCGCCCCTGAAGGAGAGGGCTTGCGTGCAATAAGGTCTCTCGCTTCGAGTTTGGAGAGCAAATCGGTCACGGCTTGGCGGCTCATGCCCAGGATGTAGCCCAAATCCCTGGATGTCGTCTCGCTGGTGCCCGGGTTGAGACCCAAGATGCCCAGAAGGCGTCCTTGGCCATGCAGGCCCGGCATATCTGAATCGAGCTCATCGCGATGAAAATGATGCACGAGCTTTGAGCGGCCCACGTGCAGTTTTGCCTGTATAAGAAGGGCGTTGAGCTCACGTATCTGATTTATGATTTCGGCTTTGGTGGCGTCCATCGCCAAATCCTCCTTTATTCAAATAGCTACGAGCGAATCTATATACGTCGATGTATCCGCAAGTATATACCCGCAGCTTGCACACGTATGTCCTAATGCACGAAGGGAGCAATTGCTCCGACAAGTGCCTGGGGAATCGACGGTTTCTATGTTGTATGACTGGAAAACGTGCCTGGCACTGGGTGGGGCCTTGAAAGCGAGGTCGGAGGAGCACAACCTTTTGAATGCGAAGTGGGCCTAGTCGAGGTACGGATAGGGGTAGGAGGTCCCTTTGGACTCGTCGGTCTCCTGCGTCACCGCAATCGTCGGCGTCCTCGCCGTGGGCATCGTGCTTTGCATCAAGGCCAACATCGCCCGCCGTCAGGCCGCAGCGAAGTAAGACAGATAAGAACTGGCACCCGCCTTTTTGAGCCCGCATCCCCAGGTTGCCTTGGGGCGCGGGCTTTTCGATGTCGGCGAGGGAGGACCGCTCGGGTGAAGAACTGCGGGCAGACTAGCCCGCTGTATTGGCCGAGGCATAGTCTGGCCGTGATAAGATGACAAATTGCGCGGCGCCGCGTTCGATAACGGGTGGCCCTGCGATGCGCGCGGGCTCTTGTGCCGCCTGTTCGTTGAGCGGAGCCGGCTCCCACTATATATGCAAGACATACGAGGCCCGCTTTCCCGCAAGGGAGGCGGGCCGTGTGCGGCAAGGGGGCCGTTGGAGATCGGCGGGGAGAAGGGGCGGCGCAGGGCGGAGCGAGCGGCCGTGGCCACCGTGCTGGCGCGGGCTTGCCCAGGGGCAGCCGCGCCCTTCCTTGGCCGGGAAACCCGCCCAACCTAATCATTCTTCCCCAGTTTGTGTGCGTCCCGTGGAGCGCCCTCCCCGCCCTTGCGCCCGCCCTGCGCGTGCGTGTATAGTTCTCCCTCGCGCCGCACCCCAGTGGGGCGGCCGCGCGAACCCCGAGAACCGGATACTGCGGAAGA